>CAWHAX010000008.1:0-212681 GCA_963827365.1 uncultured Alphaproteobacteria bacterium | reverse complement strand
GGCACTGTTTGCAGACCTTGGTCATGTCGTTGAACGCGGCGGTGAAGGTGCCCTTCCCCTGCTCGGCCGCGCCAGCCGCCTTTGCGCTCGTATCCTTGAGCTTGGTGGCGAGTGCCTTGAAGCCGTCGAAGTCCTCCCAGACCTTGGGCAATGCCTCGCTGTCGGCAATGGCGCCATGCTCCGTTCCCTTGGGGAACAGCGTCACATATTTATCCGGCACGCTGCTGATGTCGTTCATGGCCTTTGCGGCCTTGGTGCCATCGAAGGGCACGACCCCCTTGATCATCTGGCCGCCGAGCTTGGCCGCAGGCGCCACAGTTTTCTTCATCAGATCCCGCCGCTTTTTCACCGCGGCAGCGAGATCCTCGGCGGAGACTGCCGCGGTGGCGCCAATCGCCACGACCAACAACGCACAAACCACCACTATGAATTTCTGCATCGACCCCTCTCCACTCCTCGCCGGATTTCGCTCGGGGCACGCTCCATCATCAAACCGCTCGCAGCGTCGCGCTTCGCACCTGTCGTGGCCGCACCTTTCTCGCCCGCGACCCCGGCGTGTCGACGCCAGTTCAAGGCACGGAATGGTGAGGGCAAATGAGAACTCGGGTTCTAGCCCCCCTGACTGATCATGATGTTGAGGAGCTGCGGCGAGGGCCGGCCGTCGACAGGCAACCGGTTGGCGTGTTGGTACTGACTGATCGCATCGGCCGTGCGTTGGCCGTAGAGACCATCGGGCGGGCCGGGATCGTAGCCGAGCCTCGCAAGCGAGGTCTGGATGTTGAAGACGAGGTCCGATCCGCCTGGCGGCGGAGGCGGCGCGCCATAATACTGGCTGTCGTAGTAGGCGCGCGCATTGGCGTCGGCTTCTGCCGCGCCGGTAACGAGGCCTACGCCAGCGCCAATTGCAGCACCGGTGCCTGCACCCCTGCCGCCACCGACGATGCCGCCGATGATTGCGCCGACCACGCCGCCCTGCACGCCGCGCTCGATGACTTGCGCTTTCGCAGCACTCATCGGCCACGCGCATAAGACGGCAAAGGCAAGCGCCAAAGCCGGCAGCCAAAGGATGCGTTGGAAAGAAGCTCCGAACTTGCGCGCCATGACGTCCTCCCGTTTTCGCGCCCGCATCAAATTGGACGAGGCACTCGACTGACCATCACCCGCGCGCCGCTTTGAAGCGGGCTTCTTGAGCGACATTCTGCCATGCGAGCCGCGTGTCCTGCTATAGGTCTACGACCCAATCAAGGCATAGGAATGCCACCTTCGCGGGGCGGCACGTTCCATCCCCTTTGCACCGAAGGCCGGGCCGCGATCGCGAGGTACCAGCGCTTGACATTCGGGTAGTCGGCGAAGGTGACGGATTGCCATTCAAACCGGGAAATCCACGGCCAAATGGCGATATCGGCGATGGAATAACCGCCGGCGACATACTCCGTTTCGCCGAGCCGCCGGTCGAGCACGCCCCAGAGCCGGCGCGCTTCCTTGGTATAGCGCTCCTCGGCGTAGGTGCTCTTTCCCGGATTGAACTTCACGAAGTGGTGAACTTGACCGAGGAATGGACCGGGGCCGCCCATCTGCCACATCAGCCATTCGACCACGCGCCATTTGGTTGGGAAGTCCTGCGGCCAAAGCATGCCGGTCTTGTCGGCGAGATAGAGCAGGATTGCGCCCGACTCCATGAGCCGCAGTCCGTTGTCGGTATCGACGATCGCCGGGATCTTGTTGTTCGGAGCGATGGCGAGAAAGTCAGGATGGAACTGATGATCCTTGCCGATGTCGATCGGATGCACCCGGTAAGGCAGCCCCACTTCCTCCAGCATGATTGACGCCTTCTGCCCGTTCGGCGTCGACCACGTATAGAGTTCGATCATTACGCTCCCCTGCCCCTTAGACTTTTGCGCGCGCGTCAATACATCGCGACACATCGCGGCGCACACGATCTTAGCTAGCGAAGTTGCGGCCGCTTGCAAGCCTGTCGCACGTCTTGCCCGCAATGCAGCACGACTCTCATTCGCAGCTGCGAGATGAATCGATTCACCAATCATTCATCCATCGGCCCTCCTATCGCCTAGAACCTGTCGCGTCCACGCCACAGGAAAGTGCCATTTTGGGGATGGCTATTCGGAGAGGGCGCCAAGTGGGAGGTACCAATGCTGGACCGTGCGCAACTCGATACTGAACTTAAAAGTGCGCACCAGGCGAACTTCGTCCGCTACGCGATTTACTACACGCCGCGGCCGGGCACGCCGCTTGCTGCATTCGGACGCTCTTGGTTCGGCCGCGCCAATGACGGCGCGACACTCCAGGCGTTCTCGGACGCAGGTCTCACCGGCGCCGCAGTCGTCAAGCCGCTGACTGCATCGCCGCGGTATAGCGGCCTGCACGCCGTGTTCAAGGCGCCGTTCGGATTGCGCGACGGCATGGGACCGGATGCGCTCAAGGCGCGGCTGATCACCTTTGCCGGCCGCCGCAAGCAGGTGCCGACGGGCCCGCTCACGCTCGCCCGCGCCGGTCGCTATCTCGTGCTCCGTCCGATCAAGCCGACGCCAGCGCTCGACTGGCTCGCGGCACAATGCGTCGCGGCCTTCGACGGATTTGCCGAGTCGCCGGCCTATGCCGCTCCGCACCAGGGCGTGAAGCTCAACGACCATCAGCGGCTCTTGCTGAAGAGCTTCGGCGACCCGCATGTGTTGAGCGAGTACCGCTTCTACATCACGCTGACTGGGCCGCTCGACCCTGCGCATCTTGAGCGCGTGTCGCAGGCGCTCTGGCCGATGCTGGAAGAGATCTGCGCAACCGGCGTGACCGTTGACGGCCTCTCGCTGTTCGGTGAGGCCGGCGGTGGCCGCGCCCCGCGCCTGATCGGCCGGTACCGCCTTGGGAGCCTAGGGAATCCTAGGCTTCCTGCCCATCGCGGGTGATTCTGGCATCCGCAATGGAACAAAGTTTCGACACATGAGTTAGGCACCGTGACGTAACTCGGCTGGGGGACAGCACGGGGGAACCAATGCCAGACTATGGGGAGATCTTGGCGTTTCTCGCCGCCAACCCGCCACAGCTATCGGCGGAGCGCGAGCTGCACGCCTCGTTGCTGGAGCTTCTGGCTCAATGCCTGCGCTCTGAACGGGTATCCACCACAGACGAAGACGACGTGTCGCCGGAAAATCTGGAAGCGCATCATTTTCGCTGGGTGAATTTCAACTAACCCTGACAACCTACGAAATCTTCACAAGGCGGCGCCATCGGCGCCGCCTTGCTGCATTCCGGGATCGAGTTTTCTGCCCGTTGCGCAAGGCGCGCCGGAACATGACTCTTCCTTCCTTGTTTTCGGCTCAATCGGCGCGCCAAATCCCGGAGCTTTGATTTCGCTAGGCCAAGCCGCCTCCCGCAAGGCATCGATTGGGCTGCACCGGGGGGACGCAAGCCTTGATTTTCGCGATTTATCGCGATTTGCGCGGGCCGCGTGCCGGTGCTAACAACCATGAACGGTGCCTGCTGGACGTCATTACTGAGCCGCCAGCTTGAAGTTTGCGAGGGGAGATCGATCAGATCATGAGGGAAAACGTCGCGGTCAAGCGTGCGGCTTCACATCAGGCGAAGAGTTCAGCGGAAGATGTCGTCGAGACATTCCTGAAAAGCGCCGATTGCGCGAAGCGGTTAGAGCAACCCTATTGCCACTGGGTGCTGAGGGGGTGCTTCCCTACCGACAGCGTCGACGACATCGTCAGCCTTCCCTTCGAGGCCCCTTCCCTTGATGGCGTCTCGGGCAAGCGCGAGCTGCACAACAACACCCGCAAATATTTCGACGTCGAGAACCGCGAGAACTTCCCGGTCTGCGAGGCCATCGCCCAAGCCTTCCAGGATAAGCGCGTGACGAGCCACATCGAGAAGGTGTTCGGCACCGATCTTAAGGGAACCTATCTCCGCATCGAATTTGCCCAGGATATCGACGGCTTCTGGCTCGAGCCCCACACCGATCTCGGCGTGAAGGTGTTCACCATGCTTCTCTATCTGTCGAAGGACCCGAGCCACACGGATCTCGGTACCGACATCTATGACGGAGAGAAGCGCCATGTCGGCCGTTCGCCGTTCGTACCCAATGCCGCCATGGTGTTCATTCCCGGAAGCAACACCTATCATGGCTTCGAGAAGCGCTCGATCAAGGGCGTGCGCACCTCGCTGATCATCAACTACGTGACCAATGAGTGGCGCGCGCGCGAGCAGCTCTCCTTTCCGGAAGCGCCGATCGCCTAAGCGCGCTTAGCCCAAATCACACCACTAGATTCGTCATGCCCGGCCTCGTGCCGGGCATCCACGCTTTTGAATCGACGAGCAATGACGTGGATGGCCGGGGACCTGCCTGCGCGAAGCCAAGCTTCGCTTCGGCGAAAGCAGGCAAGCCCGGCCATAACGATTGTTTGAGCCGCACCACTCCCGCCTACTGCACTAGAAGCGGCGATGCTGTAAGCATCGACTAGCAGCAGGTGGGTGGAAGCTATGAGCAAAATCGCCTGGATCGGGCTCGGCGTCATGGGCTTCCCCATGGCCGGCCATCTCAAGATGCGCGGGCACCGCGAAGTCGTCGTGTTCAACCGCACGCGCGCGAAGTCTGACGCCTGGGTCGCCACCTTCGGCGGTACCGCCGCGCCGACACCCGCCGCCGCGGCGCGCGATGCGGACTTTGTCTTCACCTGCGTCGGCAACGATAGTGATCTGCACGAGGTGACGCTCGGGCCGGACGGCGCCTTCTCGGCGTTGAAGACCGGGGCCGTCGCCATCGACAACACCACGGCGTCTGCCGAGATCGCCCGCGAGCTGCACGCCGCCGCCAAAGCAAGAGGCGCAGGTTCTCTCGATGCCCCCGTGTCTGGCGGCCAGTCCGGCGCGGAGAGCGGCACGCTCACGGTCATGGTTGGCGGTGATGAAGAGGATTTCCGCAAGGCCGAGCCCATAATCAAGGCCTATGCCCGCGCCGTGACCCTGATCGGACCCTCAGGCTCCGGCCAGCTCACCAAGATGGTCAACCAGATCTGCATCGGCGGATTGATCCAAGGCCTCGCCGAGGCGCTGCATTTCGCCAAGCGCGCAGGCCTGGATATCCCGAAGGTAATCGACACAATCTCCAAGGGCGCGGCGCAGTCCTGGCAGATGGAGAACCGGTGGAAGACCATGGTCTCAGGCAAGTTCGACTTCGGCTTCGCAGTCGATCTAGCGCGGAAGGATTTTGCCCTCGTGTTCGACGAGGCGCGGCGGAACGGCGCCGAACTCCCCGTGACGGCACTCGTCGATCAATTCTATGCCGAGGTGCAAGCCATCGGCGGCAATCGATGGGATACGTCGAGCCTGATTGCGCTGCTCGAGCGGAAGAACTAGCTCCCCTGTTCCGCTGCGTATTCGAGCGGCAGCGACGTCGTATATTTGATCTGCTCCATGGCGAAGGCAGAGCTCACATCCGACAGCTCGATCCGCGCGATCAGCTTCTTGTAGAAGGCGTCGTAGCGCTCGATGTCGGGAACGACCACGCGCAAGAGATAATCGACCTGCCCGCTCATGCGGTAGAACTCGACCACCTCGGGAAAGTCCTTCAAGGACTCATGGAACTTGTCGAGCCAGTCCTGTGTGTGATGGCTCGTGGTGATGGAGACGAACACCGTCACCCCGACATTGACCTTCTTCGCGTCGAGCAGCGCCACGCGCCGCTGGATCACGCCGCTCTCCTCGAGCTTCTGGATGCGCCGCCAGCAGGGCGTGGTGGAAAGCCCGATCTGCTTGCCGATCTCGGCCACGGGCATCGTGCAGTCCTTCTGCAGGATGTCGAGAATTTTTCTGTCCATTCGGTCCAGCATGGCGGTCCTGATAATATTTTTGCGCGATTCCAGCATGAAGGGGATTCCCTTTTTATTCCATACTAACCTTACCGAGTTAGTAGAATATTCCTCCCCAGGCTGCAAGAGCTTTTTTTCAGAATGCGCACTTAGAGGAGTTTGCGCACCTCCCTCCGGAGCACCGGCAAAAGCTCGTCCTCGAACCACGGATTTCGTTTTAGCCAGGCATTGTTACGCCAGGACGGATGCGGCAGCGGGAGGACGCGGGGCCGCTTCTTTCGCCGCAGATGCTTACGCCAATCGAGCATCGTGGCCTGGAGACTGGCACCTATCTCGGATCCGAGATGAAAGCGTTGCGAATAGGAACCGACCGCAAGCACGAGTTCGAGATGCGGCAGCCGATCGAACAAGGATGGATGCCAGAGCGTGGCGCACTCGGTTCGCGGCGGAAGGTCTCCGCCATGCGCGTCCTGCCCGGGAAAGCAGAAGCCCATGGGGATGATGGCGACGCGGGCTTCGTCGTAGAATGCCTGCGGGCTCACCCCCATCCAGTCGCGCAAGCGGTCGCCGGAGGCGTCGGTGAAGGGAATGCCTGAGGCATGCACGCGCGTCCCCGGCGCCTGGCTACATACGGCGAGACGCGCCGTCCGGCTCACCCGCAACACCGGCCGGGGTTCATGCGGCAATGGCTGACGGTCAGGCGCCTCGACGCAACGTCGGCAGGCGCGAATATTGGCGAGCAAGCGGTCGAGCTCGGGTGCCTCGGCCCTCATAGTTCAAGCGTCATGCCATCCTGTGCGACGATGAAGCGGGAAAGGTCGACCTTATCGACATGGGCAAGCATGGCCTCGCCCATATGGGTCAAAAGCACACGCTTCGCTCCCAGCCTCTCGTAATTGGCATCGATCGTCTTGTAGTCGAGATGGATGGGCAGCTTGACATCGTATTGAAAGCACTCGCTGATGAGAAGATCTGCGCCTTGCGCGGACGGGCACAGGTTCTCGGTCCAACCGGAATCGCCGGTGAAGGACAGCACCTTGCCGTCGATGCCGAATCTCAGAGCATAAGGCGGCGCGCCTGAGGGATGCTTCACCTCGTAAGGCATGATGCTGATGCCGTTCAGCGTGAGCGGCACCTGCTCTTCATACTCGATGAAATCGAAGGGAAAACAGCGCTGACATTTGGTGATGTCGGGATAGTGCGCTTCGGCAGCCCTCACGAAGCGCTCCTCGATGCCCCTTGGGCCGGTGACGATTAGGGGCCTCGTCCGCTTGCTCACATATTGCGCGTCGATGAGGAGCCAGGCGAGACCGCCGAAATGATCGCCATGCAAGTGGCTCACGCAGACCATGTCGATATCGCTGGTCGCGAGCCCGAGCCTATTCATGCCGATCAGCGTGGTGACGCCGCAATCAATGAGAAAGGTGGAGCTGTCCGACCGTACGTGGAAAGAGGTCTGGAGCTGCCCGCCCGCGCCAAAAGCGTCCCCACACCCTATGATTGTAAGCCGCATGATCGCCGGACCGTCGCCCCCCTCTGAAACCTCTGCCTCTCTACGAGACGCCAAGCGCCGCGGCAATCCATGACGGGCGTTTCGGCGCGGAGCGACGGTAAACGCCGCGTTAGGGATTTCCCCACATAGTCATCCGCGGGGCCCTGGTTAAGGGGTGGAGCACGCTTCAGCTCCTGCCATCGGCCGCCTTTTGCCACGTTTGGTTGCGTTTCCGGACTCTACAGGCATGACAGCAGGCGTTTTGGCCGAGGCTCGTGCGGCCGCTTCGGCGGCAGTGAACGCCACAGGGCGCCCTTCAGGGGGCGCACACGAGACCCGCGAGAGGCTCATCTTCCGTTCCGAGCTCGATTACGAGCTCCTTCTCCTCTTCGCCAAGAACGAGCTGTCGACGGCGATCGCCACACCGCTGCTTGCCGTCATCGTTGCGGTCGGTGCGATGTTCTGGGCGCCGCCGGCGCAATTGCTGCTCTGGCTCGCCACGGTGTTCCTCGCCAAGGGCCTCTTGATCAGCCTCTGCCGGCAATTCCTCCGGACGCCGCGGGAGGAAGCTGGCCCGCTTACGTGGCGCACCAAGATGATGGCCGCCGAGTTCCTCTACGGCCTTTCCTGGGCGGCGGTCGCCTTTGTCAGCGCCGGCAGCGGCGGCGAGGCGGCGCATACTTTCGTCTTTGCCGCGCTTCTCATCGTCATCTCGATGCGCATGCTGTTCGCGGCGCCAGTGATGCCGATCGTCTATGCCGGCACCTTGCCGATGGCAGCCGCGATCGTCGTCCGCTTCGCGCTCCTCGATAATCCCTATTATTGGGCCATGGCGGCTATGGCCGTCGGCGTCTATGTCTATTTCATCTGGCTGATGAGCGGCACGAACGCCACCGTCACCGCCATGATCGGGTTCCGCGCCGAGAAGGACGCTCTGATCGCCGAGCTCGAGCAGGCGAAGTCGGTTTCCGACGAGGCGAGAGCGCGCGCCGAGGAAGCGAACCAGGCGAAGTCCCGCTTCCTCGCCACCATGAGCCACGAGCTGCGCACGCCGCTCAATGCCATCCTCGGCTTTTCCGAGATCATGCGCTCGGAGATCCTGGGGACGCACGAGAACCCGGTCTACAAGGAATACGCGAACGACATCCATCAGAGCGGGCAGCATCTGCTCAATCTGATCAACGAGATCCTCGACATCTCCCGCATCGAGTCAGGCCGTTACGAGCTGCACGAGGCGCCGCTCACGCTCGCCGCCGTTGCCGAGGACTGCCAGCGACTGATGCGGTTGCGCTCGGAGACCAAGGGATTGCGCATTGTCGAGGACTTCGAGCCCGGCCTGCCGCAGATCTTCGCCGACGAGCGGGCCATGCGCCAGATCTGCCTCAACCTCTTGTCGAATGCGATCAAGTTCACGCCTGCCGGCGGCACCATCACGCTGACCATCGCCCAGACGCGGGACGGAGGCCAGTTCCTGAGCGTCAAGGATACCGGCCCGGGCATCCCGGAGAACGAGATCCCACGCGTGCTGAAGAGCTTCGGCCAGGGGTCGCTTGCCCATCAGACCGCCGAGGGCGGTACCGGGCTTGGGCTGCCCATCACCAAGGGATTGACCGAGTTGCATGACGGCAGCTTCGAGCTGAAGAGCAGGCTCCGCCACGGCACGGAGGTCATGGTCACATTCCCGCGGAAGCGCGTGATCAAGCCTCTCCCGCGCATCGTCGAGCCGTTGAGATGGCTGAAGGAGCGCGAGGTGTCCTCAAGCTCGCTTGGAGCCGGCGCCGGGAGCTAGAGCCCACGCCGAAAGGCAATTGTCCGGCGCGAGGTCACCCCCTACATAGGATTGGTTGACAGCTGAGCCGAAGCCTCCCTTGGAAACTCCCTGCATCGACGTCTGCGAGATAGACGGCGCCTCTGGTCTGTGCCTCGGTTGCGGGCGCACGATCGATGAGATCGCCCGTTGGGCGGGGATGAGTCCGGAGGAGCGGCGCGCCATCATGGCGGTGCTGCCGGCGCGGAAGGCGCTCAGCGAGATAGTGAAGGGCTAGAGATTTGTCGGCATGGATTGCCATTTTTGTCCTGGCGCTCGCGGCCATGCTGCTCGTGAGTAACTCCTCCGGCACGATCGCCAATCGCGATAGCGACACCTTCGGCTATGTCGCGATCGGCGTGGCGCTCCTCGTGTTCATCGGCGGCGGCGTGCTGGTCCGCTATCGCGGACAGGCAGGCGCCATGTTCCGCGACGCCATCACTTGGGTTGCACTCGGGCTCGCCCTCGTCACGCTCTATTCCTACCGCGACGAGCTTCTGCCCATGGCCGGACGCTTGGCCGGCGAGCTCCTTCCCGGCAGCGCCATGGTGGTGGAGGAAAACCCTGGCGGTCCCGTCGAGGTCAAGATCAGGAAGCGCCTCGACGGACATTTCACCGCCAAGGCAGAGGTCAACGGCACGCCGATCTCGATGATCGTCGATACCGGCGCGTCGACCATCGTGCTTCGCCCAGAGGACGCAAAGAAGGTCGGCATCGATGTGAGCAAGCTCAGCTACACCGTGCCTGTGCTCACCGCGAACGGCCGCACAACGGCGGCGCGGGTGCGTCTCGACACCGTCGCGATCGGTCCGCTTCAGCGCGAGGACGTCGATGCGCTGGTGGCTGAGCCTAAGGCGCTGACTGAGAGCCTGCTCGGCATGAGCTTCCTCGGACGCTTGCGCTCCTACGAATTCTCCGGCGATTTTCTCTCGCTTCGCGGCTGAAATTCCGGCCTTGCCCGGGCTTTTGCCGAGGGGGAAGCCCACCCTCCTCTGCGCTGTTGGTGAAATGAAGAAAATCGCTTAAGCAGGGGCAGCATGTTTCCCAAACCTCGCCAGGATCTCCGACCCAACACGGCCGACTTCGAGCGCCTGCCTTTCGTCAAGGCGACCGGATTTCGGGAATACGACGCGCGCTGGCGCTACCCAGAGGAGATCAACCTCCTCGGGCTCGAAGCGGTTGGCATGGCGCTTGTCGACCTGATGCGCGAGCGCGGCGTGCCGCCGCGTATCGTCGTCGGCCACGACTACCGGTCGTATTCTGCGTCCATCAAGGCTGCGCTGATCAACGGCCTGCTCGCCGGCGGCGCCGAGGTTCACGATATCGGCTTGGCCCTGTCGCCCATGGCCTATTTCGCCCAGTTCGACCTTGGCGTGGAAGGCGTCGCCATGGTCACCGCCAGCCACAACGACAATGGCTGGACCGGCATCAAGATGGGCATCGAGCGGCCGCTCACCTTCGCGCCCGACGACATGACCGCGCTGAAGGAGCGCGTGCTTGAAGGCGGCCTCACGCCCAAAGGCGGCGGCAGCTACATCTTCGTGCCGGACATACCGGAGCGCTATATGGCCGACCTCCTCAAGCGGCCGAAGTTGATACGCCCGCTGAAGGCTGTGGTCTCTTGCGGCAGCGGCACGGCGGGCGCGTTTGCGCCACGCGTGCTGGCTGAGCTTGGCGTGACCATCGTGCCGCTCAATTGCGAGCTCGACTACACCTTCCCGGCTCACAATCCGAACCCGGAAGATTTGGCCATGCTCAACGCCACGCGCGATGCGGTGTTGGAGCACGGCGCCGATCTTGGCCTTGCCTTCGACGGCGACGGCGACCGCTGCGGCGTGGTCGACGACGAGGGCGAGGCGATCTTCGCCGACAAGGTCGGTGTGATGCTTGCCCGCGACATCGCCGCGCGCAACAAGGGCGCGTTGTTCGTCGCCGACGTGAAGTCGACCGGCCTGTTCCTCACCGATCCCGTCTTGCGCGAGCATGGCGCGAAGACGCTGTTCTGGAAGACCGGCCATTCCTACATCAAGCGCTACAGCCACGAGACCGGCGCGCTGGTCGGCTTCGAGAAGTCGGGTCACTTCTTCTTCAACCCGCCTCTCGGCCGCGGCTACGATGATGGGCTCGTTGCCGCGCTCGCCGTGCTCGACATGCTCGATCGCAACCCGAAGAAGTCGCTCGCCGAACTCAAGAACGAGCTTCCCCGCACCTGGCAGTCGCCGACCATGTCGCCACATTGCGACGACGAGCTGAAATATCAGGTGGTCGACCGCATGGTTGCGCATTTCCAGAAGGTCGCCGACAATGGCGGCATGCTCGCCGGACAGAAAGTGCGGGAGCTGATCACCGTCAATGGCGTGCGCATTGTGCTCGAGGACGGCACTTGGGGTCTGGTCCGCGCCTCCTCGAACAAGCCAGAGCTTGTGGTGGTGGTCGAGAGCCCGACCTCTGAAGCCAATATGCGGGCGATCTTCGGGGAGATTGACGCCGAGCTCGCCAAGCAGCCTGAGGTCGGCGCCTACAATCAGAAGATTTAGGTGTGATTGAACGGCGACGCCGTAGCAAAACCGTCAACGACCTGTCGCATTTCTGCAAGGGGAATCTGGTTGGTTCCCCAAGCCATGACATATCTCGTCTTCGCCTGCGGCCTCAGCGCCGGCATCATCCTCGACCTGTTCCTGCTCCGGACTCTCCTCGCCCCACCATTCCGCATCTGGCCGACGTCTGAGCCGGGAAGCTGGCAGAGCCTCACCTTCTGGGGACTGTTCCGCGGCGGCATGGTCGCAACCTTCATCGTCGCTGCACTCGATTGGAACGCGACCCCGCTGCTCGACTGGACGCGTTACATCGTGGCGCTGCCGCTCGGGCTAGGCGGTCTGTCCGTCACTGTGTGTGGCTATTTCAATCTCGGCCTCGGCAACACCTATTGCAGCGCCGACGGCCTCGTCACCGGCGGTCTCTACCGCTTCAGCCGCAACCCGCAATACACCGCCTCGATCATCGGGCTCATCGGCCTTTCGCTCGGCGCGAACTCAATCCTCACCATCATCATGTCGACGGTCATGGTCGGCGTCTATGTCCTGATGGCACTCGTCGAGGAGGAGTGGCTGAAGCAGCTCTATGGCGCGCCCTACCGCGACTATAGTCGCGAGACGTCACGCTTCCTGGATGTCCAAGGCCTGCTCGCCCTGCTCGACCGCAAGAAGCCCTCGCGCCAGGCAGGCTGAGCCTACTCCGCGGCAACCGCGTGCCGGGTCTCCCCCGTGGCAACTTCGCGCGCGGCCTTCAACACATCGGGGCCGGCACCATCGAGATGCGCGTTCTCGGCAAGCACGCGGCGGAAAGCGCGGGCGCGCGGCTGGCCGTGGAACAGGCCGAGAATGTGCCGCGTCATCTGGTTGAGCCGCACGCCGCGGGCAAGCTCCGCTTCCACATAGAGCATGAAGCTGTCGAGCACATCGAGCCGCGAAGGCGCGGGTTCGCCTTCGCCGAACAGCCGTTGATCCACCTCGGCGAGAATGTAGGGATCCTGATAGGCGGCGCGCCCGAGCATCACGCCGTCAACATGCGTCAGATGCTCTTCAGCTTCGCTGAACGACCCGATACCACCATTGACGATGATGGTGAGGTCAGGCCGCCGCGTCTTCATGCGATAGACGCGGTCGTAGTCGATCGGCGGGATGTCGCGGTTCTCTTTCGGGCTCAATCCTTGGAGCCATGCCTTGCGGGCATGCAGGATGAAAGTGCGGCAGCCGCCTTGCGCCACCGCATCGATGAAGCGATCGAGGCTCTCCTCCGCATCCTGGTCGTCGATGCCGATGCGGCACTTGACCGTGACCGGCACCTTGGCGCCCTCGCCCATCGCCGCGATCAGGTCGGCGACAAGCTCGGGCTCGGCCATCAGGCAGGCGCCGAACCGCCCCGCCTGAACGCGATCCGACGGGCAGCCGACATTGAGATTGATCTCGTCGTAACCGAACTCGGCGCCGATGCGCGCGGCCTCGGCAAGCGAGGTCGCATCGCTGCCGCCGACCTGCAAGGCGACCGGATGCTCATCCACATGGAACTGGAGCAACCGGTTTCGATCGCCGCGCAACACGGCGTCGGCGGTCACCATCTCGGTATAGAGCAACGCGTGCTTGGAGATGAGCCGCAGGAAGTAACGGCAATGCCTGTCGGTCCACTCCATCATCGGTGCGACGCAGAATTTATGTCTTTGATATAGCCGCATTTTCTCCGGCGAAATGGGGTGCGCTCACGGCATCCATATGCACTTTTGTACGCTATCACACGACCCTTTTCGCCCGTATTGGAGCCTGAGTGCAAGCGGAGCGCACGCGGGGACGGTCGATGCCCACATCACCGTCGCTCAACGGCAAGGTCATCATCATCTGCGCCATCACCGGGTCGATCCACACCCCGTCGATGTCGCACCACTTACCTGTCACGCCGAATGACATCGTCGACTCGGTGCTCGCGGCGCTCATGATCCAAAGCGCTCACCCCAGCCATGCAGTGCCTTGAGCACGGGGCCGAGCGCTTTGCCCTTTTCGGTAAGGAAGTACTTATAGCGGGGCGGATGGTTCTCGTAGAGGCGGGTGGCGATGACGCCGTGACTCTCGAGCGACTTGAGCCGCGCCGACAGCGTGTTGGGCGCGAGGCCCGGAAGCCCCTGCTCAAGCTCCTGAAACCGCAACGGTCCTTTGCGGAAGAGATCGCGCAGCACGAGCAGCGACCACTTCTCGCCGATCACATCGAGCGTCCGGGCAACCGGGCAATTCTGTCCATAGCCATTTGCCATGACCGCTAGATAAAACAGCCCCTTAAAGAATTCAAGTCACTAGCTATTGACAAGTGACTTGCCAATTTATAGTTATAGTCATAGACACTCGTTCGAGAGGAGCGTGTCATGACCATCCCAGCCTATCTCCCCTATTTCGTGTTCGCCGGCTCGGCAGCCACCCTCTTCGCCATCCTCTATGGCCTGCATCGCTCACTTGTGGAGGCGAAGTGGCACGCAGCGGATCGGGCACGGACGTTTCGCATCTCTTCCGTCATTCTCCTCGGCTGGCTCGCCGTCACCGTCGGGCTCGGGGCATTTGGCGTCTATCATGTCGACTCAACCGAAGTTCCAACCATCCAGTATGCCATCCTGCTGCCGATTGTGATCGGCGCGCTGCTGATCTGGCTCTCGGAAACGGCGAAACGCGTCATCGCCGCCGTGCCACAATCATGGCTCGTCGGCGTGCAACTCTATCGCGCATTGGGCGTGATCTTCCTCATCCTCTACGCCATCGGCAAGTTGCCGGCACTGTTCGCCTGGCCCGCCGGCATCGGCGATATCGCCATCGGCCTCCTGGCGCCGATCGTGGGTCTTGCCTATGCGCGGGCGCCGCACAAGGCCGCAAGCCTCGTGGCGGGGTGGAACGTGTTCGGCATTCTCGATCTCATGATTGCGGTCGGCACCGGCTTCGCCACCGCGCCGTCGCTCATTCAGCCCATAGAGGTGACGCCGACCAGCGACCTGATGACCGTCCTTCCAATGGTGCTGATCCCAGTCTATCTCGTGCCGCTGTCGATCGTGCTGCATCTCGCCTCATTGGCGAAGCTTCGCCGCGAGGCGGCTGCCAGCAATGGATTCGGCAGAATCGTAACTGCATAACGCCGCGAAGGCCGTCCGGCTTAGTCGCTAGCGCAGATCGGCTTCTGCTCCCGGCGGGGCCGGCGGTCGCGGCTTCGAGATCATATAGGCCGCGACGTCCCAGGCCTGCTGCACGGTAAGCACCGGATCCTGATCGCGCACGCCGAACGGCATGTTGGTGCGGACATAGGCTGCCGCGTAAGCAAGCTTCGCCATGCCGGCCGCGGCATTGAAGCTATCGTCGCCCCACAGCGGCGGAATGAGATAGCCGAGGCGCGGCGACAGGTCGTGCTCCCCCTGCCCGTTATCGTTGTGACAGCTCGCGCAGAGATCGGCATAGACCTTCTCGCCACGCGTGGCATCCGCCGCCACGGGTGGATCGGCGATCGGAAAAAGCCCCATGCCGGCGACGCGCACGCCCTCCGGCGTCCCCTGCCCCAGAAACTTGATATAGGCGATGTGGCCTGCATCTCGGGACTGTCTGGCGGCAGTTCCTTGCCGTTCATGCTCCGGATCATGCAGCCATTGATGCGCCCCTTCAGCGTGATCACGTCGTCGTCGACCAGAATGGGAAACGTGGCGAAGGTCGAGACGAAGGGCGCACCGAAGGGCCGTAAGCCCGCATTCAGATGGCAGTTCACGCAAGCAAGGTCGTTGCCGGCGTAGCGGTTCTGCGGATTGGCAGCGTTCTTGCCGATATGAGGTGGCCGTATCGACGATCAGGGCATGGCCCTTGAGAATGACATCGTTGGCGGGGCTCGACGGGAGGTTGGTGACGTCGCGCGCATACCAATTGGTCGGCCAACCAGCGCGATCCCAACCATCCAGCCACGATGCGTCATGGTCTTATTACCCATTGATCCGAGGCACGACAGCGGCCAAATCCATTACACTATCGAATTCCCGCCTAGGAAGAGCCCATCCGCATGCACCACGACACGGCCGAGATGACCGAGAGCGCCGCGGATATGGCCACCGACCCGGTGTGCGGCATGAAGGTCGACATCGGCGCACGCGGACCGAGCTTCGAGCATCGCGGCGAGACCTATTGGTTCTGCTCGCAGGGCTGCCGTACCAAGTTCGCGGGCGACCCCGAGCGCTATCTGACCAAGAAGGGCGAGGCAAAGCCGCTGCCGCAAGGCACGCTCTATACCTGCCCGATGCATCCTGAGATCGTGAAGGAAGGGCCAGGCCATTGCCCGATCTGCGGCATGGCGCTCGAGCCAATGGGCGTGCCCCCGGAGATCACCGACAACCCGGAGCTGATCGATTTCACCCGGCGGCTCACAATCGCCGTCCCGCTTTCGCTCGCGCTGCTCGCGCTCGACATGGGGCGCCATGTCTTCGGCATCGATCTCCTCCCCTTCCTCTCGGCGAGCGCCAAGCAGTGGCTGCAATTGCTGATCGCTATCCCGGCGGTGCTGTATTGCGGCTGGCCGTTCTTCGTGCGCGGTTGGGATTCGCTCCGCTCCGGGCGGCTCAACATGTTCACGCTCATTGCCATGGGCACTGGCGCGGCGTTTCTTTATAGCGTCATCGCGACCCTTGCGCCTGGCCTGTTCCCTGCCTCCATGGCCGACGCTCACGGGCTGGTGCCGGTCTATTACGAGGCGGCCGCCGTCATCGTCGCCCTCGTGCTAATCGGACAGGTGCTGGAGTTGCGCGCCCGCGAGCGCACCGGCGGTGCCATTCGCGCGCTCCTCGATCTCGCGCCCAAGACCGCGTTGCGCGTGGAGAAGAACGGCAAAACCGAAACGGTTGAGCTTGCCGCCGTCAGGGTCGGCGACGTGCTGCGGGTGCGGCCCGGCGACAAGGTGCCGATCGACGGCACGGTGACCGAAGGCAAAAGCTCGGTTGATGAATCCATGCTGACCGGCGAGCCCGTGCCGGTCCAGAAGGTGGCAGGCGACCGCGTCACCGGCGGCACTCTGAATGGCACCGGCAGTTTCGACATGCGGGTAGACCGCACCGGCGCTGAGACGACGCTTGCGCAAGTGGTCGAGATGGTGGCCCAAGCGCAGCGCTCGCGCGCGCCCATTCAGGCTCTCGCCGATACGGTGTCGGGTTATTTCGTGCCTGCGGTGATCCTCGTTGCGGTGATCGCCTTCTTTGCGTGGCTGATGTTCGGCCCAGCGCCGGCGCTCGCCTATGCATTGGTCGCCGCGGTCAGCGTGCTCATCATCGCCTGCCCTTGCGCGCTCGGGCTCGCCACGCCGATCTCGATCATGGTGGCCACGGGGCGCGGCGCGCAGGCCGGCGTGCTCGTGCGCAACGCGGCGGCGCTAGAACGCCTCGCCTCGGTCGACACGCTCGTGGTCGACAAGACCGGCACGCTGACTTTGGGTAAGCCGACGCTGACCGGGGTCGGGGCGGCACCGGGCTTCGATGAGGACGAGGTGCTACGCCTTGCGGCGGGACTCGAAATTCGCAGCGAGCATCCGCTTGCCGAGGCGATCCTGCGCGGCGCCGAAGCGAAGGGCCTGAAGGCGCCCAAGGTCGCGGAGTTTTCGACCGTTACCGGTCAGGGCGTCAGGGGAACCGTCGACGGACGCATCACGCTTCTCGGCAATGCGCGCCTCATGGAGAGCGCCCGAATTGACATCGCACCAGTCGCAGAGTTTGCGGAAGAGCGGCGCAAGAACGGCGAGACGGTGATGCTGCTCGCGAGCGACGGCAAGCTCGCAGGTTTCGTCGCCGTCGCCGATCCGATCAAGTCTGGAGCGGCCGAGGCCATCGCCAAGCTTCATGCGCTCGGGCTCAAGATCGTCATGGCCACCGGCGACAACGCCACCACCGCCAAGGCCGTCGCATCGCAGCTCGGCATCGACGAGGTCCGCGCCGGCATGCGCCCCGAGGAGAAGCTGCAACTGATCGACGAGCTCCAGCGGCAGGGCAAAGTCGTGGCCATGGCCGGCGACGGCATCAACGACGCGCCTGCGCTTGCCAAAGCCGATGTCGGCATCGCCATGGGTACCGGCGCCGACGTTGCCATGGAAAGCGCCGGACTGACGCTGCTCAAGGGTGACCTTCGCGGCATCGTCCGCGCGATCAACCTCGCCAGGGCGACGATGCGCAACATCAAGCAGAATCTCGTGTTCGCCTTCGCCTATAACGCGCTCGGCGTGCCGATCGCGGCGGGCGTGCTCTATCCCGCCTTCGGCATGCTGCTGTCGCCCATGATCGCGGCGGCAGCCATGAGCCTGTCCTCGGTCTCGGTTGTGACCAACGCGCTCCGCCTGCGCAATGTCGAGCTCGACTAGCGGTCCGGCCCCGCGCCCGTCAGCGCTTTTTCCAAGGCCTGCCCGTCTCGGGGTTCATGTAGTAGGTGATCATCAGCATTGAGAGAAGGATGCACGAGAAGAGCCCCGCGAGCGTGCCGAGCCAGACCGGTGAATCGATCCCCCCGATCCGAACGAGTTCGTCAGCCAGGGAACTCCCGCCGAGCGAGGCAACCGCCGAATAGATCAGCACGAGATTGGGAATCTTCGAATCGTCGGGCCCAGCCCCCGAACGTTTCATGATCTCGTTGCGGGCGACGCCAGCGACGATCGTGCCGAGGAAGCCGGCAACCACCGCGAGATAAAATCCGGTGAGCGCGCCGCCAAGCGTCAACCCTACCAGCGCGCCGACGACGGCTCCCACGAGAACCACGATCAAAAGATTTGCAGACGTCATGTGTGTCTCCCCCCAATGCCGCGGACTTGAGCCCGGCCAGTGATGCGGCGGCAAGCACTATGCCAAAGCCATGCTGCCGGGAAAAGCACTAGGGGAAATACGCCCACACAGGCAAGTACATGCCTGTAATGCCTAGGGCAGAATGCCGACATCCCCGTTCGCCGGGGGTCCCGCGGTGGGCTGGGGGCCGCGCGGCAGCCGTGGGCGGTAGGTAGTAAGAGTGGCTGCCAGCCGACGCCAAGTGGCGAAATCGTTGAGTGCCGAGCGCTCGAACAGGGTGACAACCACGGCGGCAATGAAGGGCAGGCTCTGCACCAGCATGACCGCGCTGAAGATGTAGATTTCGGTCACCTGCTGCTCGTTGGTGAGATAGAGGCCGAGCGACCCAATGAGGAGCAGCGTGCCAAGTACGGTCTCCCAAAAGGCCGGAAAACGTTGCGACGCGCACTCCGAGGAGCCCTTGGCGGTACGGAAGAACGGCACGCCGTCCTTGAATGCCCCGTCCGCCACCGCGCGGGCTACTGTCAGCTGCAACGCCATGGCCGAAAAGGCTGCGCCGAGCGAAGCAAACATCGGCGACTGCACGCGCGTACGATAAAGCACAATGAAATGCAGAAGCATCACCGTGAAGGCAGCGAGCACCGGAATGGTGAGCACCGCTTGCGGCACGGCAATGCCGAGAAACACCACGAGCGGCATCCAGATTAGATTGAGCACGGCTATGACCACGCCGAGGGTCTCGGCACCAAGCCAAGTGAGCCAGCCGAACAGGAACTCGGTGCGCTGCTGCGTGGTGATGTGGCTCCGTCCCGGGATGAAGGCGCGCCAATGCTTCTTGATGAGCTGCACGCCGCCATAGGCCCAGCGGTGACGCTGCCGCTTATAGGCAGCGAAGTCTGACGGCAGCAGGCCCCAGCCATAGCGGCGGCGCGTGTAATGGGTGCGCCAGCCCCGCGCGAGCAGCGTGAGACCGAGATCGGCATCCTCGACGATGGTATCGCTCGACCATCCACCGGAATCGATCAGCGCGCTCCGGCGGATAAGGCACATGGTGCCATGCGAGACGATGGCGTTGACCTCGTTCCGCTGCACCATGCCGATATCGAAGAAGCCGGCATACTCACGGTTCATCACCGCATGCACGACGCTTCGGTCGCCGTCGCGATGGTCCTGCGGCGCCTGTACGAGACCGACCGTTGGCGTGACAAAGGCCGGCACCAGATCTTTCAGCCAATCGGGATGCACTACATAGTCGGCGTCGAGCACGCCGATGATCTCTGCTTCTGCCGCGGTGTGCTCAAGCGCGAGCCGGAGCGCGCCGGCCTTGAAGCCCGCGAGCTGATCTTCGCGCACGAATTTGAAGCGCGGGCCGAGCAGCTCGCAATGCTCCTCGATCGGCCGCCAGTAGCTCGCCTCCGGCGTGTTGTTAATCACCACGATGCATTCGAAATTCGGCCAATCGAGCTTGGCGACGCTGTCCAGCGTCTGGCGCAGCATCTCCGGCGGCTCGCGATAGGCTGGGATGTGGATGGACACGAAGGGCCGCCGGTCCGGCAAGACGTGACCCAGTGCCAGCAAGCGCTTCGGACCGCTGCCGAAGATGATCTCGGCAAGTTCGTCAAGGCGTTGCTTCATGATCGCGATGAGCGGCACGAGGAGAACGGCGCCGACAATCATGGCGATGAGCGAACCGAGCACGAAATAGTGCGTCGCCCAATAATCGAACACGCTCGATCCCCAGGCGCCGATGGCGTGAGCCGTGCCGGCGAACACGCCTGCCTGGAGCGGTGTAATGCCGGGGCTGGCGAAGATAGGGATGCAGAGGAGAAGTCCGATGGCGAGCGCGGCAACGGTCTTCAGCACCCAGTTCGGAGTCTCGACCGCGCCGGCAAGCTCGAATTTCGGCTGCCGCTCGGTATCGAACATGCCCCAATAGGCACCGACGCTGCCTTCAAAGGTCTTCCACGGCTGGTCGAACGCCTCGACGATCGAGTAGTCGATACCCATGGCATCCGCCCTAGCGACGAAGTCGCGGATGATCTCGGCTTGAGCCACCGGATCGGGCACGGCGGCAAGGCGATTGAGCCCCGCGCTCGGCCAGCCAAACTCGGCGATCACGATGCGCTTGCCTGGATAGGCATGGCGGAGCCGATCGTAGATCTTCATGGCGTGATCGACGGCCGCAGAGCTCGGCATTCCTTCCCAGTAAGGCAGGATATGAACGGCGAGGTAATCGACGGCGGAGGCAAGCTCTGGATGCTCAAGCCAGATGTTCCAGACCTCGGCGGTGGTCACCGGCACCGAGACCTGGCGCTTCACCTTCTGAATCTTGGCGATCAGATCCTGGACGCCCGGCCCGCGATTGAACACGGAGCTCCGGTATAGTGTTTCGTTTCCGACGATGATGCTGTCGATGTTGCGGTGGCGCTTGGCGAGCTCGACAGCGGTTTCCATCTCCCGCTCGTTCTGCTCCTCCCACTCGTCGATCCAGGCGCCGAGCGTGACATGCAGGCCGAATTCGGAAGCCAAGTTCGGTACGGCCGCGAGCCCGTTGCTGACGCTATAGGTGCGGATCGCGCGCGTATAAGGGGCGATCACCGCAAGGTCAGACCTGATCTGTTCCTCGGTGGTGACGTCCTTCTCGCCATCGTGTCCCGCAGCTATGGGCGAGAAGGAAACGCTCGAAAGCTGCCCCACCACATTGGGCGGCGAAACCCGATCGTGCAGAAAATACCAGCCCGCTGCATGCAGGAGGGTCGCAAGGGCGACCACAAGGACGACGCCGATACTGCGCATTTCTGGGAGTTTTTCAGCCTGATCCGGCCTGCTTGCTCTGCAGTTAGAGCCTAGTCCCCTGATAACTCTTGTTAGTTCGGAATAGTTCCGCTCTTGGCCGGAGAACCGTTGATTAAACGGCTCGCGGCGGTCGGTGTCCCCTCTGGATCGAGCCAGCAGTCATGCACGCGGGCGGCAAGCCGGTCCGCGGCTTTTGGATCGATCGGTCCCTGACGAATCACGCAGCGAAACGTCAGCTTCAGATGCTCGGCCGAGCAGCCGAAGCGGTCGTATAGGTCGATGTAGCGTCGGGCAGTGTCGACGTCGTCACGCCACAACAGGCTCGTGATTCTGCGCCCGGTCCACACGCACTCGGCTGAGCCGGCGGAGAGCGAGAGCTTGGCTGCTGCCTCGCGGTACTGCTCGATCTCTTGCTTGATGCGTTCCTCGGCCTGTTGCTCGGCCGACTTCTGGTCCTCGGGCTTTTTCTCGCCTTCCGCCTGGTCCGGCGGCTTCTGCTCGCCTTGCTCCTGAGGCTTTTGCTCGGCCCCTTGACTCTCGGCAGAGGCGGCAGTGATAGACGCTAACAAAAGGCCGCCTGCTAGCAGAGCGGCGGAACAGAAAGCGAATCGCATGTTTGGGTGCTCAACGGCCGACGCGATGATCGATATGCCCATTAGACAGTCAAATTTTGGCAGTCTAACGGCAGTCCTTTCCATATCATTTCGCACTCGCATAAACCAGAGCCTTTGATTTAACGCGGTGCACAAAGTTGTTTATGTCGCATCTCCGACAATGGCGTGACCTTCTCATGATCCGGCTCGCTCTCCTCATTGCTCTGGTGTCAGCTTCCATCGGACTGTTCTGGTATGGGATGGGCCGGCCGGTCGCCATGCCGCCCTCCCCGCTCGCCCAAGGCCAGAAGCTAAACTGCGTGTCCTACGCTCCGTTCCACGGCAGTCAGGCGCCTTTCGACCAACCGCTGCGCATTCCCGACGCGCAGGTTGAGAGTGATTTGCAAAAGCTCGCCGAGGTCACCTCCTGCATCCGCACCTATTCGGCGGCGCGCGCACAAGGGAAGATCACGCGGATCGCCGGCGAGCATGGATTGAAGGTGCTGCAAGGCATCTGGATCGGCCGCAACCTTGCCGACAACCGGCGTGAGATCGAAGGTGCAATGCGGCTCGCCCGCCGGCACCCCGGTGCAATCGAGGCCTTCATCGTCGGCAACGAGACGCTGCTCCGCGGCGAGCTCGGCGCGGACCGGATCAAGACCTATCTCGAGGAGGTGAAGCGCCGCTCCGACCTTCCCGTCACCTATGCCGACGTCTGGGAGTTCTGGCTGAAGGCGCCCGAGCTCGCAGAAGCCGCCGACTTCATTACCATCCACATCCTGCCCTATTGGGAGGATGAGCCGGTCGCAGCCACCGAGGCGGTCGCGCATGTGGGCGAGGTGCGGGACAAAGTGGCAAATATTTTTGCCGGGAAGGACATTCTGATCGGCGAGGTGGGCTGGCCGAGCGAAGGCCGCATGCGCGACGGAGCACTCCCCTCACCCGCCAATCAGGCGCTGGTTCTGAGCGGCGTGGTGGAAACGGCGAAGGCTGGCAATTGGAAGGTCAATCTGATCGAGGCCTTCGACCAGCCTTGGAAGCGGCTGTTGGAGGGCACCGTCGGCGGATATTGGGGAGTGTTCGACGACGGCACGCGGGAGCTGAAGTTCCGCTGGGGCGAGCCCGTGTCGAACCATGCAAGATGGCGGATCGAGGCTGCGCTCGGCATCGGCGCTGCCTTTCTCGTCTTCGCCACCGCCTGGCTCGCCCGGCGCAAGGACGACACTCGCGAGGACGGCTGGCAACGTGAAGTCGCCGTGGCGGCGATCGCGCTTGGCGCCGGGCTCGTCTTCGGCTGGGCCGTTCTCGGGTTGCCGATGGAGCCGCCGGAACCTGGCGACCGCCTGCGCTCGGCGGGAATGATCGTGTTATCGCTGCTCGTGCCGATGGCCGCTGCCGGAGCGGTGGCACGCAGTGCTCCGCTCGGCAGCCTTGCCGTCGCGCTCAACGCGCCGCTCCGGAAGAGATTGAGCGCCTGGAGCCTGCTGCTCGCGATCTTGTTCGCGGCGACGCTCGTCGCCACGATCCATGTGGCGCTTGGGCTCGTCTTCGACCCCCGCTACAAGGACTTTCAGCTCGCGCTGCTCTCTGGGCCGGTGGTGGCGCTCGCCATCGTCGCCTTGATGCATGAGCCAACCGCGCCGCTTCCCGGCATCGCCGAGTGGGTCGCAGCCGGCGTACTCGTAGGCTCGGCGTTGTTCGTTGTGTTCAACGAAGGCATCGCCAATTGGCAGGCGCTTTGGTTCGGAGGACTTCTGTTGGTGCTGGCGCTTACCGCGTACCGGGCCACTTACGCGCGAAGCTGAGAACGAGCAGCGCCACGGCGAGAGACGAAAGGCGGGTGTTGTAGAGCACGAGCCCAAACGCCGCTGAGATGAGCCCAATGCCGAACACAATGACATTGGGCCGCCAAAGCTGAAGGAGCGCGGCAGCGACCGAAGTCCAGCCGAAGATGCTCCTGACGAAGAGGTGGATGGCCGCGAGCCTGACCGTGCAGGTGAGGCTCTGTTCGCCGGCCTCACAAGCCAAGCCGATGGGTGTGTTCTGGATGATGTTGTAGCGGAAATAGAGCGCGAAGCTCACGGCGGCGATCGCGAACAGACTCAAAATGAGAGCCACCCGGCCTGAGGGCCTGAATAAACTCAAGGAATGATCAGGACTGGCCGGGGATTTGCGCTGCATAGACAACGGGTCATAAGGCAAGGACAGCCTCGCGTCACCCCGCAGGAAGAGACCCACCCTGACGTCGGCCTTGGCTTTGTATGGCTGACCCTCTAAGGACCGGCAGAGAAAGAGATGGTGGTGCATTCGATGGATCAACTGGCCAGGCAACCCAAGTTTCTCAAGGACTATGCTCCACCGGACTATCGGATCGAGACGGTTGAGCTCGACTTCGCCCTCGACCCGAAGGCGACCAGGGTCAAGTCGAAGCTGCTCCTGCGGCCAAATCCAAAGGCAGCACCAGGCGACCGCCCTCTCGTGCTCGACGGCGAAGGCCTCGTGCTCCAGAGCATCGCGCTCGACGGCAAGCCGCTCGGGCTCGACGACTATCGCCTCGGCGAGAAGTCGCTGACCATCCCCAAGGTGCCGCCGCGGTCCTTCACGCTCGAAACCGTCACCCTGTGCGATCCTGAGGCCAACACGGCGCTGTCGGGCCTCTATCGCTCGCGCGACACCTATTGCACCCAGTGCGAGCCCGAAGGCTTTCGCCGCATCACCTATTTCATCGACCGGCCCGACGCGCTCGCCGTTTATACCGTGAGGATCGAGGCCGACGCCGCGTCCGCATCCGTGCTGCTCTCCAACGGCAACCCTGTCTCGGCCGGCACCATTCCCGGTACGGCAAGGCATTTCGCGCTTTGGCACGACCCCCATCCCAAGCCGTCATATTTGTTCGCGCTGGTCGGCGGCAATCTCGCGCGCGTGCCGGACAGCTTCACCACCGCCTCAGGCCGGAAGGTCGCGCTCAATATCTATGTCGAGCCCGGCAAGGAAGACCGTTGCGCCTGGGCCATGGAGTCCTTGAAGCGCGCTATGCGCTGGGACGAGGAGCGCTTCGGCCGCGAATACGATCTCGACGTGTTCAACATCGTCGCGGTGAGCGACTTCAATATGGGGGCCATGGAGAATAAGGGCCTCAACATCTTCAACGACAAGCTCGTGCTGGCGCGTCCCGATACCGCGAGCGACGCCGACTACAACAGCATCGAAGGCGTGATCGCGCATGAATATTTCCACAACTGGACCGGCGACCGGGTCACTTGCCGCGATTGGTTTCAGCTCTGCCTCAAAGAAGGGCTGACCGTTTTCCGCGACCAGGAATTCACCGCCGACCTGCGGTCAGGTCCGGTGAAGCGCATCCTCGACGTGCGCATGCTGAAGTCGCATCAGTTCCCTGAGGACGCCGGTCCCCTCGCCCACCCCGTGCGGCCCGCCTCCTATATCGAGATCAACAATTTCTATACGGCGACGATCTACGAAAAGGGCGCCGAACTCTGCCGCATGCTCCAGACCCTGCTCGGCCGCGACGGATTCCGCAAAGGCCTCGACCTCTATTTCGAACGCCATGACGGCGAGGCGGCGACGGTCGAGGATTTCGTGGCGGCCATGGCCGATTCGTCAGGCCGGGACCTCTCGCAATTCATGCTCTGGTACAATCAGGCCGGCACGCCAGAGCTTGCCTGCTCGCTCGACTACGATGCGCGCTCGAAGCAGGTGAAGCTGTCAGTCAACCAGATGGTGCCGCCGACCCCGGGTCAAGCCCGGAAAGAGCCAATGCCGATCCCGCTCAAGCTTGGGCTCCTCGGCAGCAACGGCAGCGACCTCCCGCTTGAGCTTGCCGATGGCACGAAGCTGTCCGACGGCCTGGTTGAGGTGACCGAGCGCGAGCAGACTTTCACCTTTCGCAATGTCCCCACGGCGCCGACACCGTCGCTGCTCCGCGACTTCTCGGCGCCGGTCCGTCTCAACATCAGTCTCGATCCGGATCAGATCGAATTTCTGATGATGCATGATTCCGATCCGTTCAACCGCTGGCAGGCGGCGCAGAGCTACGCCACGAACCTGCTGACCGCAGCCGCGCGCGACGGTGGGAGCGTGGAGCCGGTCGCCGGCAAAGAGGCGATACGGCTTGCGCAAGCGCTTGGCTCGACGGCGACGGAAACATCGCTCTCCGCCGCCTATCGTGCCGAGTTCCTCAAGCTGCCGAGCGAATCCGACATCGCACGCGAGCTCGGCAAGAACGTCGACCCCGATGCGGTGCGCAAAGCCTACGTGACGCTCCGCGCCACGATCGGACGCAAAATCCAGCCGGCCCTGGCGGAGATCTATGACGCCGCTGCCATGAGCGGACCCTTCTCGCCGGATGCTGAAAGCGCCGGCAAGCGGGTGCTGCGCAGCGCCATTCTCGATCTTCTCGCCGGCACAGGAGAACGGGCGGAGATCGACCGCGCACTCCGCCATTATCGCGAGGCGACGAACATGACCGACGCCATCTCCGCGCTCTCCATCCTCTCCCACCTCGAAGCACGCGACGAGGTGCTCGCCGATTTCTATGACCGCTGGCAGGACGAGCCGCTCGTCCTCGACAAGTGGTTCGCCGTGCAGGCGAGAGCGACGCGGCCTGATTCGGTCGAGACCGTGCAAGACCTGCTCTCCCACCCCAAATTCTCGCTGAAGAACCCGAACCGCGTGCGTGCGCTCATCGGCAGCTTCGTCGACGGCAATCCAACCGGCTTCAACCGTGCCGATGGCGCCGGCTACGAGTTCCTGGCAAGCTCGGCGCTCCAGATCGACCGCTTCAACCCGCATATGGCGGCGCGTCTGCTCGGCGCCTTCGAAAGCTGGCGCACGCTCGAGCCAAGGCGCCAAGCTCTAGCTAAGAGTTCCTTGCGGCAGCTCGCATCGAGCCAATTGTCCACAGACAGCTACGAAATTGTCACAAAGACCCTCGGCGCCGACTGATTCGTCAATACGTCAATCAGTTATTAACTAATTTTCCACAATTTTTCCTTGGACAGTCAGGAACTCCGACTCCTTCAATAGGGGGCGATTTGGAGATGCGGCAGTTCTCCGGCTCGAGCAGGGGAACCACCCATTAAGGGGGACCGAATGTCGCGGATTAATTCCGCGCAGCAGCCTTTATTCGCTATCGCGGCGCCAATCTGGCAAGGACTCCGCGAGAGCATCGGCCGCTATCTGCCCAAGACCGAGTTGCTCCGGCGCACGGTTCCCGTTCTCATCGCCATCTTCGCTTCGCTCGCGGCCATCGGCCTCGTCACCCAGACCCTTCAGTCGCGGCAATCCGCTTTCTCGCTCGCCGAAGAGCGCCTTGCACTCATGGCCGACCTAGCCGCCGTCCGCCTCAAGGATGAGGCGCTGAAGCCCGACGGCAGTTGGCAATCCGCGCTTGCCGTGAGCCTGCCGAAAGGCGCCACCCAGGACGAGCGCACGGCGCTCCTTGCCGATGCCGACGGCAATATCAAGGCGCGGGCGCCGATGATGACCTCGGAGAACGCGAGCCTGCTCGCGGTCTTGGGGCCACAGCAGCCGCTCACCACGTTCGGCGCGAGCGCCGGTGTGTTGCGGATGACGCTCACCGATGGCACCGACGCGTTCGTCACGGTCCGCGATCTGCCGGAAAAGAATGCGCAAATCGCCTTCCTTCAGCCCGTGCACGCGGCGCTTTCAAGCTGGCGGCGTGACGCCAGCCTCGAGATCACGCTCTTGATTTGCACCGGGCTCGTGCTCGCGCTCCTTGGCGGCGGCGTCTGGTACCTCGCCCCGGCGGAGGCCGCATGCAAAGAGGACGACGTGGCCGGTCACCTCACCGAGGCCTTGTCGGCTTGCCCCGTTTGGCGCTGGAACCTCGCGCGCGGGCACGTGCATTGGTCGGGCGCAATGTATCGCATCCTCGGCCGGATGCCGCTCGACGAGACCATGGCCTACCGCACCATCGCCCAATCGCTGCATCCCGACGACGATCTCCGTGCCTCCGTCGATCGCCACCTGCGCGACGGCAAAAAGGAATTCGATCAGAGCTTTCGCCTGCGCCATGCCGACGGACATTGGATCGGCATGCGGCTCCGCGGTCACATTACGCGCGACAAGGAGACGGCAGAGCCGCTGCTCACCGCCATCGGCGCCGTCGAACATCAGGAGGTCGCCCCTTCCCTCGACGCCAATGCGCGGCTCCGCGACGCCGTGGAGACGATCTCGGAAGCCTTCGTGCTGTGGGACAACCAGAACCGCCTGGTGATGTGCAACAGCAAGTACCAGCAATTCCACGGCCTGCCCGACGCCGCCATCCGCCCCGGCACCAGTTATGAAGCTGTCATCGCCTCAGCCGCCGATCCCATCATCCGCAAGCGCCTCAAGGTGGACTGCAGCGACGGCGAAGAGTCCTGCACCTATGAGGCCCAGCTCGAGGATGGCCGCTGGCTGCACATCAATGAGCGCCGCACGCGAGACGGCGGCTTCGTCAGCGTCGGCACCGACATCACCGCATTGAAGGAGAGCCAGCAGCGCCTCGCCGATAGCGAGCAGCAGCAGCGCGCGAGCGTCACCGAGCTCAGACTATCGCGCCGCGAGCTCGAGCAGCAGAAGCAGCAGCTAGTCGACCTTGCCGAGAAATACGTGGTGGAGAAGAACCGCGCCGAGGCCGCCAATCGCGCCAAATCGGAGTTCCTCGCCAATATCAGCCACGAGCTGCGCACGCCCCTCAACGCCGTGATCGGCTTCTCCGAGGTGATGGAGCAAGGTTTATTCGGCCCGCTCGGCCACGCCAAATATCAGGAATACGCCCGCGACATCCGTGAAAGCGGCAGCTATCTGCTCGAAGTGATCAACGACATCCTCGACATGTCTAAGATCGAGGCCGGCCGCATGGCGCTCGACATCGACTCGGTCGACGTTGCCGACATCGTCGAGGACAGCATGAAGGTGGTCGGTCAGGCAGCCGGCGAGCGCGACATCATTCTCTCCCGCCACGGCCCCTCAAAGCTCGTGGTGGAGGCCGACCGCCGTGCCCTGAAGCAGGTGTTCCTCAACCTCCTGTCGAATGCGGTGAAGTTCACCCGCGACGGCGGCAGCGTCGATGTGCATCTGTCGCGGAGCCGCGGCCTCGTGCGCATCTCCATCAAGGATACCGGCATCGGCATCCCCGAAGCCGACATCAGGAAGCTCGGCCGCCCGTTCGAGCAGGTCGAGAACCAGTTCTCCAAGAGCCATCAGGGCAGCGGGCTTGGGCTCGCCATCTCCCGCGCGCTGGTCGAGCTGCATGGCGGCAGCCTGCAAATCAAGAGCCGCGAAGGCGAGGGCACGACCGTGACCTGCACGCTGCCCATCAAGGCTGCGACCGTAGAGGTCGCCGACGAGGAGGCTTCCGCCTAGCCCAGCGCCTCACACCTCAAGCAACGATACGCTCGTACAGCTCGTGCACCGCGGCGAGCTTCTCCTTGAGCATGGCCTCGAGTGTGGCGAAGTCGGGCATGTCGGACGCCCGCGCCAGCAGATCTTTCAATGCCCGCGGCGCCTCGTCCGGAACGAAGGGCTTGTCGAGGCAAAGCCGCAAGCATTGCGTCAGCGTGTGATAGAGCGTGGCCGCCGGGATGAGGATCTCCGCATCGCCAGGCTCGAGCGCCTTCGCCTGGAGCAGCTTGTTGAGCGCAATAACGGTGTTTTGATTGAGCACCTCGGGATGATCGTGCGCGCTGACGATTTGCAGGAACTGAGCGAGGAACTCGATATCGATCAGGCCGCCGCGGACATACTTAAGGTCCCAGACGTCCCGCGTCCCCTTCTCCTCCTCGATCTTCGCCCGCATGATGCGGACATCGGCTGCGACCTGCGCCCGGTCGCGCGGACGCCGCAGCACCTCCGAGATGGTGCGCTCGATGGTGCGCCGAAGCTCAGGTGGGCCGGAGACGACGCGGGCGCGGGTGAGCGCGAGATGCTCCCACGTCCAGGCCGAGTTCCGCTGATAGTCGACGAAGCTTGCGAGGCTGGTCGCAACCGGTCCCTGGTTGCCGGAGGGCCTCAGCCGCATATCGACCTGATAGAGCGAGCCTTCAGCCGTCTGCGCCGAGAGCGCCGCGATCAGCCTCTGGGTGAAGCGCATATGGTATTGGCTGCCTGAGAGGCTCTTGGCACCTTCCGACTGCGCCCGCTCGCCAGCAAAATCATAGACGGTGATGAGGTCGAGATCGGAGGTCGCGGTCATCTCGCGGCCTCCAAGTTTCCCCATCGCCACCACGGCGGCATGCCCGCCGGGCACCCGCCCATGCTGGCGCTCAAGCTCGGCCTCGACGCGGCCGGCAAGGGTCTCGATCAGAGTTTCGGCGTGCGTGGCGTACGCGGCGCCCGCCTGCGACGCCGACACCGTCCCCGAGATGACGCGGACACCGACGAGGAACCCCTGCTCACGCCCGACGATGCGGGCGCGGTCGAGCGCGTCCTGATAGTCGGTAGCTTGTGCCAGCGATCTTTGCACCAGCTCCTTGAGCTTGGCCGGCGTCGGGACAGCGCCGAAGAATCCAGGATCGAGCACGGCATCGAGCAAACGCGGGCGGCGGGCAAGGACGGAGGCAAGCCGCGGCGCGGTCCCCATGATGTCGGCGACGAGCCGCAACAGGCTGGGATTGGCGGCAAGGAGGGAGAAGAGCTGCACGCCGGCAGGCATCTCGGCCATGACCTTGTCGAAGGTGGCGAGCGCGAGGTCAGGCTCGGCGGTGCGGCCGAAAGTATCGAGCAGCGAGGGGAGGAATTCGGAGAGGCGCTCGCGGGCGCGGGCGCTCCGCGTTGCGGGGTAGCGGCCGGACTGCCAGGCGCGGACTGCGGCGATGGCCTGCTTGGGATTGCGAAAGCCGAGCTTCTCGAGCGCGGCAAGGGCGGCGGGATCGCCCTCGTCGCTCGGCAGCACGATGCTTGGAGCGGCCTCAGGTAGCGGCGGCAGCTTTTCGAACAGCGCGCCGTAATGGCTCTCGACCCTGGCGAGCTCCGCGACCAGAGCATCGGCGAAGGCATCGGTATCGGCAAAGCCTGACAGCGCGGCCACCCGGCGCAATTCTTCAGGTTCGTCCGGCAGCGTGTGGGTCTGCTGATCGCCGATCATCTGCAGTCGGTTCTCGACCCGGCGCAGGAACAGATAAGCGTGGGTGAGATCGTTCGCGGCCTTCGGCTCGATCCATCCCCCCTTTGCCAGCTCCAGCAACGTCTCGATCGTGCCGCGCAGCCTGAGCTCAGGATGCCGCCCTGCGGCGATAAGCTGCTGGGTCTGCGCGAAGAACTCGATATCGCGGATGCCCCCGCGCCCGAGCTTGATGTCGTGGCCTGCGACCGCGATCTTGCCGTGGCCCTTATGGGCATGCACGCGCCGCTTCATGGCGTGGATATCGGCGATGGCCGCGAAGTCGAGATATTTGCGCCAAATGAACGGCGCGAGCTGGCGCAGGAACTCTTCGCCGGCGTCGATATCGCCGGCAATGACGCGCGCTTTGATCAGGGCGGCGCGTTCCCAATTCTGGCCGAAGCTCTCGTAATAGGTGAGGCCCGCGTCGGTGGAGAGCGCGACTTGCGTCGCCCCAGGGTCGGGGCGGAGCCGCAGATCCGTGCGGAACACATAGCCGTCGCCGGTATGCTCCTGGAGGAGGCGCACCAGCTCGCGCGTGAGCCGCACGAAGCCGGTCGACGGCTCGACGCCGGGCGCGAGGCCCGCCTCGTCGGCGTCGTAGAAGACGATGATGTCGATGTCGCTTGAATAATTGAGCTCGTAACCACCGAGCTTGCCCATGGCGATGACGAAATAGCCGCGTGGCGTTGCCGGCAGGGGCCCGGCGATCTGGCCGGCTGCGTGCGCCTGACGAAACAGGAACCTGACAGCCTGATCGACGGCAGCCTCGGCCGCGACACTCATAGCCCTGAGCACCGCTTCCGTCGGCCACACGCCGCCGAGATCGGCAAGGCCAACGAGAAGCGCGATCCGCCGCTTGTAGCGCCGCAGCGCGACCATGGCGTCCTTCGGCGTTTTCGCCGCTTCGGCCGCTGCGGCAAGCTCCGCACTCGCCTGTTCGAGATGGACGTCTGGATCGCGGATCAGGCAGTCGGCAAGCAGCGAAGGATCGAGCTGGGCGATCGCAGCAAGATAGGGCGCGCACGCCAAAGCGCCCGCGATCAGGTCACGTACCTTCCGATCGTCTCGCAGAAGCTTTGCCGCATGCGCAAGCTCTAGAGACGCGCCGAGCCCCTTGGTTAAACTGTCGATGATGTCGGCGCCGCGCGCCGCGTCGCAAATCGCCGGATGCTCGGCGATGCGCTCGAAGAACGCCGTCACGCCGGCCTTAGCTCTTGCCCGGACGCCTGATGCGCCGCTCCGTTGACGAGAGCGTGAGTGTCGGCTGGCAGCGACAGCACCACCTTCAGTCCGGGCTGGTTGTCCTCAAGCCTGAGCCCCCCGCCATGCAGCCGCGCCACTGCCGAGACGAGGCTTAGGCCCAGCCCGCTTCCCGGCTCAGACCGGCTCGCCTCGAGCCTGACAAAGCGGCCGAGCACGCGCTCGCGGTCTGAGCTCGGCACGCCGGGTCCGCGATCGGTGACGACGATTTCCGCCATGGGTCCCCTCGCCTCGGTGGTCACGCTCACTTCCGGCTCCGATCCGTTGCCGCCTTGGGCTCGATCAGGCGCACCGTACTTGATGGCATTATCGATGAGATTGGCAATGGCTTGGCCGAGCAATTGACGATCGGCGCGCACGTACACCGGCTCAACCGGCTCGGCCCTCAATACGATCCCACGTTCCTCGGCCACAGGCTCGTAAAGCTCGGCCACGTCGCGGACGAGCGCGGCAACGTCAAGGCACTCCTTGTTGTCGCCGCCGGCGCCAGCTTCGAGCCTGGCAATGGACAGGAGCGCATTGAAGGTCTTGATCAGCCCGTCTGCCTCCTCGATCGTGTGCTCAAGCGCCTCGCGGTAGGCCGGCTCGCCGTATGGCTCGTGCAATGCCGCTTCGACGCGGTTGCGCAAGCGGTTGAGCGGAGTCTTGAGATCGTGCGCGATATTGTCGGAGACCTCACGCAAGCCGGCCATCAGCTGCTCGATCCGCGCCAGCATAAGATTCAGGCTTTCCGACAGGCGGTCGAGCTCGTCGCCGGAGCCGTTCACCGGTAAGCGCCCGGTGAGATCCCCTTCCATGATGGTGCGGCTCGTGGCGGCGACGGCGTCGATCCTGGCCAGCAGATTGCGGCTCACCAGATACCCGCCGCCGATGCCGAACAGCACCATGACGCCGAGCCCCCACAGCATGGCGGAGCGGATCACGCGCGCAAGCTCGCGGCGGTCCTCGATGTCGCGGCCGACGATGAGGCGGTAGCCGCCTGGCAGCCGGAACACGTTGGCGAAGGCGAGCCGCGTCTCGATGCCACCCTCCGCGGGGCGGCTATATTCGAACTCGACCGGACCGAGACTGTTGGAGAGTTGCTGCGTGATGCTGGCGAGATTGCCGGCGAGGCGGCGGCCTTCCGGATCGGCAACGAAATAAAGGCTATTGCCCGGCGTCTCGCTGCGGTCGGCAACCGTGCGAACGAGCCGATTCAGCCCGCCTGCGGTGTACTGCTCGGCGAGACCCTTCAGCTCGCCATCGATGGTGTCGTGCAGCTGCCGGGTCAGCAGCACGGTGGTGTTCCAATAAATGTAGAAGATGGCCACGGCCGCCGCCGCGCCGAACAGCGCAAGATAGGTCAGCGACAGGCGAAAGGTCGTGGTGCGGAAAAGCTTAGTGAGCGCTGTCACGGATGGTGTAGCCGGCGCCGCGGACTGTGTGCAGCAGCGGCGTCCCAAAGTTCTTGTCGATCTTTGACCTGAGCCGCGAGACATGCACGTCGATGACGTTGGTTTGCGGATCGAAGTGATAATCCCATACGTTTTCGAGCAACATGGTGCGGGTCACCACCTGGCCCGCATGTTTCATGAGATATTCCAGCAAGCGAAATTCTCGCGGCTGGAGAATAATCGCTTCCCCGGCGCGCGTCACCTTGTGCGAGAGCCGGTCGAGCACGAGATCGCCGACCACGAAGCGGGTGCTGCCCTCCTCCGGCGAGGTGCGCCTGGCGAGCGCCTCGATGCGGGCGAGCAGCTCGCTGAAGGCATAGGGCTTGGTGAGATAGTCGTCGCCGCCGGCGCGGAGACCCTTGACCCGATCATCGACCTCGCCGAGCGCGCTCAAGATGAGGGCCGGCGTTCTGATCTCCTCGGCGCGCAGTGAGCCGATCACGGTCAGGCCGTCGCATTTCGGCAGCATCCGGTCGACAATGAGGACATCGTAGGCGTTGGCGCGCGCGAGCTCGAGCCCGGTCTGCCCATCTGCGGCATACTCCGCGACGTGGCCCTGTTCTTTCAGAGCCCGGCGAAGAAAGCTCGCCGTCTCCTGATCGTCTTCGATCACCAGCACGCGCATGGTTGGAGAGTTCCTAGCGGCGAGTTCTATTTCATTCAACAGCGAGGTCATGGAGTTCCTCGCAAATGGATAACGAGGGTGGGCGGCGCGGCGGGGGGAACCGCGCCGCCCTCCGGCGTTGAAGGCGTTAAACCTTTGCCTTCTTCAGGGAAAGCGCAACGAAGCGCGTCTGATCGCCGGTCTTAACCTGAACCAGGACATTGACCTTGTCCTTGTCCTTGGCCTTTTCCATCGCTTTCTTGACGCCCTTGGCGACATCGCCAGGCTGCGACACGGTCTCGCCGGCAACCTGGAGAATGACATCGCCGGCCTTGAGGCCTTTGTCGGCGGCATCGCTGTTGGGATCGACATCGGTGATCACGACACCGTCCTCGCCGGCACCAGGAACCTTCACGGCGGGGGCAAGCGACAGCCCGAGATTGTCGAGTTGCTCGCTGGTGTCGGCGGGCTTGTCATCCTCGAGCGCAGCAAGCTTCTTGCCGCTCGGGAAGGTGCCAAGCTTCATGTCGACGTCGTGCTTGTCGCCATAGCGGACGATCGAGAGCTTCACCTCGGTGTCGGGGTGCAGCTCGGCGATCTTGCGGGCGAGGTCACGCGAGTTGTCGATCTTGTCACCATTGACCGCGACGATGACGTCGCCGGCCTTGACGTCTTCCTTGGCGGCAGGGCCATCCTCGGCAACCTTGGTCACCATGGCGCCCTTGGCCTCGCTAAGACCGATCGAGTCGGCAATGTCGTCGCTCACATTCTGGATGACGACGCCGAGCCAACCGCGATCGACGGTGCCATGCTCTTGCAGCTGGCCGACAACTTCCTTGAGAAGCGCGGCCGGCACGGCAAAAGCGATGCCGACATTGCCGCCGGAGGGCGAGAAGATCGCGGTGTTCATGCCGATGACCTCGCCATCCAGATTGAAGGACGGGCCGCCGGAATTGCCGCGGTTCACCGCCGCGTCGATCTGGAGGTAGTCATAGGGACCAGAGCCGATGTCGCGGTTATGAGCCGAGATGATGCCGGCCGTCACCGTTCCGCCGAGGCCGAACGGATTGCCGACCGCGAGCACCCAGTCACCGACGCGCGGGTCCTTGTCGGAAAACTTCACATAGGGGAATTGCTGCGGCGCCTTGACCTTGAGCAGCGCCACGTCGGTGCGCGGATCGGCGCCGACCAGCGTTGCAGGGTATTTGTCGCCGCTCTCCATCGTCACCGAGATTTCCTCGGCGTCCTCGACCACGTGGTTATTGGTGACGAGGTAGCCGTCAGGCGAAATGAAGAAGCCAGAGCCTTGCGCCATCGTCGGGCTCGGGCGCGGCGGACGGCCACCATGACCGTTCGGCTGGCCCTGACGGAACTGCTTGAAGAAATCGTAGAGCGGGTTGTCCTCCGGGATGTCGGGCATGCCGGGGATGCCAGGCATGTCGTTCTCGGCGACCTTCGAGTCGCCCTTCACGTTGATGCTGACGACCGCCGGGCTCACCTTCTGCACGAGGTCGGCGAAGGTCAGCGGCGCTGCTCCGTAAGGCGTTTGCACCATCTGCGGCGCTTGCGCCGTCGTCGTTGCCGGCTGCGCTGGCTCGGCAGAAGCGAAGCGCATGTCTTGGCCGAGCGCGAGCCCCAAGGCGCTCAGCGCGATCAGCGCGGCAGCCGTTACCGCCAACGGCCTGCGCGCAAACTTCCGCGAGGCCTGTTCGGTCACGGAGCTCTGGTCAGAATTGTTCATAAGGTCACCTCTCTCCTGCGATCTGGAAATCCGCCAAAATCCCGAGCCTCGTGATCGGTTGGTGCACGAGGCTTCTGCGCGGAAAATATAGGGGTCCGGCAATTACGCCGCCGTTTCTGGGGAATTAAATTTCGGTAAGGTTGGCGGCCTTTTGCAAGCCAGAGGCGGCGCGAACCGCCGGCCCAGGGACCCAATATGGTGACCGGGCCGGCTTGCGGCAATCAGCGGTCGTCGAGCAGGCGCTTGAGCTTGCGCTCCTCGGCCTCGCTGAGCCCGGCCGGAGGCGAAGCTGCTACCGACCGCCTCCGATACGCGAGAACCACGATCAGCAAGGCAACGAGGAACACCGCAGGCGTGGCGAACCACAAGAGCAGCGTGTGGGCCGTGAAGCGAGGCTTCAGCAGTACAAACTCCCCGTAACGGGCGACGACAAAGTCCTCAATCTGCTGGTCTGTGTCGCCTGCCTTGAGCCGCTCCCGCACCAGCAAGCGCAGGTCCTTGGCCAGCGGCGCCTCGGAATCGTCGATCGACTGGTTCTGGCAGACGAGACAGCGAAGGCCTTCGGAGATGTGCCGCGCCCTCGCCTCGAGCGCCGGGTCTTGCAGCACCTCGTCGGGCTGGACGGCTTTGACCGGGAGTGTGGCGAGATTGATCAGGAGAACGAGCAGCGCGCCCCAAAAGAGAGAGGCATGTCGCAGGCGGCGTGCGGAGAGGACCGGCATCTACTTCGCGGCGGCGAGGTCTTGGCCGACGGCCCTCGCCCGCTTCGGTGCGCCGACCCTGAGGCGCCGGTCCGACAGTGACAGCGCGCCGCCGATGAACATCACCACGGCGCCGAGCCAGATGAATCGCACCAGCGGGTGGAAATAGAGCCGCACGCTATAGGCGCCGTCCTTCAATTGATCGCCGAGCACGACATAAAGATCGCCACGCCAGCTCGCATGGATACCGGCCTCGGTCGTTCCGCTCCGCTCCACGGTGAACTCGCGCTTTGACGGCTCGAGCGCGACCACGGCCTCTCCGTTGCGCGCCACTTTGAACAACCCGACGCGCTCGCGGTAGTTCGGCCCCTCTCGCGGCGCGACTCCCTCAAAGGTGAGACGATAGCCGGCGATGTCGGCGGACGCCTTCGGCGTCATGGCCAGGATGCTTTCGCTTCGCCACGCCATCGTCGCCACGATGCCCATGACCACGATGCCAAGGCCGGCATGGGCGAGCGCACCGCCATAGGCCGAGCGTGGCAGATTGGCGAGACGGCGTCCGACGTCGGCCAAGGAGCCGTCGAACAGCTTCACCCTGAAGGCGATCTCCGAGAACGCGCCGGCGATGAGCCAAATGCCGAGGCCAAGGCCGAGAGGCGCAAGCCATGGCCCCTTCTGCTGCCAGGCAAAGGCCACGACGGTGACGATCAGCGCGAGCACCGCAGCCGCCATGAGGCGCTGGGCAGCAGCCACGATATCTCCCCTCTTCCAGGCGAGCATCGGCCCGAACGGCACAGCAATCAGCAAGGGCACGATCAGCGGCACGAAGGTGTAGTTGAAGAACGGCGCGCCGACGGAGATCTTCTCGCCGGTCAGCGACTCGAGCGCGAGCGGATAGAGCGTGCCAACGAACACCGCCGCGCACGCCGTAGTCAGCAGCAGATTGTTGAGCACCAGGCTCCCCTCGCGGCTGATCGGCGCGAACAGTCCGCCTTGCGATAACAGCGGCGCGCGGAAGGCGAACAGCGTCAACGCTCCGCCGATGAAGATGCCCATGATGGCGAGGATGAAGACACCGCGGGCCGGATCGACAGCGAAGGCGTGCACCGAGGTGAGCACGCCCGAGCGCACGAGGAAGGTGCCCATCAGGCTCAAGGAGAAGGTGATGATGGCGAGCAGGATGGTCCACACCTTTAGTGCGTCGCGTTTCTCCATGACGAGCGCGGAATGGAGCAGCGCGGTGCCGGCGAGCCACGGCATGAAGGAGGCATTCTCGACGGGATCCCAGAACCAGAAGCCACCCCAGCCGAGCTCGTAATAGGCCCACCACGACCCCATGGCGATGCCGAGGGTCAGGCACATCCAGGCGGCAAGAGTCCAAGGCCTCACCCAGCGCGCCCACGCTGCGTCGATGCGCCCGTCGATCAGGGCGGCCACGGCGAAGGAGAAGGCCATCGAGAAGCCGACATAGCCCGTGTAGAGGAACGGCGGATGGAAGGCGAGCGCGGGATCCTGCAGCACTGGATTGAGGCCCTGCCCGTCGAGCGGCGCCGGATCGAGCCGGATGAAGGGATTGGACGTGACGATGATGAAGAGCAGAAACGCCGCGGCGATCGAGCCCTGAACGGCAAGCACATTGGCTTGCAGCTCGCGCGGCAGGTTGGTGCCATAGGTCGCAACCGCTGCGCCGAACAGCGCAAGGATCAGCACCCACAGCACCATGGAGCCTTCGTGGTTCCCCCACACGCCGGCGATCTTGTAGATGAGCGGCTTCGCCGAATGCGAATTCGCCCATACATTCTGCAGCGAGAAGTCCGAGGTGATGTAGGCCATCATCAGCGCCGAGAAGGAAATCGCGATCAGCAGGAACTGCATCTGCGCTGCCGGCACGGCAACGGCCATGAGCTGCGCGTCGTGGCGCCGCGTGCCCCACAGAGGCAGCACGGTCTGCACGATCGCCACCGCGAGCGCGAGGATCAATGCGTAGTGGCCGGTCTCTGCGATCATGCCCTAATTGACCTTCCCTGAGCCTCGCGGCGCGCCGGCTTGCTCGTCGCCGCGCCATACGCCTTGCTCCTTCAGCTTCTTGGCGACCTCCGGCGGCATGTAATTCTCGTCATGCTTGGCGAGCACGCTGTCGGCATGAAACACGCCATCTCCGGTGAGCATGCCTTCGGCGACCAGGCCCTGGCCTTCGCGGAAGAGATCAGGCAGCACGCCGGTATAGGTCACGGGCAATGTCGAACGCTTGTCGGTGATGACGAAGCTGACCGTGGTCCCCTCCCCGCGCTTGACGCTGCCATCCTCGACCAATCCACCGAGACGGAATCGCTGCCCGGAAGCCAACTGCTTCTCGGCGACTTCACTCGGCGTATAGAAGAACACGATCGAGTCGCGCAGCGCGAACAGCACCAGACCCACCGCAACCGCGAGCACGGCAACGCAGGTGCCAATCAGAACGGCGCGGCGCTGCTTTCGTGTCATTCAGGTCTCCGCTCACTCAGGACCTTAAGCCAAGCTCCGCCGCAAGGGCATCGAGCTGCTGCAGCGCACCTCCATTGCCGCTGAACTGGGCCTTGGCCTTTTCCAGCGCCTTCAAGGCATCGTCCTTCCGGTCGAGCACGGTATAGGCTCTGACGAGCTTGAGCCAACCGGCAAGATCGTCGCCCTTCTGGTCGAGCCGATTGGCAAGGCCTTGTACCATGGTCTCGATCATGGCCTGGCGGTCGGCCGGACTCATATTTTGCGCCGCAGCCACATCGTCGGGGGTTGGTCCTTGCGGCACTGGGCCGGGGGCCGCTTCCGGTCGGGTAGGAACCGCCTTGCCTGCAAGCTTCGCCTCATCTTCGGCGAGCCGCTGCCCGACCAGCTTCCGCCACGGCGCATCGGCGGGAGCGGTCGCAAGCATATCGCGCCAATCCTCGATGGCGGCCGCGAGTTGGCCGTCCTGCTCCTTGGCGATGATCAGCACAAGGCGAGGCTCGATCAGCTTGGGGTCGAGCACGAGCGCTCGCTCGAGCGCCTTCCTGGCATCCTCTGTCACCACGCCATTATTGCCAAGCACCAGCGACTGGCCGTAGCTCGCAAGGCGCTTCGGCGACTCGCCGAGCAACCTGATCGACTGGCGATAGGCCTCGGCGGCATCGGCGTAGCGGCGCCAGCCCATATAAACCGGCGCGATCACCTCCCACCCTTCGCCTTCCTCTGGATGCTCGCGGAGCCGCGCTTCGACCCGCGCCACCAGCACTTCGAGATTCTTGTCGCTCGCCGGATCCTGGAGGCGGGCAATGAGGGGTTGGTCGGGAAGGCGTGGGGAGCCGTAGATAAGATAAAGGCTAAGGGCGGCGAGCGGCAGCCCAACTGCCAGCGCAATGCCCAAGACACTCAGCGGCGAATGGGCTGCGGAGCCCTGCTCGGCCGGCGTCTCGGCGTCGGCGGCGAGCAGCCGGCGCGCGATTTCAATGCGCGCAGCCTCTGCGTCGCCCTCGCCGATCAGGCCGCGCTCGCGGTCGCTTTGCACCTCGCCAAGCTGATCGCGATAGACGGTGGCGTTGAAGGCCGCGCGCGACCCTTCCCCCCGCTGCCGCCAGCAAGCGGACGCAGCAAGGCGTAGAGCACCACGGCCGTCAAAACGGCAAAGATCGCCCAGGGCAACACCTTGGACGGACCTCCTTGTGTCCAGGGAGGCTAGCCATAGGCGAAAGGCGTGAAGGGGGGAAGCGTTGGGAGGGAGGCTTGGATGAAATCGGCGTAATTGGAAGGAATCTTGGGCCTTACACCGAAGCCGGGAGGCAAACGGCTATGAGGGAGAAGGCGTCTAGCTGACGCCGCGCCAGGTGCCGTTACGCTCGCGGCAGGCGACGCCCTTGACGATCTCAGGCGATCCGCCGCGTGTGATGGTGTGAGTATAGGTGCGGCAGTATTGATCGCCCTTCTTATAGGGGCGATCCGGCACGATCGTGCCGCGATGGTTCATGGTGGGATAGGTCCAGGCGGTCTTTGACCCCGACTGCCCGTATTCGAGCGCGCGATATTCGGCGTCGGCCGCGAGACCACGCTCCCGCGTGCTCATCTCTCCGCCGATATCTTTGCTTGCGACGCCTCCAATCACGGCGCCATTGCCGGTCGAGGCACGGACACGAGACTTACCCTCCGCCGTCTTGGCCGCGGGGCTGGAGAAGGCTCCGAGAAGGGAGCCGGCACCCTGGTTCGACCCGCAAGCCGTGGCGAGAATGGGCACCAAGGCAAGCGTCGCTATGGACGCCGCACGCAACAACGCTATACGCATCAACTTCCGTCCTGACCGGACAAGCAACCTTGCGCCCGATAGGAAGACGCACACTTTGACTCGAATTGTCGCAGACGACTTTTAACAAATCGTGCCAAAGGCTTAGGCCGCGGGCAGTTCCAGGCGCGCGCGCAAGCCCCCTTGCGGCGAGGGCTCGAGCTCGAAGCGGCCCTTATAAAGATGAGCAAGCTCGGCAACGATGGAGAGCCCGAGCCCGGACCCAGGCTTTGTCTCATCGAGCCGCTGCCCCCGCTTCACGGCCCTCTCCCGTTCTGCCTCGGTCAGCCCTGGTCCGTTGTCGTCCACCAGGACCTCGAAATTGCCTGGCGCCGCCGGCGCGCGTTGCGGTCACCCACACGCGGGACTTCGCCCATTTGCAGGCGTTGTCGAGCAGGTTCCCCACCATCTCCTCAAAGTCCTGCTTCTCGCCCTGGAACTTGAGCCCAGGCATCCGATCGAACGTCGAGCTCGAGAGCCCGGCCTGCTCATAGATGCGGTCGAGCGCCCGCTTGAGCCCCTTGAGCACGCCATCGACGTCAGTGATGTCGCCGATGGCGCCTGAGCGCGCCGCGACCCGCGCCCGGTCGAGATGATGGGTGATCTGGTTTCGCATCAGCTCGCGCCTGCTCGATCGACCTTGCCGGCAAGCGGGCCGTCTTGTCTCGCGCGCTTCATTGGTGATGACGCTGAGCGGCGTCTTGAGCGCATGCGCGAGATTGCCGACATGGGTGCGCGCCCGGTCGACGATCTCTCGGTTGGATTGGATCAAGCGCGTTGAGCTCCTGCTGGAGCGGCCTGATCTCGGCTGGAAGCTCGCCCTCCAGCCGCTCGGCATCGCCGGAGCGGATCGCCGCGAGGTCATGCCCGATGGCGCGCAACGGCGCGCAGGCCGAAGCGGACCTGGAACAGCGTCGCCAGCCACGAGACCGAGCCCGAGCACGCCGAGCGCCGCGATCAGCATCATGCGGAAACTCGGCGAGGTCGCGCTCGATTTCGGCCGCGTGCCGGCCACGGCATAGGAATAGGGCGTGGATTGCGCGCGGCGGCCTGATCTCGCGCTCGACGAGCGCGCGCTGGTCCTGGGCCCTACTGCTCAGCGCGGCTTGGCTGGCGTTGGTCGGGCGCGAGGCTGTTGCTGGCTGGCGCCGGCGTGCTGCTCGAGGAGCCAGTCGAGCGAAGCGGCTGGTCGGCCGGAGCGTTGATTTGCCAATACGCCCGACAAGGGAATGCGTGAAGCGCCGGCTCGCCGAGATTGGCCGGCGCTGTCGGCGTGCTCGGCGCCCTCCGCCGTGGTCGAGGCGACGAGGCTCGTCAGGTAGACGTTGAGCCGCGCATCGAAATTGCGCTCGACGTGCCTGGCGGTAGAGGGAGAGCAGCAGGAAGGCGGTCACGGGCAGGACGACGAGCGTCCACGCCGCGGCGGAGGCGAACAGGCGGAAGGCGAGAGAGTTAGGCCTCATCGGCCGTCGTCCGCGAGGCGGTAGCCGAGCCCGCGGACGGTCTTGATGATGTCGACGGGAAGCTTCTTGCGCAGGCGTCCGATGAAAACTTCGACCGTGTTGGAGTCGCGGTCGAAGTCCTGCTCGTAGAGATGCTCGACCAGCTCGGTCCGCGACACCACGCGGGCCGTTGTGATGCATGAGATAGGCGAGCAGCCGGTACTCGTGCGAGGTGAGCTTGACCGGCTGGCCGTCGACCGTCACCCGCGCCGATTTGGTATCGAGGCGCAGCGGACCGCATTCGATCTCGTTCGATGGCATGGCCGGCGGAGCGCCGCACCAGCGCCCGAAGGCGCGCCAGCACCTCCTCCATGTGGAAGGGCTTCGCCACATAGTCGTCGGCGCCGGCGTCCATGCCGGCGACCTTGTCGCTCCACCGGTCGCGCGCGGTCGAGGATCAGCACCGGCATCTTGCGGTCGTCGCGGCGCCACTGCTCGAGCACGCTCAAGCCGTCTATCTTGGGCAGGCCGAGATCGAGGATCGACGGCGTCGTAGGGCTCGGTATCGCCGAGGAAGTGCCCCTCCTCGCCGTCAAAGGCGGTATCGACCGCGTAGCCCGCATCGCTCAGCGCCGTCACGAGCTGACGGTTGAGGTCTGGATCGTCTTCCACGACGAGAAGCCGCAATTTCTTCACCCTCCAAGGAGCGCTTGACGCGCCCCAAGTCCTCCTAAAGGCTGGCCCGTCAGAGCGTCAACGGTGATGTTGCTGCATCGCCTTTGGCGCCGAGCACGACGAGCTTGTAGAAAAACTTGCCGCCCTGATCGCAAAGGCTCGCATGGATGATCTGGCCGCCGGTGCGCGACTGTACCATCTGGTAAATGACATTGCCGGGAAGCAAGCGAGTTCTTCTTGATGACCGGCGCCGCCGAGGCCCAAGGCAAGCAGTTCGGCTCGGCTGCCTCCACGGCTGCCGTCAACAAGAGGCCGGCGACGGCCGCAACGGCCGCCTCTTTGATGACCCGCCGCATGGCACTTAGGTTCCGCTGCTCGTCATTGAAGTGACAAGGCTAATTGAGCTTCCATGAACCTCGCATGAATGGGGCGCAAATGCTCATTTTGTCTTGGTGGACTTGGTGGTTTGGGGCGCTGGCTGGCACGCATCGTTAACCTTGGCGCCGAGCGCGGCAAGGCCAGCTCAAGACGGGAGCAGCCATGCCCAATCCCATCACCTCGGAAGCGATCAACACCTTGGTCGATTGCCAAGTCAGTGCGAGTCGAGGTCGTCGTCCCTGATGCGGTGGCGCTTCACCGGAGCGGCCGGCGTCCATCATGAAACAGAGCGCTGAGCCCGTCGGGGCGTCCGTCGGCGAAGCGGGGCTGGCAAGGCACGCACACCTTCGCCACGTGACTCGGACCTTATCTTCGCGCAGGCCAGATTCGATGCAGCTCCTCATCCCTTCCACGCCGGCAGATGAGGGGGACGCGCCAATGGTTCCTCGGACGCCAGCACCGAATGGCCTGGCGTCGTGCCGGCGGATCGCGACGTCGAGCTCGGCAACTCGATGCGAGAGCCGCGAGCCATCCTCTACGTCGCAGCGCAAATCCGCAGCTCTGCCTGCGCCGGTCGCTAGCCGCTAATATCGATGCTCCCGCCGTCGCCTTGCGTGACCAGGGCCACCGTCGAAGCTCCGACCCCATTGCACGTGTGCGGAAACCTGCGGAAGTTTGCGGCATTGTCGAACTTCCCGATGCACGTGCCGAAGATGCTTGCTCGCAGCCCGCGCGTGAGGTAAATACTGTCGCCGACGCCGCATCTCCTCCGACATTGCCTGCCATCAGCTCGAAGATCACTGCGCCGCCGCGCTTCGAGTGCTGCTGGCCTCGGTCTTGCGGCCGGCATGAGGCGCCGCTCGTCCGAGGGCTCATCAGCCCGCGAGTGAACCAGTCTTCGTCGAAGCGCGCCGAGACCGTAGACGGTTAAGGTTCGCTGAGTCGTCCGGCCGCCATCACCGCAGCCGGTCGCCCTTGAATGCACCCTGCCCCAATCGATGGTAAGCGCTGATCGACTTTGAGCAGCAGGTCCTTACCCTTCTGCGCCGTCAGGCGAGATCCTCCTGTTCATAGAAGCGCGCAAACAAAAAGGGCGGCTCTCGCCCCTCGGGACCATCATGGCCGGGCTTGACCCGGCCATCCACGATTCTCGACGATGCTAACTCTCAGGCTCTATGCCGGCGCGGCTTGCCACCATCTTCCGCAGCCGCACGCGGTCTCGCGTGGAGACACCGAGCAGCTCGGCCGCCCGCCACACCAAATTGGCCTCGAACTCATGAACCAGGCCGTCGGCCATCGCCATTTCCCACAGCATCTCGATGATGCGCTGGCGCCCCTCCTGATCGAGCCCGGCGCAAAGCACGCTGGTGAAGCGGTAGAGATCGACGGCCTCCTGCTCGCGCGCTTCGGCCTCGCGCATCAGCCGCCGCGTCTCTTCATCGCCAAGCGCGAAGCGCTCTTGCAATAAGATCTTCAGCTTGCGGCGCTCTTCCGCCGCGACCTCACCGTCGATCACCACGGCATGAACCAGCAGCGCCGCCGCGGCGAGCCGCATTTCGTCTTCGCGCAAGTTTCCGGCGCGCGCCTCGTGGTTGGTGAGGCGCTCGAAAAACTCGGTCAGTGTCGTCCAGGGTGCCATCGTCTTGCGTAGAGCTCCGCCCCGTTTGAGAGGCGCATCCTATAGCGCAAGCGAAGACAGATCGCGACCCATTGGGCGACGAGAAGATCAGCGGGTTTGTCTTGGAAGTCCTTAAGCTGCTTGAGCAGCTGGGAAGGCTCGGTCACGGCGCGGTAGCGCACGATGCCGTGAAACGTATCGCCGTCGGGATCCGAGCGCGCCTCGGAGAATTCGTGGCGGAGATTGACCAGCTCGTGACCGACCAGCGTCAGCGGCTGGTCGTACAGGCTCGATTTGATCGCCTCGATGATGTCATGCACCTGCTTCTTGCCGCCAGTGCGCGACCAAACATGAAGGGTCAAGAGATGCTCTGCCCCGTCCTCGGTGCCGGTGCTCCAGTCGCGAACGAGGCTCTGGCCGAGGCTGATGAAGGGATATCTCGCGGCTTGCGGCGGATCGTCGTAAATGCGGGTGCCACCAAGCAACTCGCCGAGTTCCGAAGAATTCGCCAGCGCCTGGTAAATGCCACGTTGCAACGACCAACCCGTACTTGCCGTCATAACAGGTCTCCATCAACCACTATTAACGATATGGGGTGGCGGGGGGCGCCCTTCAATGCGATTCGTGCCGCCCCATGATCAGACCTTGTCGGCCGCCTTCAAAGCCGCCGCGATAACCTTTCTCACCGCATGGTTAATTCCAGGTAAACGAGCGTGCAAAGCTGGGACACGCCAGGGCGAGGCGCGGCTCCGGCTGGTACCGAATTCGAGGAAAAATCCCGCGGGATCGTTGGCCCCGACTGCATACGCCGGTTGATCGCCCCCCAGTCGGGAAGCGCATGAGAAAGCGGAGCCTCGGAGTCAGTTGGCTTTTGGCGTCGCACGCACTGCGCCGCAAGGCACGGCAGTGATGGTGCAGTTGCTGTAGAGCCCTTGGCTCGCGCACATCACCTTGGGATCCTTCGCCGTCTCGACTGTCGCGTCGCTAAAGACTTCTGTCGCCTTCTTCAGCCATTCGGTCTTGGCCGCCTCCATCGACTTCTCAGGCGATGGCGTGAAGCCGGGACCGCGCGCCGAGACTTCCTTGTCGGCGCACTCAAGTGCGGCCGCCTGCGTTGCCGTCAGCGCGGCGAGCAGCATGGCGACGCAAGCGGAGCGAAGAAGCAAAGCGACCTTCGACATGAGAGCCGTTCCCTGCCAGATGCGGCAAGACACCTAGCATGGAACGATGCGTGCTCGCCACGCAAAGGCCTTGGCAGAATAGGCAACCGTCCGCCGGCCCCTTTGGAGCGCGTCTCTCCTAGCCGGGGATGACCCTGATGCTGCCGCTATGAAAAGGGGCCTGCCCTAAAGGCGGCGCCCGGCGGCACTGAAAACCAACAGCGCCGAGGCTCGCGTCCGGCAGACCAGGGAACACTCGGCGCTTCAATGCAATGTCGCGTTATAGCCGAACCCTAGCCCCGAGCGCGAGGCGAAGAATTTATTCCTACATTCTTCATTCGTACGGTACCGTTCGGTAATTGATCGGAGCCTCGCAACGGTACCATTCCACCCGCCACTTTCCCTCCCCATATGGTTCAAGGGGCTGATCGCGAGGAGGGTTCGATGGACTACGTCATTGAAGCGAAAAAATTCGTGCAGCGCGCCAATCAGGCCGACCATCCTGAGGTGATCAAAGAGCACCTCAAGATGGCCGACTGGTGCCTGAAGCAGGCGATCGACGAGCGGAACGAACCTCCGCCGAGCGAAGCGCCTCGCAAATCGAACTGAAGCGCGGACCCTATCCCGACCCGAGGCGCGGCTTGGGTCGGGATCAGCGCTTTTCGGGTCAGCGCTTCTTGGTGACGACCACTTCGAGATACTCGCCGGGGACCACATGCGTGCCGTCCTCGGCCAAGTTGAATTTGTCCGTCGATCAGCATGGAGATCGGCCTCAAGCGCCGCGCGCGCGTCGGCGTCAATCGCGGCGAACGTCTTCACCATCGGTCCGTAGTAGGTGCGAACACGTCGATCCAATGCTCCGGCGACCTGTAGCGGAAGATGTATGCTTCTGTCTCGGCAGCGACCGTTCCCTCCGACCGAACAGCTCCTCGAGATTCGCTCTGTCGCCCCATAGCATCGGCGACTTAGTGCCTGACGCCGGGGCACGTATTTGCCGATAATCTTGAACAAGCGGCCGACGAAGCCCTGCGGCGTCCAGTTGGCCAATCCGATCTTTCCGCCAGGGCGGCAGACGCGCATCATTTCCCTTGCCGCTTGCTGCTGATTCGGCGTGAACATCACGCCGAAGGTCGAAAGCACGACGTCGAAGCTCGCCTCGCGCGAAGGGAAGCGCTTCCGCATCGGCGACCTCGAATGTTACCAGCAGCCGCTCGGCCTCTGCCGTTCGCGTCCGCGCTCGAGCAGCGCGCCAACATAATCCGTGGACACCACGTCGGCGTAGCGGCGGGCAGCAGCAAGCGTCGCGTTGCCGTTGCCGGCTGCGACGTCCAGGACGCGCTGGTTCCCGCGAAGGTCGACAGCTTCGCACAGCATCTCGCCGACAATCTGCAATGTGGCGCCGACCATGGCGTAGTCGCCGGAGCCCCAGGCGGCTTGCTGGCGGCTCTTGATCGTAGCGAGGTCTGGGTGGCGGGCTGGTGTTTGAACGTTCATGGGACTTGTCCTTCCTTGGCGATTGAACTCAGGCCGCAGCGCTTCCCTCGGCCGGGTCGTCGCGAACGATGACGGTGGTGACGACCGGGAAAATCTGGTCGCCTGGCATGCCGACGCGACGCGCATGCTCGCGGATCGACTCGGGGTCCTTCGCCTGATAAATGCAGACCGACCCGAGGCGGCCGTCCGGCTCCTTGACCACATAGCTGCGGATCCAGCGGACGCGGTCGGACATTTCGTCGTTGCCGATTCTGGCCGACTTGGCGCCTACGGTTTCGAGCTCTTGCAAGTTGGCCCATGCGCTCGGGCGGCGGATAACATAAAGATCCATGGCTCCCCTCCTCTTAGGAAGGGCCGTATCTAGGCATCGCCGCGATGACCGCAAATGATCGTTCGTCCGAAATGCTTGACACCGCGTCGGTGATTGTCAGCGCGCAGGATTTCTGGCGGTGACAAACCAGGTGCTTGAACCGACCCAAATGCCATCGGAGCGCTGATAGGGAGAAAGTGTCTCGCGCAGCGCAACGATGACCTGCCGCTTCAGCCGTTCGCTAGTTTCTCCCGCCAGCCTGATGATCTCTCCTGCCGGCCCCAGCGCCAAGGCAAACTCGACCGCATCGTCCGGCCGATGCAGATCTCGGCGTCGTAGCGCGCGAAAGCGATGTGGTCGTATCCGGCGGCTCGCAGCATGTCGCTCACCATGTCCGGCCCTGACATTGAGAACGGCCCTGGTCCGCAATGAACCTGGTCGGTCTCTTCATGGGCGACCACGGGCACAATTTGCTTCACCCGAAGCTCGGCCTCGTGCACCCAAGGATTGTCTTCGCGCCGCCGCCACACGATCATTGACAGCTCGCCGCCGGGCGCGAGCGCACGCCGGATGTTACGCAGCGCAAGTCGCGGCAGATAGAAAAACATCGTGCCAAACCAGGAGAAGGCGTGATCGTAAGGACCGTGAAGATCGTCGCATTGCGCGTCGGCGATAAAGAACGAAGCGTTCTTGGTCGATGCTTCGGCAGTTTCGCTTGTGGCGAGGTCGATGAAATTCTGCGCGCAATCGACACCAACGGCTTCCCCGCCTGGGCCGACCTGTGCCGCAATGCTCCGGGTCGTGTCGCCAAAACCGCAACCGACATCGAGCACGCTCGCGCCCGCGGATTCTGCGCCGAGAACTCGTCGCTGTGCCCGCCAGCCATGGCTCAGACATAGCGAGCGCAGAACTTCTCGAACACGTGTTCCACGCTTCGATCGATTTTCGATGTCGCCCATTTCGGCGGGATCGACGGCTACAAGCGGGTCGCTTGGATATTCATCGTTCAATTCCCTTTTTCGAGGGTGGCGAATGCGGCGGCTTTGCCGGACCCGCGCAAGGCCCATTGAATGGCGCTTATCTAGGACGATCGGCCGCGGCTACCATGATCGGCCGTCTGCAATGCTTGACACCGCGTCCGGGATTGGAGAGGCATTGACGAAGCATCTTGTTGGACCGGACGTCCGGCGGAGAGAGTGCCGCATGAGTGCCGACGCGCTTTCCTATGTATTGCGAACGGTACGGCTGACCGGCGCCACATTCTTCGACATCGTGGCCACGGCCCCGTGGGTCGCCGAGCAGCCGCCGCGCGAGAAGATCCTGCCGAAGATCCTCCCCCGGTGCCGGGCATTTGATCGCATACCATGTCGTCACTGAAGGCCGCTGCTATACCAACCTCATCGGCGAGGAGCCGATCGCGGTCGAAGCCGGCGAAGTGATCGTCTTCACCAAGGGCGACCAGCATGTCCTGTCGAGCAGTCCGGGCATGCGCGCCGATCCAGACGCACCGAGCGCCCATGACGCTATGAGTGGGAACCAGTTGCCCTTTCTCATCAACCTCGGCGGTGACGGGTCGACCACGGCAAGGTTCGTCTGCGGCTTCCTCGCCTGCGATGCCCAACCCTTCAATCCGCTGCTCGACAATTTGCCGCCGATCATCAAGACCGGCGTCCCGCAAGGCGGCGATCAGGGCTGGCTTGGTCAGTTCATTCGCGTAGCGATGATGGAATTGGCGGAGAAGCGCGCGGGCGGCGAGAGCGTCCTCGCCAAGCTGAGCGAGCTGATGTTCATCGAGGTGGTGCGCCGGCATCTGGAGGCGCTGCCGCCGGAGCAGGCGGGATGGCTCGCCGGCTTGCGCGACCCCTTCGTCGGCAAGGCGTTGTCGCTGATGCATGCAAAGCCCGCGCGCAACTGGACGATCGAGGATCTTGCCAAGGACGTCGGCCTGTCGCGCTCGGTGCTGGCCGACCCAATCGCCAGCGGAATCTCGGCGCGTGGTTAAGGTTAAGACGAAAGGCCGCGCGCGCTGCTTCGCAAGGGCCTCGCGCGGCATCAGTACGACTTCCGGATCATCCAGGTCTGCGCCGGGAGCTTGGCGCAGGAATTGGCGAACACGTCGGTGATGTTGGCGGAGTTCGGGCCCGGGTTGTCGAGGCAGCGCGGATAGAGACGCATGTCCTCGTTGACGAGCGCGATGCGGTCGTTCCACTTGAGCGCGTCCTTGGTCAGCGTCTCGAGCTTGGCGGTGAGCTCGGCGACGCTGCGGTTGAGGCAGGCGACCTGCTCCTCCGTGCTGCCCTTGCTGCAATCGGCGGCCGCTGCCGTCCCCGGGTGAAGCGCCCAAGCGGCGCCGAGCGCCGTAAGACCGATGAAGAAACCGAAGCGCATTCTCATCTTGGGAGCCTCCTTCCGAATTCCGCCTCAAGCCGGTCGCAAAGTCAGGCTCGATGCTAAGGCGCGCGCGTGAGACTTGACGAGCGGCGCTTGCGGCGGTCACGCCATCGTGAAACTTCGCCGCAGTTTCACTCGTATCTCAAGGACTATAAGGAAATCATGATGGCTGCCCGTCCCGATCGCACCAAGAGCAACGTCCCGCCCGGGCTTCGGGGCTTCATCTGGCTCGGCATTTTCGCGGCTCTCCTGTTCGTGCCGGCCGGCACGCTGCGCTGGCCAGGCGCCTGGGCATTCCTCGGCCTCATGGCAGTTGCGAGCGTCTGGGGGCTGAGCTGGCTCGGGCGTCACGACCCGGAGCTGCTCGCCGAGCGCCTGCGGCCGCCCTTCCAGCGCGAGCAGCCGCGCTCCGACAAGCTGCTCATGGCCGCCTTCATGCCGCTCTGGTTCGGCTGGTACGTGCTCATGGCATTCGACAAGCGGTTCGGCTGGTCGAGCGTGCCGCCGGCGCTGAACGTGCTCGGCTTCGTGCTGCTCTGCCTTGGCCTCTGGCTCTCCTGGCAGGTGTTGAAGGAGAACAGCTTCGCCGCACCGGTGGTGAAGCTGCAGAAGGAGCGCGGGCACAAGGTTGTGAGCACCGGCCCTTACGCCTATGTGCGCCATCCCATGTATGCGAGCGTGATCCTGTTCGCCGCCGGCGTGCCGCTCCTGCTCGGATCATGGTGGGGGCTCCTGGTATCGCCGCTCCTGCTGCTGGTGCTTGCCTTCCGCGCTGTTATGGAGGAGCGCATGCTGAAGGCCGAGCTCGAGGGATATGCCGACTATGCGGAGCGAGTGCGCTACCGCTTTGTGCCGCTCCTTTGGTAGCGAGACGAGGCGCGCGGCGATGCGGGCAATACTCACTCTCGCGGTTGCCGCCGTCTCGGCGCTCGGCCTCATGCTGTCCGCCTGTAGTCTCGCCGGCCCGAGCCCGCGCACCTTCACCACCGCGGCGGAGGAGAAGCCGGTGAAGCCCGATGCCACGGCGATCGAACAGGCCTCTCAGGCCTGCAAGTCCGAGTTGCGCCAGAAGGGCATCAAGTCGGTGCTCGCCATCCTCTCAAGCATGCGGCCTGGCGCGGTCGATGAGGACTACGTCAAGTGCATGCGGAACAAGGGCTATACGGTCGAGAAGTGACCTGCCTTCCGCCGTTAACGGAGGCCCGGAATTTTTGCGAAAATTTGCTGGGGCCCGCAGAGGCTTCTTGAGCAATTTCTGGACATGATCGCGGCCGCCCAACACCCCCGCGAACGACGAGGCCGATCATGGATGCCGCCACCTCCTGCCCTCCGCTCGTACTGATCGAGTGGCTCGATTCGGGCCAACCAGTGCCCGGCGGGCAGTGGCTCGAGCAGATCGAGCCGCGGCGCCCTCACCTCTGCGTCTCGGTGGGCTTCCTCATGCAGGACGATGCACCGCCAAGGTGCTCGCGCCGAATCTTGGCGCCAGCAACGGCGCAAGCGACTGGGATCAGGCCTCTGGCGTGATCACCATCCCGGCCTCTGCCGTGCAGCGCATCCTGCCAGTATCTCCCCACCCCGATACGGCAAGAAATGGCGTCGGCGCCGCGACCGCGAGCCACCCCTAGGCCCCTGCCAAACCTCTACAAAACGCCTCAATCAAGGTGTAGTTTGCGCAAGCGGTTGCCCATTCGGGTGGCGGACGGGCGGCATATTGGGCATGAGAGGCCGGCTTCCGGCGCAAAAGCGCTAAGGGCCGGGGCAAAGTGCGGGACTTCCTACAAGGCAATCGCCGGCGCAAGTTCATTGACTGGCTCGCGATCGATTCGTCCATCGATTCGGGCCTTTATCGCGCTTGGATTGGATTCAAGGACTGGTGGAGCGCCTACTCCACCTTCTTCGGGCGCTTCGAGGCGAGAGGCATCCTTCGCGCCGTGAACGACTTCGCCTGCGAGGGTTTAACCCTCGGCACCGGCGCAATGCTCGTGGTCCTCGCCTTCGCGCTGCCCGCCTTCGACCTCGCCCAGGGCAAGATGAACCTGTCGGACGAGTACAGCGTTACCTTCTATGATCGCTTCGGCAACGAGATAGGCAAGCGCGGACTGCTCCGCGATGATTCGGTGCCGCTCGATGAACTCCCCGATTTCTTGATCAAGGCAACGCTCGCCACCGAAGACCGGCGGTTCTTCGACCATTTCGGTGTCGACGTCATGGGCACCATCCGCGCGCTCGCCGAGAACGCCCGCGCCGATGCGGTGGTGCAAGGCGGCAGCTCGCTCACCCAGCAGCTCGCCAAGAACATGTTTCTGTCGCCGGAGCGAGCGCTCTCCCGCAAGATCAAGGAAGCCTTTATCGCCGTCTATCTCGAGAACCACTACACCAAGCGCGAAATTCTCAAGATGTATTTCGACCGCGCCTATTTGGGTGGCGGCTCGTACGGCGTTGAGGCCGCGGCGCGGTTCTATTTCGGCAAGTCCATTCGCGATGTGACGCTTGCCGAGGCGGCAATGCTCGCCGGCATGTTCAAGGCGCCGACGCGCTACGCCCCGCATATCGACATGGCCGCCTCGCGCGCCCGCGCCAACGAGGTGCTGACCAACATGGTCGAGGCGGGCTACCTCACCGAGGGCCAGGTCTATGGCGCGCGCATGAGCCCCGCCAAGATCGTCGAGCGCGGCGACTACTACAGCCCCGACTGGTTCCTCGATTGGGCTTTCGAGGAAGTGCAGCGCATCATGGTGAACCGCAAGGAGCACATCCTCGCCGCCCGCACGACCGTCGACATCGGTTTGCAGAAGGCGGCTGAGCAGTCGGTCCAGCAGACGCTCGCGCAATATGGACGTGCCCGGTCATTCGACCAGGGCGCCTTGGTCGGCATGGAGCCTGACGGTGCGGTGCGCGCGCTCGTCGGCGGCAAGGACTATGGCGAGAGCCAGTTCAATCGCGCGACCCACGCTCTCCGCCAGCCTGGCTCCTCCTTCAAGGGCTATGTCTATCTCACCGCTCTGGAGAACGGCTACAAGCCGACCTCGACGGTGAGCGACGGCTATGTCTCCTGCGGCCGCTGGTCGCCGAAGAATTACTCTGGCGGTTTCCGCGGTCGCATGACGCTGGCGGATGCTCTAGCGAAGTCGATCAACACCATCGCTGTGAAACTCTCCCTCGATGTCGGCCGCGACAAGCTTCTCGCCAACATGAACAAGATCGGCATCACGCGCCTCAAGAAGACGTGCTCCATAGCGCTTGGCGACAGCGGGCTGACGCCGCTTGAGCACACCAGCGGCTATGCGGTCTTCGCCTCTGGCGGCCTTGAGGTCCATCCTTATGCCATCGAGGAGATCCACACCCTCCAGGGACAGCAGCTCTATTCGCACGAGACCGACGAGCCGGCCCGCAAGCAGATCTTCGATCGCAAGGTGGTAGAGTCGCTGAACACCATGCTTCAGGGCGTCGTGTTGAATGGAACCGGCAAGGCAGCGCAGCTCGACTTCACCTATTCGGCCGGCAAGACGGGAACGAGCTCCAATTATCGCGACGCCTGGTTCATTGGTTTCACCGGCCAATATGTCGTCGGTGTCTGGCTCGGTAATGACGACTTCACCCCGATGGCGCGCGTCACCGGCGGCAGCTTCCCAGCGCAGACCTGGCACAACTTCTTGGTCATGGCGCACGACACCGACAACATCCCGCCGATCCCAGGCATCGCGCCGCACCCCGTTCAGGTGGCCGAGCAGGAGCGCCTCGCCGCCATCCAGAAGGCCGCCGCCACGAACACGGACGCAGAAACGGAGGCCATTATCGCGCCCCCCACGGCTGAAAGCGTCAAGGACATGTCGAGCATGACGCGGCAAATTCTGGAGAGCCTCAGCACGAGGCTCAAAGAGGCGCCCGCGCTGCAACCGAGCGACACCACGCCCCAGAACCGGGCAGAGGCGCCAGTGGCCGCGCCCACCCAAACCGCAAACGACATCCAGCCGAGCGCCGCCTCGGCGCCGTCAGGCGCGAGCCCCGCGGAAGCCTCACCCGCGCAGGCGGCAGCAACGCCGGTAGCGGCCGGAAGCCAAACCGGCGCGACCCCTCCCCCATAAGCCAGTGGCGAGCCCGTCTCGTATCGAAGGTGCGCGCTTGCTTGACAAGTTCATCGCCAGCCCCTCCGCTTCGCACGTCACTTTCAGCTCGGCCTCCACCGGGGCGCTCTCCTCGATGCGCACGCTGCTTCAGCTCATCGCCGTCTTCGCCGTGGCGCTCCTGCTTGGCATCAGCTCGGCGCGATACATGATCGAGCATGGCTCCCCTCTCACCACCAAACGGGTCGGGCCTTGGGCAAGCTGGGTGAGCGAGGGAAACCCGAATTCCGATCCCTATACCAAGGCGCATCTCGCCAGGAGCGGCAGGCTTCCGCTCACCTCGACGACGGCGCGCTACTTCACCGCCAACACCGACAGCGAGGGCTATACCCTCACCTCGGATTGTGAATATTCCATCGGGGGCGGAGCACTCAATGCACGCTGGTGGTCGCTTGCCGTTTATGACGAGCATGGATCGCTGATCGAGAACCCGTCTCAGCGCTACAGCTTCAACAGCGAGGAGGCCGTGCGCCACAGCGACGGCAGCTATCGCATCACGCTGGCCACCAATGCGCGGCCCGAAAACTGGCTGCCGAGCGGAACCGGCCCCGAACGCAACCTCGTGCTGATGCTGCGCGTCTACAGCCCGCGCGAGATTGACGCTTCCGGCATCGGGCAGATCGCCGACGACCGTCTTCCCAAGATCGAGCGCAAGTCATGCAACTGAGATCCCCGCTGCTCTATTTTCTCCTTTGCATCGTGCTTGCCGGCCTCATCCATATTGTCGCGGTCCTTGCGCTTCCCGGGCTTGCCCCCAAGAACGCGTGGGCGAGGCTCGTGCCCCTCGGGCCGGCCAACACGATGATTCAGATTCCGCCGCTCGGTCCCGGAAACGAAGTCATGCCGATGATGGCGCCGGACGTTCGCTACGCCTTTTGCCGCTTCGATCTGGCGCAAGGTCCGGTGCGCCTCAAGGGAGCGGTACCGAACGATCTGTGGATGATCGCCTTCTACACGCCGGAGGGCGAAAATTTTTACACCGTGCCTGGCGCCGACATCAGAAGCGCGCAGCTCGATCTGGTCATCGCTACCGGCGAACAGACCGTCGCCGAGGCTGGGGTCGATGCGCCAGAGGGAGCGGACGAGCTGTTCGTCATCAAGTCCCCGGTGCGGGAAGGTGTCGCCATCGTTCGCGCCCCTCTTGCCGGGCCGAGCCGTGCGGCGCGCGCCGAAGATGCGCTCAAGGCCACGATCTGCAGTCCGCTGAAAAGCTGAAGTGCCCCCTCCTAGCCTGCAATGCTTGAGGGCGAGGCGACCCTAGCGTTGCTTCTTCCGGCCGCGCTGCGCGCGCTTGCGCGACGTGCCGGCTGTTCCGCCAGGCGTTCCCTCGTAGGCGCGACGCTCGATGCGTACACCTGGGAAGATGATGATCTGGCCGAAGGCGCGATCCTTGAGTTCCATGACTCGCGGGGCGGGCTCCGCTGTCCGACGAAATTCCAGGATGGTCGCCATGCTCGGTCTCCTCGTACCCTGCCGAATGCGACGCGCCTCAAATGCCGCTCGCGTCTCTTCTGATTAAGACGCGGGTAGGGTTAACGAAGTGCTAAATCCGCCAAACCACCTTACTCCTCCGCAATCGCGTCGCCAAGAAAATGGCGACCTGCTCTGTCCTCGATCTCGACGATCCAGATATCCGAGTCGAACTTGACCTGACGCGCGAGGTAGCTCGCGGCCTCCTCCTCAGTGACGACGCCTGCTGAAAAGCACTGCACCCATCGCCTCTCGGTGTCGCCGCCCTCGAGCCCCGCCGAAGCGGGACCGTAAAGCGAGACGGTTCGGTCGAGCCGGTTGACGCAGATATAGATCGCGCCGGCGCTCTCGTCGCCGCGACGCACGACCACGGCGGCAACGCCCCGCCCCTGGCAGCTGCGCAGATAGGCCTTAACCCAGATCTCGCTCTTGATGCGCATCGCTGCGCCCTTCTTCAAGGACGCGAGGGCGTGCCTGCAAGATCGCGTCCCGTCACGCGTTTGATCTCGCGCAACAGCTCAGGCGTGATGCGTCCATTCTGCGCGATCTTGCGATCGCGCTGAAACGCACTGACTGCGCGCTGGGTCTCATCCCCCATGGTTCCGTCGACCGGCCCCGGTGCGTAGCCGAGGTCGGCGAGAATTTGTTGCACCTGCTTTACCGTTCCTTCGTCGCTTGCCGGCGGGACAGGCTTGGCACGCGGCGCACTGCTTGCGACGGATCCCGTGCTTGCCGCCGGCGCCACTGCCTCACCGAGAAGGATGCGGCGCAACAGATCGTCGGATGGCGCACCAGTGACGGGCAGTCCGTGTTCCTTCTCGAAGGCGGCAATCGCCCTTCTCGTTTCATCCCCCAATTTTCCATCGGCAGGTCCGCGCGCATAGCCTCGCGCAGCAAGCTCGCGCTGAATTGCGGTGACGAGCTGCTGGGACGCCGCCTTCGCCGGCAAGGGCGGAAGGTTGGCGGTTACCGCCGCGGGCTTGGGCGCTGGCGGTGTACTGACATGGATCGGCGCAGTCGGCAACGGCACCTTCGGCGCCCTCCCCGTCGGCAACACGGAGGCGTTACGCTGCTCCTGCAAATAGAGCGCGTTATAGGTAATGAAGCCTGTCAGGCCGAGAAAGGCCAGGAATACAAGGCGTGTCGCCACGACGCTCATCGCTCATCGCTCAGGGCCGAATCAATAGGTTGCTTGATCGAGAGTCCCCCGAGAGTCCCTCCGATGCAATCTTCGCTGTCGAAGCTAAAAAGTTAATAAACCGGGCTGGAAGGCTGGCAATCGTGGTGTTTGGCCCCGGTCAAGCCGCTGTCACGGTCTTGTCCTGACCAATTCCGCCGCCCGATTCGCTCTTCGGGCGCCCCGGCGGCAAGAGAATTGTGGTCGTGGTGCCATGACCGAGCTTGCTCGCGATCTCCAACCTGCCGCCATGCAGGCGCGCGAGCCCCTTCACCACCGACAGGCCGAGGCCGGCGCCGTCATGGCTCCGGTTATAGGCATTGTCGGCCTGCACGAAGGGATTGCCGAGCTTGGGCAAGTCCTGCTCGGCGATGCCGATGCCGGTGTCGGCGACAATCAGCTCGACCATCCCGTTCTCTTCCCGCGCCGCGACGCGCACTGAGCCGCCTGCGTCGGTGAATTTGATGGCGTTCGAGATCACGTTGAGCAGCATCTGCTTGCAGGCGCGCTTGTCGGCGATGAGCTCAGGCAGGCCTGGCACAACCTCGGTAAAAAGGGAAAGGTGCTTCGCCTCGGCTGCGTGACGCATCACTTCGACGCAGGAGGCGATCAGCGAGCCCACGTCGAACGGCTCCTTGACGAGCTTGAGCTTGCCGGCCTCGATCTTCGACATGTCGAGAATGTCGTTGACCACATGCAAGAGATGCTCGCCGCTTTCATGGATCATGCGGGCATAGTCGCGGTAGCGCTGCTCGCCGAGCGCGCCGAACAGTTCCCGGTTGAGGATCTCCGAGAAGCCGATGACCGCGTTGAGCGGAGTGCGGAGCTCGTGACTCATATTGGCAAGGAACTGCGTCTTGGCCCGGCTTGCGCTCTCCGCCTCGTCGCGCGCCCGCGTGAGCTCGTCCTCTTGCGCCTTGCGCAGGGTGATGTCTCTCGTGCCGGCAAGCACGCCGGGGGGGAACGCACCGCCGCGCGACGTTTGCAGCGGCCGGCAGCGCATCTCGACCCAGCTGTAACGCTCGAGCCCCGAGGCGTCTTGATGGCGCACTCTGAATTCGACGGTAACCGGCTCGCCGCTCGCGTTGCACCGCGACAGCGCCGTGAGATAGGCAGGACGGTCGGCGACATGCACGCGCTCTAACAGGCCGTCGCCGGTAAGGCTCTCCGGCGCCTCCCCTAAGAGTTGCTGCGAGGCCAGCGATACGAAAAGGACACGGCCTTTCTCGTCGTGACACGTGATCATGTCGGTTGCGTTCTCGGCGAGCAACCGGTAGCGCTCCTCGCCGACACGGATCGCATCTTCCGATCGGCGATGGACGAGCTGCACGGTGATGGCAAAACCGGCGGCGTAAATGGTTGCGCTCATGGCGCCGAACAGGCCGAGCAGATTGGCCGACACCGCGAACGTCGGCCCTTGCGGCACGAGACCCAGCTCCCCGCCGGCCGCGAGCGCGACAAGACCAAGAGAGGCTAGCCCCGCCCCCCAGGCGACCACGCGCCGGTCCGACGAAAGCGCCGCCTCCAAGGGCACCGCGACCATCCAGGGAATGAGGAAGGAGGTGATGCCCCCGGTAAGCCAGGCCGAGAAGGTGATGAGGCCGGTGAAATTCGCCGCCGAGATCAGATGCGCCGCACCGAACTTGCCCGTGCGCGACAGAAAGATGGCGACGCCGATTGGCGTCAGGAACCAGAGAAAGGCGACCACGTCGAGCAGCGTCGGCGTGCCGGTCAACGAAAGATAGAGAGGCAGCACACAGAGCGCGAGCAGCCCTGCCAAGAGATGCGCCGCGATGAAGGACTGCTGACGGGCCGCACCGATGACGTCGTCACGCGCAGAAGGATGAACGAGCGAACCGAAATAGGCGCCCAATGCGCGCAGACTACGATTGACCTTTATGCGCATTTTGGAGCGGGCCAACTGCCGCTGATCCCCGATTGTCGTTGGCGTCGATTATTCCCAAGGGGCGCTTAAGGAAGCCTAAAACGGAATGCGCAAGAGACGAGTAAAGCACACGATGACCTGTCAGGGCTTTATATGCCATTCTTTCAGCCCATTAAGATGCGTTAGCAGAAGCTTTCGCCGATCTGCGGTTTTAGACATCTCTTAAACTTAAACACAATTTCTCGCCGAAAGTGACGCGCGGTAGTGAAAGTCGCTTATTGGCTCGACGCTATAGTGCCTCCAATTGTGGGAAGGAAGCTGGCGGTCCGCGCCGGCGATTCTGAAAAGGGGCACTGAGATGTTTCTTCTTCGAACCATTTTTTGGCTTGTCGTCCTCGTTCTTCTGTTGCCGACCAACGAGCAGCAGCAGAGCCAGGTCTACGGAACGGCGCAGGCCGCCGTGAAGGACGTGAGCGGGTTCTGCGAGCGGAACCCGACCGTCTGCGCGACCGGTAAGGATGCCTTCGACGTGTTCGTGCACAAGGCGCGGTTCGGCGCCGAGATGCTGATGAGCTTCGTCAAGGGACGCACGGGATTTGGCGGTCGCGATGCTGAGACTGCCGCCGATCCGAGTGTCGCCAACACTGCCGCCGATCCGACCGCTACCGAGACGCCTGGCGACTTCGACAGCGCCGCGCCTGCGGAGGATTTTGGCAAGCAGTCGAGCCTCGACCAGGCCGGCATCGCCCAGGCGAGCATCGACTCTTGGAGTGCGGCGCCGGTCACCGTCGAGCCGGCAAGCGTCGAATCCGTAAACTCGCAGAATACATTGAGCCCGGACGACCTGCTTCCGGCCTGGGACGGCTCGGACGCTCCCGGGACATAGGATCGAGTCCAAAATTTCGGCAGGCAACAGATCTGCCGAGGCGCGCGCGAAGGGTGGTCCCGCCCTTTTTCCACCTGACGCGCGCGCCCCCTGCGTCACCAACGTCTCGCATAGCCCGGCAAATAAACCTATATATTGAGATCATGGAGACGACGCGACCCGCGCCCGCGAATGACGCTCATTCGCAGGTCAATTTCGATGAGATCGTTGCCGATTTCGAGCTTCTCGAGGATTGGGAAGATCGCTATCGCTACGTGATCGAGCTTGGGCGCAAGCTTCAGCCGCTACCCGAGACGGAGCGCAACGACATCAACAAGGTTCGAGGCTGCGTGAGCCAGGTCTGGCTTGCGACCACCGTTAAGCCCGACACGCGCGCCCCTCGCTTGATCTTCGTCGGCGACAGCGACGCCCATATCGTGCGGGGTCTGATCGCCATCCTGTTCGCGCTCTACTCCGGCAAATCCGCCGATGCCATTCTCGACATCGACGCCAATGCCGTGCTCAACCGCCTGCATCTGAAAGAGCACCTGACACCGCAGCGCTCTAACGGCCTCCTGGCCATGGTGGAGAGGATCCGGAAAGACGCGCGGAACGCCATCGAGAACGCTCCCACGGTTCATTGATCACGTATCGAGCGTTGGCGGGTAGTCCTCGCTTCCCCAATGGCGAATGCCCTTTCGACGCGTCGACCCGGCTCATCGGCGGCCCTGACGCATCGACAGCGCATCGATGAGGCAGGAAACGGCGCGCTCGAGATGTTCGCGCCGGTAGCCGAAATCGGGATCGTCACGTTTGTCCTCGATCAGACCGCAGGCGTGAGCGACGGTGGGGCGGTCACGCTCGAAAAGGCGGCCGACCTTGGTCATGCTCACCCCGCGGCCGACATGGGCGAGATACATTGCCACCTGCCGGGCAAATGCCGCTCGGGCGGAGCCTCGCGTCGGTGCACGGAGCTCCTCGATGCCGACCTCAAACACCGCGGCGACCGCCGACTCGATTGCCCACCGCACTCGCGACGTGCCGGGTGTAACCCCGGCTCCGGCCCCCCGATATGCATCGCAGATTTCGATCGCTCGCACCAAGCTCATCGCCGCCTCTCCCTTCCGGTCCTACAAGACCGTCGATAGGATTAAATACCTATCACACTCTATGGGGCAACGTTGGGCGCGGGGATAACTGATCGCGTGTCGGCGTCTGCCCCTTGGCTGGCGCTCATGCGCACATCGAGTGGAGATGTCCCCGCCTAGCCCTCACCCCTTCGCTTCGCGCGCCATACTTGTGGCGGAACGCGAAGGAGGTCAGCGAATGGTGGCGAAGAAGCGCCTCGATGTAAAGGTGTGGCCTGGAGCGGAACCCAATTGGCCGCAGGAACTTGAAGATCAAACTTCGGAAGGCAGCCTGCTGCTCCTATAAGGGCGGCGCGCCTTGCGTGCCGAGCGCCGGCGTGCGCTTGCCAGCCATTGGAGCTACGAGCTCAATCGTCACCTTGGGCTGATGACGGCGTATAAAGCCGAGTTTGGGTTGATGCGGCGCGCGAAGTTCCGGCCTAGCCGCAATGCGCCCGCCGCCGCGCGGTCCACAAATGGGGCCGCTGCGCCGACGCCTGGTGAGGGCGTCGTCCGTCCGTCCCGCGGATAGCCTCGGTTGGGGCCGCCGTGTCGTAGCAGAGGATCCTGTCGACCTTCGACCCGTCCTGGGAGAGCGGCAATCGCAGCCAGAACAAGACGATATGGTCGCGGCACGGCGCAGGTCCGCGGCCCACGCCGTGGAGCGGCGAACCCTCTTCCGCGACCTTGGCATGGATGGCCCGCCAATAATCCGCGCAAGCGCCGGCAAAAACCCGGTCGATCCGCTTGCCGGTGATCTCTTCCCCGTAGACATCGCGGAGCCTCGTGCCTGCCAATCTGAACTGTGCCTCGCTAAGTCCGTCGGTCAGGTCGATCAGGCCGATACAGGGAAGAAGCTTCGGGACGCTGAAAGGATTGATGTCGGATCGCGCCGGCATCCGGCGAAAACCGGCGGTTCTCCGCCAATAATCGTAAAGCTCACGCTGACCCTGCGTCACCAACTGAGCGCGAAAAGCCCGTTCGGACAGCATCGGCCTCCCCCTCATTAAGCCCTTGGATGGGCTCACCGACTTGCCACGTTAACCATGACTATGTGGAATTTGCGCGCTCTAAGCAAGCCTCCAAGACAAGATTATTTAGGAGTCGCAATAGCTTGTGGTGGCGTGTTAGCAGCGCCACTCGATTTGGATGGTTAACGCGCCGTCTAACGGAGGGAAAAGCGCGCCGACGATTCACCGCGCTGCCGGACACCGATTCGTTTGGCTATCGGCGGCGCTGACCAAGTCCCATACGCTTGGCAAGATCGGAGCGGGCAGCGGCATAGTTCGGGGCGACCATAGGATAGTCGTGCGGCAGGCCCCATTTCTCCCGATATTCCTCGGGTGAAAGGTCGTAATGGGTCCGCAAATGGCGCTTCAGCGACTTGAACTTTTTACCGTCCTCGAGGCAGATAATGTACTCGGGCGTCACCGACCGTTTCAGCGGCACCGCCGGCCGGAGCTCTTCCCTGGCAGGCTGGCCAGAGGCGGCGGACGCCCGGCTCAAAGCATCGAACACATTGTGGATCACGCCGGGAAGGTCTGAGGCGACGACCGGGTTGTTGCTGACATACGCCGACACGATCTCAGCGGTCAGCTCGACAAGCTCATTCTTCTCCAGGTTTTGTTCCATTAAGTCCTCCTTGGACCAGGCACAGTTCCGGCTCCAACAGGCCCGGCAACTGCGTGCGAATTCCTTGTGATCTCCTCAGTCACGCGACACTTGAGGGCATCAGATTATGCCGATCTTTTGACGGGAAGTTGCATTGTTTTCGCAACTAGAAAATGTGTCCCGCATTTAGGTCCACAATGCGACTGCGTATATAGCACCTTTTGACAAGCACGCAATCATCGATGCTCACGAAGACTGTGGGCTGAATAAACATCCAAAACGAATACGCAACTTGAGATTGCGCTCCTTGCTTCACGTGCGATGTTTAAGTCTAATTCAAGGGGTCTACAATCACTGGAAAATTTCTAGATCTGTTGTCGACCACGTTAATCGGTCACGGAAGCAAGGCTTTGCTTGAGGCCCGTGTGAGCAGCTTGGACTGACCCTCATCGAAAGGCATTCCGAGTACTATATTCGGAAAGACGCAACACAAGAAAAAGGGAAGAGTTCCCTCGCATGGGCAAAAACCTGCACACAGACACCGTGAAAACCGGCAATGCCGTGAAATCCGACAAGGAGTGGCGCAAGACACTCACGCCGGAAGAGTTTCGAGTAACCCGCCAGCATGGAACCAAGCGGGCGTTCAGTCATCCTTATGCGCAAGAGAAGCGTGACGGGATCGCTCCGCTCCTCAACTTCGAGGCCAAATACGATTCCGGCTCCGGTTGGCCGAGCTTCTATGCTCCTGCCGAGGGCGAGGCGGTGAGCGAGCATGAGGACCGTTCGCTCTTCATGCGCCGGACCGAGGTACGCTGCCCCAAATGCGAGGCCCATCTTGGGCATGTCTTTCCGGACGGCCCCAACCCCACGGGTTTGCGCTATTGCATCAACGGCGTCGTCCTGAAGCACGACGCAAACAAACCGTCCGGCAACAGCTCCAGGTAAATCTCGATATGGATGCCAAGTCCCGCACGGGGATAACTCCTCCCCGCGCTCCTCGCCGCCCGCTTACCTCAATCCAGCACGGAATCGCGCGCGTCGACGACTATGCCTGGCTGCGTGCCGAAAACTGGCAGGCAGTGATGCGCGATCCTGGTGCGCTTGCTCCGGATATCCGCGCTCAACTTGAAGCCGAGAATGCCTACACGTTAGGCCTCATGGCCGACACCGAAGAGCTGCAGCAACAGCTCTTCACCGAGATGAAGGAACGTATCAAGGAAGACGATTCCTCTGTGCCGGCGCCTGACGGCTCGTTCTCCTACTACACGCGCTTCGTGACGGGCGGTCAGCATCCCTTGTTCTGCCGGCTCCCGCGCGACGGCGGCGATGAGCAGATTCTGATCGACGGCAACGCACTCGCCAAGGACCATGCCTATTTCCGCATTTCCAATGTCGCGCACAGCCCCGACCACAGGCTCATCGCTTATGCCGTCGATACAAAGGGCTCGGAATTCAGCACCGTTCACGTCGTCGAGGCCGCGACCAGCGCCGTCATCGATTCCCACATCGCCGACAATAACGGAAACTTCGAATGGGCGTCTGACAGTAGGACGCTGCTCTACGTCTGGCTCGACGACGAGCACCGCCCGCGCAAGGTCCTGAGCCATGCCATCGGCGCGGACGGGCAAGATGCCCTCGTCCATGAGCAACCAGATCCAGCTTACTTTCTCGGCCTGAGCGAGACGCAAAGCCGGCGCTACTTGCTGCTCAATGCATCCGACCACGAAACCGCGGAGATCAGGCTGGTCGACACGAAAGACCTATCGGCCGCGCCGCGTCTCGTCAGCGCACGCGAACCCGAGCATGACTATTCCGTCGAGCATCACGACGACCGGCTGATCATCCTCACTAATTCGGATGGCGCCGAGGACTACCGCATCGTCGAAGCGCCGATCGAGACCCCAGGCCGCGAGCATTGGCGCGAGATCGAGCCGCATCGTCCCGGCCGTCTCATTCTCGAGATCGTCGCCTTCAAGCACCATCTCGTGCGGCTTGAGCGCGAGGACGGGTTGCCACGCATCGTCATTCGCCGCTTCGCCGACGGCGCAGAGCATGAGATCGCCTTCGCCGAGGAAACCTACGCCCTCGGCATCTCGCCGGGCTACGAGTACGACACGACCACGCTCCGCTTCACCTATTCGTCGATGACGACCCCAGCGCAAGTGTTCGACTATGACATGGAGAAGCGCGAGCGCACCTTGCGCAAGACGCAGGTGATCCCGAGCGGACACGATCCTGCAAACTACGTCACCCGCCGCGTCATGGCGCCGGCACGCGACGGCGAGACCGTCCCCGCCACCCTGCTCTACCGCAAGGAGACGAAGCTCGACGGCTCAGCGCCGCTTCTGCTCTACGGCTACGGCGCCTATGGCATGACGATCCCCGCAAGCTTCTCCACCAGCGCTTTGAGCCTCGTCGATCGCGGCTTCATCTATGCCATCGCTCATGTGCGCGGCGGTCAGGACAAGGGCTATCGCTGGTACAAGGACGGCAAGCGCGAGAAGAAGGTCAACACCTTCACCGACTTCATCGCCGTCGGCGAATTTCTCGCGCGCGAGAAGTTCACCCCGCACGGCCGCATCGTCGCCCATGGCGGCAGCGCCGGCGGCATGCTGATGGGCGCCATCGCCAACATGGCGCCCGACCTATTCCTCGGCGTGATCGCCGAGGTACCGTTCGTCGACGTGCTCACCACCATGCTCGACACGAGCCTCCCGCTGACCCCGCCGGAATGGCCGGAATGGGGCAACCCGATCGAGAGCGCAGAGGCCTATCGCACCATTGCCGCTTATTCGCCCTATGACAATGTGCGGGCGCAAGCCTATCCGCACATTCTCGCCCTCGCCGGTTTGACCGACCCGCGTGTCACCTATTGGGAGCCGGCGAAGTGGGTTGCGCGGCTGCGCGAGCTGAAGACCGACGACCATCTCCTGCTGTTGCGCACCAACATGGAGGCGGGCCACGCCGGCGCATCGGGCCGCTTCGAGCGGATGAAGGAGGTGGCGCTCGCCTATGCCTTCGCGCTGAAAATCGCGGGGCTAGGCGGCTCGACCTAAGGTGTGCAAAGGTGCCGCTCCCCGACCCAACCTAGGCGTGAGTTCCCATGCTCCTTTCCCGCGACAAGTCACAACTGCTCATCATCGACGTCCAGGAAAAGCTGCTTCCGGCGATGTCGGACCCCGAGCGCGTGGTCGAGCGCTGCGTGCGGCTCGTGCGCGCGGCGCGAGCGCTTGAGATACCCATAACAGTCTCCGAGCAATACCCGGGCGGGATAGGACCGACCGGAGCCCCGCTTCGCGATGCGCTTGGCAATAGCGGAGCGATCATCGAGAAGATCGAGTTCTCCTGCCTGAAGAACGATGCCTTGCGCGACTATTTGCATGATCTTCGCCGCAAGGGCCGGCCGCAGGTGGTGATCGGCGGCATCGAGGCGCATGTCTGCGTCACCCAGACCGCCATCGATCTCGAGGATCAAGGTTTCGAGGCCTTCGTCGTCGCCGACGCGACGTCGTCGCGCGCCAAGTCGAGCCGCCGCCTTGCGCTCGCCCGCATGCAGAGGTCCGGAGTCGATGTCGTGGACAGCGAAATGGTCGTATTCGAATGGCTCGGCAAAGCCGGCACACCCGAGTTCAAGGAACTCCTGTCGCTCGTGAAATAGCCCGCACCTTCCGTTCTCGACCTGAACCGAACCTGCATCCCTGGTTCATCTGCGGTTCAGCCGCGCTCCGGCAAAGTCCGAAGCGTCAGATCCCTGTAACTGATGAAGCGAACCTTCCTCGGCACCGGGCGCGGAGTTCAGGGGCTCCGCGTCCATCCTTTCCCAACTCCTTCATTTCGCTTCATTCGCGCTGCGACCGGCCCTCGCGTCCGCAGCGCGTTCAGGCAAAATCATCGGCTTGCTTGCGCGGGCTTCAGGGAACCTTTAGCTTCCCCGGCGACTTTCTCACGCGAAACCTCCGGAGAGATGCCGTGGCCTTCAACCTTATGAAGCTCCCTTATTCCTATGACGCGCTCGAGCCGTATATGTCGGCCGAGACGCTCCAGTATCATCATGACAAGCATCACCAGGCCTATGTAGACATGCTGAACAAGCTGCTCCCCGGCTCTGGTTTCGAGGGGCTCAGCCTCGAAGAGATCGTCAAGGCGAGCTACGGCAAGAACCAGGCGGTGTTCAACAACGCCGGCCAAGATTTCAATCACAACAATTTCTGGCCCTGGATGAAGAAGGGCGGTGGCGGCAAGAAGGTGCCGGGATCGGTGCTCGCGCTGATCGACCGTGATCTTGGCGGCTTCGACAAGTTTCGCGAGGCGTTCATCGAGGCGGGCAAGACGCAATTCGGTTCAGGCTGGTGCTGGCTCACCATGAAGGACGGCAAGCTCGAAGTCACCAAGACCCCGAACGGCGAGAACCCGCTCGTTCAAGGCGGTTGGCCGCTGCTTGGCTGCGACGTGTGGGAGCACGCTTATTACATCGACTACCGCAACCTGCGCCCGAAATATCTCGAAGCCTGGTTCGACAATCTCATCAACTGGGACTACGTCGAGGAGTTGTTCGCGCGCGCGCCGCAATAGCGCTGACCGACGCGACCTGAAATGATTTCGGCGGGTGGCCCCTAAGCAGGCCGCCCGCTTTGCATTTTGTCGATGACGGCACTTCCCTCGCCACAGTTGTGATTTATCCTCTCACGGCGAGCCGGCGCATTGTCCCGAAATTTGAGTTAAGATCGCCCAAGAGTCGCTAAAGATAGGTCCAGCAATGAGAGAGATGGCAAACCCTCAAAACGTCCTGCTGCAATCCATCCCCGCCCACCAGTTCGAGCAAATCGCTCACCTGATGGAGCGGGTGACGCTGGCGCCTCGCCGAACTCTGCAACATGCCAACGTGCCGATAAAGCACGTCTACTTCGTTGAGGAGGGACTTGTTTCGGTCCTGGCGAGCACCGACACGCGAAATGCTGTCGAGGTCTGGCTAGTCGGCCGTGAGGGTGTCGTAGGCAGTGCTGCCCTCCTCGGCTTAGACAGCACGCCTCTTCGCTATCTCGTGCAGATTGGCGGCAGCGCCTTGCGCATCAGCGTCGACGACCTTCGCAAAGCGATGGCCGACCAGCCCCAGCTTCGCGCGCTTCTGCTCGACGACCTTCACGCCACGCTGCTGCGCAGCTCGCAATCTACCGCCTGCAGCCTCAGTCATTCGTTTCGCCAACGCCTGGCGCGCTGGTTGCTCACCGCGCAGGATTGCAGCGACCGGGACGAGTTTCGCATCACTCAGGAGCTGCTCGCGCGCATTCTTGGTGTGCGGCGTGCCACCGTGTCGGAGACCATAAAGTCGCTTGAGGGCCGTGGCATTCTCGCCCGGATGCGCGGGTTGATCAAAATTCGCGACCGGGATCGTCTGCAAGAGATTTCCTGCCGCTGCTATCGCAGCCTTCGCGTCGAGGAGAAGAGCGACTCGCCAAGAATTCGGCCCGCGCGGCTCCCGCTCCTCGGATTGCCGCTCCTCCTGCTTGCTTTCGAGTAGCCCGCGCGAGCGGCAAGGGTGCCCAGCGGAACTGGGCACCCCTGGGGGCCCGCCTATTCGACGACGCCCTTGCACTTCTCGGTGTCTTTGCGAGCCTCCGCCAGCGCCTTGTCGGCAGCTTCCGCGCTGTGGTAGCCGGCGGTCTCACCAAAGGCCGTCTGCCCGGTGGTCGGCTTTTCTTGAATGACCGAGCAGTTGCCTACGGTGGCCGGACGGTGATCCAAGGCAGCGGTGCCATCATCGATTGGGCGGATCGACAAGTGCAGGATCCGGCTCGACGACTGACTCTGTCGGACGCACGAGAGATCGAGCGGCGTGCTGACCGCATCATTGGTATTCACGTGCGTCGGCTGGCCTATGTTGAGCTGCTTCCGCGATTTCCGGAGCTGGCCAAGCCCGCACTCTTTGGCAAGGCGTCAAGCGCGCACAGACTTGTTGGCGGTGCGCGGTGGCCTTTATCTCGGCGCATCATGATACGCATGCATGGCATCACACCGGACGCTGCGGCAGAGACCGCTCAATTTTGGAGTCGGAGCTTGACTGGCTCGACAACACGCTCGCCGACAACCGCCGCTATCTGGCGGGAGATCGTTCAGCCGGGCTGACATCACCGTAGCCAACCTATTGGCTTTTTTTGCACGGCCCCGAGAGATGCCGACGTACCATCAGATGTCTTTTCCCGGCGCTCTCCTTGCAGACCTCGAACGCTGGCGCGATTTGCCGGTAATGCGCTGGGTCGTCGAGCAGTATCGGACGCGTCGCGTGTTGAAGCACGCCGCGGGATGAAAAAATCATGCGAGCGAACACCCGCCGTTTCCCGTAACGACTAGTCGGCCTTGCGATCGGCCAGGAAATCAAGAGTCGGCGCCAAGCGCATTTCCGCTGGCTTGTTGAGATCATTGGCGCACCGCACGACATTCGTACCGAACCGCTCCGCCAGTTGATCGATCGCCACTTCCAATCGGCGTCGCCGAGCTGGCGTGCCGAAAAGCTCGAGCTGCACGCGATCGTCAATGCCGACCAGGTCGTATGCAACCATGCCAACCAAGCGGAACGGCCCCGGATGATCCACATGGTCGAGGAGAAAAACACCGACTGAATAGAGTGTCTCGGCAATGTCTGTCGCCTCATTGAGCCGTTGTTGACGGCTTATAATCTGAAAGTCGGCGGTCTTGAGCTTTATGCCGACGCCGAAGGCAGCGTAGTTCTTTCTTCTCAGCCGCCTGCCGATCGCCTCGGCCGATCGGTGCAAGTGTAATTTGATGTCCGCCTTCTGGCGCACGTCCCGATCGAGGGTGTGTTCTGACCCAACGCTCTTTGATGATCGCTGTCCGATGACGGGCCTCGGATCGTCCGCATGGGCCAGGGTGTGGAAATGAGGACCCGCCCTTCCGAGCTTCGCCGAAAGAAACCGCACATCGGCACTCGCCACGTCGCCGATCGTATACAGACCGAGATCGTGAAGACGGAGTTGGGTCTTCGGCCCTGCGCCCCATAGGCGAGACACGGGAAGCGGAGCGAGCCAGGCCTTGGCGTCTTCCGGCGGCACCACAGTCAGACCGTCCGGCTTTTGAAAGGCGCTGGCGACCTTGGCCACGTATTTGCTTGCCGATAAGCCGACGGATGCCGTCAGACCGCCCGTGACGTCCCGGATCGCGCTCTTCAGTTGACGCCCCATAGATTCAGGATCGCCGAAGAGTTGTTCGGAGCCGGTCATATCCAGAAATGCCTCATCAAGGCTGAGCGCCTCAACGTGGGGCGAGAAATTGGAGAACACTTCCATTATTGTCGCGGAAACTTCCTGATACCGATCGAAGCGAGGAGGAACAATCACAGCGTCTGGACATAGGCGGCGCGCCCTGGCCATCGGCATCGCACTGCCGACGTCGTGCGGGCGAGCCTCATAGCTGGCCGTTAACACCACCCCACGACTACTAGGCGGCCCGACGAGCACCGGCCTGCCTCGAAGCGCAGGATCATCGAGTTGCTCAATCGCCGCATAGAACGCGTCCATGTCCGCGTGAGCGACAATCCTAGGCCAAGCCTTCTTGAAGCGAATCATCGCGAGGAGGAGTTTAGACCAACTTCCCGCGCTGGTGCCCCCTCCGGCCAAACTATCAACCGGCCGCCATAGCGACGTTAAGCTCGGCTTCTAGCTAAGACTTCGCTCAACCGCTTCGCTCGCCTCGATCCAACTCTGCTCAGCAGTTGCGAGCCGGCGCTCGACCTCGGAGCGGGTCTTCATCAGCTCAGTGACCGAGGCGCCGTTGGTGTTCGGTCGCGATAGCATCTCGTCGATCTCGGCGCGCTGTTGCCACAGGCGCTTCATTTCTGCCTCGGCTTGGGCAACCTGCTTGCGCAATGCTTTCGTAGCTTCGCGGGATTCAGCTGCGAGACGACGCCGCTCGTCCTTGCGGCTGGCGCGCTTGACGCCGTCAGCGTCGCCAGCCTCGGTGCCGTTATTGCCTGGCCGCAGCACCATGGCGCGATACTCGTCAAGACTGCCGGCGAAGTCCTGAGCCGTGCCGCCATCGACAAGGACGAGCCGGTCGGCGATGAGCCCAAGCAGATGACGGTCGTGGCTGACCACCACCACAGCGCCGCCGAAGCCGGCGAGTGCCTCGACCAGCGCCTCGCGCGCCTCGACATCAAGGTGGTTGGTCGGCTCGTCAAGAATCAGAATATGCGGCACATCCCGCGTGATCAGCGCGAGCGATAGCCGCGCTCGCTCGCCCCCCGAGAGCTGGCGCACCGCGACGTTCGCCTTGTCGCCGGAAAATCCGAAACGGCCGAGCTGGGCGCGCACTTCGCCCGGCTTTGCGCCGGCCAACAGGCGTTCCATGTGCTGGAGTGGAGTCTCGTCGGGCACAAGCTCCTCGATCTGATGCTGGGCAAAATAGCCGACACGCAATTTACCGCTGCCAATGAGCGCACCACCCATCGGCTGGAGCTGGCCGGCGAGAAGCCGCGCCAATGTCGTCTTGCCATTGCCGTTGCGGCCGACCAGCGCGATGCGGTCATCGGGATCGATGCGCATATTGAGCCGCGACAAGACCGGGGTGCCCTCCGTGTAGCCAACCACGGCATGGTCGAGCACGATGAGCGGCGGCCGCAGCTCCTTCGGGCTAGGAAAATCGAAGACGACGGAAGCATCTTCTGCCGAAGCTGCTACCGGCTGGAGTTTGGCGAGGGCCTTCAGGCGGCTCTGCGCCTGACGCGCGGTGTGTGCCTTGTAGCGCCAGCGATCCACATATGCTTGCAGCTTCTTGGCCTTCGCTTCCTGCGCGGCGCGCGCGGCTTCCGTCTGCGCCTCGCGCTCGGCGCGCTGCTTGACGAAGGCGTCATAGTCGCCTGGGTAAAGCGATAGGCTGCCGCGATTGAGATGCAGGATGTGATCCGGAACGCTGTTCAACAGATCGCGCTCGTGGCTCACCACGATGAGACTCGCGCGATAGGATTTGAGGAACAACTCAAGCCACAGCGCCGCCTCGAGATCGAGATGGTTGGACGGCTCGTCGAGCAGCAGCAGGTCGGGCTCGGAGAACAGCAGCGCGGCAAGCGCCACGCGCATGCGCCAACCGCCGGAGAACGTGTTGAGTGGGCGGTGCTGCGCCTCTTCGTCCAAACCGAGGCCAACAAGAATGCGCGCGGCCCGCGCCGGCGCGCCATGCGCGTCGATGGCGTTGAGCCGCTCGTGGATCTCGGCGATACGATGGGGATCGCTTGCGTGCTCCGCTTCCTCGAGCAGGGCCGTTCGCTCAGTCGCAGCGGCAAGCACGGTCTCGAACGGGGTGCCCTCCCCTCCAGGCGCCTCCTGCGCGACATAGCCTATGCGCAGGCCTGACGGCGCCTCGATTGTTCCGTCGTCGGCCTCGTAGAGGCCGGCAATCAGCTTCAGCAGGGAGGATTTGCCTGCACCGTTGCGGCCAACGAGTCCCACGCGCGACTTGGGCGGCAGCGCGGCCGACGCGCGATCGAGAATGAGATGGCCGCCGAGACGCAGCGTGATGCCGTCGAAGGTGATCATGGGCGCGGACCTTACAGCGGATTAGGCCGCCGCGCCCAGAGAAATTGGCGGTTTTCTGCCGATATTAATGCTGCCACGCGATTGCCCTCACGCCTCCGACAAACGAACAAAATCGGAGGCGATGCGTTCACCCCAAGGCCACGCCCCATCGATCAAGGGGGGGAATCAAAATGAATCGAATAGCGTTTGTCGCAACGACCCTCGTAGGTCTTGCAGGCGCCGCACACGCAGCACAGGAGCAGCAGGTGCGCGCGACATGGTACGGCAACGAGCTTCGCGGAAACCGCACCGCGTCAGGCGAAATGTTCAATCCCGACGGGTTGACCACGGCGCACAAGTCTTTGCCCTTCGGCACATGCCTTGTGGTCAGAAATCCCAAGACCGGCAAGTCGGTCGCGGTGCGCGTGAACGATCGCGGACCGTTTACCGCTGGTCTCACGCTCGACCTGTCGCACGGAGCCGCGCGCGCCATCGGCATGCATTCGACCCAAAGCGTAACGATGAAACGGTGTTAGCCGTCGCGAACTGACGGGCGTCGGCCTCCGAAACACGAGTTGCCGGACGCCGCGCGTCCTTATGCGTTCTATCGGTGCGAGCCGATGACGCTGAGGGTCGGTAGGGCACGTCGAATCCATTGGCCGTCGCCAGCGCCGCACGTGACGCGATTCGGCTTATCCCTCATCGTGGTTCCTTCCCTTATTGTTGTGGATGACGGGTGCTAAACGCGGGACGCGCTCGCGAGGTCCCGCTCAAAGCAGCGACCATCCGAGGTCCATCACGCCGGCAACGACAAGCGCGGCAAGAACGAGGACCATGAGGAGAGTGATCGCAAGGACGATGGCGATCGGTTTCCAGGGCGTGGCTCCGCGAGGGTCTTGCGGCATCTTGCGCTAAGCCCCCTCGCCTGCCGACCGGAAGGCCTTCCAGTCCTGCTCGGTCGCCGTGGCCATGGCCTGCGCAGCGTCATGCAGCCACTCTGCGGCCTCACTAGCCATCGATGCGCTTGCCGATGATCGCGATCGCCTGTTGATAGACGCCGGCGGCGTTCCACCCCTGAATGGCGACGAAGTTCGGCTGCCCGGGCTGGTAGCCTGCGCCGCGGACCCAGCCGTGACCTTTCAGGAAATTGGCGGTGGAAGCGAGCGCGTCGGCCTTTGAATTCAGATTAACGCCGCCGTTACCCTCGCCGTCAGCGCCGTAGAGCAGGATGCTCTTCGGCAGGAACTGCGTCTGCCCGACCTCGCCATGCATGGCGCCGCGCGAGGCTGCGCTGAGCGTGCCGCGGTCGACGAGCGTGAGCGCCGCATAGAGCTGCTCGGTGAAATATTCCGGGCGCCGGCAGTCATAGGCGAGCGTGGCGACGGCCGACAGCGTGTTCTGATTTCCGGTGAAGGCTCCGAACCCCGTCTCCATGCCCCAGATGGCGAGCAGCGGCCCAGGCGGCACGCCATAGCGCTTCTCGATATTGGCGAAGAGCGCGGCGTTTGCCGCCTTCAGTTGCCGTCCCTTGGCGACAATACCAGCGGCGCCGCGCTTTGCCATGAAGGCATCGAGCGACAGCTTGAAGCTCTTCTGGCCGCGGTCTGCCCTGATGGTTCCGGTGGAGTATTTCGTTGTCATCAGCGCCGAAATCGCCTTCGGCTTCACGCCCTGGGCCTGCGCCTCTTGGGCGAAGACGCGCTTCCAGTTTTCGAAGCCGGCACTTGTGTTGCCGCAGGGAGCCGCGTGTACAGACCCGGTCATCGCCGCAATCGCTGCGGCCAACGCCACAACTCCACTCACTCGCGTCTGCACCATCAAGCTCTCCCGCATGACTGTTACCGCCCCACACAAACAGTGCACCTCAGGCTTCAGCAAATTTCGAAGTCGCCCGAGATCCGTGGTTTGTGAAACCTCAACCTCTCCTATTTCGGCCCTTGAGCGCGTCTGTTAGCATCTTCGTGGCTAAGGGCACGCCTGTTCTGATGATAGTCTTGCCGACAGTGGTCCAGAAGCTGTCGCTGCGCGAGCCGCCGCTGGACCTGGGAGTCGCGTCGTTATCATCGTCGGTCTTGTCGGCCTTCGCCGCCTTGGCCTCTGCCTTGGCCTCGGCCGGCTGGTCCGCCCACTCCTGCAGGCGCTCTTGGTCGGCCGTGTTATCCCGCGGCTTCTCCGGATATTTGCCTTCGACGGGGCTCTCCTCGATCACCTCCGCGCGCTCCGCGCTGGTGATCGGTCCCACGCGCGAATTCGGCGGCCGCACCAGCGTGCGCTCGACCATGGTCGGCTGACCCTTCTGGTCGAGCGTCGACACCAGCGCCTCGCCGATGCCGAGCTCCATGATTGCTTTCTCGGTATCGAAGGCCGGGTTGGGCCGGAACGTCGTCGCCGCTGCCTTGACCGCCTTCTGCTCCATCGGCGTGAAGGCGCGGAGCGCATGCTGCACGCGGTTGCCGAGCTGGCGCGAAACAGTGTCGGGAATGTCGAGCGGATTTTGCGTCACGAAATAGACGCCGACGCCCTTCGACCGGATTAGGCGCACCACTTGCTCGACCTTTTCGAGCAGCGCCTTCGGTGCATCCTTGAACAGGAGATGCGCCTCGTCGAAGAAGAACACGAGCTTCGGCTTTTCCGGATCGCCGACCTCCGGGAGTTTCTCGAACAGGTCGGAGAGCAGGAACAGCAGGAAGGTCGCGTAGAGGCGGGGCGAGTCCATCAGCCTGTCTGCGGCGAGCACGCTGATATAGCCCTGCTGCCCTTTGGTCTGCATCAGGTCCTCGATGTCGAGGACAGGCTTGCCGAAGAAATACTCGCCGCCCTGCTGCTCGAGCACGAGCAGCGACCGCTGGATCGATCCGACCGAGGCTTTGGTGATGTTGCCGTATTTCGTGGTGAGGGTGTCGGCGCGCGCCGCCAACCCCTCGAGTAAGGTCTGCAAGTTCTTGAGAGTGATGAGAGGCAGGTCCTCCTCGCCGGCGATCTTGAAGGCGATATTGAGCACGCCTTCCTGCGCGTCGCTGAGATCCATGAGTTGTGACAGCAGGAGCGCCCCCATGTCCGAAACCGTGGTGCGGATCGGAAGACCCTGCTTGCCGAAGAGGTCCCAGAAGATCACCGGATAGGCGCGGAACTCTGGCGTGAAGCCGATTGCTTGAGCGCGCTCCTCTATCCAGCCCTTCGGCTCGCCCTTCTCGGCGACGCCGGAAAGATCGCCCTTCACGTCGGCGCAGAACACCGGAACGCCTTGATCGGAGAAGCCTTCAGCCAGCCCCTGCAACGTCACGGTCTTGCCAGTGCCGGTCGCGCCCGTAATCAACCCGTGCCGATTGGCGAGCCGCAGCCAAATGAACTCCGGCTTGACGCTCTTGCCGATGTAGATGCTGTCGTCCGGCGCTTCCTGAGGAGCGTCGCCCCCGACCGCATCGTCCTTAGGCGCCGCCTTGCGCTTGGCCATGTCTCATGCTCCCTCCAACCTCGCCTCCGCACTCTAATGGCCCCGGGCGACTCAGGCAAAGACGGCGACATATCGCCTATTTGCCAAGGCCCTGTCTGCTTTCTTGGGCCTTCGGCTTCGTGCTAGGAGGGACGGAGGGGACTAAGGCTAGGATGACAATGGCTGAATTATCCTTGGCGCGCGACTTTCCGCCCGCCCAAGAGACTGACTGGCAGGCACTCGTCAAAGAGGCGCTGAAGGGCGCGCTGGCCTCTTCGCTCCGGTCGGTGAGCTATGACGGGATCGTCATCGAGCCGCTCTATGCGCGGGCGAAGGAAGCTGCCGTCATCCCTGGTCGCGATGCTGGCAAGGCTTGGGCCGTGATGCAGCGCATCGATCTCCCCGATGCCGATGCCGCCAACGCTCAGATCCTCGACGATCTGAACCATGCCGCAAGCGGCGCCGTGCTCGTGTTCGAAGGCGCGGTCGGCGACTACGGCTATGCCCTTCCCGCAACGGAAGCTGCGATCGACGCGGCGCTAAAGGGCGTGCATCTCGATTGGGGCGTACCAATCGCGCTCGATTTCGGTCCGCCGTCGCGGCACGCCGCTGGTATCGTCGCCAACTATACGAAGGCGAAGGGCCTCGCACCCTTCGCGGTCAATATCCGCTTCGGCTTCGATCCGCTGGGCGCCATGGCAACGCGGGGCGTGGTCCCCAAGCCCTGGGCCGAGCTCGCGCCAGCCGTGACCGCGCTCATCGCAGGGTTCGTCGAGCAGGGTTTTACAGGGCCCTTCTTCGTCGCCGATGGAAGACCGGTGCATGCCGCAGGCGGCTCTGAGGCGCAGGAGCTTGCCTTCGCGCTCGCCAACGCCGTCGCCTATTTTCGCGCGCTCGAAGCGCAAGGCATTTCGCTTGACCAAGCGCGCCGGCTGATCTTCTTCCGTCTCGCAGCCGACCAGGATCAGTTTCTCGCCATCGCCAAGTTTCGGGCGATCCGCAAGCTTTGGGCGCGCGTAGAGCAAGCGTCCGGACTTGAGCCCTCACGCGCTTGCGTCACCGCCGAGACGGCCTGGCGCATGATGACCAGGCGCGATCCCCACGGGAACATCGTGCGCGGCACTATCGCTGCACTTGCCGCTGCCGTCGGTGGCGCCGATGCCGTCACGGTGCTGCCCTTCAGCGCCGCGCTCGGCATTCCCGACGCGTTCGCCAGGCGTGTCGCCCGCAATACGCAGACCATCCTGGTCGAGGAGTTAAATCTCCACCGCGTCGCCGATGCCGCCGCGGGCTCCGGCGCCATCGAATATCTCACCGGGCAGCTCTGCGAAAAGGCCTGGGGCTTGTTTCAGGAGATTGAGCGCGCCGGCGGCTCGGCCAAGGCGCTTGAGTCCGGCATGATCCAGAAGGCGGTTGCCAAGATCCGAGCTAAGCGGGAGGCCAATGTCGCGCGCCGCAAGGAGGCGCTGATCGGCACCAGCGATTTCCCCGATCTCGCCGAGGAGCCCGTTACGGTGCTTGGCGCTTTCCGGGCGCCGCCGCGCGAGGCCCCGCCGGGTCAGCCCATCGAGAAGCTCCCGCGCTTCCGGCTCGCCGAGTCCTTCGAGCACCTCCGCGACCTAAGCGACGCCTGGCTCGCCCGCACCGGAGAGCGGCCCAAAGTGCTGCTCGCCTGCCTCGGCCGCGCCACCGACTTCACCGCGCGCGCGAGCTTCGCCAAGAGCCTGTTCGAGGCCGGCGGCATCGAGGCGGTCGCAGCCGAAGGCATCAAGAGCGCCGGAGATTTGGGCAAAACGTTCGCGAAGTCCGGTGCGAAGCTCGCCTGCCTCTGCTCATCGGACAAGGTCTACGCGAGTGAGGCCGTGGGCGCGGCCAAAGCGCTCACCGCTTCAGGCGCAAGTTCCATCTATCTTGCCGGCAAGCCTGGCGATCATGCGAAAGCCTGGGAAGAGGCCGGGATTGGGACATTCCTTTATCAAGGCTGTGATACGCTTGGGCTGTTGCAGGACGCCTATGAGAGACTAGGTGAATGACCACGCGTATCCCCGCCTTCGCTGACATCGCCTTTGCTGCGCGAGACGAGACTATGGTCCCGCCGAGCGAAGCTTCAGCCTGGCAAACCCCTGAAGGCATCGCCGTGAAGCCGGTCTATGGCGCGGACGATATCGCGCGGCTCGATTTCCTCGATGGCATGCCTGGCGTCGCCCCCTATCTCCGCGGCCCCTATCCGACGATGTATGTGCAGCGGCCGTGGACCGTCCGGCAATATTCCGGCTTTTCCACCGCGGAGGATTCCAATGCCTTCTATCGCCGCAACCTCGCGGCGGGGCAGCAAGGGGTATCCATAGCCTTCGATCTCGCCACCCATCGCGGCTACGACTCCGACCATCCGCGCGTGACCGGCGATGTCGGCATGGCAGGCGTCGCCATCGACTCCATTTACGACATGCGGACCTTGTTCGACGGCATCCCGCTCGACAAGGTCTCTGTATCGATGACCATGAACGGTGCGGTTCTGCCGGTGCTCGCCCTCTTCATTGTTGCCGGCGAAGAACAGGGCGTGCCTCCAGAGGAACTCTCTGGCACCATCCAGAACGACATTCTCAAAGAATTCATGGTGCGGAACACTTACATCTACCCGCCCGCACCATCGATGCGCATCGTCTCCGACATCTGCGCCTACACCTCGAAGAAGATGCCTAAGTTCAACTCGATCTCGATCTCCGGCTATCACATGCAGGAGGCTGGTGCGACCGCTGACCTCGAACTCGGCTACACGCTCGCCGACGGCATCGAGTATGTGCGCGCCGGAGTCAAGGCCGGCATGAACGTCGACACCTTTGCACCGCGGCTCTCCTTCTTCTGGGCGATCGGCATGAATTTCTTCATGGAGATCGCCAAAATGCGCGCCGGCAGGCTGCTCTGGGCGAAGTTGATGGCCGAGGAGTTCAAGCCGAAGGACCCACGCTCGCTCGCGCTGCGCACCCACTGCCAGACGAGCGGCTGGAGCCTCGCGGCACAGGACGTGTTCAACAACGTGGTACGCACTTGCGTGGAGGCCATGGCGGCGACGCAAGGGCATACTCAATCGCTGCACACCAATGCGCTGGACGAGGCGCTGGCGCTCCCGACCGATTTTTCCGCGCGCATCGCCCGCAACACCCAGCTCATGCTGCAGATGGAGTCCGGCACCACCCGCATCATCGACCCCTGGGGCGGTAGCTTCTATGTCGAACGGCTGACCCATGACCTCGCCGCCCGCGCGCTCAAGCACATCGAGGAGGTGGAGAAGTTCGGCGGAATGGCGAAAGCGATCGAGGCCGGCATCCCCAAGCGCATGATCGAGCAGGCCGCGACGGCGACGCAAGGCCGCATCGATTCAGGCCGCCAGACCATCGTCGGCGTGAACAAATACCGGCAGGACAGCGACGCCGACATCGCCATCCTCAAAGTCGACAACCGCTCGGTCCGCCGCCAGCAGCTCGACCAGCTGGTGCGGCTCAAATCCGAGCGCGACGAGGCGGAATTGCAGTCTGCCCTTGACGCGCTCACCGAAAGCGCCAAGACAGGAAAAGGCAACCTTCTCGAAGGCGCCGTTCGCGCCGCCAGGGCCAAGGCGACTGTCGGCGAGATCTCTTACGCGCTCGAGAAGGTCTATGGCCGCCACCGCGCCGAGGTTTCGGCGGTGACCGGCGTCTACAAGGCGGAGATGGGTCGCATGGATGGAAGCCTGACCCGCCTCAAAGCGTTGATCGACTCTTTCGAGCATGAGCACGGAAGGCGGCCTCGCATCCTTGTCGCCAAGATGGGCCAGGACGGCCACGACCGCGGGCAGAAGGTCATCGCATCGGCTTTCGCCGATCTAGGCTTCGACGTGGATATCGGTCCGCTATTCCAGACCCCCGACGAAGCCGCGCGCCAGGCGGTGGAGAACGACGTCCATATCGTCGGCGTCTCGTCGCTCGCCGCAGGCCATCTGACGCTGGTGCCGGCACTGCGCGAGGCGCTCGAAGCGCTCGGCCGCAGCGACATTATGGTGGTGGTCGGGGGCGTCATCCCGCCCCAGGATTATCCCGAGCTCTATGAGGCTGGCGCCAAGGCGATCTTCGGCCCCGGCACCTCCATCGCCGATGCAGCAATCGACCTTCTACAGAAGCTCGGCGCCAAGGCCGACGCCAAGTCGCAGCAGGCGGCGGAGTAGCGTCAGGCAGCGCTCTACTCGATGCATTCAGAGTCAGCAAACTGTCTTGTCACGAAACTATGCGTCGGCCGCTGAATCACGCCATAACGGCGTGAAGCCATCGGTGAGATGGGTCTGATCACGCGGCAGTTGCGCTGCGCCACCATCCAGGCCGAGATCGACAGCGTGCTCTATGCCCTCAGCATCGAGGCTTATGAGCGGCTCAAATCCGAGAACCGCCAGCTGCACCAGGCGCTGCTCAGCTATGTGGTGACCGTGGTGACCGAGTGCCTGAGCTTTGCCAGCAAGGTGATCGGCGTCTTGCGCCACTGATTATCCATCTTGCGCTTCCGCTTGTTTCCCCTTAACGCCGCATCTTATGAGCGGCAAACACGCCCCGCAGAATGATTTGGAAGCGACCGCCAGGGCGATCGTCGCCGGCGACCGTGTCGCGCTCGGCCGTGCCATCACCCTGATCGAAAGCGCCAAGTCAGAGGATCAGGCGCGCACCCAACGTCTGCTCGAAAACCTGCTGCCTCGCACCGGCAAGGCCATTCGCGTCGGCATCAGCGGCGTCCCCGGTGCCGGCAAATCAACTCTGATCGACCAGCTCGGGCTGAACCTCGTGACCAAGGGCAAGAAGGTCGCTGTGCTCGCCGTCGACCCCACCTCGACGCGGAGCGGCGGCTCGATCCTCGGCGACAAGACGCGCATGGGCCGGCTTGCTTCAGAACAGGGAGCCTTCATCCGCCCCTCCCCCGCCGGCGACAGCCTGGGCGGCGTCACCAAGACAACGCGGGAGACCATCGCGTTGGCCGAGGCCGCCGGCTACGACGTGGTCCTGGTCGAGACAGTCGGCGTCGGTCAGTCCGAGACCGCGGTCTCAAACATGGTCGATGTCTTCGTCGTGGTTGGCATTCCGGGAGCAGGCGATGAATTGCAGGGCATCAAGCGCGGGCTCCTCGAGCTTGCCGATGTCATCGCCGTCAACAAGGCCGACGGCGATCAAGTCGAACGCGCCAATCGTGCGGCCATGGAATACCGCACCGCGCTGCACATTCTTGCCGCCGGCAATCCCAACTGGTCGCCGGTCGTGCTGATCGTTTCGGCCCGAGACAATGCCGGCCTCGACGAGTTGTGGACCAAGGTCGAGGAGCGGCACTCGGCGCTCGAAGCTTCAGGCGCGCTGCACGCGCGCCGCGCCGAGCAAGGGGTGGCCTGGATGCGCGAGATCTTCGAGCAAAGGCTGCTCGCTGCCTTCAAGGGCGGCAAGGAGGTGAGTCGCCGCTGGAGCGAGATGGAGAAGAAGGTCCGCTCCGGCGAGATGACGCCGACGGCTGCGGCGGAAAAGCTCGGCCGCCTCGCAGGCATCGGCGAAGGCTAGTCTCGCGCCCCTCGAAATTGCGCTTCCCTCGGCTGTATTAGCCGGTTAAGCCCGATACATCATGGCTTGCCCGCTCGTCCTCATCACCGGGTTCGGCCCATTTCCAGGCGCCGCCGAGAATTCCTCGGCCTGGCTCGCGGAAGCGCTCGCCGCTGTGGAAGCGCCTTCCGGCTGCACGCTCCATACCGAAGTGCTCCCCACGGAATGGACCGAGGTTGCGGCGCGGGGCCCTCGCCTGCTTCAACAGCATCGCCCACGCATCATCCTGCATCTCGGCTTGAGCAGGACCGCCAAGGGCTTCCGCATCGAGCGCTCGGCGCACAACGCTATCGACTTCAGGGAAGATGCGCGTGGCGCGACACCGGACAAGCGCAGCGTGCTCGAGTCTGGCCATGCTCGTCTCGACACAGCGATTTCCACCGCCAAGCTCGCCAGGCATTTGCGGGCGCAAGACCTGCCGGCAAGCGCCTCACGCTCGGCCGGGACCTATCTTTGCAACTACCTCTATTATCTCTCGCTCCACTGGGCGAGGCAGCAAGAGGCGCCTTGCGACGTCACCTTCGTACACATCCCTCCCAGTCCCCGCGCAGGCGGCCGGTTGAGCGAGGCTGAGATGTTGCGTGGCGCCGGAGTGATCCTATCCTACCTCTTGGCCTTTGCGCAGGAGCGCGACCAGTCGAAGAGCTTCGCCGGCGAGATCGCCGCCGATCCCGCCGTCGCGGCAGGACGCCCATGAGGATCGGCCGCCGAGACGTGATCCTGTCCGGCCTCGGGCTCGGCATCGCATTTGCCGCAGGCCCGCGCTTGGAGCGCGCCAATTGGGCAGGCTCAAGCACCTTCGGTTTGACGCCCCTGGGGGGTGCTGTCGATCAAACCGCCATGCTGCAACAGGCTATCGACGCAGCCGCGAAAGCTGGCTCGCCTCTCTTTCTTCCGCCTGGCGTCTATTCGACACGCCGCCTCGAGTTCAGATCGGGCACGCATCTCACCGGCGTGCCCGGCAAATCGATCCTGCGCTGTCGCGACGACCGCGGATTGATCGGCGTCGAGCACGCGGCGGACATTCGCCTCAACGGTCTCGTGCTTGACGGCGGCGGAAAGGACGTGGGCGTCGACCGTGCGCTATTTGCCGCCACGATGGTCGAGCGGCTTCAGCTCTCGAACTGCCACTTTCTGCGCTCAGGCTCAGGTGCCATCCTCGTCTCGCACTCCGAGAACGTCACTATCGCCGGCAACCTCGTCGATAACGCAGCGACCGGCATCGCCGTGACGAACATCGCGCAGCTCGGCAAGCCTGCCCTCATCAAGGCCAATCTCGTCCGCAACCTGTTCTTTCGCAAAATTGCCCCCTCTTACGGCAATGGAATTTTGGTTGAGGCCGACGCCATAGTCACCGGTAATGTGGTGGAGGACGCGTCAGGCTTCGGCGTCCTCGTTGGTCGGCATGTGCGCGGCGTGTGCATCGCCAAGAACGACATCCGCAACGCTCATATCGGCATCGGCATACCGACCGCGATCGCCGAGACCGCGCCGATTGCCGGCAACAGAATCTCCGGCGTCAGGGATGGCGCCATTCGCGCCATGAATGGGCCTACGCCAGTTGGGCCCGATCTCGCCTATGCCATGGCTACGGGCTGAGACCGCTTCACTGCGGGGAGAACGGCACGAATTCGCGGAGCACCGGCGCTGGTCCACCGACATAGGTCAGGGTGATATCGCCGATCCCGGCAGCGAGGTTGATGCCAATATTGCCGCTGACGCTGAGCGGCTGAAGCACGACCTTGTTGCCGCCGATCAGCGCATTGGCGCCGGCGCCAAGCCCTGCGGCAACATCAGCCGAAAGACCCACATAGTTTCCTGTGAGCGCACCTGGCCCGCGCATAAGCCCCGGCGACAACACCGCCCAAACAATCACGCCGGATCGTTGGAAGCCGATATCGATGCCGATCTTGTTGATGCTGCCCTTGTAGTACTCGGGCGGAAAGCCGTCCGGCATATAGACGCAGTCGAGCGCACGGCTCGATCCGATGATGTAGCTCAACCCGCCTTCGACGTCGCATTTGAGCTTGCCGCCTGGCGGCGTGACCGCCTGGGCAACGGCCGCGCTCCCCCGCAAGCGACGCTGCGAGAATTGCCACCGCAGCTAAGTTTGCGGCACGCCGATGTCGCCAGACCTTCTTTGAAGCCATGATCCCGCTCCTCCTTGATCCTTATTCTTTAGCACGGTCGCTGGGCTGCTAACCCATCAACGTGGCGCGGCAGCAACAGCGCTTTGCCGAGGCAGCGCGCGGACCGCGGCCTTCAGCGCCAGCGCAGGTTCGACCAGCCCGACCCTCACGCCACACCAAGTGCGCATCTCTCCGGCAAGCTGACTGGCAAGGACCTGGTCCGCGCCCGCTACGAGCTTGGCTAAGAGCACGGCGAGGACCATTTCCGCGCCACGCTTGGTGCCGTCATCGACCTTCACGGCGATGCCGATCCCCAGTGAAGGCAGAGCGGCGCAATGCACGCCTTCGGCCCCACCCTTGGCGAAAGCAGCGTCGCGGAGCCCGCGCATGACGATGGTGTCGAAGCGGCCATCGCCGGCCACGAGGTCCGGCGCGGCGAAGCAGGCGTCCATGAGCCGTCGTGCCGCCTTTGCCCGCGCAGGCTCAAGTCCCCTCCCGCTCGCGAGCCTGGCAAAACCTGTGGCGACCGCGGCGATTGGCATGGCGAAGGTCGGCACCGAACAGCCGTCGATACCGATCGCATCCGCTTCCAACGCGATTCCGCAAGTCTCTGAAAGGATTCGCCTGATCTCCTGCTGCACGGGATGGTCTAGCCGCTCGTAGCCAACCGGATCGAGCCCCCGATGCACTGCCACCGCGAGCATGCCTGCGTGCTTGCCCGAGCAATTGTTGTGGATGGCGGTCGGGCTCTTGCCCGCGCGCATCAGCTCGCGTGACGCACGCTCGCCGATCGGCCAATGCGCCCCGCAGGCAAGCTGTGACTCATCGAGCCCGGCCTTAGCCAGCAGCGAGCGCACCGCGTCGATATGGGCGTCCTCGCCGCTATGCGAGGCGCACGCGATGGCGAGCTCCTTGCCGCCCAGGCGAAAGGCGTCGGCGGCGCCGCTCTCGATCAACGGCAGGGCCTGCATGGCTTTGACGGCGGAACGCGGATAGACCGGGCGTTCGATGTCGCCGACGCCAAGCAGCACGCGCCCATCGGCATCAGCGATGGCGACGGCGCCGCGGTGGCAGCTCTCCACCAAGCTTCCGCGCGTCACATCGACAAGAATAGGATTGTCCTGCACCGCTCCCCCTTATCGGTATTGCTCAGGAGGAAGATTACGGTCGCGCGCGTTCCCCGGCTCGCGCCGTGCGGCTGCCCATCGGCACGATCTCGATGGGCACACCGGGATCGTGCTTCGACGCGCGGATAACGAGAGAGGTCTTGACGCTGGCGACATTCGGCGCGGCGGTGAGCTCGTGGATGATGAAATCCTGAAACGCAGTGAGGTCCGGCGCCACGCATTTCAGCATGAAGTCGATCTCGCCCGAAAGCATATAGCAATCGCGCACGATGGGAGAGCTGCGCACGCGCTCTTCGAAGGCGATGAGATCGGCTTCGGCCTGGCTGTGCAGCCCGACCATGGCGAAGGCGGTGACGTCGTAGCCGAGCGCGCGGTCGTCGAGCAGGGCCGCATAACCGCAAATCAACCCTGCCTCCTCCAGCGCGCGGACACGCCGAAGGCAGGGCGGCGCAGAGATGCCGACTTTGCGGGCGAGCTCGACATTGGTGATGCGGCCGTCGGCCTGCAGCTCGCGCAGAATGCGCCAATCGGTTTGATCGAGGCGGGCTGACCGCATGGCGTTGCTCCCTGGACGATCGCGGCGCGGGCGCGTTAGAAGCGGCAGCGCTCAAGGCAGATGGCGATGCTTATCGCGCAATTTTAGGTCCTATTGGGAAAAGAATTGAAAAGAAATTGACCCTTCAACGTTCCGGAAGTTCCCAAAGACCGCCACTCGGCTCGGAAAACGGCACGACCTGGATCGTCACCGACGGCTCGGTCGGCATGGAGGCGCAAGGCATTGCGATCGCCGAGGCCGTTGGCCTTCCCTACAGCCTGAAGCGGGTACGGGTGTCCGGCGCCATGCGCCTCGTGCCGGCGCGGCTACAAATCCATGTGGCACCGGCGCGACTGCTCGGCTTCGTCGCATCCAATGAGCCGCTCGCCCCACCCTGGCCTCGCCTCATCATATCAATAGGGCGTCGCAGCGTGCCCATCGCGCTTGCGCTGAAACATGTGGCCAAGGCTTACGCCCTGCACATCCAGAACCCAAAAGTGCCCAAGCATCGCTTCGATCTCATCGCGGCGCCGATACATGACGGCTATACCGGCGACAACGTCCTCAATACCTTCGGCGCCGTGCACAGCGTCACGGCTGAGCGCCTCGCCGGTGCGGCGCAAAGCTTCGCCTCGAGGATCGATCCGCTCCCCCGCCCGCGCATCGCCGTTCTGCTCGGCGGCGAAAGCCAGGCCTTCTCTTTTCCGCCGGAGCTTGCCGCGTCATTTGGTGCAACGCTCGCCGAGGCCGCGCGTGACTGTGGCGGATCGCTGCTCGTCACCCCGTCGCGTCGAACCTCGCCGGAGGCGTTGCGCGCCCTTGCCGCGACCATCGCCGGCGTTTCGCATTTCGTCTGGGACGGCACTGGCGAGAATCCCTATTACGCCCTCCTCGCCAGCGCCGACGCCATCGTTGTGACAGAAGACTCCGTCAACATGGTCACCGAGGCGGCAGGCACCGGCAAGCCGGTCTATGTCCAGCGGCTGAAGGGCAAGTCGCGGCGGCTCGGCCAGTTCCACGAGCTGATGCGGGAGCGTGGAGCGACCCGTCCCTTCGCCGGCAAGATCGAATCGTGGTCCTACGCCCCGATCAACGACACTGAAATGGTGGCAAGCGTCCTACGCCGCGCGCTTGGCCTTGAAACCACTGGGTGAACCAGCGGAAGAAGGGCTCCCGGGTTGCGAAATGCAGCCATTGAGCTTACCTGTTGGCTCCAATTCAGGCCCCACTCCGGGCTCCAAGGCAAAGCCATGAAATCCCGTCACGCCAAGGTGATCATCATCGGCTCGGGTCCCGCCGGTTATACGGCGGGCATTTACGCCGCGCGCGCCATGCTGAAGCCGCTCCTCATCGAGGGCATCCAGCCAGGCGGCCAGATGACCATCACCACAGATGTCGAGAATTACCCGGGCTTCGCCGACGTGATCCAGGGCCCCTGGCTGATGGATCAGATGCGGGTGCAAGCGATGCATGTCGGCACCGAGATCGTCGCCGACCATATCGAGGAGGTCGATCTCAAGCGCCAGCCCTTCTGGCTCAAGGGCGACAGCGGCAGCGAATACACGACGGACGCCCTTATCATCGCCACCGGCGCGCAAGCCCGTTGGCTCGGTCTGCCCTCCGAGGAGCGCTTCAAGGGCTATGGCGTGTCTGCGTGCGCCACCTGCGATGGCTTCTTCTTCCGCGGCAAGGACGTGATCGTGATCGGCGGCGGCAACACTGCCGTCGAGGAGGCGCTGTATCTCACCAACGTCGCCGCGCGCGTGACGCTCGTGCACCGGCGCGGTGCTTTGCGGGCTGAGAAGATCCTCCAGGAGCGCCTGTTCGCCAATCCGAAGATCGAAGTGGTGTGGAACAGCGAGCTCGCAGAGGTGCTGGGCCACGAGGATCCGCGAACCGTAACCGGGGCGAGGCTGAGAAGCACGCTCACCGGCGATATGACCACCATTCCCGCTGACGGAGTCTTCATCGCCATCGGCCATGTTCCGCAGACGGAGCTTTTCAAGGACCAGATCGAGATGAAGCCCTCCGGCTACATCAAGACCGCGCCCTACTCCACAGCAACCAACATCCCCGGCGTGTACGCGGCGGGCGATGTCGCCGACGACATCTATCGCCAGGCGGTGACCGCCGCAGGCATGGGTTGCATGGCCGCGCTCGACGCCGAGCGCCATCTCGCCGGCCTCGATCAGCTCCACGAAGCCGCCGAGTAATCGGCGCCCATCTCATTCCTTAACGAACCGCGTCAGCAATGAGGCGCTGAGGCCCGCACATGGTCTCAGCCATTTCCTTGTTTCGCCCCAATATTTTAGAGGATGGCGCCTTCACCAAACAGCACGAAGGAAGTGTGATGAAGGCGATTCTTTTCGCCGTCGCGAGTATTTTTGTTGTGACGGCTTTTGCAACTCCCAGTCTGGCGCGGCCCCTTTACCAAAGCTCGGCCGAATCGAGCTCAGCGTCCGGCTACCAGTCCCGCGCTTCGCGATCGGCACACCGCACCGCTCGCTATCGCCACCAATATACGAGCCGCGGATACAGCGCGCGCTCGTCTCACCGCCAATATGCAAGCCTCGGATCGAGCACGCGCTCGACGCATCGCCAGTATGCAGGCCGCGGTCATAGCACACGCTCGAACTCTCGCCGTCGGTGCAAGGCCAGCGCGCTGGTGCGGCTGGTGGATGCGCACGCAGAAGGGTGGCGGAGCGGAGCTGAACCTCGCCCGCAACTGGAAGAATTGGGGCCGTCCGAGCGGACCGCGCGTCGGCGCGGTCGTGGTCTGGTCCCATCATGTGGGCATGGTCACCGGACGGACCGCAAGCGGACAGTGGATCGTCAAGTCCGGCAATGACGGCGGCAGGGTGCGCGAGCGCCCAAGATCAGTCGCCGGTGCTGTGTTCCGCGTCTGAGGTCAATGGGGGTGGGCGACGGCAAATTGGCCGCCGTCCACCCAACGACTTCGGGGTCGCCAGCCTCAAGGCGCGACGATAGGATGGCCCCACCATGCTCCCAGCCGACATCAGCAAGCGCTTTCGCATCAAGGACGGCCGCAAATTCCGCCTCGCCGACATCAACCCTGGCGACACTGCCGGACTCGACATCGACAAGAGCGACGCCAAGCAATTGCTTGCCCAAAGCGCCAAGCGCCTCGGCGATTTGCAGGAGCGGCTCTATGCCGAGCACCGTTGGGCGCTCCTGGTCATCCTGCAAGGATTGGATACGGCGGGAAAGGACGGCGTCATCGAGCACGTGATGGCGGGGGTCAACCCGCAAGGCTGCGAGGTGCATCCCTTCAAGGCGCCGAGCCAACTCGAGCTCGAACATGACTTCCTATGGCGGGCAAACCTAGTGCTGCCCAAGCGCGGGCACATCGGCATCTTCAACCGCTCATACTACGAGGAGGTTCTGGTGGTGCGCGTGCACCCCAACCTGCTCGAGAACCAGAGTCTGCCGCCCTCGCTCATCACCAAGAATATCTGGCAGGAACGCTACGAGGACATCAACGCCTTTGAGCTGCATCTCGCGCGGAGCGGAACCGTGCCGCTGAAGTTCTTCCTGTACCTGTCACAAGCCGAGCAGAAGAAGCGCCTTCTTGCGCGCATCGACGAACCCGACAAGAGATGGAAGTTCAATGCCGGCGATCTCAAGGAGCGCAAGCTGTGGGACCCCTACCTCGAAGCCTATGAGGCGCTGATCCGTGCCACCGCGACCGAGGTTGCGCCTTGGTATGTCGTGCCCGCAGACCACAAATGGTTCACCCGCCTCGTCATCGCCGCTGCCATCGTCGAGCGCCTGGAAGCGATCGACCCGCAATACCCCAAGCTGAGCGACGAGGCCCTGAAGGAACTTGAAGCCACCCGCGCCTCGCTGAGCGGGGGTTAGGAGCGCGTCAAGACCTCAGTCCCTTTATGAGGGCATCGACGAACGCCGCGGCGATTGTGCCATCCTCATCGAGCTTTGGGTTGAAGATCGTAATGTCGAGGCCGACCGCTCGACCCGAGCCGATTGCAGCCTGAAGGACCTTGGTCAGTTCTCCCCATGACAATCCGCCAGGCATTCGGTAGTCGACCGCAGGCATGACAGCGTCATCGAGCACATCAGCATCGAGGTGCACCCAGAAGCCAGCAATTTGGGGCTGGGACAGCATCTGGATCCCATGATGGATTGCTTCGCCCATGCCGCGCTTCCGAACTTCGGCGAGATCGATAACATCGATCGCGGAGTGCTCGATGCGTTGGCTGCCGTGCGCCGCGGCATATTCACCATCGCGGTACCCGAAAGCCACGACATCCTGATCCTGGACCAGCGGGCGCCTGCCCTCCAGGTCAGATACGACCGCAGGACCACGTCCAGTGGCTATGGCAAGTTCCATCGATGCCACCTCACCGTTCGGCTCCACCTCAGGCTGATAGAAGTCAGCGTGGCCGTCGAGGAACAGCAGCCCGTAGCGCCCTCGCCGCCTTAGGGCCAGCAAGCAACCCAACATGATCGAACAATCCCCGCCGAGCACGATGGGAAAGTCGCCATCATTGATCGCGCGTCCAACCACGTCTGCGAGTGCCACCGAGTAGCTGGCAATTCCCCTCGGGTTGAGAAGTTTGGTTTCCGGATCGCGGCGATCCTCATATTGCGGGGGCTCGACGCGCCCCGCGTGAAGTGCTTGCAAGCCGTCGCCGAAACCCGCGGCCAGCAACGCGTCGGGCAGCATTTCAACGCCCTTCGGGAACAATCCGAGGACGGACGGAGCCTCAATAATCGTGAAGCGGGGAAAGGCCGTCGCCATACTGGTTGACCCCACTCCTCACTAAACCCGCGCGTCGCAGTCGGAGTCGTCGAACTCGCTCACTGTCAACCCGACGGTCTTTTCGCCCATGCCTGACGGTGGTCCTTGCAACCTTCCGCATCTTCCACCTTGCCCTGGTCCTCGCCGCACCAGGAGATCGATGTGGCCGAGGTCGACGTAATCGAGGTTGATCGTGATCTTTTCAGTCTCGCCTGCCCTGTCGCGGAGCCCGTGAATTCCCGCGGCCAATGTCCTCCACCATCTGTATGGATGGTATAGGGATGGACCTTCCGCAGTTTCAAGGATACGCCTAAAGTCCAGCAGAATATGTCTCGCCACTGCCTTATTTTGGGTCTGATTGCCGGGCTAGAGCGCCCGGCAGTCCCTTCATCGCCACATGAATGGGCGACTGAGGCCGAGGCTTAGCAACCTCCACCACATTTCCAGTTTGATGCTCCTGGAGGCGGCTTCAGGACCCGAAGCAAGAGGACGTTTGCATGACCGAGAAGATTGCTCGCAAATTCCCGAAAGCGCTCGCTGCCTTCGCCATCGCCGCAAGTTTTGTCAGTGCCTCGAGCCTCGCCGGCGAGTTTACCGTCGAGCAAGGCAAGCGCTACCGGGCAACCCTCTCGCTGAAGTCGGTCGAGCGATTGGTCGACAACGAACTCATCGCCAGAAAATTTCGCGCACTGGGCTTCTCCAAGGTGCGTGTCTCGGGCGCGGGCGCGACGCGCCGGGTCGAAGGCGTTTGGCCAGGCAAAGATGTCAGCGCCCCCTTGCCGTCACAGATCGTAGCCGTCGCCAGAATGTAATTGGCGCCGGCCGCCGGTGACCGCAGCTTTCCGCCTGTGCCTAAGCGCAGAGAGCTGTAGGCGCAGTGCGGATATCGTTCTATAAGATGATTTGAACGCAATCTGGGACCCTCGCTCCGTTTGGCGAAGCGGGCAATGCCCTCACATAAGCCGGACAAGACGGATCGCTGGGGATGAACGCCGACATTGATGCTGACGATGTGCATGACGACATCATCTACCCGTCTGCCATTCCCTTCGTTCTCGTCCATCTAGGCTGCTTCGCGGCGATCTGGACCGGCGTCACCTGGCAGGCGCTGGCCATTTGCATCACTCTCTATTGGCTGCGCATCTTCGCCATCGGCGCAGGCTATCATCGCTATTTCTCGCACCGCTCCTATTCGACGAGCCGGGCGTTTCAGTTCGTCCTTGCGTTCATGTCCCAGACCACCACGCAAAAGAGCGTCGTCTGGTGGGCCTCAAAGCACCGCCATCACCATTTGAATTCCGACACTGGGCATGACGTGCATTCGCCGCGGCACCACGGTTTCATCTACAGTCATTTGGGATGGATCTTCGCGCGAAGGCACGACACCCCAGACCTGGCCAAAGTCACCGACCTCACCCGTTTTCCCGAACTGATGTGGCTGCACAGGAACGAGCAGGTGCCGGCAATCGCTCTTGCTCTGCTATGCTTTCTCCTCGCGGGATGGTCAGGTCTCGTCGTCGGCTTCCTGTGGAGCACGGTGCTCGTCTATCACGCCACCTTCTGCATCAACTCGCTCGCCCATGTGAGCGGCTCAAAGCGCTACGTGACGGGCGACGATTCGCGCAACAACTGGCTTCTGGCCATCTTCACCATGGGCGAAGGCTGGCACAACAATCACCACGCCTATCAGTCGAGCGTCCGGCAGGGCTTCAAATGGTGGGAAATCGATCCGACCTATTACCTCTTGTGTGCGCTCTCTTGGATCGGCCTGGTCTGGGACCTCAAGACGCCGCCTGAGCCGGTGCTGCGCAACGAGCAGCGGCTCGGGGCCAAGGTCATCAATCGCGCCGCCGAGGAGCTCGCGGCGCGCTTCAATTCCGAGCGGATCGCCGCCGCCATCGCCGCCGCGCTGCACACTCCTGAGCTTTCCGCGCTGCAGGAAACCGTGACCCGTGCGCATCACCGCACGGCAGAGATGCTGAAAACCCTGCACGTGCCGCATATCCCCAGCCGCGAGGAATTCCTTAGCGAGGCCAAGGCCATGTTTGCACGTACGTCGTCGCTGGATGAGATTGTCGACCGCGCCCGCGAACTTCTGCTCGCCTCCGTCGGCGCGCGCCTGATGGCTCCCCCTCAAGACTTGATCGGTCTCTATTTGAACCGGCAGGGCTGAGCGACCGTCGGCGTCACGTCGGTCTCGATAACCATCAGCGTCACTGTCTCATCGCCGATATTGCCCGAGCGGTGGCCCTTGCGGCCTTCGGCATCTGGCACTGTGTTCTGATCCTTGCCAAGCGAAATGTCGCCGGGGCGGAGCTCGACGCGCGTGCCGTCTATCGCGTACACGAACCACTTCCCCGTGAGCGTCACGATTCAATAGACCTTGGACTCCTGGTGCCACACGCCTTTCCAGGCGGACGGCTGCACCACGGTGATGATCGATGCCGTTCCGGCGGCTTGCCGGTTCGCCCATTCCGGCGCTGCCGGCTGCGACAGGCCCTGAAGCTCGAAATTGCTAAGCGCGCAGCGGGTGAGACGGCTCAGGCCCTTGCCGTCGGTCCAATTGTGCCAGTAATGAGTAACGGGCGGTGTGGGCGGGGTCCTTGGCATACGCGCCTGACGCCGCGATGAGCGCAGGCCAGACCGCCAACGGCAACAGTACAGCTATCCTCATGGGCGCACCTCGCTTCGCCATCAGTATAGCGAAGGCGTGTGCAGTGTGGACCAGTCAGCCGGCGGCGCGCTTGAGCCCTTCCCTCGCACGGCCGGCAACCGGCAACGCCAGGGTTCCACAATGATCAGGGCATTTCGCGACGACGCGCTCCCTGCTGCCGGCTCGCTCGGCCCGTCCTCTAGCTTATGTTCGTTGGCGCCGCCGTTCCGGAAGAAGGCGACGCTCGCGACTTTGCGCCACGGCGGCGTCAGTACGCCTTCGCGTACCGCCCGCTTCAGCGCATCGATCTCGCCCTTTGCTTGCGCATTTAGCCTCACGGCGAGGAACGCGGCTTGCTCCCCTTGACGCTCGGCGATCCGTCTCGCCTCAGCGCTCAACGTCCAAAGCCGGGCATAAACCGTATCGAGAGCTGCCCTGATCCGGGGAGATGCCATCGCGTGTCCATCATGAACTGTCTGCGCGAGGCCTCCCGCCCTCGCCCGCATCCAAGACGCCGCGCTGGCCATGGTGGCGAGCGATGCCTTTGCGAGCACGCTGGCCTCCGCAGAAGCCCAGCGCGACCTGATCAAAGCTCCCTGGCGAGATTGACGCGCCAAGGTCTGTCCTTTGGCCAGCGTCCAGGCAAGACCGCTTGCTGCGGCTTTAGACGTCGCACGCGAAACTGTCCGGGTCTTCGCTGTGGTCCAGGCGGACCCGATCGAAACAGCCCTGCGCGATTGAAGCGCGAACGCCTGCGATTTGGTTGTGAGGGCGGACCCACCGACGACCGCTGCTTTACACGATACCCGGGCCAATTTCTCAGCCTTCACTCTGGTCCAGGCAGAGCCAGCCGAAGCCGCCTTGCGCAATTGGAGCGCTAGCGCCTGCGATTTGGATGCGAGCGCGCCCCCACCGACAACAGCTGCTTTACGCGTTACCCTGGCTAAGTTCTCAGCCTTCACTTTGGTCCAGGCAGAGCCGACCGAAGCCGCCTTGCGCGATTGGAGTGCTAGCGCCTGCGATCTTGTGGCGAGAACAGTTCCGCCGACAATTGCTGCTTCACGCGTCGCGCGCGCCACCTTCTCAGCCCTGGCTCTGGCCAAGGCCGTGCCGACCGAAGCTGCCTTCCGGGATTTGAGCGCGAACACCTGCGATTTGGCGGTGAGCGCGGTTCCCCTGGCTTTGATCCAGGCAGAGCCGGCTGAAGCTGCTGCGGTCGATACCATTCTTACATCATGTGCCTTGGCGGCGACCCAGGTCGCTCCAGAACCACCCGCTTTCGCTGACTTAAGGGCGACCAACCGCGTCCTCGCGGAAAGCCAGGAGCATCCGGTCGCGGTTGTCTCGCGCGTCGCCCGCATCACAGCGCGACCCTTGGCGCTTATCCAGGAAGAGCCGAGAGAGAGCCCCTCATATGTCGATGCGGCAACAGCTCGGCTTGTCGCAGCGCTCCATGCAGCGCCGGCCATTGTGAGGTCACGCGAACGCCTTTGCGCCGTGACGATCGCACCAGCCGTGGACCTCGAAGCGGAGCGAACCGCGCGTGCAACGCCAAGTGCAGCGCGCTTGCGTGCGCGCGCCCTGCGTTCGCGCTTTAGCTGCCGGCGATGTCTTGCCTGTTCGCGCTTGAGCGAGCGGGCGTGCCGCTTCCGGCTCTGCTCCTCTGAGGCGACGAAGTCCTTGAGCCAGCGCTCGTAATCCTTGAGCTCCTCGGCCGCCGTCGCCACGACATGCTTCGACCGAGCGACGACTTCAGGTGCGAATTCGTCCGCGTGAATATCTCGGCCAGCGTCCGCCAACGATGTTCCCCTCTTGGCCCGGAGTTCCCCTATCTCCCGCTAACGCAAAAGCGCGGGCGTCCGTTCCGTGCTACTATTGAGGTCATGAGCGGGGGCCGGCTTGCCGCAACCCGCGGTCGCCATGGCCTTCCGGACCAACTCCGCTGATCGGAGGTCTCCCATGCCAGAAGCGGCCTATAGTTCCATCATGACGGAAGCCGTTGCGGTCTTCCAAGACGTGAAACCCTTCCAGGCGGCAATCGACGACCTGCTATCGGCCGGCTTTGACCATGCCGACATCGCCGTGCTCGCGCATGAGGACACGGTGACGTCGAAACTCGGCTCCACCTACCGGTCAACCGCCGATTTCGAGGACGATCCCGAGGCGCCGCGTATCGGTTATATCCCCGACGAGACAATCGGCAATGCCGAAGGCGCTGTCATCGGCGCCGGCGTCTATGTGCCGGCGATGGTCGGTAGCCTAGCGGTTGCCGCCTCCGGCGGCACACTGCTCGGCGTTTTCGCCGCGGCGGCCATTGCCGGCGGCACCGGCGGCCTGATCGGTGCCGCTTTCGCGCGCTTCATCGGCCACGAGCACGCCAAGCATCTCGACCAGCATCTGCACCGTGGCGGTCTCTTGCTGTGGGTCAGAACGCGCGATGTTGGGCATGAAAGCCAAGCCTTAGGAATTCTGCGCCGTCATTCCGGGCAGGATGTTCATCTCCATCGCATTCCCGAACGTGCCGGCAAGGAGAGCGACATCCCGCACGAGCGCCCGCGTATCGTCCATATCCTCGACCGCGAGTACTCCTTGGACTTCCTGCGCCGGGCACCTCAGCCCTGAGCCAGATCAGTCCACGGGCCGCCAAGTATAGACCTCGTAGCCATCGACCACCCGCTTTGCCGGCGCGAAGCCGGCGCGGTCGTTTAATGGCTCGACGATATTCTGCGCCACCGCCACGGTGTTCGGGTCGGCATATTTCTGCATGTGCCCGGCGACGTCGATGACACGGTCGGCCTCGAGCGGCGTGGTCTCGTCGAAATAGACGAAGCCGGCATTGACCCCGCAGCGCACCGAGAAGTCGGTCTTGATCAGCTTCACTAGTACGGTTGAAGAGACCAAGCTCGCGAATGATGTCCTTGCCTGCCTGCACCGCGTCGTTGACGCTGGGAAACAGGCCATTACGCCGTCCGGCGTCCACGCGGCCTTCAGCATCCTGCACCTTGCAAACACCCATCTTCGGGTACTCGATCTTGCAATTCGCAAGCGCCATGAAGCGCGTGTTAGGCCGCCTTGGCGTAATAGGATTTGAGGCCGTTCATCACCTTCGCCTTGTCGAACTCGGCGCCCATGGCGAGCATCGCGTCGGCGAAGCGGCTGGTGATCTCGGAAATCTGCTCGGGCGAGAGCTGGTTGAGGATGCCGATGCGCACCTGCACCGGCTCCGACAGAGTTGGCCAGATGCCGAACCCTTGCGCGCGGGCGCCCTGCACCAGCTCCTTCTCCTTGCCCTTGAGCTTGCCGGGCAGGTTCAGCACCACAAGGCTCGTCATGTTGGAGGTGACGTCGCAGCCCATGGCCTCGACCGCCTGGCGCAGCGCCTTCTCGTGATAAGCGTAGTCGGAGGCCTTCCGGCGGCGTCCATAGCCGAGAATGATGCGCAACGCCTCGTGGAAGGCGGCGACCGCGTAGCAGGAATGGGTCTGGTGATAGGCTGGTGTCGGGGTGTCCTTGCCGTCGATGAGGCCCCAATGCCGCGCATCTAGGATCGGGTGGTGAACATAGCTGCGGCAGCCGCGCTTCTTCACCATCTCGATCGCCTTGTCGGTGAAGCTGACCGGCGCATAGGTGAGCGGCAGCGACAGCACGCCCTTCTGCGGACACGACGCCCAGGCGACCACACCCGGATAGTCGTCGATGTTGAAGTCGGCGACGCCGAGGCTCGACACGGCATCGACGATGCCCATTACCGCGTGCTTCAGGCAGGCGTCGCTGAAGCCCTTGAGGTCGTTGATACGGCCCGAGCCCGTCTCCCAATGCGCCATAAAGGCCCACATCGGCTTGTGCTCGAAAAGCGCCTTGTCGACGGTCTCAGCCGTCACCGACTGGCTATGCGGGGTATCGACCACGATCACGCTTTTCGCTTTCGGGTTCAGCGAATCCGCCGCCAGCTCCTCGGCGGTCGCGGCCTTCATGCGGATGGTCAGCGTATCGATACCTGAGAAGGTTCCGTTCGGAAACGCCACGACCTTGTCGCCGGGCAGGATCAGCTGCAGCACGCAATCGAGTCCCGAGAAGCCAGTGCCTGCGACGCCGTAGGTGTAGACGTTCTTGGTCCCCCACAGCTCGCGCAACATCTCCTTGGCCTCGAGCATGCCGCGGAGCACGTCCTTCTGCATGTGATCGGCGACGCCGGTCTTGGCGAAGCGTTCGAGCACGCGCGGGTCGGTGTTCCCCGGCCCGGGGCCGGCTGCCAGGGTTTCAGGGATGTCAAGCTGCGGGTAAATCGTCATTTCAGGAACCCTCACGAAGGTCTAATGGTCATCGCTCAAATAATCGGCATAATCGTCTAGCGAGCCGGAGGCTCGGGGGCAAGTCCGCCGGAACCCTCTATTTTAGGCGGCCTTCGCGGCCCTGGAGGCCAGCACCTGGTCGGCGATCTTGCCGGTAAGCTCGGCGAGATGGTCGAATTTGGCGCTGAAGGTGCCAACGCCGGCGGTCGCCGATCTGAGCTCCACGATCAGGTTCTGGATTTCTGCCTCCGGGATTTGGGCCTGCACCAGGTCCCATCCCTGCCATCCAGGCCGCGCGTCGAAGCCGAGGATCTGACCCCGCCGCGACGAGATGATGCCGTTGACCTTGGCGGTTGCGTCTGAGGGAACCGCGATCTCGACCGCCATCACTGGCTCGAGCAATACTGGGGAGCATTGCGGCAAGCCTTCGCTCATGGCGATGCGGCCGGCCTGGCGGAAGGCCATGTCCGAGGAATCAACCGAGTGATAGGAGCCGTCGACCAAGCAGACGCCGACATCGACTACATTGAAGCCGAGCGGGCCCGAGTGGAGATAGTCGCGCACGCCGATTTCGACCGATGGAATGTAGTTCTTCGGAACCACGCCGCCGGTGATCTCGTCGGTGAACTCGAAGCCGGCGCCGCGCGGCCTCGGGCTGATAGTGACCACCACATCGCCGAACTGGCCGTGCCCGCCTGACTGCTTCTTGTGGCGGCCGCGCACCTCGGTCGATTTGCGGATGGTCTCCTTATAGGGGATCTGCCGGGGCCTCGTCGAAGCATCGATGCCGTATTTGCGCACGAGCTTCTCGAGCGCCACGCGGAGATGCATCTCGCCCTGCCCCCACAGCACCATCTCGCCCATGTCCTGGCTGTGGCTGAGCGAGATCGAGGGGTCCTCCTCGATGATCTTGGCGATGGCTGCGGTGAGCTTCACCTCGTCCTTCTTCTCCTTGGCGGCGATGGCAAGGCCGAACACGGGTTGCGCCGGCGGGCTGGTTTCGAGCTTCACCGGCTTCGACTTCTCGGTGACGAGAGTGTCGCCGGTCTTGGCGCTGTCAAGCCTGCCGAATGCGACCGTGTCGCCGGGCTTTGCCTCGCCACGCTTGGTGGGCTCCTGCCCCAGCAGTGTGAAGAGGCCTGAGATACGCTCATCATCGGCAGCGCCCTCGACCCTGGCGCCGTCGGCGAAAGTGCCGGTCAGCACGCGCGCGAGCGAGAGCTTGCCGCCGTGCGCGGTGTGGAAGGTCTTGAGGATGTAGGCGCAAGAGGGCGCGCCATCGACTTTAAGGCGCTTAGCTGTAACGCCGACAAAAGGGGCTTCGTGCCTCAGCGCCTTCAACAGCCGGAAGATGCCGTGGCTGGTTTCGGCCGAGCCCATCAGCACCGGGCAGATCAGCCCGTCGCGCAGCTCCTTTGAAAGGTCGTCGAACACCTTGTCGCGCGGCGGGGGCACGTCTTCAAGCAGTTGCTCCATAAGCTCGTCGTCATAGTCGGCGAGCTTCTCAAGCATCGAGAACCGCGCCTGCTTCTCGCCGTCGGCGAGCGCATCGGGAATGGCGACCACTTCGCTCGGCGCATGCTCGCGATAGACATAGGCGCGCTCGAGCGCGAGATCGATGAAGCCGGTGACGATATCGTTCTCCCAGATCGGCACCTGGCGCAGCACCAGCGGCTTGGTTGAGGCAGGCTGGAGCATCGGCACGATGTCGCGGATGCGCGCCTCGGCCTTGTCGATCTTATTGATGAACAGGAAATGCGGAATGCCGCGATCTTCGAGCTGCTTGAGGATCAGCTGGAGCGCTGGCACCTTCTTCTCGTCAGGCTCGCACACCACGATGGCCGCGTCACAGGCTGTGAGCGCGTTGGCTGCGTCTGCCTGGAATTCGATGGAGCCGGGGCAATCGAGGAAGGTGTAGGAATTGCCGAGAAAATCGACAGTTGCAACGTTGATCTCGACGCTCATGCCGTGATGCCTGGCCTCATCCGAGGCATCGCCGACGGTGTTCTTGGCGGTCATGGTGCCCTGCCGTCCGATGGCGCCGGTGCGGGCAAGGATGGCTTCGAGAAGTGTTGTCTTACCGCTGAGATAGGGGCCAACCAGTGCGATGCAGCGGGCGCTGCGGGCTGGTTGGCCCTGCGCTTGGCCCATACTCTCCTCCCTTTGGCGTTGTCCGCGGGAAGGCCCGACGACCGTCCCGGGCGGCCTTGATCAACCCATGGTGACAAGCGAAGCGCCGGATGGCAAGGGCCCCATTTGGCGCAAGGAGTCCCAAGTGGCCAAGTCCTTGAGGCTGTGCACTGGGCTGTTCCGATCCGGGTCCTATCTCATTATGCTCGTAACTTCACGGGAGGGAAAATTCCATGCGCCTGCTTTGCACCTTGGTGCTCGCCTGTTCTCTTTGGGTGCTGCCGTCAGCTCTCGGCGGCGATAGGGCTGCGGCCGTCTTCACCTGCGGCATGTTCGATGGAAAGTTCCAATGCAAGGCCACTGAAGGCGGGGTGGTGCATGGCAAGAATGCGATCCAGGGCGTTGATGACCCGAGTCGCAAAGATGAACCAACCGAAGCAACGACGGGCGAACCGCTCCCGGCTGCTCCGGCCGCCACCCAGGAGGTCGTCGAGCCCGGCCAGCATTCTTGTCCTCCTGGCCACACGGTACTAGCTGCTCCGAATGCCTCCGGCAGTTATTGCGAGCCGTTAGCGGGAACGCCCGAGGCGACCAATAGGGGCTGCCAGCGCGGCATGGTGGGAACGCCACCCAACTGCCACTGCCCAAAGAACTCAGAGTTATTGGGCGGCAACTGCGTTCACTACACTGCGACCTGCAGTAACGGCCTGGCCGCCGATGCCCCGCCTCAAGCATGCGCCGGGGCGGAGGAGAAGCTCGCGTGCAAGTTGCGCCAGGACGGGCTGAAGGACTGCTGCTGTTTGCTCTACGACAAGATGTAGGAATCGCCGCGTCTTACGCGGCCGCCGTGCCGACGGTTGCCTTGCGCTCCAGCTTGACCCAGCCGACCAGTGGTCCGATCGCCGCGGTGAACAGGGCCTTCAGCACCACCCAATACATGAGTTGCCGGTATCCGAAACGCTGGAGCACCAGCAACGGCACCAGCCTCCATTTCTCGCGCCGCTCCATCAACAGAGCGACGGTGGCGCTGCCGAGATCGATGACGAGGAAGATGAGATAGTACGCCACAACCTTGCGGAGAGTGTCGGGGTCGTATTGATCCTGATGCTGTAGGAGCTGCAGGCTCGATGTGATGATCTGCCAGATCAGGGCGAGGTCAACGAGCGGCGCGATGGCGGTGAGCAGGAATTGAAACAGCCAGATCTGCGGTATGGCGACAAGCCCGAGCGTGCCGTAACGCGGCCTGAGCGTTATCCGCCGGTGCTTCCACAAACATTGCAGCGTGCCGAAGGCCCAGCGGAAGCGCTGCTTGATGAGGGCTCTCACGGTGTCCGGCGCTTCGGTCCAGCCAATCGCGGAGCTGTCGTAGAGCACCGTGTAACCGGCCGTGAGCAATGTCAGCGTCAGGTCCTGGTCCTCGGCGAGCGTATTGGCGGGGAAGCCGCCCAAACGCTCGAGCGCTTCCCGCTTCCAGGCGCCGATGGCGCCGGGAACGACGGTGATGCAGCCGAGCGCGGCAAGCGCCCGCCGCTCCAGATTCTGACTGGTGACGTATTCGAGCGCTTGCCAGCGCGTGATCATGTTGACGCGATTGCCGACTTTGGCATTTCCGGCGACGGCGCCTACTGCCGGATCCTGGAACCAGCGCACGAGCTTCGAGATCGCGTCCTTCTCGAAATGGGTGTCGGCATCGAGCGCCACCACGACATCGCCGCGCGCTTCCTTCAGACCGATATTGAGGGCAGCGGCCTTACCGGTATTGGGCACGCAAAACAGTCTGACGCGAGGATCGCTCGCGAAATGGATGCGCACCTTCTCCGACGTATCGTCGGCGGAGCCGTCGTCGATGACGATGACCTCCAGATTTGGATAGTCGCTGGCGAGGATATGGCCCACTGCGCCGGCGATGACCTTCCCTTCGTTGAAGGCGGGAATGAGCACGGTCTGGAGCGGCGGCGGCTCCGGCAATCTCGGCGGCACGCGGCGGCGCTCGGCACGCCGGTTACCGACGCCGGCGGCGGTCAGGAACAAGACGCGTGCCACGCCGAGGCAGATGGCAAGCACGAACAGTCCGGTGAGCAGGCGCCCGAGCCACCTGAGCGTCATGAATACCGGCAGGCTGAAAAGCTGGGCATAGGAGAGTGGCGGAAGCGGCGGCATGGCTTGATCGCGGCTGAGCCCCGCAAGCTCCGAGATCGGCACGAAGTCATAGCCCTTGGCCCTCAGGCTATCGATGATCCTGGGCAACGCGGCGACTGTTTGCGAGCGATCGCCGCCTGAATCGTGCAGGAGGATGACGTGGCCGCTGATCACCGGGTTGGGATCGGTGACTTGCTCGATTACGCGATCGACGATGGTGCCGGCTGGAGGATGCAGCCAGTCGTTTGGATCGACATGCAGGCCGACGGTTACGTAGCCCATGGTCTGCGCGATCCCGATCGGCACGATCTCATCGCTCGTCGTCGGCTCGGCGTCGCCGAGAAACGGAGCCCGGAAGAGCCGCATCGACCGTCCCGTCAGCGCCTCGAACAACCGCTGGTTGGCGTTGATCTCTAGAGACACGAGGCTGTCGGGCAAATCTCCGAGATTGGGATGGGTGTAGGTGTGATTGCCAACGTCGTGGCCCTCGGCAAGGATCCGTCGCACGAGATCGGGGTTGGCTTGAGCGTTCTCGCCTATGATGAAGAAGCTCGCGCGAACGTTCTTTTGCTTCAGGATATCGAGGATCTTCGGCGTCCAGTTCGGATCGGGACCATCATCGAAGGTGAGTGCGAGCTTGCCGGGCGTCGCCCCGGTCCGCTCAATGACGAAAGGGGTTGGCACCGTCTGGTAGGTCTCGTCGACGATTTGACCCGTGTCGTGGTCGATGTCGAAGGCTCGCTTGCCGGACGCAGGCACCTCCTCCACGTGCAGGATCTCGCCATAGCCCTCAAAGTCGATGTCCTGGCTGGTGCCGATCTCGCGCAAGCCATCAGGGGGTGGTGCGCCGTAAGGCTGGCCGAGAACTGACCACACTGAAGGATCTTCGGAGCCGACCCGCCAGAGCGCATAGCCGGCCACGCCATAGGCATCGCCGGCCTCGATCTCGTTGTAGGCCGTGACACCATCGAGGAACCACACGTCGTGACGATTGCCGTCGTCCTCGATGAAAGAGAAATGCGGATTTGCCGTTTTGGGATCGAACTGAATTTCCGCTTCGGAATCATTCGCCGAGAGCACGGCTTCTTCAAAGGTCAATTCCTGGGTCTGGTGCCCCTTGATCCAGTCATAGCCGTACCCGCCGATGGCCGCGATGGTGCGGTCAGGGTCGAGCTCTTGCATCCGCTTGTCGAGGATGGTCTCGAACCAATCTTGCGCCGCGATGCTTCCCGGCGCGCTTTGATCCCAGTGCTGGTCGTAGCCCATGAGCAGCATGTAGTCGGCAATCTGCGCATAGGTCGCGTAGGGCCAGCTGTCGTCGTCGAAGGGCACGGCAAGAACCATCGCCATCCCGTGCGACGTGAGAGCGCTGGAAAGCTCAGAGAGAAAGTCGCGCAGATCCTTTTGCGCGCCCGGCGGCAACTCTTCGAAGTCGACGGTCAGCCCCTGAAACTTGTTGGACTGGAGGAAGGAGACGATGTCATCGATACGCGCCGTCCGCGCTTCCGGGTTGGCGAGCAGCCGCGCCAATCCCGCTCCATCCCATTTTCCTTCAACCGCGTTCTGGATCATTGGCAGGATCGGGACGTTAGGCTTGGTTTCCTGGATGAGCTTCAGCACGCGATCGTCGACCTCAGCCTTGAGTTCGAGGTTCGCGCCCTCGAGGCTGATCCAGCTCGGGATGACCCAGTCGAGGTGGGGAAGCGCCCGCTTGAGTGCCGGGTAGCTGTTGTCGTCCCAGTTCACGTAGAAGCCGATGCTCAAGGATCGCTCTTTCGATCCTCTGAGCGGCGCCGGAACCGGATGACGATCCACCCCCTCGGCCTGGGGGTGGCGCTTCCGCAAGACACGCTCCCGCTCCCGCAAATCTGAAGCAAGCTTGGATGCTGTCTTCAGTAGCTCGGGATTCGCCGCATTGCTGTCGGTGATGGCATGTGCCGGAGAGCAGGTCGGCGCCCAGGCGCATCTGATGGAGGTATGGGCGGAGAGCTGCCGGTCGAAGCTCTTGTCCACAGGCCGATGCACGACGACGAGGATGGCCGCGAACAGCACGATGACGATGGTGCTTAGCGTGCCCGCCACCCAGGCGACCGCCCGCAGAAGGCGCGCGCGTTTTCCTGTCGGATCGAAGAATACCGGCTTGCCAAGCATAGAAGGTTCGCACCGTCGGGTTCGCGCGATTCACTGATCGTCCCCCGGCTGGCGGGATTTACGCGCGAGAGTCATGTGCGTTCCAGCGCCAGAACGCCGCATCCCTGGTAGGATGATGGGCGTGACCTCGCCGACGACTAGGCGTTTCGGCCCAGCGGCTGGCCGCAAGAGAACTCGACGATGTAGCCGCTGGGGTCGCGGACCGCGCAGAGATAGCCGGTCGGCGGCGGAAATTCCTGCGGTTCCCAGAACAACCGCCCTTCCCGCCTGCCGCGCTCGGCGACAGCCTCGACATCGGCACGGGAGGCGACGGCAAAGCCGTAATGCGTCATATCGTCTTTGCTCTGCTCGCGCACCGGTCCGGCGCCGAGCAGCACGAGCACGAACGCGGCGCCCTCTTCGGCATGCGCCATCCACACCGTGCGCTCTTTGCCTTTGCCGTGCTCCTTGATGATGCGAAGCCCGCAATAGCTCTCATAGAAGGCAATCGACTCGTCGAGATCACACACATGCAGCGCGCAATGGGTGAATTCGGGTGTCATTCAGTTCGCTCCGCCGGCAGTACGCCGCTCGCCGCAGCGTCGGCTCGGAGCACCGCAGCCACCGCATCGAGGATCAGTCCGAACTGGGCAAAGACCCAATAATGTCCGGCGCCCTGAATGACATCCAACCGGCAATTGGGCAGCGCCCGGGCCAAGGCGTAGGCCGCGGCAGGCGGCACCACGGGATCGTCGCTCCCCTGCCAGACGATGGCAGGCACATCGATATCTGCGAGCCGCAAGCCCCAGGGCCCGCAATAGAGACGAAGGTCCTGCGCCGCGCCCTCGGCGCCCGGGCGCAATCCTTCGCTTATGGCCGCTTGCAGGCTTGCCTTCACTTTGGGCCGCGCCAACAGCTCGCGGTCTGGCGCACGCAGGCGGGCCATCAGCCAGCGATAGGCGCTGTCGGGCGATCTGAACACCATGGTGCGCAACCGGCGGAAGAAGAGGCGCGTTGCCCAGGGCCTACGGGCCAGGCGCCTGAACAGGAACCTCTGAAATCTCGACAGTCGAAGTTGGTCATTCGCCAGTTCGCCGACCGGACAGACGAGCGCGAGCAGACTGATGCGATCGGGCATCGAAGAAGCGGCGGCAACGGCGAAGGGTGCGCCACCCGAGACACCGATGATGGCGAAGCGGTCGAGCCCATAGGCGTCGGCGACGGCGCCCAGGTCTTCGGCAATGTGCGCGAGGCTCGCCGCTGGACGGTAGTCGGATAGTCCATAGCCTGGCCGCTCCGGCGCAATCAGTCGGATGCCCCTCATTTGCGCGGCCTTGTCGGCAAGCGCGAACATCAGCCGCGAGCCAGGCGTCCCATGCAGCGCAAGAACCGGTAGCCCGTTTGGATCGCCGTATTCGGCGCAAGCGAGACGACGTCCATCGGGGAGCGTGAGGAGGCGTAACGGCGGCGGTGATCCGGTCGTGACGATCGCTTCCATGCGGCTCTGTTCTACCAAGGCGGCGCCGCAGTGCGAAGGCAGAACCGCTCGAGCTATTCGCAGCCGATGATGATGTCGCCGGGATTGACCATCAGCACCACGCTCTTGCCCTCATAGAGGCCGAGCGTCTCAAGCGAAGCGAGGGTGACGCTCGCTTCGAGCATGGTGTCGCCGGGAATGGCGACGTAGACGATCGCGGTCACCGCACCTTTGCGGATCTCCATGATCTTGCCCTTGATCTGATTGCCCGTGCTGAACTTCATGCCGGCCTCCCGCCCTAGGTCAGGTTGGCGCAGAAGCGCTGAATGCGGCGGCAGGCCTCTTCCAACGCCTCGACGCCGGTCGCGTAAGAGATGCGGAAGAACGGCGACAGCCCGAACGCTGCGCCGTGCACCACGGCGACTCCCTCTTCCTGGAGCAGAGCCGTGGCGAAGTCGTCGTCATTGCCGATGAGCTTCCCCTCGCGCGACGTCTTGCCGATGACGCCGGCGCAGGACGGATAGACATAGAAGGCGCCCTCAGGCTTCGGGCAGCTCAGGCCCTTCGCCTGGTTCAGCATGGAGATGACCAGGTCCCTCCGCTCCTGGAAGGAAGCGACCCAGCGCTTTAGGAAATCCTGCGGACCTTCCAGCGCCTCAACAGAAGCCCATTGGCTGATCGAGCAGGGATTGGAGGTCGACTGCGATTGCAGCGTGGCGATGGCCTTGATCAGAGGCTCAGGCCCTCCGGCATAGCCGATACGCCAGCCGGTCATGGAATAGGCCTTGGACACACCGTTCAGTGTCAGCGTGCGCCCCTTCAGCTTCGGCTCGACCTGCGCGGGCGTCGAGAAGGCGAAGCCGTCATAGACGAGATGCTCATAGATGTCGTCGGACAGCACCCAGACGTTCTCGTGCTTCAGGAGTAGGTCGGTGAGCGCCTTGATCTCGTCGCGCGTATAGGCCGCGCCGGTCGGGTTCGACGGCGAATTGAAGATGAACCATCTCGTCCGCGGCGTGATCGCCGCGGCGAGCGCCTCCGGGCTCAGCTTGAACCCATCCTCGAGTTTCGTCTCGACGATCACCGGCGTGGCGCCGGCGAGCAGAACGATGTCGGGATAGCTCACCCAATAAGGCGACGGCACGATCACCTCATCTCCGGGGTTCAGCGTGGCGAGCAGCGCGTTGTACAGCACCTGCTTGCCGCCGCTGCCCACAGTGATCTCCGAGGGTTTATAGGCAAGGCCGTTCTCCCGCTCGAACTTCGAGACGATGGCACGCTTCAGCTCGGGGATGCCGTCAACCGCGGTGTATTTGGTTTCGCCGCGCTGGATGGCGGCGATGGCCGCCTGCTTGACATTGTCAGGCGTATCGAAATCGGGCTCGCCCGCGCCAAGGCCAATGACGTCGAAGCCGGCCGCTTTCATTTCGCGCGCCTTGCTCGTGATGGCCATGGTCGGCGAGGGTTTCACCCTCTCAAGCGCGTGGGCGATCAGACCCATGCTGTTCTCCTGGAAGTTGGTTGGACGGCGGCGAAAAGCGCCTGGCCGCAGGCGGGCGCACCCTAAGCGGGGACTACCCGCTCTTGCAAGGCTTAAGGCACAAACGCGAAACGGCGCGGGGAAAACCCGGGCCGTCCGGCAAAAACCTCGAGGCTCGGTCCCTGTGAATTAGGCGGCAGCCTGCCGATTTAAGCTCGATTCCGCGATCTTCGTCAGGGCCTGGTCGGCGTTGTACTCCTGCTCAAGAGTTTGCTGCAGAAGCGGCACAGCTTCCTTCATGCCGAGCTGCTCAGCCCAGGCGATCATCGTGCCGTAGCGGGCGATTTCATAATGCTCGACGGCTTGGGCGTCGGCGATCATGCCGGCGTCGAGCACATCGGGATCGCCGGCTTCCTTGATGTCTTCGTCGCCCTCTTCGAGGATGCCTTTGATCGCCGGACAGGTCTTGCCCACGGGCTTAAGGTCGCACAGCGCGAACACCTGCTCGAGGCGCTGCACCTGTCCTTCAGTCTCCTTGAGATGATGCTCGAAGGTCTTACGCAGCTCGGCGGAGTCGGCATGCTTTGCGAGTTTCGGCAGCGTCTTCATAATCTGCTTCTCTGCGTAATACATGTCCTTGAGAAGATTGACGAAAAGGTCTGCGAGCGATTTCGTTTTGGCCATAACTCGAGCTCCCTTGATCGTGTTGATGTTGGTGTGATGCGATCGGAGCAGTTCGCTCCGGCTATCGTCTTCGATCGTGAGCGGCTAACGAGCGGAGGCCGGCCCAGGTTCCCATTCTTCTGTGGGTCTTGCGGGCGTTCGTAATTGCGTCATAGTTGGGGCGTGTTTGCCGTGGATAGCCACAATCCGGTTAAGCATGCGCCCAAATGGGGTGTTTCGCTGTCCATGGTGCCGGAGGATTCTCAGAGGCCAAGGCAATGAATTCTGGACGCCAGGCTCCGCACTTCAGCGAGGGGATGCTGATTTCCACCTCGCTGCTTCTGTCGTTCTTTTTCTTCACTCTCTCAGCACTTCAGGTCGGCCTGCCGGGTCTGCTCGCGGCCCGTGAGGGGGGGCCGACTCTGTTTGCGGTGCTTTTTGCGAGTCTCTGCGTGGCGACGCATGCATGGTGGCGTTGCCACTGCCGCTATACTACCTGCCCGCGGCGAATTGGGAGGGGGATCTGATGCCGGAACGGGGGCCGGTGCAGTTCCTCCTCCATTTCCTCCCCTTGCGCCCAGCGCACGGTTGGAAGATTGGATTTGCCGTCGCCTTGGTCGCGACGCTCGCCCTCCTGCCTGGTGAGGAGAGCCTCTACCAAAAGGCGAAGGCGGGCTTCACCCAGTCGCTGCGTCAAGCTGCCTGGAACCACGCGCTTACCGGAGAGCCCGCGCCGAGGCCCTGGCCCTGGGACCATTCCACACCCGCCGTCAATTCCGTGGTGCCGCGGCTTGGCCTGAGCGCCGCAGTTCAATGCGACGAGGACGCCAAGATCCCCGAGCAGATCTCCGAGCCTGCTCGCAAGCCGTTCGCAATAGATGCACGCGATCCGCATTTGGCCTCGGACGATAGCGGGATCGTTGAGGAGCTGGCCGGCGCCGAGCTCTTCGTCGAGGAAGACCGCGATGACCAGCTCTGGGAGCCGGGCGCGCCCACACCCACCGCTGCACCCTTGGGCAGCTGCTCCCCGCTCGAGTCAGCTATCCCCGGCGCACTCCACCTGATGATCGAAGCGATCCAGGGGAACCGGACGACTCCCATCGAAATCGAGCGGAAGCTCTAGCCTCTCGTCACTTACGGGCGCCTCGGCCGCTTGGCAGGCGTCTTGGGCTGTGCTGGCGCAGGCTGCGCTGCCGGTGGTGGAGGTGTGGCAGCTTGACTCGCGGCTGGATCGGTCACAGCAGGCGCGCTCGGTTGCGCCGCGCCGGCGTCTGCCTCCGGAGTTCCGGGGGCTGGGGCTGTGGGGCCGTCGGGTATCGGCGCACCCGGAACCACGCCAGGCTGCTCGGGCGCGCCGAGCGTTGCGGTGGGAGGCGGCGGCGGCGGAACCGGCCTCCGCTCCAACTCGACCTTGTCCTTCAGCTTGCCGAGCCCGTCGCGAAACTCTGCGCCGAGATAGCGGTCGAGCATCAAACCCTTCCAGCGCTTCAGCGGGCTTGTGCCTGAATCGTAGCTCAAGCCCCACGTCACCTTGCTGCCGGACCCTGAAGGCGCGACGTCGTAATAGGCTGTCCCATCGAGACCGTTGAAGTCGACGGCGAGATCGATATGCCGGTTCGGATTGCTTTCGGTGATCTCCATGCTGCCGGTGCCGACGGAGGCCTTGCTGCTCGTCCATTCGACCTTGGCGCCTTTGCCCTGATCCGGGCCTGAGTAACTCACCGTGAGCTCAGGGTCGCGCGACGCCCATGGCGACCAGTCGCCGAAGCGACGCATATTGTTGAGATAGGGGAAGACAATGGACTCAGGCGCGTTGATGACCATCGACCGCGCCACGGTGACGTGCCCGGGAAGCGCAAGCGCTACCCCGGCCAAGATCACCGCGAGAGCACAAAGCCCGAGGATCAACCTCATGATGGGACGCATCGCTTCTCTCCTCAGTTGTGCCCAGACAGCCTATCTAGCGCGACCGGCCTGTGCGCAAGCAGGCCAAGCGTCTCGCTTTTGGACAGAAAACGATTACATTTCGCCCGTCAATAAGAGGGAGGGCTAGAGATGAATTTGTCACCGCCGACCACCGCGGTTTTCATCATTTCGCTGATCTTGGCCGTGCTCGCCATCATTGGCACATTCGTCGCAATTCCCTTGATCAGCGCCAACGCCTTTTGGGTTGCGATCATCGCCTATTTCGTCTTGGCAATAGGTAACGTATTCCGGGGCGTTTAGTTCGGCCGGCAGGCTCCAGGCGGCTCAGAGCCGTCCGGAGACAGTGGTTCGGGCCCTTTCACGCTTGGCCATGAAAAACAAGCGCCGCGCCTAGGTCGATCAGGGCGAATCCGGCGGCCTGCGTCCAGCTCAACGGCTCGTTGAAAAACACCGCCGTGAAGCCAGCGAACACGATCAGCGTGATCACTTCTTGAATCGTCTTGAGCTCCGCCGGCGAATAGACGGCGCTGCCGATCCTGTTGGTCGGGACGGCGAAGCAATATTCGACGAAGGCGATGCCCCAGCTCACCAGGATGACGACGGCCAGTGACACGGCCTTGAACTCAAGATGGCCGTACCACGCCAAGGTCATGAACAGGTTCGACAGGAACAGCATGAGAATCGGCGCGATATAGGGCCAATGGCTCGGCTGGATCAGACTGGAAGCAAAGGACATGAGAGCCTCTTAGCGAATGGGCGCCCGGGGGTTAGGATAAACGAGGTTAGCCGCAGCCGCGAATGGGACATTGCGTCCGTGCTAGAATGATCGTCCACGCGATCCACCAGAAAGCGAAAGAAACAAAGAAACAAATGGCCGAACTTTCCATTGACCCCGACTATCTTCGCCGCCTCGTCGTCAAGGTACGGTCCTTCATGGGCAAGGAAGAAACCGACCTCCCCGACGATGGGTCAAATCCCATCGATGACGAGGTTCCGCTCGGGGCATTGCAAGACGAGGAAGACGATCTCAGCCGCGAGGAGGTGGTGGAGGAGATCCAGGGACTAACCCCCCGCCAGCAGGCCGAGCTCGTGGCCTTGATGTGGCTCGGCCGCGGCGATGGCGAGCCGGAAGAGTGGAACGAGCTTCTCGCGCGCGCCATCGAGCGCCGCGAGGTTCCAACCGAGAATTATCTGCTCGACCATCCCCTGCTCGCCGAGAACTGGCTCGACGGCATGGAGCGCCTTGGCCTTGGAGGCCTCGTCGCCGACGCCGACTAGCTGGCAAGGGAGGGAAGGCTCAGCACCGTCCCTCCCCCTTCAACTACATATCGTCGTCGTCTCTCGCCCATGACGGCCGGTAAGGCTGCGCGCTCGGCGTCGAACTGGCGCCAGGCATGCCGCCACCCGTGGAGGGCCCAGGCGTTGCCGTGCCGCCGGCAGGACGTTGTGGCATGCCACCGCCCATGGGAGAGGCTGGCCGCGGAGGCGTTGGCGATCCCATTGCAGGCTGGGGCGCCGCCGGGCGCGGTGCGGCTTGCGGTGCTGGGGCTGCCGGCCTTGGGGCCGGGGCTGCCGGTTTTGGCGCCGCTACCGTGGCGGCTACCGGCTTTTTCGCTACTGCTGCCTTCTTCGCTGCGGTCGGCTTTTTCGCCGCGACTTTTTTCTTTGTCGCTGCGCGTCTCACGGCAGGCTTCTTGGCCGCCGCCCGCTTCGCAGGCGCCTTGCGGGCCGCTGCCTTACGGGCTGCGGTCTTCCGCGCCGGGGCCTTCTTCTTGGCGCTGGTCTTCTTCGCTCCCGCCCGTGCGGCGCTCGCCCGGCGGGTGGTCTTTTTTGCGGCCGTCTTCTTGCTCGTTGTGCGTTTCTTCCCACTCGTTTTCGTAGCCATGGTTCTGCTCCGATTTCCGATCCAATGCCGCAGGCGGACGCCGACAGCGAGCGCGTGCAGGCAGAATCATTTCTTACAGGTCCAAGCTTGCCGTCCCGCGCGACGAGTCAATTGTTTTTTTCATTATAAGCCGCTCACGCCGGAAAATATCCATGCCATGGCGCATGTTTCGCGCTTGGGCATGTCGATAGAAAGCGATCGCCTCTGTCATTGACGGGGAACTCCCCCAATTCGCCAGCGCACGCACCTGCGAAATGACAATACTGCGGCGCGGAGAAGCCCCACTTTCCAAGCGTTGGAGGGATCCTTGCGTCTATCGTTCATCGTCACGCTTCTAGTCGGCCTCATTGTCGGAATCGGCACGCCAAATGCCGAGGGAGAGACCTTCACCAAGCCCACCTACAAGGGCAACCGCTGCCTGGTGCAAGGATTGGCGATCCGGCTGCGGCAAGGCGCGGCCACGGCCTATTGTGACTCTCTCGGTCTGGGCAACGCGACCAACTATGCCATTGATGCCAATATCGGGCGCAAGCCGACCCGGATGATCGATCGGCACCAATGCCATCTGCAACACGATCGTCTGCAACGGCTTCCAGTCCATCACCTGCTTAGCGAAGTAATGGACCGGACAAGGCGGCCCTCTAGCCAAGTCCCCTCCCCGCCGCCATATTCGGACCATGCCCTATCGTGGACCGAAGACCTTTGGCTCGCGCGCCGAGCCGCGCGCCGTCACGGGCGAGGCTACCGGTCTGCCGTCAACCGGCCTTCCGTTCGGCGCCGATCGCCGCCCGCCAGGCTTTGGCGAAGCGGCGCAACCCCTGATGCAGGACCATCCGCTGGTTACCGGCGAGTCCGCATCCTACACGCCCCACCGCCCGCCCCGTCCGGAGAAGAGCGAGGGTGGCGTGGCGCTTGCCATTCAGTCCGAGCTCTCGCCCAAGGGCGATCAGCCTCAGGCCATTGCCGAGCTCGTGGCACAGGTGAAGACGCACGAGCGCGACCAGGTGCTGCTCGGCGTCACCGGCTCGGGCAAGACTTTCACCATGGCCAAGGTTATCGAGGAGACGCAGCGCCCTGCCCTCGTGCTCGCGCCGAACAAGACGCTCGCCGCCCAACTCTATGGCGAGTTCAAGAGCTTCTTCCTAGACAACGCGGTCGAGTATTTCGTCTCTTATTACGACTACTACCAGCCAGAGGCCTACATCCCGCGGACCGACACCTATATCGAGAAGGACTCGTCGATCAACGAGCAGATCGACCGCATGCGCCACGCGGCGACCCGAGCGCTAATCGAGCGCGACGACGTGATCATCGTGGCCTCCGTGTCGTGCATCTACGGTATCGGCTCGGTCGAGACCTATACCGCGATGACCTTCAGCTTGAAGCGCGGCGACAGCATAGAACAACGCCAGCTGATCGCCGACCTCGTCGCGTTGCACTACCGGCGGAACGATATGAACTTCACCCGCGGCTCGTTCCGCGTGCGCGGCGACACTATCGAGCTGTGGCCCGCGCACTTGGATGATCGCGCCTGGCGCATCTCGCTGTTCGGAGATGTCGTCGAGAGCCTCACCGAGTTCGATCCTTTGACCGGCGCCAAGACCGACGAGTTCAGCATGGTCAAGGTCTACGCCAATTCCCACTACGTCACACCGAGGCCGACGCTGAAGCAGGCGGTGCGCGGCATTAAGGAGGAGCTCAAGCTGCGCCTGGATGAGCTGAATCGCGCTCAGCGCTTGCTGGAGGCGCAGCGGCTCGAGCAGCGCACTCTGTTCGATCTGGAGATGATCGAGGCGACAGGCTCCTGCGCCGGCATTGAGAATTATTCGCGCTACCTCACCGGCCGGAAGCCAGGCGAGCCGCCGCCGACTTTGTTCGAATATCTGCCCGACAACGCGCTGGTTTTCGTCGACGAAAGCCATGTCACGGTGCCCCAGATCGGCGGCATGTTCCGCGGCGACTACCGGCGGAAATCGACGCTCGCCGAATATGGCTTCCGGCTCCCCTCCTGCATGGACAACCGTCCGCTGCGCTTCGAGGAATGGGACGCCATGCGGCCGCAGACCATCTATGTGTCGGCCACACCCGGCGGCTGGGAACTGGAGCAGACGCGAGGCGCCTTCGCCGAGCAGGTGATCCGCCCCACCGGCCTGATCGACCCGCCGGTCGAGGTGCGCCCCGCCTCGACGCAAGTTGACGACCTGATCTACGAGACGCGCAAGGTGGTGGCGCAAGGCTATCGCGTGCTTGTCACCACGCTCACGAAGCGCATGGCGGAGGATCTGACCGAGTACATGCACGAGCAAGGCATTCGCGTGCGCTATATGCATTCGGACGTCGAGACCTTAGAGCGCATCGAGATCATCCGCGATCTCAGGCTCGGCGCTTTCGACGTGCTGATCGGCATCAATCTGTTGCGCGAGGGCCTCGACATTCCGGAATGCGCGCTGGTGGCCATCCTCGACGCAGACAAGGAAGGCTTCCTGCGGTCCGAGACATCGCTAATCCAGACCATCGGACGCGCCGCGCGCAACATCGACGGCCGCGTGATCCTTTATGCCGACGGCATGACCGGCTCGATGGAGCGCGCCATGGCCGAGACAACTCGGCGGCGCGAGAAGCAGACCGCGTGGAACGAGGCGAACGGCATCACGCCCGAGAGCATCAAGAAGCACATCGGCGACATCATGGCCTCGGTCTATGAGCGCGACCACGTTCTGGTCGATGCCGGGACCGGTTTTGGCGAGGGCGACCAGGCGCTCATTGGCCACAATATCGAGGGCGTCATCGCCGATATGGAGAAGCGCATGCGCGCCGCGGCGGCGGACCTCGAATTCGAGGAGGCCGCACGGCTCAGAGACGAGGTCAAGCGCTTGCGGCAGATGGAGTTGGCAATCGCCGACGACCCGCTCGCCCGGCAGAGCGCGCTTGACCGAACCGTGGAAGAAGCCGGCCCTGTCCCGCTGACCCGCCCGCACAAGCCGAGCCTCGACGAGATGGGACCCCATAACCGCGAAATCCCCCTCGCCGCGCTCACGCGCGGGCGCTCCAAGGCCGGGAAGCCGGGCACACGGGCGCTGCGCCAGAAGAGCCACAAGCCCCGCTAGCCCTCACTCGGCTTGGCGCCGCGCAGAATGAAACCGGAATTACGCTCCGACGAACCTTCGCTATTTCGCCATGGCGTTGCGGATAGCGCCGACGATGGCCATCACCACCGCGCCGCCAACGCCGCCGCCGACCAGGTCCTTGACGATGCCGCCAATATCCAATCCGCCAGCCGCGGCCGCTGCATCGGGAGCGGCTGCGCCGCTGAGCACCGCCATCAGGATCTGCCCCACCACGCCGCCGCCGACCGCGCCGCTGATGGCGTCGCCGGCCTTGCCCATGCTGAGGTCTTTGAGCGCGCTACCCGCCGCCGTGCCGCCAATGGCCCCGGCGATGACTTGGATGATGAGATTGACCAACGTCCCTTCCATGGCACTCCCTCCTCTTTGATGGGATGCCCGCCGAACATTTCCATCCCTTGACACGGCCCTCCAGCGGCCGCGGCAAGAGTCTATCACGGCGCGAGCCCCGGCAGCCGGAGGGATTTGCCCCTCGCCGCGCTTTCCCCACAGCCGTTGCAGCTAAATCATCCGTAGACAGATAAAATCGTGATGCCGCGAGCCTAAGCGCGTGTTAGCGTTGGGGGATCAAGAATAAAGAGGGGGTTTATGGCGGAGACGTGCGGGCGATCCTTGGCGACATCTACGACGCCTGGCGGGGCGCAAAATCTCGACTGGATGGCGATCTACCGGCCCGACGATTTCTGTCACGTGATTCACATCCCTGTCCACCTGCATCCCCTCGGCGGAACGCGGTGCGGCAAGAAGGAAGCGCTCGAGCGCTTACAGCTCATCGTGGAGCAATTCGATTTCGTGGTGTTCGATACAAGCGACCTGCTGATCGAGAGAAACCGCGCCGCGGTCGAAGTGCCGATCCACTATCGCCACCGCGAATCCGGCGCGCCGTTCGAGTCGACCAAGGCGCACTTCCGGACACTCGAGGACGGCTGACCGGTGAAGCTCACCGAGTATCACGACATCGCGCGCGTGCAGGCCTTCGTCACCGCGCATGCCGGCGCTCACCCAGCATGAGTGGCAAGTGGCGTCGTTTTGCCTACCCCCGCCCCTGTAGCGCGGCGAGCAGTTCCATCGTCGGGTAGCCGTCGGCGGGCAGGCCGTATTTCACCTGCATCTCCCTGATGGCGTTGCGGGTCGCTGCGCCGATCACGCCGTCGATCTTGCCAACGTCGTAGCCGCGCTTGGCGAGAAGCTGCTGCACTTGTTTCGCCTGCGCCAGGGGTAGCGGCTCGACGCCCCGGCCGCGGCTGAGCGGCGGCGCGCCGGCAAGTCGCGTCGCGTAATAGGCCGCCGTGGTCGAGTAGACGAGCGACTGGTTCCACTCGAGATAGACGTCGAAATTTGAATAGGTGATGAAGGCCGGACCGTTCCGCCCCATCGGCAGCAGCAGCGAGGTCGGCGTCTCGTCGGCCGGAAGCGCCTTGCCGTTGCGATAGGTGACGCCGGCTTGCGCCCAATAGGAGCGCGGCTTCTTGATGGTGACGTCGGCCTGGCTCCAATCCATCTCCGTCGGCACCACGACCTCCTCGATCCAGGGCTGACCAGCCTGCCAGCCGATGCCCTTGAGGTAGTTGGCGGCGGAAGCGAGCGCGTCAGGCGCACTTCTGATCATGTCGCGCCGGCCATTGCCGTCGAAATCGACGGCGTATTGGTAATAGATGCTCGGCTGGAACTGGAACTGCCCAACCTCGCCATGCGCCGGCCCGCGCATTTCCTCAGGGACGAGATCGCCGCGCTCGATGACGCGGAGCGCATCGAGGAACTCTCCCTTGAATTTTTCGGGTCTCCGGCAATCGAAACTCAAGGTGGCGAGCGAGCGGAGCGTCTGCATGTTGCCCATCACCTTGCCGAAATCCGTCTCCAGCCCCCAATAGGCGACGAGCACCGGAGCAGGCACGCCGAACTGCTCTTTGATCTTGGCGAAAGTGCCGGCATTCTTCTTGATCAGCGCCGAACCTACCTGGAGCCGGTTGTTGGACACCATGCGATCGGAGAATTGCAGGAAGGTCTGCGCGAACACGCCCTGGGCGCGGTCCTTGGCGATGGTGGCGGGATCGTAGGTCAAGCCGTCGAGTGCGGAGAGGGTCTGGGGCGAGATGCCTTGCGCCGCCGCCTCTTGCTTGAAGCCCTGGAGCCAGCGCGGGAAGCCTGCCGGGCTTGGACAGCCTTGAGCGATGGCCGGGCTTGCTGCTGCAATCAGGATCGCGGCACTAACGCCCGCACAAACGAAGTTCCGCATGGTTGCTCCCATCTGAGTCTTGCCTTGCCCGAACTTGAAGCGAAGTGGAATGCCCCGGTCAAGGGATGAGAGGCCAGCCGGCTCAGCGATCGCCCTTCTGATAGGTGCCGACCAGCTCGGCGGCGGCCAGCACATGGCCCTTCATCGCTGCTTGCAAATCGGCCTTCGTCGCCTCGCTGAGGTCGATCGTCGTGTCGAGCGCGTAGAGCTTATGGAAATAGCGATGCCTGCCGATCGGCGGGCATGGGCCGCCATACTTCGCCTTCCGCGCATCGGTGACGCCGCGCGCCGTGCCTGGTGGCAGGCCGGTTTTGTCGGCGTTCTCGGCAAGGCCGCCCGCGTTGGGGGGAATGTTGTAGAGGATCCAATGCACCCAGACGCGCTTCGGCGCCTTCGGATCGGGCGCATCGGGGTCGTCCAGGATCAGCGCGAGGCTTTTCGTCCCGTCCGGCACCCCGTCCCAGGCGAGCGGCGGCGACATGTCGGCGCCCTCGCAAGTATTTTGCGACGGAATTGGCGCGCCGGGATCGAAGGCGGAAGAGGTGAGCGTCAGAGCCAAGGCCGCATCAGCTCCTTCCAGGGACAGAACACAAGCCCCGGAGATCAGGACCAGAGCAAACCGCGTGGAACGAAATCGAATGCTCGCCATACCCTCTCCACACCCAACTCCCGCGAAGACCGCCGGGGAGCTAGTCGGTGTGAGGAGGCAGCTCGCCGAGCCTCAGTCTTTCTTGCAGCCGGTCGATTCGCCTTGCGGCTTCGCTCTTGCTCAAACCGGCATCGAAGGCATGCGGTTCCCTGATCTCGTCCGCAAGCCGCTTCAGCGAAGCAGCTTGGGCGCCGGTCATCGGCTCCCGCGGTTGAATCCAGACAGTCCGGCTCATCCTTGTCGAAGTCAGATCAGAGCTCAGCTCCTGCTGAACCTGCGTCTCTGCTGTTTTCTTCTTCTGCATCACGTTTCCGTGCCCCAGCACATCCCTTGGCAGGTTTGTTCCTATGACATACAGGTAATCATGAAAAAGGGCAATGATTAGGCGGGTTTTGGTCAAGGATTGAGCAGGATTCTCTTGAGCCTATGGCAAGTGCACATCGAGTACATGCCGGGAGAGGTTCCAGTCTAGAACGAACGGCACTCTCATGACCATTGAGGCCCGGCGTCCCATTGGTCAGACTGGGGGCTGCCTGAAGCGGCGGGTATTTCCAATTCGAGGAGGAGAGAGAAGACCACGTTCATGCAGGCCGGCTTAATCTGCTGTGCCGTGCTCTTGCTGACCGCGATGCTGACCGTGCCGCCGGAGGCGCGCATTCAATGCCGCGGCAATTTTCAGATGACCAAATATGGGCCGATCGCGACCCCCTATTGCGAGGAAGAGCAGATCGCCTTCGTGGCGCGGAGTTACGGCCAGAGCGTCTCCCAGGTGCGCAAGAACCCATTGATGAAAGTGTATCTCTGTCAGACGCTGGGCTACGACTCGCGGCTGAAGGGATCCTGCACTGGATACGGTCCCGACACGTACGCCCCGGCCCGTTAGCTCTATTCGGGCGCGAAGCGCGGTCCGTCAGGCGCTACCCTGACCTTACCGAAGGCGCCAGCCTGAGAAACTGGCCCTTTTTGCTGCGGGTAGGAGCAGCAGGGCGGCCGATGCGGCGCCGGCGCGACGCCGGATCAGCGCTCAGCGCATTGAAAAGGTTAAGAAAACATTAACGCGGGCGCCCCCAAATCGCCCCTCAATCACCTATCCGAGGCCGATTTTTCGCCTTGTTCCGCCGTAGCTTAGCGGCCAGCACTCATGCGTGCAGACCGGCTTAACTCGTCGTCGGTCCATTTCCAACCCAAGACAATCGAATAGGAGCTCAACGCATGTTTCAAATGCGCGCTAACATCGTTGCCATGGGCGTCATCGGCACTGCCCTCTTGCTACCGGAACTGGCTCAAGCCGAGCAGACCGGGCACGCATCCTGGTATGCGCTGCATTCACGCACGGCGAGCGGCGAGATGATGAACCCGAGCGCGATGACCGCGGCCCACCGTTCGCTGCCATTCGGCACCAAGGTGCTAGTGGAGAATCTCAGCAACGGCAAGGCGGTGGTCGTGCGGATCAACGACCGGGGACCGTTCACCAAGGGGCGGATCATCGATGTGTCGAAGGCGGCAGCTTCCGTACTTGGCATGCTTGGCTCGGGCACTGCGCGGGTCAAGGTCAGCTCCTCCGCCGGCAGCTCGCTTAAGGTCGCTGCGAAGGAGGAAAGCAACGTGAAGGTCGCAACCGCGACCACCAAGATGGAAAGCGCCTCTGGCGACAAATCCGCCAAGGCCGAAGGCACGCCGGTCGTGAAGTCCGTAAAGATGGAAGGCGCGCCTGCCAGCAAGCCCGTCAAGGTCGCGGCCAAGTCGAGCAAGCCAGCCAAGGTCGCAAGTGCCTCCCGCGGTAAGTCCACGAAGATCGCAAAAGCCTCGGGCAAGGCTGCGAAGATCGTGACCGCCTCAGCCGGCAAACGCTCTGGCAAGAGCGAAACACCCGTCGCCGGCCTGATGAAGTCGAGCCGGGACATCAAGCGCGTCGCCTCTCGTGACACCTCCCGCAAGACCTATGCCGCAGTTTCGCGCAGTAGTTCGCGGAAGGCGGTTGCGGTCGCTTCCCGGGAGTTCGGCAAGGGCCGCCGCAGCCAGGGCAAGGGCATCGTCCTGGCCTCGTCCGCCAACCCCTATGGCGCTTTCGTGCGTAGCGCGAGCTTCGTCAATTAACACTGCCAACGCCTGGACGGCCCCAGGCCGTCGGTCTCTAGATGCGCAAACGCCGGGCCACAGCCCGGCGTTTGATATTGAGAGGCTTGCGGGTTCCCGCGCTTCATGCACTTTAGTAGTTATAGCGGTGGCGCTTATAGTAGGGCTTGTAGTACGGCTTGTAATACTTGCTGCCGCCGCAATGGTACGAGCATTTCTTGTACCCGTAGGACCACCAGCAACAATAATAAGCCGGCGACACGAGAGATCTGTTGGCCCCTGGCATTGCAGGCATTGGTGTTGGCGCGGCCAAGGCGCTCACGGCCCCGATGATCGACCCGGCCGCAATAATTCCAAGCGTTGTCAATCGGATAGACGTCATTCTAAATCCTCCGTTTGCGCATCGCCGCCTCGGCAGCCCGGCGTGAGTGATTCTCACCGCGGTATTAGACGACAAATCAAGTACAAATCTCGCGAAGATTTAGCCACACGAAATGTGAAAGCGGCCGGGAGCGGTCCGGGAGAACAGGAATCCGCTGGCTATTCGGCGGAAAGACGGCATAGTTGGCCGAAGCGGGGGCTAAATTGCAGAGACAGGCTGGGGGGTATCATGATCCTACGTAAAGTTATGATTGCCTGGGTGGCTTTGGGCGCCGTCGCGACGTTGCCATCGTTTCGCAGCCGGCTCAAGCGGGCGGTTGCGTCGTCGTATCGGCCGAGACAAGAGGCGTGGTCGCAGCCGGCGCCAACAAGCGGTCGCACGACAAGCTCACGCGGCACATCAATCGTCTGCCTGTGAAATCGCCGCTATCGGGGAGTGGTGACACAATGGTAACGTGCAAAAATAGGCTCAAGTCCGATTCGGACAAAGGGACACGTCACTGATCATGCTAACGCGCACCACCGTTTTCCGGCTTCTTGCCCTGGCCGTTGGCTTGACGGTTGGCGTCGCATTTGCCTGGCCCACTGCTGAGGCGCAAGCCCAGCAGACCCGCACCTATCGCATCAAGCCCGGATCGCTGAATGCGGGCCCGGGTCCTCGTGTCGGCGGCTATTCGACGACCTTGAGCGACGTGTGGGGACCTCCCGAGATGCCGCCCGCGCCGAAAGATTTCGGGCCGCATTTCGACTATCCCGCCAGCGGTTACGGGCCGTTGAATGGCCCCCCGGATCACGCACCTTACCCGAACTAGCTCTCGCATCCATCTCGATGGCGCCCGCAAATAGATGGGCCTTGCACTTGGCGGGCTCGCAACCATACAGTGGGGCCGTTGAGTTCGGGTGAAGACTGGCCTGGTGCGCTTCGAGGAGGCGTCGTGGTTTCTTTTCCCGTCGTTGCAGTTGCGTAACTTGATCCGCAATTTGGTTGGCATGCGGATCATTTGAAAGGGGGAAAGGAGCTTCCCATGCGCCAGAACGGCACGGTCAAATTCTTCAATCATTCGCGGGGCTTTGGCTTTATTACGCCGGATGATGGCGGCAAGGACGTGTTCCTGCACATCTCCGCCCTGCAACGGTCAGGCCTCCCCGCCGTCGACGAAGGTCAACGCGTGACCTTCGAAACCGAGCCGGATCGCCGTGGCAAAGGCCCTCAAGCCGTCAACGTGCAGCTCGCCGAATAACCTCCCCACATCAGACAGCCGAATCTTCCCGGTCCTCCGGTTGTGCCCTTCGCCATGCTGCGAAGACGATCTTGTGTGCCTGAATCGAAGCTTGAGGTGCGGCCGTGAGTGAGCCGCGTACATCGCACGCCGTACTTTCGCGCGTGCTCGATCACCTCGCCGCCGGGCGGCAGGCCGCGCTCGACCGGCTGTTCCAGCTCTTGAGCATCGAAAGCGTCTCCACCGACCCCGCCTATCATTCAGCCTGCCTCGAGGCGGCAGAATGGTGCGCGAAGGACCTGCGCGACATCGGCTTTCAAGCGCGCGTCGAGCCGACGAGCGGCAAACCGATGGTCGTCGGTCACTGGCGAGGCGCAGCTTCGCCGTTGCGTGTCCTGTTCTACGGTCACTACGACGTGCAGCCGCCAGACCCGTTGGAGGAATGGACCGCACCACCCTTCGCGCCACGGCTCGCAGAGGACCCGAAGTCGGGCGAGGTCATCGTCGCCCGCGGCGCCTCCGACGATAAGGGTCAGGTCATGACCTTCCTCGAGGCCTGCCGCTCCTGGCTCGCCGTGCATGGCCGTTTGCCGGTCGATGTCACGGTGCTGCTCGAGGGCGAAGAAGAGTCAGGCAGCCGAAGCCTGCCCGCCTTCCTCGACAGTTGCGGCGAGGAACTCAAGGCGGACATCTGCCTCGTCTGCGACACTGGACAGCTGGATGCCGACACGCCTGCCATCACCGCCTTCTTGCGCGGCCTCGCCTTCTCGGAGATCACGGTAACCGGGCCGTCGCGCGATCTGCATTCCGGGATCTATGGCGGACCTGCGCGCAATCCCATCCGCGTTCTTGCCGATCTTCTCGCAAATATGCATGACGTAAGCGGCCGGGTGACACTGCCCGGCTTCTATGAGGGTGTCGTCACTCCTTCACTCGCCCAGCTTGCGCATTGGCGCGAACTAGGCTTCGACGCTGCTTCCTTTCTCGGGGCGGTCGGACTGACGACTCCGGCCGGCGAAGAAGGCGTGAGCGTGATCGAGCAGCTCTGGTCGCGACCGACGGCTGAGATCAACGGCATTTTCGGCGGCTATACCGGACCAGGCACCAAGACCGTGATCCCGGCCCACGCCACCGCCAAGCTCTCTTTCCGGCTCGTGCCCAAGCAGGAGCCTGCCCAGGTTCTTGGTGGGCTGCATTGCTTCATCGCGGAACGGCTGCCCAAGGATTGCACCGTCACCTACGCCGGCGAAGGTGGGTCGCCGGCCATCGGCTTCGACACATCGAGCCCGCCCTTTCAGGCGGCTGCGAGAGCACTTGAGCAGGAATGGGGCAAGCCGCCGGTGATCATCGGCTGCGGAGCCTCGATCCCCATCGTCGAGGCCTTCCGCTCGCGGCTTGGCATGGATTCGCTCCTCATCGGCTTTGCGCTAGACGACGACCGCATCCATTCGCCGAACGAGAAGTATAATGTGAAGAGCTTCACCAAGGGCGCGAGGAGTTGGGCGAGACTATTGGGTGAACTCGGCGCGAGCAATGCCAATCCGGCGACATAGGCTCTCCTGCCTCGTCGGCGCAGTCCTGCTTGCCACGCTGGCGGCGAGCGAAACGTCCGCAGAGCGCGGCGGCGAACCTGGGCGCTTCGACTACTACGTCCTCGTGCTCGGCTGGACGCCGTCCTATTGCGCGACGGAAGGAAAGAGGCGGCGCGACCGCCAATGCGAGACTGAGAGACCGCACGCCTTCACGCTGCACGGGCTCTGGCCGCAGAACGTCGAGGGGTGGCCTGCGGAATGTCGGATGCGGAAGCGCCCCTGGGTGCCGCAATCGGTGATCGACGACATACGTGACATCATGCCGAGCAAGAATCTGATCATCCACGAATACCGCGCTCATGGCACCTGCTCCGGTCTCGAGCCCGCGCAGTATTTCGGCCTCGCACGCGACCTTTATGAGCGCGTCAGCATTCCACAGCGCTTCTCAGGCGCAGACCGCGGTCTTCGTCTCACCGAAAGCGAGATCGAGACGGAGTTCCTCAAGTCCAATGCGTGGCTCAAGCCGAATATGATCGTGGTGAGTTGCCGGGCACAAAACCTGCTCGACGTGCGCATCTGCTTCGGCCGCGACCTCTTTCCGAAGCCGTGCGGATCGAACGAAGAGCAACGGATCTGCCGCGCCGGCGCGATCAACGTGCCGGCGGCGAGAAGCCACTGAGCATGAACTGAAGCTAGAACTTGTAGATCAGGGTGCCGCGATAGGTGTTCACGTCGGGATCGTATTTCACATCGCCGCCGGGATAGGACACCGTATCGGAATCAAAGTCGGTGAACTGATAGTCGAAGCGAGCGCTCCAATTCGGATTGATTGCGACTTCGGCGCCGCCGCCCGCGGTCCAACCAAAGAACGTGCCGTCGCCCGACCCTCCTCCGGGCCCTCTTACCGGCAGATCGACATCGGCCCACGCGATGCCGCCGGTGACGAAGAGCAGCACCCGCGGCATGACGGTCACGCCGGCGCGCAAGCGTAGATCCGCCATCGCGTCGATGTCGGGATTGGCACTGTTGGCGCCGTGATTGAATCGCTTGCTGCCGCTGATGCCAGCCGCAAGCGCGTCAGCTTCAAGGCCGATCACCATCGGTCCGCTCTGCCAATTGTAGCCACCGGTGATGCCGCCGAGCACGCCGCTCGCGTCAACCGGGGTGCTCGACTGAGAGAAGTCGAAATTGGCGGTCGCGCCGCCAAGCGTTCCGCCGATCCACCACCCGGCAAAGAGGTTCGGTGACATCGGCGGGGGCGCCTCTTCGATCAGCGGTGGCGGCCCGCTATTGATCACGTCGGCACTGAGGACGGGGCTAGAGACCGCGGCGCTGGCCATCAACACGGCAGCGAACGTCAATGCCTGGTCAGATCGTGTACGCAAAACAAACTCCCCTCACGATTGGAGGCTCGGTCCGTCGCCGCGTCAGCGCGGCATGCGCTCGACCAAGCGCTCACGGCCCCAGGGTAGTGGGCTACCCTTACCAAGGGTTAACCACCCTATGGGGCGAGACTCGGTATGGTTAGCGGCGGGTTAATGGCCATAACGAGGCGGCGGGAACCGGCCTGAGTCAGCGGGCGCGGAAAAGCGCCACGCATCCGACCGTCTCAATGTCTACATATCCGAAGCGCGCCTTGAGACCCTCGCTGAGCCCGGCAAGATCGTCATCGAGATTGTTGAACACGCCCTTGGCGTTGTAGAGCCGAAGCAAGGATCGTGCGGCAGCGTTCGGCGCGATGGCGCGTCCGAGGATCGTTGCGCCGAACAGTACAGTGCCCTTGTTCATCACTGGCCGCAGATGATCGATCGCCTCCAGCTTCTCGGCCATGCGGTTCGGCAGGCAATGCAGGACATACGTCAGCCCGATGCTGTCTACCGGCTCAAGCTCGCTCGCGATCGGCGCCAGCAGGTTCGTTTCGCACAGCAACGGGTGGTAGCGCGCAAGCCTCTGCGCCGACTGCGCCAGGCAATGGCGGTTGATGTCGAGCAGCGTGAGATCTTCGAATCCTGTCGGATTGGCGCGGTCGATGAAGAAACCGGTGCCAACGCCAGCCTCGAGATGGCGCGACGAGAGGTTGTCGCGGTAGAGCCCGATGATTCGCTCCGTCGGACAGCGCCAGGCAAAGCGGTTGGACAGACCGTGGACCAGCCAATCGTAGAAGGAGAGCATGAAGGGCGTGTAGATCGCATGCGCCGCCGCGATCGCCTTGGCGTCGGGCGCAGCGCCCCTATTCTCCGCATGCTCATCAACCATGGTGGAACGATATGACATCGACCTACGCGCAAAAGAGGGCGCCGCGAGCGGTGCCCTTGCCATTGGTGGTTGCTTCGGCGCAATTAAATTGGTCAGTTCGCCAAACGCAACACGGAAGTATAGTCGGCGGCGAATAGCCTCAAGCCAATCGATCTCCATCACACACCCAAAATATGGCGGAACAGCAGAACCCTCCGATCGCGCTTGTCACCGGCGCGGCCCTTCGTCTCGGCCGGGCCATCGCGCTCGACCTGGCGAAGCGCGGCTGGCGAATCGGCGTCCATCACCGCACCTCCGCCGCGGAAGCCGCCGCACTTGTGGCCGAGATCGAGCGACTCGGATCGAAGGCCGTTGCCCTTCAGGCCGATCTCACCAACGAGGATGAGTTACGCGGCCTGGTGCGGGCATGCGCTGAAAAGCTTGGGGCCCCAACCTGCCTCATCAACAACGCCGCGCGGTTCGAGTGGGACACGATCGATACGCTCGACTGGGCCGGCTGGCAGGCTGAGCTCGACGTCAACCTTCGCGCGCCCGTCTTCCTCACCCAGGAATTCGCTCGGACGTTGCCGGAGGAAGCGTCCGGTTGCGTGATCAACATGATCGATCAGCGCGTCTGGCGCCTCACCCCGGAGTTCTTCTCCTACACCATTGCCAAATCGGCGCTATGGACTGCGACGCGGACGCTCGCTCAGGCGCTTGCTCCGCGCATTCGCGTCAACGCCATCGGGCCCGGGCCGGTGCTCAAGAATCGCTGGCAAAGCGAGGCCGAGTTCGAGACGGAATGCCTCAAGACGCCGCTCCACCGCCGGGCCACGGCCGAGGAGATTTGCACGGCCGTCCGCTTCCTGCTCGATACGCCTTCGATGACGGGACAGATGATCGCGCTAGATAGCGGCCAGCACCTTTCCTGGGACGACGCGCCTGGGGGAAAGCCCCCGGCTAACCCAAGGTGATCAAGGCCTTGAAGCTGCCCGCCTGAAGGCCATACTTCACCTTACGACCATGCCCCTAGAGAAGCCCGAAACCGACAGCATTTCGCTCATCGCCCGCGCCCGCAAGGCGCTAAGCGGCGTTGAGACGGGGCCGTCCGTGATCACCCGTCATGCCAAGACCGCGCCTGGCGGCCCAGGCGTCTATCGCATGATCGATGCCGCCGGAGAGGTGCTTTATGTCGGCAAGGCGCGCGGGCTGAAGAAGCGCGTGCAGAGCTATGCGCGGGCGGGAAGCCATAACAACCGCATCGCCGCCATGATCGCCAACACTGCGGATATGGAATTCGTCACCACGCCGAGCGAGACCGAGGCGCTGCTGCTCGAGGCCAATCTCATCAAGCGACTCAAGCCCCGCTACAACGTGGTGCTCAGGGACGACAAGTCCTTTCCCTTCATCCTCATCTCGCGCGACCATGCCTTCCCGCAGATCCTCAAGCATCGCGGCGCGCGGAGCCGGAAGGGCGATTATTTCGGACCGTTCGCTTCGGCTGGAGCTGTGGGGCGCACCATCAACACACTGCAACGCGCCTTCCTGCTCAGATCGTGCTCCGACGCCTATTTCGAGACGCGCGTGCGGCCTTGCCTGCTCTTTCAGATCAAGCGCTGTAGCGCGCCCTGCACCGGCGAGATTTCTGAAGCCGACTATGGGATCCTTGTTGATGAGGCGCTCCGCTTCCTCACCGGCGAGAGCGACGAGGTGAAGCGGCGTATGCACAGACTGATGGACGATGCGAGCCTCAAGCAGGACTATGAGCGCGCGGCAAGTTTCCGCGACCGGCTGACCGCGCTCAGCAACGTGCAGTCGCATCAGGGCATCAACCCTGAGAACGTGAAGGATGCTGACGTGTTCGCCGCCCATCAGGAGGCGGGACAGACCGCAATCCAGGTGTTCTTCTTCCGCACCGGCAACAATTGGGGCAACCGCGCGTATTTTCCTCGTGCCGATAAGAGTCTCCCGGTGGAAGAGGTGCTCGAATCCTTCGTTGCCCAGTTCTACGACGACAAGCCGCCGCCGAAGCTCGTGCTACTGTCCCACGAGATTGCCGGACGGCGGCTGCTCGCCGAAGCGCTGTCGCTGCGCGCCGGCCACAAGATCAGGGTCGAGACCCCGCAGCGCGGCGAGAAGCGCGAGCTTGTGTCTCATGCCCTCGTCAACGCACGCGAAGCCTTGGCGCGGCGCCTCGCCGAGTCCTCCTCGCAAGCTGCGATCTTCGCCAGGCTTGCAGAGCTGTTCGATCTGGAGGAAAGCCCTGAGCGCGTCGAGGTCTTCGACAACAGCCACATTTCCGGCACCAATCCGGTCGGCGCCATGATCGTGGCAGGGCCGGAAGGGTTCATCCGCAATCAATATCGGAAGTTCAATATGCGCTCGGAGGACCTTGCCCCCGGGGACGACTACGCCATGATGCGGGAAATGCTGACACGGCGTTTCAGCAAGCTTGCGCGGGACAAGGATCTCGCCGAAGGCTGGGCCGCGCCCGATCTCGTGCTGATCGATGGCGGTCCTGGGCAATTGTCTGCGGCTGTTGCCGTGCTCGCCGAGCTTGGGCTTGGCGAGATCAAGATCGCCGCTGTTGCCAAGGGACCTGATCGCAATGCCGGGCGCGAGCGCATCTACATGAAGGGCCGCGAGCCGTTGCTGCTCGAGCCGCGCGACCCCGTGCTTTATTGCATCCAGAAGTTCCGCGACGAGGCCCATCGCTTCGCCATCGGCGCCCATCGCGCCCGGCGCAAGAAGCAGATGCAGACCTCGCCGCTCGACGAGATTCAGGGCATTGGGCCAACGCGTAAGCGTGCGCTGCTCCAGCATTTCGGCTCGGCCAAGGCGGTGAGCCGCGCAGGTGTCGCCGATCTCGCCTCGGTTGGCGGCATCAGCGCGCAGATAGCGAAGATGATCTACGACCACTTTCACGAGGGGGGACGCTGACCATGGAGTCCGACATGGTTCAGCGGGGCGTATCACCAGCGGCGCCGCAGAGCGTGGCGAGCCCTTTCTGGAGCCTGCCCAATCTCCTCACCTATGGCCGCATCATCGCCATTCCGGCGCTCGTCGCTTGCTTCTTCGTCAAGGGCGATTGGGGACGCTGGGCCGCGATGTGGATCTTCATCGCCGCAGGTGTCAGCGATTTCCTCGATGGCTATCTCGCCCGCGCCTGGCAGCAGCAAAGCGCCGTCGGCCGCATGCTCGATCCCATCGCTGACAAGCTGATCGTATCGGCCGCGCTGTTGATGCTCGCCGCCGACCAGACCATCGCCGGCTGGTCGTTGTGGGCCGGCGTCATCATCCTCTGCCGCGAGATCCTGGTCTCGGGCTTGCGCGAGTTCCTTGGCTCGCTCGCCGTCGGCGTTCCGGTGACGCGCCTCGCCAAGTGGAAGACCGTGGTGCAGATGGTGGCCATCGGCTTTTTGCTGGCAGGCAGCGCCGGCGACAAGATCTGGCCCTACACCACGCTGTTCGGCCTGACGCTGCTGTGGATCGCGGCTTTGCTCACGCTCTACACCGGCTACGACTATCTCCGTGCCGCCGTGCGCCACGTCACCACCGAGGAGGGGCAATGAGCACGCGACTCCTCTATTTCGCCTGGGTCAAGGAGAAGACCGGTATCGCCGCCGAGGAGGTGGAACTGCCCCGCGAGGTCACCACCGTCGCCGAGCTCATCGCCTGGCTCAAGACCCGGGGCCCGGAGTTCGATCACGCCTTCGACCGCTCTGAGGTGATTAGGGCCGCGATTGACCGGACTCACGTGCGACACGACGCAGCCATCGGAGCCGCGCGCGAGATCGCCTTCTTCCCGCCGGTCACGGGGGGCTAGCGTGATCCGCGTCCAGGCAGAGGACTTCGACATCGGCGCCGAGATCGGGCGGCTGAAGGCTGGGCGCAGCGACATCGGCGCTATCGTCGCGTTCGTCGGCACCGTTCGCGATCAAGCCGGCGCCGTCGATGAGATGACGCTCGAGCATTATCCCGGCATGACAGAAGCTGAGTTACGGCGCATCGAGGCCGAGGCCTGCTCACGCTGGCCGCTGCAAGCCTCGCTCATCGTGCATCGCACCGGGACGCTTCGCCCAAGCGATAACATCGTGCTGGTGGCGACCGCATCGGAGCACAGGGAAGCCGCGTTCCGCGCCGCCGAGTTCCTCATGGATTATCTCAAGACCAGCGCGCCGTTCTGGAAGCGCGAAAGCGGGCCGCAAGGCGCCCGCTGGGTCGAGGTCAACGCGACGGACACCGCCGCCACCGCCCGCTGGAAGAAGCACGCCGCAGGGTAGCGCCTCGTCAGTAAACCGGCACACCGCGCGGTGCGAGCGGGAGATACGGTCCCCAGACGCACACGTCAGCCCATTGGCAAGGTCCGCGCCGCGGGCATTGCCGCTGATAGGTGCATGACCTGCAGCGGTACACCGGCTGGCAGCCATAGCAGCGGGAGATCCTCTGGCAATCGCGCCAGACGCGGACCGGCTGCACCAGCGTCTGATGCTGAAGAGCGCCAGCCACGCTGCCTGCCATTGCGGGGCCCGCTTTGGCGTCGCTCACCGCGCCAGGGTCGAGCAGGGCCCCCAGCAACAAGGCCAGGACGAGCCAAACTGAAGATTTGCGCATGCGCCCCTCCCCCAGACGGTGCATCAAAGTAGAGAGTGCAACTTGATCAGCGGGGATTTAAGCCTCGCTTCGGCCCCTAGCGATAAAGGATCGTGCCCGCCGCGGGGTGCCTGCGTTCCCAGTCGGCGCGCTGGAGGGCTGGAGTATCGTGCTCCTCCTCCGGATAGCCGATGCAAAGATGCCCAATGAAGGTCCAGTCCTTGGGCACCTCCAGAATCTCGGCGATCCTCATCGGATCGAGGATCGACACCCAGCCGACGCCGATGCCTTCAGCTCGTGCCACGAGCCACAGCGTGTGGATGGCGATCGCCACGGAGTAATAGAGCGTTTCGGGCATGGTGAGGCGCCCGAGCCCATGACCCTGCGCTGTCATGCGGTCGGCAAACACGCCGATCTGACACGGCGCATCGTCGAGACCGGAAAGCTTCAGCCGCGCATAGAGTGAGGCGCGATCTGGCTCCTGTCGCTTGAGCGCATCCTGATTGCAGGACTCCAAGCAGGCACGGATCGCCGCCCTGCGGCACTGATCGTCGACGATGACGAAACGCCACGGCTCGCTCAAGCCGACGGACGGTGAGAGACAGGCGACGCCGATCAGCCGCTCGATCGTTCCCGGCGGCAGCGGATCGCGCCTGAAGCGCCTGACATCGCGCCGCCAGGCGAGCAGCGCCTGCAGGCGCTGCCGGAAATCGGCATCGAATTCGGGATGTTTGGCGAGAGTCTCGAGCTTCGCTTCCATGGGGCGATCCTAGCACGGATCGCCCGCTCGCTTGCGCTAGCCTACCGCAGCGACCTTGGCGGGCGCTGCCTTGGCGTGACGCACCAGCGTGGAATAATCGTCCATCAGGGTGCGCGTGATGTCGCCGATGGTGAAGCGGTAGGGACCGATCTCCGAGACGGGCGTGACCTCGGCGGCCGTGCCGGTGATGAAGCACTCGGAGAAATCCGCCATCTCCTCCGGCATGATCGCGCGCTCGACCACCTTCAAGCCCCGCTGCTTGGCGAGCCCGATGACGGTGCGCCGGGTAATGCCGTCGAGGAAGCAATCTGGAAGCGGCGTATGCAGCACGCCGTCCTTGAAGAAGAAGATATTCGCGCCCGTGGCCTCGGCGATCTGCCCACGCCAGTCGAGCATCAGCGCATCCGCATACCCCTCACGTTCTGCGCGATGCTTCTCGATGGTGCAGATCATATAGAGGCCCGCCGCCTTGCTCTTGGCAGGGGCCGTGCTCGGGTCAGGTCTACGATAATTGCCGATGGTGAGGCGCAAGCCCTTGGTGCGCGCCGCCGGATCGAAATAGGAGCCCCAATCCCAGGCGGCGATGGCGAGGTTGATCTTAGTCGCCTGCGCCGCGACGCCCATCTGCTCGCTGCCGCGCCAAGCAAGCGGGCGCACATAGCCATCCACCAACTTGTTCGCCCGCACCACATCGCGGCAGGCGTGGTCGATCTCGGCGACAGAATACGGGATGACGAAGTCGAGGCCTTTGGCCGACTTCGTGCAGGCGCTGGCTGTGCTCGGTGAGCTTGAAGATCTCGCCGTCATAGACGCGCTCGCCCTCGAACACGGCGCTGCCATAATGCAGCGCATGGGTGAGAAGATGCACCCGCGCGTCACGCCACGAGATGAGCTCGCCGTTCATCCAGATGTAGCCGTCTCGCTGATCGTAAGGCTGAGAAGCCGCTACCATTTGCAAACTCCCCTCCTAGACCAAGGGCCTTCCGCTTGAGCCCGGCCCGGATCGAGGGCCTTATTATGCCCCTGAGAAGACCTGCACAAGAATTGCGCAAGCGGGCTGCGCAGAGTATCAATGTCGGAATTAAGTCAACATGACTGACATAAATGAAGCTCTAACGCAGGCCAAAAATTAAGTCAACATGACTGACATAAATGACCCGCTGACGGAGCCTTTGGAGGCGAAACGCCGAGCCGGTACGGCCGCGCCGGCGAAGGCCGCGCGATGTTCCGATGCCGAGCTCCTGGCCTACGCCGAATTGCTGTTCTTCGCCTATCGCGACTTCACCCGCGACCCAGACGCCATCCTGCAAGATTTCGGCTTCGGCCGGGCGCATCATCGCGTGCTACACTTCGTTACCCGTCATTCCGGCTTGCGGGTCGCCGACCTGCTCGACGTGCTGAAGATCACCAAGCAGAGTCTCGGCCGCGTGCTGAAGCAGCTCATCGACAACGGCTATATCGTGCAGCGGGCTGGAAGCGTCGACCGGCGCGAGCGCCTGCTCTACCCGACGGCGTCAGGCCGCGCGTTGACCAAGCGGCTCGCCGCGCCGCAGCTCGTTCGCCTCGCCGAGGCCTTGAAGGCCGCCGGCACCGACGCCGACGTAGTCCTGCGTCGCTTCCTGCAAGCCATGATCAATGCCGAAGAACGGCCCAAAGTCTCCTCCATCATGTCCTCATCGCCTGCTCCCGTCGAAGATGACGGGAAAGCGGAGGTGTCATGACGATGACGGCAACGATCAAACTGCATCGCAGCCGAGCACCGGACAACAACTGCCCCCACATCCTCGTCATCGACGACGACAGCCGTATCCGCGACCTGCTCGCCCGCTATCTCCAGGAGCACGGCTTCCGCGTGACCACAGCCATCGACGCAGCCTCGGCGCGCGCGACCATGCGCAGCCTCTCCTTCGACCTGCTCATCCTCGACGTGATGATGCCGCATGAATTGGGCCTCGACTTCGCGCGTTCGCTCAGGCGCGAGTTGCAAGTGCCGATCCTGATGCTGACTGCGCGCGCCGAACCCGAGCAGCGCATCGAAGGTCTGGAGACCGGCGTCGACGACTATCTGACCAAGCCCTTCGAGCCGCGCGAACTTCTCTTGCGTGTGAGCAACGTGCTCCGCCGCGGCGGCGCTGCGCCAGCGACCGGCGAGGTGCGCATGGGCAGTTTCGTGTTCCATATCGGCCGCGGCGAACTCAAATGCGGCAACGAGACAATCCGGCTCACCGAGCGCGAGAGGGAGTTGTTGCGCTACTTTGCTCAGCGGCCCGGCATGCCGGTGTCCCGCCACGAGCTCGCCAAGGACGGGGAGAATGGCGGCGAGCGCGCCATCGACGTGCAAATCAACCGGTTGAGGCGCAAGATCGAGAAGGATCCCGCCAACCCGGTTTACCTCCAGACCGTGCGTGGCAAAGGCTACATTCTGTATCCCGAATGAGCGTCGCACTCCCAGACTTCAAAGCTCTGCCAGTAAGCGCCGTCGCTCTCTATGGGCGTTTCGCCACCTGGGTGCGCGAATGGATGCCGAAGGGACTCTACGCCAGGGCGCTCATCATCATCATCGCGCCGATGGTGCTGCTCCAGTCGGTCATCACCTTCGTGTTTCTGGAGCGCCATTGGGAAACGGTGACGCGGCGCCTCTCCACCGGCACGGTGCAGAACATCGCCATGCTCATCGACATCTACAAATCCTATCCCCAGGACAAGAACTCCCAGACGCTGATCAAGCTCGCCAATGACGACCTTGGGCTCAGGGTCAAGATCGTGCCCAACGACGAGCTGCCGCAGACACGGTCGCGGCCCTTCTTCGATCTGCTCGACCGCACGCTGTCCGACGAGATCACGCGGCAGATCGGTAAGCCATTCTGGATCGACACCGTCGGCACCTCAAACCTCGTCGACATTCGCATCAAGCTCGACGACGCCGTGATGCATGTCCTGGCGCGACGCAGCCAGACCTATGCCTCCAATTCGCAGATCTTCCTGTTGTGGATGCTTGGCACCTCGCTCGTGCTGCTCACCGTCGCCATCCTATTCCTGCGCAACCAGATCAAGCCAATCCTGCGCCTGGCTGAAGCTGCCGATAGTCTAGGCAAAGGCAGGCCAACGCCTCCCGATTTCCGCCCGCGTGGCGCACGTGAAGTGCGTCAGGCGGCGCAGGCCTTCATCGAGATGCGTGACCGCATCGAGCGCCATGTCGAGCAGCGCACCACCATGCTCGCCGGGGTGAGCCACGATCTCCGCACCGTGCTCACCCGCTTCAAGCTTCAGCTTGCGATGTTCGAGGAATTGCCGGAACTCGACGCCATGCGCGCCGACGTCGACGAGATGCAGGCCATGCTCGAAGATTACGTCGCCTTCGCGAAGGGGGCCTCGGGCGAGGAGATCGTGCGCACCGACATCAGCGAGATCCTCACCGAGGTGCGCAACCAGGCCCATGGCAAGTCCGACATCCGCATCGATGTCGGCAACGCGCCTCTGGTGGTGCCGCTCAGGCGTCATGCCTTCAAGCGCGCCGTCGCCAATCTCGTCAGCAACGCGGTACGCTTCGCCGACCACGTGGCGGTCAGCGCCGGACGGGAGGACGGCTCGCTCGTGGTCGAGGTCGAGGACGACGGACCAGGCATCCCGGAGAATGAGCGCGATCAGGTGTTCCGGCCCTTCTACCGGCTCGACGACGCCCGCAATCAGGACGCGAAGTCGACCGGCCTTGGCTTGGCGATTGCCCGCGACATCGCCCGCATTCATGGCGGAGACATCGCTTTGAGCGACTTGAGGCTAGGCGGACTAAGGGCTGTTCTGAAGGTTCCAGTTTGAGCCCTGCCCGTGTAAGTTATTGCGAGTCATTGGGGAGGAGGGATGTGCCGAAATCGTTCATCGCGGCCCTGGCGCTGATCGCTTGCAGCATCGCAGGCACTGCCTTCGCACAATCGTCGGACTACAGTGACGGAGCAGGAGGCGGCGAAGCGCCGACCCTCGTCATGCCCGGCCTTGTGACCAGTCCCATCACCAGCGGACTCGACTCCGATGGCGATGGCGGCACCGGCACGACGGAGCAGACCGGGACGACAGACGTACCCACAGAGGCCCCCTATTCGGTCGAGGGCGAAGAGCAGCTGGAACCTGAAACCAACTAGCGGTGGCGAGCCGCAATCAAAGTCCGCGCGCGTTTCGGCCCGCCGGCAAATGGGAGGACGTGCATGCATATCAAGACAGTCGGATTGGCGGTGCTCGTCGCGGGTTCTATGACGGGCGACGGCTTGGCCCAGCAGACCCTAGAGGATGAAATTCAGCAGGAAGAGGCTCCGGGCTCCGCCATCGAGATGGATATCGGGCGCGGCGGCGTGGTCATCGGGCGGCAGCGCAACCTGAATCCGCCGCCTGTCGAGGTTGAAGGCCAGGTGTTGGCTGCTCCCGACGATCCGGACACCCCGGTCTCGCCGGACGCGATCGACGCTGAGCTCCCCGGCGAAGGACCTGAGGATCTCTCAGGCCCCAACGACGACGATCCGCTCCCCGAGTAGGCCCTCAAGCGCCAGCCGGGTTCGCCGATGCAGCACCGGCCGCGCGCTCGGCGGCTTTGACGCCGGCGTCGCGCCGCTTCCATCCGCGCGGCATGAACCCACAGGCGAAGCGGCAGAAGCTTTCGCATGTCGACTCGACGCGTGACAGCCACTCTTCGCCGGCCTTGAGCCTACGGTCGAGCGCCGCCATGGTGCGGTCTAGTCCCGGCGAGCTATCGTCGAGCCAGACGCGAAACACTTTGGCGTAGATCGACGCGAGACCCGCGACGCGCAGGCCAACACCAGGACCGTCGAGCTTGGCGCCGGCGCCGGCAAGCATCCAATATTGCGAGGCAAGAGACGAAGGGAAGATCTGCGCGGCTTCCGCCGGATGGCAGCAGAGATCGTTTGAGATGCGGCGGAGCGCCGGCTTGTACGGCGCCATCACCTCGAAGCGCGTCATGATCATGTCGAACACACGGTCGCGCGGGCCCTGCTCGGAAGCGCCTGCTGGTTTCGCCTTGGCGAGGACCTCCGCATCGACCTCGCTTTGAAACGCCCTGAGCAGGTCCGTCTTGCAGGTGAAGTCGCGGCGAAGATCGGCGAGGCTGAGACCAGTGCGGTCGGAAATGGCGGCAAACGTCACGGCGCTCCAGCCGCCCTCAGCGGCAAGCTCCAGCGCGGCCCGTACGGCTTTGTTGCGTTTACTGAACTCCTCGAACATGGCGGGTCTCCTTCACCATGAAACATAGGGATCTGTGATCGAACCAGACGCAAGAAACCGGAAACGGAACGAAGGTTCCGGCCTCCGGAAGCGATTTCCCGCTTCTGATCTCAGGTTCTGGTTTCTGCTTACGACGACAGTTCATGGGAACGCTTGGCGGCTGCCGCCACGGCGCGCTTCAGGAGATCGGCAAAGCCATCCTTGCCCATCAGCACTTCGAGCGCAGCGGCTGTCGTGCCCTTAGGCGAAGTGACGTTCTGCCTGAGCTCGGCCGCGGAAAGGTCCGAGCGGCGCAACAGCTCGCCTGCACCTGACACAGTCGCGCGCGCCAGCCGCGCGGCAAGCTCAGGGTCGAGCCCAGCTTCGACGCCTGCCTCGGCGAGACATTCGGCTAGCAGGAAGACGTAAGCCGGGCCGCTACCAGACACAGCGGTGACCGCATCGATCAGACTCTCATCGTCCATCCAGATCACATCGCCTACCGCTTCGAGCAGCATGTTGCAGCGGAGCGCCTGGTCGCGCGTCACCTCGGCGCTCGCGCAAGCGACCGTCATCCCCTGCCCGATCGCAGCAGGCGTGTTCGGCATCGCCCGCACGATGGCCATACCCGGCGGCAGATGCGATGCGAGATTGGCAAGCGTGCGTCCCGCGGCGATCGACAGCAGCACCGTCGACGGCCCGATCGCCGAGGCGAGTATCGGCAGCACGTCGTCGATGATCTGCGGCTTCACCGCGAGCACGATCACCGCTGGCGCTGTTGGCAACTTCGCGTGATGGCGCACGCGGATGCCGTGGCTTGCCATCAGCGCTGCCGCTTCTGGCGCCGGTGTCGGATCCTGGACATGGACGGAAGCTGGGTCGAGCCCCTCACGCAGCCATCCGGCGAGAAGGGCGCCGCCCATCCTTCCCGCTCCGACGAGAAGGAGCGGACCGCCGAGGTGAAGGCTCACGCTTGTCCGTGCGTCTCGAGCATCGTGGCCGCGAGCGCATCCTCACATGATTTGCCGGCCCACAGCACGAATTGGAAGGATTGATAATAGCGCTCGCAGGATTCGAGCGCGCCTCGCAGCAGCGCCTCGCACTGGCCGACATGGGTCCGCGCGCCGGCCAGCAGCAACCCATGGCGGTAGAGCAGCATGCCGTCCTCCTTCCACAGATCGAAATGCCCGAGCCAGAGCTGCTCGTTGATCAGCGCGATCAGCCGATAGATCTCGTTCAGCCTGGGCTTGGTCACCTTGCAGTCGAAGGCGCAAGCGAGATGCAACGCCTCGAGATCGTCGCGCCAGGTGAGCGAGATATGATAGTCGCACCAGGAGCCCGAGACCGAGAGCGTCAGCTCGTCGGGAGCGCTTCGCTCGAACGCCCAGTCGTGGATGGTAGCAATATGCTCCACCATGTCCACCGGGTTAGTGAATTGGTCGTAGTTAGCTTGTGTCGTTGCCATGCGTGTCTCTGTGGCCTCTCCAGAGTTCCCGCGCACGCGTCACGCCGCCGCGAATCAGATTGTGAATCAGTTATATATCGGAGCGAGTCCATCCACCAACGGGGCCAGGAGTTCGGCGACTCAAATTGCTGTGGACGTTCCAAAGATAGTTGTGGATGACGCCTTGCCGACTAGCGCTTGCGGAGTCCGATTCGCTCCCCGCGCACGAAGGCGACTCCTGCACGCCAGTCAATAGCTTCGTTTCACCTTCCGCCTGCGGATCGGATGCGGCGTCGGCGGCTCTTCGATCTCGGCTTCCAGCTCCTCAAGTACCTCTTCGAGCAGAGCCACACGCTGCTTGAGCTGCTCGTTCTCCTCTCGCGCCTTCTGCGCCATCGCCTTCACCGCTTCGAACTCCTCGCGCTGAACGATATCGAGCTCGCGCAGGATGTTTTCGGCCTGGGCACGCACGACGCTTTCGACCTCCTTGCGCACGCCCTGCGCGGCGCCAGCGGCGTCGGTGATGAGCTTGCCGAGCTCGTCGAAAAACCGGCCGGTTGTCTGCGTCATGAAAGTACCTTCGAATTGACTTAAGCCGCTGAACTATGGGGTGGCGTGGCGCTCCGATCAAGCTTCGGGCGCACCTGCGCACCACGTCGCCTTGACAGGCAAAGTCTGGCGGTGAAGGGTCCAGGCCCGTCCGCCGCATCTCGGGGTTCCATGCCGCTCTTTGTCATTCCCTACCCCATCATCGATCCTATCGCGTTCGAGATCGGACCGCTCGCCGTCCGCTGGTACGGGCTCGCCTATATGTCCGGCATTCTGCTCGGCTGGCTCTATGGGCGCTATCTCCTGTCGCGGCCAGATTTGTGGAACGGCAAGCCGCCTATGACCATCAGCCAGGCCGACGATTTTCTGCTCTGGATCACGCTTGGCATTGTGGTTGGCGGCAGGATTGGCTTCGTTCTCTTCTACGAGCCAAGCTATTTCTGGGCGAACCCTCTTGAGATCCCCGCGGTGTGGAATGGCGGCATGTCCTTCCATGGTGGACTGCTCGGCGTCGTCATCGCCGTCTATCTTTTCGCTCGCGCCAAGAAGATCAATTCGCTGTCGCTTGGCGACATCGCTTCGGCGTCCACCCCCTTCGGGCTGTTCTTCGGCCGCATCGCCAACTTCATCAACTCCGAAGTGGTTGGACGCGTGAGCGATGTGCCCTGGGCCATGGTGTTTCCCGGCGCCGGAGATGCCCCGCGCCATCCGAGCCAAGTCTATGAGGCGGCGCTCGAGGGCGTCCTTTTGTTCACGATCCTTGCCATCGCCACCTATCGCTACAAGGCGCTCACCCGCCCCGGTACGATCTTTGGGTTGTTCCTCATCTTCTATGGGCTGTTCCGCAGCTTCGTCGAATTCTTCCGCGAGCCGCATCTCGGCCATCCGCTCGACATCGGTGTGCTTACACCGGGCATCGTCTATTCTATTCCCATGATCCTGCTTGGCCTCTGGTTGGTCCGCCGCGCGCAAGCAAAGCCGGCCATCGCAGCGCAATGAGTGCGCTTGCCCGCGAGCCTGTGCCTGACGCGTCACTCGCGGCGCGGCTGCATGCGCGCATCGCCAGGGACGGGCCTCTGACGGTTGCAGAATTCATGCAGGCTTGCATCTCCGATGAAGCTGCTGGTGTCTATGCCTCCCGCCAGCCGATCGGCGGCAAGGGCGACTTCATCACGTCGCCAGAGATCAGCCAGATCTTCGGCGAGCTTGTCGGCCTCTGGGCGGTCGCGGTCTGGCAGTCCATGGGCGAGCCGTCCCCGGTGACCGTCGCCGAGCTTGGACCCGGGCGTGGCACTCTGATGGCCGACGCTTCCCGCGCGTGGCGCGGCGTTTCGAAATTTCTCGACAGCGTCTCCGTGGCGCTGGTGGAGACGAGCCCCGTCATGGTCGAGGCGCAGCGCAAGACCCTCAAGGATGCAGGCGTACCGCTTCGCTGGTATGCGGCGCTCAACGCGGTGCCGGAAGGCCCGCTGGTCGTCATCGCCAACGAGTTCGTCGATGCGCTTCCCATCCGGCAGTTCATCCGCCGCGGCGAGGCCTGGCGCGAACGGTTGATCGCGAGCGACGGCGAAGGCGGCTTCACCTTCATTGATGGTGAAGCCGAGGAGGAGGATCGGGATCTTCCCCAAACAGCACCGGACAATGCCATCCTGGAAACAAGACCGGCCGGGCAGGCGCTCATGCACGAGCTAGGCCGCCGTGCTGCGCTCGCTCCAGTCGTTGCCCTCATCGTCGACTACGGTCACGCGGAGTCCGGCTTCGGCGACACGCTGCAAGCCGTGCGCGGACATCGCTTCGCCAATGTTCTTGCCAATCCAGACGCGGCCGATCTCTCCGCCCATGTTGATTTCGCCGATCTCAAGCGCGAGGCGGGCGCTGCTGGGCTGATGACCTTTGGACCGATGCCCCAAGGAGAGTTCCTGCTCAAGCTCGGCCTGGCGGTGCGCCGCGAGCGTCTGCTTCAGCGCGCCACACCCTCGCAAGCCAAAGCCATCGCCTCAGGGGCCGCGCGGCTCGTCGATCCGAGGCAGATGGGTCTGTTGTTCAAGGCGCTCGCGCTTACGAGCGCTGGTCTTGCCCCGCCGCCACCTTTCGGTCGTCAGCATTTCGCCCTATCTTGAACCGACCGGCCATGGTGACACCCGACAGGGCCATGTTTTGCGCCTCGACCCTTGAGAGCTGTGACGGCATTCGACACGGATTCTTCACCCGCCGGGGAGGCGTTTCCAAGGGCATCTACGGCTCGCTTAATTGCGGTCTCGGTTCTCGCGACGACGCTGAGGCCGTGCGGCAGAACCGGGCCCTGGTTGCCGAGAACCTGGGCGTCGCAACCGAACGGTTGCTCACCCTCTACCAAATTCACAGCGCCACGGCGGTGATCGTCGACAAGCCTTGGGATGGTACAGCCGCGGAGGCTGATGCTCTCGCCACGCGCACCCCCGGTCTTGCCATTGGCGCGCTCACCGCCGATTGCGCGCCGGTGCTGTTTTGCGATCCCGCCGCCCGCGTCATCGCCGCAGCTCATACAGGCTGGCGCGGCGCCCTTTCCGGCATTGTCGAGGCGACTGTCGCGACCATGGAAGAGCTCGGCGCCAAGCGCGAGCGCACGGTCGCGGTCATCGGCCCGTCGATCTCGCAGCGGGCCTATGAGGTTGGCGCCGACTATAGGGAACGATTTCTCGCCGAGGAGCCCGGAAGCGAAGCCTTCTTTGTGACAGACGACAGCTCGGGCGAGCCCCATTTCGACCTTGCCGGCTATGTGGCGGAGCGCCTTTCGCGCGCTGGCGTCGGCACCGTCTCAGACCTTGGACTCTGCACTTATTGCGACGAAACCCGCCTGTTCAGCTATCGCCGGTCGCAGCACCGCGGCGAGGAAGACTACGGGCGTCAAATTTCCGCCATCGTGCTCACCTGATCCTCATTCACCTTAGTCGGGGCGGGAAAGCGCTCACCCATCCTTAAGCTGGACGCCAGCCGGGCTGGTAATCTATTGTTTGGCCGAGGTTTGGAAGCCCCGCCGCGGGTAATAGACCGCAGTCGCGAAGGGGGCTTCGCGGCCAACAGAGGGAGTATTTGTTGGGCGCGACTCCTACATGCGTGCGCCGCCGGCTCTGGCGTGCCGCAACCGCGGCGTTGACCGTTGCGGTTGTCATCGGTCTGTTCGCAGGTGCCCTGGCAGACACGGCCAATGCCGGCATTTTCAGCGACGCCACCAGCAGGCTGTTCGGCCGCTCCAAAAGCCTGGACCTCGCCCCGATCGTCGGCGCGCCAGCCAATGTCTCGCAAGAGCTGGCTCAGGCACTCGTTGCCGCTGGCAAGGACAACAAGCTGACCATAACGCCGAACGGCACCGGCTCCTCCTACACGTTGAAGGGCTTTCTCGTCGCCACGAGCGAACGGAAGGGGGCCAAAGTCTCCTATATTCTGGACATCAACAACTCTAGCGGGGGGCGCGTCGGCCGGGTTCAGGGCGAGCAGCTCGTCCCAGGCCGCTCGGGAGCCGATCCCTGGAGCGGCGTCGATAGCGCAGCGATCCGCAGCCTTGCCGCCAAGATCGCCCCGCAGATTGCCGCGACCTTGTCGGGTGGCAGCGCCGCACCGCCACCGGTCGCTTCCGACCCGCCACCCTCCCCTGGGACAGCCCCAAGCGCCGGTGCCAAGCCGTCCACCACAACCGCCACCGCCCCTGCCCCCCGCGTGGCCAAGGGGCCAGTGACGGCGATGGTTTCGCCAGTCTTAGGAGCGCCCGGCGACGGCATGAAGTCGCTGACCGCCGCCATCAAGAAGCGGCTCTATGCCAAGGGGGTTAAGCTTACCAGCATCCAGTCGGAGAATACCTACACGGTCAAAGGTATCGTCAGCCTGAAGGACGCTTCCGGGGGCAAGCAGAGCATCCGCATCGACTGGCAGGTGATCGACCCAAGTGGCAAGAAGGTCGGCACCGTGTCCCAGCAGAACACCATCCCCAAAGGCTCGCTGAACGGCCCCTGGGGGGCCATCGCCGACGCCGCGGCCGGTGCCGCCGCCGACGGCATCGTCAAGCTCCTCCCCAAGAACACTTAACTACAGGCCACTTGCCGCCGTGAGTTTACATCGGGCCTTTAGCCTTGCTAAATGCGCGAGCCCGCTGGCTCGCGGTTAGAGCCGGCTGATGCAAGGCTCTGGTGCCTAAGGAGCGGCGTTCGATGAAACTGGTTGCAGGCAACAGCAACCGTCCGCTCGCCGAGGCGATTGCGGCCTATCTAAAGATACCGCTGGCCAAATGCATCGTCCGCCGCTTCGCGGACATGGAGATCTTCGTCGAAGTGCAGGAGAACGTCCGTGGCGAGGACGTTTTCGTGCTTCAATCGACCTCGGCGCCCGCCAACGACCATTTGATGGAGCTGTTGATCCTGATCGACGCGCTGAAGCGCGCCTCTGCGCGGCGCATCACCGCTGTCGTCCCCTATTTTGGCTATGCCCGCCAGGACCGGAAGCCAGGACCGCGCACGCCGATCTCGGCCAAGCTCGTCGCCAACATGATCGACCGCGCCGGCGCCGACCGCGTGCTCACCCTCGACCTGCATGCCGGGCAGATACAAGGCTTCTTCGACATCCCCACCGACAATCTGTTCGCTGCGCCGGTGATGGTGCAGGACATGAAGCAGAACTTCGACGCCAACAATCTCATCGTGGTGTCGCCTGACGTTGGCGGCGTGGTGCGCGCTCGCGGGCTCGCCAAGCGCATCGACGCTCCGCTCGCCATTGTCGACAAGCGCCGTGAGCGCCCCGGCGACTCCGAGGTGATGAACGTCATCGGCAACGTTAGCGGGCGTACCTGCCTCCTCGTCGACGACATTGTCGATTCCGGCGGCACGCTGGTGAATGCCGCCGAGGCGTTGCTCGATCACGGCGCGACGCAAGTGTCGGGCTACATCACCCACGGCGTCCTGTCCGGCGGCGCTGTCGCCCGCATCATGAGCTCGCGCATCAAGGAGCTGGTGATCACCGACTCGATCCTGCCGAGTGAGTCGGTGAAGGCCGCGCACAATATCCGCATCCTGCCGATCGCGGGACTGCTCGGCGAAGCAATTGCCCGCACCGCGGAAGAGCAGTCGGTGTCGAGCCTGTTCTACTAGCCCTCAGTCGTGCCCCTCATATTTGAAGGAGACCTTGACCTTGGTGCGGTAGGCCTCGACCTTGCCGTCGGTAATGACGATGTCCTGCTCAACGACCTCCGCCACGCGCAGCTCGCGCAAATGCTGGGCGGCGCGCTCCACCGCGATCTTGGCGGCTTCCTCCCAGGACTTTTCGCTGGTGCCGATCAGCTCGATGACTTTGTACGTACTCTGAGGCATGGGAGAACTCCTTGTGCAACACTTGCAACATCAGGTGGTGAACTCATCCTACGCCGAATATGACGGCCTGTCTGGGGATTGACCCCCTGCGTCCATACGGCATCTTCCCTGCCACCAATTCGGCGCCTCGCGCGTTTAGAGACCGCCACGCTGAAAGCACGATCACCTGAAATCCAACCCGAGGAGCGACCATGCACGTCAATTTGGAGCACGCCGAAAAAGCCATCGATGCCGCGCGCAAGAAGGCCATCGCGCTCAAGACGCAGATGTGTATCGCCGTGGTCGATTCCGGCGCCAATCTCAAGGCCTTCATGCGCATGGACGACGCCTGGGTCGGCTCCATCGACATCGCCATCAAGAAAGCGAAGACGGCCTGCTTCTTCGGCATGGCGACGGGCCTGCTCGGTCAATTGTCCCAGCCAGGCAAGCCGCTCTACGGCATCGAGCATTCCAACGAGGGGCTGATCACCTTCCCTGGTGGTGTGCCCATCGTCGATGAGGACGGGGTGCTGGTCGGCGCCATCGGCGTGAGCGGCAGCACGGTCGAGAACGACCACGCGGTGGCCGAGGCCGGCGTTAAGGTGCTGGGCGTGACCGAACTGCCGGAACACCCCTGGCGCACCTAAGGATACGCCGGAGCCGCAAAAGTGCTGGCGCAGGGCCGATTGGCGGATTGCCTTGAGTTCGGGAGCCGTTTATAAGCCCCCTTAATCTTGCATCGGCTCCGTTCTAGCGGGCTTTTGGTCAACTTTGGGGCCTTCTCAGGCCCTTGATTGTTTTTATTGGAGAAATCTCATGGCTGAGGCGTTGGAACTCAAGGCCTGGACGCGGGCGCGCACCGGCAAAGGCGGCGCTCGCGCGTCGCGCCGCGAGGGGCGTGTCCCCGGAATCCTGTATGGAGACAAGGCAACGCCGCTGACCATCGACGTAGACTACAAGGCGATCAACCAGCAGCTCCACACCGGTCACTTCCAGAGCACGATCTTCATGCTCGACCTCGACGGCGCCAAGACGCGCGTGATCCCCCGCCAGGTGCAGCTCGATCCCATTCGCGACTTCCCCATCCACGTCGATTTCATGCGCGTCGGCGAGCATTCGCTGGTCACTGTCGAAGTGCCGGTGCGCTTCCTGAACGAAGCCGCCTCCCCCGGCATCAAGCGCGGCGGCATCTTGAACGTGGTGCGCCACGAGATCCAAGTGCGCTGCCCGGCCGATGCAATCCCTGAGCATTTCGACGTCGACCTGACCGGCCTCGAGATCGGCGACTCGGTTCATATCTCGGCCATCACCCTCCCCGAGGGCGTCAAGCCGACCACGACTGAGCGCGACTTCACCGTGGCGACCATCGTCGGCCGTGCCGCCGAGGAAGCCGGGCCTGCCGCTGCCGCCGCCGCTGCCGCCGAACCTGGCGCGGAGGAAGCTGCCGCTCCTGCCGAGGCTGCTTCAGAGAAAGAGAAGGAGAAGGAGACGAAGAAGAAGAAGGATTAGTCTCCTTCTCCTTTTTGCAGTCTTCGGTTCTTTCTGTCGGGATGAAGAGATGAAGCTCTTTGTCGGCCTCGGCAATCCGGGCGCTGAATACGCCTTCAACCGGCACAATGTGGGGTTCATGGCGGTCGATGCCATTGCCGCGATGCATGGCTTTTCGGCTTGGCGCAGACGTTTCTCCGCCCTCACCGCCGAAGGCAAGCTTGGGCGCGAGCAGGTGCTGCTGTTCAAGCCGCAGACCTATATGAACGAGTCCGGCCGCGCCGCCGGCGAGGCCGCGCGCTTCTACAAGCTCGCCCCCGCCGACATCATGGTATTCCATGATGAGCTGGATTTGGTACCTGGCAAGGTGCGGGTGAAGGCCGGCGGCGGCAGCGCCGGGCATAACGGCTTGCGATCGGTCACATCGCATCTCGGCAATGACTACGTGCGCGTGCGCATCGGCATCGGGCATCCTGGCTCCAAGGAGCTCGTGAAGAACTGGGTGCTGCAGAATTTCGTGAAGTCCGACCGCGAATGGCTCGAGCCCCTGCTCGGCGCCATCGCCAAGGCAGCGCCTGAGCTCGCCGACGGAGCCAACGACAAGTTTCAGTCCTTCGTCGCCCACGCCATGCATACGGAAGCGGAGTCAGCGGATCAGCGGCCGGAGCCCGCACCCCGCAAACGCGAGGATGCGCCAGGCGCCGCGAGCGACATGCCCGCCGCAGCCGAGGGACCCTTCGGCAAGCTTCGCCGCTGGTTCGGCGCATCGTGATGGTTTCCTGACATGGGATTCAAATGCGGCATCGTCGGACTGCCCAATGTCGGCAAGTCCACCCTGTTCAACGCGCTGACCGAGACCGCAGCTGCGGCCACTGCCAACTATCCCTTCTGCACCATCGAGCCGAAAGTAGGCGAGGTGCCGGTGCCCGATACGCGGCTCGACACGCTCGCCAAGATCGCCAAGTCGGCGGAGACCATTCCGACGCGGCTCACCTTCGTCGACATTGCCGGCCTCGTGCGCGGCGCATCGAAGGGCGAAGGTCTCGGCAATCAGTTCCTCGCCGTGATCCGGGAGGTCGACGCCATCGCCTATGTGCTTCGCTGCTTCGAGGATGACGACATCAACCATGTCGAGGGGCGTGTCGATCCGATCGCCGACGCCGAGACCATCGAGACCGAGCTGATGCTTGCCGATCTCGACAGCCTGGAGAAGCGCATCCCAACACTGGAGCGCAGGGTGCGCGGCCAGGACAAGGAAGAGAAGAAGACGCTCGAGCTCGTCGAGCGTTCGCTCGTCCTCTTGCGCGAAGGCAAGCCTGCGCGCATGGCGCAAGTCTCCGACGAGGAGCGCGCGTCCTTCAAGGCGCTCAACCTTCTTACCGCCAAACCCGTGCTTTATGTCTGCAATGTCGATGAGGACTCGGCCGCGGCCGGCAACGCCCATTCGGCGCGCGTTGCCGAGCGCGCCGAGGCTGAAGGCGCCGGCTGCATCATCATCTCCGCTAAGATTGAGGCCGAGCTAGCCGAACTGTTGCCCGACGAGCGCAAGGCCTATCTCACCGAGCTCGGCCTTCCCGAGCCCGGGCTGAACCGGCTGATCCGCGAGGGCTATAAGCTCTTGGGATTGATCACCTATTTCACGGCCGGACCCAAGGAGGCGCGGGCGTGGACCGTGACCGAAGGCACGCGCGCGCCGCAGGCCGCCGGCGTCATCCACACCGATTTCGAGAAGGGCTTCATCCGCGCCGAGACCATTCCCTACGACGACTATGTGGCGCTCGGCGGCGAGGCAGGCGCCCGCGAGGCCGGCAAGCTCCGCCTCGAAGGCAAGGACTACGTGGTCAAGGACGGCGACGTCCTGCACTTCAGATTCGCGAATTAGTTTCTAGGCACCTTCACTACATCTTGCGATCGCAATCGCACCCTCAGGGACCAGCGGCGCTTTCAACTCCAATGCTATCCCCGACCGAGCGCCATAGACCTCGTAAAGGGTCGTCAACATGAGGTCCGCGACCTTCAGGAGGTCGGGCGGATTCCCAAGCTCAATCATGCACTGATAGTGGCCCTCTAAGCCATCAGTCGAAAACCCCGAGCTTTTCGAGAAATATTCTATTTGTCGGGCTTGACCCGGAGTTGCCTAGGCTCATCTGGCTTTGTGAAATAGAAGCCGGAAGACGCCTCGCAAAGAATTCTCGAGTCCTAATCCAGGAATAGACATTGAACATGCAGCTGAGGAAAATTCTCGATTGCGACAATGAGGAAGCGATCAGGTCCAGCGACATCGCCATGAGTGTGGATGTAGGCGAGGCGCCCCAGCACCGCACAACGATAATCCAGGAGAAACCGCTCGAGCACAACTGCTCGACCGCAAACGCTGGCGACGATTGAACCAATACACCCGCCACGAGGGTTTCAGAATTGAGAAGAGGGGCCGCTAACTCAGCGCAGCGCCGCGGCGATGTTGCCGCCGTCGACCGCCTCGACATGGCCGGTGGTCTTGCGCGCCTTGGCGAGCGTAACGAAGGCCTGCGCTACGTCCTCGGCGAGCACTTCGCGCCCCAACAGATTGCCGCCCATATAGTCGGCCTCGGACAGACCCCTCGCCTTCGCCCGCTCGGCGATCATGGCGTCGGTCAGGAGGCCGCTGCGGACGCGATCGGCATTGACGCCGTTCGAGCGGATGCCGTCCTTGCCATAGTCGAGTGCATATTGGCGCATGAGCAGCATGGCGGCGGCCTTGGGCAGGCCGTAGGGTCCGAAATTGGCCCCTGGGTTCACCGCCTGCTTGGAGAGATTGAACAAAAGCGCGCCGCCGGTTCCTTGCTTCAGCATGATGCGCACCGCCTCCTTCGCCACGGTCTGATGGGCGAAGAAATTGAGCTCGAAACTCTGGCGCAACAGCTCGTCCGAGACATCGCCGATGCGGCCCTGCCAGGCAGCGCCGGCATTCGACACGACGATATCCACGCCGCCGAAGCTCTCGCACGTCTTAGCAAAGGCATCGCGCACTTCCGCCGGCTTGGTTACGTCGCTTTTGAAGCCGAGCCCCTTGATAGGCTTCGCCGCCTTCTCCGCCAGCGCCCCATCGATATCGAGGATAGCGACGGCGGCGCCTTCCGCGGCGAGCGCTTTCGCGGTCGCGGTGCCGATGGCGCCAGCGCCGGTGATGAGCGCCACCTGCCCGGTCAGCGGCTTGACCACCGCGCCCTTCAGCTTGGCCTGCTCAAGGCTCCAATATTCGAGTTCGAAGAGGTCGCTCTCTGGCAGCGGCTCGTAACGGCCGATGCCTTCGGCGTCGGTGACCACCCGCACCGTGTTCTCGGCGAGATCGGCAGCCATGTCGGCGTCCTTCGGCGTGCGGCCGATGCCGAACAGGCCAAGCCCCGGCACGAGCACCACGCGCGGGCCTGAATCGAGCTTGGTCTTGGTGTTGCCGGCGCGCTCGTTCTCGCGGCCGAAATAGGCATCGTAACGATCATTGAATTCCTGAACCGCATCCTGAACGTGACGGGCGAAGTCCTCGAGCTTGCCCGGCTCCGGCGGCGGGAGCACCAGCGGCGTGTTCTTGGTGCGGATGATGTGGTCCGGCGTTACCACGCCGCGCTGGCTGTAATCGGCTAGCTCGGTGCCGTTCACATAGCTGAGGATCTCAGGTCCGGTGCGGAAGGTCATGACGAAGCGCGTCGGTTCGCCCCCCTGCTTCTCCGCCGGCAGCGCCACGGCGCCCCTGATGATCGGCGCGACCTCGGCAACCTCGGCGAGTTCAGCGGCAAGGTCACGCGGCTGGAACACCACCGGCCGCCCCTGGCGCAGCCGCGCCTCGGCGAGCGACACCATCTCGATCATGCGCTCATAGGCCTCGCGCGCCGTCGCGCCGAAGGTGAAGATGCCGTGCTTGTGCAGGATCAGACCTTCGACGCCAGAGTTCTGCTCGTAGATTTCGGCTGCCGCCTTGGCGAGCCCGAAGCCAGGCGCGATATAGGGCACGATGCCCATGCGCCCGTCATAGACCTCGCGAGCGAGCGCCTCGCCGTCAGGCTGATCGACGAGACTCAGCACTGCGGCGGCATGGGTATGGTCGATGAATTTATGCGGCAGGAAGGCGTGCAGCAGCGTCTCGACCGAGGGGTTCGGCGCGCCAGCGTCAAGCAGGTTGAGGCGCTGCACATTGACCATGACCTCGTCGGAGAGCGCATCGCGCGCGCGGAGTTTGCGGAGCGGCTCGAGCTTCACGGCGGGCAGGCCCTGCGGCTCGATATCGGCCATGTCCCAGCCTGAGCCCTTAACCGCGATTACCTCGTGCTCGTTGCTGAGATCGTCCTTGGCCCGGGTCTTGACCGAGGTATTGCCGCCGCCATGCAGCACGAGCAGCGGGTCCCGGCCGAGGAGGCGCGTAGTGTAGACGCGGAGCGCGAGATCCTCGGAGACGCCCTTCTCGGCGTAGGTCTCAATCGTGTCGCGCGCGCGGAGTTCGTTCCATTTGCTTTGCATGGGCCGCGTTGTTCCACTCCTCGCGGCAAGACGCAAGTCTCCCGTTAGGGGCGCGCGAAGACGCTGTTGCGGCAGATTACTGGGCCCTTGGCGGGAGCGCCAAATGCCCCACGCCTAGGCAATCGGCGAGGCAATTGCTCAGCTTCCGTACATCGCGGCAGGGCGTTCAAAAAATCACCCAGCTTTCGCCACGCTCGTAAACCCATTTGCAACAATTTCTCATGGATGCTCGTAGGTTGCGGGTGGGCATTTGAAGTTTTGAGGGAGTTTATGGAGTGGGGAAACTCTTAAACGGCTATAGGCCCGAGCTTCACTACATGCGCGGCCCGGGGCCGAGATGGCACGAGAAGCATAATGGGGATCCGGCAGCCGCCCAGAAGGAGCAGCACGAGCATGATTACGCGCTCTGGCTCGTTCCGGCCGCGGTGGCGCTACTCGGGGTCGCCGCTGCGGTGGCTTTAGCGTAGTAGCGCGGCGCGAAGCTAAGGCTGGAGAAGGCGCGGTCCTCACACGAGGAATGCCGCTGCGATGCCTGCGAGCAGCGTGGCGGCGGTGGCAATCAGGATCGGCTTGCCGAGTGCGAGTCCTGCCAGGACCACGACCATCCCGCATTTCACCAAAGTGTTGGAAAGCGCCGCAATTACGATGGAGAGCACCGCCACCTGGGCCTCGCCGCTCTTAGCAAGCTCAGCCATGGAGAGCGTGATGGCATCGACATCGGCCATGCCGGAAAGCGCCGCGACCGCGTAGAGCCCGCTTGGTGGCATGGTCTCCTGCACGATCTTGACCGCAAGCAGGACCACGGCAAAGAGCGCCGCGAATTTCGCCGCCGCGGTCAGGCTGAACGGGTTCTTGACCTCGACGGTCCCCTTGGTCTCGCCGCGAGCTGGGCCCTCGCTGTAATAGAGCCACGCTGCGAATCCTGCGACCACCACGGCCATCGCCGCGAACGGAACGAGCAACGGCGTAAGTAGCGCGCGGTTGACCACCGCCACCAAGACCAGAACGCGCACGAACATGACCGCCCAAGCGAGCAGGATTCCGCAAGCGAGCGCGTTGGCCATTTGCGGGTTGTCGCGGCCCTGCTTGGCAAAGGACAAAGTGACCGCGGTGGACGAAGCAAGACCGCCCACCAACCCGGTCAGCGCCACGCCGCGGCTCGGTCCGAGCATCCGCGTCAGGATATAGCCGACCAGCGACAGGCTCGAAATCAGGATGACAAGCAGCCACAGGGAATAGGGCTTGAGAGCGCCCCAAGGATCGATAGGCTCGTTCGGCAGGAGCGGCAACGCGATGAAGGTCGCGATCAGGAGCCTCATGCCGGCATAGACGTCGTCCCAGCCGAGCTTTTCAACGAAGCCATGCAGGGGCTGCTTGTAGGCGAGCACCGCGGCGGTGACGACGCCGAGCCCGATTGCCAGCGCCTCGTAACCGACCATGACCATGGCGCCGAGCAGGAACACGATGACCGCGGCAAATTCGGTGGTCAGCCCCTTGCCGTTCTGACTCGTCCTGGAGGTGACGTAGTAGCCAGCCACGACGAAGGTGCCGACAATCAGCAGGGAAACCGCGAAAATCCACGGCGCCGACAGCGAGCGCGACAGAAAGCCCGCCGCCGCCCCGAACAGCGCAAGCAGGATGAAAGTGCGCAAGCCTGCGATGTGGTTGGTGTCGTCCTCCTCGCTCTTGCGCTTCTCGCGCTCGAAACCGACGAGTGCGCCGAGGAGGATTGCCGTGGCGAAGTCGAGCGCGACCGTCAGGAGCTCTCGATAGTCCATCTCACGCGGCGCGCTTCTTGGCGTGCTCCGGGTATAGCGTGGCGAGGCCGTCGCGGGTGGCTGGAGTGACGCCGCGCTCGGTGATGAAACCGGTAATGAGGCGCGCCGGCGTAACATCGAAGCCGAAATTGGCGGCAGGGCTCCAGTCCGGCGCGATCTGCACCGTGGCGATCGAGCCGTCCTTCTGCTTGCCGGTCATGAACTTCACCTCGTCGCTGCCGCGCTCCTCGATGGGGATGGCGCTGCCATCCTCGAGGCTCCAGTCGATGGTGGAGAAAGGCAACGCCACGAGGAAGGGAACGCCGTTGTCGCGGGCGGCGAGCGCCTTGAGATAGGTGCCGATCTTGTTGGCGACGTCGCCGATCGCCGTGGTGCGGTCGGTGCCGACGATGCAGAGATCGACCAGCTTCTTTTGCATCAGATGGCCGCCTGTATTGTCGGCGATGAGCGTATGCGGCACGCCATGCGCGCCAAGCTCGAAGGCCGTGAGCGATGCGCCCTGATTGCGCGGCCGCGTCTCGTCCACCCACACATGGAGCGGGATGCCCTCGTCATAGGCGCGATAGATCGGGGCGAGCGCCGTGCCCCAGTCGACGCAGGCGAGCCAGCCTGCATTGCAATGGGTGAGGATATTGACGCGCTCGCCTTTCTTCTTCTCGGCATGCGCGAGGATGATCCCAAGCCCATGCTCGCCGATCCGGCCGTTATTCTCCACGTCCTCATCGCAAATCTGCGCGGCGCGGGCGTAAGCGGCGGCGAGGCGCACATCCCGCGGCAGGTTGCGCACAGCCTTCTGCATCTCGTCGAGCGCCCAGCGGAGATTGATGGCGGTTGGCCTGGTGGCGGCGAGCATCTCGCAGGCGCGGTCGAGCGCCTCGTCGGATTGGTCGTCGTGTAGTCCCAGGCAGACGCCATAGGCAGCGGTTGCCCCGATCAGCGGTGCGCCGCGCACCTGCATGGTGGAGATTGCTTTTGCCGCGCCATCGAGCGTCCGCAGCATCACGGTCTCGAAGCGGAAGGGCAGCTTGGTCTGGTCGATGATCTCGACCGACCAGCCGTCAGGATTGAGCCAGATGGTACGGTAGTGTTTGCCTTCGATGTTCATGGGCCTTGCTCAATCGCCCTCAAATTCCATCAGCGTATGGCATTCGACCCCGAGCTCCGCGAGGCGAGCGCATCCGCCAAGGTCTGGCAGGTCGATGACGAAGGCTGCGCCGACGACGTCCGCATTTAGCCTGCGCAGCAATTTGACCGCTGCCGCTGCCGTGCCGCCTGTGGCGATGAGGTCGTCGACAAGCAGCACCGGCTCGCCTGGCTTCAGCGCATCCTCATGGATCTCGATAATGTCGATGCCGTACTCCAGTTCATACTCCTGGCCGATGGCCTTCGCCGGCAGCTTGCCCTTCTTGCGGATCGGCACGAAGCCGCAGCGCAGGCGATCGGCAACGGCGCCGCCGAGGATAAAGCCGCGCGCCTCGATGCCGGCAACCGACTCGATCCGCCGGTTGGTAAACGGCGCGACCAGCCGCTCGATGCAGGCGCGCATGCCGTTGGCATGGCCGAGCAGCGTGGTGATGTCGCGGAACATGATGCCGGGCTTCGGATAGTCCGGTATCGTGCGCACGAGATCCTTGAGATCGATGTCTTCGCTCAGGCTCATGCAAGGACCTCCTCTTGGGCCTCAAGCCGGGGGGGCCGACTTCAGTGCCTATAGTGGAACGAAGCGCGGCTGACTAGCGTGACGCCGCCAAAATCACAAGGGGAATGCCATGACCAACGGCGCCGCAAATCTGGTGACCATTCGCGATATCGACGTGCCATTCTGGCGGATCGTCATAATCATGATCAAATGGTCGATCGCGGCGATTCCAGCGACCATCATCCTCGTCCTGATTTGGCTGCTGGTCGGAACTCTGTTCGCCGCCCTGTTCGGCCCGCATTTGCCGATGAACGCGCCGTAAGGATCAGCCGCCCTTCAGCACGCGCCCGGCAACGGCGTCGAGCTTCTTGACGAGCTCCGGGTCGCGCGCCTCAGGCGCGGTGATGATCGCGGTGTCGAGCGCGCGATCGGAGCCGATGGGGCAAGGCTCATGCTCGCGCGGGAAATCGCGGGCGAGCCTGCTCGCAAGCCGGGCCGCCTTCTCGGCATTGGCCATCAGCACCTTGATGATGTCGGTGACGTTGACGGCGTCGTGATCGGGATGCCAGCAGTCGAAATCTGTGACCATCGCGACGGTCGCGTAGCAGATCTCCGCCTCTCGCGCCAGCTTGGCCTCGGGCAGGTTGGTCATGCCGATCACCGAATAGCCGAGATTCTTGTAGGTCATGCTCTCGGCGAGCGTGGAGAATTGAGGCCCCTCCATGCACACATAGGTGCCGCTCCGAGCCATCGGGATGCCTTCGGCCTCCGCGGCTTCCGCAAGATGCAGGCGAAGTCGAGGCGACACTGGATGCGCCATGGACACATGCGCCACGCAGCCCTTGCCGAAGAAGGAGCTGGCGCGGCCGAAGGTGCGGTCGACGAACTGGTCCACCAGCACGAAGGTCCCAGGCGGCAGCTCTTCCTTGAACGAGCCGCAGGCCGACAACGAGATGAGGTCGGTGACCCCTGCCCGCTTCATCACGTCGATATTGGCGCGGTAGTTGATGTCGGAGGGTGAGAGGCGGTGGCCCTTGTCGTGGCGCGACATGAACACGATGGGAAGGCCCGCGATCTCGCCGATGCGCAAGGCGGATGACGGCTCGCCCCAAGGGCTCTCGATGCGCTTCTCGCGCACGTTCTCAAGCCCCGGAAGTTCGTAAAGGCCCGAACCGCCGATAATGCCAAGCACTGCCTTTGTCATGTCATCCCTCTCACTCGCCGACCCGTATATAGAACACGGCATAGACCCAGCGGCCTCGTCCGTCCTCGCCGGGCTTCTCGCCTTCGGCGCGCGTATTGATCAGCCAGAGCGGACCCTGCTGGCCGATGCCGAGAGGCACGCCGTCCGCCTCGAGCGCAAGGATCCAGTCCGAGCGATCGACATCCTCTGGCGCGACCCAGCCGGAATAGCCGTTGACCGCAACGACAGTGATCTTGAGCTTCGCCGCCTCGATATGGCCGAGCACCTCGCGGAGCAGTGGGCCCTTGAAAGTCGCCGGCTTGTCGAACTCGCGCGGCTGCACCGTCACGGTGCCCTGCTCGAGCGCGACTAGTGTAGGCCGGTCGAAGGCGAAGGCCTTGTTGAATTCGATCTTGTTCAGCGCGAGCAGGCTGTCCTTTTTGGGATCGAGCGCACCGCGATTGCTCTCGCCGATGGTGCCGCTGACGGTGAGCAGCACCATGTCCTTCGGCGCACGGTCCTGCTCGGCGGCGGAGACGGAGAGCGCGCAGAGCGCTGCGATGAGAGCAAGGAAGATCGATCGCATGGGCTGGAGACCGGGAGGGATTGAAACCAGCGCCATCCTCGGCTGCGATCCTCGTCCGGTCAAGTTCGAGGACGAACCCTTACGCCGTATGCGCGGCCTTGCCGTGCAGGCGCCCCCACACCGCGCGCTTCGCTAGGAACATGATGATGGCAAAGACAACGAGGAAAACCATCACCCGCGCGCCCAGCATGTGCCGCTCTTCAAGCTTCGGCTCTGCCGCCCACATCAGAAAGGCCGACACGTCCCGCGCATAATTGTCGACCGTCGGCTTGGTCCCGTCGGTATAGGTCACGGAGCCGTCGATGAGTGGCGGCGGCATGGCGATCTGATGCCCGGGGAAGGCAGTATTGTAGTGCATGCCAAGAGCAAGCTCGAAGCCCGCCGGCGGCTGGTGATAGCCGGTGAGGAGCGCGTAGATATAGTCGGGCCCGCCAGGCCGCGCCTTCGCCATCACCGAGAGGTCCGGGGGAAGTGCGCCGCGATTTGCCAGTCTCGCCAACGCGTCATTCGCGTAAGGCGAGCGGAGCCTGTCCGACGGACGCCCAGGGCGCTGGAACATCTCGCCCTTGTCGTTGGGACCGTCGGTCACCTGCGCTTCGGCTGCGAGTGTCGCGACAGCGTCCGGCGAGAAACCGGGTCCGCCAGGCTCGCCGAGATTGCGGTACGACAGGAGCCGCATGGAATGGCAAGCCGCGCAAACATTCTTGTAGACGGCGTAGCCGCGCTGAAGCTGGGCGTTGTCATAGGCGCCGAACGGGCCGGTGAAGGTCCAATCCTGCGACTCGATCTCCGGCGCGTGGCTTGCGGCCTCGGCTGCGGGCTTGGCTTCCTCTGCGGGCTTGGTTTCCTCCGCGGGCTTGTTTTCCTCCGCAGCGAAGGCAGCGCGCGGCGAAAGAGCGAGCGCGCTGACAAGGCCAACGGCAAGGGCGAGTCCGAAGGGCGCATGCATTCTCATGCCACCGGCTCCGGCGCACGGCGCTGCGGCGCGCGCTTTGGAGTGGCGGGCGGCGCCTCCCCTGGCCCGAGAACGGATTCCGTGATGCTGCCCGGAAGCCCCTTCGGCTTCTCGATCCAGCCGACCACCGGCATCACCACGAGGAAGAACAGGAAATAATAGGCGGTGAAGATGCGCCCGAGCACAAGATAGACGCCTTCCGGCGGCTGCGCGCCGAGATAGCCGAGCACGAAGCAGGTCACCACGAACGCCCAGAAGAACCATTTGTAGATCGGCCGGTAGCGCGTCGAACGCACGCGCGAGGTGTCGAGCCAAGGCACGAAGAACAGGATGGCGATCGAGCCAATCAGTCCGGCGACGCCGAACAGCTTGCTCGGGATGGCGCGCAGGATCGCGTAGAACGGCAGGAAGTACCATTCAGGAACGATGTGTGCCGGCGTCTGTAGCGGATTGGCCGGAATGTAGTTATCGGGATGGCTGAGCAGGTTCGGTGCGTAGAACACGAAGCCGGCGAAGAACAGTGCGAACAGCGCAAGCGCGAAGCCATCCTTGATCGTGTAGTAGGGGTGGAACGGTATCGCCTCGCGCGGGCTTTTGACGTCGATCCCGGTCGGATTGTTGTTGCCGGGAATGTGCAGCGCCCAGATATGCAACACCACGACGCCGGCGATCACGAACGGGAAGAAATAGTGCAGGCTGTAGAGCCTCGTCAGCGTCGGCCCGCCGACGGCAAAGCCGCCCCAGATCCATTCCACAAGCCGCGTACCGATACCCGGAACCACCGCATCGAGCGATGAGAAAAGGTTGGTAATTACGGTGACCGCCCAGAAGCTCATCTGCCCCCACACCAGCGAGTACCCCATGAAGGCGGTGGCGATCATCAGGAGGAGGATCAGCACGCCGAGGATCCACAGCACCTCGCGCGGCGCCTTGTAGGAGCCGTAGTAGAGACCGCGCAAAGTATGGATGTAGGCGGCGAGGAAAAACATCGAGGCGCCGACGGCATGGGTGTAGCGAATGAGCCATCCCCAGTTCACGTCGCGCATGATGTGCTCGACGCTGTCGAAGGCATGATCCGGCGACGCCACGTATGTCATGGCGAGTACCACGCCCGTCGCGATCTGCGACACTAGCATGAAGGTGAGGATGCCGCCGAAGGTCCACCAATAGTTCAGATTGCGCGGCGTGGGGAACGCCATGAACTGATCGTGCACCAGACGCGGCACCGGCAGACGCTGGTCGAGCCATTTCTCGATTCCGGTCGACGGCTCGTATGTGGATTCGTGCGCCATGCCGTCAGCTAGCCAATCTTGATCTTGGTATCAGAGGTGAAGGCGTAAGGCGGGATTGCCATGTTCTGCGGCGCCGGTCCGACGCGCACGCGGCCTGCGCTGTCGTACTGCGATCCATGGCAAGGACAGAACCAACCGTCATAATTGCCTTTCGGGTCGCCGACCGACTGCCCTTTCGGAATGCAGCCGAGATGGGTGCAGATGCCGATCATCACAAGCCAATGCTCGCGATCCTTGCCTGCGCGATTCTCGTCGGTCGCGGGCGCATCCTCGGGAAGGTTGGCATTGCGCGCGATCGGATCGATGAGATCGTCGAGCGGCACGGTCTTGGCTTCCTCGATCTCCTTCTTGGTGCGGTGGCGGATGAAGATCGGCTTGCCACGCCACATCACCGTGATCGCCTGGCCCTCCTCCACCGGAGAGAGATCGACCTCGGTCGTCGCCATCGACAGCGCCGAGGCGTCCGGGTTCATCTGATCGAGCAGCGGCCACAACCCAAGGCCGAGACCGACCGCGGCGAAGCCGCCGGCGGCGATCATGATCACGTCGCGCCTAGACGAGTCCTCTTCTTCGGGAAGGGGAAATTGTACGGGAGTTGTTTGCGTGCTGTCGGCCAAGTCCCAAAGCTCCTAACCGTGCCTAAGCCCAATCAACTGCCTGCTTCGCGGAAAACGCAAATTCAGTGTCCGCCCCTCAAGGGCCGGCGTCGATATATCGTGGGCCTTAAAGCTTTTTGCCTCTCCTGTGCCGGCCGAGGCTTTGCAGACGGCATGGCTCCTCTTTGCTTTCTTGCACCCGCGTTTGGGCTTGTCCAGGACCACCCCCCGGTCAAATTGGCGCAGTGCACAAAAACCTTCAGAGCAGGATTTGCTTAGCATTCCGGGCCGCGAAAACCTTGACTTCGGTCAAGGCCGGGCTTGACCTCTCCCTCCATCCCAGTGACCTGTAGATTTACCCTGGATGAGGGTGTGGTCCGTGACGATGACGAGAGAGACCAGGAACTTCGCATCCGATGCGGCATCGCTCGAAACCCGCAAAGAGCGGGCGCGGATTTGGTTCGAGGCCTTGCGTGACGACATGCTTGCGGCGCTCGAGGCTGTCGAGGATGCCGCCGACGGCTCCTCCTCACTCTATGCCGGGGAGCCTACCGGGCGCTTCATCCGCAAGACCTGGACGCGCACCGAGCCCGACGGCACGGCTGGGGGCGGCGGCGTCATGTCGCTGATGTCCGGCCGCGTATTCGAGAAGGTCAGCTGCCATACCTCGACCGTGCACGGCACCTTCCCCAAGGAGTTTGCCTCGCAGATCCCCGGCGCCGATCAGGATCCGCGGTTCTGGGCCTCGGGCATCTCCTTCATCGCTCATCCGAAGAATCCGAACGCGCCGACCGCCCACATGAACACGCGCATGGTGATCACCAGCAAAGGCTGGTTCGGCGGCGGCGGCGACCTCACCCCCGTGCTGATGCGCCGGCGCACGCAAGAGGATAAGGACTCCAAAGACTTCCACGCCGCGATGCGCGCCTCATGCGAAGGACAGAAGTCCGCCGACTATCGGCGCTTCAAGGAATGGTGCGACGAATATTTCTACCTACCCCACCGCAAGGAGATGCGTGGCATCGGCGGCATCTTCTACGACTATCTCGACAGCGGAGATTGGGAAGCAGATTTCGCCTTCACGCAAAGCGTCGGCCGCGCCTTCGTCGACATCTACCCTGAGATCGTCCGCCGCAACATGCTGACGCCGTGGACCGCGACAGACCGCGAGGAGCAGCTCATCCGCCGCGGCCGCTACGTCGAATTCAACCTTCTCTACGACCGCGGAACCATTTTCGGGCTGAAGACCGGCGGCAATGTCGAGGCGATCTTGTCATCCATGCCGCCATTGGTGATGTGGCCTTAGGTAGCCCCTACCCCCGCACACCGGCATAGGCGTAGGTGGGTTGCACCTTGCTCGGGGCTCCGACGCGGGTCTGGATCACCGGCGCGTCGGAAACGAGCTGCGCGACGAGCATCGCAAACGCGGTGAGAAGCAGCAACACTACGAACTTCCACATGACGGCCTCCAAAGGGCTTGGGCGTAGGCGGGGCAATTGACGCGCGCCACAGGCTGTCTTCGTAGGCAGATACGGCTGAACCGGAGCTGAGATGCACGTTCATCTCCGGTTTGGTTTTGCGCCTTTTTCGTGCGAAGCTAGAAAATGCGAGCCTGGAGGGGGCCTTGGGTTCGCTGGGACGTGTTCAGCGCGAACCGGGGGTGCCGGGCTCGCGCCAAGGAGCAGATGACGCGTGGCCCGCTCGTTCGACTATAGTGCCCCAGCCGAGCTGTTTGCGCCCAAGGGCCGGCCAGGAATGCGTCAGCCCGTCGCCTATCGCCGGTTTCCCAGCGCCGCCGCCGCAATCCGTTTTGCCGTGGAAGAGCTGTCGCAGGCGGGTCTCGCCGCCGCCATCCTCGAAGTTAACGAGGATCGCTTTGACCATGTCGGCATCCGTCAACTCTATGAAGACAAGAAATATCCGTTGCGGCGGCGCACAAAACGGCCCGATTAAATCTTGCCAAGTTTCGGGCTTCTGCTCATACTATCGGCACCGGGCGCTCAAGGCTTTGGGCGCGGACTTGGACTGACGGCAAAGTGACCATCGCGCCGATTACGAGCACGACAACCTTTCCTGAAATCTCAAGACGCCACAGGGCTCTTTTGGGTCCACGGCCCGTTGTTTGAAACCCGAACGGGAAAGGAATTCCCCCATGGCTCGTGTCAATGGCACAGTGAAGTTCTTCAATCATTCGCGCGGCTTCGGCTTTATCCAGCCGGAAGACGGCGGCAAGGACGTGTTCGTACACGCCTCTGCTCTCGAGCGTTCCGGCGTGCCGGCGCTTAACGAAGGCGACAAGGTCTCTTTCGAGATCGAGGACGATCGTCGCGGCCGCGGCAAGCAGGCTGCCAACGTCCAGCTCGCTTAAGTCTCGCGCGAAATTGCGCTTGACCGACCGCCGGGCTTCGTGCCCGGCGGTTTTTTTATTGCTCGATCACGTCTCTGCCGCTTCCAAGCGTGTCGCAGAAACAAACCGCAATTCACTGCAACCAAGGGGACACTTTGCTGGCCCCGTTTTGCCGCAAAAGCGCGCTTAGCTGACAGCTCCCAAACTGCTGACGAATCGATCGCTTCCGCGTGACGAACGCGGGGCCGATCTCCCTAAGGACGTAACTCGATGACGAGAACATTTTTGAAGGGCCTCGCACTTGCCGCTCTCGTGGGCGTGAGCGCCCTCATCCTCCCCGCCACCGCCGAAGCCGGCCGCGGCTGGGGTGGTGGGCATGGCCATTGGCATGGCGGTTATGGTTGGCGCGGCGGCGGTTGGGGCGGACCAGGCTATTGGGGCGCGGGCCTTATCGGGCTCGGCGTCGGCGCGGCAATCGGCAGCGCCCTTGCCGCCCCCGTCTATGCGGATCCTTACGTTGACGCACCGCCTCCACCACCGGCGGCTTATGCGCCGGTTGCCGCCGGATACGGGCCGGCTCCCTGGTCGCCTGAATGGTACGACTATTGCGCCCAGCGCTACCGGAGCTTCAACGCCCGCACCGGCTATTTCATGGGCTATGACGGCCAGCCGCATTTCTGCCAATAGGCTAGAAGCCTCGACACTTTTTCGAAGCCGGCCGCAACGCTTAACCCTGCGGCAACTCGGCCAGTTCCGGGCCGCGTTTGCTACTTGAACGCAGGTCGCTCGCGGCGCAAAACGGGCAAGCCGGCCCCCCCGGCGCCGGTCTTGCGGCGCCGGCTGAATGCATGAAGAGGAAGCGAAGCATGGTTACCTGGCGAAATCTCGACCCCTCGGAATTGACGCGCCCGACCAACTGCAAGGCTCTCCCGCGGGTCGTGGAAGCGGACGGGGCCCGCTCGCTCGCGGACCTCCGCGCTTTCGTAACGGCGGAACGAAAGCGGCTTCGCGACGAAATGCTCAAGCGCGGCGGCTTTCTCCTTCGCGGCTTCGAGGTGAACGACCCAACAGGCTTCGCCGACATCATCAGCGCGCTCGGCTACCAGGCCGAGGCGGAGAACCAATTCGACACCAGCCCGCGAAGCAAGGTCGCCGAAAGCGTCTACACCTCGACCGACACCCCCGACGCCTATCCCATTCTCGCGCACAACGAGAACAGCTTCCTCAATGAACGGCCGCGCATGATTTCATTCTTCTGCCTGGTCGAGCCCCCCCGCTACGGCGAAACGCCGCTCTTCAACTCACGCGCCGCGGCCGACACCCTCGCCCCCGAGGTTCGGGCGAAGCTCGAGGAAAAGAAAGTCTGCTATCGTCGGCGTTTTCCGAAGAAGCGCCCCAGCTGGGCGCCAATGATCAATCGGGACTGGCAAGAGGCTTTTGGAACCACCGACCGCGATGAGATCGACGCCATGGTGACATCGCGGGGAATGACCTGCCACTGGCATGACAACGGCCGCATCCTCCACACCGAGAACGTGGTCAATCCTTTGCCCCGCCATCCCGATACCGGCGACCGGTGCCTCAACCTTCAAGCCTTTCACCGGACGAGCATTCTTCAGGATCTCGACGAGGTCAGACCGCGCCAGAACCCGCTGCACAATGCCTCGCTCAAAATGGGCCTCAGCCTGCTTTACGCCCTCGAGGTCATGCCGGTGCAAATCCTCTATGGCGACGGCACGCCAATTCCCGCCGATGAGATGGCCGAGATCCGCCGCGCCACCTGGGACCGCTCGGTCCTGTTCCGGTGGAAGAAGGGCGACGTTCTCGTGCTCGACAACATCCTGACCGGGCACGGCCGGATGAATGTCGAGCGTCCGCGCAGGATCCTCACCTCATTCGCCGATCCGGTTACCTTCCCGGTGTGAATGAAGCGCGTCAGTTCAGCCGGAGCTCGCCGTGGATGAAATTGAACTCCATCGGCGCGATCAGTCGGCGATACGCCACCCGCACGCGAAAAAGCGGGCCATCGAGATTAGCCACCCAGAACCCAAGAAAGTCGGTGAGCTTGGGAAAGCGCGGCGCAAGATCGTAGTCCTGCCAGATGTAGCTCTGGAGCAGCGCCTGGTGATCGGGAAGGCGGTAGATGATCTCCGCGGTCGTCAGCGAGAAGCCCTCGATCTGGCGAAGGAAAGCCGTGTCGGTCATGGAATCCTGCTCGTTTTGCTGTTGCCCCCTCGTGAATCCTAATTCCGACGCCGATTCGCGTCTAGAAGGATTCCTGAGACAAATCAGCAATTTAGCAGCAGATGCGAGTGTCTGCTAACGCTTTAGCACTCAGCCCTTGAAAGTGCTAATATGCCGCTCTAAATACGCCAGCGGGGCAGCATCGTGACGCATCCCCAAAAGCTCAAATTTCCCAAACGTTTCCGAGGAGGTTCATATGAAGTTTCGTCCATTGCACGACCGCGTGGTCGTACGCCGTATCGAGGAGGACGATCGCACCAAAGGCGGCATCATCATCCCCGATACCGCGAAGGAGAAGCCCCAGCAGGGCGAGATCGTCGCCGTCGGCCCCGGCGCTCTTGACGAGAAAGGCAAGGTCCAGCCGCTCGACGTGAAACCCGGCGACCGCGTGCTGTTCGGCAAATGGTCCGGCACCGAGGTCAAGCTCGACGGCGAGGAGCTGTTGATCATGAAAGAGAGCGACATCATGGGCGTGCTCGAAGGCGCCGTCGCCAAGAAGAAGGCCGCGTAACAATAATCCTTCATCCTGAGGAGCGCCCGAAGGGCGGACCTCGCAGGATGAGACCCCCGCGAGTTCAAAACTCACTCTTCGAGACGCCCGTTCGGCCGGCTCCTTAGAGTGAGTTGAATGGAGAAAGTCCATGTCAGCTAAGGAAGTAAAATTTTCGCAGGATGCCCGCGAGCGCATGCTCCACGGCGTCGACGTCTTGGCCAATGCGGTCAAGGTGACGCTCGGCCCCAAGGGCCGCAACGTCGTGCTCGAGAAATCGTTCGGCGCCCCGCGCATCACCAAGGATGGCGTGACGGTAGCGAAGGAGATCGAGCTCGAGGACAAGTTCGAGAATATGGGCGCGCAGATGGTGCGCGAGGTCGCCTCTAAGACCTCGGACACCGCCGGCGACGGCACCACCACCGCGACGCTCCTCGCGCAAGCCATCGTCAAGGAAGGCGCGAAGTCGGTCGCGGCCGGCGCCAACCCGATGGATCTGAAGCGCGGTGTCGATATGGCGGTGGTTGCCGTTCTCGACGAGCTGAAGGCCAAGGCCAAGAAGGTCACCTCCAGCGAAGAGATCGCACAGGTCGGCACTATCTCCGCCAATGGCGACCAGGAGATCGGCGCCATGATTGCCAAGGCCATGCAGAAGGTCGGCAATGACGGCGTGATCACCGTCGAGGAGGCCAAGAGCCTCGAGACCGAGCTCGAAGTGGTCGAAGGCATGCAGTTCGACCGCGGCTACATTTCCCCCTACTTCATCACCGACGCCGACAAGATGCGGGTCGAACTCGAAGCCCCCTACATTCTCATCAACGAGAAGAAACTCTCCAACATGCAGTCGCTGCTTCCCTTGCTCGAGCAGGTGGTGCAGGCCGGCAAGCCAATCCTCATCATCGCCGAGGACGTGGAGGGCGAGGCGCTGGCCACCCTCGTGGTTAACAAGCTCCGCGGCGGGCTGAAGGTCGCCGCCGTCAAGGCGCCCGGCTTCGGCGATCGCCGCAAGGCGATGTTACAGGACATCGCCGTGCTGACCGGCGGCCAAGTAATCTCCGACGACCTCGGTATCAAGCTCGAGAACGTTACCCTCGACATGCTCGGCCGCGCCAAGAAGGTATCCATCACCAAGGATGACACCACCATCGTCGCCGGCGCCGGCAAGAAGGCCGACATCGAATCGCGCGTCGCCCAGATCAAGGCGCAGATCGAAGATACGACCTCCGACTACGACCGCGAGAAGCTCCAGGAGCGTCTCGCCAAGCTTGCGGGCGGCGTTGCCGTGATTAAGGTCGGCGGCGTCACCGAGATGGAGGTCAAGGAGAAGAAGGACCGCGTCGACGATGCGTTGAATGCGACCCGGGCTGCCGTCGAGGAGGGCATTCTGCCCGGCGGCGGCGTGGCGCTGATCCGCGCTCAGTCGGTGCTCGAGAAGCTGAGGCCGGCCAATGACGATCAGAGGGTCGGCATCAACATCGTCCGCCGTGCCTTGCAGGCGCCGGCGCGTCAGATCGCCGAGAACGCGGGCGAGGACGGCGCCGTGGTTGTGGGCAAGATCGTCGACAAGGGCGATCATGCCTTCGGCTACAACGCCGCGACCGGCGAATACGGCAACCTCGTCAAGCAGGGCGTCATCGATCCCGCCAAGGTCGTGCGCACCGCCTTGCAGGATGCCGCGTCCGTGGCGGGTCTACTTATCACCACCGAGGCAATGGTCGCCGAGAAGCCGAAGAAGCAGACTGCTCCGGCGATGCCCGGTGGTGGCGGCATGGGTGGCATGGACTTCTAAGCGATTGCAGGCCACGTCGTGCGTACTGCAGGAGCCGCGCCCTTCGGGGCGCGGCTCTTTTGTTTTGCTTGACGCCCTGCCGCAACGCTACGCTTACCCGGCATGGCGCAGCGCAAGCAAAAGTCCAAACCAGAAGCTGGCCGCATCCGCGTCGGCGTTGGCGGGTGGAGCTACGCGCCGTGGCGTGGGGTGTTCTATCCGAAAGGCCTAAAGCAGGGCGACGAGCTTGCCTACGCCACAAGCAAGCTCACCTCGATAGAAATCAACGCCACTCACTACCGCCTGCAAAGCCCGAAGAGCTTCCGCATCTGGGGCGCCACCGCGCCGGATGGATTCGTCTTCTCGGTGAAGGGCCCGCGGCTCGTGACCCAGCAGAAGGTGCTGGCCGAGACCGGACGCTTCGTCGAGCGTTTCGTGAGTTCAGGGCTGTCTGAACTCGGCGACAAGCTTGGACCGCTCCTCTGGCAGTTCGCACCGTTCAAGCGCTTCGACGAGGAGGATTTCGGCAAGTTCCTGGACCTGCTACCGCGCGATCTCGATGGCCGGAAGCTCAACCACGTCGTCGAGGTTCGCCACGCGAGCTTCAACACGCAGCGCTTCATCGAGCTTGCGCGCAACTCAGGCGTCGCCATTGTGTATGTCGATGCCGAGGGCTGGCCGAGCATCGCCGACCTCACCGGCGACGTCGTCTATGCGCGGCTACAGAGGGGCGACGACGCGCTTGCCGCCGCATACCCGCCCGGCGAACTCGACGCATGGGCCGGCCGCGCCAAGACTTGGGCGCAGGGTCAAGCGCCAGACGACCTTTCCCTGCTCGCCCCGGCGGATGCCTCGAAGACAGCCGCTCGCGACGTGTTCATTTATTTCATCCATGAAGGCAAGCTGCGCGCTCCGGCCGCGGCCATGGCACTGATCGAGCGGCTCTAGCGCCGGCGCGGCAGGTTGGCTCCCCGCGTCCAAATGCCCCGGCAGCGGCTCCCTGGCTCGGGCGTTCTGTCCCCATATCACTATGACGGCCGGCCGAGCTGGACCCGACCGACCGCCTCCAACGTCTGATGTCAGGAGGCAGTCATGTCAGACCGTATTCCAAACGAACACCGCAGCTTCAGCGACTCAACAGACTCTCAACGTGTCACTGACGATGGAGAGGAGCCCGGCCTGCGCAGGCCTCAGACCGGCGTCCATCCCGCCACCATCGGGGTCGGCCTTGCCGCAGCGCTTTGGTTCATCGCCGTGACCTGGGTGAGCTTTGCCCGCGGGACGGAAGTGGACTGGGACCTCGTGGTCGTAACTCTGTTCTTCATCTTCTTCTTCGGGTTGTTCCTGTTCACGGCGACTTATGCTTTGAAGGACGCGCGCTGGCGTCAGCGCGACACGAGCTTTCGCGAATTCCTGAAAAGCGAGGTGGGCACGGCGACAGGGCCGATGAGTGGACGCGATGTCATGCTCGAGATCGCGGTCATGCCGCTCTCGCTCGCTCTCGCTGCGACTTTAATCGGCGTGATCTGGATCGCCATCCACTAGCGGGAGGCTAGCGCCGCGCGGCGATGAAGGCGCCGGCCTTGGCGAGAAGCTGGTCGCGGTCGAGCGTAAAGCCCGATTCGATCCACTCGCGCTCGAGCCGCTTCAGCAGTTCGCCGATGTCGGGGCCCTTGAGCGCGCCGAGTCCCATCACATCGTTGCCGCCGATCGGAAAGACCGGCGCCTGCCATCGCTGGGGAAGCACAAGCGCGTTGCGCCACGCTGCATCCTCGGGACGTATATCTGCGTCCGCCCAGGCGAGCAGGAGGCGCGAGCGGTAGGCGTCAGGACCGAGGCGATAGAGAAGGGCCTTGGCCGCTCCCTCGTCCGGAACCGCCGCGTCGATACTGAAGCCGGCGAGCGCAAGCACGGCCTGCTCGGCATTGGACAGACGCAGGTGCTCGGCGAGCCTGGCGGCATCCTCTTCCACGAAGACGGCAAGTGCGGCGAGCCTGAGTGCAGAGATTGGCGCCAAGCCGTTGGCCTCTTCGATCGCGACCAGCCTCTCGAAGCGGACAAGCCGCGGCACGCCGCCAAGCACAATGGTCAACAACCCATAGTCGAAAAGAGCCTCGACCGCGCCGATCGCGCGCGGAGCGACAAGAATGCGCCGCATTTCTCCGGCGACCCGCTCCGCCGAAAGTAGCGCAAGCCCGGCGTGCAGTCTGACCACCGCGTGCAGCGCTTCTTCATCCATCGCGCCCTTGCCGTAGTAAGCGTGGAAGCGGAAGAAGCGGAGAATGCGCAGAGAGTCTTCCTTGATGCGCGCCTCGGCCTCGCCGATGAAGCGCACCCGGCCGGCCTGCAAATCTCCGTAGCCTCCAATCGGATCGAACACGTTCCCGTCGCGATCGGCGTAGAGCGCATTGAGCGTGAAGTCGCGCCGCTTTGCGTCCTCCTCCCAGGAGGTCGTGTAGGCGACCTTTGCGTGCCGGCCGAAAGTCTCGACATCGCGGCGGAGCGTGGTCACCTCGAAGGGCTTGCCCTCTGCAACGACCGTCACGGTGCCGTGGTCGATACCGGTCGGCACGGTTTTGAGCCCGGCCCGCTCGGCAAGGGCGATCACCCTGTCCGGCTCCGCCGTGGTGGCAAGGTCGATCTCAGTGACGGGAAGCCCGAGCAGCGCGTTGCGCACGGCGCCGCCAACGGCGCGCGTCTCGACGCCGCCGCCATTGAGCGCGTCGAGCACGGCGAGCGTCCCCGGCCGCTTCAGCCACTCTGCGCTGGCAAGCGAGGGAGCCACGGAGCGGCGCTCAAGATCCTGCGCGATCATTTCGAGTTCGTGGCCGCCTAGTCAATGGTTCCGGGCTTGATGACCCCATCCTGGAAGCTCGGCGGATGATAGGTGCCGCCGGGCTTGCCACCGGAGAACTGGATCACAGCAGCCATGGTGATAAGTAAGAGTCCGCACCCCGCCGCGATCAGCCAGAGGAGCGGCGCGCCCTGCCACACATCCGCCGGCGCGGCGCCCTTTGCGGCAATCATATAGGCGCCATAGATCAGGAATGGCAGGGAGAACATGAAGATGTCGATAAGGGCGATGCGGAGCATCGTGAGTAGCGCCTCGGCCAGGAACGAGCCCGCACCATAGCTGCGGCGTGCCTACAAAGCGAGCGGCGCTGGCTCAATCCTTGCCGGGCGGCGCCGGCTCCGGAAACGGGAAAAAAGCCCCGCCGCTCCACACCCCCATCTCCTTCTTGCGATCGCTTGTCTCGGTCACCGCCGCAGCGATGAGCTCGTAATAGACGGGGCGCGTGAGCCTCGCTTGCAGGCCGCCGCGCACCAGCACGAAGGGGGTGAAGCTTCCACTCTTTTCGCTACCAAAGCTCAAGGGATGCTCAGGCCCTGCCTCGACCACATCGTCGAGGTTGGTGCGGAAGGTCAGGCGCTGCCGCTTGCCGCTACCTTTCACCTCCATCGCCACCGCGAGAAACGGTGCATCCTCGACATGGACGAGCGCCATCTCCGCCGGCGTGACGAGGTAATATCGCCCATCCGTCTCGCGGCGTAGCACCGAGGCGAAGAGCTTGACCAGGGGTCGCCGTCCGATGGCGCTGTCCTGGTAATACCAGGTTCCGTCGCGCGCGATCTTGAGGCCAATGTCCCCGCAATCTTGGGATGTCCTGCGCTCCTGGAGCATAGATTTGCCGCGAACCTCGCCGAGGGCGTCCAGCACGCTCTTTTTGACTTGCCTTCCCATCTTGAGCCGGTAATCACCACCCCTTACCTAACGGGCCAACGGGAGATCAAACACTATTGTGACCAATTTTTAACTCAAAGAGTTCCTCTTCCCCGGCCCTTTAGCCCTATAGTCTCCCCTCCTGACCAATTTCGACCCGAACGGAACCCATGACAACACTCGCCTCCACGGAAACTCAGCTTCTCGAGCGGATCGACGAGATCGGAGCCAAAATCCACGACGTGCGCGAGGCGACAGCCGCCACCATTTTCGGCCAAGAACGCGTCATCGATCTTGCCCTGATCACGCTCCTATCCGGAGGCCACGCGCTCCTCATTGGCGTTCCTGGTCTCGCCAAGACGAGCCTCGTGGAGACGCTCGGCACGGTCCTCGGGCTCCAGAACAAGCGCATCCAGTTCACCCCCGACCTGATGCCCTCCGACATCGTGGGATCGGAAGTGCTTGAGGAAGGCACCGGCGGACGGCGCAGCTTCCGCTTCGTCAAGGGTCCGGTCTTCACCCAGCTCTTGATGGCCGACGAAATCAATCGTGCGAGCCCCAAGACGCAGTCGGCACTGTTGCAGGCCATGCAGGAGCATCACGTGACCGTGGCCGGCGTGCGCCATGACGTGCCGCGGCCCTTCCATGTGCTCGCGACCCAGAACCCGCTCGAGCAGGAAGGGACCTATCCCCTGCCCGAGGCCCAGCTCGACCGCTTCCTCCTCCAGATCGACGTCACCTATCCCGATGAGGCTGCCGAACGACGCATGCTGTTCGCCACCACTGGACTTGAGGACCGCTCTCTGAAGACTATCCTGTCGGCCGATGAGATGATGATGGCCCAGCGCCTGGTGCGGCAGCTCCCCGTAGGCGACCAGGTGGTCGACGCCATTCTCAAGCTCGTGCGCTCGGCGCGTCCCGGCACCGGCATTGCCCAGGAATTCGAGGACATGATCGCCTGGGGCCCAGGCCCTCGCGCAAGCCAGGCCCTGATGCTCGCGGTTCGCGCCAAGGCCATGATCGACGGCAGGCTCGCTCCTTCCATCGACGACGTGATCGAGCTTGCTGAGCCCGTGCTCAAGCACCGAATGGCGCTCACCTTCGCCGCCCGCGCCGAAGGCTTGCAGATGAGCGACCTCGTAGCGAAGCTCGTCAAGCCGCTGGGGTGATCTGAGCTTGGCCAATCGCGATGCGAAAGGACTGCATCCGTTTCCGGCCGAGGAGCCCGAGGCCCACGCGCTTGCCGCGCGCATGCCAGCGCTCCTGATCGAGGCACAGCGCGTCGCCCATACCGTGACACATGGCAGCCATGGCCGCAGGCGCGCGGGGCCTGGCGAGACCTTCTGGCAGTTCCGTCATTTCGACTACAACGATTCCCGCGCTGGCATCGATTGGCGGCGCTCGGGAAGCTCCGACCATCTCTTCGTGCGCGAGCGGGAATGGGAGGCGGCGCACACTGTTTGGCTGTGGATCGATCTTTCGCCCTCCATGCAGTTCCGCTCGAGCCTGTCGAGGACGTCGAAGGAAAGCCGCGCCGTCGTTCTCGGGCTTGCGCTCTCCGAGCTCCTCGCCCGCGCCGGCGAGCGTGTCGGCGTTCTTGGCAACAGGCCTTACACCGGCCGCAACGCTTCCCGCCGTGTCGCCGAGATTCTCGTGAGAGACACAAGCAAGGGATCGAGCCTGCCGCCGCCGGCAACGCTCAGCCGCTTCTCCGAGTGTTTGCTGTTCAGCGATTTCCTCGAGCCGGTTGAGGAGACTGCCGCGCGCATCGAGGCGATCGCCGAACAAGGCGTGCGCGGCCACCTCGTGCAGATCCTCGATCCCGCCGAGGAGACGCTTCCCTACGAGGGCCGCACCGAGTTCACTGCGAGCGAAGGCCGCGACCGCGTGATCGCCGGGCGCGCCGAAACTTTGCGCGAGCGCTACAAGGAGCGGCTCACCGCACACCACAACGCCCTTGCCGCCGAAGCAAAACGCTTGCACTGGTCCTTCCTCGTCCATCACACCGACCGCCCTGCTGAAGAGGTCGTGCTCGCCATCCACAATCGCCTGGCAGGTCTTGAGCGCGACTATCGCTTTCGCCCGTCGACGCCCGTTGCCGTCGGCGCGGGGTCGCGACCATGATGACCCTCGGCGCCATCGGTTTCCTTCAGCCCTGGATCTTGCTCGGGCTTGCCGTGCTGCCCGCCATCTGGTGGCTGTTGCGGCTGACGCCGCCAAGCCCGCACCACGTCGTGTTCCCGCCGACGCGGCTGTTGAAGGACCTGAAATCGACCGAAGAGACGCCGGCGCACAGCCCCTGGTGGCTGACTGCGCTGCGCATGCTTCTTGCCGCGCTGATCGTGCTGGCTCTTGCCCGGCCCGTGCTCAATCCCGACCGCGAGAGCTTCGCCGGCACTGGACCGCTCCTCCTTGTCGTTGACAATGGCTGGGGGTCCGCGTCCCATTGGCCCGAGCGCCGGGAAGCCATCGACGCCGCAATCGACCGTGCCATGCGCGACGGCAGGACCGTGGTGCTTGCCCCGACCGCGCCGGGCGATCCGCTAATCGGCCCGATTTCCGCCGAGCAGGCGCGCGAGCGCGCGGCGGGACTAGGCCCGCAACCTTATGCCCCTGATCGCAAGGCACTCGCCGAGACCCTAGGGCGCGAGCTCGCCGGCAAGATGGACTACAGCGTCGTGTGGCTCTCCGATGGTCTCGACTATGGCGAAGGCTCGGCGCTCCCCGAAGCCCTTGCCAAGCTCGCCGGCTCCTCCGGCAACGTCGTCATGCTGCGGCCTGAGCGCGATGATGCGGCTCTTGCGCTCGACCAGACCGCAGGCGAACGCAGCGGACTGACCGCACGCATCTTGAGCGGAGTTGAAGGTCCGCGCGCCGGCGTGGTCAAGGCCGTCACCGGACGCGGCGAGCCTCTCGGCGAAGCGTCCTTCACCTTGCCGCAAGGCGCGCGCGAGACGAAAGCGCATTTCGACCTGCCGCTCGAAATCCGCAACCAGGTGGCGCGCATCGAGATCGGTGGTGAGAGATCCGCAGGCGCCGTCTATCTGCTCGACGCACGCTCCGAGTGGCACCGGGTCGGCATCATCTCCGGAGAATCGAGAGAGGCCGCGCAGCCGCTGCTCTCCCCTCTCTATTATGTGCAGCGCGCGCTTTCGCCCTACGCCGATGTTGTGACGCCTGCCGAGGCCAATGTCTCGATGGGCGTGCACGAGCTGATCGAGGACAAGGTTTCGACCATCGTTCTCGCCGATATCGGCAAGCTCGTCCCCGGCACCGAGGAGGAGCTCGAGCGCTGGCTGAAGGCTGGAGGCGTGCTGATCCGCTTCGCCGGCCCACGGCTCGAGCAGGGCGGTGATGAACTCCTCCCCGTCGCGCTCCGCCGCGGCGGACGGCAGCTTGGCGGGTCGCTCTCCTGGAGCACACCGCAGCCGCTCGCGCCTTTCGAGTCGACGAGCCCGTTCCGCGGACTTTCCGTGCCTGATGACGTGAAGGTCAACCGCCAGGTCCTCGCCGATCCCACCATGTCCACTGATGCGCAGATCTGGGCGAGGCTCGCCGACGGCACGCCTCTCGTCACCGCGTCGAGCCGGGGCGAAGGCTGGATCGTGCTGTTCCATGTGACGGCGAATTCCGATTGGTCGAACCTGCCGCTGTCCGGCCTGTTCGTGGAAATGCTTCGCCGCGCCGTGAACATGGGGCCGAGCAAGGTGGATGTGACCTCTGGCGACCAGTCGCAGACAGCAGCGGAACCCTCTAAGGCCGCGAGCCAAACTGCTGCCCCGACCAGAGCCTTGCCGCCGATCCAGACGCTGGACGGATATGGTCAATTGACGCCGCCGCCGGCTCGTGCCGCCCCGCTTTCTGCCGACCAGATCGACACGGCGCACACGAGCCCCGTGCATCCACCCGGATATTACGGTCCGTCAGGCGCCGCGCGTGCCTTCAACATCATCACCGCCAAGACGGTGCTCAAGCCGCTCAAGCCCATCGAGGGCGCGGCGGAGGTCAGCGGCTACGTGATGCGCAAGCCGATGCCGCTTGAGCCCTGGCTCTATCTCGCCGTGCTCGCGCTGTTCGCGCTCGACGTTCTCATCGTCGTGCTGATGAGCTCTGGCTGGAGCTTTAGCCGCCGTGCATCGCAAGCCGCGGCGACACTGCTCGCCGTTGGCCTCCTGACGGTGCCGCACAGGCCTGCTGACGCGCAGACGCAGGCCCCGGCGGAGCAGAGGTCTGCTCCGGCCGCCAACAGTAACGAGGATTTCGCGCTGAAGGCCTCGCTCAAGACCCACCTCGCCTATGTGATGACCGGCGACCCGCAGATCGACGAGATGAGCCGGCAGGGCCTAGCGGGACTAAGCAAGGTGCTGACCGCCCGCACCGCGCTCGAGCCTGCGGAGCCCATGGGGGTCGACATCGACAAGGACGAGCTCGCCTTCTTCCCGGTCCTGTACTGGCCGGTGCGCGATGACGCTGAACCCCTCTCCGACGCGACGCTCGCCAAGGTCGACGCCTTCATGAAGCAAGGCGGCCTCATCATCTTCGACACGCGCGACCAGGACACGGCGATGCCCGGCGCCAACACCCAGAGCAAGGCGTTGAGCAGGCTGATCGGCCAGCTCGACGTTCCGCCGCTCGAGCCTGTCCCGGAAACCCACGTGCTCACCAAGTCCTTCTATCTGATGCGGAGCTTCCCAGGCCGCTTCGACGGCGGCACGCTTTGGGTCGAAGCTGAGCCAGAGGACGAGGCCGACCGCACCGAGCGCTCGCGCCGCACCGATGGGGTGAGCTCGATCGTCGTCACCTCTAACGATCTCGCCAGCGCCTGGGCGCTCGATGACAGCAACCGCCCGATTTATGCCGCGGTGCCAGGCGGCGAAGTGCAGCGCGAAATGGCGTTCCGCGCCGGCGTCAATCTCGTGATGTACGCGCTCACCGGCAACTACAAGGCCGATCAGGTGCACGTCCCTGCCCTGCTCGAGCGTCTCGGTCAGTAGGGCGCCATGAGCTGGTCGATCGAATTCATTCCTTTCGTGTCCTGGCCCGTGCTCTGGGCGCTGGCTAGCGTCGGCGTGGTGCTGTTCGCGCTGCTCTTGTGGCGCGCACGCCGCGGCGCGGTGTTGCGCGCGCTGGCCTACGCCATGCTGCTGCTCGCGATCGCCAATCCGCATTTGAAGCAGGAAGACCGCGAGCCGCTGAACGATGTCCTCGCCGTGGTTGTCGACGACAGCCAGAGCCAGACCATCGCCGGACGCGACCCTCGCACTGAGACGATCCGCAAGGACCTCGAGGAGCGCTTGAAGGTCTTCCCCAATCTCGACGTGCGCTGGGTCAACTCGACATCGACCTCCGGCGACAACGACCGCGACGGCACCATGCTGTTCACCGACCTCGTCAAAGGCCTGGCCGACGTGCCGCCGGACCGTCTTGCGGGCGTGATCATGCTCACCGACGGCAACGTCCATGACGTGCCGCAGAACGCTGCGGCGCTCGGCTTCGACGCACCGGTCCATGCCCTCATCACCGGCAAGCCAGGCGAGTTCGACCGCAGGCTGGAGATCTTGCGTGCGCCGCGCTTCGGCCTTGTCGGCGGCGTGCAGCCCGTCGAGCTGAAAGTCACCGAGAGCACGCCGAGCAACGCCGGGTCGGTGAAACTTACCATCACCCAGCAAGGCGAAGCGCCGAGCACGAAGAGCGTGCGCCTCGGCGAGAAGGTCGAGATTCCGGTCAAGGCCGATCACGCCGGACCCAATATCGTCGAGATCGAGGCCGAAGCCGCGCCCGGCGAGCTCACCACCGTAAACAATCGCGCGGTCCTCACCGTCGAGGGGGTGCGCGAGAATTTGCGCGTGTTGCTCGTCTCCGGCGAGCCACATGCCGGCGAGCGCACCTGGCGCAACATGCTAAAATCCGACGCCGCGGTCGATCTCGTGCATTTCACCATCCTGCGTCCGCCGGAAAAGCAGGACGGAACGCCGATCAACCAGCTGTCGCTGATCGCCTTCCCCACCCGCGAGCTGTTTCAGGAGAAGCTCGATCAGTTCGACCTGATCATCTTCGACCGCTACCAGCGCCGCGGCGTGCTGCCTCTCCTCTATCTGGAGAACGTCGCCCACTACGTTGAGCGCGGCGGCGCCGTGCTCGTCTCGGCCGGCGACGACTACGCCTCGGCGCTGAGCCTCTATCGCTCGCCTCTCGGCCAGGTGCTCCCGGCCGTGCCCTCTGGGCGCGTGGTGGAAGAGCCGTTCAAGCCGAAGCTCACCGAGCTTGGCGAGAAGCATCCGGTGACGCGCGACCTCTCCGGCTCCAAGGGCGACGAGCCTTCTTGGGGGCCTTGGTTCCGCGTGGTCGAAGCCGATCCGCGCGATGCCGAAGTGCTGATGAAGGGCGCCGAAGGCAAGCCGCTGCTGGTGCTCGGCCAGCGCGGCGAGGGCCGCGTCGCCCTGCTCCTCTCCGATCATATCTGGCTCTGGGCGCGCGGCTATGAGGGCGGCGGCCCATACACCGACCTGTTGCGCCGGCTTGCCCACTGGCTGATGAAAGAGCCTGACCTCGAGGAGGAGATGTTGAAAGCAACCGGCCGCGGCCAGACACTCACCCTTGAGCGCCACTCGGTCAAGGATGAGGTCGAGCCGGTCGTGGTGACGTCACCCTCCGGCAAGGAAGAAACCATCACCCTCGACAAGTCCGCACCCGGGCTGTGGCGGAAGTCGATCACTGCCGGCGAGCAGGGCGTCTACCGCATTTCCTCCGGCAAGCTCGCCAGCGTCGTCACCATTGGCAACGCCAACGCCAAGGAGCTCTCGGCCGTCACCGCGACCGACGCCGTGCTGTCGCCTCTCCTCAACGAGACCGGCGGCGGCAGCTTCTGGTTGGGCCGCACCGACGCTGACGCGTCGCCCTTGCCGCGCCTCGTCATGATGCGAAGCGGACATGTGATGCATGGCTCCGATTGGCTCGGCTTGCACCGGCGCGACGCCTATCACGTCGAGGGCGTGCGCCTGTTCCCACTGTTCACCGGGTTCCTCGCGCTCGCGCTGCTACTCGGCATGATGGCCATCACTTGGTTCCGCGAGGGACACTAGCCGCGCGCTTGAGGGGCACCACATGTCGCGCATCGTCCTTGCCGTAGCCCTGCTCGTCCTCGGCGCCGAAGCCGCGCGCGCCGATGACGACTTCAAGACCTGCGCAAGCGGCCCTCCCGACTATGCCATCATGGCCTGCACCAATCTGATCGAGGGCGGTAAGCTCGATTCCCGGCAGCAAGCCATTGCCTATACTAATCGGGGAGTTGCCTTTCGCAACAGGGGCGGGCTTAATCGCGCGCTCGCCGATCTCAATCGCGCCATCGAGCTCGCCGCGGATCAGGCGCCGAAGGCGCTTCAGCGCTGCAAGCCCTGAGCCGCCCGCGTCGTTATGCTGCCTTGGCTTGGACAAGACCGGCGGCGTTAGCGAGCGCACCGGGCACAAGCTCAAGCGCAAGCAGCCGTGCCGGATCGACCGGCCCTGGCAGCACGATCTGCCCACGCGGCACCGGAACGAAGCCGAACCTGTCATAATATGGCAGGTCGCCAACGAGCACGACGAGGCGGAAGCCTTGCGCTCGCGCGCGTGCGATCCCCTCACCGGAAAGCGCCTTGCCGAAGCCATTGCCTTTGTATGCCGGGTGCACGATGAGCGGACCGAGGAGAAGAGCTTTTCCCTCCCCGCCAATGTTCAAGGCGGTGAAGCGAATACCGCCAACGAGCCTGCCGTCGAGCCAGCCCGTCAGGCTCAGCGACGGCACCGGCGGCACGCCCTCACGGACGCGGTAGGCAGTGCGCGCGAAGCGGCCAGGTCCGAAGGCCTCCGCCGAAAGCTCCGAAAGCGCGGGCTCGTCGCCCACGACTTCATTGCGGATCTCAAAGCTTAAACTGTGCATGCGAGCCAATCCCGAAACGGCTGGTGAAGGACGGTCCCTCAGCCGCGACGTGGGCACCGGACGCTATGGAAGAATGAGCGAAGGTGAGGCGTCAGCGACGAGGGGCAAGCGAAAGCGCGAAGCGCGCGCGCCCTCGTCGTCGCAGAATGGTGGCTCTTTGGTATCCTGGCCGCATGGCGGCGCTGCAATAACATGGGGGCGTCTCCTGGTCCAGCGTCTTCCGCTGTGTCAATTTGAGACGCGATTTCCGTGAGTTGTTGTCGCGCACTGCGCGCGCTTTTCATCTAGATTGCTATATTGACGTGGAGGGGAGGTTCGGTTTCCCCCCTTGCGAGTTGCGGGGAGCAAGGATCTATGGCGAATACGACGCGACTGCTCGTTCTCTATCACAGCTCTTACGGCCACGTCGAAACTCTGGCCTATGCGGTGGCCCATGGCGCGCGCGCCGTGGACGGCGTGCAGGTCAGCATCAAGCGGGTGCCTGAGCTGATGCCTGAGGAGATCATGCGCAGCGCCGGCATGAAGGTCGAGCAGCCGGCGCCGGTCGCCGACCCGCAGGAGCTCGCCAATTACGACGCGATCATCTTCGGCACGCCGACCCGCTTCGGCAACATGAGCTCGCAGATGCGCAACTTCCTCGACCAGACCGGCCCGCTGTGGGTGGAGGGCGCGCTGATCGGCAAGGTCTGCAGCGTGTTCACCTCGACCTCGACCGGCGGCGGCAATGAGACCACCATCGTCTCGTTCCACTGGACGCTGTTGCATCACGGCATGATCGTGGTCGGCCTCCCCTATTCGGCTCCGGACCTCGCCGAGGTCAGCGAGGTCAAGGGGGGCTCGCCTTACGGCGCCGGCACCATCGCGGCACCTGACGGCTCGCGCCTGCCGTCGCAAAAAGAGCTCAACCTTGCGAGCTTCCAGGGGCATCACGTGGCGAAGATCGCCAAGCGTCTCGCCACCAACCCGTAAGCGATTTCCCCACACCCCAACCCTCTCCCCAAAGGGGCGAGGGAGAATTTTGCATCACCAGATCTGGCTGATCGGGGATCGGTCGAAGATCTCTGCTAGCCGCGTGCGCGTGCCGGCGTCGGTCTCCTCCGGCACAGTCTGCGGCGCGAACATGCCGGCCTCGGCGATCTCGCCGCGCTTGCGGTAATCACCTCTCCGCTCCCAGTCGCGGACCACGAAAAGGGCGATATGGTCGCCGGGGAAACTGGTAAAATTTGCAAAAATTCCATGGAGTTGGGCAGGCGCGGTGAGACTCACGCCGACCTCCTCCTCAAGCTCTCTCGCAAGCGCCGTCTCGATGGTCTCGTTCCATTCGACGCCGCCGCCTGGGAAGAACCATCCAGGGCGGTAGCTGTGGCGCACGAGGAGCACGCGGTTCTCGCCATCGATCACCACCCCTTGCGCGCCGAGCGTAAGCCCTCGCCGTATCCGCCAGAACGGAGGCAGCACTTTGGTAAGACCGCGCATCGGCGCAGCGGTCGGTTTTTGCGAAAGCTTCACTCTGCCTCTCAACGCCTATCATTAGGCCTATGGCTTGCTCTTGGGGGCCCTGCCATCGCCAATTTGCGTGAAATTCTGCACCGCAGCATTGGGTTCGTTTTGCATTTTAGGCCAATATGATACAACCTGTAATTGTATATACTGGACTTGCACGCTACTTATGCACAAGCGTTATCCTTTAGTTTCCTTAGTCTTGCGTCCAGAGGCGGGCTGCTATTAAGCGACCAATGCGGACGTAGCGCTATCGAATAGCACCGGGCATTTTCCGCCTTCAATTCGGAAGGCGTAGAATGGGCGACCGAGTGGATCCCGCCGTTGCGGCAATTGATCAGGATGGGTCGACAGAGTGGGATAGAACGAGTCAGCGGGCTCAGAAGCGCTGGTGGTCCCGGGCCATGACGCGGGTCTACGGCCACCATAAAAAGAATCCGTTCGCGGAGTTCTTGGAGTCGCGCGCCCCCCGGCATCCGTCCTCGAAGCTCAGTTCAACTTCGAGCGGTAGTAGTCCATAAAAATAGCGAGACCGTCATGGCAGAAGTGAAACCCTGAGGCGGCCAGCTTCGGCGCTTCATGTCAATTCCAGGGCCCCGCCTGGCTCGCGACCTTAGGCTTACGGGCAATCTCCTCCCCGACCCTCTCCGACCGCTATAGTTGGCTCCTCTGACTTGGATTGAGCGGCCCTCGAAGTAGGCACCTTCTCAGGTGGTGCGCTGGGACCCAGGCAGCCTGTCCGAGGGATTTGGGCTCGGTGGACACCAACTGGCGGCGCGGGCTCGGTCCTCATCATGGGAGTGGCAACATGCGCGGCGCGGACTCTAGGGCAGTTCTATCGTGCCCTTGTATCGGCCACCTGAGAGTGTGTCGCTAAGATTCTGGTACATGTACGTACCGCCACCCTTGACGCCCTGATATTTCCCGGTACCGCTGGTCTTGGTGTAGGTGTACTCCTTAAGGTGAGAGCCCTCCTCCCAAGTCAGAGATATCTTCCCCTCTGGATAATTGTCGGTGCAGGTTCCGGTACCCTTCCAGCTGCCGTCGGGCATGTATTCGTAGTTTCCAGCGCAGTCTTGGCTGATCGTCGGTTCGGCGGGATCGTCGGGGATAAGAACGCATCGCATGGCAGCGTCGACCAGCTTGTGTCCTTTCTCAGGCTCCTTCACGTCCCATTTGTCGTTCACGCAGGCCATGGCGCCGGTATCCTTTTTCGGCTCGCCCGCACTTGCCACTCCACTGCTAAGAATAAATAGTGCTGCCGGAACGGCTATGACCAGCTGCCTTGGGTTCATGGTGATGTCCTTCCTCGCAATTCGATCGATATTGTCCCTGGATTGGCCGATAACCGAACTTGATCGGTCGCCCGTAGCTGGAGGGTGGCAGGCCGCGGCGGTTGGTCGTAGTATGTTACCGTATCTAACCTCCTCTCGATCTTGCAGATTGTCCTTTTTTAGCGCGCTTGGAGTTTAGGTGTGACCGCAATTTCGCTCAATCGCTGGAGCGAATCCGAGCAGGAAGCTATTCGCGAACAACTTGTGCGTATCCTCAATAGCGGCCCGTTCCACCAGTCACCGCGGCGGAAACGGTTCTTGGAATACATCGTCAACGAAACAATGGCCGGGCGCGGCGAGCGTCTGAAGGGTTACAACGTCGCTCTGGAGGTCTTTGATCGTCCCAAAACGTTTGACCCCGATGTCGACCCCATCGTGCGCATAGAGGCCGCGCGACTGCGTGACAGGCTTCGCGAATACTATGAGGCCGACGGCCAAAACGATCCCATTCGCATTGATCTGCCCAAGGGCACGTACATGCCGCAAATCGAGTTTCGGCACGAGGATGCTTCGCGCATTCCTCGCCAGAAGGTGCCTCCGACACAGGCAGTATCCTCTACCGTTCCCTCCATAGCCGTTCTTGCGTTTGATGATCTGAGCGCCAATCAGAAGCTTGGCTATTTGGGTGACGGGGTGGCCGAAGACATCATTACGGCGCTCTCGCGCTTCCCGGACTTGGCGGTGGTCGCCCGGACTTCCTCCTTCGCGTACAAGGGCAAGGCTGTCGATATCCGACAGGTCGGAAACGAATTGGGCGTCGACTACGTGGTCGAAGGCAGCGTACGCAAGGACGGCGACAAGATCCGAATCGTATCTCAGCTCATCGACACGAAGAATGGCGAGCATCTTTGGGCCGAGCGTTTTGACCGGACTGGCACGAACCCATGGGCACTCCAGGACGAGGTCACTGGAATGATTGTAAGCGCCATCACTGGGGAGACGGGCGCATTGAAGCAGGCGGAATATCGGCAAGCCTGGGCGAGAGGTGCGACGACACTCGAGGAGTATGACTACTATCTTCGAGGGCACGAACATTACGTGAAATACACCAAGGAGGGGGTCGAGCGGTCGGGCGAGATTTGGAGAGAAGGATTAGCGAAGTTTCCGAGTTCGCCGCTCCTCAAAGTGAAACTCGGCTGGCACCATATGATGCGCGTGATGATCTTCTACGGTGATGATCCACCCGCCGATGTTCGAAAAGCAGGGGAACTCGCTCGGCATGTTCTTGCCAATGAGCATCTCTCTCCGCAGGTGGCGAGGCTTGCCAACTGGCTTATGAGTTATGTGCTTGTTCAGGAGAAAGACTTTGATGGTGCGCTCGCCGCGGCGAACAAGACTGTCGCTCTGGCGCCCTATGACACGTTCATGCTCTCTCGCTTGACGATGGTACTTGTGCAGGTCGGGCGACCGGAGCTGGCGCTTCAGTGGGCTGACCAAGCTGCGGCGCGGGATCCGGCACTGGGTTGGTTCTACAATTACGGTAGGGGTTGGGCGCATTTGGTACTGGGGCGATTCGGAGAGGCGGTGGATGCTCTGACGCAAACCGAATTCAACGACGCCCACCTGCTCTTGGCGATCGCCTATGTGCGCCTTGGCCGCTTGGCCGAGGCCCGCGCAGAAGTGGGGAAAATGATGAAGATCAATCCTGCGATCACTCTGCAAACGTGGCGGCTGGGATATTCCTTCCGAGACCATGCACTTCTCGACCACTACTCCCTCGATCTCGTGCGATCGGGCTTGCCGCAGACATAGCGGCAACTGGACAGCACATCGGCGTTAGGCAACGGACCTGGACGGAACCAATGGCTTACCGAACAATTCAATGGTTCACCGCTACACCGGAGACGATGAATAAGAGGCTCGGGATTACGCCTCACATCGTCGACGCTGTTGTCAATCACATGAGCGGTTTGGCCACAGCGGTGTGGCGGGAGTTTATAATCGAGACTTGTAAGCAAGTGAGCTCGGCTCCAATTAGACGTGTCAGCAATTTCACCCGACGCCACCCTCCGCGCCAATCGCGAACCATAGAACCCGAGGCCATGGTAGAGCACGCCTCCGGAACGGTTGCCTTCTTTCACGCGATGGCACCGGTCCTGATCGCCAACGTGTTGACCGTCGCCTTCGTCTACTGCTTCGCGAAAATTCACCAGAAGGAACTCGCTGCAGAGGAGGAAGGTTGTCTGGCTGATCATAATGGTCTTCTTGTTCATGCTTTATGGGCTCTATACCTGCAGTGTCTATCCATTCAAAAAGTAACATCCACCATTGTTTACCCTCGCCCATCTGTCCGACATCCACTTGAGCCCGATGCCCCGGGCCCGCCGTCGCGACCTCTTCGGCAAGCGCGTGCTCGGCTATGTGAATTGGCATCGCGGGCGCAAGCTCGTGCATCGCCGCGACATCCTCGATGTGCTGACTCAGGACATCGTCGAGCGGCAGCCTGACCACATCGCCGTGACCGGCGACCTCGTCAATCTCGGCCTGCCTGAGGAGTTCGTGCTTGCCGCTGAATGGCTGCGCGCGCTTGGGCCGCCTGAGCGCGTCACCGCCATCCCCGGCAATCATGACGCCTATGTGCGGCTGCACCCGGAGCGGGGGACTGGCCATTGGCGCCCTTATATGCAGTCGAACGAGGCCGGAGAGGCGCTGATCCGCACGCCCCCAACCGCCTTCCCCTTCGTCCAGCGCTTCGGCGATGTCGCGCTCATCGCGCTCTCATCAGCCATCCCGACCATGCCCTTCATCGCCGCAGGGCGGCTCGGCACGGCGCAACGGGCGCTGCTCGGCCTGGCACTTGAGGAACTCGGACGTCAGGGCCTGTTTCGCGTGGTGCTCATCCACCACCCTCCCCTTGCCGGCCACGCCGGCTGGAGGCGCGGCTTGCGCGATGCCAAAGAGCTGACGAGCCTGCTCAAGGAGAAGGGCGCCGAGCTCGTGCTGCATGGGCACAATCACGAGCAGACGCTGTTCGAGCTCGAGACCGTGACCGGCCCCGCGATCGTCGTCGGCGTTCCGTCGGCGTCGGAGGCGGTGTCCGGACGCATTCCCGCGGCACGCTACAATGAGTACCGCATCGGCAAGGTGAACAATGGCTGGCATTGCGAGATGGTCGGCCGCGCCGTCGCGGACTCCAATACCCATGTCTGGGAATGCGAGCGGAGGATCCTTCGGGAGTCGTGAGCCTAGGGCGTGGTGAGCCACGCCGCGGCGAAGAGCCCAGCGGCGCCAGTCAGCAGGCCGATGATGAATGCCGCAACCACGACCCCCATGCCGGGACGTGCCGGCGCCTGCGATGAGGCAGCCCGCTCCTCCCGGTGCAACGGCTCGATCAGCGCAGCCTCGAGCCGCTCCCGGCGCACGATCTCGCGCGCGATATAGCCCGTGATGCGATCGGCCATTTCGCTGACCGAAGCCGTGCTGTACAGCGTCCGCCGCCCGCTCTCGCTGTTGCGAATGAAGAGATAGGCGCCGCTCGCTTCGTCGACGGCGACATAGGTGAAGAGGTCGACCCATAGCCGCGCCGGTCGGCTCGGCACCAGCATCAGAATGAACCGGTCGTCATTGGCGGGGATTTCGGCGAACACGACCTGAAGCTCGGCCTTCATCAGCTCGAGGCGCGCAATCTCGCTGTCGCGAAGATCGGCCGTCTCCTCGAGCCGGTACGCCTCCTCGACGCGGGCCTTGCGCATCGCCTCATGCAGCGACCTGCTTGTCGCCGGCCGGGCAATGCCTTTGACCGTGTCGTCCATGCCGTTCGCCTTCGGATTTCCTCGGGCCAAGCATATCGCCGCAAACGGGAATTGCCACGGAAATCAGCGCCCGGCCGCGGAACGGCGTTGAATTAACGAAGAAAATGGCCTGTGAGGCTATTTGGCGCTGAGCACCACACTCGACCGCGCGTCATCGAACCATTTGTCGATGGCCGTGTCGATATTGGCGGTGAGCGTCGATTTCCAGGTGGCGACGGTGGCATCGAGCGCCTCGGCATTCGCGGTCACGAACTCGTCGCGATTGAAGGCCTCGTTGGCGGCGTTGCTGAGATAATCGGCGACGACGCCGATGGCGACGCCGATAGCCGCGCCGATCACCTGGCCGCCCATTGGCTGCACCATGGTGCCGGCGACCGCCCCCTGCTGGGCGAAGGCAAGCCGCGTGCCGAGCGAGGTTACGAAGCGGCGTGAGAGCTGCCCGAAGGTCTGCGCGAGCACGCCGTTCAGTGCAGGCCCGAGCGCAAGCGCCCCGACCGTGCCGCCTGCCGCCGCGGCGCCGATGCCTGCGACGCCGTCAAAAGCGCGATCCTCCATGAGATAGACCGGCGCCTTCCATTTCTGCGCATCCCAATCGAGCTTGACGTTGGTCATCGGCGTCGCCGCCGGAATGTCCTCGAGGTGGCTCGTGTGCTTGGCAAGGAACAGCTGTAAGCGCATATCGCCATTGGCGATCACCCGGCGATAGCTGTCATGGGCGTGGCGGACCGCCTGCTCAACCCCTTGGCTGATGGTCTGGTCTCGCACCTCGGGCTTCAGCACCTGCTCCTTGTAGTTGCGCAGGAAGTAGTCCTTCACGTCGGCTTCGATCGCCTCGGTGAGCGACTTGTATTTGCCGGCCTCGAAAAAGCGGGTGATTGCCGAGGTGAGCGATTCCTTCAGCACGACATAAGAGCGCTTCCACTCGAAGAACCAGTCGGCATAGTTCGAGATGGCCTGCTCGCGATCCTGGAAGGCAAGCGCAAAGGCGCGGTCGATGTCCTCGTGCGCCGCCTTCTTGATGCGCGCCCGCTCGTCGTCGAGCATGAGGATGGTGTCGTTGACGAATTTGTCGGCCTCGGACTTGCTCGCCACCACCTTGTGCAGCGTGCCGTCCACATCCTTGACCACGAGGTCGACAGGGTCGGCCGGGAGGTTGGAAGCGCCGAAGAGAATGTCTAGCACGCTGCTGTCGGCATGGACCGGTGCGGCATGGTCGAGGTGATTCTGATAGCTCCGCCAGAAGGTGGTGCCGAGCGACAAGAGCGCATAGGCCGAGAGCACGAGCGCAATCGAAATACCGATCGGTTTCAGGAGCGCGCCAAGCGTGCTTTCCTTGACGATTTTTTCGCGGCGAAAGCGCCGCGGCCGCGGGGTCGCAATGCTGCGCGTCTTCTTGGCTGGCGGGTGATCGACGGCCCCAAACTGGTCGCCGGGCTCCGCGACGAGGCTCGTGTTTGCGGCCTTGGGCATGTCATCCAACATCGCTCGTAGCGTCCTTCCGCTTGCGAAAGATCCAGACCGCCCCGGCTTCATATGGGGAGGCCGCAGCGAGCTTGTAAGCAGTCCTTGCGGTGCTTTTTCGTGAATTCCTACAAGAAGTTTAGCTGCCAAAGTGCCCATGGAACCCCCTCGCGGAGCGAAGGTTGTTCTCGCAAACGTGTCGAAAGTTGCGAGGTTCCAAACATGCAAGAGCGTAACCCAAAATCGCTGCCGCCTCAGCACCAGGATCACCAGCCTGGCGACGAAAGCGAGATGATCCCGCGTCCCGACTTCATGCCGCGCCAGGCCGGCTCCGGCCGCCTCAAGGGCAAGACCGCCCTTATTACGGGCGGCGACAGCGGCATCGGCCGCGCCGTTAGCGTTCTGTTCGCGCGCGAAGGCGCGCAGATTGCCATCGTCTATCTCGAGGAGGACGACGACGCCAAGAAAACCGAGGCGCTGGTGCGCCAGGAAGGCACCGACTGTCTGCTGATCAAAGGTGATATCGGCTCATCCAAATTCTGCGCCGATGCCGTGAAGCGCACGCTCAAGCAATTCAATCGTCTGGACGTGCTGATCAACAACGCGGCTGAGCAGCACGAACAGGAGGACGTCGAGGACATCAGCGAGGAGCAGCTGGTCAAGACCTTCCGCACCAATCTGTTCGGCTACATGTTCATGACGCAAGCAGTCCTTCCCCATCTCACGGAAGGCTCGGCCATCGTCAACACGGCTTCAGTGACCGCCTATCACGGCCATAAGACCCTGGTCGATTATGCCTCGACCAAGGGTGCGGTAGTGTCCTTCACTCGGTCGCTGTCCGCCCAGCTCGCCGAGAAAGGGATCAGGGTCAATGCGGTGGCGCCGGGACCGATCTGGACGCCACTCATCCCTGCAAGTTTCCCGGCGGACAAAGTCGCGAAATTCGGTAAGGATACGCCTCTGGGTCGTCCCGGTCAGCCCAACGAGGTCGCGCCATCCCACCTCTTCCTCGCTTGCGAGGATTCCTCCTACATGACCGGACAGGTGCTGCATCCCAATGGCGGCGAGATGGTCGGAAGCTGAACTCCCCCTCTTCGGCGAGGCAAAGCGGATCAACGACCCCGATCGCGCAATGCGGCGGCTCGCCGACGAGGCCAAGGGCTGCACGCGCTGCCCCCTCTACAAGAACGCGACACAGACCGTGTTCGGCGAGGGCCCGGCTGACGCGCACCTCATGCTTGTCGGCGAGCAGCCGGGCGACCAGGAGGACCTGGCCGGGCGTCCCTTTGTCGGACCCGCCGGCAAGGTGCTCGACCGCGCGCTTGAAAGCGCTGGCATCGCGCGCGACGCGGTCTACATCACCAATGCCGTGAAGCACTTCAAGAACGAGCCACGCGGCAAGCGTCGCATCCATAAGAAGCCGGACACAAGCGAGATCGATGCCTGCCGCTGGTGGCTCGACCATGAACTAGAGATCGTGCAGCCGCATGTGGTGGTGGCGCTGGGCGCGACTGCGGCCCGCGCAGTGATGCGGAAGACGCTCACCATCAACGCCAATCGCGGCCGCCTGATCGAGCTTGACGATCACCGCAGCGCGGTGATCACGGTCCACCCATCTTATTTGCTCCGCTTGCTGGAGGATCGCGACAAGCGGCGGGAGTTCGACCGCCTGGTCAAGGACCTGCGCTTCGCGGCCGATGCCGCGGACAAGGGTCCCTAGTCCTCGCTAGAGATGGGCATGCGCGATTTCGCCCACGATCACGTCGGCTGCCCACCAGATCGTCCCAAGGAGCAGGAAGGCCAAGGTGAAGTTCACGGCGCGATTGAGCCAGTGAGCGACCCGTCTGTCCTCGAGAAAGCCGAAGACATTGACGTACCACTGATCGGCATAAGACAGGCAGTAGAGCAGGATCACGAAGAGCGCGATGCCGTGCAGCACTCCAAAGGATTGGACTGCCTGACTTCTCGGCGAAATAGCGAAGGCCTCCGACCAGGACGAAGTTGCGTAAGAGATCGAAAAACCAATGCGAGAAATTGCGCGTCAAGTCGGCGAGCGCAATTTCCCCTTGAGGCTGCTCTAGAAGGGATTTCCTGTAGTTCGAGGCGTCCACCGCGGGCTAGAGCGCGTCGGCACCCAACCTCGCCGGTGCGCACGCGCATGACCCCTTCGAGGTCGAGCACGAATACCTTGCCGTCGCCGATGCGGCCGGTCCGCGCCGCCTCGCCGATGGTCTCGACCACGCCGGTCGGCAAGGCCGTCATCGACGGCAATCTCGAGCTTCACTTTTGGCACGTATTGCATGGTGTATTCGGCCCCGCGATAGATCTCGGTCTGGCCCTTTTGCCGCCCGAAGCCGCGCACCTCGGTGACGGTCAGCCCTTGCACGCCAATGGCGGCGAGCGCCTCGCGCACCGCGTCGATACGGTGCGGCTGGATGACTGCAATGATATATTTCATGGCGCTCGCTCTCCGATTGCGTTCTGCCGTCGCATCCTACCGGTGCTGAAGAAGTCTCCTCGCGGGATCGAAAACGTCGACTGGTTAGAGGCCCTTCGTCAAGGTGTTTTGGTCGTGATAGTGCATATGTAAATGACGGGCTGGTGTTGGAACGCCTATCGAGGTCAGCACCTCAGCATTCGGAGCTCCTGGCCGCAGTCTCAGACACGAGGAGCTTCAACTCAGCGAAATCTCAATTCGGCCTTTGGCGGCGCTGCGGCTTGCGTGCTACATCGGCCAAACTTCGCTGCGGGGCGAATGAGCCCAGCACAACTTTTGCGACAAATTGGACCACCGGTACTGCGCGTGTGGCCCTCGGACATGATGTCGCCTTCCGCCATTGTCATTGTGGCGCACCCCTGCCATTAATACGACCCGCCATTCAAGCCGTTCCGAACGCTGCATCATGCCGACAAGAGCCTTGCCGAAATCGCGCCGTGACTTGGGAGATTTGCTACTCGAAGGCAGCGCCAAGGCCATTCCCATCTGGTTCGTTGCCTCGAATGATGAGGCGCAGCTGGAAGAGCTCAGCGAGGCCCAACGCAATTGGCTCGAGGCGCGAGGCTGGTCGCCCAAGCCTGGCGCCGTCTTGCTGCTGCCGGACGCGGCCGGGGGTATTGGCGGCGCCTTGCTTGGGGTCGGCAGCGAGGATTGGGGAGTGCAATCTCCCCTGCTCCCCGGTGCGCTGCCGGGGGCGCTTCCTCCCGGTGATTATCGCTTCGCCTCGCCGCTTCGAAACGCCGAGTTGGCGACGCTCGCTTGGCTCGCCGGTTCCTACCGCTTCGGCCGCTACAAATCGGAGAACAACGCAAATCCAAAGCGGCTCGTGCTGCCTGACGGCGTCGATCGCGGCCGCGTTCAGGCGCTTGCTGAAGCGCTGTTTCTTGGCCGTGATCTCATCAATACCCCGTCGAACGATCTCGGACCCGCCGAGCTCGAAACGGCGACGCGCGACATCGGTGCTGAGCACGGCGCCGCGGTCAAGGTGACGGAAGGATCGGGCCTGCTCGCCGACAATTTTCCCATGATTCATGCGGTGGGTAGGGCGAGCGACCGGGCACCGCGCCTGATCGACCTTCGCTGGGGCTCCGAGCACGCGCCGAAAGTGACCATCGTGGGCAAAGGCATTTGCTTCGATACCGGAGGTCTCGACATCAAGCCAGGAAACGCAATGGCGCTGATGAAAAAGGACATGGGTGGCGCCGCCTCCGCGCTCACCTTCGCCCAGCTCGTCATGCAGGCGAAGCTTCCGTTGCGGCTACGCGTGCTGATACCCGCGGCCGAGAATTCGATCTCCGGCAATGCCTACAGGCGCGGCGACGTGCTGCGGAGCCGAAACGGCATGACGGTGGAAATCGGCAACACCGATGCGGAAGGGCGCCTCGTGCTCGCCGACGCGCTTAGCCTCGCCGACGAGGAGGCGCCGGATTACCTCATCACCATCGCCACGCTTACCGGCGCCGCGCGGGTGGCGCTCGGCCCGGACCTTCCACCGCTCTACACCGACGACGAGGATCTGGCCGCTGGGCTGCTTGCCAGCGGTAGAAGCGTCGGCGATCCTCTGTGGCGCATGCCGCTGTGGGCGCCTTACGACAAGCTGATCAAGAGTAACATCGCCGACGTCAACCACATCGCCGAAGGTTCCTTTGCCGGCTCGGTGATCGCGGCGCTGTTCCTGAAGCGCTTTGTGAATGACGCCAAGCGCTTCGCCCACCTCGACATCTTCGCTTGGGTGCCGCGCGAGCAGCCCGGACGCCCGCAAGGCGGCGACCCCCAAGGCGCGCGCGCGCTGTTCGCCTATTTCAGTAAGGAATTCGGGCCGTGATGAGCCGCGCGACTGCCTCCGCGCCGCGCTCGTAGCGGCGGCTCGGTCGTCCCCTAAGCGACTGGCGTGATCACATGTTGTAGCCGCGTTCGCCGTGGAGGCGAAGGTCGAGACCTTGCTCTTCGGTCTCGCCGCTGACGCGCAAGTCGGCAAAGACCTGGATTGCCTTGGCGATGACGACGCTCAGCACCAGCGACCATATGAGGACGGCGATGAGCCCGGCGGCCTGGATGGCAAGCTGACCCCCGATGCTCCGCCCCTCGGCAAGGCCAATGCCGCCAAGCGCCGCATCGGCGAAGATCGCGGTGAGCAGCACGCCGATGGCGCCGCCCACGCCATGCACGGCGAACACATCGAGCGAATTGTCGATGTTGAGGCGCCGCTTGACCAGACCGACCATGGCGTAGCAGATCGTGCCGCCGGCAAGCCCGATGATGAGCGCACCGGCAGGCCCGACGAAGCCTGACGCTGGCGTGATGGTGGCAAGCCCGGCCACGGCGCCGGTGACGATGCCGATCATGCTCGGCTTGCCGAATTTCACGCTCTCGATGACGAGCCAAACGAGCGCCGCGGTCGCCGCCGAGATATGCGTCACGGTCATGGCCATGCCCGCGTCGCCGCCGGCCTTCAAGGCGCTGCCGGCGTTGAAGCCGAACCAGCCGACCCACAGCATGCAGGCCCCTGCCATGGTCATCCAGGGTGCGTGCGGCGGCTTCACGTCATTGGGAAAGCCGGCGCGCGGGCCGATGACGATGGCGAGCACCAGCGCCGAGATGCCGGCGGTGAGATGCACCACGAGGCCTCCGGCGTAGTCGAGCACGCCGCGGGCGGCGAGCCAGCCTCCGCCCCAAACCCAATGCGCCACAGGAACATAGACGAGGAAGAGCCACAGCACTGTGAACAGCAGCACCGCGCCGAACCGCATGCGCTCGGCAAAGGCCCCGACGATCAGCGCCGGCGTGATGATGGCGAAGGTCATCTGGAACATAAAGAACACTGTCTCGGGGATCTTGGTGTTGGGGTCTGCCGCGTCGCGCGTAACCCCGAGCAGCAAGGCCTTGTCGAGATTGCCGAGCCAGGGCCCGGCGCCGCTGAAGGTGAGGCTATAGGCCCCGAGCAGCCACAGCACCGAGACGAGACAGGCGATGGCAAAGCATTGCATCAGCACCGAAAGCAGGTTCTCGGCGCGGACGAGGCCGCCATAGAACAGCGCCAAGCCTGGCAATGTCATGAAGAGCACGAGCGCCGTTGCGGTCAGCAACCAGGCGGTATTCCCCGAATCGATCATCACGCCCTCCCCCTTTGGCGTCAGCCGTCCCCAAGCAGGCTATGTGCACAAATTTTCGCCTTTGCCTAGAACTTAGCACGCGGTTTCCACCGGCGGCAGCAGATCCTTGCCCGAGCGAGGGTCAATTGCCTCAATCACAAGCATTTTCGGCAGGAACCGGGGCCACAATCCAGGGTTCTCCCATGATATATTGGCACCATGAGCAAGGCCTTCACCAAGGAGCCGGAAGGCGGCGACGTCTACGACGACCTGCCGGACCGGCCGATATCGCCGCATAATCTCGTGACCCCAGAGGGACTTGAGATGATTGAGGCCGAGCTCGCGCGCCTGCATCTTGGGCACACCGCGGCGCAAGAGGCCGATGACAGGGCCTGGCTTGCCAAGATCAATCGGGACCTGCGCTATTGGACCTCGCGCCGGGCGACGGCCCAGGTCGTGGAACCTCCGGCGGATACAAGCGAGGTCCATTTCGGCTCGACGGTGACCATCCTGCGGGAGGACGGGCGGCGGCAGACCTACCGCATCGTCGGAGAGGACGAGGCCGACCCTTCGGCGGGCACGCTCTCCTACGTTTCGCCGGTGGCTCAGGCGCTCATGGGCAAGCAGGTCGGCGACGTGGTCGAGGCCGGTGCCGGCGAAGCGGAGATCGTGGAGATTTCCTGATAGGCGCGCAATTGCGCACAATCTGCCGATGATTGGCGCGCAATTGGCGCGTGATTTGCGCGCAAAGGCGCGCAATGTGCGGACAATCAGGTTGTCGTGGTGGTCTTGGTCGGCTTCTCCAGCATGAGCTGACCCTGTTTCTGCACGATCGCCTTCGCCTTGTTGGCGAGCAGCGCGAGCATCCAGGGAAGCACCACCTCGAGCCGAACGCTGTGCTCGCCGACATCGACCGTGCCGGTCGTGGTCTGGCCGAGCAGGCTCGCCTTGAAGTCGAGGTGGTCGCCGTTCCAATCGTCGGTCAGCACCACGAACTTCTCGCCGAAGGAGCGGACATCGGCGAATCCCTTCTTCAGGCGGCGGGCGGCCTCCTCCTTGGTGAGCTTGTGGGGAATGGTGACGACAACTGGCTCAGCCATCTCTCTGGTTTCCTTCTCAATTCGGCAAAGACTTAAGCCGTCATGTAAGCGAGCAGGCCGGGCTTCTACCAGAGGCGGCAGCGTCAAGACTGCGCCGGCTTTGCGTCGCTATGGCCGAGCGCGCGCTCAGGCGCCACTTGATCCCGCACGAGCTGCTTCAGCTCCTTGATATCGGGGAAGCGATGATGCTCGGCGCGCGACCAAATGAGCTTGCCGTCGAGCCGCACCTCGAACACCCCGCCGGTGTCGTCGGGGATCAGCGTCACCGAGCCGAGCTCCTCGGCGAAGGTGGTGAGCAGCTCCTGCGCCATCCACGACGCTCGAAGCAGCCAGCCGCACAGCCGGCAATAGGTGATGGCGACGTTGGGCGACGCGGCGTCCGGTGTGGTCATGCTCGATCCTCGTAACCCCGATTATAGAGCGAAATCGAGGGAATCGAGTCTCGCGATCACTTGCCCTGAGAGCGCGGTTGCGTCTCGCTAACATCCTCCGGCGGATCGTCCTCGAGCGCCCGATAGGCCGCGCCTTCGAGATCCTCGAACTGACCTGAGCGCAGCGCCCAGAGAAAGGCGAGCAGGCCAAGCGCCCCGAGGAACAGCGCCGCTGGGATGAGCCAGGCGAGCGCGGTCATGATTTCGGCCCACCGGCAAGCCGCGCCGCATTCAGCGTGACGAGGATCGACGAGGTCGACATCACGATGGCGGCGATCAGCGGCGTCACGTAACCCGCCATGGCAAACGGCACCGCCACGATATTGTAACAAAACGCGACGCCGAAATTCTGGAGCGAGAGATTGCGCGCGCGCTTCGCCGTCGACAGCACCTCAAGCACCGGCGCGAGCCGCTCTCCCTGGAACACGAAGTCTGCCGCGCGCTGGCTGATGTCCGCGGCGCTCGCAGGCGAGAGCGAGGCATGCGCCGCGGCAAGCGCCGGCGCATCGTTGAGGCCGTCGCCGACCATCAGCACCTTGCGCCCTTGTCTCGCACACTCGGCGAGCCAATCGATCTTCCGCGCCGGCGTGAGCTCGCCGAGCCAAGTCGTGATGCCGCTTGCGCGCGCCGCCGCCTCGACCGCGCCCTTGCGATCGCCGGAGAGGAGCGCCACGGGATAGCCCCGCCGCTTCAGCTCCTGCACGACCTCAGCGGCGTCGGGACGGAGCGCATCGGCAAAGCGAAAGCGGACCGGCGCTTGCCAATCCCGTGCATACCAGACCTCGCTCGCCTCACCGCCGGCTCTGACATGGCACCACTCTGCCGAGCCGAGGCGCTCTTCGCCTTGCTGGAGAGCGCGCGCCAAGCCTCGCCCCGGCGTCTCCTCGACGCCCTCCGGCGCCGCCACGGCGATCTTGCGGCTCCGCGCGGCGGCAACGATGGCTTGCGCGTAAGGATGCTTGCTGACCGCCGCGAGCCCCGCCGCAGCCTTCAGCACGTCGTCAGGGATCTGCGCGTCGTTGAGCAGCCGCGGGCGGCCGAGCGTAAGCGTGCCGGTCTTGTCGAACACCACCATGTCGGCTTCGGCGGCGCGCTCAAGCCCATCCGCGGCCTTGATGACGATGCCCCGCCGGAACAGGCGGCTCGCCGCGGCGATCTGCACCGCAGGGACCGCGAGCGCGAGCGCGCAAGGACAGGTGATGATGAGCACGGCGATGGCGTAGGTCAGTCCCGTCTGCCACGAGGCGCCGAGCAGCATCCAGCCGATGAAGGTCGCGGCGCCAAGGCCGTGCACCGCCGGCGCATAGATTTCAGCGGCACGGTCGGCGAGACGGCGATAGCGGGCCTTACCCTGCTCGGCCGCCGCCATCAGCCGCCCGATCTCGGCAAGCAAGGTCGCGCTGTCGGCAGCGGTCACTTGAACGGTGAGCGCACTGCCGAGATTGAGCGTGCCGGCATAGACCTGCCCGCCCGGCGCTATTGCAGCAGGCGCCGTCTCGCCGGTGATCAGGCTCTGGTCGATCTCGCCAGATCCGGAGAGGACCAGACCGTCTGCCGGAATGCGCTCGCCTGCGCCGATGAGAACTTTGTCGCCGGGCGCAAGCGCGTGGGCCGGAACCGGCCGCAAAGACCCGTCCTCGCCTGATAAGCGTGGCAATGCCGCTTTGCAGACTGAGCAGATTCTGCGCCTCGCCGCGCGCGCGGACGCGAAGGTGCTCATCGAGATAGCGACCGATCAGGAGGAAGAAGAGCAACGACACGGCGGCGTCGAAATAGACCTGATCGTTGCCGCGCACGGTCTGGTAGAGGCTCATCGCGGTGGCGAGAATGATGGCGAGCGAGATCGGCACGTCCATGTTGAGCCGCCGCCCCTTCAAGGCGGAGAGCGCCGAGGCGTAAAAGGGCTGACCGGCATAGACGACGGTCGGCAGCGCGATCAGCGCCGAGAGCCAGCAGAACAGCGTGATGAGACTCTGGTCCATGTCGCCGGCGCGCCCGGCCCACACCGAGACGGAAAGCAGCATGATGTTCATGGCGGCAAAACCGGACACCGCGACGCGGCGAAGGAGCTCGGTCTCGCGCCTGGTCTCCGCGCCCTGCTTCGCCGCCTGCATCGGCGCCGCGGCAAAACCCGCCTGCCCCAGCGCGGCAATCACATCGGCTTCGCCGGCGCGGCCCTCCCCCAGGACGACGCTCACCCGCTTTGCCGCGAGATTAGCCCGTGCGCTCTTGACACCGGGCACGCTCATCGCCGCGCGCTCGACGGAACGGATGCACCCGCCGCAGCGCATATTTTCGACGGCAAGCGTGACGACGCTGGTCGGCTCGTCGCGCTCGCTCAACGCCTTGGTGCCGGCACTTGCGGGAAGCGCGTGGATGGTCATGGCGCCTCCGGAACGATCACGCGCTGCTTCAGCCGATAGGTGGGATCGCCTTCGCGCGACAGCTCGTCGGAATGAAGCTCAACCACCCATTGGCCCGGCGCGAGGGTCAGTTCTGCGGCATAGAAGCCGCTTTCGATCTCACGGAATTTGGCGGAGAGGTCCTCGCGGTCCGTGGCCGGGCGGCCGACATTGGCGTCAAAATGCAAGCCAACTACCGGCTCTCCGCTCTTGTCACGCAGGCTGAAGGCAAGCCGGCCGGACTTCGCATCGTAGGCGAGATCGGCCTTCCACCCCCGTTCGGCTGCGCGCGCGGCCTCGGCAAGCGTCTCGTTGTAGCGCAGGCCGCTGCGGTAGGGACTGCCCTTTTCGCCGCCGCCGAAAGTGGTCAGGGCGTAATAGAGAAAGATACCGTTGGCGAGAAAGATCAGGCCGAAAAAGGCGATCATGCCGATGAGCACATGCCGGCCCCGAATTTCATTGGCGAACCAAGCCGTTCCGCTCATCGCTATGGCCCCTGGAAGATCGCGCTGTGCTCCATGCGCTCGCCGCCGGCGACGTCGGTGACGACGATGTCGAAGTTCGTAGCCACGCCGCCAAGTGCCGCCACAGCCTGCTTGTCGAGGTTGACGTAGAGGCGGATCGATTTGAGCTCGTCCGGCGGGACGGTCACGATCGGAGTGACCTCGTTCTCGAGCCCGACCACGCTGAGCTTCGCGCCCGGCAGGCCCTCAATGCCGAGGCTGAGCGCTCTTGGCGCATAGAGCTTGTTCAGAAGCTTGACGGTGTAGCCGTTGCGCACGCCGCCGTCGGACAGCTTGACGAAGAGCGGGTTCCGGTCGCGCAACACGTTGACGTCGAGATCGGGCCGCAGCAGCAACGCCGTGAGCATGATCGCGCTGACGACCGCCATGGCCCCGGCATAAAGAATGGTGCGGGGACGAACGAGCTTGATGGGAACCGTCTCGCGTCCAGCCGCCGCCAAATTGCTCTCGGTGTCGTATGCGATCAGCCCGCGCGGCCTCTCGACCTTGGTCATGATCTCGTCGCAAGCATCGATGCACAGCGCGCATTGGATGCATTCGAGCTGCGGGCCGTTGCGGATGTCGATGCCGGTGGGGCAGACGGCGATGCATTGCTTGCAGTCGATGCAGTCGCCGCGTCCTTCCCAGCTCTGCCCGGCCTTGTGCGGTCCGCGCGGCTCGCCGCGCCAGCCGCGATAGGTGATGAGCAGAGAGTCGCGGTCGAACATCGCCCCCTGGATGCGCGGCCAGGGGCACATATAGATGCACACCTGCTCGCGGGCGAGGCCGCCAAGCACATAGGTGGAGGCGGTGAAGACGCCGATGAAGATATAGGCGAGGAGCGGCGCCTCGAAGGTCATGAGCTGCCGCGCCAGCGTCGGCGCATCGGCGAAATAGAACACCCACGCGCCGCCGGTGGCGATGGCGATCAGAAGCCAGGCGAGATGCGTGGCACCCCTGCGCCAAAGCGTCTCCGCCGCCCAAGGATTCTTGTCGAGCTTGAGCCGCTGGTTGCGGTCGCCCTGAAAGAAGCGCTCGACCGCGATCATCAGATCGGTCCACACCGTCTGCGGACAGGTGTAGCCGCACCACACGCGGCCGGCGACCGAGGTGACGAGGAACAGCGCGAGCGATGCGAGCACGAGCAGGCCGGTGATGTAGTAGAATTCCTGCGGCCAGATCTCGAGGAAGAAGAAATAGAAGCGCCGCGCCGGAAAATCGATCAGCACGGCCTGGTCGGGAAGATAGGGGCCGCGATCCCAGCGAATCCACGGCACGAGGTAGTAGATGCCGAGCGTCACCGCCATCACGATCCATTTGGCGGTGCGGAAGTGGCCATGCGCGCGCTTGGGATAGATCTTGACGTGGGGCGCGTAGAGGCTCCCGCCTGAATCGCCCGGCGGCTCGTTCGCCTGCCTCGGCAGCGGTAAGTCAGTGATCTCCACGGCACCGGTCCGTGCGTGGCCGAAATCCTCCGGCCGTAATGACTCCGCGATCAGCATTATAGTCCTTCCCGGCTATCGCCCGCCACCAAGCGAATGAACGTAGATGGCAAGCTCCTTGACGGTCTCTGGGTCGAGCCGCTTGGCCCAAGCCGGCATGACGCCGCCCCGGCTGTTGCGGATGGTCTCCATCACCGTCAGCCTGTCGCCGGCATAGAGCCAAAGCTCATCGCCGAGATTTGGCGCGCCGAGCTGCGGATTGCCCTTGCCGTCGGGGCCATGACAGGCGGCACAATTGGCGCTGAAGATCTTTGCCCCGCGCTCGGCCGCCGTCTTGTCGTCGGCCTTGCCCGAGAGTGAGAGGACGTACTCCGCGACATCGAGGATCTGCGGCTCCGACAGAATTGCGGTGCGCCCAAAGGCCGGCATCTGGCTCGTATGCGTCTCGGGGTCGTCGGCGCGAATGCCGTGCAGGATGGTCTGGTGGATGGCGGCGAGCGAGCCGTCGCCCCACAGCCAGGAATCGTCGCGCAGATTGGGATAGCCGACCGCGCCTTGCGCGCCGCGGCCATGGCATGGCGCGCAATTGTCGCCGAACGCAGCCTCGCCGCCGGCAAGGGCAAAGCTCAACAGCTCCGGATCGTTGCTGATGGCGGCAAGGTCCATCGCCGCGATCTTGTCGCGGTAGGCGGACTTTTCGCTCTTGGCCGCCGCCACCTCTTCGGTGACCAGCTCGCGCTGGCTGTAGCCGAGGAATCCCTTGGTATAGGAGCTGACGAGCGGCCAGGCCGGCATCAACAGCCAATAGCCGATGGCCCAGACGATCGTGGCGTAGAACGTCCACAGCCACCATTTGGGCAACGGCTTGTTCAGCTCGGTGATGCCGTCCCATTCGTGGCCGGTGGTTTCGGCCTTGGTCGAGTTGCCGGGTTCGCGCCTAGCCATCGCGGTCTTCCGTCTCCTGATCGGGATCCTTCTCGAGCGGGATCTTGGCGTCTTGCTCGAAGCGCTTCTTGTTGCCTGGCCAAAAGGCGTAGATCACCACGCCGACGAAGAGGGCAATGAAGAAGAGAAGCGCCGCGACTTGCGTGATGCCGGCCACCTGTTCGTAGGTCATGGCGCTACCTCAAATTCGGCCCGGCCGCGTCGAACTTGGCGAAGTCGACCAGCGTGCCGAGCATCTGCAGATAGGCGATGACGGCATCGAGCTCCGTCACCTTGGCCGGATCGCCGTCGAAGGACCGCGTCTGCGCCTTGGGGTATCGCGCGAGGAACTCCTTCACGCCTTCCGCCGCCGGGTCGAGCTGCCGCTCGAGATCGGCCTTGGCGTTCTCGATCATCTCGTCGGTATAGGGCACGCCGACGGCGCGGTTCGTGCGCAAGCGATCGGCGATGTCGCGATAGTCGAGCGCGGTTCGGCCGAGCCGCGGATAACCCGGCATGATCGACTCAGGCACGATGGCGCGCGGGTCGGTCATATGCACGGCGTGCCATTCGTCGGAATATTTGCCGCCGACGCGCGCAAGATCGGGCCCGGTGCGCTTCGACCCCCATTGGAAGGGATGGTCGTACATGCTCTCCGCCGCGAGGCTGTAATGGCCGTAGCGCTCGACCTCGTCGCGAAGCGAGCGGACCATCTGGCTGTGGCAGACATAGCAGCCCTCGCGGATGTAGATGTCGCGGCCGGCAAGCTCGAGCGGCGTATAGGGCCGCATGCCTTGCACCTTCTCGATGGTCGAGGAGAGCCAGTAGAGCGGCGCGATCTCGACGATGCCGCCGATGGCGACGGTGATGAGGATGCCGATGAGGAGAAGGATGGAGCTCTTCTCCAGCACCTGATGCGACGACCAGTTCATGCCTTCCCCCTACTCGGCTGGAACGGCGCGAAATTCGGGCGCAGCGGCGATGCGCGGCTGCTCCGCCGCATCGACCGGCTCATCGCCGCGAATGGTTCGCCAGATGTTGTAGACCATGAGCAGCGAGCCGAGCAGGAACAGGAGCCCGCCGGTCGCGCGAATGATGTAGAAGGGATGCATCGCCTCGACCGTCTCCGCGAAGGAATATTCGAGGAATCCCAGGCTGTTATAGGCACGCCACATCAGGCCCTGGAGGATGCCCGACACCCACATCGAGGTGATGTAGAGCACGATGCCGAGCGTCGAGATCCAGAAATGCCACTCGACCAGCCGCTGCGAATAGAGCGCGCGGCGATGCCACAGCCAGGGCACCAGGCAATAGATCGTTCCGAATGAGATGAAGGCGACCCAGCCGAGCGCGCCTGAATGCACATGCCCGATGGTCCAGTCGGTGTAGTGCGACAGCGCGTTGACGGATTTGATGCTCATCAGCGGCCCCTCGAAGGTCGACATGCCGTAGAAGGCCACCGACACGATGAGGAAGCGGATCACTGGATCGGTCCTGAGCTTGTCCCAGGCGCCTGACAGCGTCATCAGGCCGTTGATCATGCCGCCCCAGGACGGCATCCACAGCATGATGGAAAAGGTCATGCCGAGGGTCTGCGCCCAATCGGGCAGCGCGGTGTAATGCAGATGATGCGGGCCGGCCCAGATATAGAGAAAGATCAGCGACCAGAAATGCACGATGGAGAGCCGGTAGGAATAGACCGGCCGCTCGGCGCGCTTCGGCACGAAGTAGTACATCATGCCGAGGAAGCCGGCGGTGAGGAAGAAGCCGACCGCGTTGTGCCCGTACCACCACTGCGTCATGGCATCCTGCACGCCGGAATAGAGCACGTAGCTCTTCGAGCCCATCAGCGAGACCGGGATCGCCAGGTTGTTGATGATGTGCAGCATGGCAATGGTGACGATGAAGGCGAGATAGAACCAGTTCGCCACATAGATGTGCGGCTCGCGCCGCCGCGCTAGCGTGCCGACATAGACGAGGAAGTAGACGACCCAGACTAGGGTCAGCCACAGATCCACGTACCATTCAGGCTCGGCATATTCCTTCGATTGGGTGACGCCGAGCAGGTAGCCGGTGGCGGCAAGTACGATGAAGAGCTGGTAGCCCCAGAACACGAACCAGGGCGACCAGCGCCCGGCAAGCCGCGCGCGGCTGGTGCGCTGCACGACATAGAACGAGCTAGCGATCAGCGCATTGCCGCCGAAGGCGAAGATCACCGCAGAGGTGTGAAGCGGCCGCAAGCGGCCGAAGCTCGTCCATTCGAGGTCGAGATTGAGGATGGGATAGGCAAGCTGCCAGGCGATGAGGTCGCCGACCAGAAACCCGGCGATGCCCCAGAACACCGTTGCGATGACGCCGGCGCGGATGACCCCGTCGGCGTAGCCGGTTTCATCCACCGGCGGCGCCTTACCCCTGAACCTGTCGAGCAGATAGACGCCGGACATGGCAGCGGCGATCATCAGGATCGACCCCGCCAGCACGATGCCGGGGTCCCTGCCGGCCGCCGCCCAGGCGAAGCCGATCACGGCGCAAACGGCCACTCCGAGCAGCGCCGCTCCGTCCGAAAAGGCGTGCAATTCCTCGCGCTTTACCGATGCCGTCATACTCGCTCCCCATCCTGGGCTTTGAGGCACCTTGGGACGAGAGGCCGATCCCAACTTTGACGCGAATCAAAAGCCGGGGTCGGATCGTGCGGCGAACTGCCACTCCAACAGATAAAGCACTTTACCATGGCCCAGGCGGAGTAGGGGCGCGGGATTGGGCCCCATACGGCGTGGACTTCGCCCGCGACGCGGTTATGATTTGGGGAATCGCGCCGCGAGACCCCGGGCGAAAGGCAGGCTAGCATGTTCCCGATCGGCGACGACAACTCTCAGCGGCACACCACCCCGGTCGTCACCGTCACCCTCATCGTCCTGAACGTTGCGGTGTTCCTGCTCGAGCTCTCCGCAGGCGATCCCTTTATCCGGCAATGGGCATTCATCCCCGCCGAGTTTGCGGAGAGCCCCGTGGCAAGCACGGTGAAGATCTTCACCGCCATGTTCATGCATGGCGGCTGGATGCATCTCTTCGGCAACATGCTGTTCCTGTGGATCTTCGGCGACAATGTCGAGGATCGGCTCGGCCACGCAAAATTCTTGATCTTCTATCTGCTCGCTGGCATCGCCGCGACGCTGGCGCAGTTTGCGGTAGCCCCCCACTCAGCGGTGCCGAATGTCGGTGCATCTGGTGCTATCGCAGGGGTGCTAGGCGCTTACATCTTGATGTTCCCGCAATCGCGCGTGAACGTGCTGCTCGGGCGGCAGGTGGTCGCCATGCCTGCGATTTTCGTACTCGGCATGTGGATCGTGCTTCAGCTTATTAGCGGCGTCGGCACCATCGCCTATACCGACGAGAGCGCCAATTCCGGGGGCGTCGCCTATATGGCCCACATTGGGGGCTTCGCCGCCGGGTTATTAATGGCGTTTCTGTTGCGCGGCACGAGCTCGCCAAGCAGCGCGGCGTGACCCTTTCCGACCCGCTACGACGCCAGCGCGTTTATCGAGACTAGCGGCCGAACGGATTCCTGGCAGATCACCTTGCGCGCCGTTCCCATTGTCGTCTGGCCCGCTTGAGGTCGTAACCACAGCCGACATTCCCTCTGAAATTTTGGGGAGAATGTGGGTGAGCCCGGAGAGTGTCAACCGCACGCGTCGATTCATCCCTTGGCTTCTAGCAGTTCACGAATGCAGCGCGGTCTAGCTCGGAACGAGTGTAACTCGTCGCCGATATCGCGCCTGCAGCAATTGGGTTTGTTTTGAAACACGACGGGGCTACATATACAATTATTGATTGCATTATCTATTTTTACACGTACCAGGAGACTATAAATTCAACTAATGCTATTAATGGCGGAGAATAACGCTATATCTGGGGGCGTATTCAATCAGTTGAAGTTGGTATTATGACATCGGACAAGCAGCTGCGCGCCAATCGGGCAAACGCAACAAAAAGCACCGGACCGCGGAGCCAAGCCGGTAAGGCGCGTTCGCGGATGAATGCGCTAACACACGGATTTTCGTCTCAAGAAATTGTCTTGGAGGGGGAAAGCGCTGATCAATTTGATGCTTTGCGCGCACAGTATCAAGCGGAATTTGATCCCAACTCCGCCATTGAGCGAGAGCTTGTCGATCGCCTTGCAGTATTGCAATGGCGACTAAGACGTGTGCCGGTGTTCGAAGCTGCGTTGATACGCGCACGGCGCGAGGCAACGACCACTCGGGGAGTTTATACCTATACCATAACTGAGGAAGGGATGAAGGATGCCGAAGCCTTCCTCAGCGTAACCGATTCACCTCAGCCAGTCGTTAAGCCTTGGGGAGCGTACGAGGCGGCGTGCCAAGCGGCTCGGAAGAGAAGCTCGCCGCCTTCAGTTGAAGCGACACGACCAACGGCTAACGAACCGTCGTACAGCGCAGAGATGCCAATAACGGATCCATCTCACGAAGCCGAGACAAAGCGGGACCACCACCACAATCAATTGAGCAGCAGTGCTACCGGTTTGGCGCTGATCAAAGACAGCGAGGATCACGACACCCTTAGCAAGTTGTCTCGTTATGAGGCCGGCTTGATGAACGCTATCGCGAAAACTCTAAGCGCGATCCAGGCGATTCGAAACTCGGGTCTACTTGCCAAAAAAATGAAATAAAGTGAAATCGCCCGCGACTAATTTGCTTGAACCGTCCAACTTCCGATTCCGTCAATAACGCCGAACGCAACACGTAGTAGACTGACTCCATGCTGGAGCCTTTCAGGCGCTGGCGCGCCGCACTACGGGGGAGGCTTCAAAGGAGGGGTTCGTTTCCATATCTTCGCCAATATCTGGACCAGGTTCTGAGGCAACTCGCGTGCGATTCGAACCCACGCCGCCACCCACGGTGCCGGCTTTCATGAAAGCTTCGTATTGAGCCCCGCGGAACGAGCGGACGCTTGAAAAGCGAGCCGTTATTATCCGTTTGCGCGGCGCGGCCCAGCCTTAACTGCATGGGCAATTCGAGGCAGCGGTGTGGCCGCTCCGCTCATCGAGAGTCCAGGATTCTCAGCAGGTAGTCTCTATAACCGCTCTTGTTCAAGGATTGGGTCGTCTCAAGTAGATCAGCGCGGTTGATAAATGCCATCCGATAGGCAATTTCCTCTGGGCAGGCTATCTTCGTACCTTGGCGTTGCTCCAGCGTTTTTGCGGCGTCCATGATGGATTCGAATGTTCCGGTATCGAGTCAGGCAAATCCCCGGCCCTTTTCTCCACGTGGAGCACACCGTCGGCAAGGTAACGATTATGCAGGTCGGTGATCTCCAGCTCACTCCGGGTGGGAATAAGTGGCCATAGCGAACCAACGTGCTGGACGCGCGGTGCGGATGCGACGAGGTATGGCCCATATCGAAGGCTTCGTCGCCGGTCTCCTGATGGCATTTCTGTTTCGCGGCATGTCGCCGCCGCCAACAACGGCATAGTGCACTGCGGTCCACACCGGTATGATTGCGCTCAACCAGGGAAAGGTCGCGCCATGGCCCACGTCTTTCTTGTAGCCGCTCTCGTGTTTAGCTTCTCGGTTCCAGCCCTTGCCGCGAAACGCTACTACAATCGTGCCTCACCCGATGACTGTAGGATCGTGAACATCGCGCCGAGTTACGCCAAGACCACGATCCGCAAGGGCAAGAGGGTCTATCTCACCCGGCCAACGGCAGCGCAGGACATGGCCATCATTTGCAAGCCGGAAGCAGCGTGGCGAGATTAGTGCATCGGGCCCTCTGCCTACTGACGGCCAAACGGATTCCAGACGGCCTTCTGTTTCGGCTTCTCGGCCGGAGGCGGTGCTGGCGGAGGGTTGTCATGACTATTCCACAGTATTAGCTGGTGCGGACGGCGGGACTCGAACCCGCACGGGGTCTCCCCCTCAGGATTTTAAGTCCTGTGTGTCTACCAGTTCCACCACGTCCGCAAGCAAGGGTGCGCATAGAATAGCTTGCTTATCGAACGATGTAAGGAGCGTTGGTAGCGGAGGAGCGAATCCGCCGTAATCATCCTTTCCTGAAAATTGAGGTATAGGTTCAAATCCTGGACCTGCAACCACCGAGAATTGACCCTACCTCCGAATCCGATCTGAGACGGAGCGGTCTCGAAAACCGTTGTGCGGTTATCCGCACCGTGGGTTCGAATCCCACCCTCTCCGTTCCATGTCGTTGCTGCATAAGTGATTGCGGGAGACTTCCGATCCTGCGGTACACTTTGCGGTACACTGGAGCAGGCGCTAGGCCGGTTAGTTGGTTTGGTGTAGCTGCTGCCGCTCCAGCACACGCCGACACGCAGCATACCTGCGCTCATGCACGTCTGGGAGGTCATAGCCCATCTCGACTAGGCGGTTGACTTCCCGCCAAAGTGGATCGCGTCGGTTTTCTGGAACGCTGTCGAACCAGTCATGCAGTGCTATGATGACATCGTTAGGCGTCATCCACAGCGGCAACCCGGCTTCCGCCGCCAGCGATCTAAATAGCTCTGCTGCCTTTTCATCAGTCATCATCAGTCAGTCCTCCTCCTCATTTCATGAACCTTACACCCTGCCCGCCGCCGTCGTGCCCCGGTTTTCATTTTGGCTGGAGGCCCGTAGAAGCCCCATGCAGCTCGCCGGTCCTCTGACCCATCCGACATGCTCTTCGCCCGTCCTGCGGCATCTGTGCGAGCCGATCTCGGCGGAGCTGGTGCCCGGCCGGGGGCGCTCAGTGCCCCCGACCGGGGCTTCGTGTTTACAAGTGCGGGTTACCGTGGTCTCCGCCGTTCACCGAAGCGAACTAAGCGGCCACCCCGCATCACGCTGGATAGCACTGCTCGGAAAGCATGGCTGTATCCCTTGCGAGGGACGCTCTGGCTGGCACGAGTTACCTCCTAATCGCCGCCAACATCGCCAACTTGGAGCGGAGGCAACGTACCGTATGCCTTCCAGCCGTCCTGGCGCATCTGTGCGGGTCGGTCCAGGACGGCCGAAACATCGCCCCGGTATCTCCAGATGAAACGGCGCAAAGGATCGTGCTGACCTTCTGACGGGCTATTCTCGTTGATTGACCTGCCCATCCAGGCGTGGTCAATCCACGCCGGGAGGGAATGAAATGTCTATTCACGCCTCAGACAACGCAGACATCGATCTGGTCATCCGCAATTACGTGGTCGGCATGGTTTCGGCCGACGAATCCCTGTTGCGGCAAGCCTTCCACCCGGCCTGTCGCATCATCGGGCACTACCATGGCGATCTCGAGTGGCTGTCGCTGGATGACTTCGTCGCGGCCATCAAGGCCGAAGGCCCGGCGCCGAGCGACACCAAGCCCTTCTGGGAAATACAGTCGGTTGATGTGACCGGCGACGCGGCCGCCGTCAAAATCATCGATGACTACATGGGCATGCGCTTCACCGACTACCTGTCACTGCTGCAGATCGACGGTAGCTGGGTCATCATCAACAAGCTGTACTTCTACCATGCTTGACTAGGCAGGGCTCTGTGAGAACACAAGCGCCTTCAAGCCACCGTCACCCAGCATGCTCTTCGCCCGTCCTGGCGCATCTGTGCGGGTCGATCTCGACCGGTGTTCAAGTTTCAAAGATGCTCTGCAGCTCGCCCGTATGCAGTCGAGATTGTTGGCACTCAAGTTTGCCGTAACTGAGTCTAGTGTCCTGTAACAATCTCCCACGTCGTGTTGTGCGGGATGTCCATTGAGGTATAGCCACCGGAGCCAGCCAGCGCGGGCAGGTTTATGCACTTAAAGGGCTCCTTGCCGGTAATCCCGGCATATTTGCCGGTTCCGCCGGTGATGATATGCGTGCCACATTTCATGTCCGGCTGCGACTTGTCGAGGTCGCGGGTATCGAAGGTTGAGAAAACCTTGTCCCCGTCGCTATCGGTCAATACGCAAGCGCCATCGATGTACTTCTTGTCGCCAGAGGCAACATTCAGCGCTTCGCAACGTGCCGACATCTTGTCGAACATCTTCTCCCCCTTCATGTTCTGCGTGGTTCCCACGGCCTCCAATAAAGTGGCTGTACCAAGGGGGGGTGCGTCGAGGCTCTCCACCGGTCGGAAAATGAAGTGTGTCACATAGGGTGTTGTGCCCTTCGTCTGCATTTCGGTTGCGAATACGGTGGCGGGCGCCACGGCCATCAATAGCCCCAAAAGCGGCGCCGCCTTAAGGAGTGTCATTCCTGCGGGGAATGCGGGATGTTGGCTTGTGGGTTTCATCTGATCCTCCATGGAATGAGCGGCGGCTCTAATGCCAATGCTCTGACCAAGGGAGAACCGCCGCGTACGAAGTTGTGAGCAGTCTGAAATTCTATCATGAAAGCGCAGTGGGACCTCGACGCTCAACGTACACAAAGTGTCGCAGGGCCATGGCAAGCAATAATTTCCCTCCTATGGACGGAGCCCTGGGAGGGGGCGTCAGAGCCTGAAGATGCTCACGCATCCCGAAGGCGTAGGCCACGGCGGAAAGCCTCAAGAACGCGATCAGTCCAAGTGGTAGCGATCAGGCGTGCATCAGGCCGTGTACTCATAAATCGAGATTGGCAAGCAGCGGTTGGTCAATGTCCGCTTTGCCCCCAGAAGCCCGCAAAAGCGGACATTTCTGCTTTGTGCCAGAAGCGCACTTTTGGTCACTCTCCTCGTTATAACGAGGTGATTTTACAGCCGCCGCCCTATAGCGAGGTGAACGCCCGCAGCTCCTCGCGGGCGGCCTCGCTAAACTCCTTGAGCGGATCGATCCCCGCCCCGCTCTTCATCAATTCATGCAGCTCGCGGATCGTCTTGTTCGGTGCGAAGTAAGTGTCGATCGTTGCACTCATGATCTCATCAGCGCTCGCCACAGTTCGCGGGGAGGACATGACGCGCATCCTGCTAATCATGGCGTAGAGGCCGACGAGCTCCTGAATCTGTGGCTCGGTACTCATGATGGCATCGCCATAAGCTTTCGATGCCGCGACGATGAAATCCTTGTAGAGATCTTCTCGCCGCGACATTTCGCGGGCGAGCTGCGCGGCCCTCGCCTGGGTACGTTGGCTCAGCCAAGCCGTGATGCCCGATGTCAGGCCGCCGACCACCGATCCGGCCAGCGCCGAGAGTGCCGAGAGGTATGCAATATCCATATTTAGATTGCCGATATTCCCCAGATGGGCGGCAAAAGCGCCGCTGAGGGAAGTTAGCCCCAAATTCGAGCACGCTACAACCGTGACGTGGTTGGGAACACGCCAGCACTGGGCCGCGCGCGGTGAGCGGCTCAGCTACGGGCGCTCGTTTAGATCATGGCAATTCGATCTTGCCCTTGTATGTGCCGCCTGTGAGGGTGTCGGTCAAACTCTCGTACATGTACGTGCCCCCGCCACTAGCCCCTTCGAACGTTCCGGTGCCACCGGTATATTTGTACGTGTATTCTTTGAGGTGCGAACCTTCCTCCCAGGTATCGTATATCTTGTCCCCCCCTTTAAGGTCGCCAGTGCAGGTCCCGGCGCTCTTCCAGCTCTTGTCGGGCATGTACTCGTACTTGCCTACGCAGTCTTGAACGAACTTCGGTAAGGCGGCATCGTCGGGGATGACGACGCATCGCATCGCAGCGTCGACGAGCTTGTGTCCTTTGTCAGGCTCCTTCTCGTCCCGCTTGTCCGTCACGCAGGCGATGGTACCAGCTACGTCCACGGTCTGACCGGCAATTGCCACGCTATTGCCAATAATAAATAGCGCTGCGGGAACGGCAACGAACAGCTGCTTGAGGTTCATGGTGTCCTCCTTCGTTCGGGCACGACGCTTTCGGACTTTCCGTATTGCAGCCGCAACTGCCGTCACAATCAACACTACTTCCAGGCAATCTGTATGCGGCTGCCGCTGATGTCCGCTTTGGGTCATTAGCGGACATACTGACAAGTCCGCGCCATGTCCCTTTACCCCCAATAACGGAAGTTGGGCGGCGCCTTCTGCTTTTCAGGCTACGCGGCGGTGCCAGTGGGAGCGCAGCTCCGCGGTGATCTCGGCAAGCCGGCGCCGCACATAAGCAGCCTCGGCGTCGTCGCGGTAGCAACCCAAGGCGCGGATCGCTCGCAACTCGCCGCGCTCACCTTGCGGCAGGTGCGCTAACCCTTGCTCGATCATCCAGAAGGCCCAAGGGCGCTTCCCCATCGGCATTGAGCCCATCAACTCGTCCCGGTGGCGCCGCCATTGGACGCGGACGTGAGCGGCGCCGCCGAGGTCGAGCATGGCCTTGGCCTTTTTTTACGGGTGTGGTCCGTTGACAAGAAAAGCGCGCAGCCCGTCGGAAAGCATAACCGCTTATGCGGTGGAGCGCGCCGCGACGTCAAGACATGGGTCCGAATTGATAAACTAGTTAGCCGCGGAAACCCGCCATTTAACAGCCATTCCCATGCGAGACGCACTCTGAGCGTTTCCCTTTGGAAACCTAGATATTCTTAACCGAGAGGCGAAAGAGAGGCTCCCCACCGGTCTAAGGATGCCTTTGATCAAAATATTTTTTGTACCCCCGGGTGTTTCGTTTTTATCTTTGTTGCGTCAGGCGAGAGCGTGGTCGGTTGCTGGGGTGTCGCTCATCAACGAAGTAGCCATCGCTATTGATCTCTCGGCTGTAGCGCGTCTCGCACAGGACCTGGGCGACATCGAGAAAATTCCGATGAGGCCAGCCAATAACTGGATGCCTTGTGATAAAATCCAAGGCGCGGATAGAAAGGACTTCCGGCGTGGCCGATCGCAACCCTTTGGCCGCCGTGGCGCATGGGCATAGCCTTGCGGAGGCCATCGTTGATACCGTGCGCGAGCCCCTTGTGGTGCTCGATCGAGACCTGCGCGTAATTGCGGCGAGTCGCTCCTTTTACGGGACTTTCGCGGCGGAGCCGCGGAACACGCAAGGCCGCAAGCTCTACGAGCTGGGCGATGGGCAGTGGAACATTCCGGCTCTGCGGACTGTCCTCGAAGACGTGATCCCGAAACACCGCACCGTCGAGGCCTATGAGGTAGAGCACGAATTCCCAACGATCGGACGGCGCGTGATGCTCCTCAACGCCCGACAAGTGTTCGATGAGGACGGCGCAGGCTCGGCACTGTTGCTGGCAATAGAAGACGTCACGCAGCGCCGCGATACGGAACGGGAAAAAGACGAGCTACTCCGACAGAAAGAAGTTCTGCTGCAGGAGATGCAGCATCGCGTCGCCAACAGCCTCCAGATCATCGCCAGCATTCTTCTGCTCAAGGCTCGGACGGTGCAATCCGAGGAGATTTGCCTGCATCTGCACGATGCCCACCAGCGCGTCATGTCGGTGGCCACGGTGCAACAGCAGCTGCAGGCCTCGGGATTGAACGAGAGCATCGAGATCGGCCCCTATCTATCCAAGCTGTGCGACAGCCTTGCAAAGTCGATGGTCGGTGACCGTCGGCCGGTCTCGATCAAGGTGCAAGCGACCTCCGGAAGGGCGACATCCAGCGAAGCGGTGAGCCTTGGTCTGATCGTGACGGAACTCGTAATCAACGCGTTGAAGCATGCGTTCCCGAGCGGCGAGACCGGTGAAATCCTGGTCGGCTACGACGCTCGGGGCCCTGGCTGGACCCTGTCGGTATCGGACAATGGCGCTGGGTCTGGTGATGTTAGTGCTGAGAGGCCCCACACCGGTCTCGGCACGAGCATTGTTGAAGCGCTAGCCCGTCAACTCGATGCCATTGTGCAGCAACCCAGTGGCCCAAAGGGGACGACCGTCTCAATTGTTGCAGTCACACGAGCAGGAGGGAGCCGTGGACAAAGGCAGCGGACCTCTGGACCAACGTAGTACAAAGCAGCTTAAGAGCGACCTCGCGAAAGGCGAGTTAGCCCCGCGCAAAAAGTCGTTCGTTCAGGAGATTCTGCGCAGACGTCGAGAGGCCAAAGCTGGGGGTCGGTCGCGAACGTATGTGTGGCTCGGCACCATCATCGCAGCGCTTGGATTGGCCGGGGCTGCCTTTATACGAATGGGCAGCCGTGCGATTGGGAAGAAATGATAAGGCTGCCGCGGCGGCGCCATCGTTTATTGCGTAGGGTCGTTTAACCGCGTCCGCCTAAGGAACGACCCAATAGAAAACCAACGCCGAAGCCAATACCGATAGCGGTAAGGGGGTTACTTTGAATTGCATCGCCGGTTTCTTGGATCGCGTCGGTCGCCATGTCCTGAGCGCGTTCGTACTGGCGGCTCGCCATGTGCCCTACGCTGTCACCCAGGTCCTTGATATTCTCTCGGACCTCACGAACGTCCGACGATGGGTCATTTTTGTTGGCGAATTTTTTCGCCTGGGTCTGTGCACCCGCAACGTTGGTCATAGCGTTCTCCATTGTGGATGAGTGTCACTCGCAGAAGGCGAGCCCTTGTAATTCAGAACCTGCTGAAGGCGTGTTCGTTCCCGAGTTCACGAGAATGGGACGACGGGGATAGGTGGGATAGGTGCGCGGATGAGTTGATTGCCCTAGTAGCGGACCATCGAGTAGAGCGGGCTGCATTTGAGGAGGCGGTCAGGCGACGCCCTGGCCGGATCGTGACCCCGCGAGAGAAGCCGTTACGCCGCTCGCGGCAAGGGACGTGGTTTTGACCGGCCCGCAATCCACACATCGATATGTATGGAGCTCCATTTCGGGATGGGTTGGATGAGGTTCGACCACGGCAAGAGTGGTCACCTTGCCGCAGATTGGACACGCTTCATGGACGATGGTTTGAATCCACACGTGACCTCCTTCCGCCCGACATTCGGGTGGAGGCGATGCGAGCCCAAATGGCTCTCATAAAATGATGGAATTGAACCCGGTCACCTTGCGATGGCGGCAATCAGAAGGTTGCTCCTTTAATTTGACAGTGTCGAGGCGAGAATAGTTCGTCTCAACTTGTGCACATTCCCGCTCCCAGGGTGGCCGGTTCGGCCGGCGCCCTTTGGCGCGAACTAGCGCCACGAGGCAAAAAACGAGGCCCGACAAGTCTCTGCGCGCTGGGCGTTAGCGCTATTTGGACCGAATTTTCGCCTTCTGCTGACCAGCGGCCTTGGCCACTTTGCCGCCTTCCATATGGCTGAGCTGCGCTTTGCTCGCCTTTTCTAGCTCGGCTTGCGTCTTTTCAAGCTGGGCTTCCTTCTGACCAAGGTCGGCTTTTGAGCGGCCAGCGCGCCCAACGGCACCGGCCGATTTGCGCTTGCCTGTCATTAGTTACTCCTGGTTTTGCTTGTTGCCGGATGACGGGAAGCCCTCCTGTGGCGATGAGTTTCTCCACCACCGGCACCGATTTAACCCACGATAGGATCGGGTGTTCCTGGGACCCCGGGGCGTCGGCTTCGGCCGGCGCCCTTTTTTGTTGTACGCTCGGCAGCAGACAAAAAAGGGGGGAGTGGGCTCGGATGGATGATGACAAGGCCAATTATGTTCCAAGGCGCCTAGAGATTAAGCCCGGTAAGTTCTATTTCGTCGCAAAATGCCCGAACACAAAAAAGATACTGGCCATTGAAGGCGATCCGGATCGCGGCTCCAATCCCTATTCGCATGCAGACATCCTTGTATCGTGTCATCACTGCCAATGCAGATAGCGGGGTCGTAGCGGACGACGAGCTTGTCGTTTTTATACTCCTGCATGGAATGCCTCCTGCGAAGAGCTGGGGCTGACCTGAATCTGCCGCCCAAACGAAAGTACAGCCGTGCCAGGCCACTCCGGCAACCAGGCGTGAGGCAATAACCGGCTACACGCCGAGCGAATCGTACTGTTGCGGCTCGTCCACCGTCACACGCGGGCTTGCTGGCAATTGCAACACGGTCGCGCGTTGGCCTTTGCACAAATGCGTCAGCAGGACGATTTTTCCGTCGGGGAACTCAAGGGCGTCGTGATAGACGTTTGACCGATTCTTGTCGACCTGTTGGAATTTCGCGACCGTGTGCCGGAGTCTCCAGGAGAAGACCATGCCAGTATCGCATCTCACCTCCTCCTCGAAGGCAAGCTCGGTGCCGGGGAGCAAACAAACCGCCACATTACGATCATCGACCGACGCAAAACCGCGCGTAGTCGTGTGGGGGAAGCTCGTCGATACCAGTTTGTCTCCGACCTTCGCGGGCCGGGACGCGACTAAATGTAGGCTGTAGTCACACATTGAAGGTACTCCATTCACTCCGGAAGTACCCCCAGTCCATGCTCATGGTAGTCGATCAAAACGGCGATCTTTTGTCCGGCTTTCCGTGTGACGGTATCGGGCAGTTGGAATTGAGCTTCCCCACCGCGAAGACTCGGCCCAATTCCATCACAAGAAAGCTGAAACGTCCGCTTTGGGTCATTTGCGGACATACTGACAAGTCCGCGCCATGTCCGCTTTACCCCCAATAACGGACATTGGGCGGCGCATCCTAGTTAGCATTTGGCTGTCGGTTTATGAGTACACGCCCTAATATCTCCTTCAATATAAGTTTGGGGTGGCCAGTGGAGGCACCAGCCACCCCGGGCAGCGCCGCCCGATCGCAGCAGCTCTTAGGGCTTCTCCAGTAGCCCAAGCAGGACACGCCTCAAGCGTTGTGCCTGTGGCCAAGTCTCCGCCGCCAAGGTTCCGGGCGACCAAGGACATGGGCCAGTGTCCGTAACCTCCCAAGGTGGCGTCTCCCATGGCTTGAACGTATAGCCACGCTCCTCGCATAGCTGCTTGATACGCTCATTCAATGCTTCGTCACTCGTCACCGCCTTGCTCCATCATGGACATGATTTCATAAGCCGAGGCGCCCCCGCTCCTGGAAGTCCAGGCGGAGATCCGAACATCGAGCCCCGCTAAGCGGCCAGTGTCTAGTTGAGATGGTTCAGGGCCGATAATTGGGGAAGTGTGGGAGCAATCCGCCATGTCGTTGTGACGTAAGCTACCAACCCAAAGCGGTCGTTCGAACCCCGGCAAATCCGTTATCAGCTCCCAAGTTGATTTTAGATGGCGGTCGATTTCGAAACGCTAGACGCTTCTCTCCTCGCTTGGCTGCCAGTACGCCGGGCGAACTCCGGCCTGGCTCAATCCGCGTCACGGCTCTGTCGTAACAACGACCTTGCCGATCTTTCCATCTCCGGCGTATCTACTCTTGTATAGCTCTGACCGAGCGAGACACGTTCAGCTAGGACTTTCCTCGGCTTGCCGTTGAACCGGAACTCGGGAAGGTCATCTCAGCGATCCTAAGAGGAGGTTAGTTCATGACCAAGATCAGTGGCGTATGTGTCGGGGAAGGTCGCTCGTTGGCGAAGGCAACGAGGTTGCTCACGTTGATTTGTTCATTGGCCCGCGAGGAAGCGCCGTCGAGACGGCCGACTGCCATGCGCCGACCAACAACGGACGGCTTCACTTCCCTGCTCGCGCTCGTTGCGCCGAACCTTATGTGTAAGCCGCCGACGATTCTCGACAACAGGTGACGATCAAGGACGCGTGCGAGGCGGAGCAGTTGTTTGGCCCAGCCCAGCATGCCGTGGCCATGGCGGTCGCCGATTTCGTGGCAGAAGGCATTATTCCGCGAACCAGGCCGACGACCTCTACATCACCGTCGGAGTGTTCATCCATTGGGGAAGCCAAGGAGATCCAGAAAATCGAGGACTTCAATTATCGCGCGACGAAGGAAGCCATCGCCCGCGCCGTCAAGGGTGAGCGAACGGCCTCTGAAGTCATGCGAAGAAGGACGTGGCGCACGATCCATTTGCGGCCAGTTGAAGGGGAGAATTGACCAGGTCGGAACAAGACCGGCAAATTAACGGGCCCGATTTAGCGGTTGCTTCAGAGGCTGGGTTTTTGATGATAGAGCATTAGCCGAAGGGGTGATTGTCGTGTTGGACCGGTGCCCTGCCGGGACCTTCTTCGGACTGCAGGCTCGGGTGCAGGCGCAGATTCAACTTCGCCCGATGGCAAGTCGGGTATTAATGGGGCCGGCTCATCGAGCCGGTTCCGTCGAGGGTGAGTTCGAAGTAGAGTCCGAATGGTGCGCCTTCGAAGCAGCCACGATCAGCGCGGCATTTTCTGGCGCGTTCGAGCGATGGCACCTACAAATCACACGCGGCGGATGGCGCTTGCCGTCGAAGACGATCCATCACCGCTTTCTTCATCCTTCACCTGAAAGAATTGTCGCTGTTCCATGCGCCAATAACATCCTGCGCGGGCATCGCTCGCTGCCGATAAATGGCCCATCCGACGATGCGGGATAATCCCGAAGAGTAACCTATGAAGGCGTCGAGCCGCTCTCGGGAAGTGCTTCCGTCTTGCTCTGATGATTTTTTCTGATGATGATCGAACCGGGCCGATCTGGTTTGGTGAATCTCAACGCGCACGCCCAGCGCTTACCAGGGTTGACCGTTGTTGTGCTGATTTGTTGGAAGGTGTTCGTCTTTCCATGCAGGCGTTTAGTCGAATCGTCGTTGTATTGAATAAGTCCTGGCGAACGTTATGCTGTACGGCTAGATCTTGTTCGACGGGGCGGATGCGTCCTGACGCTCGCGCGGTTGCTTGTTCGCGGCAAACGTATCGCAGGGGCGTATTCCCTTCTCGTTCCGATCCAGTTGGGCCAGGTACGTGCTCGCTGAGCAGCTCGGCATCGATCTTGAGCACCGGAATTCCTCTGCCTTCTGCGGCGAAGTGGCCAGGCCACGTAAAATCTGAAGCCGTGCTGGTATCGCGCGGGAGATTTTTCTGGGCCGGGAGTGGAGATGGTCTTCGACTTCGATCCGCAAGGGTGATTTTTGCGTACGTGATGGACGACCTGATGGGCGCGGAACCGAGAATCGCTGGTTCGGCTGTTGCTGAGGCTGTGTCCTTCAGAGTTTCGGAATCGTTCGTGGCCATGCGGTCCCCTGCCGAAGAAGCCGGACGTCGAGCCGTGCTGGGGCTGAGCCGGCTCATCGATACGGCGCGTCGAGCGAGACGTTCCTTTTTATCGTGTGCTCCCAGCGATGCTGTTCTTGAGCAGTCGTCCTTGTCGAGCAGTTTTGGGTGCTCTGGTCGCGATTCGATGTTCGGTCTGAGGACGATGGCGTCGACGGCTCAGGCCTCAGGGAGAAGCGGGAGAAACACGCATTCATCATATCGATGTCGAAGCGGCTGGTCGTTGGTGCTGTCATTGTTGTGCTGTGGTCCTGCTCGATGGTACCGGCCTGTGCTTGGCAGACCGCCTTGGACAGCTTGCAGGCGACTGAAAAGTGCCTCTGGATTCCGGGATAAGCGCTGTAGGGGAAGCCCGCGGCGAAATCGGGGCGAGATCGGTCCTTTTCCGAAGGTAGAGTCGATGGTCGCCTCGGCCCCCAAAGAGAAGTGCATCGCGAGGTTGTAATGAATAATCGAACCGGTCAAGAAAGATCGAACCGGCCACCCTAGCGAAGCCTCGATGATCGTCTCCCCGTCCGTCTTCACTCAATCCGGCGATCTGCTCGAACATCTTGTGCCCGCTGGGTCAGCGACCTGTCAACTCCCTCAGCCCTGGGGGATCAACTGATGATCACCTCACAAACCACGGAGCCTGATCACGCAATCGGGAACGGAGGCGATACTTCCATCGCGCGTTCTCCACCGCGTGCGCTCCCAGCCAGTTCAAAGCTGATGAAGTGTGTCCAGGCGTCGAATACGATGATGCCAGGGTCCCCGAGAAGTAGCTTGCCTTGTCAGGCCTGGTCTTTGATCCTTCGCATCAGGCGCTGGCTGGCGTTCGACGGCGATGTCGGGCGAGACCCGAGCATTTTTGATTGATCTCGAGCCATTTTTCGAGGCAGGTTCGTTGCGCTCTTGCTTCAGTCACGGCGAGGGG
>CAWHAX010000007.1:67500-149474 GCA_963827365.1 uncultured Alphaproteobacteria bacterium | reverse complement strand
CGCGCGGTGACACGCGGCAGCGAGGGGCAGGTGCGACTGCCGCTGTGGTCCGTGGCGCGTGCAAACATGATGTTGCCGGTCGATGTCGGCACGGTTGCACGCATCTATGGGCTTACTCCCGCCGAGACGCGCGTCCTCCAGCATCTCGTTGCCGGCGCGAGCCTCACCGAGGCCGCCACCGCGCTCGGCGTCAGCGAGACGACCGCCAAAACGCACCGCAACCACATCTTCTTGAAGACTGGCGTTCTCGGCGCACAGATCTTTTTCGGTCCGATCGGGCGCCTCGTACCTCCCATTCGCCGGGGGAGTCAGTATGGGGCGCGACAGGACCAGCCATTTTCTCGACCGCTGGGCCTGGTATCAGGCCACAAGGATCAACATTTTGAGATTGCCGCTATTGGCACCCTGTCGATCTGGTATAGTTGCAAGCGGAACTGGTATTGTTCCCAACAGGATACCCAAGATGCGACTTACCAAGCAAACCAGCTACGCGCTCCGCATCCTGATCGATTGCGCCGTCTCCGGCGAGAAGCACGTCAAGGCTGCGGACATCGCCGCCGAGCACGGCATCACGGAGTTCAACGTCGCAAAGATCGTGCCGATCCTCGTGCGCGGAGGCTTCATCGCCACGAGCCGCGGGCGCACGGGGGGCCTCAAGCTCGCGCGGGCGCCTGAGGGGATCGGCATCGGCGACGTGATCCGCGTCACCGAGGCGACCCATCTCGAGGCCGAGTGCGTTGGCGGCACGACGCTTCCTTGCGGCATCAAGCGCGCGGCGCCGATCAACCGCATGCTTGGCGAGGCGCTGGAAGCCTTCATCGATGTGCTGGACAAACATACGCTTGCCGATCTGATCGGCGCGAGGCCACGCGAGGCGACACTGCCCGGCGCAGGGTCCGCACGGCGTGTGCGCGTCGCCAGCGCCGCGAGCCATTAGCGGCAGTCACCTGCTTACACCAATTCGCACCCAACCTATTTGTTGAGGATGAGCTTGCCGTGCCGGGTGATCCTGAGCACGTAGCGGCAGCCAGTGTGGCCGATCACCACTTGCCGGTGACTGCCGAAGAGGGTCGAGGCCGCGACAATCGGAGCATCAGGCGGGCGGAGGCGTCACCGCATTGCCTTCGGGCACGGGACGCGCGCCGGCATCGCTCCGTGCAATCCGCGCTTGTGTTTCGTCATTGTCGCTGCGACCATCCATTATTGACTCTAATAGTCGACTTAACTGGAAGGCAAGCGGTATTCGGCGTCTTTCGCCGTGCCGGTCCGCTTCCAGCGGTGAAATTGCCGTTGCCTCATCGACGATGCTTCGCATGCGCTCCTCGGCGCTGACGATGCTTTGCAGCCGGCCGACGCCCTCGCCCGCATAGAGCGCCATGGCCTCGAAATCCCCGGTCATGGAGTGGAACGGCGAGTCGGTGCTGAAGAGATAGATGGTGCGGCCCTCCTCATCGCCGATGGCTTCGCGCCTGCCGGACTTTGGGTCGCCGCGCTTGCCTCGCGTGACGCTGTTGTTCAGCACGCGCACCTTGGCGCCTTCGGGCCAGTTGATGTGGAAATCCGTGGTGAGCCGCGTGTCGCCGTCGCGCGCCTCGACGAGGCGTTGCTTGTGGTAGTCGTGAGCGAACCCTTCATGCGTCGCCAAGAAGGCCGTGCCGATCACCACGCCCTGCGCGCCGAGCAAGAAGGCGCTCAGCGGTATGGCTTCGGCTCACGGAGTTCAGAACTACGCGTTCTTTCAGAACGCCGGCTACAGGGGAATGTACAATCTGGACTTAGCAGATTCGAGCAAAGAAGGGCGTCCCAGCTGGCAGATCGCCGCTCGACTTCATGGGGAAAACGGAGCTCGCGGCCAATCCTTTCCGAATAACGCAAACGGACGAAAGAATTAGAAACGACGACGTTCGCGGCCAGAAGCCTCTCGAGCGTGCTGCGGAGCATGTTGGCAAAGCGGTGCGCAAAACCATGATGGAATTGAGCGGCACGCGCCCCAGTCATTGCCGCCAGCGCAGGACATTCACGAGGTCAAGAAGGGGCTTAAGAGGTCACAGCGCGAATACAAAAAGCTGGATGCCCCCAAAAAGAAAAAGGACCGATAGAAAGGGCGCCCGGCCGAAGCCGACGGCGCCCGAATAGGCGGAAATCCTCGAGTGCCTCCGAACTGCCACGTTGGGCGCGTTTCATGAAGACGGTGGCCCGGCGCGGCCTTAACGCGCCGATTTGGAACCGAACAGCCACCATTTCAGCGTCGACACTTCCGCTGAAGGGAAACCCGGCCTTGCGCTTCAGCCGCGGCCGGGTTTCTCGCGAGGCCGAAGCTGACAGCCTACACAATCCACCCCAGCTCCCGCGCCTTGGCGCCGTTCTCAGCCATCAACACGTCGAACCACGCCTTCAACGACCTTGGTCAGAGGGGCGCAGTCGCCCTCGCGGATCATGAGCTGACAGAATTCGCACAATTCACCGCTCAGGGGCTTCGAGTTGCGCTCCACGTACTCGCCTTTGCGCTCGGGCCAGTATTGGCAGCTTGGACAGCAGTGCCATACACGGCCGTGAATTGATTTGCGGTGGATCACACTGCCGCCCTCGAAAGCCTAGCCAGCCTTCTTCTCAGGGTCGGCTTTTAGCTGTGACTCTAGGTCGGCTAGATCGCCCGCTATCGTCAGCCATGTCTTGGCTAACTCAGCGTAGTGCCGTCTAGCCTGCGGTGAGACCGAGGTTTGCGCCAGCCTTACGCAGGCCAATGCTTGTCGGCGACATTCTTGGGGATCGAGCGGCATCATAAATTCCAACTATCCGCAAATTGATTCCGAAAACGCTTTTGAGTGTCAGAGGGGAAACCGGGTAGCAGAAAGCCCCGGAGAAGGGGTCGGGCCGGGGCTTCCTATTTTTACGCGCCCAGCGAAGTGGGGGCTTCGCACAGTTGGGTGCTGGAGGTGGACACGCCTAACCAGCTAAACCCGCGAGGATCAGGAAAGTTCCAAAAGAAACCGCGGCATGGTGCGTCACACGCCGGGGCTTCCAGAGAGGTAGATGTTGGCGGGGAGCCAACAACCCAGGATTGTGACATAGAAAAGGCGCCGAAACCGAAGCCGCCTTTGTAATGCCGAGGGTACGCCGCGGAGTTGCGTACGAGGTCGCCTAGTTTTCGATGTTCTTTACAAGACCCTTCGCGCAGGCGTCCTGAAACTCAGCCTTCGAGATGTCCCCGCTGCCATCCTTATCAACCTGCGTGAAGTTGACGATGAACGGCGCGGCGGCTGACTTAGCCAACAAGTCACCCGACGGAACAGCATTATTCCAGATCGCCTCGCACTGCTCAGGATTCAGAGCGGCAGAAGGGCGACCGGACGTCATGGTGTTCGCCTGGGCGAGCGCGCAGGTAGCGGTTATTGGCAGCATGATTATGGAGATGATGGACGCTTTGAACATTTTGTCTCCTCCTAATCTCAACTCGAAAAGGAAACGAAGCCCAGGCGAGGACCGATCTCACCGGGGGCCCCCTCTTTTTTTCACGCTCCTAATCTGGAGACAAATATACCAAGGTCTAGGTCATCGAAGTAAGGGGCGCGCTGCCGAAGCCGCCGCTTTAACCGGTTTGATTCCCTGCGCCATGATGACCTTGGGGGTAGGCATCATTGGACAAGAAAGCTCCATCTCGGCGCAGGAGTGTGGTCGTTATGCGTCCACTGCCCGCTTTAAGAGACAATCGAGCCGAGGCGGAGAAAGAGGCTCCGCCGCGCAAACGCAAAGTCGTCTGGTGCACAGCAAAGTGGAAGAAGAAAGAGGTGCCGGCCGAAGCCGACGCCCCAGGAGAATGGCCCCGGCGGGCTGGGTAGAGCGACGAGGCAGTTGCAGCCTATGCGCGCCTGGCGCCGCCGTCGATGCGACGAAAGCGGCTCCCTTAGCAAAGACATTTCCCTGGCTCCCAAGACTTCGCAAATCCTTCTCTTTTCTAATCTCGATCGCATTGGTAGAGTTAAGGGAGGAGGATGAATCCATGCCGATTTTAGAGATCCTGCTGGCCTTTGGACTTGGTATGTTCGTTTGGTACGCGTTTGAAAAATGGCAGTTCCGGAGGCGGATACGATTCTGTTCGGAGTGGATGCTCGAGGAATCCGGGGACTACCCTCAGAGGCAAAAGCGAGGCGACCGCGCCGGGCATCAAAAAGGGCGCCGGCCGAAGCCGAACGAGCGTCTCGGATCAGTGGCCTATGCAGACACCCTCTGGACCTGAGCCCTTAATGCAACGAGCACCTGGGTCGCAATCATCATCGTAGCCGCAGGTTTTGCCTTTCGACGGGCTTCGCTTCGCCGGGACATCATCAACGTCACTACTCGAATGTGCGCGGGTGCAGTTACCGTCCAGGCAGACATTGCCCGGCTCGCATTGGGTGTCGTACATGCAGGCGAAGGCCGAAGTTGAAGTGAGGCAAAGGATAGAGGCTAGGATCAGGCTGCGCATTGTGGTTGCCCCCTTCGAGCCTCCTAAAATCACACCGCCAATTGGCCGAATTTGGACAGACCAATGATGGTGGCAACCACAGTAATCAAGGACCGCGCGTCGAAATTTTGAAAACAAAAAGGGCGTCGGCCGAAGCCGACGCCCCTCTGTCTGGGGTAGATGGCAAACTCTAATCAGGAAGCATACAGGCTACCGCGAAATCGGCTGTCACAATCCCGGCAAATTAATTCCCAACCGCACCGGCCGACGAGTCGATGCTATTCACGAATGGCGCGCAACACCGCGCGGGCTACAGACGCGCAGTCTTTCGCCGCCAGAACTGCCTTCCCAACGTCATTTTGCCTCTGTTAGCCCCATGTTAGCCCGATGCCTCGATCCTTCAACGGATAACTGGCCGCAATACTCGTAACCTACTGAAAAACTTGGTGCCCCAGGCCGGACTCGAACCAGCACGTCCTTGCGAACAACAGATTTTGAGTTTGCCGCGTCTACCATTCCGCCACTGGGGCACGGGCCGATACATGGGGCAAGCGATAGCCCCGGTCAACCGCGCCCTCGTTCGCCCGGAATGACGAAGTTGCGCCGGCACGGCCTAGTCCGGCGACAGCACGTTGATATGCGAGAGCACGTCGTTGCAATTCGTCTCGGGATCGCAAAGAGCTGGAGAAGGTTCATCTTCACCCCGCCGCCAACCGTATGGACGCACTGCGTGTCCGGCAGGCAGTGCAGGACGATACTCGTCGCGCCCGAGACTCCGCCTGTTCTCGCCTGCGCCCTGGCGAACTCTTCGGGGGTCCGGATACCCCTACCGAACAGGACGATGAGAGCCGACGTCTCCGTTACATCAATTCGTTGCGGGTCGATCAGGCTATGGTAATTGTCGCAACTCTGAGCGGAGGCGTGCTCAAAAGTCAAACAGAGCGAAGCTGCCAACGCGACGCAAACTATTGCAGTCAACCGCATCGTACGGCTCCCGCTCAGGCCTCACCGATAGCACGTGGCTGGGACACTTAATTGATACACCAGGCTCCAAGCGTGTGCCAAGCACCGCTCCGCCAGCCGACAGAAGCCAAGGCGTCTGGAGGGCCTCGCCGGCCCGGATGGACAACGAGCGGCTGCCCGGCTAAGCAGGCGGGATGCTACGGGGCCTCTACGACAAGGTTGTCGAGCTTTCCAAGGGCAAGCACGCGCTGCCGGTGCTGGCCGCAGTGTCCTTTGCCGAAAGCTCGTTCTTTCCGGTTCCGCCGGACGTGATTCTCGTCCCCATGGCGCTCGCCAATCCGGAGAAGGCGAGGCTCTATGCGCTTGTCTGCACCGTCGCCTCGGTGCTTGGCGGCATTCTCGGCTACGCCATCGGCGCGCTCCTCTACGACACGCTCGGCCAGTGGCTGATCTCGCTCTACGGCTATGGCCAGGGGGTCGAGGCGTTCCGCGAGGCCTATGCCAAATGGGGCGCGTGGGTGATCCTGATCAAGGGGCTCACGCCGATCCCGTTCAAGATCGTGACCATCGCTTCTGGCTTCGCCGGCTACGACTTTTTCATGTTCGTCGTGCTGTCCTTCATCACGCGCGGCGCGCGCTTCTTCCTCGAGGCCGAGCTGCTGCGCATCTACGGCGAGCCGATCCGCGGTTTCATCGAGGAGCGTCTGACTCTCGTCACCACCGGCTTCCTCGCGGCGATCGTCGGCGGCTTCCTCATCGCCAAATATGCGTTCTAACGCTGCATCGTCCGACACGCTTGCCGGCAAGCTGATGCTGGTCAGCGCAATCGCGTTTTCCATCGCGCTTTGCGACCATAACTGCTTGCGCATATGTTCGAGCGTTTCGGCTACGCGCCCTGCCCGCTCTGCCTACAGGAGCGCTACGCCTATTATTTCGCGGTGCCGGCGCTGGTCGCGGCGTTTTTCGCCGCGCGCGCCGAGTCCTTCACGCTCACGCGCATCCTGCTCGCGCTGGTGGCGCTCGGCTTCCTCATCAATGCCGGGGTCGGCGTCTATCACTCGGGCATCGAGTGGAAATGGTGGGAAGGTCCTGCGTCGTGCTCGGGCGGCGTCGCGGTGGAGTGGGGCGAGGGCGGAGTGGCGGGCGCGATAGAGCGCGCGACGGTGGTGAGCTGTAGCGAGGCGTCGTGGCGGATGCTCGGCCTGTCCTTCGCGGGATGGAACGCGGTGATCTCGGCGCTGCTTGCCGGGCTCGCCGGCTATGGCGCAGCCTTACGCCGCTAAGCCTCAATAGGCGTCGATTCCTGCGAAAGCCGGAATCCAGCGAATCGACGTTTTTGAAATTGGATCTGGAGCCCGGCTTTCGCCGGGATGACGAGTAGCCTTACGGCTCGAGTTCGGTATCCCAGTAGAGATAGTCGAGCCAGCTCTCATGCAGATAGTTCGGCGGGAACAGCCGCCCGTTGCGATGGAGCTCGAACACCGTCGGCCGGTAGGGCTTCTGCGCCGGGTGCATCTTGGCCTCGTGTCGGCAGCTTGCCGCCCTTCTGCAAGTTACACGGCGCGCAGGCAGCGACCACATTGTCCCAGCGGGTGAGGCCGCCGCGCGAGCGCGGCACGAGATGATCGAAGGTGAGGTCGTCCTTGTCGCCGCAATATTGGCAGACGAACCGATCGCGCAGGAACACGTTGAATTGGGTGAAGGCCGGATAGAGCGCCGGCCTGATATAGGTCTTGAGCGACACGACGCTCGGCAGCTTCATCTCGCAGGTCGGCGAGCGGACCGAGCGGTCGTATTCGGAGACGATGTTGACGCGGTCGAGGAAGACCGCCTTCACGGTGTCCTGCCAGCCCCAGAGGGAGAGGGGGTAGTAGCTCAAGGGCCGGTAGTCGGCGTTGAGCACAAGGGCGGGAAACGAGCCCGGAGATGCTGATGCGGTGGCGACGTTCAAGGCGACGAATCCTTCAGCTTGCCCGTCGCACTCGGGTCACGCGCGGGCATACTATAGGGACGTGTCAGCTCTGTGAAGCACCCAAGATGCAGTGTGGACAGGTTCGAGGAGGCCTAGATGTCTGAAGTAGGGGAATGTCTACGGGGGCCGGATCATTCCGGCCTTGCGCTACCGCAACGCGGCCGCTGCGATCGACTGGCTCTGCGCGGCCTTCGGCTTTGAGCGGAAGATGGTGGTGCCGGCTGATGGCGGCAGGGTCGCACATGCCGAGCTCACGCTTGGCAACGGCATGATCATGCTCGGCGATGTCGAGACCGAGTATGGACGTTTGGTCGCAGCGCCGAGCAAGGGCGAGCCGGTGACGCAAGGGATCTATGTCGTGGTCGAGGATGCCGATGCGCATTACGCGCGGGCCAAGGCCGCGGGTGCCGAGATCGTGCTCGACATCAAGACGCAGGACTATGGCGGCCGCGACTACACCGCGCGCGATCTCGAAGGCCATGTCTGGACCTTCGGCACCTATGATCCTTGGGCAGCTACTGCGTAGCGGCGGCGGCGAAGGCCTGTTTGAGAAAGGCGCCGCCGAGCTTCAGGCCCGTGGGGTCGATGCCATGGCCCAGACCTTGAGCCACGTGCCATTCGACCGGAAGCCCGGCTTGCGCGAGCTGCTCGCGGGCAAGCAGCATGGCATCGACGGGGATGACCTCGTCCATGTCGCCATGCACGAGCAGGATCGCCGGGCCGTCCTCTTGCCGCTCGACCAGCGCCTCGGCATTGGCGAGCGCGCCTGAGTAGCCGACGATCGCCGCGGGTGGCGGCATGCGAGTCAGGCCGACGGCGAGCGCGACCATGGTGCCCTGGCTGAAGCCGACAAGCCCGAGCGCGCTCGAGGGCAGGCGCAAGCGCTCAAGCTCGGCGACGAGAAACGCGTCGAGCACGGGGCCAGCCTGCGCCACGCCGCGGGTCATCTCGCCAGGATCGCGGAAGGTCAGGTTGAACCATTGCCGGCCCATCGGCGCCATGCCGCAGGGTTGCGGGGCGTGCGGCGAGACGAAGGCTGCGTGCGGCAGCATGCGCGACCATTCGCGGCCCAAGCCGATCAGGTCGTTGCCGTCTGCGCCGTAGCCGTGCAGGAACACTACGAGCTGCTTCGCAGCTCCGCCCGCGGCTGGCGGCAAGCGCGGTCCGTCAAGACGCGGCGACGACATGTGGAAATGAGCCCCGCAACTGATGCGACATCCTCACTCCGTCCGCGCGAAAAGCGCGAACGCGCTCCCCCGTGACGGCGGAGCGGAGCGAAAGTCGGCTATCTCAGTGCCATTGACAAGTCCGATCAGGGACCGACGTCTTCGCTCGGCAATTCGTCGGCCGAATGAGCGTTGAGCTGGCCATAATTCTGAATGCCGATATCCTTGAGCAGGTTCAGCTGCGTCTCGAGATAATTGATGTGGCCCTCCTCGTCGGCGAGCAGCTCCTCGAAGAGGTCCATGCTGACATAGTCCTCCTCTTTGCGGCAGCAGGCGCGGGCCTCCATGTAGAGTGCGCGGGCGCCGTATTCCGCCTTCAGATCGGCTTCGAGAACCTCCTTGATGTTCTGGCCGACCATCAGGGGGTCGATCTTCTGCAAATTCGGCATTCCCTCGAGGAAGATGATGCGAGTGATGAGCTTGTCCGCGTGGTGCATCTCCTCGATCGATTCTTCCCGCTCCTTCTTGGCGATGCGGGTGAAGCCCCAATCGTCAAGCAGCCGGTAATGCAGCCAGTACTGATTGACGGCGGTCAGCTCACTCGTGAGTCCCTTTTGCAGGTACTCGATGACCCGGGGATTCCCTTTCATGCGTCGTGCTCCTTCTCAACCTGTGTCTTTGACCCTTTCTCGGATCATGGCCCGTTCTTGGCCACAAATCTAGAGCGATTCTAAAGAAGGTTCGATTTTTGCCAGATTTCCTAGGGTTCCTCGATGCCCAACCGCTCGCTTGGACCCGATGCGCTTAGCCCCTCCTCGTCATAGGCGACCATCAATTTGGTGATGAGCGGCAGGCATCCTCCGCAAGACGGACGCTTGCCGAGGTGGCGATAGATCAGGCCTGGCGTCAGCACGACGAGGGGGTCGGCAGTGCGGATCGCGGTCACCGCTTCGGCCACGTCCTTGGCGGTAATGAGAGAGCAAGAACAGACGATCATGGCCCTCTCTATGGCATGTCCGGCTCACTTGTCGCCAGCGGCGAGCGCCAATTCGCATGAGACCCCCCTAAGCGACGCCGTCCCTTATGGGAGCGGGTCGGCACGCGACACGTTGCGCTTGCGGCGAAACGCATAATAGGACCAGAGCAGACGCGCGGCGACGCCGCGCCAGGGGCGCCAAACTTCCGCGAGCTCGGTCATCTCGGCAAGCGACGGCCGCTCGGCAAGGAGCAGCGCGTCCTTGACCGCATTTTGAAGCGCGAGGTCGCCGGGCGACCAGGCGTCGGCGCGGGCGAGCGAAAACATGATGTAGATATCGGCGGTCCAGGGGCCGATTCCCTTGATCGAGGTCAATTCGGCGTGGATCGCATCCTCGGACGCCTTCGCGAGCGCGTTGAGCTTCAGCCTGCCCGTCTCGATCGCCGCGGCGACCTCGCGCAGCGTTCCGATCTTGCCCCGCGACAGCCCGGCCTTGCGCAGATCCTTGTCCGGAACCTTGAGGAGGGTCGCGGCCTCGAAAGGCTCAACGCGGGCCCGGACCCGTCCCCAGATGGCATCGGCGCTGGCAATGGAAAGCTGCTGGCCGACGATGACGCGCGAGAGACCCTCGAAGCCCTTTGGCCGCTTGCGCAGCGGCGGATTTCCGGTCAGCGCGTGCACGCGGGCGAGATGCGGGCAGGCGCCGGTCAAGGCCTCTAGCCCCTCCCGGATATCGGCATCTCTCCCGATTTTACGCATCACTCGCAAGGCCGCTCCGCCGAACCTGGTCCTGGCAAATTTAGCCGACTCTTAAGTGGTTTCTGGAATTGTTGGCGGAACGAAGGAAAACGGGTGGACCGGAACGCATGAAACCGGAAGATTTCAGGCCAGACGATCTGTTTGCGCAGATCGAGGGTCTTGTCGAGGCGGTCGAGGCCGAGCGGAAGCAGCGCGTAGAGGCTGAGGCCGCCGACAGGGCCAAGTCCGAGCTGATCGCCGTGGTGAGCCACGAGCTCCGCACCCCTCTCGGCGCGGTGATCTCCATGACCGAGCTCCTACTCAACACCGGGCTCGACACCACGCAGCGGCGCTATGCCGAAACCCTGCAGCATTCGGCGAAGAGCCTGCATACGGTGCTAAACGACATTCTCGACTATTCCAAGCTCGAGGCCGGCCGCTTCGAGCTCGACAGCGCGGTATTCGATCTGCATGAGCTGATCAAGAGCGTCGGCAACGAGTTGCAGGCGCGGGCGCGCAAGAAAGGCGTGCTTGGCGCGGTCAACATCGGTACGAGCTGCCCGCGCTTCGTCAAGGGCGACTCCGTACGGCTGCGCCAGGTGCTCACCAACCTTACCGACAATGCTGTGAAGTTCACCTCGCGCGGCTCGGTGCGAATGCATGCCAACGCCGGCGCCGCCGACGGCAAGCTCAAGCTCCGCTTCGACGTCACCGACACCGGCATCGGCTTCGGCGAGTTTCAGAAGGAGCGGCTGTTTCAGCCCTACGTTCAGGCCGACCACAACGGGCACCAATATGGCGGCACCGGACTTGGCCTTTCCATCTCTCGGCGCCTCGTTCAGCTGATGGGCGGCGAAATCGGCTGCGAGAGCGCGCCGGGCCAAGGGAGCCTGTTCTGGTTCACCATCCCGACCGAGCGCGCCGATGCCGTCCCGGTCAGGGAGGCGGAGAGCGAAGGTAAGCTCGCCGGACACGTCCTCGTGGTCGAGGACAATGCCGTCAACCGCATGCTGATCGGCGCCTATCTCGAGGAATACGGGCTCACCTACGACATCGTCGGCAGCGGGGCAGAGGCGCTTCTGCGGCTCGGCATGAAGGAATACGACCTCGTGCTGATGGACATCATGATGCCCGAGCTCGACGGCGTCGAGACCACCAAGCGCATCCGCAAGCTCGGCGGCGATAGAGGCGAGATCCCCATCGTTGCGCTCACCGCGCATGCGATGAAAGGCGACCGCGAGGACTATCTCGCCGCAGGCATGGACGGCTACGTGTCGAAGCCAATTCGCGGCCGCGAATTGTTCGCGGCGCTCAAGCCGTACCTGTCAGACGATGACGGCGAGAGTGCCGGCACCGTCCCTGGCGAGAAGCTGGTGGTGGTGCGCTGAGCTTGGCCTCGCGCGCGCTCCTAGAGACCGTCGACCAGCACGCCAGCGGCCAGGATCAGATAGGCGATCAGCAGCAGGCCAAGGGCGTAGCTCGTGAAGAACGGCAGCGGCACGATCATGCCGATGACCACGAGAATGGTGATGATGGCGGAGACGAGGAAGGTCTCGCGCCGCGGTGCGCTCAAGCTGAAGTTCATGATGCCCCCCCAATGACGATACGTCCGGCCTTTCGTGTGCCCGGCAGACGATTCTCTTATTCTAGCGGCAATGCGGGGGATGCGCCACGGAGGCGTGTGGCGGGCTTATTTGTCGGGGCAGTCCGCGGCCGAGCCGGCAATGACGAAGGGCTTGCCATTGACGAAGACGCCGGTGGCACCCGAGGCAATGGTGCCGCCGCAGCCGGACTTGCTGCCCTGAACCGCGGCGGGCTTGCCGTTGATGAACATGTCCGGCGAGCCTTCGGTGATGTTGCCGGCGCAGCCTGCGCCGTCGCCGGCACGGGCGGCCTGCTTGCCCTCAACCGTAACGTCGCCGCTGCGTGAGGTAACGGTGCCGGAGGGGCAGGGATTGGCGGGTTTCCTCCGCCAAAGCAGCAAGCGCCAGACTGGGCAGCGCTACGACAGCAACCGCGAGAACGAGCGGGGAGCGGGTCATAGCGGAACGCGCTCGCGGGCCCTGAGCGGTGGCACCGGGATCGACGCTTCTGCGAGCTCTGCGGCCTTGGCGTCGACCAGCTTCACGATGCCGGTCATGATGTCGTTGAGCTGGAAGTCCTTCGGCGTATAGACCGCCGAGGCGCCGCATTGCTTCAGCACATTCACGTCGTCGGCAGGGATGATCCCGCCGACCACGATCGGCACGTCGCCCATGCCCGCCTCGCGCAGGCGCTGAGCGACGTCGCGCACGAGCGCCACGTGCGAGCCGGAGAGAATGGAGAGGCCGACCACATGGGCCTTTGCCTCTTTCGCCTGCTCAACGATTTGCGCCGGGGTCAGCCTGATGCCGTCATAGACGACCTCCATACCGACATCGGTCGCGCGCACGGCGATCTGCTCGGCGCCGTTGGAATGTCCGTCGAGGCCGGGCTTGCCAACCACGAAGGTCAACCTGCGGCCAAGCTTGCCCGACACCTCGTCAACGAGCTGGCGAACCCCATCGAGCCTTGCCGTGTCGATCTGATGTTTGGCGTTAATGCCGGTTGGCGCGCGATACTCGCCGAACACTTCGCGCAACACTCCGCCCCATTCGCCAGTGGTGACGCCGGCCTTGGCGGCGGCGATCGACGGCTCCATGATATTGCGCCCCTCGGCCGCGGCCGCTTTGAGCTCCGTCAGTGCCTGGCGCACGGCCTTGTCGTCGCGGCGCTGACGCCAAGCCTGCAACGCAGCCACCTGCTCGATCTCGACGGACTCAGGGACGGTGATGATGCCGTCGGCGCCTGCTGACAGCGGCGCCGGCTCGGTCTCGGTATAGGCGTTGACGCCGACGAGAACCTGTTCGCCCTTCTCGATGGCTTCGACGCGGGCGGCATTCGCCGCGATCAGCGTCTCTTTCATATAATCGATGGCGGCGACCGCCCCGCCCATCTCCTGGATGCGGGCGAGTTCGGCGCGGACCTCTTTCTTCAGGTCCTCCACCTTGCGGTCGATGACCTCGGAGCCGTCGAAAATGTCGCCGTATTCGAGGAGGTCGGTCTCATAGGCCACGATCTGCTGGAGCCTCAGCGACCATTGCTGGTCCCAGGGCCGGGGCAGGCCGAGCGCCTCGTTCCAGGCTGGCAGCTGCACGGCGCGGGCGCGCGCCTTCTTCGACAGCGTCACGGAGAGCATCGAGACCAGGATGCGGTAGACGTTGTTCTCCGGCTGTTGCTCGGTCAAGCCCAGCGAGTTCACCTGCACGCCGTAGCGGAAGCGCCTGAGCGCAGGGTCGGTGACGCCGTAACGCTTCTCGGCGATCTCGTCCCACAAATCGACGAAGGCGCGCATCTTGCACACCTCGCTGATGAAGCGGACACCGGCGTTGACGAAGAACGAGATGCGGGAAAGCAGCTGGGGAAATTCTTCCGCCGACACTTCGCCAGAGTTCCTCACCTCGTCGAGCACGGCTTCCGCGGTGGCGAGGGCAAAGGCAAGCTCCTGCGTCGGCGTCGCTCCAGCTTCCTGCAAATGGTAGGAGCAGACGTTGGTCGGGTTCCATTTCGGAATCTCGCGCGAGGCGTAGACGATCACGTCCTTGATCAGTCTGAGCGAGGGCTTAGGCGGAAACACATAGGTGCCGCGCGACAGATATTCCTTGATGATGTCGTTCTGCACCGTGCCGGTGAGCTTGCCACGGTCAATGCCCTGCTCGTCGGCGAGCGCCACATAAAGCGACAAGAGCCACGCAGCGGTGGCGTTGATGGTCATCGAGGTGTTCATCTCGCCGAGCGGGATGCCGTGCATCAGCGCCCGCATGTCGCCGAGGTGGGAGATCGGCACGCCGACCTTGCCAACCTCGCCGCGGGCGAGCGGGTCGTCGGAATCGTACCCGGTCTGCGTCGGCAGGTCGAAAGCGACCGAAAGGCCCGTCTGGCCTTTTGACAAATTCTGCCGGTAGAGCTCGTTCGAAGCCTTCGCCGTGGAATGCCCCGCATAGGTGCGGAACATCCAGGGTTTGTCGCGCTTAGTATTTCCGCTCATGGGAGTCGTGACCCAAAATCCATTGCCTGAAACATCGAAGCACGCCGGACGCCCTGGGGCAACCGGGTGGACGCGTAGAAACAAGCTTCGCTGACACGACAAGAGTGAAGTTCAGGTAAAGCGAAAGGCGGCGCCCCCTGAGGGACGCCGCCTTCGAGCTAACTCCGCAGAGATCGCGGATTAGTAAGTCGAGCTTGAGGAGGGAAGCTTGCCTTCCTTCACGTCAGGATTGCCTGGGCGCTATCCTCGATGCCGGTGCCTGGCTCAAGTCCCGTCGAGGGACCGCCTGCCTGCGAAGACCCAGCGCCGCTCGGCGGATTGATGGCGCTGTTCTTGTTGGTGGCGCCTCCGCTCTGCGCGCTGCCCTTGACGCCAGCGCCGCCTTGATCCTCCGAGATCGTCCGAGTTCGGGCCGCCGGCATTGACGCTACCGGCGCCGGTGGCCGGCACATCCGGCGTATTCATGTTCATGTTGCTCGCACCGCTGCGCTATTTTCAACGCCACTTGTGCTTGGCGCGGTGTCCGCGGCGATGGTGATGTCGCTCTTGGCGCCCGGCGCCTCGGTCGATTGGGCATCGGCCGGAACTGCAAAGCCAATGGCTAGAGCGGCGGCTGTCGTGAGCAAGGTTGCTTTCGATCTCATTGAGGTCTCCTTCCAATTCAATGTTCTTGGGAGAAGACAAGCAGGCCGCCGGCATACTGCTCGGGGCTCTACGCTGGTCTGATGTCCGGAGCCGAGCAAGGTTCCTCGATCGCCAGTCTAAATGCGGCGTTGAATCGTCAACTTTGATGGGCGATGACGTCGGGAACGATGCCGGTCACGACATTGGTCTGGCCGTCAACGATGACGATGCTCTGCCCCCAGACGAAATCGAGAAAGTCGGCGTCGGACACCTGATTGGCAAGGTCGTATGGCGGCGGGAACAGCGCGACGTTCTCCGGAATGGTCCCGCCAACGCTGACATTGACGCTGCTCGTTGGAACGGACGCGACGGGTGCGCCATGCTGAGCGAAATACGCGCCGATCATCGACACCTCGCCCCCGAGGCTGGTCGTGACAACGGTGGAATCCTCCGGCAGCGTCAGCGCCGGCTGCGAGATTGACGGCGCCGTCGTCGGGCTCGCGGTTGGCGGCGGCGGGGCTTGCGGGAAGTTTGCTTGCAGCTTCGCTTCCTGCTGAAGCAACTCTTCCTCTTCGATGGCAACCGAGCGTCTCGCTTGCACTTCCTCGTTCTTGAAGTTCTGCACCTTGGCGTCGCCGCCCGCGGGGGAGTTGTTCGCGCGCTGCGGTGACTGCCCTGAGTCTTTGCTCGTGTTCGCGGCGAGCCCTTGCAGCGGCGGCAGATCGTTGGCGTGTCCGCCGAGATCGGACAGGTTCGATGACGCTTGCAGGCGCGCAGCGCGGCTCAACACGTTGTCGGGGGCATTCAGTCCGAAATTGTTGCCAAGTCCGAGCTCGCGGCTTCTCAGCCCGAGATGGATGTCGTCACCGCCGGGGGTGCCAATTCCTCTGGTGAGACCGAGGCCAATTAATGCGCGGTTGCCGCAAGGCCCGTGTCGCCATGACCATTGCCGCCATGAAACCATACCGAGATGGCCGATGCTGCCATAGCCGCCGGGGCTGAAACTCGCGACGTCGCGCCCGATGCCGCCGCTGCCAAGGCTGCCAGTGAAGCTGCCGTGGCCGAGGCTTCCGGCACCGGGGCTAGTGCCAAGGCTCCCGTGACCGCCGCCGCCGACTGCTCCGAAGCTCGCACCTAAACCAGCTTGGCCGCCGCCACCACCCGCGGCCTCGGCGCAGACCGGTGCAGCCAGGGTGAGGGCAAGCACCGCCACGGCCAGCAAAAAGATTCTGTACATCATTGTCTTATCCGCGCCCTTCCGGCGCGCCTCGAACTTCGCAGAAGGAACGCAGCTTCATTCGGGGGAGTTCGAGCTCAGATCGAAGTGGCGAATCGCCACTTTGTCGCGGATTTGGGCAATAACGGCCCAAAATGGGCACTGGCGAGGGGCCGTCCTTTTTGCTAACGCTCCTGCCGCGATAGGCATGGTTGTATATCGCGGGGTGGCTTGAGAGCTTTCGAAGGCAGCAATCTCCGGCTTTTCAGCGCTTTAGCTGCGACTCGCAAAGATGTTGCAGTCGCGAGATGGATCGTTGACAATTACCGCAGTGCAAAAAGGCCCGTGAGCGGGGAACCAACGGATGAACGAGATGTCATTGGCGGCAGTGGCGCCCGAACCGGGCACGTTGAAGGACCTTTACCAGATCGGTGAGATTCCACCGCTCGGACATGTTCCGGCGAGCATGTATGCCTGGGCCATCCGCAAGGAGCGCCACGGCGAGCCGGACACGGCTATGCAGATCGAGGTGCTGCCGACCTGGCCGCTCGATTTGCACGAGGTGCTCGTGCTGGTGATGGCAGCGGGGGTCAACTACAACGGCGTGTGGGCGTCGCTCGGCAAGCCGATGTCGACGCTCGACGTGCACAAGAACCCGTATCATATCGCCGGCTCCGATGCGTCCGGCATCGTCTGGGCCGTCGGCTCCAAGGTGAAGCGGTGGAAGGTCGGCGACGAAGTCGTCATCCACTGTAATCAGGACGACGGCGACGATGAGGAGTGTAACGGCGGCGACCCGATGTTCTCGCCGTCGCAGCGCATCTGGGGCTACGAAACTCCTGACGGCTCCTTCGCTCAGTTCGCCCGCGTTCAGGATCGCCAGCTGCTCGAGCGCCCGAAGCATCTCACCTGGGAAGAGGCTGCCTGCTACACGCTGACGCTCGCCACCTCCTACCGCATGCTGTTCGGCCATCGCCCGCATACGCTGAAGCCGGGCCATAACGTGCTCGTGTGGGGCGCCTCAGGCGGCCTCGGCTCGATGGCGGTGCAGCTGATCGCCACGACCGGCGCCAACGCTATCGGCGTCGTTTCCGACGACGACAAGCGTGAATTCGTCATGTCGCTTGGCGCCAAGGGCGTGATCAACCGCAACAACTTCAAATGCTGGGGCCAGATGCCGACGGTCGGCACGCCCGAATACGATGTGTGGCTGAAGGAGACGCGCAATTTCGGCAAGGCGATCTGGGAGATCACCGGCAAGGGCGTTAATGTCGACTGCGTTTTCGAGCATCCCGGCGAAGCGACCTTCCCGGTGTCGTGCTTCGTGGTGAAGCGCGGCGGCATGGTCGTGTTCTGCGCCGGCACCACCGGCTACAATCTCACTATGGATGCACGCTATGTGTGGATGCATCAGAAGCGCGTGCAGGGCTCGCACTTCGCCCACCTCCTGCAAGCGAGCCAGGCGAACAAGCTCGTCGTCGAGCGCCGCATTGACCCGTGCATGTCGGAAGTGTTCCCCTGGGAGCAGATCCCCAAGGCGCATATGCGGATGATGAAGAACCAACATCGCCCCGGCAACATGGCGGTGCTGGTCAGCGCGCCGTGCACCGGCCTTCGCACCTTCGAGGACGTGATCGAAGCCAGCAAGCAGATGCATGGCGGCTAGGGCTCTTCGAACGCTCCCTGCCTTGCGAATTGAGGTTTGACTTTGGCGCGCCCGCGCGGTCCTTTCCTCGCGGGTGCAACGCATTGCTGTTCTGAGGAACCCTGCCGGTGTCCGTCGCTAGCGAAGCCAAGGCCGACAGCACGTCGAGCCGCATCGACAATCTCATTCCGCTTCTAGAGTCCACGGCCGAGGCCGCCAACATTTTACGCGACCGCTCGCGCGATGCCGTTGCCGGCAAAGTCAGCCAAGGCGGCAAGATCGACGGCGAGGCGCTCGAGCGCGAGCAGCACTCCGCCCATGGCCTCGCCTGGATCGCGACCTATGCGGAAGCGCTTAATCAGGTGGCGAGCTATGCCCGGCGCATGTCGGACGAAGGCCGCTTCGGCGAGATGGAAGCGCTGCTCGCGCAGATCGGCGCCGCCGAATATGCGGCGCAACTCTATGGCGGCGTGGTGATGAGTCAGGGCGAGATCGCCCGGGCGCATGAGCTTGGCGTGTCCGAGAAGGACCAGACGGCGTTCCTTAATGCGAATGTGCGCGACCTCATTTCGGGCACCACGCCAGCCACCCGCGCGCGCGCCATCGAGCTGATCCGCGGCTCGCAAGGCGCCGTGGCCTATGGTGATACCGGCCTCGACGAGACGATTTCGGCAATGCGCGAGCAGATGCACCGCTTCTCCGAGGCGGAGGTCATTCCGCATGCGCAGGACTGGCACCTCAAGGACGAATACGTGCCGATGGAGCTGATCGGCCAGATGGCTGAGCTTGGCGTGTTCGCGCTGACGCTGCCCGAGGAGTATGGTGGGCTCTGCCTCGGCAAGGAGGCGATGTGCGTGGTCTCCGAGGAACTGTCACGCGGCTATATCGGCGTCGGCTCGCTCGGCACGCGCTCTGAAATCGCCGAGGAGCTGATCCTGAATGGTGGCACCGATGCCCAGAAGCAGGAATGGTTGCCGCGGATCGCTAGCGGCGAGATCTTGCCGACGGCGGTGTTCACCGAGCCCAACACCGGCTCCGATCTTGCCTCGCTCACCACCCGCGCGGTGCGTGACGGCGACGTCTATCGCATCACCGGGCAGAAGACCTGGATCACGCATGCCGCCCGCGCCGATCTCATGACCGTGCTCGCCCGCACCAACCCGCAAGAGAAGGGCTATCGCGGGCTTTCCATGTTCCTTGCCGCTAAGCCGCGCGGCACCGACGACAATCCTTTCCCTGCCGACGGCATGACCGGCGGCGAGATCGAGGTGCTCGGCTATCGCGGCATGAAGGAGTTCGACATCTCCTTCGACGGCTTCGCTGTCCCTGCCGCCAATCTTCTCGGCGGCGTCGAGGGCCAGGGCTTCAAGCAGCTGATGCAGACCTTCGAGGCGGCGCGCATCCAGACCGCTGCGCGCGCCATCGGTGTGGCCCAGGCCGCGCTGGATCTCGGCCTTCGCTACGGCACCGAGCGCATCCAGTTCGGCAAGCCGATCGTGAGTTTCCCGCGCGTCTCAGACAAGCTCACGATGATGGCGGCGGAAATCCTGCTCGCCCGCCAGCTCACTTATTTCGCCGCGCGCGAGAAGGACGCCGGCCGCCGCTGCGATCTCGAAGCAGGCATGGCCAAACTGCTCGCCGCCCGCGCCGCCTGGGCCGCCGCCGACAATGCACTCCAGATCCACGGCGGCAACGGCTTCGCGCTGGAATATCCGGTGAGCCGCGTGTTGTGCGACGCGCGCATCCTGTCGATCTTCGAGGGCGCCGCCGAAATCCAGGCCCATGTCATCGCCCGCCGCCTGCTCGAGGGCTGAGCAACGTCGCTCCAGCAAGAACCCCTCATGCTGAGGAGGCGCGCAGCGCCGTCTCGAAACATGAGGCTTCACCCTTCGAGACGGCCCTTCGGGCCTCCTCAGGGTGAGGCAGTGGCGTGATGGAGCACCGGCATGAGCGGCAAATCCATCCTCATCACCGGTTGCTCGTCGGGTATCGGGCTTTGCGCCGCCGAGACACTAAAGGCGCGCGGCTGGCGCGTGTTTGCCACGGCGCGGAAGCCGGAGGACATCGCGCGGCTCAAGGATCAAGTTGGGGTCGAGAGCCTCTATCTCGACTATGCGGAGCCCGACTCGATCGCTGATGCTGCCGAGCACGTGCTCAGGGCAATTAACGGCAGGCTAGACGCGCTGTTCAACAATGGTGGGTACGGCCAGCCTGGCGCGCTGGAGGACATCAGGCGCGATGTGCTCCGCGCCCAGTTCGAGGCCAATGTCTTCGGCTGGCACGATCTGACCGCCCGCGTGATCCCGGCGATGCGGAAGCGCGGGCAGGGTCGCGTCGTGTTCTGCTCCTCGGTCCTCGGCCTCATCGGCGCGCCTTATCGCGGGGCCTATTGCGCCTCGAAATTCGCCGTCGAGGCTCTGGCCGACACGCTCCGCATGGAGCTCGCAGTAAGCGGCATCCACGTGGTGCTGATCGAGCCCGGGCCGATCGCCACACGCTTCGTCGAGCGCGCTATCGAAGCGTACCGGCGCAACGTCGATCTCGAAGCCTCGCACCACCGCGAGACTTACCGCGCCCGCATCGCACGCATGGAAGCAGGCGGCCAGCAGACCTACAAGCTCGGCCCGGAGGCGGTGGTTGCCAAGCTCGTGCATGCGCTCGACAGCCCCCGGCCGAAATTTCGCTATTATGTGACCCTTCCAACCTATGCCGTGGCGCTGTTGCGCAGGATCCTGCCGACGGGCGCCCTCGACGCCGTGGCTAGGCGGAACTAGTATCGCGGCCTCGCGGCCCGAACGCTTGTCCCCTTTAGAGCGTTACAACCCAATCCCCAGCCGCCAGCCAGGAGCCCCGTCATGCACGCCTTGACCGCTTATATCATTCCGGTCGCGCTTGCCGCGGTCGCGCTCGTGCTGTTCGCCGGCCTGTGGAACATGCTCAGGGGCGGCAGCCCGAACCTCAGCCAGACGCTAATGCGCTGGCGCGTGGTGCTCCAGTTCATCGCGCTCTGCCTCGTCATGGCGGCGATCTACTTCTCTGGTAGGTATTAGCGACGCGGGCGAAGCCCGTTCACGAAGGCTTGACCCACCTTCGGGTCCGTTTAGGCTAGCCGTTGATTTTCAACGGTTGAACCCGCGTGGGCTTGGCGGTGGGCAATGGTCGTTCTCAGCAAGATTTATACGCGCACCGGCGACGACGGCACGACCGCGCTCGGCTCTGGCCGGCGCGTGGCGAAATACGACCTCCGGGTAGAGTGCTACGGCACGCTCGATGAGACCAACGCCGCGATCGGCCTTGCCCGGGTCCATACCGGCAGCTCCGATCCCACGCTCGACGTCATGCTCGCGCGCATCCAGAACGATCTGTTCGATCTTGGCGCCGAGCTCTGCTATCCCGACGAAAGCAAGGATGCCCGCGGCCGGCTTTCGGTGAGCGATGCGCAAGTCGAGCGGCTCGAAGGTGAGATCGATGCGCTAAACCGCGAGCTCCAGCCCTTGCCTTCTTTCGTCCTTCCCGGCGGCACGCCGGCGGCAAGTTTCCTGCACCTCGCGCGCACCGTCTCGCGGCGCGGCGAGCGACTCATGGTGGCGCTTGCCTCGCGGCCGAACGAGCCGGTCGGCGCTGCCGCGCTCCGTTACATCAACCGGCTCTCGGATTTTCTGTTCGTCGCGGCCCGCTACGCCAACGACAAGAGTAAGTCCGACGTGCTTTGGGTCCCTGGTCAGAACAGTTAGCGAAGCCCTCCCGCGTGTCCCCGTGTTCGTCCCCCTCCACGACACCAATCCGCTAAAGAGCATCGACTATCAGTATGTGACGGTCTCGCTGATCGTCCTCAACATCGCGATTTATCTGATCTTTCAGACCGGCTGGTTCATTCCGCTCGACGAGGAGAATCTATCCGCCTTCGCCGCCATCCCGGCTGAGCTCATGGGCCAGGGGCTCGGCGACGAAACCATCATGTCGCCGTTCATGGTGCCGGAGCGCTTCACCCTCGTGACCTACATGTTCCTGCACGGGAGCTGGATCCATCTCCTCGGCAACATGTTGTTCCTCTGGGTGTTCGGCGACAATGTCGAGGACGCCATGGGGCATTTGCGCTTCATCATGTTCTACCTGATGTGCGGAATCTTTGCGGCGGTGGTCCATTCCTGGGTCATGCCGAAATCCGAGCTGCCGCTGATCGGTGCGAGCGGGGCGGTGGCCGGCATCATCTCCGCCTATCTCATCCTGCATCCTAAGGTGAAGGTCTGGGTGCTCGCGCTGTGGCGCATCCCGATCAAAATCACCGCCTATTGGGCGCTCGGCTTTTGGATTCTCGCGCAATTCGCCAATCTTCTGTTCGATACAGAGGAAAGCGTCGCCTGGGGGGCGCATATCGGGGGTTTGGCCGCCGGCGCGGTGCTGATCCTGTTTATGCGGCGGCGCGGTGTACCGCTCTTCGACAAGACCAGGGGTGGAGCTTAAAACCCACCCTGAATCCCTAGAAACAATTGACTTGCGAGGTTGCCGGCAGTACCGTCCGGGCCATTTCGCACTTGCGAGATAGCGTGCTTCAGGTGCGTCTTTGGGGGAAACCAAAAGCACGTGCGGGAAAGAATTGCCGCATGAAGATTCTCGTTCCTGTGAAGCGTGTCGTCGACTTCAACGTCAAGGTCCGCGTCAAGTCGGACGGCAGCGGGGTCGATCTCGCCAACGTCAAGATGTCGATGAATCCCTTCGACGAGATCGCCGTCGAGGAAGCGGTTCGCATCAAGGAGCGTGGCGAGGCCACCGAGGTCGTCGCCGTCTCGATCGGCTCTGTCAAATCGCAAGATACGCTCCGCACCGCGCTCGCGATGGGCGCCGACCGCGCCATCCTGGTGAAGACCGATGCTGTGGTTGAACCTCTCGGCGTCGCCAAGGTGCTGAAGCGCGTGGCCGAGAACGAAAAGGCCGACCTTGTCATCATGGGCAAGCAAGCGATTGACGACGATTGCAATCAGTCAGGACAGATGCTGGCAGGCCTGCTCGGCTGGCCGCAAGGAACCTTCGCCTCGAAGGTCGAATTTGCTGACGGTAAGGTGAGAGTGGTGCGTGAGGTCGATGGCGGGCTCGAGACCCTGCTTCTGTCGCGGCCGGCGGTGATCACCACCGATCTCCGCTTGAACGAGCCGCGTTACGCATCGCTTCCCAACATCATGAACGCGAAGAAGAAGCCGATTGACGAGACAACGCCAGAGGCACTCGGCGTCGATATCGCGCCGCGGCTGAAGGTCGTTTGCGTCGCCGAACCAAAGGGCCGCGCAGGGGGTATCAAGGTCGACACCGTCGCCATCCTCATCGAGAAACTGAAGAACGAGGCGGGGGTATTGTAGATGGCGGTCCTGCTCCTCGCTGAACACGACAACAAGACGCTCGCGCCAGCAACCGCCAAGGCGCTTGCCGCGGCGAAGGAATTCGGCGGCGAGGTCGATATTCTCATCGCCGGCGAGAATGCGCGCGCCGCTGCCGACGCCGCGGCCAAGTTTGCCGGCGTCCGCAAGGTGCTGCTCGCCGACGCGCCGCAGCTCGGCCAGCGGCTTGCAGAAGAGGTTGCCAATCTCATCGTGCCGCTGATGCAAAGCTACGATGTGCTACTCGCGCCCTCCACCACCATGGGCAAGAACGTCGCCCCACGTGTCGCGGCGCTGCTCGACGTGGCGCAGGTCTCAGACATCATCGAGGTGAAGGCGCCCGATACCTTCGTGCGCCCGGTCTATGCCGGCAACGCGCTCGAGACGGTCAAGACCAGCGACACGAAGATCGTCGCCACCGTCCGCACTACGGCCTTCGCCTCGGCGGAGGAGGGCGGCAGTGCCACGGTCGAGACCATCACGGCGCCGGCGCCGCTTAGACTTACCAGCTTCGAAAAGAGCGAGATCAGCGTGAGCGAGCGGCCAGAGCTCACCGCCGCGCGCATTGTCGTCTCAGGCGGGCGCGGAATGCAGTCGGGCGAGAACTTCAAGACCCTGATCGAGCCCCTTGCCGACCGCCTCGGCGCGGCAGTGGGCGCCTCCCGCGCCGCGGTCGATGCCGGCTACATGCCGAACGACCACCAGGTTGGCCAGACCGGCAAGGTGGTGGCGCCGGAGCTTTACATCGCCGTCGGCATCTCAGGTGCCATCCAGCATCTCGCCGGCATGAAGGATTCCAAGGTGATCGTTGCGATCAACAAGGATGCCGAGGCTCCAATCTTCCAGATCGCCGACTATGGCCTCGTCGGCGATTTGTTCACCGTCCTGCCGGAGCTCGACGCCGAGCTGAAGAAGGCAGGGTATTGAACCAGCGGGTGCATGAGGAATGACGATGGACGACATAGTTCAAGGCGCGAAGGGAATTTTGGCCGACCCAGCCTCATCGCAGGAGAATGAAATGACGCCCATTCGCAAGGTCGGCATCATCGGTACCGGGCAGATGGGGAGCGGCATCGCCCATGTGGTTGCCCTCTCAGGCTATGAGGTCCTGCTCAGCGACCTGTCGAAGGAGAGGGTCGATAAGGGCTTGGAGGCCATCGAGAAGAATCTCTCGCGCCAGATCGCTTCGGGCAAGATCACCGACGAGGATCGCAAGCAGGCGCTCGCCCGCATCTCCTATGCCGAGAGTTATCAGGATCTCGCCGATGCCGATCTCGTGATCGAGGCGGCGACCGAGGACGAGACGGTGAAGCGCAAGATCTTCGTGGCGCTATGTCCATTCCTCAAGCCGGAAGCCATCGTCGCCACCAATACCTCGTCGATCTCCATCACGCGCCTTGCCGCAGCCACCGACCGCCCTGAGCGCTTCATCGGGCTTCACTTCATGAACCCTGTGCCGGTGATGGAGCTCGTCGAGATGATCCGCGGCATCGCCACCGAGGACGTGACCTTCGTCCGCGCCAGGGAGTTCGTTGAGACGCTCGGCAAGACCACCGCGGTGTCGGAGGACTTCCCGGCTTTCATGGTCAACCGCGTGCTCCTGCCGATGATCAACGAGGCGGTGTACACGCTCTATGAGGGCGTTGGCTCGGTCGATGCCATCGACACCGCGATCAGGCTCGGCGCCCATCATCCCATGGGCCCGCTCCAGCTTGCCGATTTCATCGGCCTCGACACCTGTCTGTCGATCATGCAGGTGCTCTATGAGGGGCTGGCTGATTCGAAGTACCGGCCCTGTCCGCTCTTGGTGAAATATGTCGAGGCAGGTTGGCTCGGGCGGAAGACGAAGCGCGGCTTCTATGACTATCGCGGCGAAAAGCCGATGCCCACGCGGTAAGACGCGTCAGACGTCGGTGTCGCCGGGGAAGGTGCCGTCTGGGTGCGGGCACTTCACCAGGCGCACGAACCAGCCTGGATGGTTCTTCTCCCAGTTGGCCGTCTCCATCATCGACATGCGCGAGCAGATATTCGGATGCGACAGGTCTGGTTGCTGGGGCGTGCTCAATCCCTCGGTCCGGTCGTAGATCTGCACGACCTCGTTGCGGCAGGTGTCGTAGTCGAGCTTGACGCCGTCAACGGGGAAGCCATTCACGTCCAGCGGGCCCTGGTCGGCAAGCGCGCGGCAGACCACGAAGATGAAGACTGTTGGCGTCATCACATGTTCCGTCAGGTGAGGCTGGACAGAGTATGGCGCCCCGCGCAGGCGGTCGCCATTACCTAAAGCCATCATTCAGTTCATTTATTGGTGATGCGCCTATCGCGCTCAAGCCGCCGACCAGGGCTTCTCGGCGACGTGACCGGCATTGGCAGCCGCCCGGATTTCATTGCGGAACGTCCTGAGCAGGAGCTGCTTTGCCTGGAGATCGCCACGGCCGTTGCAAGCAAAGGCGATGAGCTTGCGGGCAAGCCTTGTGCGCAAGGTGCGGTCGTCGGCCACGCCATCATCGACGAGCTCGCGGTACACATCATCGATCGTCCGATCGAGGGCCGCGAGCGCCTCCGGGCTGAAGCCGCACCGCCTGGTGGCCTCGGTCAGTGCCGCTCTAAGGGGGGCGGCGGCCGGCGGCGGCGAAACGTCGTTCAGAACCTGCGTCATTTGCTTGTTCTCCAAACCGGGACAATAAGCGTGCCGGACCGGAATTGGTTCCCGCGAACTGCGCGCCATATGGCCACTCTCGCGCACAAGCTCTTGATCCCGCTCGCCTGAATCAGCGCCGCTTGGCGCGCAAACGGGCGCGGTGTGTTGCCCGCGCCACGGATGTCAAAGAACCGTCACGAGCGACCGCAAGCGCAATAGGAATGCGTCCGGATTTGCTCTACCGTTCGAGCGGTCAGTTCTGCGTTCCAGTTCCAGTAATTTTGTAGCGTTGCGAGTGTGTGGCGATGGTGTGCGTCCCAGAGCCCATAGATATTTTGCGTTGTGGGCCCGCAGAATGGAGCGAGATTCTGCGCCGTGGCGCTCGCGCGTGGAACGCGTGGCGCGACGACTATCCTTGGATCATCCCTGATCTCACCGGCATTGCCCCTTCCGTGATCGAATGCCAATTGGGACCGCTCACGGGCGGGCCGATCAATCTTGCCAACGCCAGGCTGCGCGGGGCGCTGCTCGGCCGCGCCACGCTGTCGGAGGCCAATCTGGAAGGCGCCGATCTGTCGGAGGTCGACCTCACCAATGCCCGTCTCGACCGGGCCAATCTCTCTTACGCCAATCTGCGCAACGCCAATCTCGACAAGGTGGATCTCGCCGGAGCGAGGTTCATGCGGGCCGATCTCGGCGGCGCGAATCTGGCGCATACGCGAAATCTCGTTCAGGGTCAGCTGTTTGGCACCATCGGCGATGCGTCGACGCTGCTGCCGCAACATCTGGAGCGTCCAGCTACTTGGCCTGGAATCAAACGCGAAGCCGAGCGCGAACAACCTAAACAGCAGGCAGTATCAATTCAGCCGATGCGAAGCTGGAGATTGATGAGCTGGCTCTAGTGCGAGGGCTCGAGCGGCGACGTCGCCTTCCGTGAGGCGTGCGCGGTCCGCATCTCCCGCGTTTAAAACGCGCGCCGAAAGGTTGTACTCCCGGTGCTCTTCACGTCGTCAAGCTGAAACGGAGGGGAATGATGCGTAAATTGGGACTTGTGCTTGCAAGCCTACTGCTCATGCTTGTCACTGGGCTCCTGGCCTACAAGGCGGAAGCCACGCCTATGCTTCCGTCAATTCCACAGAGCTCGCTGGTCGAGACTGTGGCCTGCGGCGGCCCCGGGCCTTACTGCCCGCCCGGCAGGACCCGGGTCTGCGGCCCAGCCGGCTGCTGGTGCGCGCCATGCGGCGGCTACTACCGCCCCTGGGGTCCGGGCCCTTGGCGCTGGCGCTACTGAGCTGAGACACATCGAGGCCGTCCATTGGCGGCCTCTTTCACGAAGGGGCTGGGTCGAAATCAAGAGTCCCCTTTGCCCTTCCGCATCATCTTCTTGGCGATGCCCTCGGCGACGATGCGTTCTGAAACCGGAATGAACGGCTTGTTATTCCATCCCGGTCGCGACATGGAGGGGCCGCTCTTGCCAGGCTCGCACCGCGTCACGGGATGGGCGGCGATCTCTCGTTCCAGCCGAGCGGCCTCTTCTTCCCGCGTTTCGCCAATCAACACTCTCTTGCTCGTCTTCTGCATGCGGTTGGGTCGCGTGCCTTTCACGAAGCTCATCAAAATATCTCCAGACGTTGAAGGTTGGATCCAAAGCGCCCGCGCAAAGTGTCGAAACAATGACCTCAAATCTGTGCTGGGCTTTTCTATCCAATTCGCGCTCGATCGCGCTCAACACATCGGACGGCGAGCCACCGTGCTGCCCCTTTTTAGGGGACTGGCTTAGCCGCTGAGCTGGGCTTGCATCGCAGGCTCGTAGAATCCTCTGAAAGCGCGGGTTAGGAACACTCATGGCATGCAGATCCTTACTGATAGCCGTTCTTTTGCTCGCCTCCGCCGATCAGGCTCTGGCGAGTTGGTGGATTGTTCGCGCCTCCGATGAGACATGCCTCGTCGTCGACATAGAGCCGACGGGCACTGACAAAGGCATCACCAAGCTCGGCAAGGACAATTACGAGACATCGGCGGAGGCCGAAGCTGACGTCAAATTGCTCTGCAAGGAGTCGAACGCGAAACCAGTGCGGGACCCAGGAAGCGCGGAGTGACTTTCCGGGCCTTACGCCCAGGCAAGTGGTGACCCCGGCGTGATTCGAACACGCGACCCTCAGATTAGGAATCTGATGCTCTATCCTACTGAGCTACGGGGTCAGCCGATGAGCCGGCGCGAAGCGCGTCGCCAGCGACATTTCATATAGGCGTAGCTGCGGTCTTATCCTCGTGCAAGCGCGCGCGATGCCCAGGCGCTGGCTTTGCAAACAGTAAGCTGCACGCCTTTCGTGAATCCTAGACACTTTTCGGGTTGCAGAAACAAAATGAGAACATCCCATGCGGGACCCTTGCCGAGCAGATCGAGCTTCTGCCTGAAGGTGGCGATCCCTCGGTTCCTTCGCCTTCCGCGCCGCAGGACCGGGAACAAGCACCAACAGGGGCGATCGAGCTCTAGCCCTGGAAAAAGCTTAGGCCCGGCAATAGCCGGGCCTAGTGCCTTCAGAGCCGTCAGCGGAACTTAAGCTGCGCGGGTGCGCGCGTCGCTTTCCGCAGCGAGCTTGGCGTGGCGTGCGGTCTTGGCCAACACATCGTCGATCTTGGTGACGGCGCTTGCCTCATCCATGCGTTCGACCGCCGCGATCTCGCGGGCCATGCGGTCGAGTGCGGCTTCGTAAAGCTGCCGCTCGGAATAAGACTGCTCGGGCTGGGCCTCGGACCGGTAGAGGTCGCGCACGACCTCGGCGATGGCCACGAGGTTGCCGGAATTGATCTTTGCTTCGTATTCCTGCGCGCGGCGCGACCACATGGTTCGCTTGACGCGAGCCTTGCCCTTCAGCGTGCCGAGCGCCTTCTTGACGATCTTGTCTTCTGACAGCTTGCGCATGCCGACCGTCTCGAGCTTGCCAGTCGGCACTCGGAGCGTCATCTTGTCCTTTTCAAAGTTGATGACGAACAGCTCAAGACTTGCGCCGGCAATCTCCTGCTCTTCAATGCTTACGATCCGGCCGACGCCATGCGCCGGATAGACAATATATTCATTGGTACGAAAACCATGTCTCTGCTGTGGCTTCTTCTTCTTCTCGGGCATCACTCTCGTCTCACTCTGTTAATTAACGTGGTCGGCGCGCAGCCCTATGAATATTCCGCCGCCTCCACTCGAAACCTTAGATGGTGATCCTTCCCGCTTCCCGGGAGGGCTCCAATCCAGAAATTTCGTGGCAGTGGGCACAACAAGAGACGCCGATCAGGGGTCTGATCGCGTCAATTCGCCTCAAGACGGAAAAAAGCGTACCCGCAACTAGGGACGCCTCTCTTGGTGCTCACTGGCGGCATTCCGCGCCATTTCAACACCAATATAACACAATCTTAGTAAACCGGAAAGTCATGCGCTGCCGCAGCAGGGCCGTTTTGCACCGCAACATGCGACATTTTGACAGTAAGGTGAATATTTAGCCCAGGCCGGGTTTAATCCCCCTCGCCCGGGTTGGTGCTGAAATATTTGTCGAATTTCTCCGGCTCGCTGACAAAGGCGTCGGCATCGGCAGGGGCCGGCTTCTTGGTCGTGATATTCGGCCAAACTTCCGAATATTGGCGGTTGATATCGAGCCAGCGGTCGAGCGAAGGCTCGGTGTCGGGCTTGATGGCGTCGACTGGGCACTCCGGCTCGCAAACTCCGCAATCGATGCACTCGTCGGGATGGATCACGAGCATGTTCTCGCCCTCGTAGAAGCAGTCCACGGGGCACACTTCGACACAGTCAGTGTATTTGCACTTGATGCAGACTTCAGTGACGACGTACGTCATCTATCCCACTTGGCATAGGGCATAGCGGCCGTTCGGCTCAATTTGGCCACCTGGCCGCGAGACTTGGACCCCCGAGACTTGGGCCGATGAGGGGCCTTGCCTATCCCAATCGCGCTTCCAGTACAAGGCAAGCCATGCCAAGCGGAGGGGGCCTGACAAGGCCAGGGTTCTAAGGGGAACGGCGGCACGGCAAAACGCAATCGCAAGCTATGCATCGTCGGCCTTGATGGCGTCGAACCGCCTGCGGTCGCGCTTGGTGGGACGCGGCCCGCTCCGCGCAACGCTCGAAGCGGGAGCGGGTGCCACAGGCGTGAGGTCCTCATAGAGAGTCCGCGCCGCCGTGGCCGGCCCGCGCCGCTCGGCCTCGCCTGCGACCCGCACGACGAAGAGCTGGCCGGCGCCGGCGCTGATGCCCATCACGACGTCGCCAGGACGCACAGGGCGGCTCACTTTCGGCGTTCGCTCGCCATTGATCCTGATCTTGCCGGCCTCGATCAATCGCGCGGCGAGCGTCCGCGTCTTCACCAGCCTTGCGCACCAGAGCCATTTGTCGAGCCGCTGCCCTAACATCGTGCAAGCGTCAGTTGCCCTCGGGACGGCGGGCAGCGAGATTGCGGCGAAGCTCGGCAAGCACGGCGAAAGGCGAAGAGTTTGGCGCGCGCGGGTGCTCTTTGTGCTCGACGCGCGGCGGTCTCGGCTCGCGCTGGCGTGGCGCTTGTGCTTGCCGCTTGCGCCGCCGCGGCGGCTTTGGCCTCGTCTGAGTGCCGTGGGGTTTGCGCGCATTCTTGCGCTTGCCGGGGCGCCAGATCTCTTCGAAAGCGGGCTCGGAGGTTGCCGGCGCCCCGTTTTCGTCCACGGGTGCTGCGCCATTGTTTGCTTCCGCTGCCTCGACTACCGGGCCCTCTGCGTCAGCGAGCTTCCGCCGTTCGCGCCGGAAGCCGAGAGCCTTCAGGATCGAGGCGAAGTCCTCCCCTGAGCAGCCAACAACGCTCATCAGCTCTGGGCTTGCGCGAAAGCCGCCGTCGCCGGTGGCGCCCGACGGCGCGGCCGCGCCGCCCTCGATCTGCCGCCACGACACGCGGGCGCGGATGAGGTCCGACAGCCGCTCCAGCATGTCGATGCGGATGGCGCGCGCGCCCGCGACCTGGAAGCCCGCAGCGTGCCAATAGGGCTCGGGGATTTTCGCATCGGCCTCGACCGAGGTAAGGCCCCGCTGGGGGCGGGGCGGCAGGGCATCGGCATCGAGGCCGTAGTCGCGCCCAGCGTGGAGCGCCCAGAGCAGAAGCAAGAGATCGGCTGCGGCAGGCTTGAGCAGCGCCGGCATGTAGATGTTGAAGGCGCCGAAGCGCACGCCATAGGCGCGAAGCTGGGCGCGCGCGCTTTGGTCGAGTTCCTTGACCTCGGTCGACACCGCGTCTCGGCGAAGCACGCCGAGCGTCTCGGCGAGGCGGAAGGCGAGGCCGCGGGCGAGACCGGAAAGATCAGACGCTTCGCTCAAGGCGACAAGCGGCTTGAGCCGCCCGTCGAGCTGGCTTGCGAGCCAGGCTTCGATGCGACGCAAGATCTGCTCGTGTTCCGCCGGTCCCAGATGCTCGTCGGCGAGGAGCTGAATCTTAGGCTTGAGCGGGCCCTCGCCGCGCTCGAGCCTGGCAATCTCCCACTCGCGCCAGGCAATGCGGCCGTTGGGCTTCAACACGATCGTATCGTCGCCGGCAGCGGCAAGCGCGGAAGCGCGGGCGGCAAGCTCGTGCGCCAGCACCCTGACCGAGGCGTGGCGCGCCGCGCGGCCGTGAATGCCGTCGCCGCTTGTGTCGGGGGTGAAGCGGAATCCGTCGAGGCGGCCGACATAATGATCCTCAACCAGGATGCTGCCGTCGGCTCCGATCTCGGCCATCAACTCTTCCTTGTCGCGCAGCCGCCGCATCAACACGCTAGTCCGCTTGTCGACGAAGCGATGCGTCAGCCGCTCATGCAGCGCGTCGGACAGCATGTCCTCGATCGCCCTGGTGCGGTCCTGCCAATGTTCCGGGTCGTCGAGCCATTGCGAGCGATGCGAGACGAAAGTCCAGGTGCGAATCTGCGAGAGGCGATTCGACAGCGTGTCGAGATCGCCGTCCGTGCGGTCGGAAAGCGCCACCTGACGGGCGAACCAGTCGGCGGGAATCTTGCCTTGATCGCTCATGACAAAACGATAGAGCGTGCCGACGAGCTCGGCGTGGCTCGCAGCCGAGATCTTCCGATAGTCGGGGATCTGGCACATCTCCCAAAGCAGCGCGACGCCGGCGCGGCCCGACGCGAGCTCTCTCACGCCAGCGTCACGGCTGACGTTCTCCAGCGCGATTACGTCGTCAACCATGCGCGAGCGGATGAGCCGCGGATGGTCTGGCGTGTCACGCAAGGAGTCCTTCAGGCTCTCGATCGATGCGAAATCGAGCTTGCGCGTGCGCCATTGCAGCATGCCAACCTGATCGAATGAGTGATTCTCCAGCCGATCGATCAGCTCTGATTCAAAGGGCTGAACCTGGCCGGTCACGCCGAAGGTGCCGTCATTCATGTGGCGTCCGGCACGGCCGGCGATCTGGGCAAGCTCGGCAGGCGTCAGATCGCGATGCACCTGGCCATCAAATTTGCGCAAGCCTGCGAAGGCAACATGATCGAGATCGAGATTGAGGCCCATGCCGATGGCGTCGGTCGCCACCACGAAGTCGACATCGCCGTTCTGATAAAGCGCCACTTGCGCATTGCGCGTGCGGGGGCTCAGCGCACCGAGCACCACGGCGGCGCCGCCGCGCTGGCGCCGCACCCATTCGGCGATGGCATAGACATCGCTCGCCGAGAAGGCGACGATGGCAGCGCGGCGCGGCAGCCGCGTGATCTTCTTGTCGCCGGCATAACTGAGCGTGGAGAGGCGCGGGCGCGATACGATGTTTGCGGCCGGCAGCAAATCGCGGATCGCGTCGCGCATGGTCGCCGCGCCAAGCAGCAGCGTCTCGCTCAAACCGCGCGCATGGAACAGGCGATCGGTGAAGACGTGACCGCGCTCGCCGTCGGCAGCGAGCTGAATCTCGTCGATGGCGACGAAGTCCGCCTCGAGATCGAGCGGCATCGCCTCGACGGTGCACACGTAATATTTCGGCTGCGGAGGCTTGATCTTCTCTTCGCCGGTGACGAGCGCGACCTTGTTCGCGCCGATGCGCGCGACGATCTTGTCGTAGACCTCGCGTGCGAGCAGCCGCAGCGGCAGGCCGATGATGCCGACGTCATGGGCGAGCAGGCGCTCGATGGCGAGGTGGGTTTTGCCGGTATTGGTCGGCCCGAGAACCGCGGTCACGCCACGCCCGCGCAACGGTCCTGAGCTTGAAGCTGAAGGTCGGCTCATTGTCGATAAATCCCAATCCTACGGATAGTGTATCAGGTCCTGGCGCGTCTCGGCCGGAACGAGGGGGGAACGAATCTCGTCCGAATCGCTGACTCGGCCCATTCGGATTTCGTTCTTCTCTCGTCTCGCGGGATGCCGGTTCCTCTGTCAAGCCTCGCCGCCGAATGCGTGTTCACACCCTTGAATCAAGCAGTTGAAGTTGACGCCTCGCAAAGGCTCAGTGCTCAAGGGCAACAAGGAGAACGGAACACAGACGAATCAGGGGTGTGTTAATCTTCGGCATCTGTTCACTACTACATATTGGGATTTGGGCCCTCGCCGTTAACCCCTGGCGGGGCCGGCCTGGAGGATCGCTCTAGTCGAGGCTTGCGCGCTTGGCGCCGCGCTGAATCTGGAAGGAGGTCGAGGTCGCATAGCCATAGCCCACGAGCGTCGGCAGCACAATGCGATAGGGCACGTACATCTCGGTGCCTGGCAGCGACACGAGCCAGACTTCGATCTCGTTCGTCTCCGACATCAGCTTGATGCCGGGATTGTCGGGCCGGTAGCCTGAGATGGGAATGAACTTCACGCGGCACACGGCGGCAAATCCCGAATAGCCCGTCGATGAATTCTTTTGCAGCTTCACCGTGCGCTTCGGCTTGAGGATCAGGTTGAAGCGGGCTTCGCCGTCGAACACCGGAATGGTCTGATCGCAGACCTTCGGGTCGCCATTGGGATTGCCGGAACGCGCATAGAGAAACGCCGCGGTCATCGGGTCGAGCACGCCTTCGAGCTGCTCCTTGGTGATGGGAATGACGTGCGGATTTGGACGCTTCTTCGGCACCCGCGAGATTTGCGTGACGGCGCCGCCGTCGAAGGTCATGCGCAATTGCTGGCTCTTATCGCCGCCCTGGAAGTTGAGGCTGTACATCGCGGGCTCTGGGCCCGTTCCGTTGAACCTTCCTTTGCTCGCGGTGGTGCCGCGCCAATCGAAGACGAGCCCCGAGAGGACCGAGAACCGGCCCTCGCCCCGCATCTCATAGTCGGTGCCGCGGAACTGGGTGGTGAGGCGGAAGTTGCCAAGATTGAAGCCGGCGAGGTCGACGCGATAGACGGCGGTGATGCGGTTTGCCGACCCCAAGCTGCTCTCGGCAAAGGCGGAATCGCCTGAAGGCGTGCCGCCGAGCCCGCAGGTCAGGACGGCAACCGCAGCAAGACTTAGGAAATGTCGTGCAGAAACCATGGCCCCAGACCCTGGGACTGGGGGTGCAAAAAAGGAAGGCGCCCCAGGCCGAATTTCGGGTTATTCGCAGAATTCGTCAATTCTGAGGTTGAAGGGCCGAGTTTCATTGCCTTGACCGTTCGCGACATCGCCCGTATATCTCCGCGGAACTTGGCGGGAACGCTCGACTTCTTGGCTTGCTGTTCCGCCTTCCACCTGCTTCCAAGCACGTCGAGAGATAAGGACGAACTACGATGGCCCGTCGTTGCGAGCTGACCGGTAAGGCGGTGCTCTCCGGCAATAATGTCAGCCACGCCAACCGCAGAACCAAGCGCCGTTTCCTGCCAAATCTGTGCAATGTGACGCTTGCGAGCGATGCGTTGAAGAAGCGTGTGCGTCTCACCATCAGCGCTCAGGCGTTGCGCTCGGTCGAGCACCGCGGCGGCCTCGATGCCTATCTGCTCAAGGCCGGCGACGACGAGCTGTCGCTGAAAGCGCGTCGCCTCAAGCGCGACATCGCCAAGGTGCAGAGCGCGCAAGCTTCCGCCAACTAGCGCGCCCCCGGCTCGGCCAGCACGGGCTTCCCGTCAGTCAGGGCGAATTGCATCAGCAACGTCCGCTGTAGCGCGCTGAAATTGTCGTCGGAGATCAGCGTCAGGATCGTCTCGCCTGACGCCGACCGGTGCGCGGCGATGCCTTCCATATTGTCGATGTTCAGATTGTCATGCGCCTCGAGCAGGATCTCGCCGGCAATGAGCGCTCCAGGCTTGAGCTCGTTCGCGGCGATGCGGCGGATGCGCATCTTCACGCCCTCGCTATAACGGAAGCGGCGTTCGAGCACGACGATGCCGCCGTCGGGAAGCGCCGCGGCATCGGTGAGATCGAAGCCGCCAATAACTTTCACCGCGATGGCGCCCGGTGTCGGTCCGCCGATAAGCCAGCCGCGCAGATTGCCGGTCTTGTCGGCAAGGCGCTCGGAGAAGGCGACGGTCGTGCCCTTGAGGCGGCCCACGCGGATCGGCGCGATCGCCTCGACCCCGCGGTTTGCGCTCATGCGCCTCGCCTCTGCAGGAAGCGTCAACGCTCCATCGGGAGGTCCGAAACGCTCGCGAGTGATCGGATAGCGCAGGATGCGATGGTTGCGCTCGAAGGACACATAAGCCGTGCCATTCGATGTGTTGCCGCCCGCAAGTGCGATACCTTCCGAGTCGCGCTCGGCATCGGTCGCAAGCGGCTTGCCGCCGCGGCCGAGGACCGGGCCGATGCTTGCATCGCTCAAGCCTTTGAGCTTCCGCCCGTCATGGTCGATGTCGGCCCTGAGCCAGGTGCCTGCGTCAGAGATCGCGAGCAGCGACTTGCCTGACGGATCGACGATCAGTCCGGAATAGCCGCCGAAGAACGGCGATCTCGCGTAGAGATTGATGCCCCCGCGCCAGATGAGCTTGCCGAACTGCTTGCGTCCAGCATTGTCGCGATCGAAGTCGATGGGAATGGCGCTCACGGCGGGACGCTCGACGCCTTTGAGCACGGCAGTCGGCTTGTCGGCGAGGGCCGGCGCTGCGACCAGCAGCGCGGTGGCGGCGGTGATCGCCGCAGTCCTGTTGCGCATGACTCTGCCCACGAACAGCGCCACGGCGCCCCCGCTAGTTCAGCTTGCGGCGCTTGACCGGCGCGGCACTAGGCGTGGCCCGGTAGAACTGGCGCCAGGCAATGTCCTCGTCGAATAGCTCGGCGAGCTTGTCGGTCATGACGCCGGCGAGCTCTTCAGCGTCGGTCACCGTCACGGCGCGCCGGTAATAGCGCGTCACGTCGTGGCCGATGCCGATGGCGACAAGCTCGACAGGGGAGCGGGTCTCGATCTCCTCGATGACTTGGCGGAGATGGCGCTCGAGATAGGATCCGGAATTGACCGACAGCGTGGAATTGTCGACCGGAGCGCCGTCGGAGATCATCATCAGAATGCGCCGCTGCTCTGGCCGCGCGAGGAGACGGTTATGCGCCCAGGCGAGCGCCTCGCCGTCGATATTCTCTTTCAGCAGGCCTTCGCGCATCATCAGTCCGAGATTGCGACGCGACCGCCGCCACGGTGCGTCCGCGGATTTGTAGACGATGTGGCGAAGATCGTTGAGCCTGCCGGGGAAAGCCGGCTTGCCGGCGTTGAGCCATTGCTCGCGGGCATGGCCGCCCTTCCAGGCGCGGGTGGTGAAGCCGAGAATCTCCACCTTCACGCCGCATCGCTCGAGCGTCCGGGCAAGAATGTCGGCCGAGCAGGCGGCGACCATGATCGGCCGGCCGCGCATCGATCCCGAATTGTCGAGCAACAGCGTCACCACGGTGTCGCGGAACTCGGTCTCGCGCTCCTGCTTGAAGGTCAAGGGGTGCATCGGATCGACGATGACGCGCGCAAGCCTTGCCGCATCGATCATGCCTTCATCGAGGTCGAAGTCCCAGCCGCGGTTCTGCTGCGCCAGCAGGCGGCGTTGCAGCCGGTTGGCGAGCCGCGCAACGGCGCCGTGCAGCGCCTGCAATTGCTTGTCGAGAAAGTTGCGCAAACGCTCGAGCTCATCTGCATCGCAAAGTTCCTCGGCGCCGACGATCTCGTCATAGGCGCGGGTGAAGACCTTGTAGCCGAAGGCCTCTGGGCTCTCGAGAACGGATTGGTTGGGGCGCCAAGGCTCCGGCCGGCGCAAGCCCTCCGGCATGTCCGATTCACGGTCGAGACGATCGGCAGCGCCGTCGTCGCGCTGGTCCTCCGTTTCGTCGGTCGTGGAGTCCTGATCGGCGTCGGCGTCGGAAGCGAATTTGGCGCGCTCGCGGCCCTCTGAATCCTCGCTCTCGGCGTCGGCGGCGGAAGGCTCGGCTTCGCCCTCCTGACCCTCACGGCCCTCGTCGCCGGTCTGGTGGAGCTGGTCGGCTAGGTTCAAGGCGGCAAGGAGATCGCGCGTGAGCCTGCCAAAGGCGTCCTGGTCGAAGATGGTGTCGGGCATGCGGTTGAGCAGGGCTCGCGCGCGACCCTCGATCCAAGGACGCCAGAGATTTGCGATAGCGCGGGCCTTGGAGGGAGGGGCGAGCCCGGTCAGCCGCTCACGCACCAGCAGGGCAAGAGCCTCCGGCAGCGGCGCCTCGGAGCGGTCGGTCGATTCGTTGATGCGGCTTCGCTCATAGCGCTGCTCGAGGCGCGCGGTGAGATTGGCGGAGACGCCTTCCATGCGCTTCGCGCCGATGGCCTCGACCCTCGCCTGCTCGATCGCCTCGAACACGGCACGCGCCTCGCCACCTGAAGGCGCAAGCTTCGCGTCCAGCGCTGGATCGTGGCAGGCGACGGCGAGAGCCGCCGCGTCGGCATGGCCGCGGATCACCGCGATCTCGTTTCTGGTCGGAACACGGGAAGGCTCAGGGACACGGGCCGTCTTGCCGAACAGGCCGGCCGGTTCGTTGGAGAAGACGACCTCGACCGCGCTGTCGCAGGCGATGGAGCGGGTGGCAAGCGTGAGGGCTCGCTTGAACGGGTCGAGCGGCGCCTCTTTGCGCTTGCTGAGCGGCATCGTCAGCTCAAGGCCACGTTGGCGGTCGATTGCGGCAGGTCCTCGCCGAAGCAGCGCTGATAGAATTCGGCGATCAGGCCGCGCTCGAGCTCATCGCATTTGTTGAGGAAGCTCAGCGCAAACGCAGTGCCGACGTCGCCGAAGATCTCGGCGTTCTCTGCCCAGGTGATCACCGTGCGCGGGCTCATCACCGTGGAGAGGTCGCCATTCATGAAGGCATTGCGGGTAAGCTCGGCCACCCGCACCATGTTGCCGACGATCTTGCGGCCGGCATCGGTGTTCCAGCTCTTTGCCTTGGCAAGGACGATGTTCACCTCGTCGTCATGCGGCAAATAGTTGAGCGTGACCACGATCGACCAGCGGTCCATCTGGCCCTGATTGATCTGCTGCGTGCCGTGGTAGAGGCCGCTCGTGTCGCCGAGGCCGATGGTGTTGGTGGTCGAGAACAGGCGGAAGGCAGGGTGCGGTCTGATCACCTTCGACTGGTCGAGCAGCGTCAGTTTGCCCGAGACTTCGAGCACGCGCTGGATCACGAACATCACGTCAGGACGCCCGGCGTCATATTCATCGAAGCAGAGTGCCGTGTTGGTCTGGAGCGCGTAGGGGAGAATGCCCTCGCGGAACTCGGTGATCTGCATCCCGTCGCGGATGACGATGGCATCCTTGCCGACGAGGTCGATACGGCTCACATGGCTGTCGAGATTGATGCGCATGCAGGGCCAATTGAGCCGCGCCGCCACCTGCTCGATATGGGTGGACTTGCCGGTGCCGTGATAACCCTGGATCATCACCCGGCGGTTGTGCTTGAAGCCAGCCAAGATGGCGAGGGTCACCTCACGGTTGAACAAATAGTCGGTGTCGACGTCCGGCACGTGCTCGTCGGGGCGGGAATAGGCCGGCACTTCCAGGTCGGTGTCGATGCCGAAGACCTGGCGGACGGAAACCATCATGTCCGGCAGACCGGCGCCGTTGGGTGAAACTGCAAAGGTCATGGGGTGTAAGAGCCTATCACTCGCGTGCTAGTGGGTCCGCCGAAGCGTGAGCCCTGGATATGTTGGGTGAGGGCCAAGCTGCTCAAGCAAGCCCCGCCTGTCGCAGATAGTTATAGGCTTGGATCACTTCGCGCAACTTGTCCTCGGACCGGCGGTCTCCCCGGTTGAGATCGGGGTGGTGCCGCTTAACCAAGTCCTTGAAGCGCGCCTTGATCTCGACCTTGGTGGCTGAATCCTCGAGATTGAGCTGGCGAAGGCATTTGCGCTCGGCCTTGCGGATCGGCCGGACGGGCTCGGAAGCCTGATTCGTCGCCTGAGCGGGCTTGGCGCCGAACAGCCCGAACGGATCGTGGGTGGTGAAACGATAGGCAAAGCCGTTGCGGCGCTCGCCGCTCCGCGTTAAGCGATTGCGGGCCGAGGAGTTCACGCCGACGAACCACGTTGGCCGGTGGCCGATCGCGTCATCTTTCTGGTGCTTGGCCACGTCCTCGTCCGGCATGCCGGCGAAGTAATTGTAGGATTTGTTGTATTCGCGGACATGCTCGAGGCAGAAGCGGTGGTACTTGCCCTCCTGGCCGCGGCCCTTTGGCGCAGGATAGAGTCCGGGCTCCGCGCAGCCCTGCCATTCGCAGGAGGGGCAGGCATCGCGCACGAGCCTCGCCGCGTCTGGCTTGACGCGGAGGCGGTCGAAGAATTTCGAGTTGAGTTTCATTAACGTCAATTATGGGTAGTGCGGATGGCGAGAGCAAGCTTCGCGCCGTCGCTTGTCGATCCGCTTGGCCAAGTTGATAGTCGGGGAGCCGCCTCCATTGAAGCGGCGATTGTTGAACAAAGTATGTCGGAGGCCTCTTCCGCCGGGAGGCCGCGCCTTCAGAGGTGGGATTGCCGATGCAGGGACGCATTTCCTGGGCCACCCTCTGCGCGCTGTTCCCTGCTGCGGTCTTCGTTGCGGCGATATGGACGACCATCGACTTTCCCTTAGGCACGCTTGGCGACGAATGGGCCAAGATCGATGGGGTGCGGGCAACAATCGCTACTACCACCCGCTCCTCATAATCGAGGTCACGCAATTCGCCAATCTGTTCGCCGGCGCGCGCGATCGACAGGCCATTGTCGAGGTCGGGCGGGCTTGCGCGGCGTTCGCCGGCTGTCTCCTCGTGTTATTGGCTTGCGCGGCTGGTGCTGCCCGAGCTCGGCGCCCTGGCAGCAACATTTGCGACGGCGGCAACGCCAATCGTCAAGTGCATGCGCGCATCATGAAGGAGGATATTTTCGTCGCGCCGTTCCTCATCCTTGGGCTCGCTGAGCTAATCAAGCTCCTGCAATACCCAACGCCATTGCGTGCACTGCTTACCGGCGTCAATGCCGGGCTCGCCGGCGGAGCAAAATAAGCGATTTCATCGGCGAACCTTGGCTACGCCCGACGGCCAAGACCGCCGACATCGCGGTGACCGCAAATCTCGTCTATGACCGCTTTGGGAGCTACGCTGCGCGCAAGGATTGGGTCTCGCGGCCGACCGAAAGCTATTATCGCCGGCTGAACGCGCTGCCGCATCTCGACGTGTCGAACAGACGGCCGAACGCTCGGCTATTTCAACCCGGTGCTCAGGATCGTGGCGCTCGACGGCAATATAGAGAGGCTTCAGCAGATCTCGGCGGCGATCACGGCGGCGGCGCCGGAGTTCAAAGTCAGGTTGATCGACCGCAAGCCTAAGACCTAATCTCCCGGAGAGTGAGACAAGGACACGATCCGAATGCGCATGGAAAATTCGATCAGGGAGAAGCTCGTTCAAGCCTTCGCGCCGGCGGAGCTCCAGGTGGTGAACGACTCGCACCATCACGCGGGCCATGCTTCATCGCCAGGTACCGGCGAGAGCCATTTCAGCGTCATCGTGGTATCGGACGCCTTTGCCGGCAAGTCGCGGCTCGAGCGTCACCGCATGGTCAATGCGGCGCTCGCCGAGGAATTGAAGACCGTACATGCGCTTGCCATCACGGCGCTCGCGCCGCAGGAACGCGCTGCATCCTAGGGTTCAGGACGCAGTGCACTCGCGCTTGAGGAACGCGCTCAGTCGCGCCATTGGCACGTCGCGTTCGACGAAGGCCTCGCCGATGCCGTGCACGAGCACCAGCGCAAGCTTGCCGCCCTTCACCTTCTTGTCCTGCGCCATGAGCTGAAGCAGCTCTTCCGGCGTGGGCAGGCTGCCAGGAATGTCAGCGATGCGGCCAGGCAGCCCAACATGCACGAGATGCGCTTCGACGCGGTTGACGTCGCTTGCCGGGCAAAGGCCCTGCTCGGCAGAGAAGGAGAAGGCAAGCCGCATGCCGATGACGATGGCTTCGCCATGCAGCAGACGGTCTGAATAGCCGGCGAAGGCTTCGAGCGCGTGGCCGAACGTGTGGCCGAGATTGAGCAGCGCGCGGGTGCCGCTCACCTCGCGCTCGTCGGCCTCGACGATCGCCGCCTTGGCGCGGCAGCTCGTGGCGATCGCCGAGGCGCGCGCCGTGCCCTTGCCGGAGAAGATCATCTGCCAGTTGCCTTCGAGCCAGGCGAAGAACGGAGCATCGCCGAGCAGTCCGTACTTCATGACTTCGGCGTAGCCCGAGCGGAAATCGCGCGGGGTGAGCGTCTCCAGCACCGCGATATCTGCGAGCACCAGGCTCGGCTGGTGGAAGGCGCCGATCAGATTCTTGCCTTGCGGGGTGTCGATGCCGGTTTTGCCGCCGACCGACGAGTTGACCTGGGCAAGCAGGGTCGTCGGGATCTGCACGAAGCGGACACCGCGGCGAAGAATGCTCGCGGCAAAGCCTGCAAGGTCGCCGACCACGCCGCCGCCAAAGGCTACAACGACGTCGCCGCGCTCGACGCCAAGTTTGAGCAGACGCTCGCACACATCGGCGACCACGGGGAAGCTCTTGCTATGCTCGCCAGGGGCAACCACGACCTCGCCGAGAAAGAGCTTTCCGAGGCTCTCCTTCAGCCGATCGAGATAGAGCGCGGCAACGGTTTCGTCGCTGACCACGGCGCAGCGCGCACCTGCCAGCGCCGCGGCGATCCGCTCGCCGGCGCCATCGAGCAGATGCTTGCCGATGACGATGTCATAGTTGCGGTCTCCGAGCGCCACGCCGATCGTGGTCTCGCCGGTCTCGGGCGCCAATTCTGCCAGTTCCTCTCGCATCATTCACCTTTACCACGGACCTTTCCGCCTGCGGCCTTCGCCTCGCGCTCGAGCCAGCGGATGAGCGCCTCCACCGTATCGGCTACGATCAATTCGTGGGGCACGTCGCGGCTCTCAACCGTGATGTCGGCCTCGGCATAGATGGGATAGCGCTTTTTCATCAATTCGCGCATCACCTTGTCGGGGTCGCCGGAGGCGAGCAAGGGCCGTTTGTCGCGCCGCCGCACGCGGTGAAGTAGCACCGGCAGCTCCGCCCTGAGCCATATCGAGATGCCGCGTTCCTTGATGTTCGACCTGGTCCTTTCATCCATATAGGCCCCGCCGCCGGTGGCGAGAACTTGCGGTCCGCCTTCCAGCAGCAGTCTGGCGATGACCCTCGATTCCCCTCTGCGAAAGTAGGGCTCGCCATATTCGGCGAAGATCTCGCTGACGGTCTGACCGGCGGCAAGCTCGATCTCGGTGTCGGCGTCGGTGAAGGGAAGCTCGAGCTTGGCGGCGAGGCGCCTGCCGACAGCCGTCTTGCCTGCCCCCATCAGGCCGATCAGCACGATGCTTCGCGCGCCAAGAGCCTCGCGGATTGCCGTGAACTGCTCGGGCTTCAGGTCTTTCTTGCGCTCAGCCAGTCGAGCCCGTCCTTTGTCGAGGCGGCGCTCCGAGGCGACGCCCAGCGCGATGCGTGGGGGCTGCACGGTTCCATGATTTTCTCGTGCTGACAACGGCCTTTCGAATCGTCCATCATGGTGCGGGGGCATTGCCTTGCCCTGGGGTGTGGGGGTCATAATAAGGCCCCCTTCGCGGCTACAAGGGCGCCGGGGGAAAACGACAAGAAATCGTTGGGACACGAGCGCTTCGATGCCAACACTCTTTCGATTCTTGATGGTTTTAGGGGTGATCGCCGGTGTCGTCTCTGGGAGCCTCTATGTGCTCGCCGAATATTTTCAGCCGCAGCCCAAGGAAATCTCCAAGTCCTTGCGTAACGTCAAGGTGCGGACCGAGTAGGGGTCTCCTTGCCGGGCTCGCTCTGACTGCTGCCATCCTCTGCGGGTGGGGTCCTGTCGTTTGCAGCGAAGCCTTGGCGCAGGTCGAGCGGCGCCAGCTCCCCGTGCTGCCGGGGGAAGCGCCGCCGCAACCTGATCAAGACTTTGGCGTTCCACCCGCACCACGACCGCCTGATCAAGACTTTGAGGCGCAACCTGCACCGCCCGGCGACCAAGACTTTTCGCCCGCGGAGACGCCGCCTGGGGCACCCACCGAGAATTGGAGTCCGAATATTCAAGCACCGTCGCCAGTCATCCGGCAGAGCGCCGGTGGCGGCCAAGGCGAGAGTGCCCTTACCCCCGATCTCTGGCGCGGGCTCGACGCGAGCGCGCTCCAGGGTCTCATCGGCCAGGTTCCGATGCCCTCGTCCTCACCTGCGCTCACGAGCCTGCTTGCGCGTGCGCTTGCCGCGAGCCCCGAAGGCGGCAGCGAGACGAGCGTGAGGATCGCTTCGCTCGAGCGTGGCGGCCGCGTCAACGAGCTGATCGACATGCTCGGCCAAGGGAATGAACTGGGCGGGCTCGCGCCTTACGCCCTGGCTCTGCTCGCGGCCGGGCGCACCGAGGATGCCTGCGCCGCGCAGCTCGATGCCGGTGGACAGGCGAGTGCGGCCGCGAAGCGCGCTACATTTCTCATTCCTGCCTATTGCGCTGCCTTGAGCGGTGATCATGGCGCGGCGCGGCAGGCGCTCGATGTCGCGCGCGAGAATGGCCTCGACGTCACCTTCGCTGCGCGCGCCATCGGTGGACAGGCGCAGCGACCGGCGCTACCGCCTCGCGCCGACGTGCTCGATTATCTGTTTCTCAAGCTTGGTCAGGGAAGCGCGCGCGCTGACATCGCGTCTAAGGCAACGCCGGAGCTGCTCTTCCTGCTCGCGCATGACGACGAGGCCCCGGCCGAGCTTCGTCTTGCCGCAGCGGAGCGCGCAGCCTCCCTCAACGTCATCGACGGTGAGACGCTCGCATCCGTCTTTTCGGATGCTGCTGCGAAGTTGCCCAAATCGGCGCAATCGCCGGGCGCCCTGCGCGCGAAGCTGTTCGCAGCACTCGAGTCTCAGACTTCGGAAAAGATCCGCGCCGAGTTGATCGATGCGCTGCTCGCAAGCAGCAAGGACGCGAGGATCGAGATCCCCATGGCGCAGGCGCTGGCGAAAGCGAGCGGCGGATTTGCGCAAGACACGCAGAGCGCAAACTACGCCGAGACAGGCGTGCGCGTTGCAGCTCTTGCCGGTGACGATCAAGCTGCGTGGGACCTGACAGAGTCCGCGGGCGACCGCGTGCGAAGCTGGCAATTACTGCTGGTCACCACCGATCCCCTGAGCGAGCGGGCGCGCACCGCGCTCGATTCTGGCGTCGATATTGCGCTCAAAGCCGCACTGCCCGGACCGTTGCTACAACGCCTGGTCACCGCGCTCGATGCGCTCGGCGAAGAGGTCCCGATCCCGCTCTGGGACCTTGCCGCCAAGGCGCCGCAGCCGGACGATGGGTTTTTGCCTGCCACCGGCGTTCTCTCCGCATTGAAAGAGGCGGCGGATAAGGGCGAGACCGGACGCACCATTCTGCTTGCCGCCGCTGCATTTGGGCCCGACGGGCCGCAAGGCGCGCATATGATCGCGCTTGGCGACGGCTTGCGCGCGCTGAAGCGGGTTGGGCTCGACGCAGAAGCGCGGCGGCTTGCCTTCGAGGCGCTCTACACACATTGGCCTCGGCGCGGAAAGGCGTGAAAGCCTTGGGCACCTCAAAAGGCGGTTCTGGCAAACGCGAAGAGTCGGAGCTCGTGCTCTTTCTTGACATGCTGAGGGCCGAGCGCGGGGCTGCCGAAAAGACCATCGAGGCCTACACCCGCGATTTGAGCGAGTACCTCGGTTTCCTCGTCACTAAGCGCAAGACTGCGCTCGACGCTTCGGCCGACACGATCCGCGCCTATCTCGCGCAGCTGAGCCGCAAGGGTCTTGCCGCCACGTCGCGGGCGCGGAAGCTGTCGGCCATGCGCCAGTTCTACCACTTCCTGCTCGCCGAAGGTTTGCGCAAGGACGATCCCTGCTCGGCCATCGACAGCCCAAAGCTCGGACGGCCTCTGCCGAAACTGCTGTCGCTTGCCGAGGTCGAGGCGCTGCTTGCAGCCGCGGCGCATGGCGTGGAGCAGGCAGGCGAAGGCTCGGCCAAGCGGAGGGCGCTTCGCATCACCGCGCTCCTCGAAACGCTCTACGCCACCGGCTTGCGCGTCTCGGAGTTGCTCGAGCTCTCGCGCGGTGTGCTGACCAGCGACGATCAGGTGATGACCGTCAAGGGGAAAGGTGGGCGCGAGCGCCTCGTGCCGCTCAATGACTCTGCCCGCAAGGCGCTCGCCGATCATCTTGCCGCGCTTACCGCCGACGAGGCGCAAGGCCGCGCGCGCTCGCCGTGGATGTTTCCGTCCGGAAGCGGCGCTCAACATTTGACGCGGCAGCGCTTCGGCCAGGAGTTGAAGACACTCGCAGCTGCCGCCGGCATCGAGCCGTCACGCGTCTCGCCGCATGTGCTCCGTCATGCCTTCGCCAGCCATCTCCTGGAGAACGGCGCGGATCTGCGCACGGTGCAGCAGCTCCTCGGCCACGCCGACATCTCGACCACTCAGATCTATACCCATGTCATCGAGGAGCGGCTGCGGCGGATTGTCGAGCAGCATCACCCCTTGGCTCAGGTACATTTAACCAAACGGAGCTAGGGTCGACCTTCGGGCAGGCCCAGGGGTTGCCGGTTGACACGGTTTCGCCCCAAGGCCACTTAACAACCACGTTCCCGCCGCCCTATGCCCGGCGGCCCGCCGAGCGCGGGTTCGATGGACCAACTTTAGCAAATGCGCACTTATCTCGACTTCGAAAAGCCGATTGCCGAGCTTGAAAGTAAGGTCGCCGAGCTTAGGACGCTCGCCGCCCAGCAGAATTCCGTGTCCATCTCGGAGGAGCTCGCCAAGCTCGAGGCCAAGGCGCGCGAGGCATTGGAAGAGACCTATTCCGAGCTCACCCCCTGGCAGAAAACGCAAGTCGCAAGGCACCCCGAGCGCCCGCATTTCCGCCACTACATCGATCGGCTCGTGGAGGATTTCACCCCGCTCGCAGGCGACCGCTATTTCGGCGAGGACCAGGCGATAATCGGCGGCATCGGACGGCTCAACGGCCGCTCGGCGATGATCATCGGCCATGAGAAGGGCTCCGACACCGAAGGCCGCATCAAGCACAATTTCGGCATGGCGCGGCCCGAAGGCTACCGCAAGGCACAGCGGCTGATGGAGATGGCGGACCGCTTCTCGCTGCCCGTGGTGAGCCTGATCGACACGGCGGGCGCCTATCCAGGCATCGGGGCGGAGGAGCGCGGCCAGGCCGAAGCCATCGCCCGCTGCACCGACACCTGCCTCAGCGTCGGCGTGCCGATCGTATCCGTGATCATCGGCGAGGGAGGCTCGGGCGGTGCTGTGGCCATCGCCACCGCCAACCGTGTCTATATGCTGGAGCACGCCATCTATACCGTCGCTTCGCCGGAGGCAGCGGCCTCGATCCTATGGCGGGATTCAAGCCGGGCAGTCGACGCCGCCACCAATATGAAGATCACTGCCCAGGACCTGCTCAGGCTCGGGGTCATCGACGGCATCATTTCTGAGCCCACCGGGGGTGCGCACCGGGACGGGCAGGAGGTGGTGGAGGCAACCGGCAATAGAATAGGCCAGGCTTTGGCCGAATTCGATGCCATGACGCCCGAGGCTATCCGCAAGGCAAGGCGCGAAAAATTCCTGGGCATAGGCCGTTTAAGTTGAGGATTCTGCCCAGAAAATTGCCACTTTTGAGTCCCACTGTGACTTTAGCGCCGCTATAATGGCGGGGTCAGTTCGGGGGTTGCCGAAGCTCTAGCGCCCAGGGGGATCTATGGCGCTAACTTCGCTTTAACCCGGTAAGGATGAACTTGGACGAGGTGCGCAAGGGGCACTGCGTATGCTTCGCCTAGCCTGGGTCAATGTCGTCATCGCGGCCTGCGTGCTCGCGTCGGTCACCGTGCTGGGTGGCTGCGGACAATTTTCGCCGCCTTATCTCAAGCCGCTGTCTGCGCAGACGCAAGCTCTGCTCGCCGAGAAGGGCATGAGCGAGCAGTCGCCAGTTCTCGTGCGCATCTTCAAATCAGAGTCAGAGCTTGAAGTGTGGAAGGCGAAGGACGACGGCCGCTACTATCACTTCAAGACCTATCCGATCTGCGACTGGTCCGGAAAGCTCGGACCGAAGATCAACCAGGGCGATCGGCAGGCGCCGGAAGGCTTCTATATGGTCTCCGCGCCGCAGATGAATCCGAAGAGCAAGTACTACCTCGCCTTCAATCTCGGCTTCCCCAATTCCTATGACCGCGCCTATGGGCGCACCGGCGCCGACATCATGGTGCATGGCGACTGCAAATCGTCTGGCTGCTACGCCATGACCGACGGCGTCGTCGAGGAGATCTACATTCTGGCGCGCGAGGCAATCGCCGGCGGCCAGGAGTTGTTCCAGGTACAAGCCTATCCGTTCCGCATGACCACTGCGAACCTGGCCAAGCACAAGGACGACAAGTGGTACGGGTTCTGGCAAAACCTGAAAGAGGGCTACGACTATTTCGAGATCACACGTCAGCCGCCAAAGGTCGATGTTTGCGACAAGCGTTATCTGATCAACGCTTCGTTCGTCGGCGGGGCGCGGCCTAACCCCGTCGGTGCCTGCCCTGCCTTCGAGAAACTCCCGGTGCAGAGAGCACCGCGCGAGCGACTGCAGGAGGCCTCGGCCAAACACACCAAACGCACAGCGGAGGTCGGCAGGCCGCTCGGCAGCTGGTTCGGTCTGACCTTCGGGCCGCCAAAGGAGCCGGTATATCAAGCCTTCACGCTCGGGCCGGCGACGCCAGCGACCCCTGTGCCCACGCCGACGAAGCCCGTCAAGGCCAAGGCCAAGCCAAAGCCCGCTGCTGCGACCACGGTCACGGCCGAGAAATAATCACCCGCCACGCGTTCGCCTCTCTTTTGCGCATGATGGGCCCATGCTGCGGCAAGCTCTAGCGCTCCTCACAGTTGTCGCGCTGTCCGGCGCGGGCTACCTGCTGCTCACGTCCGACGGCAGGCAATTGCTCGACCGCGCGGCCATCAACTATACGCGCTGGCAGAACAATTGGTATTACCGCGACGGGCTTCCGCTCCCCGGTACGCCCGACCTCGCCAAATTCGACGAGCGGCTGAAGGCGCAAGGCGTCGCGCTCGGGGCGCCCGTGTTCTTGCGCATCTTCAAGCTCGAAGTCAGAGCTCGAGATCTGGATGCAGAAGGACGGCCGCTACCGGAAATTTGCCACCTATCCGATTTGCCTGTGGTCGGGACGGGTCGGCCCGAAGCTCCGTGAAGGCGACCGCCAGGCGCCGGAGGGCTTCTATGCAGTGACGAAGGAAGAACTCAATCCCAACAGCCGCTGGCACCGCTCCTTCAGTCTCGGCTTTCCCAATGCGTTCGACCGCGCGCTCGGCCGCACCGGCTCGTTCATCATGGTGCATGGCGGCTGCCAGTCGGTCGGTTGCTTCGCCATGACCAACAACGTCGTGGACGAGATCTGGCGCCTCGTCACCGCGGCTCTCGACCAGGGCCAGCCGGCGTTCAACGTCCAGGTCTTTCCCTTCCGCATGACCGAGAAGAATCTCGCAGCGCGGAAGGGCGACCAATGGAGTCCGTTCTGGGCCGATCTGAAGAAGGGCTATGACGCCTTCGAGCGCACCCATTTGCCGCCGATGGTCAGCGTGTGCGAGGGCCGCTACGTGATCTCCGAGGCAAAGCCCGGCGATGTTCCGTCAGCCCCGGCCGAATGCGCGGCAACGGCGTCGAGCAAGCCGTAAGCTTCGCGACGTCTAGCCGAGCGGCCAGAAGGCCATGATCAGCGGCACGCCGGCCACGAGCACGATCAGCGAGAGCGGCAGGCCGAGCCGCCAATAATCGCCGAAGCGATAGCCGCCAGGACCCATCACCAGAGTGTTGCATTGGTGCCCGATGGGCGTGAGGAAATCGCAGGCCGCGCCGATGGCGACCGCCATGAGGAACGGATCCGGGTTATGGCTGAGCTTGGCGGCGAAACTCGCGGCGATCGGCGCCATCACCAGCACCGTGGCGGCGTTGTTGAGGAACGGCGTGACGGCCATCGCCGCGGCCAGGATCAACGCAAGCGCGCCGGCCGCGGGCAGATGCGCCGCGGCCATCGACAGCCATCCGGCGATGAGATCGGTACCACCGGTCGTGCGCAACGACTCGCTCACCGGGATGAGGGCGCCGAGCATGACGAGGATCGGCCAGTCGATGACATCGTAGGCCTCGCGCAAGCTTAGCGAGCGCGCGAGTAGCAGGATCACGGCCGCACCGAAGAACGCGACGGTCACTGGCACCAGGTGGAAGGCGACAAGCGCCATGGCGCCGGCGAGCACGGCTATGGGCAAATAGCTCTCCTTCCTACCGATGCGCAGGTCGCGCTCGGCGAGCGGCAGGCAATGGAGCTCGCCAAGCGTCTCCGGCATGGTGGTGAGATCGCCTTGCAACACGATGACGTCGCCAGGCCTGAATTTCACCGAGCGGAGGCGGTGCGCAATGCGCCGTCCGCGCCGGCTCACGGCGAGGAGATTGACGCCGTGGCGGCTGAACAGTTTGATCTGCCCGGCAGAGCTTCCAACGAGGTCGGATTCCGGCGTGATCACCGCCTCCATGACACCGATCTCGTCATGCGGCGCGTCGACCTGTTGGGCCTTGTCGCCGCGGGTGAGCTGCAGCTTCTCCAACGCAACGACACGCTCAAGCGCGGCAGGCTCGCCTTTCAGGATGAGCGTGTCCCTGGCCTTCAGCACGACATTGCCGGCCGGCTCGAAGCGGCGCTCCTTTCCCCGCAGGAGCGTGATGACCTCGAACTCGCCCTCCCCGAGATCTTCGAGCGCCTTCACAGTGATGCCCGCGGCCAGCGAGTCCTCCGGGATCTCGACCTCGGTGGTGTAAGCCTCAAGATTGAACGCTGAGTCCATTGAGGCCGTGCCCTTTCGGTCACGCGGCAAGAGCCGCCAGCCGAAGACAAGAAAGGCCACGCCGGCCAGCGCCAAGCCAGCGCCGACCGGCGTGAAGTCGAACATGCCGAAAGGCTGCCCGAGAATTTCCTCGCGCATGCGCGACACGATGATGTTCGGCGAGGTGCCGACCAACGTCATGGTGCCGCCGAGCAGCGCACCGAACGACATTGGCATCAGCAGAGAGGAGGGCGAGGTCCCGGTGCGGCGAGCGAGCTGAAAGGCGATCGGCATCAACATGGCGAGCGCGCCAATATTCTTGACGAAGGCCGAGAGCACCGTGACCGCTGTCACCAGCGCGAAGACCTGCTGATTGACGGTGACGAGACGCGATCCGATCTTGCGCACGATGCGCTCGATCACGCCTGAGCGCGCCACGGCAGCGCTGACCACGAGTGCTGATGCCACGATGATCACGATGTCGTCGCTGAAACCGTCGAACGCCTTGTCTGCGGGGACAATTCCGATGGCGAGAGCCGCGAGCAAGGCGAGAAGGGCGACGAGGTCGTAGCGGAGCTTGCCCCAGGCAAAGAGGCCCATCATGCCGAAGATGATGGCGAAGGAGAGCGTCTGATCGATTGTCATGATGCCCGAGCCATTGCAGGCACGGTCGCGCCGAAGGAATTGCTGAGCGGCAAGCTTGAGTGCCTCGGAAGGAGCGGCTTCAGCCAGTCAAAGCCGCGTCGGACCCTCTTGGTTCCCTACCGGGCCGCTCGGGTCCGAAGGCGCCGGCGTGGCTCCCTTCTTCGGTGCGCGTGCTTTGGCCTCCGCACCCTCGGCCACTTCCATTGCGCGGAACTTGGCAATGCGCTCGATCAACTTCGCCGGCACCGTCTCGCCGAGCGGGAAGCGGATCGTGCCCTTGCTGAGTTCGTAAGGCGCGAGCGCGGCCTTGAAAGCCTTAACGAGAGCGGCGGAAGTTGGGTAGAGCGAGTAATGCTGCTTCCACCCGGCGAAATAGACCACGGCCTGCCCGCGCAATTTATAGGTGGGAATTTGATACGAGATCACTTCCTCGGCGGCGGGCAGCGCCTTGCGGATGATGCCTCGCACGCGCTTCAGCACGGCCTGCGTGGCCTCCGGCTGTGAGGCGATATAGTCGTCCACGGACCGGAGGTTGGTCTTGGCCATGCCGCCTCAGCTAAAGGCGCCGTGGCAGTGCTTGTATTTGTTGCCTGAGCCGCACGGGCAAAGCGCGTTCCGCTGCACCTTCCCCCAGGTCGAGGGATCGGCTGGGTTCGGGCCTTGGGCCTTGCTCGCCTTGCGGCTGCGGGCCGGCGCCGCGGCGGCCTTCGCCGTGACGGCAGGTCCGACGCTCGCTGCTTCGAGCGCGAATTCGTCTTCGCCGGTGGTCGGATCGAAGTGGTGGGCTTCCATCGGCGGCAGCTCGGCGGCATCGAGCGGCGGAACGTCCTCCTGGCGCGTGAGTTCGACATGCATGAGCTGGCCGGTCACCGCCTCGCGGAGGCGCGCCAGCATGTGCTCGAACAGGGTGAAGCTCTCGCTCTTATATTCGTTCAGCGGGTCGCGCTGGCCGTAGCCGCGCAAGCCGATCACCTGCCGGAGATGCTCGAGCGTGACGAGATGCTCGCGCCACAAATGATCGAGCGTCTGTAGCAGCACCGCTTTCTCGATCTGGCGCATGATCTGCGGCCCGAAATCGGCGGCCTTTTTGGCGGCCTTCTCGTCTGCGGCGCGGACCAGGCGCTCGTGCACTTCTTCCTCGCCGATGCCTTCCTCTTTGGCCCAGTCGGCAAGCGGCAAATCGAGGTCGAAGGTCGCCTGCATGTCCTCTTTGAGCCCGTCCACGTCCCATTGCTCGGCGAAGGCCTTTTCCGGGACGTGCTTGGCCATGAGATCGTCGATCACCTGACGGCGCATGTCGCCGACGGTCTCGCCAAGGTCGGCGTCGCTCATCAGGTCGAGGCGCTGCTCGAAGATCGCCTTGCGCTGATCGTTCATCACGTTGTCGAACTTGAGCAGGTTCTTGCGGATGTCGAAATTGCGCGCCTCGACTTTGGCTTGCGCCTTCTCCAGCGCCTTGTTGATCCAGGGATGGATGATCGCCTCGTCTTCCTTGAGGCCAAGCGCCTGGAGCATGCCGTCCATGCGCTGCGATCCGAAGATGCGCATGAGGTCGTCTTCGAGAGATAGGAAGAAGCGCGAGCGGCCTGGGTCGCCCTGGCGGCCCGAGCGGCCGCGGAGCTGGTTGTCTATGCGCCGGCTCTCGTGGCGCTCGGTGCCGACGACGTAAAGACCGCCGGCTTCCAGTGCCTTCGTCTTCTTCTTGGCGACCTCAGCCCTGATGGCGTCGCGCTTGGCGGCGATCTGTTCGGGGGTCGGTTCTTTGCCCTTGGCTTTCTCTTCCGTCCCCCAATCCTCGAGCAGCATGTCGGGATTGCCGCCGAGTTGGATGTCGGTGCCGCGGCCGGCCATGTTGGTGGCGATAGTCACGGCGCCAGGCACGCCGGCCTGGGCGATGATATGCGCCTCTTGCTCGTGATAGCGGGCGTTCAGGACCTGATGCGGGACCTTGTCCTTCTTAAGGAGTTCCGACAGGATTTCCGACTTCTCGATCGAGGTGGTGCCGACCAGCATTGGCTGGCCGCGCTTCTGCGCATCCTTGATCAGAGTGATGATGGCCCGGTATTTCTCCTGCGCCGTGCGATAGACTTCGTCGTCCTCGTCTGCGCGGATCATGTCCATGTTGGTCGGCACCTCGATTACGTCGAGACCGTAAATGTCCATGAACTCGTCGGCTTCGGTCGCCGCCGTGCCGGTCATGCCGGCGAGCTTCTCGTAGAGCCGGAAATAATTCTGGAAGGTGATCGAGGCGAGGGTCTGGTTCTCGGGCTGGATGGTGACGTGCTCCTTGGCCTCGAGCGCCTGGTGCAGCCCTTCGGAATAGCGCCGGCCCTGCATCATGCGGCCGGTGAACTCGTCGATGATGATCACCTCGTCGCTCTTGACGATGTAATCGCGGTCGCGCTGGAACAGCGTGCGGGCGCGGAGCGCCTGCTGCACGTGATGCACGACGGTTACGTTCTCGATGTCGTAGAGCGACTCGCCCTTGAGCATGCCTGCCTCGGTAAGAAGCTGTTCCACATGCTCGTTGCCGGCCTCGGTCAGGGTTACGACGCGGGTCTTCTCATCGAGCTCGTAGTCTTCCTTCCCGAGCCTGGGGATGAAGGTGTCGATGGTGTTGTAAAGCTCGGACCGGTCGTCGAGAGGGCCAGAGATGATGAGGGGCGTGCGCGCCTCGTCTATCAGAATCGAGTCCACTTCGTCGACGATGGCGAAGTAGTGGCCGCGCTGGACCATCTCCTCGGCCGAATATTTCATATTGTCGCGAAGATAGTCGAAGCCGAACTCGTTGTTGGTGCCGTAGGTCACGTCGGCGGCGTATTCCACCTTGCGATGCTCGTCGTTCAGCTCATGCACGATGCAGCCGACGGTGAGGCCGAGAAATTTGTAGATGGCGCCCATCCAGGCAGAGTCGCGCTTGGCGAGGTAGTCGTTCACCGTCACCACGTGCACGCCGCGGCCGGTGAGCGCGTTGAGATAGACGGGGAGCGTTGCGACCAGCGTCTTGCCTTCGCCGGTCTTCATCTCGGCAATTCGGGCGTCATTGAGCACCATGCCGCCCATGAGCTGCACGTCGAAATGGCGCTGGCCGATGGTGCGTTTGGCGGCCTCGCGGACAGTGGCGAAGGCTTCAGGGATCAGATCCTCGATTGGCGTGCCTTCTTTTACCCGTGCGCGGAAGGTCTCGGTGCGGGCGCGCAGCTCATCGTCGGAGAGGGCGGCGACCTCCGGCTCGAGCTTGTTGATGGCGGCGACCAGCGGCGGGTATTTCTTCAGCTTGCGGTCGTTGGATGAGCCAAAGACCTTGCTGGCCAAGGCACCGAAAGAAAGCATTGGGTCTCGCCTCTCATGGAGCAGTTCTGAGGTGGCTTCGGCTTTGGGGGGCGAAAGCACCTGACGTCTCGAAGCGCCATGCTCCCAGTGCCTACCGGCCGCATATAAAACCGGCGGAAAGCGACCAAAAAATGCCTGGGAACAGCCGCCCGTGAGACATAAGAGGGGCGACTATCCTTGTCAACGCGACGCTCCGACAGGTGGGGGGCGGGAGTTGCGGGCGCAACCCGAGCTAAAGCTACGCCCGCACTTTGGTATCCGCTCCTTGCGTCTTGCCGATGTCCTCGAGGTGCTTTTGCAACGAGAGCTTGCTCAATTTGTCGAAGGGCAGGCTCACGAAGATGCTGATGCGCTGATAGAGCATGCGGAACGTATCGGCGAAGGCGAGCGCCTGCTCTGCCTCGCTGCCCTCAGCCTTGGCGGGGTCCGGCAGGCCCCAATGGGCGGTCATGGGCTGGTCCGGCCAGATGGGACAGACCTCCTTCGCCGCGTCGTCGCAGACGGTGAACACGAAATCGAGCTTGGGCGCGCCTGGTGCGGCGAACTCGTCCCAGGACTTTGAGCGGAGCTTCGAAACGTCGAAATTCGATTTCCGCAACACTGCGAGCGCATGCGGATTGACCTCACCCTTGGGGAAACTGCCGGCGCTATAGGCCTTGAACTTGCCAAGTCCCAGGCGATTGAGGATGGCTTCGGCCATGATAGAGCGCGCCGAGTTTCCGGTGCAGAGGAAGAGGACATTCAAGGGTGGATTGCTGCTGACGACTTGAATGGGCATCTCCTCACTCTTCAACTTTTTATGTAGGGCAACATCCGGAATCGGCGGACGCGATAAGAGGCCCGCAAAGCTCTGTCTTCCCCGCACAGCAATCTTCGACGAGGAAAGAGAGAAGGCCCCGTGTGCCGGCAAGGTCCACGCAATAGATGATCGAGCGGCCCTCTTTGCGCGAGGTAACGAGATGGGCGCGGGCAAGCGCGGCGAGATGGAAGGAGAGCGTGTTCTGCGGAAGCTTGAGCCGCCGCGCGATGTCGCCGGCAGCCATGCCGTCAGGTCCGCATTGCACAAGCAGACGGAAGATCTTCAGCCTGCGCTCTTGTCCCAGGGCGCTCAGCGCACTGATCACGGCGGATAGTTCCATGTATCGAGATATACAGAAATATCATGGTCGCGTCAACTGGTTTTGCCAGCCTTTGGCGAGGTGAGATCCGCCAGACAAGCTGCTTGGCAGGGAGCCGCCCCGGGGCTATGTAAGCGCCGGGGAAGCGGCCGAACCCACCCGCCTCAGGCTCCTGCGACGGTCAGGCGGGCACAAGAAGAGGAACCTCACTCTGTGAAAACTTGGCGAACCTTGCTGCTCGTCGCAGCCTTCATTGCTTGCGTTCCGTTCACCGCCCGGGCCGACGACCCGGTCGTCGCCACCATCAACGGCGTCGACATCAAGCAATCTGATCTCGATTTCGCTGCGACCGAAGTTGGCGCTCAGCTCGCCAATTTCCCGCCTGACGAACGCCGCCGCATGCTGCTGCAATTCGTCATCGAGAATGAGCTGATGGCCGAGGCTGCGGTGAAGGCCGGTCTCGACAGCGGACAGAGCTTCGAGGACCGCCTCAAATATCATCGCCGCCGCACCTTGCGGGATGCGTATTTCGACAAGAGCGTGCGGAATGCCGTGCCCGAGGACGAAGCCAAGAAGATCTACGATCAAAAGGTCGCCGGCATGAAGCCGGAGGAAGAGATTCACGCCCGCCACATCCTGGTGGCGACCGAGGCTGAGGCCAAGGAAATTCAGGAGCGGCTGAAGAAGGGCGAGGATTTCGCCACGGTCGCCAAGGAGAAGTCTAAGGACCCGAGCGCCGAAGGCGGCGATCTCGGCTTTTTCGGCCGCGGTCAGATGCTGAAGCCCTTCGAGGACGCTGCCTTCCAATTGAAGGAAGGCGAGATCTCCAATCCGGTTCAGACCCAGTTCGGCTGGCACATCATCAAGGTCGAGGAGAAGCGGACGCGTCCGCTCCCGACCTTCGACCAGGTGAAGGACACCATCATCAGCCAGCTCACCCAGCAGAAGGCCAAGCAAACGCTGAAAGATCTGCACAACGCCGCCAAGATCGACGTCAAGGATCCAGAGATAAAGAAGTCGATGCAGGATGCCGCCATGCGCGGCGAGGCGCCGGCGGAGAATGAGCCTGAGCCTGCCGGGGACGTGGAAGACAATCACTAAAGGCAATCGCCTGAAAGTCGCGAGCCTAGATGGCCAAGGTCTCGCCATTCGCGCCGAAAGAGCCGCCGCGCCTTCCCGCCATTGAGGGGGTGCGTTTCGCGACGTGCGCTGCGGGTATCCGTTATCCCGGGCGCACCGATCTGCTGGTTGCCCTGTTCGAGCCTGGCACCACGGCGGCCGGCGTGCTGACGCGGTCGAAGACGGCGTCGGCCCCGGTTGAATGGTGCCGCGCTCGGCTTCAGCACGGCATGGCCCGGGCGCTCGTGGTCAATTCCGGCAACGCCAATGCCTTTACCGGCAAGCGCGGCCGCGAAGCCGTGAAGCTCACGGCGGAAGCCGCCTCCCAAGCCGCCGACTGCCTCGAGGCCGACGTCTATCTCGCCTCCACCGGGGTGATCGGCGAGCCGCTCGACCCAGGCAAGTTCACTGGCCTCTTGGCCGGGCTTGCTGGACGCGCCGATCCTGAGGGGATCGGTGATGCAGCGCACGCCATCATGACCACCGACACCTATCCCAAACTCGCGACGCGGCAGACCGACATCGAGCGCGTGCCCGTCACCATCAACGGCATCGCCAAGGGCGCCGGCATGATCGCGCCCGACATGGCGACCATGCTCGCCTTCCTCTTCACCGACGCCGACATCGAGCCGGGGCCGCTGCGCGAGATCCTTGCTACTGCCGCCGACGCAACCTTCAACGCCATCACTATCGACGGCGATACTTCGACCAGCGACACGCTCTTGCTGTTCGCCACCGGCACGGCGGCGTCACGCGGCGCGCCGCGCATCGGGCTAGCGCACGATCCGCGGTTGGTGAAGTTCCGCGGGGCGCTCACCGAGGTGCTGCTCGATCTTGCGCATCAGGTGGTGAAGGACGGAGAGGGGGCGACGAAATTCGTCGCAGTGCGGGTGACCGGCGCGGAGACGCCCGAAGCCGCGCGCAGGATCGCGTTTTCAATCGCTAACTCGCCGCTGGTGAAGACGGCGATCGCCGGCGAGGACCCGAATTGGGGCCGCGTGGTCATGGCCGTCGGCAAGGCTGGCGAGGCCGCCGACCGCGACAGGCTTTCCATATGGCTCGGCGATATCCTCGTCGCCAAGGAGGGAGAGGTGGCGCCGTCTTATAGCGAGGAGCTTGGCGCCAACTACATGAAGCGGCCGGAGATCGCGATTACCGTCGATGTCGGCGTCGGTGAGGGAAGCGCGACGGTGTGGACCTGCGATCTCACCGCCGAGTACATCGCCATCAACGCCGATTACCGGTCCTGACCGGGGCGATGGAAGGCCGCACGCCTCCGCTCGTTCTCGTCGCTGCCTGCGTGCTTCTCGACAGCGAGGGCGGAATCCTGATCGCCAAGCGACCGCCGGGGCGTTCCCTCGCTGGGCTTTGGGAATTTCCCGGCGGCAAGGTCGAGCAAGGTGAGTTGGCCGAGCATGCGCTCATCCGCGAGCTTGCCGAGGAACTCGGCATCGGCATCGCGGCCGTAGACCTTGCGCCGCTCACCTTCGCCAGTCACGCTTATCCTGACTTTTACCTGTTGATGCCGCTCTTTCTCTGTAGGCGCTGGCGAGGCGAGCCAACGCCCCACGAGGGCCAGGAGCTTGCCTGGGTGAAGCCCACAGAGCTCGCCGCCTACGCCATGCCACCTGCGGACGAGTCGCTGAAGGCTGTGCTGCCGGCGCTGCTCTGACGAGCGGTGGTTAGGTCTCGGGGTCCCACTTTGACTTCTTCGTAGCCGGAAAGGCCGCTTTGTCTCCGGCGGAGTGCTCGGTGGTGTGCAGCGCATCGGCGAGGCGAGCGTTTGCGCTCCCAGGCGCAAGCGGCTTCTGCTGGCTGGCATCGGGCGCCCAGCCCGCGAGATAGACGATCTCGAAGCTCGCCGCGATCTTGCCCCCGGGTGTCGTGTGCCGCTCGCTATAGATCTCCTCGGCGCGCTCGAGCGTGCCGCGCGGTAGCGGCATTTTCCGCCGCGCCGCCATGACATTGCCGCCGCCAAGCGCCCTGATCTCGCGCATCAGCTCGCGTGGGCTGGGATAGGTCACGGTGAGGAGCTCGGCGTCGGTGACCGGCAGCGCGAAGCCGGCGCGCTGGAGGAGCGCGCCGTACTCCCGCACATCGGCGAAAGGCGCGACGCGCGGGCTCGCCCCGCCATGCAGCTCGGCCTCTGCCTCGATCAGCGACTGGCGCAGCTCGTGCAGCGAGCGGCTGCCCAGTGCCGCGGCCATGAACAATCCGTCAGGGCGTAGCGCGCGGCGGATCTGGATCAGCGCGCCGGGAAGATCGTTGACGCGATGCAGCGCCAAGCCGGACACGACGAGATTGAGGCTCTGTTCCTTGAAGGGCAGCAGCTCCTCATCACAGACCACGGCGGGGCGTGGGCAGAGCGCGGCAAGCGCCGGCACGCTCTCGGCATAGATCATCTCTCCGACGGAGGGCAGCGCCGCTACGGCGCGCCCGACCACGCCGTGATAGGCGCCAAGATCGAGCGCAAGCGGGAATTCGCGCAGGATCGCGCTGACGCGGTCGGCAATCTCCGCCGCGACATGGGCGAGCAGCGCCTCGTGCTCTGCCATTTCGCCGGCAAAGCGCGCGCGCCTGCTGCGCAACAAAGCGCGGTCGAAAAGCGCGCCATTCTTAGTCATGCGTTGCGCGCCTCTTCCGCCATGCCGGCTCCAGGTTCTATCATGGCGTCCATGGCGATCGGCCGGGCAGAGATCACCTCGGGTCCGGTTGCGCGATCCAAGGCCTCTTTGGCCGCGGTAGCGCTGAGCGGCGCAATGATGGCGCTTGCCGATCTCCTGCTGCCGCCGGTCTGCATCGCCTGCCGCAAGCGCGCCGGCGCCCATGGGCTGCTGTGCGCCGATTGCTGGGCCAAGATCGACTTCATCGCTCCTCCGCTCCGCGAAAAACTCGGCGTGCCGCTGCCCTACGAGACTGTAAGCCCCAGCCTGTCGGCGGCGGCAATTGCCGATCCGCCAGTCTACGACCGCGCGCGGGCGGCGGCGCGCTATTCCTCGACCATGCGCGAGCTGATCCAGCGCTTCAAATATGGCGACCGCCACGAGGGCGTGCCCCTGTTCGGGCGGTTGGATGGCCACTGCCGGCGCCGAGCTCCTCGCCGATGCCGATGTGATCCTGCCCGTTCCGCTTTACCGGTCGCGGCTCTGGTCGCGGCGCTTCAACCAGTCGGCCATGTTGGGCCAGGCCGTCGGCGGCCTGACAGGCATGCCGGTCGACTGTTTCCTGCTCGCCAGGGTCAAGCGCATGCACGCCCAGGTCGGGCTCACTGCGGCGCAGCGGAGGAAGAACGTCGCCGGAGCATTCCGGGTGACGGCGGCAAGAGGCGCGCTTCGCGGCAAGCGCATCGTTGTGGTCGACGACGTAATCACCACCGGGGCGACCGCCGAGGCCTGCGCCCGCAGCGATGCTGCTATAGTCTGGAATTTGCTTAGCCTTACGCTTACTTACAGGCGAAGGTCGAATGGCCAAGCAGCGGAACTTCGATGACCAAGATCATCCTATACACCGCGCCCTATTGCGGCTATTGCCGCGCCGCCAAGCATCTCCTCACCAAGAAGGGCGCCGCCTTCACGGAGATCGACGTGAGCGACGACCTTGCCTTGAGGCAGGAGATGATCGACCGCGCCTATGGACGGCGCACGGTGCCGCAGATCTTCATCAACGGAGCCCATTTCGGGGGCTATGTCGAGCTTGCTGAGCTCGAGCGCGCGGCGAAGCTCGATCCGCTGCTCGCGGCAATCGAGGCGGTGGCAAGCGCTCCCGGAGAATGACCTTGCCTTCGGAGAGATCCTTCCGCGCGGGTCTGGTTCAGCTCAGGTCCGGACGCTCCGTCGCTCCCAACATGGAGATGGCCGAGGCCCTTATCCGCCGCGCGGCGGAGGGCGGCGCTGTCTATGTGCAGACACCCGAAAACACCGCGATCATGGAGCTTGAGACCGACCGGCTGCTCTCCAAGCTCGAGGTCGAGGAGAAGGCGGCGCCGCTCAAGCGGTTCCAGGCGCTCGCCAAGGAGCTTGGCATCTGGCTGCATGTCGGCTCACTCGGCATGAAGCTGTCGTCCGGTAAGGTCGCCAACCGCTCCTATCTCATCGCTCCGGATGGGGAGGTCGCCGCGCGCTACGACAAGCTGCATATGTTCGATGTCGATCTTGCCGGCGGTGAAAGCTACCGCGAATCCTGCACCTTCGATCCAGGCGCCACTGCCGTGCTCGCCGATCTGCCCTGGGGGCGCCTCGGCATGAGCATCTGCTACGACCTCAGGTTCGCAGCGCTCTACCGGGCGCTCGCCAACGGAGGCGCCGACATGATCGCCGTGCCGGCAGCCTTCACCAGACAGACTGGCGAGGCGCATTGGGACGTCCTGCTCCGCGCCCGCGCCATAGAGACCGGCGCATATGTCCTTGCCGCTTGTCAGGGTGGGTTGCATGAGAACGGCCGCAGCACCTATGGCCACAGCATGATCGTATCACCTTGGGGCGAAGTGCTGGCAGAAGCCGGGGAGGATCCCCAGATTCTTCTTGCCGATATAGACCTTAGCCTCTGCGCTGAGACACGGGCGAAAATCCCCTCGCTCAAGCATGGGCGCAAGTTCGAGGTGGAGATTGCAGGGGCGAAGAAGCCCAGAAGGCGTTAGCTTCAGCCTTCCCTCGCACAGTGGACTGATGCTCTGCTGTTGACTGCGTGCGCTGCGAACACTGGCGAGACCGACGAAAGCGAGGCCTCACCTGGCAGCTTTCAGGACTTCACCGACAATCTGTTGGAGCTGATGCAGATCGTCAATGGGTCGGCGCAATCGAGCTTGTTCTTAGTTGTCACGCCTGCCATCGCAAGGCGTTGCGGCAATGGGTCTGAACCAAGGTCTCAACCTCTATTGGCGACGGTTTGAAGTCGGCGGCGTGAGACTAGGACGGACAGCCGAGCGGCAGATCGGAGCACCGACACTCCAGACATGCCTGCGCCGGCGCAGGTCTTAGCCAGCTTTCTTCTCAGCGTCAGCTCTTAGCTGTGACTCTAGGTCGGCTAAATCGCCTGCTATCGTCAGCCATGTTTTGGTTAACTCGGCGTAGTGCCGCCTTGCCTGCGGGGAGATCGACGTTTGCGCCAGTTACGCAGGCTAATGCTTGTCGGCGACATTCCTTGGGATCAAGTGGCACTGTGAAATTCCAACTAATTGGGCAATAGATTCCGAAGGCACGTTGGAGTGTCAAGAGGGGTGAAAGGTATTGGCTCGCATGAAACGACACGAATGGATAAGCTCAGGCCTCATTATTTTTGTGTTGCTCGCTCTCTCGATACTGGTCGCCCAGAGTCGCAGAAACTGTGAGGTGCCAGGCTCATCCATTGTCCCCTGCATTTGGGGCAAGCCGCTCAAGCCTCAAACCCGAGCCGAGTGCGAAAAAGTTGACTGGCTCTGGGACCCAGTAGCTGAGAACTGCTCCAAGCCTCGGGAAAAATCACGGTAGTGAAGTCTCTGACCATGGCGTGCCGAACGTTCGTGCTACTGCCGAGATACTCAAGGGCAAAAAGAAGGCCCGGCGGACGGACATTCGACCAAAATGCCGCAAGGACTGCGCTTGCAGACAACATCATAATGCTCGCGAGCGAGGACGAGACAGACTCGAAAATATTGAAGCAACTCGCTTTGACCCCGCTGCCCCCCACCCTTGAAGCGTAGATGGATGGACGCCGAACTAATTGAGCTGCTGGTATCTGTTTTCTTGATCGCTGCCGCGGTGCTGATTTGTTATCGCGCATTGCGCTTCCGTTCGTCTCGCCGCCACCGAAGGAAAAACGGCTGACGGCTTGGGCGAACAGTACGGCCGAAGCCTTACCCGGACCGACAAAGGGAAGCCCCGGCGCTGCGAAACGCCGGGGAACGTTATAATGAAAAGGGCCTCGGCCAGAACCGACGCCCTCCAACTCCAGGATTACGGACAATACCAGACCGGACCGACTACTACACACCCGGCAGCTTGCCACCCGGGTGGAGCATATGTCGCAAGCCCCCCTTCGGAAGTGGTTACGGGATCAGACCGGAAAGAAAGTGGGAAAGCGAGACCGCCGCGACCGGGTTGAGCGTTCGAAAAAAAGGTGCACTAAGGCCTTGGCGGAGGGTTCACCGGAGTCACGACGTGCGGCGGCAGCGGCGTTACAGTGCGGTCATTCGCGCGTGCGTCTCGGCTGGCGGCGTTCGTTTCGGCTTGGAGTGCCTTGATAGTTTGTTTTCGCTTCTCGGCAGGTAGTTCCTTTTCGAAGCCTTTGCTTGCCTCTTCAAATGAAGTGTTGCCATCGAGATTTTTGGCGCACCCCAGCGGCACGAAACCAGCAGCAACCAAGAAAAACAGAATTGGGAATTTGAGAATGACCATCTCTGAAGGTTGAAGTCAAAGAGTGGCCAAAAGCTGTCCCGTTAGCGAGGCCGCCGGGACCGGGGGAACGCTAGACAATCCAACCGAGTTCACGCGCCTTGCTGACCGCGGCCTGAAAGGCTTGGGCACGAAATTCACTCACCGGGGGGGAAATGATGTGGGGATCGACCCAGCTTCGGGTGAGCTTCAGGGTTGGGCTGTCGGGTCTCTTCCGATACGCCAACATGAAATCCGTCCCCGGCTTAGTGATAATGATCTCTTCGCCGTCGAACTTGACCTTTAGGTCCATCTGAACAGCCTTTACAAAACAAAAGGGCGCCGACCGAAGCCGACGCCCCTCCGGCTCTTGGGTCCCGCTCCGGGCGGGACGGGACTAAAAGCGTAGCGGCGCTTACTTCGCTGCGGCGGTGAGCGCCGCCAGCCCGGTGAACCCGCATCGTACCCCCATGCGGGAGGGGCAGGTGAACTCTGGCTCCATGCCGTAATTATTCAATGCGATCACGCGCCAATTTCTTGTCGTGAGGTGCCAACTACCGACGGCTCGCAGTGTGGACTACGCCGAGCGGGTGGCGCTGCATGATGCGAACTGAGTTGGATCGGCACGAGCGGGTCCTTGCTGGCGGGGCGGGCCATCGGCCTTGGTAATCCTGACGGCTCGCTGTAACGGACGCCACGCTCGCTCATGAATGTCGGATAGCGTTTGCACGTGGCCGCGCGAGTTACCGAAAACGAGCGGCCCCGTCGTGCATTCGATCTTCCATTGCCGAAGCATCGTGACGAGAAACGATGAGATGCTGATCGTGCGGCGACTTGCGACAGTCTTTGGCGGCCCGATCACGCCACGTTCGTCGGCGCGTTGCTTCACCGTGATGGTGCCCGCTTTCAGGTCTACGGCATCCCACGGCAAGCCGCGAAGTTCGCTTGCACGGAACCCGCTATAGATGGCAGTGGCAAACAGCGCCCGCAACCGACGCCAATGTTTGTCCTTTGCCCACCCATCAAGCTTCGCCATAATCGTCTTGACCTCGGCCTTGGTGGGAATGGCGACTGGCTCCTTGTGTCGGCCCTTGTTGCCGATCCTGACCGAGTTGGCCACGTTGCCGACGACATGTCCCCGCGCCTCGGCCTCCGACAAGATTCCCTTGAATGAGGCGAGAACCTTCTTGGCCATCGGGCGCGATAGCTTGGTAAGAAGATGGTCGCGGAAGTCTGACAAATTCGGCCGCATCAGTTTGTTGAGCTTCACTTTGCCGATTGCGGGCAGGATGTGGTGCTTGAGATGCGAGCGGTATCGTCTCAGCGTCGAATGCTCTGCGGGTGGATTGTCGCCGCGCCCTAGCTCGACGGTCTTGATCCAAATGGCGGCTGCATCGGCAACGGTGATTGAAACACTATCGGCAACGTGTCGGCCCTCGCTGATTTCGACGCCCGCCTTGTTGCAAAAGGCGACAGCCTCTTTGCGCGTTTGAAAAGTCTTGATGTGGCGCTTGCCGTTGGCCTTGTAATCAGCAACCCACGCCTCACCTATTTCTCCATTAGGCTTGCGCCAATTGCGCTTTCTGACTGCCATTGGTTGCCCCTCTGAGTGCGCGACATACGCGCGACGTGGGGGGAATACCGCAGAAACTAAGGGGATTAAGGGCTCCAAATGATCCGCTACGCCTTGGCTTGCGAGGAGGGGCACGGCTTCGACGCCTGGTTCGGCTCGGCCGCCTCCTATGACGAGCAGGTCGAGGCCAACGCCATCCGCTGCCCGTCTTGCGGCAGCGCGCGGGTGAGGAAGGCCCCCATGTCGCCCTATGTGGCGAAGGGACGGCCTGCGCCTTCCCAGTCCGCGCCGGCAGAGCGCCCGAAAACTTACGCCCTGCTGCGGAAGCTCCGCGCCGAGCTAACCGCCAATTCAGACTATGTCGGCCCGAAATTCCCCGAGGAGGCACGGAAAATCCACTTCGACGAGGCGCCCGCCCGCGCCATCCATGGCGAGGCGAGCCTTGAGGAGGCGCGTGAATTAAATGAGGAGGGGGTGCCGGTGTTCCCCTTGCCGCCGCTGCCTGAGGACCACAATTAAAGGGGCTTGGGGCGTCCCCGGTAAACTTATTGTTGGGATCGCCCTGTTACAGCCTTGTTGCATTACTATCCGAACGTCGCCGAGCGTTGGTTTCGCGCACAACCGTAAGGAAGGGTCATGCGCCTCTCAGGTCTCCGACTTCCCAACTATGCCTGCGCCTTGTTTCTCGTCCCGCTACTTGCTTGCGTGACGGTAGCGCCCGCTGTGGCCGAGCCAAGCCAAAACCCTCAGCCGAGCACGCAGTATAATGGCGACCTGCCGAGCGCCGCGGCCAAGCCCAACGGAGCCGCCGAGCAGCCCGAGGGCAATCCGCCAGCCGCGGAGGCTGAGTCCGGCACGGCGGCCGAGCAGCCCGAGTCCGGTGCTGCGACCGCTGAACCAAACGCAAAGCCCGAAGCTGACAAGGCAGCCGCCGAGGCAAAACCCGCCAAAGCCGGCTCCCAGATCCTGATCAACGTGGACAAATCGCTTCAGGAGATGACGGTGTTCGTCGACGGCATCGAGAAATATCAGTGGCCGGTGTCGACCGGCCTGCGAGGCTACTCCACGCCTTCGGGAAGCTTCACGGCGTCTTCCATGAACAAGATCTGGTACAGCAAGCAGTGGGACAACGCTCCCATGCCCCATGCGATCTTCTTCACTAAAGAAGGGCACGCCATCCATGGAAGCTACGAGACGAAGAAGCTGGGACGCGCCGCTTCCCATGGTTGCGTGCGACTTGCGCCGAAAAATGCGGAGGCTCTCTTCCACCTAGTCGAGCAGAACGGCCTGGAGAATACCAAGGTGGTTCTTGCCGGCGTGACGCCTGGCGGTGAGGCAAAGGTCGCTGAACAGCCCAGTCCTCGCTATCGCGACGCCGACGCTGGTCCTTGGGGCTACTATCCTCCGCCGCGTGGTCTCTTCGGCTGGCAGCGCGGCCCTGGCTGGGGTCCCGGATACGCTCCTCCGCCACGCTACTATCGCGAGCAGCGTAGGGGCTGGTTCCAGCGGGCCCCGCGCGGGTACTACTAGGCCTCGGCAAGCCGCTTCTTGCGGGCTATTTCTGCAGTGGGCCTTCGGCGTTCCTCCACGCCTGCAAGCCGCCATGAATATGGCGAGCAGAGTCGAACCCCGCGGCTTGGGCCGCCTGCACCGCCATGGCGGAGCGCAATCCGAAAGAGCAATAGAAAATCAAGCTCTTGCCTGAAGCGCGCCCGAGCTGCCGCAACAGGCCGTCTGCTTGCAGGCTTGCGCGCACATCGGGGTAGGTCACATGCACTGACCCGGGGATGACGCCGTCGCGCTTCCGCTCGTGGTCTTCACGCAGGTCGACCAGCGCAATGTCCGGCTCTTGCAACATGCCCTTGGCGTCTTCCGCGGTCAAAGCCCAGCCGCGATCGGCGACGATCTTCTGCGCCAGGCCGATATGCATATTGGCGGGGACCGCAACGTCCATCATCTTGGGGTTGGGCAGATTGAGGCTGTTCATCAGCGCAACATAGTCGTCGATCGACGTGACCTGGAGGCGCGGGTTGAAGGCGCGCTCCTCCCCGATCGTGCTCACCGTGTCGCCCTTATAGTCATGCGCCGGATAGACCAGTGTCTCGTCCGGCAGCTTCAGCAGGCGCCCGAACAGCGACTCATATTGCGCGCGCGGGTCGCCGTTCTGGAAATCGGTGCGGCCGGTGCCGCGGATCAGCAGCGTATCGCCGGTGAACACGCGGTCGGGCAGGAGATAGCTGTAGGAATTGTCGGTGTGGCCCGGGGTATAGGCGACGTCGAGGGTCAGTCCTTCGATGCCGACGCGGTCGCCATCGGTGACGCGGATCGACACGACGTCTGCCTTGGTCTGCTCGCCCATGACGGTGAGGCATTCCGTGCGCTCGCGTAGCGCCTCAAGCCCGGTGATGTGATCGGCATGGAGATGGGTATCGATCGCCTTGACCAGGCGCAGGTCTAGCTCGCGAAGGAGCTGAATGTAGCGGTCGACGCGCTCCAGCACGGGATCGATGATCAGCGCCTCGCCGCCGTGTCGGCTCGCCAGCAGATAGGTGTAGGTGCTTGATGTTGAATCGAACAGCTGGCGAAAAATCATGAGCCATTCTACTCGCGACGGAAGCAGACCGACAAATCTATGCCCGCGCCGCGGTAGAAAAATAATTCACGTCGGTGTCGGTGCTGAGGCGCCATTCGTCGGCGAAAGGGTCGTAGATCAGGCCCTCGGTGCCGGTGAGGGAGAGGCCCGCGGCGGAAAGCGCGGAGGCGAGTTCCTCAGGCTTCACGAAACGCTCCCATTGATGCGTGCCGACGGGCAGCCAGCGCAGGATGTATTCGGCGCCGACGATTGCCAAAGCATAGGCCTTGAGCGTGCGGTTGAGGGTGGAGAGGATTGTCACGCCGCCGGGCTTCACGAGGGGCGCAACGCCTTTCAGAAACGCCGGCACGTCGGGCACGTGCTCCACCACTTCGAGCAGCAGCACGGCGTCATAGCTTACACCGCGCGCCGCAAGCTCCTCTGCGGTCGCCGCCTCGTAGACGATGTCGAGGACTGCGGCCGAGGCATGAGCCTTGGCGGCTTCGATATTCTCCGCAGCAGGGTCGATCCCGGTCACATCGGCGCCGAGCCGCGCCAAAGGCTCGCAGACGAGGCCCCCGCCGCAGCCGATGTCGAGCACGCTCAAGCCGGAGAGGCTCGCGGGGCCCTTGGCGTCGCGGCCGAATCTGCGGCAGAGCTGATCGCGGATATAGGTCAGGCGCAGCGGGTTGATGCGATGGAGCGGCCGGAAGGGACCGCGCTCGTCCCACCATCGCCCGCTGAGCCGGGCGAACCTTGCGACTTCCTCGCTGTCGAGAGTGCGCGCCGTATTTGAGGCTTGGGCCATGGTTCATTGACCGTTGCCCTTAACCCGCTGTCAAGCAGGGCGCCTCTAGCTAGGCCCAGGTTGCGGGAGGCCCCCGCAGTCAGTATGAAGAACCGCTTTCTGGCCGGCCTCGGGGCCGGCCATGCTGTTGCTATGGGCTGGTGGCGTTCGAAGGCGCGCTCACGCGCGGGAGGGGCAAGTGTCCCTGTTGGTGCTCAAATTCGGTGGGACGTCGGTGGCGGATGTGGATCGCATCCGCAACGTCGCAGCCCATGTGAAGCGCGAGGTCGAGGCGTGCCATTCCTGCGCCGTCGTGGTTTCGGCCATGGCCGGCCAGACCAATCAGCTTGTTGCCTGGGTGGAGGACGCCTGGGGCTTCAGGCAGAAGAATGGCAACCAGGTCTCCGCCATATACGACGCCCGCGAGTATGACGCCGTGGTGGCCTCTGGCGAGCAGGTGACCTCCGGGCTGCTCGCCATCGTGCTTCAGTCGATCGGCGTCAAGGCTCGGTCCTGGCAGGGCTGGCAGATCCCCATGACCACCGACGGCGCCCATCGCGCCGCCCGCATCACCGGGGTGGCCGTGGAGACACTAAAGTCCCGCATGATGGGTGGCGAGGTCGCCGTGGTGGCGGGGTTCCAAGGCATCGGCCCGGAGAACCGCATCTCGACCTTGGGACGCGGCGGGTCTGACACCAGCGCCGTGGCCTTGGCCGCCGCGCTCGATGCCGACCGCTGCGACATCTATACCGATGTCGATGGGGTCTACACCACAGACCCGAGAATCGTGCCGAAAGCCCATCGGCTTGACAAAATCTCGTACGAAGAGATGTTGGAGATGGCCTCGCAGGGCGCCAAGGTGTTGCAAACCCGCTCGGTCGAGCTTGCCATGCAGAGGGGCGTCAGGGTGCTGGTGCGGTCGAGCTTCGACCCGCCGGACTTGAATGGCGCCAAGACTGCCGAGGCGTGTGGAACACTCGTTTGCCATGAGGATGAGATCGTGGAGCAAAATGTCGTCAGCGGAATCGCCTATGCACGAGACGAGGCTAAGGTGACGCTGCTCAAGATCGCCGATAAGCCAGGCGTCGCGGCGCAAGTTTTCTGCCCGCTCGCCGACGCCAGCATCAATGTTGACATGATCGTGCAGAACGTCTCCGAAGACGGCTTCACCGATCTCACCTTCACTGTGCAGAGCGCAGACTTTGACCGCGCCGTCGAGGTGTTGAAGAAGTCGCGGGAGGCCATCGGTTATGCCGATTTGCGCGGCTCCTCGGACATCGCCAAGGTCTCGGCCATCGGCGTCGGCATGCGCAGCCACGCCGGCGTTGCCTCGCAAATGTTCAGTGCGTTGGCCGAAAAAGGCATCAATATCGAGGCGATTTCGACCTCGGAGATCAAAATCAGCGTATTAATCGATGCTGCCTACGCCGAGCTTGCGGTGCGGACTTTGCATTCCTTGTTCGGCCTGGACAGCCGTTAGGACTAGGCAGGGCGGCCACCCAAGCCTTTCACAAGCTCAGGTTCGCCGCTAAACCGGGCGGCGGAGACCGGACCCTATGCCAATTTCAGTTGGTGCCCCGAGATTGCTGCTACGCCGCTTGCGCGAGGTGATGGCCGAGCGCGAGAGCGCACAGGCACGCCTCGACAAGGTTGTAGTCCTGATCGCCTCCAACATGGTTGCCGAGGTGTGCTCGCTCTATCTGCGCCGCCGCGACGCCTCCCTCGAGCTGTTCGCCACCGAAGGCCTTAACCGCGAGGCGGTGCACAACACTCATTTGAAGTCCGGCGAGGGTCTCGTCGGCCTGATCGCCGAACACGGCGAGCCGATGCAATTCGCCGATGCCCAGACCCATCCAGCCTTCTCCTACCGGCCGGAGACGGGCGAGGAGATCTACCACTCCTTCCTCGGCGTGCCGATCCTGCGCGGCGGCCACACCATCGGCGTGCTCACGGTCCAGAACCGCACCCAGCGTCACTACAGCGACGAGGAGGTCGAGGCGCTGCAAACCACCGCCATGGTGATCGCCGAGATGATCGCCTCAGGCGGCCTCGTGGTGAGCGATGAGACGAGCCAGGAGGGCCGCCGCGAGCAGAGCGCCCGCTTCACCGGCGCCAACATCTCCGAAGGCGTAGCGCTCGGCCATGTGGTGCTGCACGAGCCGCGCATCGTGGTCACCAAGCTGATCGCCGAGGACATCGAGCTCGAGCGCAGGCGGCTTGCCCAGGCGATCGAAGAGCTGACCGGCATGATCGACGGCATGCTCGAGCGCGGCGATCTCCAGCGCGCCGGCGAGCATCGCGAGGTGCTGGAGGCATTCCGCATGTTCGCCCATGACCGCGGCTGGCGCCGCCGCCTCGACGAGGCGCTGCTCACCGGCCTGACCGCCGAAGCCGCCGTGCAGCGCGTGCGCAACGACACGCGCGCCCGAATGCTGCGCCAAATCGATCCTTATGCGCGCGAGCGGCTGCACGACATCGATGATCTCTCCAACCGGCTGTTGCGCGTGCTGGCCGGCGGGGTTGGCACGGCCGCTGCCGGCAACCTGCCGCTGGACACCATCCTTATCGCTCGCACCATGGGCCCTGCCGAGCTGCTCGACTACGACCGCCAGCGCTTGCGCGGCCTCGTGCTCGAGGAAGGCGGTGCCGCGAGCCATGTGGCTATCGTCGCGCGTGCGCTCGGCATCGCCGGCATCAGCCAGGCCAAGGGGGTACTTGACGCGGTCGAGGCGGGCGACGCTGCCATCGTCGATGCCGAGGGCGGGGAATTGCATCTGCGGCCGACCCCTGAGGTCGTTGCCGCCTATTCCGACAAGGTGCGCTTCCGGGCGCGGCGTCAGGCGCAATACGCCGCCTTGCGCAGCGTGCCGGCGGTGACGCTCGACGGCGAGCGGGTCTCCCTCAACATCAACGCTGGCCTCGTCTTCGACCTGCCGCATCTCGACCAGTCCGGTGCCGACGGCATCGGCCTGTTTCGCACCGAGCTGCAATTCATGATCGCCTCCACCTTCCCCCGGCTCGAGCAGCAAACCCGCATCTATAAGGCGATCCTCGATGCCGCCGGCGAGCGCCCGGTGACGTTCCGCTCGCTCGATGTCGGCGGAGATAAGGTGCTGCCCTATTTCCGCGTGAACAAGGAGGAGAACCCGGCGCTAGGCTGGCGCGCCATCCGCATGGCGCTCGATCGGCCTGCACTGTTCCGCACGCAGGTCCGCGCCCTGCTAAGGGCAGCGCATGGCCGCGAGCTCCGCATCATGCTGCCGATGATCGGCGATGTTGCCGAGTTCACCGCGGCACGCGCGCTGATCGACCGCGAGGTGACCATCCTCAAGCGCCACGCCAGGCCCGAGCCAAAGAAGCTCCTGGTCGGGGCGATGATCGAGGTGCCGGCGCTGTTGTGGCAGCTCGACCGCTTGCTGCCGCTCACAGACTTCGCCTCGGTGGGCTCGAACGATCTGATGCAGTTCCTGTTTGCCACCGACCGCGGCAACATGCTGGTCGCGGACCGCTTCGATAATTTGAACCCGGCCGGACTGCTGGCGCTCCGCGTGATCGTGGAGGCCGCGGCGAGGCATGACGTGCCGCTCAATCTCTGCGGCGAAATGGCCGGCAAGCCGATCGAGGCCATGGCGCTCATCGGCCTAGGCTTCCGCTCGATCTCCATGGCCCCAGCCTCTGTAGGGCCGGCCAAGGCCATGGTGCTCTCGCTCGATGCCGGCGAATTGTGGGCCCGGCTGCAGGAACTGCTTGCCGCCAAATCCACTTCCTTGCGTGAGGAGCTCAAGAGCTACGCTGCCGAGAAAGGTGTGCAGATTTGACGACACCCGGCCAGGTTCCGGCGTTTTGCGGCACCGCGAAGGCTTGCAAAGCGTGGGCCTTTAGGCTTGTGTGTGCCGAGAGTCGCAGGTCACACGATGGCAACTTCACCGCGCCCGGCGCCGGGAAGCTCGCCTCCGGAACGGTGGACCCGGAGGCCGCCTGCATATTCACGGGATCAAGGAAATGCCAGCCGGCTATGACGCTGAGGTGGCGGAGTTATTTCGGGATCTGCGTTCCGCGAGCGGACTGACGGAAGCAGATCTCGCGGCTCAGCTCGCCACGCGTACCGAAGTGGTGCAGGCGTTGGAGCAGGGCGCGCTCTATGCCCTGCCGCCATGGCCCGAGACCTACCGCGTGGTGGCGACCTACGGCACCTTGCTCAATCTCGATGTGCGACCGCTGTTGCGGCGCATCTACGCCCAGGTCGACGCAGGCGTCGTCGGGCTCGCGCCGAAATCGATGCCTGACGTGCCCTTCATGGCGCCGCCCGAAAACGTCGAGCACGAATACCAAAACCAGGCACCCCAAGCAGGGCTTCCGGCGGGGGAAGCCTTTCCTTCCTCTCCGCAGCAGCCGGCTCCGCCGCCGCAAAGGGCGCCGCAGTCCGCGCCGGACCGGCAAGGTCCGGCTCGCCCTCCGCAATCTCCGCAGTCTCCACAAATGCGGCCTCCGTCTCAGCCTCAAGCGCAGCCGTCACCGCGGCAGCCCCAGCCCCCGCCGCAGCAATGGCCGCCGCAGCAAAGGGGCGCACCGCCGCCGCCATCGCGCACGCCCCCTCAGCCACCGCCGATGCCGCGGCCCAGCCAAGTCGTACCGCCGCGCGAGGCTAAAGCCCTGACAGGGCCGCAGCCGCCTCAAACCAAGCCGGCGCTCGCGCCGCGGGGGGCGTCTCTCGAGGACAAGCCGGCGAAAAAGCGCCGGCCGTGGAAAGCGATCATCAAATGGGGCGTGGTAACGCTGGTCATTCTGGGGATCGCCGCGGGGCTGTGGATTTGGCTCGCCCAGCCAAATCTACTTGGCTCCGGCAAAGCTCCTGGCCAGCCCGGCGCAAAATCGACGAACAAAGGCGCGCCGAACGACCCCAACGATCCACGGAGCCGAAAGACCGATCGGCTTCCCGGCCCCTCATAGCGCCACCAACCTGCTAGACGTCAGCACATGACAGCGATTCCAGCCGAGAAGCTCGACAGGCTTGTGTCCCGATGGAAGACGGTGCAGGACACGCTCGCCTCCGGCGCCGATCAAGAGACCTATGTACGACTCTCGCGGGAATTCGCCGAGCTCGACCCCATCGTGGCCACGATCAACGCGCTCGGCTCGGCGCTCCGCGAGCGTGAGGGTCTTCAGCATCTGATCGACGATCCTGCATCGGAGGCCGACGTGGCGGCGCTCGCCGAGGAGGAGATCGGACCGCTCGATACCAAGATCGAGGAGCTCGAACGTCAACTTAAGGTGCAATTGCTGCCCAAGGACTCGGCCGACGAGAAGAGCGCCATCCTCGAGGTGCGTGCCGGAACCGGCGGCGAGGAGGCTGCGCTGTTCGCGGCCGATCTCTTCCGCATGTATCAGCGCTATGCCGACGCCCATGGCTGGAAGGTCGCCATCATCTCGGCAAGCGAGTCGTCAACCGGCGGTTATAAGGAAATCATCGCCAATATCACCGGCAAGGGGGTGTTCGCCCGGCTGAAGTTCGAATCCGGCGTGCATCGCGTGCAGCGCGTGCCGGAGACCGAGGCGCAAGGGCGCATCCACACCTCGGCGGCGACCGTCGCGGTGCTGCCCGAGGCGGAAGAGGTCGATATCAAGATCGACGAGAAGGATCTCCGCATCGACGTGTTCCGGGCGAGCGGCCCTGGGGGCCAGTCGGTCAACACCACCGACAGCGCCGTGCGCATCACCCATATGCCAAGCGGCCTCGTGGTCAGCCAGCAGGACGAGAAGTCCCAGCACAAGAACAAGGCGAAGGCGATGAAGGTGCTGCGCGCCAGGCTCTACGATCTAGAGCGGGCGAAGCTCGATGCCGAGCGGTCGCAGACCCGGCGCAGCCAGATCGGCACCGGCGACCGCTCACAGCGCATCCGCACCTACAATTTCCCGCAAGGACGCGTCACCGATCACCGCATCGGCCTCACGCTGCACAGCCTCGACCTTGTGCTGGAGGGGCGGGGCCTCGACGAGATCATCGATGCCCTGATCACCGAGCATCAGACGAGCCTGCTCGCCGCCGTTCAGGAAGAGGGCCATGGGTGAGTTCATCGCCTCGCGCCTCAGCCTCGGTCAGGCGCATACTGCCGCGGCCCGGCTGTTGCGCGAGGCAAGGATTGCCGCGCCGGAGCTCGATGCGCGGCTCTTGCTCTGCCATGCCGCAGGCTTGACCCACGAAGCCTATGTCGCCGGGATCAACGATGCGCTCGCGCCTGACGCCGCGGCGAGGTTTGGGGCTTACGTGGCGCGGCGGCTCGCAGGCGAGCCCGTGTCGCGCATCGTCGGGATCCGCGAGTTCTACGGGCGCCCGTTTCGCATCGATGCGAGCACGCTCGACCCCCGCCCGGACACCGAGACGCTGATCGAGTCTGCGCTGGCGCTCGCTGGCGGCGAGCAGCCGCTCAAGCTCCTCGACCTTGGCACGGGAACGGGCTGTATCCTGGTCACGCTGCTGGCCGAACTGCCGCGGGCGACCGGCATCGGCATCGACAAGAGCCTGGCGGCGCTTGAGGTCGCGGGCTCAAACGCGGAAAGCCTTGGGGTCGGGGACCGGGCGCGCTTCATGGCCGGCGATTGGCTGGAGGCCGACCAAGAAACTTTCGATCTCGTGGTCGCCAATCCCCCCTATCTCTCGGCGGCGGATATGGCCGGGCTCTCCAACGAGGTCGGCGCCCACGACCCAAGGGACGCGCTCTTTGGCGGCGTTGATGGACTTTCCGCCTATCGCCGCATTGTGCCGCGCCTCGGGAAGGTGCTTCGCCCAGGAGGGATTGCGCTGTTCGAGATCGCCCATACCCAGGCTGAGGCCGTCTCCGGCTTCCTCGCAGAGGCAGGCCTTGTCCTTGAGCAGGGGCCCTGGCGAGACCTCGCCGGACGCCCCAGGGTGGTCGGGGGGCGGGCCCATGGCTAAGGAGGCGTGGGAGCAGGACGCCGCATCCGAAAAATTGGACTTGGAAAATCGCGGGGTTCGGGCTAGGTTCAAGTCCAGCGAATTTGAAATTCTCGGCCATTGGCGTTAAGAGCGCTGGCCGGTTGCAGACGGCAACAAGAGCGACACCTCTTGAACCTCGATCGTAGGGCGGCGTGCCTATCGGGACGTTCAGGTGACGCTCAAACCGCCCATCTATTTTTAAGGCTTGCTGGTGCATTCAGGACGATCGGCTTAGGCCGATAAGGTGCGCAAGCCCATAGCAGAGTTACATTTGCCGGTGGCGATCAAGGGCCTTGGCCCGGCGCGGCCGGGGGATGTGTGAACAGGAACTTGGACTGAAGATCCGAGCAGACAAGAACCAGTGAGCAGGGACGAAGTCGCGGCATGAGCCGCCAAATCAGGGTTACATCGAAGCCTATGAGGCAAGGACAGCAAAATCGCCGGGGCCGCGGCCGTGGCCGCAAGCCCCAGAATCCCTTGGCGCGGAACTATGAATTGAACGGACCCGACGTGAAAATTCGCGGGACCGCGGCGCATATCGCCGAGAAATACATGTCGCTCGCTCGCGACGCGCTCGCCTCCGGCGACCTGATCGCGGCCGAGAGCTATTTCCAGCACGCCGAGCACTATAACCGCATCATCATGGCGGCCCAGTCGCAGTTCGGTCCGCAGCATGGCGGCCAGCCCGGCGAAGGCGGCAATGGCGGCTACCGGCCGCGCTGGAACCAGGATGGCGACGAAGGCGATGAGGACGATGTCGGTGAGGGCGGTGGCGGTGACATCCGCGCTGGCTCCGGCGGCGGAGGCAACCCCGGTGGCGGTGGGCACGACCGCGAGCGCCATGTCGGCGACCGGGAGCACCACGGCGGCGGACGCGACCGGGGCCGGCATGGAGCAGGCAATGGCCGCGACGGCAACGGCTCCGATCAGCCCGAAGCGCAACAGTCCGACGAGAGCGCCGTTGACCCCGTCGGTTAGGCCGCCAAGCGTCTTAACCTTTGGTGTCTAGAGGCGCTTGTCATGAAGCGCCGGCGGTTGACTCACCGCATTTTCCTCAAGTCATCCCCGCGCTATATCTCCGTTAAGGGTAGGCTTATATGGCTGGCTGTCGGCTGGCTTGGCCTGTTGGTCCGGCTCGCCCGCGTGTGCGTCCTTGAACAGGGAAGCGTCCCATGGATTTTGAGAAATTCTCCGACCGGCTGAAGGGTTTCGTGCAGTCGGCGCAAACCGTCGCCATCCGCGAAGGCAATCCGCAAGTCACGCCGGAGCATTTGCTTAAAGTGCTGCTCGACGATCCTGAGGGTCTCGCTGCGGGGCTGATCACCAAAGCAGGCGGCGGGCCCAAGGAGGTGCTCGAGCGCACCGAGGCGGCGCTCGCCAAGCTGCCAAAGGTCTCCGGCGGCGGCGCGCAGGTGCATATGGCGCCTGCGCTTGGCCGCGTGCTCGACCAGGCAGAGCAGCTCGCGACCAAGGCAGGCGACAGCTTCGTCACCGTGGAGCGCGTGCTCCAGGCGCTCGCCATGGCCAAGGAGGCCGAATCCTCGCGCATCCTCGCCGACGCAGGGGTGACCGCGACCACGCTCAATGCCGCCATCAACGATCTGCGCAAGGGCCGCACCGCGGACTCGGCCGGCGCCGAGCAGGCCTATGATGCGCTGAAGCGCTACACCCGCGATTTCACCGAGGCCGCCGCCAAGGGGCAGCTCGACCCGGTGATCGGCCGCGACGAGGAGATCAGGCGCACCATCCAGGTGCTCTCCCGCCGCACCAAGAACAACCCAGTGCTGATCGGCGAGCCAGGCGTCGGCAAGACCGCCATCGTCGAGGGCCTGGCGCACCGCATCGTCAACGGCGATGTACCTGAGAGCCTCAAGGACAAGAAGGTGCTGTCGCTCGATCTCGGCGCGCTGATCGCCGGCGCCAAATATCGCGGCGAGTTCGAGGAGCGGCTGAAGGCGGTACTCTCCGAGATCCAATCCTCCAACGGCCAGATCATCCTCTTCATCGACGAGATGCACACGCTGATCGGCGCCGGCAAGGCCGACGGCGCCATGGACGCATCGAACCTGCTCAAGCCTGCGCTCGCTCGCGGCGAGCTCCATTGCGTCGGCGCCACCACGCTCGACGAATATCGCAAGCACGTTGAGAAGGACGCCGCACTCGCCCGGCGCTTCCAGCCGATCTTCGTCTCCGAGCCGACGGTGGAGGACACCATCTCCATCCTGCGCGGGCTCAAGGAGAAATACGAGCTGCATCACGGCGTGCGCATCGCCGACGCGGCGCTCGTCTCCGCCGCCGTGCTCTCCAACCGCTACATCACCGACCGCTTCCTGCCCGACAAGGCCATCGACCTGGTCGACGAGGCCGCCTCGCGCCTTCGCATGCAGATCGACTCGAAGCCCGAAGCGCTCGACGAGCTCGACCGGCGCATCATCCAGCTCAAGATCGAGCGCGAAGCGCTGAAGAGGGAATCCAACTCTGCCTCAAAGGACCGGCTCGCCAAGCTCGAGAAGGAGCTCGCCAATCTCGAGGAGGAAGCGAACGTGCTCACCCGCCGCTGGCAGGAGGAGAAGGGCAAGCTCGCCGACGCACAGAAGCTGAAGGAGCAGCTCGATTCAGCCCGCGTCGAGCTCGAGCAGGCGCAGCGGAAGGGCGACCTCGCCAAAGCCGGCGAGCTCGCCTATGGCGTGATCCCCGAACTCGAAGCCAAGCTCAAGAAGCTCGAAGAGGCGGAAGACAAAGGCGGCGCCATGGCGCAGGAGGTGGTCACCGCCGACCTCATCGCCCAGGTCGTGTCGCGCTGGACCGGCATCCCGGTGGACAAGATGCTGGAAGGCGAGCGCGACAAGCTGCTGCGCATGGAGGAAGAGATCATCAAGCGCGTGGTCGGCCAGTCGGAAGCTGTCACCGCGGTGTCGACCGCCGTGCGCCGCGCCCGCGCCGGGCTACAGGATCCCAACCGGCCGATCGGCTCGTTCATGTTCCTTGGGCCAACCGGCGTCGGCAAGACGGAGCTCGCCCGCGCGCTCGCCGAATTCCTGTTCGACGACGAGCACGCCATGATCCGCATCGACATGTCGGAATATATGGAGAAGCACTCGGTCGCCAGGCTGATCGGCGCGCCTCCGGGCTATGTCGGCTATGAAGAGGGCGGCGCGCTCACCGAGGCCGTGCGCCGGCGCCCCTATCAGGTCATCTTGTTCGACGAGATCGAGAAGGCGCACCCCGACGTGTTCAACGTGCTCCTCCAGGTGCTCGACGACGGCAGGCTCACCGATGGCCAGGGCCGCACCGTCGACTTCCGCAACACGCTCATCATCATGACCTCGAACCTCGGCTCCGAATATCTGGTGAACCAGCCGGAGGGCGAGGACAGCGAGGCCGTGCGCGAGCAGGTGATGAATGTGGTGCGCGCGCATTTCCGGCCTGAGTTCCTGAACCGCGTCGACGAGATCATCCTGTTCCATCGCCTCCAGCGCGATCAGATGACGCGCATCGTCGACATCCAGATGAAGCGGCTTCAGAAGCTGCTCGCCGATCGCAAGCTCAGCGTCGAGCTCGACGACAAGGCGAAGGAATGGCTCGGTCAGAAGGGCTACGACCCGGCCTACGGCGCGCGGCCCTTGAAGCGCGTCATCCAGAAATATGTGCAAGACCCGCTCGCCGAGCTGATCCTGCAAGGCAAGATCCGCGAGGGCGACACGGTGAAGATCACCGCCGACAAGAACGGGTTGGTCATCAACGGCCAGGCGGTGAAACAGGCGGCTTAATTGGCAACTGAGCACTCGTCAGATAAACCGCCACCACGTCGCCCGTTCAGCATCCCTGATCGACAGTTGTGTTGTCCGATCATAATCTCTCTTCCGGCTCGGCAGCGGCCTCCCGCTCCTGTCGCTCTTGCGGCTCGGGTGCGATCGACGGGCGGGAGGCGTTTCGCGCGCAACTCAAGTCACGAAGATTTCTCCCCGCCCGTGAACTCCGCTCACCTCGTCCTATAAGGGGCGCTCTCGCGAGGCGTTGCGAATTGCGGGATGAGGTGCGGTGCCCGCGGGCGATCAAGATCGCACTCGGGCGGTGCCGGGGCTCCGCCCGGGTCCACTAAGCGGCCCTGCCAGGAGCTGGCTGACGTTTGGACTGGCGCAATCGGCCTCTGGCCTAGTTGAGCGCAGTGTCCAAGCGGAAGCGCGGCCCGGCGCCGAATGAACGCTGCCACTGGCGCGCCGAGAGGCGCCCGCCGTGATCCGAAAGGATCGCGAAACCGCGGGTTTTTGCGCTTTTCGGCGCGCCCCTCCTTGAGGTGGGCCGAAGGCCCGTCTCGAAGGATCGGAGGCCCGCTTAGTGGGAATCAGCATAGGTCCGGGCGCTGACGCGTCGCGGCAACCGTATGCCTGATGCTTGGCCTCCCGGCCAAAAATTGCCTTAGTCTTGCCGCTCCCGGCTTGCTTGATGCGGCGGGAATCTCGAGGGGAGGTGTGGCATGAAGCCATTGCAGGGGCTCGGCCTGATCGCCGCATTCGTCGCGGCCATCTCTTATGCAAATCCGAGCGCGGCCGGCACCGCGAAAGAGATCAACGACGCCACCAACGCAACCTTGCAGAGCTTCGATAAGCAGTATCCCACGACGGGGCGCGAGCTTGCCCGCAAGGCCGCCGGCATCCTGGTATTTCCCTCGGTGTACAAGGCCGGCTTCGGCATCGGCGGGTCCTATGGCGAGGGCGTGCTGATCGTGCGCGGTGAGCCCGCCGGCTATTACAACATCATCTCTGCGTCGTTCGGCTTTCAGCTCGGCGCGCAGGCGCAGACCGTCATCATCATGTTCATGACGGATCAGGCGCTCGCCTCCTTCCGCAACGCCTATGGCTTCAAGGTTGGCGTCGACGGCTCGATCGTGGTGGTGAATGTCGGCGCCGCCGGCGCGATCGATACCGATACGTTGACGAGCCCGATCATTGCCTTCGTGCTCGATCCACAAGGCCTGATGTACAGCCTGAGCCTCGAAGGCTCCAAGATCAGCAAGATCGACCGTTGAGTTTTGCGGCCTTCTTTGTCATCGCCCGGCACTCGGGTCTGGCTTCGCCAGCCCGAGCACACGCTTGATGATCCGGGCGATCCAGTGCTCGAAGGAGCTGGGGCGTTGACGGGAGGCTGAGAGGCTAGCGGTTACTGGATGCCCGCCTGCGCGGGCATGACAAAAAAGCGAGAGAGGAAGAGAGAAGGAGACGAAGTCTCTACTGCTGCGTGGTGGCCTGGGCGACGCGGTTCGTGACCGGATCGAGCGCGCGCAACTCGTCGATGCGGTTGCGCTCTCTTTGGAACTCGGCGAGCTGGCGGCCGGTGAGCTGGAGCCCGCGCGGCACCTGGATGGTCATCGGGTTGACGAACTTGTTGTTGACCAGGATCTCGTAGTGGCAGTGCGGCCCGGTCGAGTAGCCGGTCGAGCCGACATAGCCGATCACCTGGCCCTGTTTCACGCTCGTGCCGGGGGAGACGCCGTCGGCGTAGCGCGACATGTGGCCGTAGGCGGTAGCAAAGCCGTTCGCGTGGCGGATGCGGATGTAGTTGCCGTAGCCGCCCTGGCGGCCGACGCGCTCCACCGTGCCGTCGGCGCCGGCTAGGATCGGGGTGCCTGAGGGCGCTGCCCAGTCGACGCCGGTATGCATGCGGGTGATGCCAAGCAGCGGATGGCGTCGGGTGCCGAAGCCAGAGGTGTAGCGGCCGCCCTTGACCGGATTGCGCATCAGGAACTTCTTCGCGCTGTTGCCCTGCTCGTCATAGTAATCGACGATGCCGTCAGGGGTGCGGAAGCGATAGAAGCTGCGGGTGTGGCCGTCGAGGGTCATCGAGGTGTAGAGCAGCTCGCCCATCTCGCCGCGGCCCTTGCCGTGATCGGGCACGTCGAAGAACACGTCGAAAGTGTCGCCTGGCTTCACCTTCTGCTTGAAGTCGACGTCGTAGGAATGGACGCGGAGCAGCTTGAGGATGGTGTCGGGCGGAATGCGCTGGCTTTGGGCCGCGTGATAGAAGCTCGCATAGAGCGTGGCGCGTTGCTGTTGTTCGGCACCTTCGGCGGTGAGGCCGCCCTTCTTGTCGGTGACGATGAAGTCGCCGCGATTGTTGCGGGCGACGCTGGCGAGATGCTTGTCGCCGGCGTACACGCTCACCTTGACGGGCTCCATCTCCTCGGTGTCGCTCGGCGCCGGCACGAGGTTGAAGCGGACCTGCTGGCCGGGCTTCAAGTTCTGCAGCGGAAAGACTGGAGCGAAGGCCTCGACGATGGCTTTGGCCTGGTCGGGATCTGCGCCAACCTTGCCGATAATGCCGGCGAGCGTGTCGCCGCGACCGACCTTCACCACCTTCAGCTGGCTGCCGTCGAGAAGATCGTCGGCGATCTCGTTTGAGTTATCCTCCTGCTCGCCGGCGCTCTTGTGGATCACGGTGAGGTTCGGCGCGAGGGGCGAGGGGCCGAGGCCATTGTCGGAGTTGTAAGCGGTCGGCTTGAGGATCGATCCGGTCACGTCGCCAGCGCCTTCCGGCTCGGCATAGGCGAAGTTCTCGGCGGCCTCTGCCACGAGATCGTCGACCTCGTCGTTCTTGAGCTCGACCCCATCATCCTGGGGGAGCACGCCGTTCGAAAGATCGGCGACGTAGATGCTGACCGCCTGCGGGGCGTTCGCATCGCTAGCGCCGCCGGCGTCGCTGCCGACCGGCGTTCCGTCTGTGTAGAGCTTGAAGGGATTGAAGGGGGGAAGGGTGTCGGCGTCGTCAGGTTTCGCAGTGGCAAGTCCGGCTACGATGCGAAGGTAAGGCTTGATGGTGATGTATTCGCGGGAGCCCTGATGCTCGACCACCGTCTCATGGATCACGTCGCGGGAGGTGAAGCCGGAGGCGCTGAGCTGGATGCGGTCGCCCTTCTCTACCGTCGCCGTCTGTCCGTCGCGGGCGAGCGTTGCGGTCCGCATCGGCTTCATGGCTGCGAGGCTCGCCTGCTTGATCGAGCTCACCATGCCCTTGCCGTCCGACATGTTCATCGACGCGTAGACGGCAAAGCCGATCAGGCAGACGCCGACCATGCCGGCGAGACAAGTGGAGGCGAGCCATTTCAGCCGATGGCTCGCTTCCTCTTGGCCAGCTTCGCAGAGATAGACCGGCAGCAGGTCGCGCTTTGGCTTGGTGGTTTCGGCTAAATGAATGGTGGGGAGCCGGCCGCCCTCGGTAATAACGAGGGCCTGCCCAGGCTTTCGACGCGCAGTTCGACCGCAGCGTATAAACAAGTCGACTTTCCCCCCCGTCGTCGGCATCCGCCCGCACGCAGCTATGGCGTGCTTTCCCCAAGTTCAGGCGGACAAAACCGAAGCCGGTTTTAGCTGTCCCTCAGCGAGGACTTTACCGATGGGTCTCGATTTGGAGCCGGCCCGCTCTATCTCTGCCTTCGGCCGCAACAACGGCGCGTCGATCAGATCGGCGGAATGATTATGGTCCCTCAATCCCCTCGGCGGTTCTTAACCATA
>CAWHAX010000007.1:0-62500 GCA_963827365.1 uncultured Alphaproteobacteria bacterium | reverse complement strand
GCGGTCGCCTCCCAAAAAGTAACGGAGGCGCGCGAAGGTGGGCTCAAGCTGGTCGGAAATCAGCTGACGAGTGCAAAGGCATAAGCCTGCCTGACTGCGAGACTGACGAGTTGAGCAGAGACGAAAGTCGGCCTTAGTGATCCGGTGGTCCCGCGTGGAAGGGCCATCGCTCAACGGATAAAAGGTACTCCGGGGATAACAGGCTGATGATGCCCAAGAGTCCATATCGACGGCATCGTTTGGCACCTCGATGTCGGCTCATCACATCCTGGGGCTGGAGCAGGTCCCAAGGGTTCGGCTGTTCGCCGATTAAAGTGGTACGTGAGCTGGGTTTAGAACGTCGTGAGACAGTTCGGTCCCTATCTGCCGCAGGTGTAGGAGAATTGAGAGGATCTGTCCCTAGTACGAGAGGACCGGGATGGACGTACCTCTAGTGGACCTGTTGTCGCGCCAGCGGCATAGCAGGGTAGCCAAGTACGGAAGAGATAACCGCTGAAAGCATCTAAGCGGGAAACCCACCTCGAAACTAGTTCTCCCTTGAGAGCCGTGGAAGACCACCACGTTGATAGGCTGGGTGTGGAAGTGCAGCAATGCACGAAGCTAACCAGTACTAATCGCTCGATCGGCTTGATTGCTTTCATCGTCAGTGCCCATCCATCATTTCGTCCTAACTAATGTGGATGACGCATCGACTGAGGTATTAGTCCAAGACCAGATTCTAATTTGATCACCGCCCTTCGTTGGCCTGGTGATTCTGGCGGAGCGCCCACACCCGATCCCATCCCGAACTCGGCCGTGAAAGGCTCCAGCGCCGATGGTACTGTGTCTTAAGGCACGGGAGAGTAGGTCGTCGCCAGGCTTACCAAGGGCGTGGAGATATCAGATTTGCGCTACCGGCCTTCGGCCTACTTGAGCGCAATAGGGCCTCCAGAGCCCTCATCGAGATTCCCTCTTCCTACGATCGTGGGTTTCATCACGAATGCACAAGCCGCCGCGGGTTATCTCTGCGGCGGCTTTTTGCGTCCATCAATGCCGGCGATCTGGGGCGACCTCATCTATAAGCGTCTCGGGGATCTGGTCGCGCTCCGATCAGCGAAAGGTCATCGAAGATGGTGCCTTCCTGCGTGAAACATTTCTGGCCTGCTTCATTCGAAATGTCGGCGACCGATTGAAGGGCAAACATCGCGTCCTGGGCGGCGGGAGCATTCTTGTTCATGACAATCTCCTCAGTTCCTTAGGGAAACAGCGCCTTTCTAGGCAAGGCGAGTTGAACCGCGCTTGAAGCTTCGGTTCAGCTCGCGTTTATCTTCAGATCAGAGGGGGCTACATGAGCAAGCTGAGCGCCGGCATCTTGCTTTATCGCGGGAAGGGAGCCGAGCTCCGTGTGCTGCTCGTGCATTCTGGCGGCCCGTTCTGGGCCAAGAAGGACGAGGGCGCCTGGTCGATCCCCAAGGGCGAATATGACGAGGGCGAGGATCCGCTCGCCGTCGCCCGTCGCGAATTCGAAGAAGAGCTTGGGAGCCCGGCGCCATCCGGCGCGCTGACCGAGCTCGGCGAGCTCGTGCAGCCGAGCCGGAAGAGGGTCACCGCCTATGCGATCGAAGGCGACCTTGATCCATCAAGTCTGGAGTCGAACCTGTTCAAGATGGAATGGCCGCCGAAGAGCGGGACGATGCAGTCCTTCCCCGAGGTCGATCGCGCCGAGTGGTTCACGCCGGATGAGGCCAGGACGAAGATCCTGCCAGGCCAGCGTCCCTTCATCGATCGCTTGGTTCAGCGCCTCGGCGCGTGGGCTTAGGCCAAAGCCTAGAAAGGCTGGGGCGCTTCGGTGAAACGGCTGGACACCTCGCCGACGAAAGTTTCGTCGTAAATCGGGAGTCACCGCGGCTTAGCGCCGGCGACGGTGTTGAGCTTGGCGATATCGACCCAAAACACATTCGGCGTGACGGTGGTCTGCACGGCATATATGCGGTTGCTCAGTTCGATCACGCAGCGCCACCACGTCGGATAGGTGCCCGACACGCCAATGTAGGGCGAGCCAAACGGGACCGACACGTTGTTCATGACGCTCAGGAGATAGGCAACCGGCTTTGCTGCATCGTCGGTCTTTGGCAGGTATTTCAGAGCATATGCGGCGCGCACGAAGCGCTCGGTTGCTTGGATGCCACCGGGAAGCTCGGTGATCGTGCCGCAGCTGGTAGCGTTCCCCCATATGCACCACGGCGTGACCGTCGACGAACTCGATAAGGCAAGGTGCACAGGCATGCCGTCCTGGTAGGGACCAAAGGCGGTTTTGACGATTTGTACCTGTTTCTGGCCGGCGAGCGCCTCGCGTACGGTCTTGAAGTTGTCGAGATAATATTGCGCCCAAAGCCAAAAGCCGACGCCCGACCGCTTCGCATCGCGCGTTTCGAACTTGGCATCGTCGAGATAGAGGAGATGGGCGGCAAGTCCCCGGTCGTAAATGCCCTCGGTCGCACCCTTGTCGAAGACGCCCATGACCCGGTGCTGTATTTTGAAGCCCAGCTTGCCGGGTTTGGCGTCACGGCGCCGTGCGTGAGAGGCCCTGAAGGCATAGACCACTGGCAATCGCCGAGCTGGCGGCCAGTCGAGCGTGCGGCCAACCACTTTGTCCGGATTGTCGTTCCAGAATACGCGCGAGCAAGCCATTGGATGTCCCGCACTGATCAGGCAGAACCGACGCTAGCTTTGCGTGGGTAAATAACTTGCCCTTCAGGCAAGCTTTTGCGCGGCATGCTTACCATTTGGTGGCCTGAAGCGATTTCACCTGTTGCAATCTTTACGTGCGCGGAGGCAGAGCCCTAGACGCTTTCAAGCGGAGGGGCATCGGGCTACCATGCGGCACTCGAATCTCGCAGGAACCAGCATTCCCTGGATTTCGCGGAGCCAGATGGACTAGTCGCTGCCGCATGCCGCTTGACGGGCCTGGAACACAGCAATCGACCACGCGCCTCGGTGCGATAGCTGCGGTCGCGGCGCTCGTTGTGGTGGTTTCGGCGCCGGTCATCGCTGGCATTCTCGATCCACTCAATCCCTTCTCCAACAGCAACGTTGGGCCAGTCACGCCGGAAGAGAAGGCGCGGCGCGATCAGGCGCGCACCGAGCTCTACGACAGGCTCAGTCCGGGCTATGCCATGAGCGTGCCGTTCGTCAGCGAAGCCGCGGTCGCGTCGCTGCAACAGGGCGTCGAACGTTACCGGCAGATCGTGGCTGCCGGCGGCTGGCCGGCGATGCCGGGGAATACATCGCTCAGGCCTGGCGACACGGGCGCCGAGATCGTCGCGGCGAGACGCCAGTTCGCGCTCTCCGGCGATCTTCAAGGTGACGGCAGGGCGAGCCCGGTGTTCGACCGCGAGTTTCAGGATGCGCTTGCCCGCTTCCAGATCCGCAACGGTCTTCGCGTCAGCGGCTTTCTCGACTCGCGCACCTATGCCGCGCTGAATGTCTCGGCGCAGGAGAGGTTGAAGCAGCTCGAGACCAATCTTGTCCGCGTCAGGTCGATGCTGAAGTTCAACAAGGCGCCGCGCTACGTGCTCGTCAACGTGCCGGCCTTCACCTTGCAGGCGGTCGATCGCGGCAATCTGGCGCTCACCAGCAATGTGGTGGTGGGCAAGCCGACGCGCGCCACGCCGGCAGTGTCGGCGCAGATCGTCGAAGTGAATTTCTATCCGACCTGGACGGTGCCGGAGAGCATCGCCAAAGCCGATCTGATCCCCAAGCTGCAGAAAGATCCGAGCTACTTCGTCAACGAGCATTTCAGCGTGTTGGCAAAAGGCGGCTCGGTCGATCCGCACAGCATAGATTGGACCAGGCCTGAGGTGGTGAATTACCGCTTCGTGCAGGACCCCGGCACCTTCAATGCCCTCGGCGTGGTGCGCATCAACATGCCGAACAAGCACAGCGTCTATATGCACGATACGCCTCTGAAGCAGCTGTTCAGCCAGTCGGCGCGCGCCTTTTCTTCCGGCTGCGTCCGGGTGCAGCAGGTGCTCGATGTCGTGGCGTGGCTGCTTGGCCCGCTCGGCTGGACGCCTGAGAAGGTGCAGGCGGCGGCCGAGAGCGGGAAGAGCATCAACGTGGCGCTCGGCAAATCGGTGCCGGTGCATTTCGTCTATCTGACGGCGTTCGTGTCGGAGAACGGCATGGTGCAGTTCAGGCCGGATATTTACGGCCGCGATGCCCCTGGCGCAGACGACAGCGAGGTCCAAAGCGCCGTCGTCGCCCAGCAGCGCAGCGCAATCACGCCCTAACCTCGTCTACCCCCTTTCCGTGCCGATTCAGCGCAGGCGGCGTACCGCCACGCGCGACATCTGAACGCAACGACGAAGCCAGGTCGCAGCGTTAGACATGGGTCTCACACTTGGCTCCACGTCAAGCGAAAGGACCGGGACGGTTGCGGCAATATCTTGGCACAGGCATGCGCGCGGAAGTGCGGCGGTTGGGCCTTACTAGGCTGCGCCTTATCGAGATTGCCGTCGCCGTGCTGTTGACCCTCGCGGCCGTGCTGTTCGTCGGGCTCGCCATCTGGGCAACCGATGAGTATGAAATGCGACGCGCGATCGCAAACTTCAGCGCTCCAGCTCCCTGATCCGGCAAGTGCCTAAAGGCGCTCGTCGTCCCTCTCGGGACGATCCTTGGCCGCGAAGTTCGCTCCGAATGTCGCGGGGAATTTCTCGCTGAGCCAATATCTGCCGCCGGCGACAGCGTCCGCCGATTTGCGGCGGAGCTCTCCCGACACGGCGAGCGTCTTCTCGTGCCACCAGGCTTCGTCGCGTGTTCGACGCGCGAGCACATGGAAAACGAGCCAGTACATCAGCGCCACGTCGAGCGCCATGAACACGGCTGCGAACACGACGTCGCTCAGGAAATGTCCGCCTTCGCCCATGCGGATGAGGCCGGCGATGCTGCCGACCGCCACGGCGGCGGCCATCAGCTCCGCGCGCCTGCGCCGCGCAAGCATGGCAATGGCAAAGCCGAGCGCGAAGGTCGCCGATGCTTCGCCGCTGACGAAGGAGCAGTTTCGCTCGCAGGCGCCGGAGCGCTCGAGCGCCGGCGTGTAGCGGTCTGGGCCGCCGAACTCGGTGACATGCAGCGGCCGCGGCCGCGCCCAATTGTCCTTGAGCACGGTATTGGCGATGAGGCCTGGCCCGGTGATGAGAACGAGCGCGAGAAAGATCCATTCGGGCAGGCCGAGGCCGAGGAGATGCCGCCGCCTGGCGAGAGCGAGGATGATGCCGGTCACGGCTGCGATGGCAGTGCCCCAGGTCAGAGCTCTGAAGCCCCAGCGAAGGGTCGTGGCGAGTGGCGAATGGTTGAAGAGAAAATTACGAGGCCCGACATAGAAGAGACGTGCGGCGGCGAGGTCGATGTCAGGCCAGCCGACGAAGACGGTCGCCGCGGCGACGCCAACCAGCGCGGCAATCCCTGCGAGCTTGAACGGGGCGTGGTCAGTTAGCATCATCGCCCTCATATCCCTTGAGCAGAATGAAGCGCGCTTCGCGCACGGCCGCGGCGTCGGTCGGAAAGGCTTGATCGCCAAGGACTTCTGCCGAGTTCGAAGCGTTTGCGCACCGAATCTGTGCGGGTCAGCGTAACGTAAAGCACAGGCTCTGGTGAGGCCTTGGTGAACGGCAGCGTCATCTCGAAATGATTGCGTGGGGCCTCCTCGCGGAACCAGATAACAACGGGGAGCGCGGTATCGCGCAGGTAATAGGTCAGCTCCGCCGTCATTTCGCGGCTGTCGGCGAGCACTGTCTTTGCCCCTTGCGCCTCGGCGACGCGGCGCGTCGATGCTGCGAGGTCGCGCCATCCGATCACTCGGGCATAAGGGTTCCACTCAGGCCCGGTCAGTGACGTGATCCTTGTCGCGAACAGCGGCGCGACGGTGATGACGAGCGCAGCACCGAGATGCAGCCAGAGCGAAATCCGGAACAGTCTCGGGTAGTGGCGCAACAGCTCGGCGGTGACGAGGATGGTCGCTGCCGGATAGGCGGCGGCAGCCCAATTGGCGAGCGCGCGGGAGAGCAGCGCCTGAACGATGAGGAGGAGGATCACCGGGATCGAGAACGCAAGCAATCGGCATTCAGGCTGCTCGCAGCCGCGCCGCCACGCCCGCCAGGCAACGACGATGAGCACCGCAAACAGGATCGGACCGAACACGGCGAATTGCGAGCCGAGAAACTCGAGGCCGGAGCCAAGATTGAGGATGTCCTTCCAGCCGGCATTCTCGGCGGTGTGCGAGAAGGTCGCGAAGCTGTGGTTTGCATTCCACAGCACGTTCGGCGCAATGAACGCGAGCGCAATCGTAAGCGCGACGAGGCCCCTGCCGCCGCGGAGCGCGTCACACGCGCGCGGGTCGCGCCAGGCATCGACTGCCACGCAGAGCAGAAAATAGGCCGCGGCATATTTGGCGAGGAGGCCGAGGCCGATACTCGCGCCGATCAGCGCCGCGAAGCGCATCTCCCGCGTCTCGATCAGCCTGATCCAGCCATAGAAAGCGAGGGTCCAGAATAGGATGAGCGGAACGTCGGTGGAGATCAGCAGCGAGGAGAAGGACGCCGCCGGCAGCGTGGCGAACACCACCGCCGACCAGAAGCCGATGCGGGCGCCGTAAAGGGCGCGGGCAGCAAGAAAAAGGACGATGCAGGTGACGGTGTAGAGGATTGGAGACGGCGCCCGCACGCACCACTCGGCGTCGCTGCAGACTTCCGTCATGAGCCGGATCAGCCAGGCGATGAGCGGAGGCTTGGAGAAATAGCCGAAGGCAAGATCGCGCGACCACCACCAATATTGGGCCTCGTCGAAGAAGAGGTCGGTCTTGGCGAAATAAACCACCACCAGGCGAATGACGAGGAGCGCCCCGAGGATAATGAGCAGCCAGGGCCCATAATCCTGGTCGCGCCAAACCGGCTCGCGCCAAGAGCGCATAAGTGCAGGATGAGCGGCTTTGTGGGCTGTCAAGGCGGTCACAGAGGATGGTTGGGAATGAGCGCCCCCTGTACAATGTTGTGCGCCGAAATGAAAGCTTGCTACTGATCCGGCCTGAGTAGGGCCGATTGGCCCCATGGCCCCGATTCCCAGAGTTTCGCCAATGCGTATCGCCGTCGTCATCCCTGCGTATAACGAGGCCGGCAATATCGGCAGGCTCATCGAGGAGACGATCGCCGCCGTGCCGCAGGCGACCTTGCAAGAGGTCATCGTCGTTGACGACGCAAGCGACGACGGCACGGATGCCGAGATCAAGGCGATGCTCGGCCGCCATAAGGCCTTGCGCTATCTTCGCCACGGCAGACGCGCCGGCCAAAGTGCCGCGCTCCGCTCAGGCGTGATCGCCGCGACCGCACCGGTGATCGCAACCATGGACGGCGACGGCCAGAACGACCCTGCGGATATCATGCGGCTCGTGTCTCAGCTCGGACGCGATGGAAGCGAGCCGGCTCTCGTCGGCGGCATCCGCGAAGGCCGGAAAGCCAAGGGCTCGCGCAAGGCCGCGTCCCGCTTCGCCAATTGGATCCGCGACAAGGTGCTTGACGATGGCTGCCCCGATACCGGCTGCGGGCTCAAGGTTTATCGGCGCGAGGACTATCTGAATTTGCCTTATTTCACCAGCATGCACCGCTTTTTGCCGGCCCTGTTCATCACTTATGGCCACGAAATCGCCTATGAGCCGGTCAACGATCGGCCGCGGCTAAAGGGCGCGTCGAAATACACCAATCTCGGACGGGCCCTGATTGGGCTATATGACCTGGTCGGCGTGAGCTGGATCCGCAAGCGAACCTCGCTCCCGCCGGTTACAGAGACTGTGTCAGGGGCAGAAGCGGCTGGCGAGAAGCCCCGCGCCGGCCACGTCAAAGTGGGGTCATAGCCGATGAGCTTTTCACTTCTGACGTCTTGGTGGGCGTCGACGCCGACCTCCGAGCTCATCTGGATCGCGATTGGCTTTACCGCCCAGTTCATGTTCTCGATGCGCTTCATCGTGCAGTGGCTCGCGACCGAGAAGGCGCGGGCGAGCATCATCCCCGAGACTTTTTGGTATTTCAGCTTCGCCGGCGGCGTGATGCTGCTTGCCTATGCCATCTACCGCATGGACCCGGTGTTCATCCTCGGCCAGGCGATGGGGCTCGTGATCTACGCCCGCAACATCTATTTCATCTGGCTCGGCAAGCGCGAGCCGAGCGCGGCCAATCTCGCGTGAGCGTGGCGGCGCGCCTGCGATGAACTTTCGCCTGCAAGACCTCAACCTTTTCGAGCAGGTCCTGCTTGCCGTCTCCTTGATCTTGCTTGGCGTCTATGTCCTCGATCCCTTCTTCCTCGAGCGATCGAAGGCGCTTGCGCCAGAAGCGCGCAGCTTCCTTCGCTCCATCACCGATATCGGCAGGTCAAACTGGATGCTGGTTCCGGCAGGCTCGTTGGTGGCGCTTGCGCTTGTGCTTCGACGCACCCATCTCGGGTTCCGAAACGCCGCGGGCTATGGGCTCATTGCCAGCACCATCGGCTTCGTGTTCGTGAGCGTGGGCGGAGCCGGCCTCATCGCCAACCTCACCAAGTACATTCTCGGGCGGGCCCGGCCGAAGCTATTCGAGACCACCGGCCCCCTCGATTTTCACCTGTTTGCCTTCGACCCTGACTACGCTTCATTCCCTTCCGGCCATGCCACCAACATCTTCGCCCTTGCCACCGTGCTAGGCATATTGTGGCCGAGGGGCAGGGTGCTGCTCTACACGGTCGCTGCCTGGATTGCGTCGAGTTCGGGTGCTGATCGGCCAGCACTATTTCACCGATGCGGTTGCGGGGGCGATTCTCGGGACGGTGTTCCCGTTTATAGTGCGGGAACGATTTGCTACGCGGCGCTGGCTGTTTGAGCCAGTTCCCGGCGGCGGCTATCGTCTGCGTGGCGAGCGAACGCGAAATTGGCTTGGTTGGCCAAAGGGTTCGCCCCCGGAAAAGTCTGAACCAGATCGCGGCTTTTCGGCAACAGGAGGCCAGATTCGCAAGGGATAGAGGCCGACCTACCTTGGCACCCTACGACCAGAGGGTGTAATCAAAGCATAAGGTTACGCGGTCCAGCGTCCCCTTTTGGGGCGCTTTGTGCGTGTAGAGAATGAGGCCTCAGAAGAAGGGCCGGTTTTTGGGGATCAGACGATGGTGCGCCTGCCGTCGGTCCGGCTTGCGACTCACGGGTTCATCCTTTCCAGCCTCGCGATGGCGATCGTGCTTGGGCTCGCCCTTGCCGCGTCTCCGGCTGCCGCCGAGATGCAGATCGGCGTCTATGGCGGCTGGAGCGAAAGCTTCGACAGCGACATCCATCTGAGCCAGCCCGGTGGCACCAATTTGACGCTGAACGATGTGCCTTGGGAAAGCGAGTCCTTCCAGCCGCCACCTTATTGGGGGTTGCGCGGCACCTACTGGCTCAACAGCGCTCCGAGTTGGGGCCTCATGCTCGACTATAACCACGCCAAGGTCATCGCCGATCAGGGCGCCGTGGTCAGCGTCACTGGCACGCGAGACGGCGTGAAGCGGGGGCCCAAAGATCGGGTCGGCGACACTTTCCAGGTGATGGAGTTCACCAATGGCCTCAACGAGATTTTCTTCGGCGGGCAATATCGCTGGATGTTTAACCGCTGGACGCCTTATGTCGGCGTCGGTGTCGGCTTCGCCTTTCCGCATGTCGAGGTGCGGCGCGCTGGGCTTGGTCAGCCCTATACGTACGACTACGAGGTCACCGGCGTCGCGGTCGAAGGCCTGGTCGGGCTCGAATACCACCTCACCCAGCGCTTCTCGCTGTTTGGCGATTACAAGCTCAGCTATTCGAACAACGATGCCTCTCTAAAAGATGGCGGGTCGCTTCAGACGGACGTTGTGACCAACCACTTTATATTAGGCGTGTCCTACCGCTTCGGCGGCGGTCCTGCGCCTGAGGCCTACGATCCCTATAAATAGGGCTTGGGCCGGTTCACAAACCCGGAAGCAAAGACTATATGGGCTATGTGCCGGTGTGGGCGGCAAATTTCGCGCCCCGCGCCCTTCACATCTCCTCCGAACCTGCTATAGGTTCCCGCCCCCAGATCGGGGGCTGAAGATTAAGCTGGGGCGGCCCTCAGCGACGCGATTGGTGTATTGACGCGGGGTGGAGCAGCCCGGTAGCTCGTCAGGCTCATAACCTGAAGGTCAGAGGTTCAAATCCTCTCCCCGCAACCAACCTAGGCCGATCGCCTCAGCTGCCACTTGGTACGTTCTTGAATAAATCTGGTCTGCTTGTCGAGGATGACATCGAGGCGGTGATACGCGGGCTGAAGGCTCAGCTCGTTGGCGAGATTGAAGTTGGCGGACCAGACCTGGCACGAAGCCTAACCGACCTTGGTCTTATTGATGAGTATCGACTCTACTTCCGCCCCGTCGTGCTTGGTCGCGGCAAGCCATTCTTCGCCGGCCCCCGGCCGCCGCTCCGCCTTGTGGCCAGCGATCTGATCGGCGAGGACGCGATTAGGTTGACGTACGTTCCTGCTTAATCACGCAACTCGCCCGACGGACTGCGCCGAAGCGTCAGGTCCGCTTTGGGTCATTAGCGGATATCGCCTCTCGTCCGCGTCATGTCCGCTTTGCCCCCAAAAGCGGACATGCTCAAAGTCGGGTTCGATGTCTGCTAAGTGCCAAAAGCGGACATCAATCAGAACTGAATGCGTCCGCCCATCCAGAAAACGTCGAAATCGTCCTCGCCAATGCCGGCTCGTTCAACGATCAGCAGCACAGCATTGGCCCGACGCTATTCTTCAAACCTGGCGGCGATGACGACGACGAAGAGGTGGGCGACTCCAGTTCGGACTGACCGATGTCACCTCAGATTCGGCGCTAAAATTCCAGGGCTCGCTCGCGTTCTAGACTGTTGATGACCGCCACAGGCCTTAAAGCCGTATCTAAATTTGGTCGCTGTTGGCCTAGAGTTGCAGGACTTTTTGACGCGCGCCTTGGACGAAAATCTGTCGTCCTGCTGCGATAGAATCAAAAGTCGGATCGGCGGACGGGGCAACGCTTAGAGCGTACCCAAGGAGACTTATCATGAGAACGCGCATGGTTCTTGTCGCGGCCGCCCTTGCGGGCGGATTGCTTCTTGTCCCCGCCGTCATGGAGCAAGCGGAGGCTGCACACGGTGGCGGAGGTTTCGCAGGCGGGGGTCACTTTGGTGGTGGCATGGGTGGTGGTCACTTCGCTGGCGGTCCCCACTTCGCAGGTGGACACGTCGGCGGTGGCCGTTTTGGTGGTCCGATGGGCGGGCCACACATTGCCGCAGGTCCCCGGCACGGCGGTCCTGGGTGGAATGCAGGCCGCGCTGCTTGGCACGGCAATTGGCACGGCAACAACTTGCATGGCCATGATCACGATCACTTCGTCCATGACCACAATCACTTCCGGAATCGCTTCGTAGCCGTCGGAGTCGGTGGATGGTGGCCCGGCTACTATGGATATGGCTACGGCGGGTGTTCGTGGCTTTATAACCAAGCGGTTCATACTGGCAGCTCCTATTGGTGGAATCGGTATTACGCCTGCGCCAATTACTACTGACGGCTACGCCTAGACTTCTTGGTTGCCAGTCCGGGTAGCTACCTTCACGATCTCGACTCATAGCGAGTCCGACGGCGGCGCGGATTCGCGTGCGCCCGGCCGAAGAGGTGCATCTTGTTGCGAAAGTCAAAGCCCGCGTTCTGGGTAATTCTCGTAATAGCGCTGCTTGCCGGCTCGGCGACGGTTAGCGTAGCGCGTGGCCCTGCTCACTCGACTGTTAACTCTGAATTTTATCGCCAGCTCCAGCTCTTCGAGCAAGTGCTGCAGCTTGTGCGTTCGGACTACGTCGAGAAGCCGGATGATTCCAAGCTAATCGAAGCAGCGATTAGTGGGATGCTGAGCTCACTCGATCCCCATTCCTATTATCTCGATCGGAAGTCGATGGGCGAGCTGCAGGTGCAAGCGAGCGGAGAGTTCGGTGGACTTGGGTTGGAAGTGACGATGGAGAATGGTCTCGTCAAGGTCGTATCTCCAATCGATGGTACGCCGGCAGCGCGTGCGGGTCTGCAAAGTGGTGATGTGATTACCTCGCTGGATAAACAGCCAATTGACGGACTTACTCTTCAGGAGTTTGTCGACAAAATGCGAGGCAAGCCTAAAGCGCCAATCACATTGACCATTCTTCGCAAAGGAGCGGAGCACCCGATCAACGTTAAGCTCATCCGTGCCGTGATTCATATCGTACCGGTCAAGTACCAGGCCGAGGACGACGTGGGCTACATTCAAATCACCAGCTTCAACGAGCAGACTACGAGCGATTTGCAACGGGCCGTGAGAAGCCTGAACAAGCAGATTGGCGCCAAGCTCAAGGGATATATAATCGATTTGCGTAACGATCCGGGAGGGCTGCTCGAACAGGCTATTGGTGTTTCCGATGCATTTATCGACCAGGGCACAATCGTGATTACCAAGGGCCGAGAAGGGATGCAGAGGTCCGCCGCGAGTCCCGGCGACATCACTGACGGCAAGAAGCTAGTGGTGCTGATCAATGGTGGTTCGGCCTCGGCCGCCGAGATTGTCGCCGGTGCACTACAGGATCACCACCGGGCAACCCTTGTCGGCACCCGATCCTTCGGCAAGGGCTCGGTGCAAACTATTATCCCGCTCGGTTCCAACGGCGCGCTAATGCTGACCACGGCTCGCTACTACACGCCTTCAGGAAGATCGATACAGGCGCAGGGGATCGAGCCCGACGTAGTGGTCGATGAGGAGCTACCAAAAGGCATGATTAAGCCGAAGACTGAGGCAGAGGCAGATTTGCCGAGCCACCTCAGGCCTGAAGCTGGGGTAGACCCGAGCGTAGAGGAGAATGGCAGCTCATCCTACGTTCCGGAAGGGAAATACAAGGATACTCAACTCCAATATGCCCTCGATCTCGTGCGTGGTGCGAAATCGATTGCCATAGGCGGAGTAAAGAAAACCGACGCGAACTAGCCGATTCAGCCGCGATCCACCTCGTGCCAGAAGCGGGCGTAAGGGGTTTGGTCGATTGAGCTGCACCGCCCAACTTGAGAACGCGAAAGCGACCTGAAAAGCGCCAAGAAGTGCCAATACTCACTTCTTGGCCTGATCCCCCTCTGAAAATCTAGCGAGAACCAGGTTTATGAAGCGTTCGGGATCGCTCATTCCGTTGAGCACAGCGATTGAGAGAAGTTCGCAACGCAGCGCGGCTTCCAGCTTTTCATCGCTGTCAAGCTCATCCGCTTTGACCGCAGAACAGGCAGCGTCAAAAGCCCTCTGAAAAAGTTCTCGATCGAGCGGGTCTAACGAAGCCATAGCTCACCTCGATTTTGCCAATCGTGTTGAGCTTCGCATAGTGAATCGCGATGACGATTTGGCGACTGTGGGATGCGACCGATGCGCCTAGGCTGCGCGCACCGAACGAAAACTCTTGAAGGGCATCCTTGGAGCTCACGCCACAAAAAAATAGCCACTCGACCCTTGCAGTAAGCACCATCACGCAACCCACTCTTGGCCGCTGGTTGGCTTCTCGGTGAGGCAAAAAGCGCCGATCACTCGCGCAGTGCAAGGAATCCCGGCTTCCCCTCACACTTCGGGCAAATCCGTCGCATCAGACGGAAGGAGGACAGAAACAGCCGCGCTGGGCGCGAATTGGCACAGTCATTTTGTCTCAGCGGTGGTTGGTCCCAGCGCTAACGCGAATCCACAGGCGTATCTCTTGTGGGCGCTACTAGTCCGGTAGCTGCTGGTACAGGAGAATCTCCATGAAAACGCTCGTTTCAATCATCACGCTTGGTCTCGCGATTGCATTTACCGCCCCTGCCTATGCGGCGGCCCCGACGAGCAAGGCAGCATGTGAGAAGGCGCACATGACCTGGGACGCCTCAGCCAAGAAGTGCAGATAAAACTACACTTCTTCAAAAACCAAGAGCGGCGCGTTTCAGCCGCCGCTCGCGGTTTTGTTTACTTCAATCATAGCCCTTCTCTACGGCGTTGCCCCCTTTTGGTTTGCTCGCACATTCCTGGGCGTGGACGAGCTAAGCGTGAGCCTCGCTCACATTCTAAGAGCCGTCATGTGCCTGTACCTGGCACTCGGACTTTTCTGGTTGTACTCAGCGTTTAACGACCGCCTCAGGGACACTGCCATCCTAACCACGATGGTGTTCGCCGGTGGCCTCGTCGCCACCGTGCAAGAACACGTCATGCCGGTGCGCAGTGGGGTCATGCCGGTGAAGCCACCGGCGATGTTCACAAATGTCGGCAGCGGGAGGTTTGGTCGTCAGCACATCGAACTATCGAAGGATCAGGCTCTCTACGAGCCGTTAACGTCGTCACGCCACGTCGATCTCGCCTGTGGCCCGCCGCGGCGGCAAGGGCCCACCCTCCCACCGGGGGCGAGCTTCACACCGCACGTAGGCCTCGCCCACGCTCTCTCCGCTCGATCCGCTCCTTCCTTCGGAGGTACTCTAGGGCCTCCTCCTCCGTGTCGAGGCGCATGTCATGGAGAGCAACGAGCTGACCGTTGGGATATCGCACGACCATAGCGCCCTCCGTCACCGTTCCATCCTCAATGGTGACGGGGAGTGCGAGGTGAAAATATTTATCATTGGGTGCGCCGAAGCGTTTTCCTTCCTCGAACTGCCACGCGACGATGGGGGTGAAGCAGAGCCTCCCCTCATCGCTACTGGCGAGATCGAAGCCCGGAGCTGCCGGGATGATCGTGATATCGCCATTTGCCAATTTGAGTTCTCCTAGCCCTGCAATCGCTTGCCCGGGAGGTGGGAGGCCCGGGGTCGTGTGCCTAGGGCGGCGACAACTTGTCGCGACGCACTGGGGGCGCCGATGCAATTCAAACGCTTTGCCAGCGTCGTGGATGCCTTGCCGCCATTAAGACGGCTGCGCGGTGGGGCGAGATTCCCTACCGCCAAGCGGTGGGGCCCACGACCGCAACGCATACCCTCCCGCAGTACGCCCCCGGGAGGCACCGCGGTTAGGCGATTTGTCGCGTGATTTGATTTGTCGCGGCTGGGCGATTTGAAGCGGCGATAAATTCGAGGTTCGGACGCGGCAGACGGGGTGCAAGAAAATCTGTTGAAGCTTCAGAACGGAGGTAACATGATCAGGTTCATAGCTGTGGCTTTCGCTTTGGCCGCGCACCTCCGCCCAGGCGATGTCGCCCGCGCCGCTTCATCAGGCGGATGGCATGATCACGCAAGTGCGCGAAGCATGTGGTGCTGGTATGCACATGGTGAGTGAATGGTGCCTGCATAACTACATCAGCCCGCCGCCAGGTCCGCCGGGGAGTGGTCACAGGCCACTGAAGCCCGACCGTGTCGCGCATGGTCGGGCGACGCCACCGGAAGGTTGGGCACGCCAACGTTTCCGCCAAAGGTGGCTTCGAGGAAAACGTCTAATGGACAACGTACTGCAAGACATGGTGCAGCGGCTCCGCGCGATCGAGCTCCTGCTAAGGACGCAGAACGAATTGCTGACCAGAGTGCTCGCCGAGGTGAAACAGACAAGGCGATGCGCGGAGGAGAGCACTGCGCCTGCTGAGCCGTACCATCACGCCTAATCGGAAACGACGCACTAAGAAGCAGGTGCTGCGGTTTCACCGCATCAGCGGGGGGCCTCTTAAAAGGAGGCACCCGTGACGGGTCTTGCACCTATCATCACCGCCACCATTGACTATGAGGATTGGCTCAGCCGTCAGGTCGATGTTGTGGAGGCGGATCTTCAGCTCAAACACCGCCAGATGGCGAGCTCTCTCTTCGCTTTCTTGCGCGCGACATTCTACCGGTGGGGTCCGCTCTGGAGGGAGACATGCCCCGATCTCGTCAAGGCTCCGCGAGTGTTGGCGGTTGGGGACCTGCATGTGGAAAATTTTGGAACTTGGCGCGACAAAGAAGGGAGGTTGGTCTGGGGCGTCAATGATTTGGATGAGGCCGCTCCCATGCCCTACGCGGTGGACCTTATACGGCTTGTGACGAGTGCGATCCTCGCCCAAAGCGAAAATAGACTCGCCATTGATGCCAGCGGCGCTGCAACTGCGGTGCTTGAAGGCTATGCCGAATTCCTCGAGGCTGGCGGCAAGCCGTTCATCCTCGAAGAAAGCCACCCGCATCTTCGTGAAATGGCGCTTAGGGCAGAGCGCGATCCAGTTCATTTCTGGTCAAAGCTCGCTACCCTGCCCAGTGCCGCACCCCCCAAGCGTATTCAACGGCTGCTTCGCAAGTGTCTTCCCGGGATAGTCGAAAATATCGCCTTCTCGCACCGTATCGCCGGGGTAGGGAGCTTGGGCCGACCGCGTTACGTCGCAACCGGCTCCAGCAATGGCGGTTTCGTCGCTCGCGAGGCGAAAGCGTGGTTGCCGTCAGCATGGGGCCGGACCAAGGGACGACCGAAGGAGCATGCATATTCAGTGCGACTGCTCAAGCAATCGGTACGTGAGCCAGACCCCTACTATTCTGTCCAAGACGGATGGGTCGTTCGCCGACTCGGCCCGCACTGTGGGCGAATTGAGCTCACCGAGTTTCCCAAGAAGCGAGATGAGCGTTTAATCCTCAAGGACATGGGTCGGGAAACTGCCAATTTGCACCTCGCGACGCCTGATCAAAGAATCAACGTGTTGCACGATTTGAGCAAGAGGAAGCTGGACTGGCTCGTTAATGCCGCCCAATCGATGGCTAGAGCCACCAAACGGGACTGGGAGAGCTTTCGATCTTCCCAACTGGCCATGGTGGGCGGGCATCATCCCCATGCTGCCTAAGAATTCGGTAGGAGAGCGCTCGACTTCGATGCACACACACATGAAAACTTGTCCAGACTGCAATGGCGATGGTGTCGTTGACAAAGATACGGACGATGAACGTCAATGCCCGAGGTGCGGTGGCCTTGGTTTTGTACCTGATGACGACGACGGTCATGAAGAAGTAATAAAAACATCACGCGATCTGCCCCACGGCGTGGGAGGCAAACCATGAAAGGCATTCTGTGCGTATCGCTATTGATCCTGCTGATACCGAGCGTCGCCTGCGCCGCCGCATTGCCGGGCGACAGCGCCGACGGGAAGCGCTTGCATGACGCTAACTGCATGGGATGCCACGACACTGGCATCTATACCCGCAAGGACCGACTCGTTGGGTCTTTGGATGCGCTGCAAAAGCGGTTGGGCGACTGCAGTCACATGGCAAAAAAAGAATTCTCCGCGATTGAGACGCAGAACATCATCAAGTACCTGAACGACCAGTTTTATCAATTCCGCTAGAGCGCATGACGGCCCGGCCCGGTGTTCGAGCGTCGCCCTAGTCGCTCTTCTTTTTCTTTTCGGAAAGCTCCTTTTGGATTCGCGTCCATGCTCGCGGCCCGAAGTGCCAGCTATAGTCATTCCCGCCGCCATGGAGTTCCTTCGCCCGCTTCAACGAATAGATCGCCGTCTGAAGCGACAGACCATCGTTCTTATCGTTGCCGCTATCGGAAATGTAGATCGTGGGCATAGGCCCCTCCGATTGCTTTGGGTCATCGGCGGCTTTGCAGGAACGGTATTTCCCTCATGTCGGCATCGCGTGATCGGTGGGCTGGGGCGATCAAGCTTGGATCATCGATAAAAAGTAAGGCGGCGAGTGACCCGGTCATAGGTCACAGTCACACGCCTCTATAACTGTGCCGTGAGACCACCACAGGGTCACGGTCACCGACGGTCACAGTGTGACCTGTGACCTCAGTTAGGAGTGGCGAGGACTTCCACCTAGCCCTTGTGTTCACTCTTATAGAAGGACTCGGCCTTCGTCAGATTACCACCGGGATCCTTCATGAACTGGCTCTTAGCGTCGTTGCTGCTGAAACAGTAGGTCTTGCCCTTAAACGTCGCGTTGACGGAACAATCCGTTTGTACGTCCTTGTGATTGGCTAGACCCCAGGTGCACATATTGCCGAATGGGCCATGGGCGGCATTAGCCGCGGTTGCAAACCCAAGCATGAGCACGACCATAAGCGCGGACGTGGTGTGTACCCTAGACATCGTTTTACTCCTTGCTAAGGGTGGGAACGGCCCACACACCGCCCCGTTTGCCGCGTCAACGCAGGCTGACGCGCCCCGTTCCTGCGGCGGATCGTCTCGCTCTCTGGGGGCGAGTGGCTCCGAGGCTACGTGCGCTGCAATCAGTGGGTCAGCTTAGAGGGCGCGTGGTGGCGCTTGCCTGAAGGCGGACATCGATGCGCTGAGAGGGCTATCCTAGCGACGAGCGAACGATTAGGTGCGTCGATTAAAACTTAAGGTCCCGCTCCACAAGTCCGATATCAAGCTGCCCTGTGGGTGACTTCCCTCGATACGGAGCAAACATTCCGAGATGAGACTGATCGAAGAGAAACCATATCGACCACTGGCAGCTGCTGGCAGGCAGCTGTGGGACACGGTCTTGGAAGCTCACGACGTCGATGATGTTGCGTCACGCGAGTGCCTTCTGTTGGCATGCGAGCAGCTCGACCGTGCTGAGGCCTTGGCGCGTGAGATCAAGAAGGATGGCTGCGTGCTGCGCAGCAAGACCAGCTCGATGGTGCGCGATCACCCAGCCATCAAGCACGAGCTTGCCTGCCGAGCCTTCGTCTGCAAACAGCTCCGCGAGCTGGGGCTGACGCGAGCTGATGTCCGGCGCGGCAGCGGCAGGCCGACGATGTCGGAGGCGCTGTATGCCGACTAAGAGACGAGCGTTGAAGCATTCACCACGCATCGGGCAGGTGCGCGTGACGCAGCGGTTGCTCGATGTCTACCGCGCTTATCAGCAGGTGCTGCGCACGGATCGCAATTCAGTCCGGTCCGCTGACTTACAACACGCGATGCATCACGCGCTGCGCCACCTGCCGTGGGAAAATCAGGATCAGCAAGAGCGCGATTACGCTGCGCTCCACAAGCTGGCTTACGCGGATCCGCGACCGGCGCGTCTTGACTGTTTCGGTCGGCCTGTCGATCACGACGATCTTGATGAGCATGACGAGGAACGACGATCTGGTTGAGACCTATTTGCGCTGGCAGCAGCTGCTCGCACGATACGGTGCGACGGAACTCGCCAATGACGCCTTCCTCCAACTCGCTGATCAGATCGAGCGCGACCCGTTCCTCGACAGCCGGGGGTTCGAAGCGGTTCTCGACCGGCTACACGTCGCGGCGTTTCCAAATGCCTCGACCAGACCACCACGGCTGCAAGCAGAGCAGCTGGAAACCTTCTTGGAGGACTGATCAATGCCACGTCGCCGCAGCCGCATCGTCAATCTGCCACCGCGCCGGATCAAGGGGCGACTGGTAAAGCTCAAATCAGCCGCAGCTGGCATCGTCGCCCGAAAAGCCGCTGCTCACCTCGCTCGCTCCATGTCCTCATCCCGCGAACCCCCTCCACCGCAATATCATCCACGCTCACGCATCGCGGCGGCAGACCGGGAGGCAGAGGCGCTAGATGAGCGGCGGCATCTGGTCGAGCTGTACGCTCGCCTGCGCCGGTCTCACGGGTCTCTGTGAGCGGTCGGCTCGCACAGCTGCCCCGTGGCGGCTGGAAGGCATACGGTACGTTGCCTCCGCTCAAGTTGGCGATGTTGGCGGCGATTAGGAGGTAACTCGCGCCAGCCAGAGCGTCCCTCGCAAGGGATACAGCCATGCTTTCCGAGCAGTGCTATCCAGCGTGATGCGGGGTGGCCGCTTAGAGTAGTTCGCTTCGGTGAACGGCGGAGACCACGGTAACCCGCACTTGTAAACACGAAGCCCCGGTCGGGGGCACTGAGCGCCCCCGGCCGGGGCACTGAGCGCCGTCGAGGAGGACAATCCCTCGCGCCAAGCGGCGTGGGCAAGAAGCCACGCGAGTAGGCTGATATCTCCCTTACACGCCAAGCTGCTTGGCCTGACCAAATCAAAGAACTCTGACGCATAGCGAGCAACATCGCCAAGCTGCCAGCGAGGCGGAGGGGTGCAGGCTTAGGGGCGTCGGCTTCGGTCGGCGCTCCTTTCTTTGTGGTACGCTCCGCCTATGCGGCACATTGACCTGCGACGCACTCGAAGATTGGGTTTCTCAAGCACCCCACACTTTGATCGGCGCTTTTGTCTCAGCGGGACACCACTGAATGGCCAAGGAGTGAGTGGCGTAATGGCGCTCCCTGCAAGGGTCGAGTGGGCGAAATCCCACGAGATACAAACACGGAGAACCTCAATGCTGAAAGCGATGACCTTGTCCCTAGCGGCCGGCGCGCTTCTGCTTGGCCTGGCCCTCACGTCTCTGACTGCAACGAGCGCACAGGCGCGAGCGCGGCATGTCGAAGATCCAATAAATGCGCGCGTTGACGATCCCGCGCCACGAGGCTTGGCGGGAACGGATTGCTCCATCAAGGGGACGTATCACGATTTGCCGTACTGCTTCGGCAGCGAACAAACCCGCGGTAGCTCTCGTATCAGCTCGCCAATCCACTCTAGAACCGCTTACTAGCAACGGACTTTAGAATGTCAGCTCGCTCCAATGCGAGTTGGGGCGGGCCACACTCTTCTCACTACCGGGTGCCTCGGCCTGTCGGACTTGCCGGGTCCGCACCAACATGGGCCTTCAGCGTCGCGGATGGTTTGGTTGACATGGTCAGCAGTAGAAAGCCATCTCTCCATGATGAGCGTCATGATGAGCGTCGCAAACTCACTGTCGTTGCAGTAATCGGCTTCATCGCCGCTTTCATCTGCCTCATCATCTATTGGCATCGCGCCGGGGATGTTTCACAAGCCAAAACCGAGGCCGATTGTCAGAAGGCCGGAGGCATGTGGGATATGAACATGTGCATGGAGAAGAAGCAGTCAAAGACACACCGTCTAACGCAGAAGCTGGGGCGTTCGACCGGCGGATGAAGGCGTGCGGCGGAAGAAATAGGCTACTGTCTGTAGAAACTGTCTGTAGGCACCATGAAGTGCTTTGCTACAGCCAATAAGTGGCGGAGAGGGTGGGATTTGAACCCACGGTGCGGATAACCGCACAACGGCTTTCGAGACCGTAGTTCCCAGCTCAGATTGGTACGCGCGGCATTCTTAACTCTCGGTGGTTGCAGGTCCAACCAACCAATCTTAGACGGTGCTTCTCAGCTCCCATCTGGTACGTTCTTGAGTAAATCCAGTCCCCGCAACCAACCCCGCCGGGGTTCAGTCTAATCGCCACCCCCAACCCCCACGTATTGGGAGACGCGACTAGTGGTTTCATCATGACCACTATCCTCGGCATCGTGGGGGCTTTCGTGGCCACCTTTCTCGGACAAGCTCTCGGCTGGTACAGCGCGGGCGAAGCTGCCGGTCTTATCGGGGCTACCGTCGGGGCAATCATCGTGCTTCTTGTTTGGGGTGCCGATTGCTGCCAGGCGCACTCCCTGAAGTAAACGTTGCTAGGTCTTTTTCGAGACGACATCCATCCCCCTCAGCAGTGAGGGCCTTTTAACGCCGCCTTCCATGGCATCATCATCGGGGCTGTCGCCCACGGCGCACCGTTTCTGCCATCGCGCATGTCTGAAGGAGGTGTTTAGCGCTACAGTCGCGCAGCCTGGAGTTCTCGTGGATCGCAGCCAACCGGCTGACGCTAATCATGGTGTAGCCAAAGTGCGACAATCACACCAACCTAAGGAGCGGAAATGAGCACGCTGGCGTTACTCATATTTGTCGTGATGGCTTTGCTTACGGCGTGGTTCGCGTTCCTTGCGGCCATTGAGGACGACGACCCAACCAAACAGACCGGCTAAAAAGAAGCCCCCGAACTAGTGAGGAGCGGGGGCTAGATTGCTGAGAAGAACGCCAGCGCACTCGCCAGCGAATGGTTAGCCTATCGTAAGGCGAGGCCGCCGCCTAGTCGGGTTGAGCGTGCCCCGGATGCGGAACGACACTTCGGCCTATTGATGAGAAGGCACCTGTAGCGAAGCCCCGGCCCACCCTTCCCGGGCTTCTGCTGATCTACACAATCCACCCCAGCTCGCGCGCCTTGGCATTGGCAGCCTGCCAAGCCAGACCAAGGAACTCGGCTGGGGTCATGGTAGATCCTGGGTCCTCGGGCGAGGAGGCGTCGGTCAAGATTAGATGCCGCGAGTTTGTTGACTGGCGATAAGTCGGGCTGTGGGTCGAGTGAGGTAGAGCGACGATGATCTCCGCGCCATGAACTTCGACGTAAAGGTCACTCAGGTCCGACATGTCCGGGAGGTTTACACCAAAACGAGCGCCGACCGATGCCGACGCCAGGTAGCGGAAAGCCCCGGCGAAGAAATGGGCACCCAAGCTCTCCCCCGAGGCTCTCCACCGTGGAGCGACACCCCACGCGCGAAGGTCAGTGTGACCCAAGCATCACTGTGCAATGCAAACATCCGATTCTTCGGGTTTCACTCCCGTACGAACAAAAGCCCCGAGAGGGGACGAACCGCTCGGGGCAGAAGTTGGAGATAATGCTGGAAAACCATGCTGGCGCTATCGGTAGGCCAGCGCGATTTGGTAGCACAGCCACACCGAGATAGCTGTGGCCCTGGTGCCACAACCAAACCAAAAAAGAGCGCCGACCGAAGCCGACGCCCCGGGTTGACAAAGGGAAGCCCCGGCGTGGGCGACCGCTCCGGGGCTAGACATTTCAGGAGTAGGTGGCCGACGCCCTGCCAAAGCATCAATCACCCCTTTGATAGCACAGCCACGCGTTACAATCTTGGCAATTAAGTTTGCCGAGGTTTGGTCACCCGGCCCGGGAAAAACAGCGAGGCCGCGCGCGGGCGCGTTACCTGCGCCTCGATCGACGCTGCTCATCCCCACTCACCCTGGTACTTAGTGCGCGCATTTCTCCGGCTTGGGACGCCAGTTCGCCGACCTGCTTGCGCCAATAGGTTGTCTGCAATTCCATCGCTTCGGCCAGGTTTTTGGCTCCGGCCAAACTTTCCGCGAGACTGAAACTGTTAGTGATATTGCGCCGAGCGATGTCGATAGCCTTACGGTTGAGCGCTAGGGTGCCCTGACCAGCCGCGACGACGAATCTCTCCCAACTCGCTAATACAGCTTCGAAAGAGTGCACATAAAGCTCGCGCGTATGAGCCACGCTCTTCTCGGCGAGGGCGCGAATCGACTCTGGCATTTGCGCATCGTAAGCGAACTCCTCGAATTGAGCGGCGCTCTTGCGATATGTGCCGCGCGCTCTCTTGGCGACAGCTTTGGAAGCCGTCTTGCGTTCGCTACTTTGCGCTTTCCCAGTGCCAACTTTGCGAGTGATCTTGCGATATTTGCTTCTCGCATTCTCGGCGGCAGCGTTTCGAACTGAGGACTTGGTCATGGTATTGCCTCTTGGTTTTGCATGGGTGTTATGGAAACTTCGGGCATTTCATATTAGGGAGTTTGAAAGAGCGCAGGCGCGCTCCTCCACTCGCGCATAGAGTTGCAATGCGAAAACATTCAGCGACCTATTTGGCAACAACCCGCTCGACCGGCTTGTAGGCGTCAAAGGTCATCGTCGGCGACAGTCCCGACTGGGGGAGGTTAAGCGTGTTTGAACACACTCTGTCTTTCCTTCCCCAGCCGGTTGGGTGGTGTCTCAGTAGTAGCGAACGCAAGCGCCTCCACTCCATCGCGCACACCTGCGGAGCCTGGCGCTTGGTGGTTCTGGCCACGCAGACGCCATTAATTCGTACCCGACCCGCGCCGCATGCTTCACGGATTTGCGTGATCATGCCGTCCGCCTGATGAAGCGGTGCGGGCGACATGGCCTGCACGGATGTTGCCAAGGTCAAGGCAAAAGCAACAGCGATCAATCTGATCATTGATTTTCTCTCATGATTGGGGATGTTTCTTGGCCTATCAGCAGCTACTTTCGATCATAATTTTGGGCAGGCACCTCCGAGCATGGAGTTCAAAGCTGCTTTGGCCTCATCCATCGTGGCGTATTTGCCCAACTCTTTGTATCTAGCCTTATTGGTCGAAGTTAGTTCGCTACCGGGCATGACCCGGCATTGCTTAGTCGTATTGTCGACCATGAGGTAAAACACCTCAGCCTGAGCCAGGATGGATTGAGGGGCACATACGATTAAGGCCGCAGCGATAAGATATTTCTTCACGTTGTTCTCCCTTCGATCATGGTTGGGGCTAAGGGGATAGGTGTACCACAAGGACGCGAGGGGCATCACGATAGACCAAAGTAGGGGGCCGACCATCTCAGAACCGGCCCGCGTGTGTCAGCGTGAAGACATGCCCCTCTCGATCAACGCGCTGCTTGCCTGGCCTTCCGGTGCATTGCTGTCCAACCACGCCCAGACGCTTGCCAGCAGATGGTTGTTGTGACAGCGCGGACAAGAGAGTTGCGTCTTCGTCCTCGGCAAACTGCTGTAGCTCGATCTATCGATTTCAATGCCGGTTGAAATTTGCTGCCCGGTGGTCGGGCAGACAAAAACCAAAGTGCTCAATGTGGTGACTCCCTGAACTTTGATACGCCGCTACATCACGCTCAAATAGCAAAGCCTCATTGCAGAAATGTTGCAAGATACTAGTCGTGCGCTGCAATAGGCTCTCTTGCAATGCGATAAAGGAGCGCCGACCGAAGCCGACGCAGCAGATCTTGATAACGAAAGCACTGAAATTACCTTCTCATCGGTGACCGTGTCCCTGCGCCGTCACTGGTTCCCCCTGGAACCGGAGAGGCCCCGGACTAGTCCCCCGGGGCTTCTCCATGTGGCTCGCCGCGACCAGGTTAAGCGGGCGCCGGATCGCGGAACACCCTTCCCCATCGCGGGTTGAATTGGGGCTGGACGCCCTGCCTGTCCAGCAATCAGCCCCCAGGCTGAGAGAAGCCCGGCCTGTCCGACAGCGGTGGGGCTTCTTGTTCAGAATCTTCCTACCGAGGCTGCGCGTGAAACGACACGAATGGATAAGCTCAGGCCTCATTATTTTTGTGCTGATCGCTCTCTCGACACTGGTCGCCCAGAGTTGCCGAAATTGTGAAGTACCAGGCTCATCCTTTGTGCCCTGCATTTGGGGGAAACCCCTGAAGCCTCAAACTCAAGCGGAGTGCGAAAAGGTTGATCGACACTGGGACTCAGTAGCTGAGAATTGCTCAAAGCCTCGGGCTAGGAACACTCGCTCCTATCGCGGGTTGTAATCCCCGCCAGTGCGCTGGTTCGCGCTAATCCAGCCACTGGCAATCAGCCCCCAGGCTGAGAGAGACCCGGTTGCGTCGCCGCTGCCGGGTTTCGTGCAGAAGGAACCCCTCTTAGCTTCGCGAGTTTGATAGCCAAGTAGGCCGACCCCCAGTCCTCTTTTAGTAGCGTGTCCCCCCACGCTTCGGCCTATTAATGAGAAAGTATCTCTAGCGAAGCCCCGGCCGCCCCCGCACCGGGACTTCTGCTTTATCTCGCGGGCCTTGCTGCCCGCCTCCGCCGAGAGTTGCTGATTGCAGGGGAGGTGATGTGGGGATCGACCCAGCTTCGGGTGAGCTTCAGAGTCGGGCTATCAGGCCTTTTGCGATACGCCAACATGAAGTCAGTACCCGGCTTAGTGATGATTATCTCTGCGCCGTCGAACTTGACCTCAATGTCCATGATTAAGCCATATCACACAAAGAAGCCCCGGCGTGTGCGTGTCACGCCGGGGCTTCCAAGCAGAGATAGAGATGATGCTGGCTGGGAGCCAGCCATGAGATCCTATCATAACATTGCACTACTGTGACGCGCAAAAGAAGAGCGCCGACCGAAGCCGACTGATAAGACGCATTTTTTCGCCTATAAAACCCCTCCTTGGCCTCAACGCTGCCACAAGCTCTCGTTCAGCTAACACTGCCTACAGCGGGAGTACGGAGATAGGGGGATAAGCCTCATGCGCGATATCCGCAGCGACCTAGAAGAGCGTGCTCAAATTATCCAGGAGCAGCTCAGAGGGACGAATGCCCACTTTGAGAAGATGATGCAGCAACTGCAACACGAGCGGGATGCGAGAGTTGCCGATTTAAAGGGCACCCTGGCAATGATCGACAAGCTCATGCAATTCGAGACTAGCGCCATGGACAAAGTAGTGACGCTGGAGCATCCCCCTGCGTCGCAACCCTCGCTCGCTGACAGGATGAGGGGCTAGGGAGAAGCCTCTTACGGTCGCGTACAGCTTGTCGCCGGGGGAGGGCGATAAGCTAAGGCCGATCTATCCTACCCTGCGAAGCTTGATTGCCTGAGACATAGTAGGGGGTGCAAAAGCGCCATTCGGCAATTCACGAATTAGTTCACTTCGAACCAGGCTTATCAGCATCGGATGTATCCCTTGCGTGGCGGATTTGGCGTCGGAGAAGAAGCCTTCTTTGACCGCCATGTCGATGAGTTCCTGCCTCGTCATTCGTCCCGCATCATTGAGTGCCTGCATAACGCGATCCGCGAATGCGACCAGCGGCGAAACAGATGTCCACCGAGGGAATTTTCGTCATTCACGCGCGTCTGGACGCCCGCGTCGCCGCGCGCAAGGGACAAGTTGCAAATAGCCACAACCGGCGCGCTGCTCTGATTTGTCAGTTGGTGTTGATGCTTGCCGGCCTCATCTTCGCTTTCGTGGCGCGTCCTTGGATCACCGCGGCACTGTTCATCGCGGCTACATGTTACCTAGCTGAGCTACGCCGGCAAGAGAATCCACAGTCTCTTCAAACGCCACTGAAGCGGATCGGCATTGAGGCTCTCGGGTTGTCGACCGGTTACGCCCTGGTGATCATCATTGGTCTCTGGCGTGGCTAAATACTTAACGAGAGATCTTGAGATTATCCTGCTGAAACGCCAGGGGATCACTGCCCGATAACCGTGCGTGCGCTGACAATCATGCCAACGTCCACGATATCGATCGTATTCGAATGACTCACCTGCGTCTTCGTTGTGGGAGAAACTTATTTAGAAGTGCCCTCGGGCTCGGTGTGATGCGAATCGAATTTGGGCTCCAAATCACCGCAACTAGATCCGAAAGCCTGCGTCCCGACCGGACGGCTCGAATCTTGCTGGGCTAGACTCGAAACGAAGCGGATAGATCGTCCAGGCGTCTCATCGATCGCGCTGATCTACACAAGACTCCAGTTCAGGTTACTGGAAATCTGAGGTTCAGGCGAATGTCACGATGTGTTGCCGTACCGCGTTCGACGAGCACTAGAACGACCCATAGCGAATCGTGACCGCCGGCCTCCACCCAAAGCGAATATCGCCCAGGCCGGAGCCCCTTGATCTCATAGTGACCTGCAGCATCTGTCTTGACGCGAAGAAAAGCGCCGGACATGAGGTTGCGAGCTTCGACCGACGCTCCGGCGATTGGCCCCTGTTGATTCGACACCGTGCCTTCGAGAGTTCCCGTTTGATACTGCAGGGCAAGAGGAAAGGCTGCCAGAAGCAGCGTCACGATCAGCAAAGAGTACTTTAGGTTCGGTCGCATATCATGCGGAACTAAGTCCGCCTGCTATTTTCGGTGCACCTCGGTGCCCATGCCGAGGCATTTGAAAACTGTTGACGATGTTGACCGAGGATCTGGACCGAACCGCATGGTGGGTGGTTTCGCGGCCTATCACCCGGCATGTGGGGGATTTGGCGCAGAGCGCACTGCTGTCGCTTGCCTTTCGCGCCGATTTTGTGGCCAGCCAATTGCACTTCTGGGTTCTGAGTAAACCACCACAGGAGGTGCGATCATGCCCAACGTAATGGTTCACAAAGTGAATGAACAAGAAAAAGCCGCAGTGCCAATCTTTGACGAGCTCGCAAAGAGATTAGACGAGATCCGGCAGCGCGCCTTTGAGCTCTTCGAAACGCGAGGACGCGACATCGGTCACGCAGTCGAAGATTGGATTAAAGCAGAACGGGAGATTCTCAGATCGCCGGCCGCCGAGTTCACAGAAAAAGGCAACGCGTACGAGTTTCGGATCGCATTACCCGGCTTCGACGTGAACGATGTGCAGGTGACTGCCGCCCCGGACGAAATCATCGTCAAAGCTGCGTCCAAGCAGGAAAAGAAGTCCGAGGAGGACAAAGTACTCTGGACCGACTTTACTTCCAAAAACGTTTACCGGCGGTTCCAAACTCCCGATCCGATCGACGCAGACAAGACTACAGCCACTCTGGATAAGGGTTTGCTCCGCATTACGGCGCTAAAGGCGGCAGCGGTCAAAGAAAAGACCATCTCCGTAAGAGCAGCGTAACTGCGGCTTGTCAATTTGAATGAAAGGTGCCGCTAGCCGTCGGGCAGCCGGCAAGACCGGCTGCCCACTAAGCGTCTAGCCTCTTGAGAAATCGAAGCACAGACGCAGAGACTCAAGTGTGCCTCTATGGAATGGCAGAAAGGAAATATCATGCTCCCCGCCAAACACATTCTCTTCCCTATGGATTTTTCAGAGCGCTGCGGCGCTACGGCGCCGTACGTCGCCTCAATGGCGCGGCATTTGGGGGCCAAGATCACCCTGCTGAATGTCGTAGCACCATATTGGAACGTTCCTTCGGTAGAAGCCCTTCCGATCATTGTTGATCTAGAAGAGATCGAGAGAGAGTATGGAACGCGACCTCCGCCAAAGCTTCGCAGACGATTTTGCTGGTTTGACCGTCGAACGGTCCGTTGAAATAGGCGATCCCGCCGAGATCATCACCCGGTTCGCCGATAGGCACGCAGTCGATCTGGTCATGATGCCTACCCACGGGCACGGTCCCTTCCGGGAATTCTTATTGGGCTCGGTGACTTCGAAAGTCCTGCATGACTGCAGCCGGCCAGTATGGACCACTGCCCACGTTCAGGGACCGCCGCCGCTCATACACGTGGACGTGAGCACCGTACTCTGCGCCGTGGACATTGCATCCAAGTCTGCGGCACCTCCTTAGATCGGCTGCCCAATTCGCAGAGAACATCCGAGCCAAGTTACGATTGGTCCACGTCGTCCCAGGGCCGTCCGTATGGATTAATCCGGAGCTTGCAAATCATGTTCCGTGACACGCTCATTGAAGAGGCGCGCCATTCGATAGGAGAGTTGCAGAAGTCGTTCAGTCTCGCTGCACCGCTGTGTGTGGTCACAGGAGATGTTGCCCCAGCAGTGCGAGAAGCAGCGGAACAACACCGCGCGGATCTGGTGATCATAGGGCGCGGCGTTATGCACGAACGAATGGGGAGGCTTCGCACGAATGCCTACGCGATCATCCGGGAGTCGCCGTGTCCCGTATTGAGCATTTAGGAGATGGTTATGCCGCAAATCAAGAATATATTGTTCCCTGTTGACTTCTCGGACCGCACCTGTAGCGCCTCCTCGTTTGTTGTGGCCTTCATGAAGCGCTTTCAGGCCAACGCGACTCTGCTTCATGTCGTCGAACCTGTGCCCTATGCGGCTTATGACGCAGAGGCTCCGATGATGCTGGATCTCGATGCCCTTCAGAGCGACGCCCAGGCCTACCTGGAGCGGTCGCTAATCAATGAATTTAAAGGCATATTCGTGAAGCGTGTGGTGGAAATTGGAGACGCGGCGGAGGTCATCACTCGCTTTGCCGATTCCGATGGCTCGGATCTGATCATGATGCCAACGCATGGCTACGGACCGTTCCGCAGTTTTCTGATTGGGTCGGTCACCTCAAAGGTTCTGCATGACGCGCGGTGTCCTGTGTGGACCGCCACTCACGCGGAAGAGCCTCCACTGAAGCAGCATCTATCCTGCCGGTCGGTCCTCTGCGCGGTGGATGGATCAGATAATAGCCTCTCGGTCCTGCAGTGGGCTTCGGAGTTCGCCAAGGATGCAGATGCCTCCTTGCGATTGGTCTATGTGATCGCCGGCTCCAGAGAATGGATCGATTTTGAAGGCGAACAGCGCAAGCAGGCCCGAAGCATGATCGAGAAGCTCGCAAACTCCGCCGGAATAGACGCTCCCATTTGCATCGGTGTAGGCGAGGTCGGGCCAACCATCAAGAAAGAGGCGATCGGGCATGGGGCCGACATGCTGATCATCGGTCGAGGGGCTCTTCATGAGAAGCTCGGCCGGTTGCGGGCTCATTCCTATCAGATTGTCCGCACTGCCCCTTGCCCCGTGATTAGCGTTTAGGGGAGCTGGGTGAGCCGAAGTTCGGCTTGCGTGGCTCAGGCCAGGTTCTCCGCCCTCTATCTATTAGAGAGAGCGAGTTTGACAAGAGGATACCCGTGAAAAGTCGACCGCTGTGTGGTTGCTTGCAATCATTCCTAACGGCGATTCCCCACCTTAAACTCATGCGGTTGTTGGTCATTCACAAAAACTATTGCCGGAGAGCCGCTAGGCCCTCCGGCAATAAACTCGCCGATGTTTACTTCGCGTTCAATTTGGCCGAGGAACTTCAATCTTTGCTGACAACCGCTCCATCCGCTGTTTTGTTTTTTCCGTAGTTCACAAAGTCGGCGATCATAGCGGCCAGGTCGGTTGCGTAATCGGCGTTTGCCTCCAGGTAATCCTTATACTCCTCCGGAGTGTGCTTCTTCGCCCCGCTCACATGCTCGATGACGGCTTCGCTATAACCGGCGAGTTCGTCCAGGTAAGGATTGATCCTATCAATCGCAGCCTTCTGCCAGGGTGAAGCGCCGCCTCGGGCATCCTTGAGTTTTCCAACCTGGCGGCCGAGCGCGTTTACGTGTTCCCTGATCTGGTTAATGGCCGCCGCGTGACTCTCCCAGCTCACATTCATGCGTGTGAAGCTTTCCATGGTTGAGGCGTCCTCCTTGACCTGAAAAGCCATCGTCTTTGCTTCAGACAGCAGTTTGGACACTTGCTCGGAGTCGGGAGGCTCAGCTGCGCTTACCGCAACCACGGAAGTTAACAGCCCTGCCGCTAGCGCTCCCGCCAGTGCAAAATATGTGCGTGTCTTCATGGAATTTCCCTTTCCTCAAATTTGAGATACCTGCCACCTGGGATGTATGCACGAGACGTTCCATGACTCAAGTCCCTCATAATCACCGGTTTTTGGGAATAAGGAATGCCGATTCAAAGACTCTTGATTCGCTATTGGGTCATGCGACGCTGACTCGCGCCATCAGACGCACTCAAGAACGCGAATTCACAACAACTCTCACAGGCGTCCGAAAGCATCGGACGGGAAGAGTGGACAATTGCTCAAAGCGGCGTTCTCAATTGGAGCATTAGATGGTCTTAGGTTCACGTGGCCTGACAGACATTCTGCGACGCCAGTAACTCAACCTCAACGGAAGGACCTGCTTTTAGGGTGTTGTGAATTAAGCAAGCTTTCACGGCACGTAAGAGCCCCTGTTGGTGGCGTTCATCAATTTCCGGGAGGCTTATTTCTACGCGAAACGAAGTGAGTCGCGCGGGCTGTACGCCTTTCTCGGCGGAGACGTGGATTTCAAGGCCGGTCAGAGGTAGAGATCGCGTGCGCAGGTAGTCCACCGCATAGTGGCCGGCACAAGCGCCCAAGGAAGCCAGAAGCAACTCGGGGGAGTCGCTCCGGCGTCGGCACCGCCCTGGGAGGCAGGCTGGTCGGTTATGATTCGATGCCTCCCAACAAACGTCTCAAACTTCTTTCCGTCCAGATATCGGGTGCAACTCTGCATTTGTCAAGTTGTAGAGCAGCGCAAGGGCCAACCGGCTCCACGCCTCTAACTTGCAGAATGATCCAAGTACCGTGTGCAATGTGGCAGGCTGCCTGCGTGAAAGCGCGCACACGAGTGCGTTGGCATTATCAATTTGGTGGTATGAATCGGTCGTGATTCACGGCATGCTGGTTGCTAGCTCCTCAGGTGCGGGTTGCACGCAAATCCGGATGTGCGGAAAGGTTCACGATGGGTTCCGGAACCGAGTTCATCGAGACTTCACAATTCATTTCGAAATCCAGGCAGCCGCTGGACGTCTTTTTCCGACCGCGCAACGTCGCCGTGATTGGTGCGACGGAAGATAAGGCGGGCGTAGGCCGATCAATTGTCTCCAATCTCAAGAAGACTTCCTTCGGCGGCAGTATATACGCAGTAAATCCCAAGCGCTCCACAGTTTTAGACTTGCCCTGCTACGCCAGCATTAGCGAGGTTCCCGAAAAGGTTGAGCTTGCGGTGATCGCGACACCGGCGCGGACCGTTCCGGGAATTGTGGCCGAATGTGCAGAGGCAGGTGTAGAGGGTGCGATCGTTATTTCCGCCGGGTTTAAGGAGATTGGAGACAAGGGCGCTGCCTTGGAGCAGGAAATCATGGCGAATAAGGCAAACATGCGGATTGTGGGCCCCAATTGCCTGGGCGTGATGAGTCCGCACTACGGCCTGAACGCCACCTTTGCCCGTACGGTTGCGCGGCCCGGCAATGTCGCTTTCATCAGCCAAAGCGGCGCGCTGTGCACGGCGGTGCTGGATTGGAGCCTGCGGGAAACGGTCGGCTTCAGCGCCTTTGTTTCGATCGGCTCCATGCTCGATGTCAACTGGGGCGACCTGATGGACTACTTCGGCAATGATCCGCGCACCCACAGCATTGTGATCTACATGGAATCCATCGGGGACGCACGCTCGTTCCTGTCGGCCGCGCGCGAGGTCTCCCTCACCAAGCCGGTTATCGTGATCAAGGCGGGACGCACCGCTGCGGCAGCGAAGGCCGCCGCCTCCCACACCGGCGCACTCACCGGCAGCGATGAAGTGCTGGATGCGGCATTCCGCCGCAGTGGCGTCCTGCGCGTGAACAGCATCGCCGACATTTTCTTCATGTCTGACGTGCTGGCCAAGCAGCCACGGCCACGGGGCAAGCGGCTCTGCATCCTGACCAATGCGGGCGGACCCGGTGTGCTGGCCACCGACGCGCTGGTGGCGGGCGGAGGTGAACTGGCTGAGTTGTCGCCCGAAACGATCAAGGCGTTCGACGAATTCCTTCCCGCTCAGTGGAGCCACAACAATCCGGTCGATATTCTTGGCGACGCCGAGCCTGAGCGTTACGCGAAAGTCGCTGGAGATCGCCGCCAAAGATCCCAGCATTGACGGCATGCTGGTGGTTCTCACCCCGCAGGACATGACCAATCCGACGCAGATCGCCGAGAAACTCAAGCCCTACGCCAAAGGTTGCGGCAAGCCGGTCCTGGCCAGTTGGATGGGCGGCGCCGAAGTGGCAGCCGGTGAGCAGATTCTGAACCAGGCCGGCATCCCCACCTTCCAATTCCCGACAGCGCGGTACGTGCCTTCAACTACATGTGGCGCTATGCCTACAACCTGAAAGGCCTGTACGAAACGCCGGCAGCTTGCCGCAGCACGCAGACGCGGTCGGTGCAAAGCGGCAAAGCCGCGCACATCATCCGCAAGCCCGCAGTCGGGCCGCACGTATCCTGACCGAGTCTGAATCGAAGCAGTTGCTGAAGGCCTACGACATTCCCACGGTAGACGACCCAGGTCGCGATCACGGAAGACGGAAGCGCTCCAGGCTGCGGAGGAGATCGGCTATCCCATCGTGCTCAAGCTGTACTCGCTAACCATCACGCACAAGACCGATGTGGGAGGAGTGCAGTTGAATCTGTCGCGATGCGGCTGCGGTGAGGACGGCGTTCCAGGCCATCAGGCAGGCGGTCGCCGAAAAGGTTGGCGCCGAACACTTTCAAGGTGTCACCGTCCAGCCCATGGTCAAGCTTGATGGCTACGAGTTGATCATCGGCAGCAGCCTCGATCCGCAATTCGGTCCAGTCATGCTGTTTGGCAGCGGCGGGCAACTGGTCGAGGTCTTTAAAGACCGCGCCTTGGCGCTGCCGCCGCTGAATTCCACTCTCGCGCTCCGCATGATGGAGCAGACCAACATCCTGAAGCTCTGAAAGGAGTTCGCGGACGCAAGCCGGTCGATCTGGCAGCACTGGCAGATCTCCTGGTGCGCTTCAGCCAGCTGGTCGTCGAGCAGCCGTGGATCAAGGAAATCGACATCAACCCGCTGCTGGCCTCCCCGGATCGACTGCTCGCACTGGATGCGCGTGTCGTGGTGCATGGGCAGGATGTTCCCCAGCCTCCTGCCCCGGCGATTCGTCCGTACCCGGTCCAGTACGTTCGGCCTTGGCGCCTGGAGAATGGAACGGAAGTAACTCTTCGCCCCATTCGCCCTGAAGACGAGGACCAAATCGTCCGTTTCCACGCGAAGCTTTCTGAGAAGAGTATTTTCCAGCGCTATTTTCACCTGCTGTCCCTAGACCAGCGAATCTCTCACGAGCGGCTTGTGAAGGTTTGCTTTGCCGATTATGACCGTGAAATTGCATTAGTGGCCGAGCGCCGCGATCCTGAAAGCCCACAGCCCGAGGTCCTTGCGGTGGGCCGCTTGCGAAAAGCACATTTGGTGAACGAGGCCGAGCTGGCGGTGTTGATCGTCGATGAGTATCAGGGCCTGGGCCTAGGGACCGAAATGACACGCAGCCTTCTGGAGATTGCTCGGATCGAAAAGCTGAATCGAGTGACGCTAGACATTCTCGCGGAAAACCGTCAGATGCTGGAGGTGTGCAGGGGGCTGGGATTTCATTTGGAGCATGAAGGCGGTGGCGTGGTTCACGGGGTACTGGAGATATGAAAGCCACGCGGTGCTTAAAATGGTTGGCCGCGGGTGCGGGCTTCGGCCTCGGGGCCTATATCACCTATGCGGGTTTCACATGGTATCGGTATGGGAATGCTGCCACGCGCCGGGATGACGACGCGGATGAGATTCTGGACCGATTCATGCCGGTGTATGAGGTTATTGAGCGTCACCGTATACGCGTCGCGGCTCCGGCGGAACTCACATTCCTGGAGGCGGTCAACCTGGATCTCAATCGGTCTGCGATCATCCGCGCGCTCTTCAAGGGGAGGGAATGGATTCTTGGTGGCGGGTCAAAGGGGCCGGCTTGGTCAGGTCCGCTAATTGCGCAGCTAAGAACGCTTGGCTGGGGTGTACTGGCCGAAGTCCCCGGGCATGAGGTGGTGATGGGAGCGTTTACACAACCGTGGCAGTCTAATGTGGTTTTCCGATCGCTTGCGCCCGAGGAGTTCGTGAGCTTTCAGGAACCGGGTTACGTCAAAATCGCATGGACTCTGCGAGTGGACCCCATCAGCGCCGTTGAATCGGTAGCCCGAACGGAGACACGCGTTGTAGCCACAGATCCGGATGCTCGTCAAAAGTTCAGGCCGTATTGGTCCTTTCTCTCGCCCGGCATTATCTTGATTCGCAGAATTGCACTTGGATTGGTAAAGCGCGAAGCCGAGGGCGCATGGTGAGTTGGGAAACGCCCAGATTCTCAAAGGGGGAAGTCTCGGGATCGGCTCCTCCCGAGAATCGGTCGAAGAATCGGAGACTAATGGCCGTGCTGGCTCACTTGGAAATAGTGACCATCCTGCGCCAAATGGCGCAGAAAGCTGAGCGTAAGAAGAGTTCTGGAATGGCGAATGCGTCAAGCGTTTTAGCCAAATAACTGAAAACTAAGGAGAAATAAAATATTTCTCGACCGGCCTCAGACGTGCCTGAGACGTGCCGAGGCCGGCCATGACGCTTGCTCATGAACGAGGATACTGTGATACCGAGAAAACTTCATTGGAAAACTCTGGTGAGGGCGATAGCAGTGGGAGCCGTGCTCGCTTTGACCCTGGGCAGCGCCACGCGTACCCCCTATACGCCCCGGGAAAAGGCCTTCTTCGCCGACGCAAACACGGTCCAGTTCGTTCGTCCTGGCCTGGTATTGAAGATCACTGACGCTCAGATCGCCGCGGACGGCACGGTTACCGCCACGATATCCATGACGGACCCTCAGGGGCTGCCGCTGGATCGCGCTGGCATCACGACCCCTGGCGCAGTGTCAGTAAGCTTTATCGTGGCAACCATTCCAAAGAGCCAGGAGCAGTACACTGCCTATACTACTCGCACCAAGACCAGCACCATAAACGGCAAAAGCGCCATTCAGGCAGGGGCCGATTCGGGTGGCACGTTCACCGCCGTAACCGATGGAGTATACAAATACAAATTCGGTACCAAGGCTCCGAACGGTTATGATGCGACAGCGACCCACACGATCGGCGCCTATGCTTCACGCAACCTTACTGTATTCAATCTGGGCACGAACTACGCTTCCACAACGTTCAATTTCGTACCCAACGGAAGCGCCGTCACGGTCACGCGCGACGTGGTGCACAGTTCTGGATGCAATAGTTGCCACGATCAGATCTCCTTCCACGGAGGCTCGCGGCGGGGCGTCGAGCTATGCGTGCTTTGCCACACCCCTCAGACGGTGAACCCAGATACCGGCAACACTGTGGACTTCAAAGTCATGGTGCACAAGATTCACGCGGGATCAAGCTTGCCGAGCGTGGTGGCTGGCACGCCGTACCAGATCATCGGATTCAACAACGCGGTTTCCGATTTTTCCACCGTGGTTTACCCGGCGGACGTGCGGCGTTGCGAAACCTGCCATGAGCAGGGTGCGAAGGCGGCGCAGGCAACCGCTTACTTGACCAAACCCACCCGCGCGGCTTGCGGGTCCTGCCACGACGATGTCAATTTCGCAACGGGTGACAAGCATTTGGGCGGTCCTCAGTTTGACGACAACTTGTGCTCCACATGCCACATCCCACAGGGCGAACTCGATTTCGACGCTTCTATCAAAGGCGGGCACGTCATCCCCACCGAATCCTCCCTCCTCGGGGGCCTTATGGTGAAGATCACCAAGGTTTCGAATGGAACCGCAGGCTCGAAGCCAGTGGTAGCCTATACGATTCAAGACGGAGCTGGAAATCCGCTGGCGCCTTCGAAGCTGGGCTCCATCAGCTTCACCATGGCTGGCCCCACGACTGATTACGGCTACACCAGTTTCGGCAGTGACGTGACTACGCCGGGCTATGTCACCGAAAGCGCACTGACATCGGGAAGTTGCGGTGCGGATGGCTCCTGTCTCTACACCTTCATGCACGCAATTCCGGCCAAGGCGACGGGAAGTTATTCGATCGGCGTAGAAGCGCGGCGGACGAGACGGTGCTTCCAGGCACGACCAAGCAGCAAACCATCCAGTACGGAGCGAAGAATCAGGTCATGAGCTTCGCCGTAGACGGTTCGAAAGGCTCGCCACGGCGTGCAGTGGTTGCCACCAGCAACTGCAATAACTGCCACGCCGCTTTGTCGTTGCATGGAGGTCTGCGGAACCAGACTGAGTACTGCGTGCTGTGCCATAATCCATCCAACACGGATGTGCGCGGTGACCGGGTGCAACCGTCACGTCCGACAAAACGTTGCCCACCCAGGGCATCAACTTCAATCTGCTGGTGCACCGCATCCACACGGGAGACAACCTCCCGGCGAATCGTCCCTACGTCGTGGTCGGGTTTGGCGGGAGCCACAACGACTTTAGCGACGTACGCTATCCGGCTATGAGTCCGACTGGTTCGGCTGGCGACACACGCAATTGCGCTCATTGCCACGTGAACAGCAGCCAGCTGAATCTGCCCGCGGGCTTGAATTCCGTGATGGACCCACAAGGGCCTCTCAATCCTGTCCAACCGATCACCTCCGCGTGCACTGGCTGCCATGTGGACATCGCCACCGCCTCTCACGCTCTCAGCAATACCAATAATTTGGAGAGAGTTGCACGGTGTGCCACGGAACGGGCGCAGCTCGAAGCAGTCGATCAAGTGCATGCACAGTATTGAGTGCGGCGCCTTGCATGCTAGCGAGTCGCCACATCGGAAGGCTCCATGCATTATTCCTAGGTGTCTTGCTGTGCGGGCTAGGAGCGGCGGCACAGGATGTAGCCGGCACCTTACGTAGGATCGCAAATCTGCCAAACCTGCCACGAAGACATCTACAACGCTTTCCAGAAGAGTCCTCATCATATTGTGGATGCGGACAAAAAAAGAGGTTGGGTGAACAAGGCCTGCGAATCCTGCCATGGCCCTGCGCAGAAACACACCGAGTCGCTTTCGGCGGATGATATTCGCAATCCTGCGAAGATCACTGCAGTGGCAGCCGACAAAGTTTGCATGACTTGCCACTTGAATCAACCGACTCATGTGGGCCGGCTGGAATCCAGCCACGCGCGCGACCAAGTTTCCTGCGTGGGATGCCACCCTGTGCACGCGAACGGTCCCCAAGGAATGGTTACGCGAGCACCGGCTGCGGTCAACGAGAAGTGTGCCGCCTGCCATACCAATGTTTGGGCGGCGTTTCAGAAGCCGTCTCATCACAAGCTGCCCGAAGGCGCGATGTCGTGCGTGGATTGCCACAATCCGCACGGCAGTAACTCCAAGGCAATGACGCAATCGTTTGCCGCTAACGATCGGGGATGCGTGGGATGCCACGGCGACAAACGCGGGCCATTTACTTTTGAACACGCTCCAGTGCGCTTTGAGGGGTGTAACGGTTGCCATGAGCCGCATGGATCAGTTAATCCGCGCATGCTGATCCGGCAGGAAGTCCGGCTGGTGTGCCTGGAGTGCCACGCGAATCTACCCACTGTGCAGTCGAGCACAATAGGCGTCGTTCCGCCTGCGTTTCACAACTTGAACTCGCCGCGTTATCAGAACTGCACCGTGTGCCATCAGAAGATTCACGGTAGTTACGTAGACCGGAGCCTGCTCAAATGAGACCGTTCCTTCTTCTCATGAACGCGGCGTTCTTTGCGCAGGCTCAGAACCCTGCTCCGGCCGCGCCCGCGCCGGCAGAGACTCCCGCCGCCCCACCCGTGCCCTCGGCCGAGCTTTCTGTCTCAGGCTCCATCGACCTTGGCTACCGTTGGCAGACAGGCATCGGCGGCAGTGAGGCGGCGTACCGCAGTATCGTCAATCTCGGCTCCGGGCCGAAGCTGCTGGGCACGGAATTTACCATCACCGATCCAAAGAGCCGCTTTTTCGATAGAGTGAACGTCCGCGCCTATGACTGGGGCGACGATCCCTACGGCACGCTGCACGCGGATGCATCGAAAGCGCGCTTCTACGATCTGCGCTTCGATTATCGCGATATCGCCTACTACAATTACTTGCCTTCCTACGCCGATCCGCTGCTCGCCCGCGGCATCGTTTTGAACGAACAGGCTTTCGACACGCGGCGGAACTTGACCAATATCTCCCTCGACGTTCTGCCGGGAAATTGGTTCATCCCCTACGTCGGTTTCGAACGCGATTCCGGCCGGGGAACGGGTACGACGGTCTTCGTTTTCAACGGAAATGAGTACCCGGTTCCCACCTCGCTATACGACGGAACGTCCCTTTATCGGGGCGGCGTCCGGTTCGAACTGCGGCGCTTTCATGTCACGCTGGAAGAGGGGGGAACCTCCTACGCCAACCAACAGGAACTCTTCGACAGCCAGAAGAACACGGGCAACGTTAACACGCCGGTGTTCGGCCAGATCCTTAGCTTGTCGAGTCTGATGGCGTCCTATGGAATCCGCGGGTCCAGCGCCTACAGCAAGGGCCTGTTCACCGCCAACCCCGTTTCGTGGCTCGATCTTTACGGGCAGTTTCTGTACAGCAAGCCCATTGCGAACGTCCAGTATCAGGACTCGGCCAACGGGAATCTGTATCTGCAAAGCCAGATTCTGTTTTATTCAAGCGAGCAAACGTTGATCAACGCGGCGGCCAAGATGCCCCACACCAGTGGAAGCTTTGGCGCCGAGATCCGCCCGCTTAAGCGCGTCCGCATCCTCGAATCCTGGCTGACCGACCGGATGCACACCGCTTCCTCTGCTGCATCCAACCAGGTTCTCAACACCACGCCTGAAACCCAGATCGCCGCCGTGCTTGCATCTTCCCTGGTCAACAACTACAACCAGCAGGAGATTCAGATTCTGTTTGACGTCAACCGCACGCTCGCCCTGCGCGGGGGCTACCGTTATGTGTGGGGCGATGCGAACTCGATCCTGCCGGGAGGCCTCATCGCAGTCTCACAGGGCGAGCTGCACCGGCAGGTGGCCCTGGGAGGCGTCATCTACCACCCCACGAAAAAACTTTCTCTCTCAAGCGATGCCGAGGTGGCTACCTCTACCGGCGCATACTTCCGGACGAGTCTCTACAACTATCAGAAAGTCCGCTCGCAGGGCCGTTATCAGGTATCCAACTCCTTGAACCTCGCGGTCGACTTCACCCTGCTCAACAACCAGAATCCGACTCCCGGCGTGAACTTCAACGCAAATGCGAATCAGGAATCCCTATCTCTGTTCTGGGCCCCGCACGGAGGAAAATACTGGGAAATGCAGGGATCTTACAGCCATTCTCACCTGCGGTCGGACATTGGATATCTTGCGCCGCAGGACCTGAGCCCGCAGATGTCGCTTTACACGGACAATTCCCACACTGCCACCGGCCTCTTTACCTTCAAGCTGCCGCCGTTGCATTGGGCGCCGAAAGCACAACCCAAAATCACTGCCGGGGGATCCTTCGTCCTCTCCTCAGGGAGCCGCCCTACCAACTACTACCAACCGCTCGCAAGAGCCGTGGTGCCGGTTGCCAAGAACGTGAGCTGGGTCTCAGAATGGCGTTATTACGGATATGGAGAGGTTTTCTATTTATACGAAGGCTTCCGCACACACCTGGTGACAACTGGATTGAGGTTCACACGATGAAGAGCTCGATGAAAATTGAGGACAGACAGCCTTTTTCGCCTCCGAAGACTACGGAAGAGGCGCAACTAACCCGGGCGAAAAGGAAGTCAGCCCCCATTTTCCCGCAACCTCTAAGCCGGATTCTTGAATTGAGTCTTACCATCGTTGTGGGCGCGCAGGCGGCTCACTTGCCGGCGGATTCGAAGCGCGGGCAGGAGCTGTTCACGACGCTCGCCTGCGTACAGTGCCACAGCGTCAACGGAAAAGGCGGCTCGGATGCGACGGACTTGGGGAAGCTGGAGGACCGGAATTTCAACCCCTCGACGCTTGCCTCCACCATGTGGAATCATGCGCCCACGATGTGGATGTCCATGCGGGCGCAGGGGATTGCCTTGCCGAATGTGAATGAGCAGGGCGCGGCGGATCTATTTGCGTATTTTTATAGCGCCCGCTTTTTTGAACGACCAGCGGACGCGGGACGCGGCAAGCGCGCCTTTGCGGAAAAACATTGCGCGGATTGCCATGGTGTCACGCGCTCAAACATTCCGGAGGCCAAACCAGTGGTCGAATGGGAATCGGCCGGTAGCCCGATGGCCTTGCTTACGGCCATGTGGAATCACGCGGCGACTATGCGCCAGGAGTTTTCAAAACGGAAGATTGCATGGCCCGAACTAAACAGCCAGGAGTTGGCCGATATTCTTTTGTATGTCCGAAGCGTTCCCGGCGGGCGTGCGTCCTCCGCGGCGCGTCTCGAAATTACCGCGGGTCCGTTGGGCGAGCAACTGTTTACCAACAAAGGCTGCGCGGGTTGCCACAACGGGAAGCTCGCGCTGACGGAGCGGCTGAAAGGGCAGACCCTCACCGATATCGCCGTCGATATGTGGAACCATTCCTCGAAGATGGGGTCCACTCCACCGAGCCTTACGGTGGATCAAATGCGCGAGCTGGCCAGCTACTTGTGGGCGGATGAGTTTTTCCGGGATTCCGGCAATGCGTCGGCGGGCCGGAGAGTTTTCGCTCAGAAACATTGCGCCACCTGTCACGAGGACGCGGCGAGCGGATCGCCAAAGCTGCCGCCAGGCGGCGCGTCTTTCTCTGGCAGGTTTTTTTCTGGAAGTTCGATGGTGGCGACACTCTGGCATCACGGCCCGCAGATGCAGGAAATGATGCGCGCGAAAAACATCCCGTGGCCTCGCTTCGACGGCACAGAGATGGCCGACTTGATCGCGTTTCTGAATTCAGGGCAGAGGCAGGGACGATGAGTGGCCAGTCGCGCCCCCCGGTCCTGGTCGTACTTACCAGTCATTGGCTCAGCATGCTCGGCGTCACACTGGTGACTCTGGCGGGATTCTCATGGCTATTCCTGTTGCCCTCAAGTCTGAGGGGACGTCCTGAGAATCCTTATATTGGACTACTCACAGCCGTCGCGATTCCGGTTGTTTTCTTCACGGGGTTGATTCTGATTCCGATCGGGATCGCGCTCGGGCGCAAGCAGCTGCAGAGCGCGTTCTCCTCCGAAGAGACCCGGTCCAGCGCGTGGCGACGCGCGGGACTCTTCTTCGCCGTAATGACTTTCGCCAATCTGGTGATCGGCAGCCAGTTGAGCTATCGCGCCGTGGAACACATGGACACGGTCGGATTCTGCGGGCAGACTTGCCACGTGATGAAGCCGGAATATACCGCGCACCTAGCGCCGCCGCATCAGAGCGTGAGCTGCGCGGATTGCCATGTCGCTCCGGGTGCGACAGGCTGGGTGAAGGCGAAGATGGCGGGCACGCGCCAGCTTATTGGTGTTGTGCTGAACAACTATCCGCGGCCCATCGCATCGGCGCTGGAAAGCAACAGATTGGTATCGTCAGCGGAGACATGCGAGAACTGCCATGCACGCCAGAAGCCGCTAGGCTCGCAATTGCGTGTGATTCCCAAGTTTAAGGATGATGAAGGAAATACCCGCACCGATACGGTGTTGATGATGCAGGCTGGTGGATCGACTTCCGGAGGAATTCACGGCGCACATCTGGGACCCGGTGTCCATATCCGGTACGCCGCTCAGGACAAGAAACGGGAGACGATTCCGTGGGTTGAATACAGCAAAGAGGGTGGGAAACGCGGAGCTATTTCGCCAAGGACTCGACGGCCGCATCGGTCAAGAACCTGCCGGTTTTTGAAGTGCAGTGCGCCGATTGCCACAATCGCGCCGGTCATAATTTTGAGTTGCCGGAAAGAGCGCTGGATGCGAGCCTCGCCGCAGGAAAGATCGCGGGCGACTTGCCGTTTATCAAGAAAACCGGGCTTGAACTTTTAAAAGGCGCATATCAGAGCGACGAGGAGGCCGCGCAGAGGATCGCCTCAGGCCTTGCGGACTTCTATCAGCAGAAGTACGCTGCTCTGGTTACACCCCGATCGGCAGACATTCAGAACGCTGAACGCGAGCTGATCGCCATTTATCAGCGCAATGTGTTTTCGGACCTTAAAGTCACCTGGGGCACATATGCCAACAACATGGGTCACACGGATGCCACAGGATGTTTTCGCTGCCATGACGACAACCATACGACTCTGGAAAAGAAGACCATTACCCAGGATTGCGGCGCCTGTCACCAGCTCCTTGCCGTTGAAGAGGTATCGCCTGCGGTCTTGAAGGCCCTGGGCATGACAAAATAATCAGGCAAGAAAATTCTCAAAAGACGAGAACGATTCTTGCCACCCTCCTTACAATCGCGGTTCTCTACTGATCGCGGAGATTCACCGCTATATGCTGATCACCGGGCACGGCGATTCCTTGAGGATTCCGTAAGCGTTGTGGCGCAAATGGCCGGCCAAGCCCGCCTGGCTGTGCCGCCCGATGACCAGTAGATCGGCGCCAAACTCCTTCGCTGCGCACCGAACTACTCTGGCTGTATCGCCGGCCAGGACAAAGACCTCTGCATTTGTTCCCGCTGTTCCTTGTAGTGCGGCTATCCGGCAGCGTGCGGCCACCGTCAGGTCTGCGACGAACTCTTGATCCAGGAGCCGCGCCGCGGAGGAGGCTTCCGCGGCCGGAATTGCGTGCACGATTCCCAATGGCGCGTCGTATTCGCGCGCAAGCCCGGCGGCCCATTCGACCACCGTGCGGCTTCGCTCTCCAAGGTCCACGGCGCACATCACCTTGGCGCATGTGATTCGCTCCAGGGGTGGGGCCTTCTCCGTGTGGATACCTGTCCAAACGGGGCAGTCCAGATCATGCAACACTTTCGCAGTGACGGAGCCAAGTAACAGGCGCCGGAAAGATCCGATTCCATGCGTGGGCACCATCACCAGATCGGGCTTCCAGTACCTGGCGGCTTCCACAATCTGAAGCGCCGGGTCCCCCGTCACGCATTGCCTGTACGTGGTGAAATGCTTCAGCTCATCGGCCTGGAACGCGTTCAATTGTTCCTGCCGGCTGGGCGCCAGCTCTCGCGCCAGAACCTGCTCTCCGTCCGTCACGACGTGCAGCAGGATGATCTCCGCTTCGAATCGTCCCGCGAGCGCTTCCACATAGCGGGCGGCGCCAATACACTGTTCAGAGAAGTCTACCGGGAACAGAATCTTCTTGATTGCTAGCATCGCGTGCCTCCTTTCATCGCGCGACAAGCGCCGCAGGCTGCCCCGCAACTTTTCTTCCCTTCCTCCGCCCTGGGAGCGGCGATACGTAAAATTCCCTTGTCGAGGTTGGCCCTGACCCGTGTAACATCAATCTCCGCAGGAAGCGGGATGCGCCGAAAGAGTGTTTGATCGTCGAATTCGGAATAGAGCAGCTCGCCTTGGCGCCTCTCGAGGCCGATTTTGGAAGTTGCTTTCACCAGCAGGGAATCGGGCAGTGCCACAACGCCGATCTCTTCGGCGTCGAAACCGGGAACTGCGACACAGACATCAACCTCGTCGGCCGTTTCCAGAACGTCGTAGCGGGGAGCGGTAGGCAATTGCTTTTCCGCCTCCAGCCAGTGGTTGACGTCGTGGCCATGCGGCCGCCCGGATTGCTCGAACAGCTCGAAAGCCTTGTGGCGAACTTGCTCTGTGAATTCTAATAGCTTGTCCACCCAAGCCGGCGGAATACCCTTTCCTTCAGTGATCTCTTGAACAGGAACATTGGACATATGCGCACCTCCTGCCGAATTCAAGCCGCGCTCCTTTCTTGTTAAGTCACCTCGGGCCTAGTGAGCGACCAAGGCTCTATGACTGCTATCCTGGCGCAGCCGTCGTTGCTCGGCTTGCAGAACGTGGACTGCCATAAGGGCGCCAATCGGATGAGCCCCTAATGCCACCAGTGGATCGGCATCCAGAGCGGGCCGTTCGGTGCCGTTGTGCTTCAGCTCGCAGACCCTTGTCAGCACCTCGATTTCTTCCGTGCGAAGCCCATATTCGGCTCCTACCGATTGGGCGTCTTTAAGCATACGGAGCCGCAATTGAGGCTTGGACCGCGAATCGTAGAGAAGCTTATTCAGCTTGTAAGCCGAAATGGCGGGATGATTATAGAAATGAAATGGCTCGTTGTGAAACTGATAGGGCTCGAACGGTAGTACCATACCAGGCTTCTTGCCAGGGTGGAAGTGAACGACCGCGTGACCATGGTGCGCGGTCGCTTGATAGGACAGCAGTTCCATGTGCTGCTCCCCAATCGCCCCCAACACGACGGCCCAAGGCAACATTTCTGTGTTGCCCACTTCGTCCAGTTGTTCCGGCGAGAGGTTGAGGAACGAGTCGTTGCGGCCGTTTTCCAACTCGCGGATGCACCACAGATCAAAATCGTAGGCAGGCCTGTAATATCGCGACGTGCCGGGATAGTGCGACATGCCGCCACTCGCGATCAACGCAATACGCTCGGGCCTTTTCGCGACGATCTCGGCAATCGCTTTGCCCAGGGCGGCGCAGCGGCGCGCAGTCGGAAGCGGAGGCAGGTAGGTGTTCACAAAGACCGGGACAACGGGTATGTTTCGACCTCCCAGAATCCACTCGAACGGCGCCGCAAAAGAGTGCCCCAGGACGGCATCCTGCGAATACGTCATGTCGAAGTCGCGACTGACAAGCCCTTCCAGAATGGCTTCCGCGAGATCCTGGTGAATGGCTGGCGCCCAAGTCTTGCCGGCGAACCTGGTCTCCGCACGGTCGCCCGAGATAATGGAAAACGTGGGGACGGACTGGAGGAAAAATGTCTCCATGTGATCGCTGCCAAAGACGATCACCGCATCCGGTTTGGCGTCTTCCAGCCTCTTTCCCAGCGTGCGCATCGCTGCGATACCCGCGTCGAGCTGAGCGGGGTCCTCTTCCGGTGGACGCGTAAAAAGTTGCGGCGCGTGTACCGTCGCCATTGCTGAAACTATCTGTCCCATATAATTCCCGATCCTTTCTTTTGATTTCTAACGCCTGGGTGAAAGCACCCGCCTGGGTTTTATCGCGCACATTTAGCCGGCATGTTCCAGGACCCGATAAAGGTACAGAACGGCGAGAAACAGGCCGCTGGCTGCCACGATGATGGTAAGCAGCTTGCCCCAACGGTCGACCACTTCAAGCTTGTGGAATAGCGCGACCTGCTTTGGAATCAGCTTCTCTTCGCCCGGTCCGATGTGAATGAGGTCGTCTTCACGCAGCGAAGCAAGCTTTCTGTAGAGTGCGAGGCCTAATACAGCTAGCGCCAGTAAGCACCACGTCACAACATAAGGAACCATGCTCATAAGCACACCTCTGTTCCTCACGTGTGCAATTCGAACACCACATGGAAGACAGACAAGTGGTCCCTCAACTGCTCTTTGAGAGTGCGGCTGGCTGGGAAGGAGCTCGATGTGAACCAAACAATTGCAAGGCTCGTATTACCCGGAGCGGTACTGCTGTGTGTTCTCGGCGCGCAGAATCCGCGGCCCGAATTCCCAAAGGGGAAGGAGTTCGATTCGGTCGAAGGACAGGCGCTGTTCGGAACGTACTGCGCCGTGTGCCATGGCGCCGACGGTAAGGGTAGCGGACCCATGGCGAAGGTGCTCAGGACTCCGCCGCCCGATTTGACCCACATCTGGATGCGCAACGGAGGAAGGTTCTCTCTGGAACGAGTCCAGAAGATCATCTCAGGCGAAGCAGAGGTCGTGGCACACGGCACGTCCGAGATGCCTTTGTGGGGACCAATCTTTTCGCAAGGCATCTGGGATCAGGACCTCGGACGAATCCGGATCTACAATCTCGCGAAGTATCTGGAGAAGATCCAAGCCAATTGAAGGACAATGCTCGGCATCCAAGTAAGGGAGTCAACATGAAAAGAAAGATTGCTTTCGGCGTTCTCATAGGCGGACTGGCGTGGGCCGGCATTTCTGCTTTAGCACAGAATCAGAAAGCTCAGCCTACTGAAACAACTCACTTGATAGCATCCATTCGAGGACCGGCTCTCTACAAGGCGTACTGTGCCGTGTGCCACGGGACCGATGGCCGTGGCAATGGTCCTATGGCGAAATCACTTAAGGTTTCTGTAGCCGACCTGACTCGCATTGCGATGCGCAACGGTGGCACGTTTCCGCGGATGCGAATGGAACGGATCATCTTGGGAGAAGATATTCCATCCGGGCACGGAGCGCGGGAAATGCCGCTGTGGGGGCCGGTGTTTTCTCAAGTCACGGCGGATCAGGATCTGGGCCGCGTACGCGTGGACAACCTGGCGCGGTTCATTGAAGGGATGCAGATAAAGTAGCAGAGTTTATATGAACGATGTAGACATCGGCTATGCGCAAAACGCCGCGCCACGTCCAGTCTCGTCGCCGGGACCAGCACGGAAACATGCCGATGGAAAGCAACTCAGCAACGAGAAATGGTCTAAGGAAACCTGCATCGCGGTGCTGGCAATGCTGGGAATTGTCGCCCATTTGATTGCCAGATTTGGATTGCATGCTTCAGCGCCGCACTACAATGTGCCTCTTATCGTGATTCTGTTCATCGGAGGAGCGCCCCTACTGTTCGACCTTCTTCGAAGGATGGTCCGGCGTGAGTTCGGCTCCGACCTTCTCGCCGGCTTGTCGATCGCCGCCTCCGCCGCTCTTGGAGAATATTTGGCCGGGTCAATTGTCGTTCTCATGCTCTCCGGTGGAACGGCGCTAGAGCACTACGCGACGAGGCGAGCCTCCGCCGTTCTGGCGGCACTGGCAAAGCGGATGCCGAGGATCGCTCACAAACTGACGGACCTGCAGATGATCGATATCAGTCTTGACGAAGTCAACATTTCCGACAGGCTGGTTGTCTTCCCACATGAGAATTGCCCTGTGGATGGCGCGGTTTCGAAGGCCGCGGCACTATGGACGAGTCCTATCTGACCGGCGAGCCATTTCTAATCGCAAAGGTGCCGGGCGCGGAGGTTCTCTCGGGAGCCGTCAATGGAGAGAACGCTCTAACGATTTCGGTAACGAGGCTGCCGATCGATTCGCGCTATGCCAAGATCATGCGGGTGATGCAAGAAGCTGAAACCAACCGTCCGCGGTTACGACGGATCGCTGACCGTCTCGGGGCGTGGTATACGCTGCTTGGACTGACTGTTGCGGTGCTTGGTTGGATAATCGGGCACGATTCGATACGTTTTCTGGCGGTATTGGTGATTGCTACTCCATGTCCTCTATTACTTGCGATCCCGGTTGCGATCATCGGCGCCATCTCAGTCGCCGCCAGCCGCGGCAATCATTATCAAAAACCCCGCCATGCTTGAAAGGATCACCTCGTGTAGGACGGTTATTTTCGATAAAACAGGAACGCTTACTTACGGCAGGCCCGCTCTGACAGATACTCTATGCGCAACCGACGTCGATCGTGAACGCGTCCTAAAGATGGCGGCCAGTCTGAACAATACTCGAAGCATCCTCTAGCGGGAGTGTTCTGGAGGCGGCGCGGCGAGAGAAAATCGAACTAGCCGCGGTATTGAAATCAGCGAGAAGCCCGGGAGGGACTTGAGCGGAATGATTGGACCGTACATTGTTCAGATTACCGGCCGGAAAAAAGTGCCCAGACGGATGCTGCTGCGATTCACAACTTCCGGCAGCTGCCACGGGAATGGAATGCATCCTGACTCTGGATGGCGATTATGGTGCGACGTTTCGTTTCCACGATACACCGCGTAAAGAGAGCAACGTTTTTATTAGCCACTTGGCGCCAAGCATCAGGTTAGTCGAGTGATGTCGTTTCTGGAGATCGCGAAACGGAAGTGCGCTACCTGGCGGGCCGAGGTGGGGATCACCGAGGCGCTGTTTGGCAAGAGCCCCGAGGAAAAAGTCGCCATCGTTAGCGGGAAGCAAAAAGCGCACCCACGCTATTCCTCGGGGATGGTGTTAATGACGCCCCCGCGATGCAGGCGGCCACCGTGGGCATCGCATTTGGCCAGAACAGCGACATTACCGCTGAAGCCGCCGGATGCTGTCGTCCTGGAAACTTCCTTGGGCAAAGTGGACGAATTAATACATATTGGCCGTCGCATGCGGAAAATCGCTCTTCAGAGCGCCGTGGGCGGCATGGGGTTAAGTATGGTCGGTATGGTGATAGCGGCCGGGGGATATTTGCCGCCGGTTGCCGGCGCGATAACGCAAGAACTTATCGACGTTGCCGCCGTGCTTAAATGCGCTTCGCGTGGCCGCTGCCAACGAAGATTCTCAGGGATGCGGGTCTCTGAAAAGCCTACCTTCGCCCTGTTGCTGAGCTACGATAGGAACGATGACAACAGCCCGATGCAGATAGCACGGCGGAGGCTTTGGCCGAAACCGGAAAGACAGGGGTTAGTATCGCGGGGCCACCGCGCGCCGGACGAACCGGCGGTTCAGACGAAGGCGAAGAACCAGAACATTCGTGTTTCACCCGCAGTCCTCGATGCCGCCCGGAAGGACGGCGAAGAGTTGCTCCAATCTTTGCGGACGGCTGCGGCGGGCTGACGCAAACGGAGGCCGAGAGCGGGCGCGAACAACGGGTCCGAATGAAGTGGCGCAAGAGCGGCGGCAAGGCTGGCCCGTCCGCCTGCTGAAAATCATCCGCAACCCGCTGGTGATCCTGCTGGCGATTCTCTCGGCGGTCTCGTTTGCTACCGGCGATGCGCGCGCCGGAACTGTGATGGTGGTGATGGTGGTGCTGAGCGTCGGGCTCCGCTTCGTTCAGGAGGCCCAGGCGGACGCCGCGGCCGCGAAGCTCAAGGCCATGATCCATGTGACCGCCACCGTCATGCGGGACGGCGAGGCGAGGGAGATGCCGCTGCGCGACCTGGTGCCCGGCGACGTCGTCCAGCTGGCCGCGGGCGACATGATTCCCGGCGACGTGCGGTGCTCTCCTCCAAAGATCTGTTCGTCAGCCAGGGCAGCCTCACCGGCGAGTCGCTCCCGGTCGAGAAGTTCGACGACCCCGAGACCAACGATGCGAGCTCGCCGACCGAACTCAACAACATCTGCTTCCTGGGCACCAGCGTCGAGAGCGGCTCGGCGACGGCAGTCGTGGTGGCCACCGGGGTCCAAGACCTATCTCGGCGGCATGGCCGGCTCGATCACGGAGGAGCCGCCGCCGACCAGCTTCGACCAGGGCATCAACCGCTTCACCTGGCTGATGATCCGCTTCATGGCGGTGATGGTGCCCCTGGTCTTCGTCATCAACGGCCTCACCAAGGACGACTGGAAGGGCGCCTTCTTCTTCGCGATGGCCGTGGCCGTGGGCCTGACGCCCGAGATGCTGCCGATGATCGTGTCGGTCTGCCTGTCCAAGGGCGCGGTCGCGATGTGCCGCAAGAAGGTGATCGTCAAGCGGCTCAACGCGATCCAGAACCTCGGCGGGATGGACGTGCTGTGCACCGACAAGACCGGCACGCTCACGATGGATCGGGTCATCCTCGAGCGGCACTGCGACGTCGTGGGCGGGAGAAGACGAAGTGCTGCTGCGCTGGCGTACCTCAATCAGCCACTTCCAGACCGGGCTCAAGAACGTGCTCGACCGCGCGATCCTGGACAGCACCGAGTTGCACGCGCACGCCGACGGTCGACGAAGTACACCAAGGTGGACGAGATCCCTTCGACTTCACGCGGCGCATGATGTCGGTCGTGGTCGACGACCCGAAGGCAAAGCAATCCTCATCACCAAGGGAGCTCCGGAAGAGGTCTTCCACCAGTGCTCGCACTTCGAGCTGGACGGCAAGCTGTCGCCGATGGACCCGACCTGATCGTCGAGCTGAAGGAGGAGTACGACGAGCCTCAGCACCGACGGCTTCCGGGTTCTGGCCATCGCCACCAAGGAGCTGTCGGCGGCAAGCGACGCCTACTCGAAGGACGACGAGTGCGACCTGATCCTGAACGGCTACGTCGCGTTCCTCGACCCGCCCAAGGACACCGCGGCACGCGCCATCGAGGCCCTGCACAAGCACGGCGTCGCGGTCAAGGTCCTCACCGGCGACAACGACCTGGTCAGCCGCAAGATCTGCAAGGAAGTCGGGCCTCGCCGGCCGACCCCATGCTGCTCGGCGCCGACGTCGAGAAGATGTCCGACGCCGAACTGGCCGAGGCGGCGGAGAAGACCACGCTGTTCGCCCGCGTCTCGCCCGCCCACAAGCAGCGGATCATCCGCGCTCTGCAGAGCAAGCGGACACGTCGTCGGCTTCATGGGCGACGGCATCAACGATGCGCCCGCCCTGCGCGCCGCCGACGTCGGCATCTCCGTGGACACGGCCGTGGACATCGCCAAGGAGTCGGCCGACTCATCCTGCTGGAGAAGGACCTGCTGGTGCTGGAAGAGGGCGTGATCGAAGGCCGCAAGGTCTTCGCCAACATCCTCAAGTACATCCGCATGGGGGCGAGCTCCAACTTCGGCAACATGTTCAGCGTGCTGGGGGCGAGCGTCTTCCTGCCGTTCCTGCCGATGGCCCCGATTCAGATTCTGACCAACAACCTGCTCTACGACTTCTCGCAGGTGCCGATCCCGACCGACGCCGTGGACGACGAACAAATCGCGCGGCCGCGGCCCTGGAACATCGAGGAGATCACGCGGTTCATCCTGTTCATCGGCCCGTTCAGCTCGATCTTCGACTACACGACGTTCTTCATCATGCTCTACGTCTTCAACTGCTGGGACCCATCGCGCGCGTCGCCGGTATTTCAGACCGGCTGGTTCGTCGAGTCGCTGCTGACGCAGACGCTCATCATCCACGTCATTCGCACCAACAAGATCCCTTTCCTCCAGAGCCGGGCGAGTTGGCCGCTGACGGTCACAACATTGTCCATCATGGCCTTCGGAATGTGGTTGCCGTATTCCCCTCTGGCGCCTTCGCTGGGCCTCACGCACCTGCCGGGATGTACTGGCCGATCCTGATGCTGACGCTGCTCGGCTACGTGAGCCTTACGCAAATGATCAAGGTCTGGCTGCTGCGAAAGAAATGGATCTAGCACAGCGTCTTGAAATCTTGCATCACCGGACAGGGGGGCCTACTGATAACAAAGCATTGCTTCAAATGCTAAGGACGGGGCAGGTGGACTCGCGGACGATCGGATAGAGGTTAGACCAGATTCTCGCGATCGCTCCTTGGACTTCCCCGCGTCCGACAACCAGGAGATCCGCCTTTCGCCTGAGAGCTTCTTCCCGAATGGCGTCCAGCATCATCGTAGAAGTGATTGTGTGCGGCGCATTGATGTCTAGTCTCGCCTTCGTCTCGCGAAACTTTATGTCAGCAGCGTCTATCAGGTCCTTCCGGTAGAGGCCGTAATCGATTTCCAACGCCATGGGCGGCACCGGTACCGCATGCAACAGAAATAGCTGGGCGTGATAGGAGCACGCCCAGCTGGCGGCGGCCTTTAATACGCTTTCGGCCTCTTCGGTGTCGTCAAGCGCACATAGTATCGACTGATAAGACCGTCGCGCCTTAAACACAGTTCCGACACCGGTCCAAACGGCGGCGCTGACGTCATGAAGCACCTTCGCTGTAACCGATCCGAGAAGAAACCTTCGTATGGGTCCCTGCCCGCGTGTCGGCATCATCACCAGATCCGTTCCTTCGTGGGTCACGAACTCCCGGATTACCGTCCCCGGCTCCCCTTCCTTTACTCTCAATTCGACATGTTGGTCAGGGAACATTTCGGCGGCAAACTTTTTCAGGCGATCCTCTTCGAATGTCTTGACTCGTTGCGGCCATCCATGTTCCGCTGCCAGAAGCTCGCTGTCGGCCAGGTTGTTCAGTACGTAGGCGTGAAGCAAAGTTAAATCAGCGCCGAAATGGTGAATTGCGTCCTTTACATAGGGAACAATCTCGGCGCAAGGGTGAGAGTAGTCAACCGGGAAAACGATTCTTCGAAAGGGCAGCATGTCTCACCTCGCATCGTACGGATGCATTTCTGCGACCACACTGCAAGACCGTTTTGATATCTCCCGACCCAATCCGTATCAGAATTCTGGGCCTCTCCACGCAGAGAGCATGGCGCTGCGCCATTTAACTCACCGCTGCGGCGGTGTTCTACAGCAGTAGTCCCGACGCGGCGCCATGAAGCGTTTGGCCAGTTGGTTGCTCTAGCCATCTGCGACGGAGGTAACGATGCGCGGCTCACTTTTTGTGATCTTACTTGCTCCCATATATGCAATCGCGGGTGTCATAGGGAGCTGCGGCCCTGGTGGGGGATTTTGCAGCTTCTCCGCCACTGAGACGGCGGTGGGAAATCTTCTGACAATCGACTTTAACGCCGTCGCCGAACACGCTGGAGGGGCCACGCTTAACGAGGTCGTACTCCTGGATCTTTCCGGTCTTCCTCCTGGATCAACCATGGGAGAGCTCGGAATCGCTGACCTCACATTTTTTGCGGGCGCCGATGGATTTACTCAGAGTATGGGCGCGTTCGGAGGACCAGGCATAGCCTTTCCGGACATTGCCTGTGCTGCCACGAGCATGAATCCGAATCCTGACGCCCCACCAGTGGTGAATCACTGCTACAACGGTGGCCCCACATTCTTCCATCTCCAAAGTGCGATACCAATCAACATGCAAATTAGCGCTGGGTCGGGTTCCGGCGAGGTTTATTTCCAGGCCGCCTTCTTTGCACTAGATCCCGTGGGCTCTCAAATCCGGCCCGTAGGGGTGTCTCTGATGCCCGAGCCAATCCCCATCTGGCTATGTGGCGCAGGCCTGCTGGCCGTATGCATCTATCGCAAATGGAATTTTCGTCCCGTCGGATGAAACAACGGCGCAAATCAATGCGTTCTCAAATCAGTCACTTGTGTTCTGGAGGTAACCATGCGTCAATTACTTGTCCTGCTTTTACTTGCTCCCTTGTATGCCATGGGGGGTGTTATCGCGACCTGCTCCTCTGTAGGTATGTGCGGCTACAGTGCCACTGAGACCGCAGTAGGAAATCTTTTGACAGTCGACCTTAACGGTTTCGCTGAACGGTCAGGGCTCTTCACGCTGGATGAAACTATTCTCCTGGATCTTTCGGGTGTCCCTGCTGGATCCCTCGGAATCGCTAACGTCACAATGTTCGCAGGCGCCCTCGGATTTACTTCGAGTGCGGGCGGATTCGCCACAATTCAATGCAGCGCCATGAGTGCGAATGATAATCCTGACTCCGCTGGGATGTTGAATCACTGCTACAACGGAGGACCCGCTTTGTTCCCTCTTCAAAGCGCGATACCTCTCCACATGGGCATTCAAGCTGGGGGAGGGCTACATGTATCGGGTGCCGGTGAGGTCTATCTCCAGGTTGCCTTTTCTGCACTAGACCCATCGGGTCAAAGGCAGGTGCCCGTCGGGGTGTCTCTGTTGCCGGAGCCGAGCCCCGTCTGGCTGTGCGGCGCCGGACTGGTCGCCGCAGCGGTGTATCGCAGGAGGACCATCGTGGCGGCGCGATCTTTTCTGGCAGGTGTCGTCCGCCAATAAGGCGCACTAAGCCCCGCTCCTCACAGGCGGGGCCTTTTCTCTTCCCCAGTTTCTGTTTGTCAGAGGGTGACCACAGGGCAGGGTGCGTTCCAAATGATCTCGAAATTGTGGGAGTGCAGGTGGCCCTGAGCGTCGCTCAAATGCCCCCTGCCAGTAACCAGCAGATCGGCGTCTTCGATCTCCCCGGCCACTTCTCCGATCACTTCCGCCGGCTCACCCTCCAGCACGCGAATCGATGCTTTCAATTTCGCCTGAGCGATTTGGTTCCTTAGTGCGGATTCGATATTCTGTCTTACCTTCTGCATCGCTTCATGGCCGGGAGCGCCGTAACCGGGAATCGCAGTGAAAACGCTCAAGTTGGCACCGAACCTGTCCGCTACCTCCGCGGCGCGCGCCAGTAGATCGGTGCTGATATTCTTATAATCCATGGCCAGGACGATGTTGCGATAAGGGTGAAAAGGTCCCAGCTCACGAGGGTGCGGGCTCGTCCAGACAGCACAACGGGCGTCATAGAGCACCTTCGCGGTGGTAGAGCCGATTAGGAACCGCCGCCCCGGACTTGCGGCGCGAGTTGGCATCATAATCATACCGACATCCTTTTCCGCGGCGAATTCGACCAGGGCATCGGCGACTCCCCCGGTTCTCACTACGCATTCACTTTCGACGGCGCCGAATTTTCGCTGCTGGAGCTCCTGGAGCATCTTCATGCGCTCGCATATAGTGCGTTCCCGCTCCGGCTCCAGTATCAACCTCGCGCTATCACTGAAAGGGCCGAAGTAGCTTTCCGAGGATCCCCGCCAATCTTCCAGCCAGGGCACCACGTTCACGAGCCAAACCTTGGTTCCGATGGTCTTGGCGATTCCAGCAGCGTGTTCTGCGACCACTTCGCTCGCGAGAGAAAAGTCAGATGGGAAGAGAATGCTCCGAAAAGGTCCCGATGGACGAATCTTCATGGCGGCACCGCCTTTACCTTGTACTGAGCAATCCGCCAACCATCTGCAGAGCAAGCCACTTGCTTATCCAGCCTTATGATTCAGCAGCGGGCGTCACTGGCCAAGTTATAGCGAACTGCGTGCTTAGGCGACGTCTCGGAGTGGCAGAAGACGCACCGCGTTTTCGCTTATGGAGGGTTTACGGGATCGAAACTGTTGCCGGAGAGCCTTACACAAATGATCAAGGTCTGGTTGCTGGGAAAGAAGTGGATCTAGTGTGGTGTCCGTGCCGTCTAGCTGGATAATAAAAAAACGGGCGGCCCGGTTGGTGAGGGGCGGCCCGTTTTTTCTGTAAGCTTCAGAATTGAAGCTTTTGCTGCGAGGAAAACTGACTAACCTTTAGCTGGTAACACGATGACGAAGACCGGCTCCTCCAGAAACATATCTTCACGGACCAGCTTGATGGCGATGTGCCATTTGCCCGGTGCGATGTCCGGCATCTTAAAGCGGAGGTAGTTCGCTCCCTGGGCTATAATTCCGACTTCCACTTGCTCTTCTCGGTTGGTTAGAAACACGGCCTTTAAGTGGGCTGCGTCCAGCGTTTCGCCCTGTACGTTAATCAGGTCGCCTGCCCGCACTTCGGTGGGCGTCACCTTCTCCATGACAGTGGCGGGAAGCGGCTTGAGGTCGGCGCCTCGTAAAGTCGTCATTCCGGGCACAGCAAATGCAAGCGCTGCGCAGATGAGATAAGTTCTATTTCCTCGTGGCATTTTGGCCTCCTTCACACGCAACTCTACTGGGCACGTCAAGCGCCGTATCGATTCAAATACGTAAATCCGCAGAAGTCCTGGAGTTAGCCGTCGGACTGCGGAAAGCGCCGCCGGAGCAAGCTGGCTTCCTGAGTGAAGAGACGCGAATTGTTGCGCGAAGAGGCGCAGCTCACATTAGGCTGAACCGTCGCGTTCCCGCAAGGCCTTCCCGAATAACTGCGTCGCAACCTCATGTGCGTTTTGTAACAAGGCCCGCGAGGTGCACTCGTTGAGGCATGCCTGTTTCATATACCTCGCCGCAAATCCGTAGCCTTCTCGCCGAACTCAAAGAACTTCGCGCGTCCTGCATCGCCATGGAGCAAGAGTTTGGAGCTTCCATCGCCGAGGCTTGCCCGCAGTCTAAGCGCAGCGTGCAGAACTTGCTGCACTATCTTGCGCTGCGCAAGCATGATCTGCGCGATCTGCAATCCAGGCTTGCCGCTCTAGGGCTGTCTTCACTTGGACGCAGCGAGTCCAGCACGCTGGCGGGACTTGACGCGGTCATCGCCATTCTCGAATCGCTTGCCGGAGAACAGTCAGCCGATCCATTACCGCTCCCCCCATATGTCGACTTCAACACTGGTCCAGCCATCCTTGCTCAGCAGGCCGACCATCTCCTGGGACCGGTTCCCAAGGGACGCGCCGTTCGAGTCATGGTAACCATGCCTCCTGAAGCCGCGCAGCCCTACGACCTGGTTAAAGCTCTGGTCGAAGCGGGGATGGACGTCATGCGCGTGAATGCGCCCATGGTTCGGAGAGCGAGTGGGAAAGCACAATTGCCCACATGCAGCGCGCTAACCGGGAATCTGGCAAACATTGCAATGTGCTCATGGATCTGGCCGGTCCCAAGCTGCGCACTGGTCCGATTCACCGCGGGCATCATGTAGTGCGGTGGCGGGTTGAAAGAGACACGCGAGGCGCCGCCATTAGTCCTGCGCGCATCGCGTTGGCGGGCAGGCACGCGGACCCGGGTTCCTTCACCGCGGTCGATGCCGTACTTCCTGTTCCCGAAACGGTGCTACGGTTGTCTCGCGCCGGCGATACTGTCCGCGTCGCAGACAGCGGCGGGAAAAAACGGGATTTGACAGTGATCGACAAAGTCGATCACGCCCGTATCTGTACCTGCGAGCAAGGCGCCTATGTCCTCAGTCGCGCCGAATTGTCGCTCCGGCGAGGCGGCAGCGAAATAGCTACAGGCCCTTCTGCGCCGAAGCGCAGCGCGTCCGCAGTCTTCCCTTCGTAGAGGAACCCATTCGCCTTCACCCTCGCGATGTATTGGTTTTGACTAAGGAGGACAAGGAGCCCCATACGCTCCATCGCAATCTCCCGAACATCACCTGCACCTTCCGGAAAGTCTTTTCGACAGCGCGGGCAGGCCAGCCGATTTTCTTCGACGATGGCAAGATCGAAGGCCGCATCCGCGAAGTACATCCCGATCATATGCTGGTCGAGATTACGCGTACTGCTGCGGGCGGGGCAAAGCTCGGTTCAGGGAAAGGAATCAATCTCCCGGAAACTGATCTTGGTATCGGAGCGATGACCGAGAAAGATCGGGCCGACCTCGATTTTATCGTCGAACACGCGGACATAGTCGGCCTCTCCTTCGCGCGTCGCCCCGAGGATGTGTTGGAATTGCGACGGGAGCTGGCAGCTCGCGGCAAAAGCGACATGGGAGTCATTCTCAAGATCGAAAGCAGGCAGGGCTTCGACCGGCTGCCACTAACCATGCTTGCCGCCCTGCGGCATCACCCGGTCGGGATCATGGTGGCACGGGGCGATCTTGCCATTGAAGTCGGATTCGAGCGTCTCGCCGAAGTCCAGGAGGAGATCCTATGGCTGAGAGAAGCCGCCCACATTCCCGTGATCTGGGCGACGCAGGTGCTCGAAACGCTTGCTAAGACAGGCATGCCGTCGCGCGCAGAAGTTACCGATGCGGCCATGGGCGTCCGTGCAGAATGCGTCATGCTCAACAAAGGCGAGCACATAGTGGACGCCGTCCGATTCCTCGATCACATTCTCCATAGCATGAAAGCCCATCATCAGAAAAAACGTTCGATGCTTCGCAGCTTGGCCGTAGCGCAAGTCAGCCTTGCCGCACATTCTGCGGTTCACGCGAGTTAGCACGTATTAAAGGTGGTGCCCTCTACAGAAAAACGTTGGGATACCGCATTGAGGTTCACGTACCCATATCTTTCTAGTGTCCTGTCTCTGAAGTCAGCGTAATAAGTAGCTGGGAGTTTGCGTTTCTTCTATAAGGAGGAGGAGAGATGCGAACTGGACGGCCCATCCCACGACTTACTTTGACTGGATGTGTTGCAACTTTGAATGGCTGACAGAATTGGACGAGGGAAATGCTCGTACCGCGGGCTCAGGTAGCTAGATCGAAGAGGTTCTTGATGAGTCGGATCTGAAGGAGAACATCTGTTCTTATTCCAAAAATACAAAACGAGAAGATTTAGTGCACGACGCCGGTTGCCTGCACGGTAAAATCGACTCTATCGCTCACTTTCAGAAGAAAGTTGCTCGGATTCTTCATGCCCCACTGTACATAAGGAATCGCGAAAGTAGTCGAGGTGACTACCTCATTCGAACTAACTTCCGCGCGGAAGTGAATCGTCATGTCGTGGCTTGTGCCGTGGATCTGAAAGGCGCCGCGTACGTCCAGTTGCGACTCGCCGGTCGGCGCCAGTTGCCCGCCGACATGGTCCGGGGTGAACACCGCTTCCGGGTAGCGCGCGCTTTCAAGGATTTCCTTGTGCATCCGCTTATCACGGGCGGAACTGCCCGAATCCCCGCTGGCGACATCAACCACAATCTCTCCCGAAGCTCTGCCCGTGGCGGGATCGAACCTCAAAGCTCCTCGCTTCAGTTTGAAGCTGCCGTGGATGGTATGGAGCACGTCCGATAGCGTGAAGGAGACCGTGGTGCGCGCGGGATCGAGCTCGATCGTACTCTCCGAGGCGGATACCGGCAGACCACAAATAAGGAAGCAAAGAAGAATTCGTCTCATAGAACGAATCAGAAACGCTAGATATTCGCCACACGGCGAGCCAAGCCCAGAGCCTCTGTCCAGAACGATGCCGAGGTATGCATTAAATCCACCACGTTGGCCACAGCGCGCACGAATTCATCCGCCTGCCGCTCTTCGATAATCAACGGCGGAGCGGCCTTGAGGACCATGAAGTTGTTGCCGCAGATCTGCGTCAGTATCCTATGATCTCCAAACAGCCGCATCACCGACAGTTGCCCGAACATCGCGGGATGAATTTTCAGGAAGGTCTCGAAGGGAACCCGCAGCGCGAGCTTGCGCGGCGCCCGGAATACGATCCCATTCAGCATCCCCATCCCGCGAACCTGCTCGACCATCTCGTACCCGGAGAGCGTGTCATGGAGGCGTTCACGCAAATAAGCACCCACAGAGCATGCGCGCTCTCCCAGCCGTTCTTCCTCCATAACGTCCAGCGTCGCGAGTCCCGCTCGCATTGCCAGATTGTTTTCGCTGAACGTGGACGTGTGCACAATCGCGCGTTTCAGCGAGTCATACACCGAGTCGTAAACGCGGTTGGAAGTCAGAACGGCGCCGCAGGGAACCAGCCCTCCACTCAGAGCCTTGGCGAGGACGACGACATCTGGGTCCAGATTGCAATGATGCGCGGCGAGGAAGCGCCCAGTGCGGAACATCCCGGTCTGCACCTCGTCCAGCACGAACAAGGTTCCGTACTTGCGGCAGAGCGCTTGGGCCGCTTCCAGATATCCGGCCGGAGGTATGCGGATTCCCGCTTCGGCCTGTACAGGCTCAACGACAAAAGCCGCTACTTTTCGTGTCTGGAGCTTCATTTCGAGCGCAGTCACGTCTCCAAAAGGAACCGATTCGGTATGCGGCAACAACGGCCCGAACCCGTCGCGCCAAAACGGGTCGTCCATAAGTGACAATGCGCCGCAGGTCAGCCCGTGGAAGGCTCCACTGGCGGAGACGAGCCCCGCGCGACCGGTATGCGCTCGCGCGAATTTGATGGCCGCTTCGATGCCTTCACTGCCGGAGCTGCAGAAATAGACTTTGCTGAGACGGCCGCCCGCCAGGCGGCACAGCCTTTCCGCCAGTTTTCCAGCGAGCTCGGAAACGTGGCTTTGCAGCATGGCGGGGCCGCGGCGATCCAATTCCTGGTGCAGCGCCGAGACAATCGCGGGATGGTTGTGGCCCGCATTGTGGACGCAGTAGCCTGAGAGAAAATCGAGGACGCGCCGCCCGTCTTCTGCGTATAAGTCTGCCCCGGTGCATCGCAGGTAGCGGACATTCATCTGCAGCGCGTCCAGCAGCCGCACCCACTGCGGATTTACGTGGTCTTGATACTCGAGGCCAGGGACCCCAACAGCTTCCTGGAATGGCAAGGTAGAGCCCCCCTAACGATGATCATGGCGGCAAGTAGACTCGACGCGGTCTCAGAGTGGCGGGTTTCCAGAAACACTTGGAATCTAAGATACGTCGGAATAAAGGGTGGTGTGGAGGTGAAATTCGGATGAGAAGCATCACTTTGTTGCTTGTTGCGGGTTGTTGTCTCGCTGCATCGGATAACCTCCCCGTAACCCCGGCGGAGACCCTCGCCGACCAGAAAATCGTATTCCCCACTGCACTTGCCGGGAAAGCGGCTGTGTGCGTGTTTGGTTTTAGCAAGGAGGCCGGTGATCGCACCAAGGTCTGGATGACCCGACTCAGTCAAGACGGGATCAACGCCTGGTCGATCGCGAACCTGGAGGGAGCTCCAGGGTTGGTTCGGGGGATGATCCGCAGCAGTATGCGCAAGGGGACTCCTCAGCCGCTCCTGGAGCGGAGCCTTATCCTGACGAAAGACGAGAAAGCCTGGAAGCGTGCCGTGGGATCGAAACAGGATAACCTGCCCGTGGTTGTTTTGCTGGACGGGAAAGGGCAGATTCTGTGGACCCACGAGGGACCGTTCGGAGACGAACCATATCGGGAGTTGAAGACCAGGCTCGATGCGACCGATGGGAGATGACCGCCGTATTTGCCATTCATCATTTTGCCGTACCTATCCTGCAAACCTCGACGGTTGCGCTTTGAAAGGGAATCCAACCCCGCCTCGGCTGGACGCCGGGTGACGATCCAGTTAACGGGGAGCGCCGTGCCAGTACATCCGAATCCATTTGGTTGATCGAAGTAGGCTCTCAAATTCAAAGCAAAACACGCTTCGCGGTATTTTACTTGGTAACCACGAGAATTGAGAACGAATCCGGCACCATCGGGCCGCGGGCTGCCGGGGCTCCCGCCTTTGGCGGTGCGGCGGGCGGACCATATTCCGCGGCGATCAACAGGATCCGGCCTGTTTTACTGTCCCATGCCATCTGTTTGGCGCTTTCCTTGGTTTGCACGGTCTGCTCCACCTTAAAGCTGGTGGGACTCTCTTCTTTTACGATTGTCAGCGTGCCGTCGACCTGCGCGCTATAGGTTTCCATCGTGCGCGGATTGAAGATGGCGGAATCCACACCTGCACCAATAGGCAGTGCGTCAATGATTTTTCCGTCACCAGCTTTGAGCATCACCATCGTTTGCGGTTCGCGGCAGGCAGCGAAGAGAATTTCGTTTTTTACGTCAATGGCCAGCCCGGAGCACCTGCCTCCTTTACCTGCGAGATCGTATTGCGCCGCTACAGAGAGAGTCTTCGCGTCTATCACTGCGACTTTGTTCGTGTCCCTGATATCGACATAGACGCGCCCCTTGCCATCGGTGACCGCCTGCTCGGGCATTCCTCCCAGGTCGACGGTGCCCACCACGGAGCCGTCCACCGCATTGATCGCAGTCGCATGCGGCGCGGTATGACTGAAAATGTACACCCGTTCGTTGAAGGGATCGAACAGAATGGCGTCCGGGCCGCCCTGCACCTCAATGGTCTTGATCGTCTTAAGTGTCTTAGTGTCCCACATCACCACGGGTTTGCTGCTGGCGAATCCGTGCCCGGATTTGGGATCGACCACAGCCCCGTTGGCGGCGGCGTCGGGAATTTCGCCGACCGGCTCAAGGGTATCCAGGTTGAACACTGTGATTCGGCCAGGGCCCTTTCTCGGAATGTATAGCCGACGTCCAACGGTGTCCGCGAGGACGGTGTCAAAGGTGCCCGCGCCACCGATTTTGACTGTCTTTGAAACTTGGTAAGGTTTTCCACTCGGCGCTTGCTGGGCTAATCCGACAAACACCAACATCATGATCCCGGCTGCACATGCCAGATGAAATCTTCGCATCAATTCACCCCACCCGTATTCTAATGGCAATATACGGCGAAAGATACGGGCGTGCCAAGACCCATGCGACCCGAGAGTAACCAACGATACTGCATAACGTGGTGAGCCACTCCCGGGTTTGGGCGTAAACCGTCAAGTTTGACCTGACGGCG
>CAWHAX010000006.1:0-132098 GCA_963827365.1 uncultured Alphaproteobacteria bacterium | reverse complement strand
AGATCGACGACCTCTCGGGCCTTGCCGACGACAAGGTCTATCTCTTCTCCGGCGATGCGGATCAAACCGTTCAGCGCCAAGTGGTCGAAGCTGCCAAGCGTTTCTACACTGCGGCGGGCATGCCAGAGAGGAGCGTGACGCTGGTGGAGAAGGAGGGCGGCCACGCTTTTATGACAGAGACGGAGGGCACGGCGTGCGGTCTCTCCGAGAGCCTTACGTTAGCGACTGCGATTACGACCAGGCGAAGGCGATCCTAGAATGGATCTACGGCGCTCCCCTCGCCGATCCGTCCCCAAGCCCGACCGGTAATTCATCATTTTCGACCAATCCTCCTTCGCTGACGGGGTTGCCACGGGCTTGGCGCCGAGGGCGTCGCCTATGTTCCCGCGGCTTGCGAGATCACTCCAGGCTGCCGGCTGCATATTGCGCTACACGGCTGCGAGCAGGCGCGTGAGAGCGTTGGCGACGCGTTTATCAAGGAGAGCGGCTTTGCCCGCTATGCCGACACGAACCGGCTCGTGATCCTTTTTCCGCAGATTGCGGGGAGCGTGGTCAATCCGCATGGCTGTTGGGACTGGTGGGGCTATAGCGATATCGACTATCTCGGCAAGGACGCGCCGCAGATTGCCGCCATCTGGGCCATGGCCGAGCGCCTGGCAGCGCAGCCTTGAGGGGACAGCCATCCATGGAGACCGTCAGGCAAGGCACCGAGGCGCGGGGCCTGTTGACGGTGGTTGCGGACGAGGGGCGCGAGTGACCGAGGTTCATGACATCGCACTAGCCGAAGCGCCCTACGGCTCCGACCTCTATGCCCAGGCTGTAAAGCTCCGCGAGACGATGTCCGCAAGCCACTCGGGCTCACCCTTAGTCAAGATAATTTGGCCGAGGATGCCCTGAGGCGACATTTCCGCGCCCTCACCAATGGGACCGTCGTCGGGTCGGTGTCCTTCAAGACCTTAGGACCGCACACGCTCCAGCTGAAGCAGATGGCGGTGGCGAAAGCGCGCCAGCGCGAAGGCGTTGGATCGCGGCTGCTCGCCTTTGCCGAGGCTTGGGCGCGGCGCGGCGGCTATGGCATGATCATTCTCAACGCCCGCGTCGGCGTGGAGGAGTTCTACAAGAGGCATGGCTACGCCGCCGAAGGCGAGCCCTTCGACGAGAACACTATCCCTCATATCAGGATGACCAAGCGGACCTTAGGAGGGAACGCATGAGGCTCGAGGTTGGCGACAAGGCGCCGAGTTTCACCCTGCCTGCCGATGGCGGCGGCAAGGTCGCGCTGAAAGACCTCAAGGGAAAGAAAATCGTGCTCTATTTCTATCCAAAGGACGACACCTCGGGCTGCACGGCAGAGGCCTGCGCCTTTCGCGACAATCTTCCGGACTTCTCCAAGATGAAGGCAGCGATCGTCGGCATCTCGCGCGACTCGGTGGCAAGCCACGAAAAATTCAAGACGAAATACAAGCTCCCCTTCCCGCTAGCCTCCGATGAAGACGGCAAGGTGTGCGAGGCGTACGGCACCTGGGTTGAGAAGAGCATGTATGGGCGGAAGTACATGGGTATCGACCGCTCCACGTTCCTCATCGACGAGAAAGGCGTGATCCGCGGCATCTGGCGCAAGGTGAAAGTCCCTGGCCACGCCGAAGAGGTTCTGAAGGCCGCCGCAGCTTTGAAGTAGCCTTACGCCTACGGCCCACTCCGCGCCGAGACGTGTCGCTGCGCCGATGTCGCACACCCTCCCCTCGCAGCCGCACAAGGTCTAAGTTCTCCATGTGACCGATCCCGGGATGAAGAGAAGCTGCAGGCGGTCCTGCTGATCGAACGCTGCAAGACCTGAAACTCGCCTGAGTCCTTGGCAAGCTGGTAGAGAAAAATGACGTTGAGGATGATCCAGCCGATGGGAAGCAGGCCGAACACCGCGCCATAAACGGCGGCCAGGGCTGCCATCTGCGGCGGCAAGCGACCGTAGGCGAGAAAACTCCTATTAAAGGATGCTTTTGGCGTAGAGGTCGGTGCGGCGGTCGCGGAAGAAGCCCCACTCGGCGCGGTAACGCTCGATCTCGGCGAGATCGAAGCTATGCATGAGCACACCCTCTTGCTTGTCGCCGAATCCTGCCACCACTTGGCCGGTATGGTCGGCAATGAAGGAGTGGCCGTAATAGCTCTGCGTCGCACCGTCGTTTTGCTCAACGCCGATGCGGTTCGCGGCGAGCACGGGCACGGCATTCGATACGGCATGGCCCTGCATCGCGCGTTGCCACCGCGCATGCGTGTCTAGAGACAGATCGTAGGGCTCGGAGCCGATGGCCGTGGGGTAGAGCAGAATCTCGGCACCCTTCAGCATCATGGCGCGCGCGGCCTCCGGGTACCATTGATCCCAGCAGATGCCGACGCCGATCGTACCGACCTTGGTCTTCCACGCCTGGAAGCCGGTGTCGCCGGGGCGGAAGTAATATTTCTCCTGATAGCCAGGGCCGTCGGGGATATGGCTCTTGCGGTAGACGCCTAAGATCTCGCCGTCAGCATCGGCAATCGCCACGCTGTTGTAGTAACGCGGGCCGTCCTTCTCGAAGAAGGAGATGGGAATGACGAGCTTCAATTCCTTGGCGAGCCTCTGGAGCGCGCGCACGGAGGGATGCTCGCTCGCAGGCTTCGCCACCTCGAACCATTTCGGGTCCTGCAGCGTCGGGAAATAGATGCTCTGGAACAGCTCCGGCGGCAGCACGACCTGCGCACCGCGCTTGGCAGCCTCGCGGACAAAGCCTTCGATCCTGGCGACGTTGGCCGCCATGTCTTGACCGAACGACGACTGGATGGCGGCGACGGTGATCGTGCGGCTCGCCATCACGCGGGCTCCTGTTGCGTGATGCAGTGGAACGAGCCGCCGCCGGCATCGCCCGCGCCGAGCAATCCGCGCGACAGCACGCCCACAACCCCGCGGTCCGGAAACACCGCTTGCAGAGCATCGAGCGCGGCGGCCCCGGTCGGCGTTCCATAGAGCGGCATCACCACCACGCCATTGGCGATGACGAAATTGAGATACGAGGCGGGCGATATCCCGCCAAGCGCGTTGCGATAGAGACCGACGCCGGGAATGCGGATCGCCTCGATCTTCCTGCCTTTCGCGTCGGTCGCCCCTTCGAGCGCGCGGGCGATCCCCTCCAAGGTCTCGGCGTTGGGGTCGTCGGCGCCGGCAGGCGACTGGCAGACAACGCGGGCAGGCCCTACGAAGCGCGCGACATTGTCGATATGGCCGTCGGTGTGATCGTTCTTGAGGCCTTCATCGATCCAGATCACCGTCTTGGCGCCGAAGGCCCGGTGAAGTGCTGCTTCAGCTTCGGCCTTGGACCACCCGTTGCGATTGGCGTTGAGGAGGGTTTGGCGGGTGGCAAGCATGGTGCCCTCGCCGTCATGATCGACGGCGCCGCCCTCCAAAACAAATTCGAAGCTCAGAATAGGCCAACCAGCGAAGCGGGCGATGTCATCGCCGACCGTCGCGTCGTCGGGCAGATCGAACTTGCCGCCCCAGCTGTTGGTCTTGAACCTGAGAGCGACCAAGCCATCGCCTCTCTGGGCGAAGATAGGGCCAGTGTCGCGGAGCCAGATATCGCCGTAGCGCGCCGGAACGAAGTCTGCGGCACCGCCGAGCGCGGCACGAGCGGAGGCCTCAGCCTCGGCGCCATTGACCAACAGCCGCACGCGGTTTCCGTCCGAAAGCGCGCGCACCATGGCGGCAACGTCCCGCCGCGGCGCCTCTAGATCGCCGTACCAGGCGGCGGGATTGGCCGGCCAGGCGGTCCACATCGCCTTTTGCGGCGCCCATTCGGGGGCGAGCGAAATCGGCCTGTCGGTAACGGAAAGTGTCATGTCGCCCCTTTTACGGGTCGCCGGCTCGGCCAATCAAGCGGCAAGCGCCGAAATCGTGGCGGTTTGCTTGCGGGTCGAGGCGCGGAGTGCGGCGAAGCCGGGATTGGTCGCAATGAACCCGACGTGGTAGGTTTGCGTTTTGGGGATGGGGCGTACTTGTTCTTGAGGAGGTCAGCATGGCAGCTAACAACATCTTTGGCTCTGATGGCAGCTCCGCCCTTCCCGGCGGCAATGTCGCGAAACCCCTGATCATCGCGCTTCTAGCGCTTTTCGCCTCGCGCTATTTCGGCAAGAAGGGCGTCGACCAGACCGCATCCGCCGAACCTCATCCGGCGCCGCGCATCCCGCAGGCAGTCCCGGCCGACGCCGCCCCCGGCGACATTCTCGATGGGCTTGGCGGTCTCATGAAGCAATTCCAACAAAAGGGCCTCGGCGACACCATCGACAGCTGGGTGAACCGCGGCAAGAACAAGGACATCACCTCGCGGCAAGTGTCGGACGCGCTCGGTTCGGACGTCGTCGATCAGTTGTCGCGGCGGACCGGCCTGTCGCGCGACGAGGTAATTACCGAATTGGCGAAGGTACTGCCGAATGTGGTCGATCGGATGACGCCGGACGGCCGCCTGCCGACGCAACGCGAGTTGGAGCGGCTGTGGGGCTAAAGCCTTGAAGCGGCCGCGATCGGAATCGTGACTTCACAGCAGGGAGGGAAGTGGAAATGTCGATTCTAGCCTGGATTGTTTTGGGCCTGATCGCGGGCTTTATCGCGAGCAAGATCTATGTCGGCACCGGTCAGGGCATTCTCATGGATATCGTGCTCGGCATCGTCGGTGCCGTGGTCGGCGGTTATCTCTTCGATATGCTGGGCTCGACCGGGGTGACCGGGTTCAATATCTGGAGCATGCTGGTGGCGGTCATCGGCGCCGTGTTGGTGCTGTGGATCTATCACGCCGTGAGCAGCCGCAGCGCGTAAAGTTACGCTGTCAAGTCGAAGGGGCGGGTGCACCGGTTGCAGCACCGCCCCTTCACTTTTACTCCGGTTTTGCCGGAGGCGGGGTATCGTCGCCAGGGCCGTCGGGCCCGTCATCGCCCTTTGGACCGGGACCGTGATGCGGCCCAAACCGCGGTCCGCCATGGCGCTCGCCGAGCCGCGCTTCGATCTCGGCAACCTTGGCGAGCTGCTCCGGCGTCAGTTTGCTCTTCAGAGCTTCGATCGCCTTGGCAAGGTCTTCAGCGTGCCGGCCGCGCTCGATGGCGTTGTTGGCAAGACGCTCGGCGCGCGCGAAGGGCTCGCTCTTGCCGTCATTGTCGGGCGGCGATTGGCGCCACGACGGAGTCATTGTCGCTATCAGCGCGTCGGTGAAATCGCGCCAGGCATCGAGCTGATTGGCGCGGATGCCGATCTCTGTCTCAGCCGCATTCAGCTTCATGGCGAGACGACCCGGACCGAAACTCTGCCTCGGCGGGCCCTCGCCGGCATGAAATTTCGGTCCGCGTCCCGGCCGGGATGCATCGCATCTGTCTGGGAGACCAGCATGCGGCGGGGCCGGAGGAGCGGCTTCGGCCATCAGCCGATCGCCGTGTTTCATCTCTGCCTTGGCGATCTCGGTCATCGCCACATTCGTCCTTATCAGGTCTGCCTCGGCGAGCGCTGCTGCCGCCGGCTGCGCTTCGGCCAAATTGATGCGGGCCATCGGCGCTTCCTGCGCTTGGCCCCAGGCAGGCGTCAGCATATGCACGCTGGCGAAGGCGAGGACGCGGGCAAATCGCGGTAGATCGGTCATGGGTCACCTCAACGTTTGATGGCCGCGACGCTAGACCAGGATCGTGACCACGCTTGGTCGCGACATGTCCAAGCGTTGCCCGCGCGAACCGATTTGTGTCGAAACATTGCTGAGGAGCCGAATGGCCTGGTTTCGTCACAAAATTGGCCTCGTTGCAGCCACGTGGCGGCGCTAGAACGCGGCTGATCCTTCTCCTCGGGGCGAAACCACGATGTCCGCATCCCAGCGAATCCTTGTCACCGACGACGATCCAGAGATCCGCAAGCTTCTCGCCCGTTACATCGAGAGCCAGGGTTACACGGTGTCGCTCGCCGCGGGCTGCCATGAGCTGCACGAGCGCCTCGCCACACATCAGGTCGATCTCATCGTGCTCGACGTGATGCTGCCCGACGGCTCAGGCCTCGATCTTTGCCGCGACTTGCGGGCGCAGCGCTCGAACGTACCCATCATCCTGCTCACCGCGCTGAAAGAGGATGTCGACCGCATCATCGGGCTCGAGATCGGCGCCGACGACTATCTCGGCAAGCCGTTCAATCCGCGCGAGCTGATCGCCCGCATCAAGGCCGTGCTGCGGCGGCATGGCGAAGCCGCCCCGCAAGCCGCCGACGAAAAGACCTACCGCTTTGCAGGCTTTACCGCCGATCCGCAGACAAGGCGCGTGATCGATTCGCAAGGCACTGACGTCGTGTTGACCGGCGCCGAGTTCGATCTGCTCAAGACCTTTCTTGACCGGCCGGGACGGGTCCTGTCACGCGATCAACTGCTCGATCTCACGCGCGGGCGCATGGGCGATGTGTTCGACCGCTCGATCGACGTGCTGATCAGCCGGCTCCGCCGCAAGCTCGGCGACCGCGCCGCCTCGCCACTGTTCAAGACCGTGCGCAACGGCGGCTACCAATTAGCCGCCCGCGTTGACCTTCAGGACAACGAGACATGAACACGCTCCGCGCCAAGATCGCTCTGCTGCTCGTCGTGGCGATCGTGTCGGTGGTCGGAATCTTGACCTGGGTGATGATCGCCATGCTCGCACCGCCGCCGCCACAGCGCACCACCGAGCCCTTGGCGGATCAGGTCGAGATGTTCCTGCGCGTGGCAAAGCAGGATACGAGTGCGCTCACCCTCGTGCGCGAGCCTTCGGGCGGGGACTTGCGCGAAAATGCCACGGCGAGGCTTAGGACCGAGCTTGCCGAGCGGGGCGTCGACCTTCCAGTCACCATATCTCGCAAGGACTGGAATGCGCCGCTCGTGGTGTCGATCCCCATCGCCGGCAAAGGTTGGCTGTTGCTGCCGATCGCCGACCTGCCGCCGCAGCGGAAACCCTGGTACGGGCTGCTTAAATGGCTTGCGCTGATCACTGTCGGGGTATCGGCGATCGCCATCTTCGCCGCTCATCGCATGGTGCAGCCGCTCATGCTCCTTGAGAACGCCGTCGAATTGGTCGGACCCGACGCCATCCTTCCGCTCTTGCCGGAGAAAGGCCCGGCCGAAGTGCGGGCGACAGCGCGAGCGCTCAATTCCCTCTCCTCGCGGCTCCGCAGCGCCATTGAGAGCCGCATGCGGCTGCTCGCCGCCGCCGGCCACGATCTCCGTACGCCGATCACGCGCATGCGCCTGCGCGCCGAGTTCGTGGAGGATGAGGAGGAGCGGAGACTCTGGCTCACCGATCTCGATGAGCTCGAGCGTATCGCCGACAGCGCCATTCTCCTCGTTCGCGAGGAATCGGGCAAAACCTCGCCAGAGACCTTGCGGCTCGACACACTGGTTACCGGTATTGCCGGCGAGCTCAAGGATCAGAACTTGGATGTCACGGTGACGGGTACGCAAACGGTCAGCGTGCGAGCCGGAAAGCTCGCGCTCAGCCGTGCGCTGCGCAATCTTATGATAAATGCCGCGACCCATGGCCGGCAGGCGGCCGTCAGTGTCGCAGACGCGGATGGCGCCGATGGCGCCGTGGCACAGGTGATCATCGAGGATGAGGGCCCGGGCATTCCACCGGAGCTGCTGTACCGGGTTTTCGAGCCCTTCTTCCGCGTCGATCCTGGTCGGCGGCAGAACATCGCCGGCGCTGGCTTAGGCCTCACCATCGCGCGCGAGATCGTGCAGCGCGCGGGCGGTGACATTAAGATTTCCAACCGCAATGGCGGCGGCCTCAAGCAGGTCGTGGAACTGGCGAAGGTCGAGGAGCAAGCGGCCGTTAAGGATGCCGCCGAATAGAGTGGCGCACATCGCCGCTTAACTGCGCGATCTGCGCGCCTTCGACGTCCAGCTCGTCTCGACTAACCATCGTCGGTCTTGCAACCATATAAATAGCCAATCATCGCAATCGAAATTAGCGCTAACAACGCAGACATACGCCACACTCCCCTTACAGACAGACGCTAACCGATCATGCTGCAAAAATTGGCGCACCCGACAGGATTCGAACCTGTGACCTCTGCCTTCGGAGGGCAACGCTCTATCCAGCTGAGCTACGGGTGCCTGCTCAGCGGAAGGTAGTCAAAGCCAGGCCAATAAGCAACGCGGGAGCCTTGGGATGCAGCGAGCCCGCCACACGCGAGCGGAGCTATCCGTCTAGGGCCATGCGCCAAAGCGCGACTTGACGGGGCCTTCTATCGGCGTAGGTATGCCATTAAATGCCATAACGGCAGGGGTCGCTTCCTATGGAAAAAAAGAAAATTCTCGTGATTGGCGGTGGCTTTGGCGGTGTATTCGCCGCCAAGGAGCTTGCGCGCCGCGGCCGCGACGAGTTCGACATCGAGCTGATCAACAACAATAACTACTTCGTCTTCCAGCCGTTGCTGCCTGAAGTCGCCGCTGCCACGATCCACTCCTCCGACGCGGTGGCGCCGCTGCGGCTCTTGCTGCGCGGCATTCAGATCCGCCAAGCCGACGTCATGGGCATCGACTTCGACAAGAAGACGGTGACCGTCGTGCAGGGCTTCCGCCGCGTCCCCGTCGACCTTCCCTATGACGAGCTCGTCATCGCGCTCGGCATGAGCGTCGACCTCAATCGCTTCCCGGGGCTCCCCGAGCACGCGCTCACCATGAAGAACCTCTCCGATGCGCACCGCTTGCGCACCCACGTCATCAGCTGCCTGGAAATGGCGGACGTGGCCACGGAGCCGGAGCTGAAGCGCGAGCTGCTCACCTTCGTTGTGGTGGGTGCCGGGTTCACCGGCGTGGAGACCGTCGCCGAGGTCAACGATCTGATCCACCGCGCGCTGAAATATTATCCGAACATCAAGCACGAGGAGATCAAGGTCTATCTCATCGAGTATGCCGACCGCATCCTGCCCACCTTCCCGGCCGACCTCGCCGAGTATGCGACCAAGCGACTGAGGATGCACGGCATTGACGTCAAGACCGGCGTCGGCACCAAGTCGGCGACTTCGACCGCGGTCGAGCTGGGCGATGGCAGCCTCATCCCGACGCGCACCATCGTCGCCACCATCGGCAACGGTCCAAATCCGCTCGTCGCGTCGCTCGACCTCGACATGCAGTGGGGACGCGCCAAGACCGACCGCTTCATGCGCGTATCGGGGCGTGACGGCATCTGGGCGGTGGGCGATGCGGCGCTCATCCCGCTGGTCGAGCAGCCTGCCGAGGATCCGCTGCATTACGCTCCGCAAACGGCGCAGTTCGCCGTGCGCGAAGGGCGCCAGCTCGCGCAGAATCTCATTGCCAAGGCGAAAGGCGAGGAGCTCAAGCCGTTCGCCTACACGTCGAAAGGTTCCCTTGCCTCGCTCGGCATGAGCAAGGCCGTGGCCGAGGTGTACGGCATCAAGCTATCCGGCTTTCTTGCCTGGCTGCTGTGGCGCGGCTTCTACCTGTCCTTCCTGCCGGGATTCGCGACCAAGGTACGGGTGCTGGTGAACTGGATCCTGAACGCGTTCGTGCCGCCGAACATCGTGCTGGTACAATCCTCGATGCCGGGCACGCGCTATATCCACTACCGCAAGGGCGACAAGGTTTTGGAGCCCGGCATGCTGATCGACGGCTTTTATACGGTGGTCAAAGGCTCGCTCAAGCTCACCATCGACAATCCCGAGACCGGCGAGCATTTCGAGAATGTGTTCGGGCCTGGCGACCATTTCGGCGAGCGCGTGCTTGTCAAATCTTCGCTCCGCACCGGCCTTGTGGTGGCGCTTGAGGATTCCGTGGTCTTGTGGATCTCTCAGCGCGACTTCACGCGACTGGCACGCGCCTTCCCGTACATGGAGACCTACTTCAAGGATTACATCGAGAAGACATTCGGCGGACCCGACATGGTCTTTGCCACCGGCAGCGCCGAGCGCAGCCACGAGCTCGAACGCACGCACTAAGGCCTGGGGAGAGGCGGCAAGGCGGTGCTGACGGGAGCCCCGCCAATCCCTATATTTTCCCCCATCATGACAATGGCTGACACGAAAACCGAGGCTGCCGGCAGGCCGGTGGCCAAGGGCGACCACGTCTATCTGATCGACGGCTCGGGATACATCTTCCGCGCCTATCACGCGCTGCCGCCCCTCACCCGGCCCTCCGACGGGCTCCCGGTCGGCGCCGTGCACGGCTTCTGCGCCATGCTGTGGAAGCTGTTGCGCGAGACCGGCGAGCTGTCGCCGCCAACCCATTTCGCGGTGATCTTCGACCTTTCCGAGCACACGTTTCGCAACGATCTCTATGCCGATTACAAAGCACATCGCCCGGACATGCCTGAGGACCTCGTCCCGCAATTTCCGCTGATCCGCGACGCGGTGAAGGCCTTCAACGTCGCTTGCCTCGAGCAGAGGAGCTACGAGGCCGACGATCTTATCGCCACCTACGCCCGCGAGGCGCTGGAAGCCGGCGCCGACGTGACCATCGTCTCCTCCGACAAGGATCTGATGCAGCTCGTGCGCCCGGGCGTGCGCATGTACGACACCATGAAGAACAAGGTGATCGGCGAGGAAGAGGTAACCGAGCGCTTCGGCGTGCCGCCAGCGAAGGTCATCGAAGTCCAGGCGCTGATCGGCGATTCAACCGACAACGTTCCCGGCGTTCCCGGCATCGGGGTTAAGACCGCGGCGCTGCTCATCAACAAATACGGCGATCTCGACACGCTGCTTGCCCGCGCCTCCGAAATCACCCAGCCGAAGCGGCGCGAAAGCCTGATCACTTTTGCCGATCAGGCGCGGCTATCGCGCACGCTAGTAATCCTCGATACGAATGTGCCGCTCGACGTGCCGCTCGCCGAAACGCTGGTGCGCCAGCCAGACGCAGAGACGCTTCTGAGCTTCATGCGTAGGCTCGAATTTAGCACCTTGCTTCGCCGTATCGCAGACGGTCTCGGCGTCGAGGCTCCAGCCGGCGCGGCGCCAGCGCCCGCGACGCAGCGCAAGAAGAAGAGCGACTACGATCATCCGCTTCGCCGCAGGCCGAGCGGAGGGTTCGTCGCCGAGCGGACCGAGCCGGTTTATCCGGCGAAGGAAGGCTCGCCTTTGCATCTCGCCGAAGAGCGTGCTGCCATGCTCTCCGCTCTTCCCTTCGACCGCAGCAAATACGAGACGGTAGTCCATCCGGAGCGGCTTGCCGCGCTGCTCGACGCGGCGCGCGATCTGGGTCATATCGCCGTCAGTGCCAAGGTAACATCGTCTGACCCGATGCAAGGCGAGCTCGTCGGCATCGCGCTTTCGCTCCGTCCAGGAACCGCCGTCTATATCCCGCTTGGCCATCGGGTTAGCGACGGGCTCGACCTCGGCGGCGAGGGCGATGTCACGCAGATGAAGACCCGCGAGGCGCTCGATCTGCTCAAGCCTCTGCTGGAAGACGAATGCGTGCTCAAAATCGTGCAGAACGCCAAGTTCGACATGGTGGTGCTCGCGCGTTACGGCATCGCCCTGACCGGCTTCGACGATCCCTGCCTCATGTCCTATGCCCTCGACGCCGGCCGCGCCGAGCATCTGCCCGAGCAGCTCGCCGGCTCGCTCCTGTCCTATACCTGCCTCACGCAGAAGGAGATCATGGGCACCGGCCGCGGTGCGGTGACCTTCGAGCGCGTGCCTGTTGCCCGCGCCACGGAATTTGCTGGCGAGGAGGCCGATATCGGCTTGCGCCTTTGGCTCGTGCTGAAGCCGAGGTTGATCGCCGAGCATGTCGATACGGTCTACGAGACTTTGGAGCGGCCGATCGCGCCGGTGCTGGCGCTGATGGAGCAGACCGGCATTAAAGTCGAGCGGTCAGCGCTCGCCGGGCTTTCGGGAAGCTTCGCTCAGAGCCTCGCCAGGCTCGAAGACGAGATCAGGGAGCTTGCCGGCGAGGATTTCAATATCGGCTCGCCGAAGCAGCTCGGCGAGATCCTCTTCGACAAGATGAGCCTGCTGGGCGGACGGCGCACCAAGACCGGGGCGTGGAGTACGGATGCCAGCGCGCTCGAGGAGCTTGCGGCAGAGGGCCACGAGCTGCCGCGGAAAGTCCTCGATTGGCGCCTGCTCGCAAAGCTAAAGAGCACCTATACCGACGCATTGCCCACCTATATCCACCCCGAGACTGGGCGCGTGCACACCTCCTATGCCCTCGCTGCCACCACCACGGGCCGGCTCTCGTCGCTCGAGCCGAATTTGCAGAACATCCCGGTGCGCACGTCCGAAGGCCGCGCCATCCGCAAGGCATTCGTGCCCGACGAGGGCAAGCGGCTGATCTCGGCCGACTACAGCCAGATTGAGCTTCGCGTGCTCGCGCATATGGCCGACACGCCGACGCTTCGTCAGGCCTTCGCCGACGGGCTCGATATTCACGCCATGACCGCAAGCGAGATGTTCGGCGTGCCGATCGAGGGCATGGACCCGGCTATCCGCCGCCGCGCCAAGGCGATCAATTTCGGCATCGTCTACGGCATCTCCGCCGTTGGGCTCGCCGCCCAGCTCGGCATCCCGCGGGGCGAGGCCGCCGCCTACATCAACACTTATTTCGAGCGCTTCCCCGGCATACGCGATTACATGGAGGCGACCAAGGCCGAGGCGCGGCGACAGGGCTATGTGAAGACGCTGTTCGGGCGGAAGGTGCATTACCCGGAAATCAACACCAAGAACCCGTCACTGCGCGGGAACTTCGAGCGCGCCGCCATCAACGCGCCGATCCAGGGCTCGGCCGCAGACATCATCCGCCGCGCCATGATTCGTATGGTGCCGGCGCTCGCCGCGGCCGGCCTCAACGCGCGCATGCTGCTCCAGGTGCACGACGAGCTCGTGTTCGAGGCGCCGGAGGAGGAGGTCGACAAGACCATGGAGGTGGCGCAAGAGGTGATGGAGAAAGCGCCGGAGCCAGTGCTGAAACTGAAGGTGCCGCTCAAGGTTGACGCCCGTGCCGGCGACAACTGGGAGGCCGCGCATTAGGGATTTCGTCCCCCCGCTCCTTCGCCGCGATGCGTGGACCCTGCAGTGACCTCTTGCGTTATGCTCCCGGTAGGATCAGCCGGAGGACATCGCCATGGGCAAATGCGCGCAATGCGGCAACAACTATGACCAGAGCTTCGAGGTCACCATGGGCGGTCGCGCGCTCGTGTTCGAACTCATTCGAATGCGCCATCGCCGCGCTTGCGCCGGTCTGCCCTCATTGCGGCTGCCGCGTCATCGGCCATGGGGTGCAGCACGGCGAGACCATCTATTGCTGCGTCCATTGCGCCAAGCATGACGGCGTGAAGGGCCTCGTCGACCGCGACTAGATCGCCCTCACTTCTTTACCGGATGCACCACGGCGATAATGTTGGTCTGCACGACGCCATCGACCTTGGCGATCTTGTTGAGGATCGCCTTGTCGCCGTCGGTCGAGTCCTGGCAGTCGAGCTGGGCCACGATCTTCTCCTCAGACAGAACGACAACATTGGCGAACTTGCAATTGTCGAGGCTCAGCGCCTTGAGGGTGTCGACGGTCGTGACGGCGCTCGCGGTGTGCAACAGCTCGATAAACAGGTAGATATTGACCATGATGTCCTCCCTTTGGTCCGTGCCGGGTTTCTTTCCCGTCCGGCTTCCCCGCCCCTCAGCTTAAACTGGGACGGAGGTATTCGCGAGGAAACCGCGCCGACATCGATCTTCTCCGAGAGACCCATCGCCGCAGGAGCTGCCGTCGGTATTGCGACGCTCATCCCTCACTTGTTTCTTGCGCCGGCACTGTCTCTCGTCTTGGCTGCGATCGTGATGGGCATGGTTGCGGGCGTCTATTTCGGCTTCGCGGTCGTGCGTGGCAATAACTTCCAACAGCAGGTTGAGTTCAACGTCACTTTGCTGTTCATGATTGCTGCCCTGCTGGGCGTGTGGGTGAGCCCCCTGGTTCATCCCGGCGGCGTTCCTCGCCCATGGTCTCTGGGATTTTGCCCATCACAACAACGTCAATTCGCGCCTTGTCTCTATTCCGCAATGGTACATTCCGTGGTGCCTGGTAATCGATGTTATCGTCGGCCTGGGGCTGATTGTGATCTGGCACTGGAACGGCGTGCTCTAGAGCGCGGCCAAGTTTTCACGCGGTAAGGAATGTTCATGCGTCTCGGTCTCATGCTTGTCGGTCTACTCATGCTGGCCCCTGCCACTCCCGCGCTCGCTCTGCCCGCGCCGATGTCGGAGCAGGAGCTCATGGACAAAAGCGATCTCGTCGCCGTCGTGCGCGTGCTATCGGTGAGCTGCATCGCCATCACCAGGGACGACAAGACCGGGCAGGATCTGCCGGCCTATCTCGCCAAGGTGAGGGTGATGGACGTCAAGAAGGGCGAGGCGAAGAAGGGCGACGAGATCCTGGTGACCTGGCGGGCAATCCCCAAGGACGTGCTCGGGCCGTGGACGGTCTATTACTATCCAGGTGAGGTCGTGCTCACCCATCTCACCAAGAAGAGCGGCGGCGCGAGCTATGGGTCGACCTGGTGGAACGCCAAGGGCGACGACATCAAGGCGCCGGAAAGCACTGAGCTTCCCGAGACGCCTGGCGAGACCTTCGACGCGCCGAAGGATCCGTCGGACCAGCACCCGCTTTAGCGATTGCGGCGCGTGCCGCTAGTCCTCCTCGCCCTTTGGGGAGCGGGCTTTCTGCCGCGATCTTGCGCGCGAAGCATGCGCATGTCGCATGGCGGAAAGGGTGAGGGGGACCAACTTCATCAGATTCGAATCCTCCTCACCCGGTTGCGCCACCTAACGGCGCAGCAACCGACCTCTCCTCTTTGGGGGGAGGTTAAGAGCACCTCAGCCTTGCACGAAGCTACTGCGCAGGCGCCGCTGCTCGCGGCGCCGCGACGCCGACCTGATCGAGCCAATCGTCGAACAGCTTCCGGCTCGCTCGCTCCAGGCCCGGCCCGAGCCGCTCAGTATCGGCGCGGAGCTTGTGCAGATCGATGCCCGCGGTGGTGAGCTCGAGCGTATGGCCGATCAGCCAGCGTTCCATCCCCTTGGTGTGCTGCTCGACATGGAACTGAAGCGCGAGCACCTTGCCGTTGTTGATGCTGAAGGCCTGATGCGGCGCGATGACGGTTTCGGCGAGCCAGGTCGCGCCGCGCGGTAGGTCGAACGTGTCGCCGTGCCAATGCAAGACCCTGCCCTTATTCTCATTGAGTGCCGCGAGCGGCGATTTTCGCCCATCAGGCGTAAGCCCGACCAGGCCCCAACCGATCTCCTTCTCGCGCGCCGGATAGACGCGGGCACCGAGCACCGCGGCGATGAGCTGGGCGCCGAGGCAGATGCCAACGACCGGCTTGCCGCGGCCCATCACCGTTTCGATCACGCCGAACTCAGACTTGAGAAACGTGTAGCGGTCGAGCTCGTAGACCCCGATTGGGCCGCCGAGCACGACCAGGATGTCGGCGTCCTTGGCCGGCGTGAGATCGTCGACACCGGCTTGCAGGTAGCGGAACGACAGCCCGCGCGCGGTGATTGCGTCTTCCAGCGTGCCGGCGTCCTCGAAGCAAACATGACTGATGGCCATGGCTTTCTTCATGGGTTCACTCATACCACAATCGCCGCCCCGCCGCGACGCGGGTCGCCAGCACCTTCCACACCGACATCGCCGAAGCGGCGCGCGGCATGCACGCCGCCGAAGAACATGCTCGAACTCAGGCCACACGTTTGCCTTGTCCTCGAGCGCGAGGAACGAAGCCTGCGCCGCCTCGGGCAGGCCTGGCTCGAAGCTCAGGGTTCCGCTTTTCTCGAGGTGCAGCCGCGGCGCCGTCACCGCGTCGTCCAGGCTCATGCCATGGTCGAGCAGATTGACGGCGACTTGCAGGACAGCGGTGCGGATGCGATTCGACCCGCCGGTGCCGAGCGCAGTCACCGTACCGTCGGGTTCAAGGATGATGGTGGGCGCCATCATGGAAGACAGCCGCACGCCTTCGCGCCAGTTGCCCACGCCCTCCGGCGTGAGGTCCTCCTCGCCAAGCATATTGTTCAGCATGAAGCCGAAATTTCCGACAATCGAGCCATTGCCCTCGCCGTTCGACAGACTCGCCGCAGCGGCGTTTCCATCGCGGTCGATGACGCTCATATGGGTCGTTCCGCGATAGGCCGCGGGATGACGCGATGCTGCACGCATATGTCTCACCAGCAGGCCGTCAGCGAGCTCTGACGCCAATCCGTCACCGTGCGAGGCGCGCGCCGCGTTGGTCGCTTCCATCGTGTCCTTGAGCGCGAACGCGTCGAGCGTGCGGCCTTCGTCGGTAAGCGCCTGCACATAGCCAAGGCCGAAGGCGATCAACGCGCCGCTTGCCGCAGGCGGCGGATTGAGCGCGACGGTTGCGCCGTCGTGCCGCCAGAGGATCGGCGCCCGCCGCGCTACGCGATATTCGGCAAGATCGTCATGGGTGAGGTAGCCGCCACCATCATGCTGCTGCCTGACCATGGCCTGACCGACATCGCCGTCGAGGAAGAGCCGCACGCCGTCCTCGGCGAGCCATTCGATGGTCTCGGCCAGATCGGGGTTACTGAAGGTCTCGCCAGCTTTGAGCAGTGTGCCCCCGGGCACGAAAATCCTGGCAACGCCGGCGGTCGCGTTGAGGATCGGAGCGATGACGGTGAAGAGGTAAGCCTGGAACGCGGTGAGGGGAAACCCGCCGCGCGCGGCGCGCACCGCGGGCTCGACCAGTCGTTTCATCGGCAGGCGGCAGAGCGCCTCATGCATGCCGAAGATGCCCGGCACTATTCCCGGCGTGGCGCTCGAGCCCAGACCGATGTGAAACTCCTGCTTGGCCGGACCAAAGTCGGCGTAGATGGGATAGACGTCGATCTCGCGTGAGGGCCTGCGCTTGCGCGGCGTCTCGGCAAAGAAATCAAATAGCGTGACGGCGTCGCTTCCTTCCCCCCGCGCCATGAGGAAGCCGCCGCCACCTGGCGAGGCGAACACCGCCTCGGCGACGAAGGTCATGAAGAGGCCCGCGACGCAGGCGTCGAAGGCGTTGCCGCCGTCTTGCAAAATTTCCGCGGCTGCCTTGGCGGTCAGCTCATGACCTGCCGCGACGACCCCTTTGCCCTTGCTCATGGGCGTGGCTTAAGGCGAAGCGCGGGATGCGGCAAGAGCGGCGTGCGTCTCTCTCCGCTCAACTGCTCTCGCTAGAATGAGCCAGTGCCCGTTCTCTGATACAGTCCGGGCGTCGCACGGCACCCATCAGGGAAACCGCCCGCGCGGGGATTGCGGGCAGCTGTCGTCCAAGATTGCGTCGCAAGGTCAGCCGAGCCGCTTCTCGAGCGCGGCGAGCTCCTCTTTCAGCGCTTGCGGCATTTTCGCCCCGAAGGTGGCGAAGTGCTCCTTGATCATCGGGATCTCGGCCTTCCAGCCGTCCGTGTCGATGGAGGTCAGTTCCTTCATGTCGGCGGGAGTCACTTTCAGGCCGTTGACGTCGATCGAGCCTTCAGCCGGAACCCTGCCGATCGGCGTCTCATCGGCCTTGGCCGTGCCGTCGCAGCGCTCGAAGATCCATTTCAGCACGCGCGAGTTCTCGGCGTAGCCAGGCCACATGAACTTGCCGTCGCCGTTTTTGCGGAACCAGTTTACGTAGAAGATCTTCGGCATCTTGGCACCGCCCTTCTCGCCCATCTTCAGCCAATGGGCGAAATAGTCGCCCATGTGGTAGCCGCAGAAGGGAAGCATGGCCATCGGGTCGCGGCGGAGATCGCCGATCTTGCCGGCGGCGGCGGCCGTCTTCTCCGAGGCCATGATCGAGCCGAGGAAGGTGCCGTGCAGCCAGTTGAGCGCCTCGGTGACGAGCGGCACCACCGTGGCGCGGCGTCCACCGAACAGGATGGCGTCGATCGGCACGCCCTTCGGGTCCTCCCATTCCGGCGCGATCACTGGACACTGGCTCGCAGGGGCCGTGAAGCGCGCGTTCGGATGAGCGGCAGACCTCCCGGACTTGGGCGTCCAGGAGCGGCGCATCCAATCGACGGTGTGCTCGGGCATCGTTCCCATCTGCTCCCACCACACATCGCCATCATCGGTTAGCGCGACGTTGGAATAGATGCAGTTGGCGTCGAGCGTCTTCATGGCATTCAAGTTCGATTCATTCGAGGTTCCCGGCGCCACGCCGAAGAAGCCGGTCTCGGGGTTGATTGCATAGAGGCGTCCGTCCTCGCCGAACTTCATCCAGCAGATGTCGTCGCCGATAGTCTCGGCCTTCCAGCCGGGAATGGTCGGATTGAGCATGGCGAGATTGGTCTTGCCGCAAGCAGACGGAAAGGCTGCGGCGATGAACTTGGACTTACCCTCGGGATTGGTGAGCTTGAGGATCAGCATGTGCTCGGCCATCCAGCCCTCGTCGCGCGCCTTCACGGAAGCAATGCGGAGCGCATGGCACTTCTTGCCTAGGAGCGCGTTGCCGCCATAGCCGGAGCCGTAAGACCAGATCTCGCGCGTCTCCGGAAAATGCGAGATGTATTTCGTCTCGTTGCAAGGCCAGGGCACGTCGGCGGTGGCCGGCGTGGAGAGCGGGTAGCCGACGGTGTGCATGCCGCGCACGAAGTCCTCGCTCTGCCCAAGCGCCTTCCACACCTTGTCGCCGACGCGGGTCATGATGTGCATGTTGGCGACGGCGTAGGCTGAGTTGGTCACCATCACGCCGATGCCGGCGATGGGCGACCCGACCGGGCCCATGGAATAGGGAACCACGTACATGGTCCGCCCTGCCATCGCCCCGTCATAGAGCTCGCGGAGCGTTTCCTTCATCTCCTTCGGGTCGAACCAGTTATTCGTCGGGCCCGCGTCGTCCTTCTTCTCCGAGCAGATGTAGGTTTGGTCCTCGACCCGGGCGACGTCCTTGGGATCGGAGCGCACGAGGATGGAGTTCGGCCGCTTCTCGGGGTTGAGCCACATTGCCGTGCCGCCATCGACCAACGACTTCAACAGATGCTGATATTCTTGTTTGGAGCCGTCGCACCACACCACCCGTTCGGGCTTGAACAAAGCCTTGGCCTCTTCGACGAAGGCCAGCACCCTGGGGTTGGTGGTCGTCGCACCTTCGGGCGCAATTTTCGACTGAACGCTCATGCGGCGGGATCCTCTGGCTAGGCGTGATGGCTTTTGGGGTAAATTTCTGCCCCTTGCTACCACCGATCTTGCGAAGCTTTCAAGGCGACGTGTTCGAGCGGCGTTGCCGCCCTAATCCGGCTCCCGCGCCTCGTTGGCGAGGCGAACAAGCTCCGCCCGCGCCTCGCCCGGGCTCGCGATGGGCGCGCGGAAGCGAATGCGGCGGGCATCGCCCTCGAAGATCACATCGCAGCCCTCAGGGTCAATGCCGCTCATGCGCCAGAAGCCTTCAGGCGCACTGGCGAGCCGCGTGGCATAGAGCCGGACAGCATCAGCATGATCCTCGTTCATATGCTCGATGATGCCTGGCTCGGCCGCGAGCAACTCGCCTGCGCCTTCCGTTGGAACGAGAAGATCGCCCGGCGATAGATCGACGATGCGGCCGAAGCCGCCGATATAGTGCGCGCCTTCGACCTCGAGCCGCCAGAAGGCAAAGTCGGGGAAGTCGGCATAGAACGCAGCTTCTGGATGCCGGGCGAGGAACCGCCGTCTCGCCGCCTCCTCACCAGTCTTCTCGGCCTTGCCGAACAATGTCACCCGCGCGCCTTGCAGCGGATCGCCGGCAGCGCCCGTGCCATCAAACAGGATTGAGGCGCGGGGGTCTTGGGCGAGGTTCTTGGTGTGCTGGGCGAGCCCTGAAATGAGAAAGACCGGAGCACCGGACGCTTCGGTCGCGACAGTGATCAGCGAGGCATAGGGATAGCCGCTGCCAGCGGCGATCGTGGCGAGCGAGGCCTTCAGCGCGCGCCTCACCAAAGCCCTCGCCTCTGCGGCCAATTCGGCCTTCGTCGGCATCTGCGGTTGTGTCATATTTACTTGCGCCACAAGGATAATTGCTGCATTGCACTATTAACGGGCTGCGCGAGGCGCCCCCATGCTGCCATAATTTGCGTCAGCTTGAACCCCCCGACCCCCAAGACCCGCAAGGTGCCGCTCAATGCCAACCATCGCACTTGTCGACGACGATCGAAACATCCTGACCTCACTTCGTATGGTGCTAGAGGCGGAAGGCTATAAGACCCAGACCTATAACGACGGCGCAAGCGCCCTTGACGGCCTTTCCGAGAATCCGCCGGACCTTGCCATCCTCGACATCAAGATGCCGCGCATGGACGGCATGGAGCTTCTGCGCCGCCTCCGCCAGCGTACCGAGCTGCCGGTGATCTTCCTCACCTCCAAGGACGAGGAGATCGACGAGCTGTTCGGCCTGAAAATGGGCGCCGACGATTTCATCCGCAAACCCTTTCCCCAACGGCTTCTGGTCGAGCGGGTCAAGGCAGTGCTGCGGCGGGCGCAGCCCCGGGACGGCTCGGCTCCGGTCGAGGACAAATCCAAGGTTCTGGAGCGCGGCAAGCTCAAGATGGACCCAGAGCGCCATACATGCGTCTGGGACAACCGCCCCGTCACCCTAACCGTCACCGAATTCCTCATTCTCCAGGCGCTTGCCCAGCGGCCTGGCGTGGTGAAAAGCCGGGACGCTTTGATGGATGCCGCCTATGATGACCAGGTCTATGTCGACGACCGGACAATCGACAGCCACATCAAGCGCTTGCGCAAGAAGTTCAAGGCTGTAGACACGAGCTTCGATGTGATCGAGACCCTTTACGGCGTGGGGTATCGCTTCAAAGAGTAACGGGCCAGGAGAGTCATGACCGCCGAGGCCGACAGGTCCTGGCAGGAAGCCGAGGCAACGAGGCTCAAAGAGCGCCTCGGCCGCGGCCTGACAGCAAGCCATGTCCGCGTGCGCAAAGGGGCACGCTGGATGTGGCAGCGTCTGCCCTTCCGCCATGGCTTCTCAAGCCTGACAAGGCGCATCGTCATCCTCAATCTGATCGGCCTTGCCATCCTCGTTTCGGGCATTCTCTATCTCAATCAGTTCCGCGCCGGCCTGATCGACGCCAAGGTGCAGAGCCTGCTCACGCAAGGCGAGATCATCGCCGGCGCCCTTGCAGCGTCAGCCGGCGTCGACACCGACCAGATCCAGGTCGACCCAGAGAAGCTGCTTGAAAGCGAAGCCGGTCAGTCGGGCAACGCCGACGATGATGCGCTGGCGAGCAGCCTGGAATTCACCATCGATCCCGAGCGCGCCGCACCGATCCTGCGCCGCCTGGTCAAGCCGACTGGAAGCCGCGCCCGCATCTATGGCCGCGACGGCGCGCTGATCCTCGATTCGGACACCTTCTATTCGCGTGGAGAAGTGCTCCGTTACGACCTGCCCCCGCCGGATGTCGAGCCACCAGACGCGCTCACCTCATTCTGGCAGGCGATGAAGACGCGCATGCGTCAATACGATCTGCCGCTCTACAACGAGATCGGCGGCGACAACGGCAAGGCCTATCCGGAAGTGGCATCCGCCCTCACCGGCACGTCGGTGCCCATCGTGCGCGTCAACGAGAAGGGCGAGCTGGTGGTCTCCGTGGCGGTGCCGGTGCAGCGCATGCGCGCCGTGCTCGGCGTGCTGCTGCTCTCAACCCGCGGCGGTGACATCGACAATATTGTGGCGGCCGAGCGCTGGGGCATCGTCCGCGTTTCGCTGTTCGCAGCGGCAGTGACCGTGGTGCTGTCGATGATTCTTGCCAACACTATCGCAGGCCCGGTGCAGCGGCTCGCCTCGGCGGCCGAGCGCGTGCGCTATAGCGTGAAGGCGCGCGCCGAGATCCCAGACTTCACCGACCGCTCCGACGAGATCGGCCATCTGTCAGGTGCGCTTCGCGACATGACGCAGGCCCTCTACCGGAGGATCGACGCCATCGAGAGCTTCGCCGCCGACGTGTCGCATGAGCTCAAGAATCCCCTCACCTCCTTGCGCAGCGCGACCGAAACCCTGCCGCTCGCCAAGACCGACGACGCCAAGGAACGGTTGATGGAGATCATCCAGCACGACGTGAAGCGGCTCGACCGGCTGATCAGCGATATTTCCGACGCGTCGCGCCTCGATGCTGAGCTTGCCCGCGAGGATGCGAAGCCGGTGGACACCGCCGATCTGTTGCGCACTACCGTATCGCTGTTCAATGATATCCATCGCGACGACACCCCTGAGGTGGTGCTCGATGTCGCCTACAGCAGCGGCGCGCGGCCCTATCGCTGCATCGGCCACGACAGTCGCTTGAGCCAGGTGATCGTCAATCTCCTCGACAACGCAATTTCCTTCTCGCCGCCCGGAGGACGCGTGTCGGTCAAGGCGAAACGCGTCGGTCATGAGATTCAGATCGCGGTGGAGGATGAGGGTCCCGGCATTCCACCGGAGAATTTGGAGCGAATCTTCGAGCGCTTCTATACCGACCGGCCGCAGGAAAGCTTCGGGCAGAATTCGGGACTCGGTCTCAACATCTCGCGGCAGATCGTCGTCGCCCATGGCGGACGGCTATGGGCGGAGAACCATCACCTTGATGGCCACGCTGCTGGCGGAAAGAGTGCGGGCGCGGCGGAGCGCTCAAGCGGCGGCGCCCGTTTCGTGATCCGGCTGCCGGCGGCGTAGGGGTTCATCCAAGAGGCATGTGTGAGTGAGGCCCGCGAGCGCATCCATGGCACCTGCGTGGCGCTCGGGCCGCACGCGGCGCTCATCCGTGGCCCCTCCGGCAGCGGCAAATCCGACCTCGCGCTCCGTTTTCTCGCGCTTGCCGCGGAACCTGGGCTCGAGCCGCTTCTCGTTGCCGACGATCAGGTGTGGATCGAAAGGGACAACGATGGAAGCCTTGCCGCTTCGGCGCCTCCAACACTTGCGGGCAAGATCGAGGTGAGGGGGCTCGGCATCGTGGAGGTTCCGCATCGTGGGGCAGCCCGGCTCGCCCTTGCAGTCGACCTCGTTTTGCCGCAGGAAGTGCCCCGCATGCCACCCGATCCACTCGATCGAATCACCCTCGCAGGGGCCACGCTTCCGGTTGTAAAACTTGCGCCTTTCGAGCTTTCCGCGCCTCTTAAGCTCCGATTGGCGCTTCTTTCGGCAGTATCACAGTCGCCTCATCAACAGGCATAGGTTCGGGCTTGCGCGGGACCACGCTCGCGACAAAGATAGCGGCCGTTAACCGGGCGGACCAAAATTGCGGGGCAACATGATCGGTGTCGTCATCGTTACACATGGCAGGCTCGCCCATGAATTCCGTGCGGCGCTCGAGCATGTCGTCGGACCGCAGGAGCAATTGGAGACCATTTCCATCGGCCCCGACGACGATCTCGATGAGCGGCGCGCCGACATGCTCTCGGCACTCGCCCGCGTCGACAATGGCGGCGGCGTCGTGGTGCTGACCGACATGTTCGGCGGCACGCCGTCCAATCTCGCCATCTCGGCGATGGAGCGCGACAATGTCGAGGTGATCGCCGGTGTGAATTTGCCGATGCTGGTCAAGCTCGCGAGTGTGCGCGGCGAATGCGGGCTCGAGGAAGCGGTCAATCAAGCGCAGGAAGCGGGACGGAAATATATCAGCGTGGCGAGCCAGATCCTCGCCACCAATTGAGGGTCTCCGACCCCAGGATCGAAACGGCACTTGTTGAGGCTGAAAACTCTCCTCGTCATCTGATATTGAACGACATGGATGCTTCGACGAACAAGCGCGGCGCGAAAGCGAAAGCGACAGGAACCGGCCTCTATTTCGCCGAGGTGACCATCCCCAACAAGAAGGGGCTGCACGCGCGCGCCTCGGCGCAATTCGTGCGCTGCGCCGGAGGCTTCGAGGCCGAGATCCGCGTGACGCGGGAAGGTCACACCGTCGGGGGCACCTCGATCATGGGGCTGATGATGCTCGCCGCAGGCCAAGGCCACTCGATCCTGATCGAGGCGGAAGGAGCCGACGCCCGCGCCGCCATGGAGGCGCTGATTGCGCTCATCGAGAACGGCTTCGGCGAAGAGGACTAGCGTCGAACATCGCTCAGGGACGGCAAACGCAGCGGATCGCTTTTGATCTTGATGAACCCGCTATAGGGCTGGTCCATCTCGAGGATGAGAAAGATCGAGCCGGCGACTGAAAGCGCAGCGACGAAAGAGCGACTACCACGATAGTATTGCGCGGCGCGAACAGGCCGAAGCTCGCAAAAATGACAGCAAGCCAAAAGATTAAGAACAACCAGGAACGGCCAGCGAAGATTGCTGGCAATCTGCTGCGCAATCAGCCAGCGGCGCGCGGCGATGGTGTTGGTGGTCTGCAACGCAGTCGACTGAAGCCAGCGCTGCGCATCCGTCTTGGGAGTAAGCGCGAGCAGCGCTTGCTGTACCCCCTCGATGCCGGCGCCTTCGCCGATCTTTGCCGGCGTGACGGCTTCCCCACTACCTGGCCAAAGTTGGGCGATCCGGGCTGCTATTGCCTGCTTCAACAGCTCGCGCGCTCCTTGCGCTTCCGGACCGTATTGGGCAAGCGTCCGGTCAAGCAAGAGCGCCTCCGCGGGCCAACTTCTTACTGCGTTCTCCTTGTCATCGAGCGAGCTCTTCGCCGAAGCCGTGAGCAGGCCGAGCACCAGGGCCGCGAGCGTCGCGAGCATAGCCATGGTCACCTTGATAACGTCCTTAGCGTTTTCGCTCAGGTGCTCCTTAGGCAAGACGCTGCTTAATGGACATAAGCGCTACTTGGCCGACTTGCATTGCTTGCTCTCGGCGTTCCACTTGCAACCGAGGGTGAGGTCGGTATCGCAGGTCTCCTGGTGGCTATGGGCCGCGCAGGCATCCTCCTGCTTCGGAGCCCCTTCGTAGCAGCCGCGCCGCTCATAGTCCCAATGGCAGTTGGGGTCCGAGAGGCAGAGCGCCGAATCGCCCGTGCGGCAATTTTCAACTGCGGTGGCCGCCAACGTGCCTGCGGCTAGAACGGTGAGCGCGGCAATCAGTGTGACACTCATGCGTCGCATGCTGTCGACTCCGTGTTCGGCCAAAAAACAACCAGCTCAAGCCGTGGCGACGTTATCCGGTACGGCGATGGCAAGGAAGCGGTCAATCATGGCTTAACCTGGTCTGGCACTTCGAGCTGGCAGAAATGCCCGCTTCACACTGTTTGGCCATACGACCTCTGCGGAATGAGCTCACGCAGCGTGGAAAGGTCCGAGCGCGGCCGGGGCTCGTTCGCGGCGATGTCCAGGCAAGGCAAAGCTATGTGGCCGTTCGCGAGAACGGGGTCATCGCGCAACCCCTCCAGCATGGACATCATCACATGCCGTGGCGTCGAGATCATACCGGGCGCCGCGTCATCGGTTGGAATGAAGAAGACATCGGCGACATAGCCAAGCGCCACGGCGCGGTAATCTTCGCCTTGCAGCTCCTCCATGAACTGCATGAGGCCGGCCCGGGCAGCGCTCGGCAGTACCACGGCTGCATCGAGCATCACGATCGCCGAAGCCAGATCAGGGTAGCGGGCGGCGAGTTCGAACACGACGACGCCGCCCATGCTGTGCCCTTACTGGCTTGGTCAGTTTGAGTTGATCGCACACCCACGCGAGGTCGTTAGCGAGGCCGGCATTGAATAGCGCCACTCAGGCTCATCGCTACGGCCATGCCCTCGCAAATCCACGGCGATCACCGGTGGCCGCGCGCTGCGAGATGATCGAATTGGGGCTCAAGCTAAGTATGATCGCAGCACCATCCGTGCACCAGGACGATAGGCGGCCCGTCGCCACTCGCCTCGTTGCAGAACAACGCGACGCCTCGCTTTGCATTCACGGCATTCGTTGCTCCTCAGAGCTTGGTTTTGCGAGAAAGTATGCGGCGGCGTGACCTGGCGGCATCCCACCGTGCCCGAAAGGCGGCTTGACTCTCACGCTTGCAGGCAAGATATAAGGACTTCTTTATATCTTTATCAGGGTAGATGCGGAGCGTAACGGCATGGACTACCACGTCAAGGACATCGGCTTGGCCTCATGGGGCCGCAAGGAAATCGACATCGCCGAAACGGAGATGCCCGGCCTCATGGCGGTGCGCGAGGAATATGCCGCGAAGAAGCCGCTCAAGGGCGCGCGCATTGCGGGCTCCCTGCACATGACCATCCAGACCGCGGTGCTGATCGAGACGCTTGCAGCGCTTGGCGCCGATATCCGCTGGGCCTCCTGCAACATCTACTCGACGCAAGACCACGCAGCGGCCGCGATCGCCGCTGGCGGCATCCCGGTGTTCGCTTTCAAAGGCGAGAGCCTCGAAGATTATTGGGAGTACACCCACAACATCTTCGAGTGGACTGACGGCGGCACGCCGAACATGATCCTCGACGACGGCGGCGACGCGACCCTGCTCATCCATCTTGGCGTCCGCGCCGAGAAGGGCGACACCGCCTTCCTCGACAAGGCAACCAACGAAGAGGAGGAGGTGCTGTTCGCCGCCATCAAGAAGCGGCTGAAGACCAAGCCCGGCTGGTACTCGGAGATCGCCAAGAACATTCGCGGAGTCACCGAGGAGACCACGACGGGCGTGCACCGCCTCTACGAGATGCAAAAGAAAGGCACGCTGCTGTTCCCGGCGATCAATGTCAACGACAGCGTGACCAAGTCGAAATTCGACAATCTCTATGGCTGCCGCGAGAGCCTGGTCGACGGCATCCGTCGCGGCACCGACGTGATGATGGCCGGCAAGGTTGCCATGGTCGCGGGCTTCGGCGATGTGGGCAAAGGCTCCGCAGCCTCGCTGCGCAACGCCGGTTGCCGCGTGCTCGTCGCGGAGGTGGACCCGATCTGCGCGCTCCAGGCGGCAATGGAGGGCTACGAGGTCACCACCATGGACGACGCCTCTCCCCGCGCCGACATCTTCGTCACCGCCACCGGTAACAAAGACGTCATCACCATTGACCACATGCGGGCGATGAAGGACCGCGCCATCGTCTGCAATATCGGCCATTTCGATTCGGAGATTCAGGTCGCGGCCTTGCGCAACATGAAATGGGAGAACGTCAAGCCTCAGGTCGACGAGATCGAGTTCTCGGACGGCAAGCGCATCATTCTCCTGTCGGAGGGTAGGTTGGTCAATCTCGGCAACGCCATGGGCCATCCGAGCTTCGTGATGAGCGCGTCCTTCACCAACCAGACGCTGGCGCAGATCGAACTGTGGAGCAATCCCGGCGCCTATAAGAAAGAGGTCTACACCCTGCCGAAGCAGCTCGACGAGAAGGTGGCGCGGCTGCACCTCGCCAAGGTCGGCGCCAAGCTCACCAAGCTCACCTCAGAGCAGGCGGACTATATCGGTGTGGCGGCGGAAGGCCCCTACAAGCCCGACTATTACCGCTACTAGGCCGATCCGCACTGTCATCATAGCGGCAAGGTCGTCGCGCAACATGCGTGCCGCAGTGGGCAAGAGTTGCGGATGTGTTTAATCTAGTGTGATTCGCCTTAAAGGCTCGCTGGGGCACGCGCGCCGTCGCCCACTCAAGTCTGTGGCAGCGTTCAAGCAAGATGGAGCGCGGGGCCATGGGCGGAGGGGGAGGCACGGGGAATCATGCGGATCTGCGGATGCAAGCCTAAGGCGCGTGCAAGGCGGCCGCTTGCGCTTCTCCGGCTGCCGGCGCTTCTCATCGCCGCTTTTGCCTCCCCGGCCTGTGCGGCCGAGACCCTGGTCCCGTTGAGCGGGGTCTACGATACCCGCATCCTCCTCACCCTCGGCATCACCCTTGGCATCATCGCCTTCTCCATCGGCAGTGCCCTCGCCTGCCTGCGGGCGACCCAGGCCGCGCTGAAAGCCCGCGACGCAGCCACGCTCGAAGCCGAGCGCTATCGCGCGAGCGAGCGCATGCTGGAGACGATTCTCGCCGCCGAGCCGCAGGTTCTGCTCACCTGGACGGCGGAGGATGGCCCGCGTGTCCATGTTGCGAACCTTCCGCATGGACTCGGCGTGCCGAGCGACCCCGACCGCCTGTTGCGCTTCGAGGAGTGGCTCGACGCGGCCTCAACCGAGGGGCTGACCCTTGCCATGCAGGCCCTGGCCGATCGCGGCGAAGCCTTCAACCTAATGCTGAGGACGGTGCGGCAGAGGCACGTTGAGGCCGACGGCAGGGCAGCAGGCGCGATGATCACGCTGAAAGTCCGCGACCTCGCCGGCCAGCGCCTTGAGCTTGCCGGGCTTGGCGACGAGCACAGGAAGCTCGATACCGAGGTCGCCTCGCTTCGTGCTCTGCTCGATACGCACACCCGCGACGCCAAGGGCGCCCCGTCGGTCGAGACGTGCTTCCGCAGCTTCGACCGTCTCGCCACAGCCTTTGCCGTGTTCGACGCCGAACAGCGGCTCGCCCATTTCAACCAGGCCTATGTCGAACTCTGGCAGCTCGATGCCAAATGGCTCACGACCCACCCCCGCGACGGCGAGATCCTCGACCGCTTGCGGCAATCGCGCCACCTCCCCGAGAAGGCCGACTACCGTGACTGGAAGAAAAGCTGGCTTTCGGCCTACGGCACGAACTCGCAGCGTGAGGATCTATGGCACCTACCAGATGGGCGCACGCTGCACGTCGTCGCCGACAGCGCGGCGGAAGGTGGGATCACTTACCTGTATGAAAACGTCACCGAGCGGCTCGCGCTGGAAAGCCGTTACAACGCGCTCATCCACGTTCAGCGCGAGACGCTCGACACGCTGCGGGAAGGCGTTGCCGTCTTCGGCCCGAACGGCCGCCTGCGCCTGCACAACCGCGCCTTTGCCTCGATCTGGCGCTTGAGCCCGGCGCTGCTTGGCAGTGAGCCGCATATCGACGACATCATCTTCGCCTGCCGCCCGCTCTATGACGACGCGCAGGAATGGGAGCGCACCAAGGCAGCGGTCACCGCCATCTTCTCCGAGCGGCGCCCTTACGAGAGCCAGTTCGACCGGCCCGACGGCACCGTGATTACGAGCGCCGCTCTCCCGCTCCCCGACGGCGGAACGCTCATCACCTATAGCGACGTCACCGACTCAAAGCGCGTCGAGCGCGCTCTGATCGAGCGAAACGAGGCGCTGGAGACGGCGAGCCGAGTCAAGAGCGCCTTCGTCAGCCACGTCTCCTATGAAATGCGCACGCCGCTCACCAACATCATCGGCTTTACCGAGCTGTTGGCGAGCCCCGTTACGGGTGCGTTGGGCGACAAGCAGCGCGAATATCTGAGCGACATCCGCTCCTCCGGCCAGACGCTGCTCGCCATCATCGACGACATCCTCGATCTCGCCACCATCGACGCCGGCACCTTCGAGCTCAAGCTCGCGCAGGTCAAAGTGCGCGGCGTGATCGATGCGGCTGTGCTCGGGCTCCGTGAGCGGCTGAAGCAGAACCGCATAGACCTCGATATCAGAATCGAGCCTGGCATCGATGAATTCGTCGCCGACGGCCCCAGGGTGACCCAGATCCTGTATAATCTTCTCTCAAATGCCGTCGGCTTTTCACCCCCAGGGAGCAAGGTCGTGCTGTCCTGTGCCCATGAAGATGCCAAGCTTGCCTTCACCGTCGAGGACGAGGGCTGCGGGATTCCGGCGGAGTATCAGTCCACCGCGTTCGACCGATTCGAGAGCCGCTCGAATGGATCGGGCCATCGCGGCGCCGGGCTCGGCCTCTCCATCGTGAAGAGCCTGGTCGAGCTGCATGGCGGCGAGGTGGCGCTGTCCTCAACGCCTGGGCGCGGCACCAAGATCAGCGCCCTTCTGCCGCTCTCGCATGAAGCTGCGGCCGAACCGGAGCGGCGGCGCTATGGATCAAGCCGCGCCTGATGAGCGCGAGTTGGAGCCTTAGCGTCGACCTCGTCGAGCTTGATCGTCTCGCCCAGCGCCTCGCTCTTGTCCTAAAGCCCGGAGATCTGATTGCACTCTCCGGACCGCTCGGTGCCGGCAAGACGAGCTTCGCCAGACTGCTGCTTATGCGGCTCGGCGTTGCCGGCGAAGTGCCGAGCCCGACCTTCTCGCTGGTGCAGGCTTATGCAAGCCCGCGCTTTCCCTTGCAGCACTGCGATTTCTACCGGCTCGAGGAGCGCGACCTTGCCGAGCTCGGCCTTGACGATCTTCTGTCAAGCTCGGTGACCGTCGTCGAGTGGCCTGAGCACGCTGGCGGCTGGCTCCCCGCCGACCGGCTCGATATCGCCATGGACGAGACGGCGGAGTCTTATCGCCGCCGCGTCGTGCTCACCGGTCGAGGAAGCTGGGCGCCACGGCTCGAGCGTCTCAAGGCGCTCCGCGCCTTCATCGACACTACGCCTTACGCCGACGGTGCCGCCGAATATCTGCTAGGCGACGCCTCGGCGCGCTCCTATGCGCGGCTTGTGTTGCCGGATCGCAGCGCCATTCTGATGAACTCCCCGCGCCAGCCCGACGGACCGCCGATCCGCGACGGCAAGCCCTATAGCGCGCTCGTGCATCTTGCCGAGGACGTGACAGCTTTCGTTGCCGTCGGGCATGAGCTTAGGCGCCGCGGGCTTGCCGCGCCCGCCATCTACGCCTTCGATCTCGACCAGGGCTTTCTCCTGATCGAAGACCTGGGCGACAGGGTGTTCGGCGCCGAGCTCGCCCGCGGCACGAAGATTGACGCGCTCTATGCGCCAGCCGTCGACGTGCTGCTCGCCATTGTTAACGAGCCGACGGCGCCTCTCCTGCCGATCGAAGGCCACGCCCCCTACCGGCTGCCCCCTTACGATGCCGATGCCATGCTCACCGAGGCCCTGCTGCTCGTCGACTGGTTCTGGCCGGCGCTCAATGGTCGCTCTACCCCCGAAGAGGTACGTAACGCCTATGTCGACCTATGGCAGCCCCTGCTGACCCAAGCCGTCGTCGCAGATAACACATTGATTCTCCGTGATTATCACTCGCCGAACCTGATGTGGCTGCCCGAGCGGGCTGGCCTGCAAGAGGTCGGCATCCTCGATTTCCAGGACGCCCTTCTCGGGCCCGCCGCCTACGATCTTGTGTCTCTTTTGCAGGATGCCAGGCTTGACGTGCCCGAAGCGCTTGAAGCCCGGCAGTTCGCTCGTTACTGTGCGGCCCGAAGCGCGAGCGATCCGCAATTTTCGAGCGATCAGTTCAGCGTGCTCTACGCAACGCTCGGCGCCCAACGCAACTCGAAGATCCTCGGCATATTTGCGCGGTTGGCGAAACGTGACGGCAAGCGCGGTTATCTCGCTCACATCCCCCGGGTCGCCCGCTATCTTAAGCGCAACCTTGCCCATCCAACGCTTGCGCCGCTCAGAGACTGGTATCAGCGCGAACTGCCGCCTCTGGACAGACTTCCCTCCCTCTCGATTTGAAGGCGAAACCCATGGCGAAGGCTAAGACGGCAATGGTGCTTGCCGCGGGTCTTGGCGAGCGCATGCGCCCCTTGACCTTGAGCATGCCGAAGCCGCTCGTGCCGCTTGCCGGGCGGCCGCTCATCGACCATGTGCTCGACCGGCTCGCCGGCGCCGGAGTTGAGACTGCCGTCGTCAACGTGCACTACCTTCCTGATCTCCTCGAGGAGAGCCTTGCCCGCCGCGACGGCACGAAACCAGCGATCCTCGTCTCCGACGAGCGCGGCGTGCTGCTGGATACGGGCGGCGGCGCGAAGCGCGCGCTCCCCATGCTCGGCGCGGGCCCCTTCTTCATCCACAATGCCGACACGGTGTGGAGCGAAGGCCCGAGCCCCGCGCTCGTGCGCATGCTGAAATTGTGGAACCCGGAGATCATGGATTGCCTGCTTCTGCTCGCGCCGCTCAATTCGAGCATCGGCTATGGCGGTAAGGGCGACTTCTCAATGGCGCCGGATGGGCGGCTGAAGCGCAGAGGCGAGCGGCAGATCGTGCCCTTCGCATGCGCCGGCGTGTCGCTCTGCGATGCGAGGCTGTTCGAGGGCGCACCCGACGGCAAATTCTCGCTGAACCTCCTCTGGGATCGGGCGCTTGCCGGAGGCCGCCTCTATGGCATGCGGCTCGACGGACACTGGATGCATGTCGGCACAACGGCAGCGCTGGCCGAAGCCGAGACCTGGTTCGAGACCGAAGGTGCCTGACGCGGGCGGTACGCGCCCGCGGCTCTACACCATCCCGCCATCGGCGCCCTTCCTGTCAACGCTCGCGAGCGCTGTGCTCAGTGGCGATCTTCCGGTGCCTGGCGGCACCAAGCCTGATGCGCTCGAGCTGCCCCGCGCCATCATCTACCTGCCCACCCGCCGCGCAGTCAGAGCACTCCGCGACGCCTTTCTCGATGTTGCCGGAGGGCGCGCCGTGCTGCTGCCATCGATCCGGGCGCTCGGCGATCCTGACGAGGATGCCGCGATCATCTTTGGGGGCGAAGAGGAAGTTTTTGCCGGCGCTGGCGGTGCCCGCGCAATAGGGCCGCTTGAGTGGCGCCTTGCCCAAATGCGACTCGTGCTTGCCTGGAGCAAGACGCTGCACGAGAGCGGCAAGGCGAGGGCCGACCAGGCTGTGTCGCCTGTCGCAACCCCCGCGCAGGCCTCTTATCTTGCCGCCGACCTCGGCAACCTCATGGACTTCATCGAAAGCGAGGAGGTCGATCTCTCCGCTCTCGAAGATCTCGCGCCGGAGGAGCACGCCGTCCAGTGGCAACATACGATCGAGTTTCTCAAGATCGTCACCGAGCATTGGCCCGCGCATCTTGCAGAGCGTAGGCTCGTCTCGCCGACCGCGCGGCGAAATGCTCTCATGGATTTTGAGGCTGACCGGCTACTCGCCGCGCCGCCAGCTGGACCGGTGATCGCCGCAGGCTCGACCGGAACGGTGCCGGCCACGGCGCGGCTCCTGAACGTGATCGCTTCGCTGCCGAACGGCGCCGTGGTGCTGCCCGGACTCGATTTCTCTCTCGACCCTGAAAGCTGGGCGAGCCTCTCCGAGCATCCCGAGCATCCGCAGACCGGCATGGCGGAGCTGCTGACCAAGCTCGGCGCCACGCGCGATGATGTCGCCTACGTGCCGGGCAGTGAGCCAGGCGAAGCTCAGCAGGCGCGTCTCGGCTTCGTGAGCGAAATGTTGCGCCCTGCCGGCGAGACGGATCGCTGGCAGGCGTTCTTGCAAGCCGATGCCGCGCCGGCACGGCTCGCGAGCGGGCTTGCCGGCCTGCAAAGGCTCGAAACGCCGACCGCCCACGACGAGGCCGAAGCCATCGCCCTCGTAATGCGCGAGACCATCGAGACCCCCGACAAGACGGCGGCGCTCATCACCCCTGACCGTACGCTTGCGAGGCGCGTTGCGGCGCGGCTCAAATCCTACGATCTCGTCATCGACGATTCGGCAGGCGTACCTGTCGCGCGCACTGTGCCCGGCGGTTTTCTCGATCTCGTGATCAGTGCTGCAGCAAGCGACTTCGCACCCCCAGAGCTTATGGCGCTCCTCAAGCACCCCCTCACGCTGCTCGGCCGTGAGCCGGCAAAGATCAGGGAGGCAGCGCGCCTCCTCGAACGCATCGCTTTCCGCGACATCTATGTCGGCCAGGGGCTTGAGGGCGCAGCAGAGGCCGTCAGGGCTGCGCGCGACAAGGAAGGGCGCCGGAGCGCCGTCAGCCGAGACGACGAGCGCGTCGCGCTCAGGCTCGTCGAAGATCTGCAGGACGCCTTTGCCCCGCTCTCAGCGCTCTTCGCCGATAAGCACCCTCACACTGCCGCGTGTCTCGCTGAGGCGCATGGCGCAGCCGCCGAAGCGCTGGCCAAGGACCGCGCCGGGTCCTCTTCGCATCTCTGGCAGGGGACTGCCGGCGAGGCCATGTCGGTGCTGCTCGCCGAGCTGATCGCCGAAGGCGGCAGCGTCCTGCTTGCGCCAGCGGACTACGCACCGTTCTATCGCAGCCTGCTTGCAGGGCGCGTGGCGCGGCCGCGTCGGCCGGCGCATCCACGCCTGTTCATCTGGGGACCGCTCGAAGCGCGCCTTCAGCAGCCTGACGTGGTGGTCCTCGGGAGCCTGAACGAGGGCGTCTGGCCGAGGCCGCAGGAGGCGAGCCCCTGGCTCAGCCGCCCCATGGTTGCGAAGCTGGGGCTGCCCGCGCCTGAGCGGCGCATCGGCCTTTCCGCCCACGACTTCGCGCAAGCTCTTGCCGCGCCTACCGTGTATCTCTCCCGCGCCGTCAAAGTCGATGGCGTGCCGACCGTGCCCTCGCGCTGGCTGCAACGGCTTAACGCCCTGGTCGAGGCGGCGAAGCTGAAGGGGAGGATTGCGCCGACGCAGCCATGGGCCTCGTGGGCGCGGGAGCGGGATGGTGCCCCGGCCTTCACGCCGGTCGATCCACCACGTCCCCGTCCTCCAGTAGAGGCCCGGCCGCGCAGGCTGAGCGTCACGCGCGTCGAGCACCTCCTGGCCAATCCTTATGCCATCTTCGCGCGCTATATCCTGGGGCTCGAAGCGCTGAAGCCGCTCGGCGAACTTCCCGACAACGCTATGCGCGGCCAGATCGTGCATCATGCCTTGCACGAATTCGCGCTCAACCATCCCAAGAGCCTGCCCGACGATATCGCCGCAGAGCTGATCGCAAGCGCCGACAGTCTGCTCGCCGCGCTTGGCGGCTCGCCGCGCGTCGAGGCCTTTTGGCGGCCAGGCTTCGCGCGCTTCGCCAAGTGGTTTGCGGCAACCGAGGCGGCGCGGCGAAGCGGCGTGGATAGGATCGTGGCGGAAGTCGACGGCGCTCTCGACCTCGAAATCGAACGCGGCTTCCGTCTCACCGCGCGCGCCGACCGCATCGACCTCTGCGAGGACGGCAGCGCCGTGATCTACGACTACAAGACCGGCAGGGTTCCAACGGCGAGCCATGTGGACAAACTCTACGCGCCGCAGCTTCCGCTTGAAGCGGCCATCGTCGCCGGCGGCGGCTTCGCCGCAGTCGGGTCTCGCGAGGTGCGTGGCCTTACCTACATCAGGGCGTCGGGACGCGGCGATGGCGGCGAGCAGCAGCAGGCGGCGAACACAAGCCCTGCCAGTCTATCCGAGAAGGCTTTCGCCGATCTGGCCAGACTCATCGAGCATTTCGATCGCGCGGAAACGCCCTACGAAGCGCAGCGTCGCCCGGGCACAGCCTTCAGCCGCATCTACGACTATGACGATTACGCCCATCTCGCGCGTCTCGCCGAATGGGAGACTTTGGGCCTCGAGGAGGATATCTGGTGAGCGCGAGCCCGGAACCCCTTCCCCTCGCCGCCGACGCCAATCAGGCGCGAGCCTCCGACCCCGCGGCGTCCTCCTGGGTGTCGGCAAACGCAGGCACCGGCAAGACGGAGGTTCTCGTCAGGCGGGTGCTTAGGCTGCTGCTTGCCGGCTCAGAGCCTCAGCACGTCCTCTGCCTCACCTACACCAAGATGGCGGCCGCCGAGATGCAGAACAGGCTGCTCGGCGAGCTCGCTTGCTGGGCCACGCTTTCGGACGAGCAATTGCGGGCAAGACTCGCGGCGCTTCTCAGCCGCGCCGCCAGCGACGCGGAAATGCAGGCGGCGCGCCGTCTCTTCGCTCAGACGCTCGAAGCCAAAGGCGGCCTCAAGATCTACACGATCCACGGCTTCTGCGAGCGGCTGTTGCAACGCTTTCCGCTCGAGGCGCAGGTCACGCCGCATTTCGCCGTGCTCGATGAGTTTGAAGCCTTCCGGCTGAAGGGCGCCGCATTCGATGCAACGATGGCGCGTGCCGCAGCAGATCGCGACGGCCCGCTTGGACGCGCGCTCGACAAGATCGTGGCGGTGACGGCGGAGGATTATTTCCGCAAGATCGTCGACGCTGTTCTCGGCAAGCGCGGCGCGCTTTCCCGCATGATTACCTTGCATGGCAGCGGCCCCGACTGGGCGAATGCCGAATGCATGAGTCTCAGGCGTTTGTTCGGTCTCGCCGACCACGAAACCGAACAGACTTTGACGGACGCACTTGCCGGCGTTCTCGGCGATGAGGAGATCGACGCCCTGCTCGGCGTTCTGCAAGCTGGACCGATATCCGCCAGCGACCAGAAGCTGCAGAAGCGCTTGCAGGCGGCGAGGATCGCGACAGGCGCCGCGCGTGTCGCTGCGGTGAAGCCGATCTTTATCACCGGGGAAAATAAGCCCCGCCGAAATCTCTGCAGCAGGGCCTTGCAACAAGCCGCGCCGCAGCCTTGCGCCGCACTCGACGCCGCGCAAGCCGATTTCTTCGGGCTTGAGTTGAAGCGCGCGCAGCTCGCTTGCTCCGAAGCGAGTGCGGCGGTGCTCCTGCTGGCCGACACCATCCAGGCAGAGTATGCGCGCGCCAAAGAGAGCGAGGCCGTGCTCGACTATGACGACCTCATTCTCAAGACGCAGGCGCTCCTCTCGCGTGCCGGTGCTGCGGCGTGGGTGCTGTTCAAGATCGACGGTGGCGTGGACCACATCCTCGTTGACGAGGCACAGGATACCAACCCGGAGCAATGGTCGATCATAGAGCGCCTTGCCGAGGAGTTTTTCGCCGGTGAAGGCGCAAGCGAGAGAACCCGCACCCTGTTCGCGGTTGGCGACGAGAAGCAGTCGATCTACAGCTTCCAGGGCGCCGATCCGATCCGCTTCGGTGCGGTCGGGCGCACGTTCCGCGCCAAGGCGACGGCGATCGATCATATCTGGAACGACGTGCCCCTAAACCTCTCGTTCCGCTCGACCGAGCCGGTGCTCGCGGCGGTCGATGCGGTCTTCAGCAGGCGCCCTGCCGCGGAAGGCCTCATCTTCGATGAGGCGAGCGTCATCAAGCATCATGCCTTTCGCACCGGCCAAGCAGGCTTGGTTGAGCTTTGGCCGGTCGTGACCGAAACGAAGATCGAGCCGGCTGAAGCCTTCGAGCCTTGGAAAGAGGGCGCGGCACCTGCTCATGCCGTCGATGTGCTGTGCGGGCGCGTCGCGGGGCAGATCGGGGCTTGGCTCGACAAGAATGAAAAGCTCGAATCCGAAGGCCGCAAGATCAGCCCTGGCGACATACTGATCCTGGTGCGCCGCCGCGATCCCTTCACCGCGCCGATGATCCGCGCCTTGAAGCGGGAAAAAATTGCCGTCGCGGGCGCCGATCGCATGCAGCTCCTGCAACAGATCGCCGTCATGGACCTCGTGGCTCTTGCCGAGGTATTGCTCATGCCGGAGGACGATCTATCGCTCGCCGTCGTGCTCAAGAGCCCGCTCTTCGGGCTCGACGACGACGACCTATTCGATCTCGCTTACAAGCGCGACGCGTCGCTGTGGAATGTGCTGAAGCGCAAGGCCAAGGACAATCCGCGCTACCAGGAAGCCGCCGAGCTTGTGCCGCGCTGGCTCTCACGCGTCGACCTCGTGCCGCCTTACGAATTCTTCCTCGAGCTTCTTGGCGAGAACGGGCAAGAGATGCGCAAGCGCATGCTGACGCGGCTTGGGCCCGAAGCCGCCGAGTTGCTCGATGAATTTCTCGATCTCGCGCTCGCGTTCGACCGGGAGTTGCCGCCGTCGCTGCAGGGCTTCGTCAACGCGCTGCGCTCGACCAATGTCGAGATCAAGCGCGACATGGAGCAGAAGCGAGACGAGGTCCGCATCATGACGGTGCATGGCGCCAAGGGTCTCCAGGCGCCGATCGTGTTTCTGCCGGACACCTGCATGTTGCCACGGCGCCAGGGTGCCAGCATCTATTCGCTCGCACGGCACGGGGTTCCGCGGGAGGAGATCGGCCATATCGTGTGGCCGGCGGGCGGCAATACGCTCGCGCATATCGAGGAGGCTAAGGGAGTCTTACGCAAGGCAGAGCTCGAGGAATATCACCGGCTGCTCTACGTCGCCATTACGCGGGCGCGCGACCGGCTCTATATCTGCGGCTGGAGCCAGAAGGATGCTCCGGATAAGGCGTCCTGGTACGAGCTCGTCGACCAAGGGCTGCAAGGCCTGCTCACCGAGGAAGCGGGCTATGACGGGAAGCCCGTACGAAGGCTGACAAGCAAACAGTCGGTCGTGGCAAAGGTGCCGGTTGCTGCCGCGGCGGCGACAGAGGCTGTTCCTGTGCCCGGCTGGGCTTCGAAGCCTGCGCCGCCGGAGCGCTCGCGCGAGCTGCTTACCCCCTCGGGGCTTGGCGCGCTCATGGGCGACGCGGCCGATCCTTACGCCGAGCAGCCCCCGCTCGGGCCAAAGCAGCTTGCCGACGACCGCCGCTTTGTCCGTGGCAGGCTGGTGCATACGCTGCTCCAACATCTTCCGCAGGTCGCTCCGCATGAGCAGGAGCGCGCGGCGAAGGCTTTCGTCGCCGCCCGTGGGCATGACCTGCCAGAGGCCTTGCGGCAGGAGATCGTGAGCGCGACGCTCGCCATCGTGCAAGACCCGCGCTTTGCCCCGCTGTTCCAGCCGGGCAGCCTCGGGGAGGTTCCAATCGTGGCGCGATTCCCCAAGGGCGACCTGTCGGGCCAGATCGACCGCTTAGTGGTCTCGGACGACGCCTTGTTGGTGCTCGATTACAAAACGAATCGGCCACCGCCACAGACGCCCGAAGATGTGGCGCCGGCCTATGTCGCGCAGCTCGCAGCCTACCGCGCGGCGCTTCGACTCATGTTCCCTGGCCGGTCGTTGCAGGCGGCGCTCGTGTGGACCGATGGCCCCAAGCTCATGGAAATTCCATCAAACCTGCTTGATCGCGCCGAACACCGTATCCTGGCAGAGGGCGCCAGCCTTGACGTTCCGGGGGTGCGCACCTAGGTTCGGACATGATGACAAGACCGGCCATTTTCAGGGGTCGAATGCCGGCGCACTAGGAGAGGCAAATGGCAACTGCAACTGTTTCCGACGACACCTTCGAGGCCGATGTCTTGAAGTCATCCACGCCGGTGGTGGTGGACTTCTGGGCCGAATGGTGCGGCCCCTGCCGCCAGATTGCGCCGGCGCTCGAGGAGATCGCCAAGGAGCTCCACGGCAAGGTCAAGATCGTCAAGCTCAACATCGATGAGAATCATCGGACGCCGTCACGCTACAATGTGCGCGCGATCCCAACGCTGATGATCTTCAAGGACGGTCAGCTCGCGGCAACACAGACGGGGGCGCTGCCGAAGGGCAGGCTTGCCGACTGGATCAGCGGGACGATAGGCGTCGCCGCAGCCTAGCTTCCATGCAGCTTGAGCACGTGGCCCGCTAGATACAGCGAGCCGCAGATCAGCACGCGTCCGGGGCGGCCGAGAGCCGCCTTGGATTGCATGAGCGCGTGCGCGACCCCGCTCGTCGGTGTCACGTCGAAGCCTTCGCTCGCGGCGATCTCAGCCAAGGCCTCGGCCGAGAAGGCGTTCGCCTCCTCCAGAATTGGCACCGTGTAGACGCGCTCGACGAGGCCCTTGAACGGGGCAATGAAGGCGTGCGCGTCCTTGGTATCCATCATGCCCCAAATGAGATGCACCGGGCGCGGCACGCGCTCGTCGAGCTCGGCGAGCGCATGGGCGATGGCCTGGCCGCCGGCGGCATTGTGGCCGCCATCGAGCCAGATCTCGGTCCCCTCCCCGGCATATCCGTAGAGAGCGCCGTCGCCGAGGCGCTCAAGCCGCGCCGGCCATTCCGCGTGCGTCAGCCCTTGCTCGATGGCGCCAACAGTCAGGGCATCGTCGAAGGCAATGCTCGCCGTGGCGACGGCCGCACCTGCATTGTCGATTTGATGCCTGCCGTTGAGACGCGGCAACGGCAGGTCGATCAGCCGCGATGCGGTCTGGAAGATCAGCCGGCGATGCTGCTCGAACACGTCGAAATCGCGACCGAACACGTGCAGCGGCGCGCCGATCTCCTCGGCGCGCGCTTCGATCACCTCGAGCGCTTTCCTCTCCTGGCGGCCAACGACGCAAGGCACACCATGCTTGAGGATGCCTGCCTTCTCACCGGCGATGGCCGCAAGCGTGTTGCCGAGAAACGAGACGTGATCGATGGAGATGGGCGTGATCGACGTGGCAAGCGGCTTGTCAACGACATTGGTCGCATCGAGCCTGCCGCCGAGGCCGGTTTCCAAGAGCAGCAGATCAGCAGGCGTCTCGGCGAAGGCAAGGAAGGCCGCGGCGGTGGTGATCTCGAACAGAGTGATAAGCTCACCTTCATTGGCGGCCTCGGCGCGGGCGAGGCAATCGACCAGCATCGCTTCGCTGATGGGCGCTGCGCCGTCGGGGCCGGCAAGCACGATGCGCTCATGGAAGTTGAGGAGATGCGGCGAGGTGTAGACATGCACACGCTTTCCAAGCGCCTGCGCCATGGCGCGCACAAAGGCGATCAGCGAGCCCTTGCCGTTGGTGCCTGCGACGTGAACCACCGGGGGAAGGCGCAGCTCGGGGTGGCCAAGGGCTGCGAGCAACCGCTCGATGCGGCCAAGCGACAGATCGATAGATTGCGGGTGCAGCGCCTTGAGGCGCTCGAGCAGCGTGACGCTCGCCGAGACCGAGGGCAGTGGGATGCGGCCCTCGTCGCTGTGGGGCAGAGTGGTCAAGGGGGATGGCCTTTAGACGCTTCGCGGCGGACGGGATTCGGCATCTCTGCCGAACGGCTCGCTTATACGATCCTCCTCCTCCTCAACCTCGACATCGACGATCTCTCCGTTGCTACCAAGGCGGGCAAGGGTCGTGACCGGCGCCGGATGTGAGTTCATGCCATCGAGATGATCGGCAAGCGCGATGTCGCGTCCTGGGCGGCGATGAGTGAGCAGCCGGCAGATGCGGCCAAGCGTGTCGCGAAGCTGATGGCGATGCACCACCATGTCGACCATGCCGTGCTCGAGAAGATATTCGGCGCGCTGGAAGCCGTTTGGGAGTTGCTCGCGGATGGTCTGCTCGATGACGCGAGGCCCGGCGAAGCCGATCAGCGCGCCTGGCTCGGCGATATGGATGTCGCCAAGCATGGCGTAAGACGCGGTTACCCCGCCTGTGGTCGGATGGGTCAGCACCACGACGTAAGGAAGCTTCGCCTCGCGGAGCTCCTGCACGGCCACCGTGGTGCGCGGCATCTGCATCAGCGACAGAATGCCTTCCTGCATGCGCGCGCCGCCGGAAGCAGCAAACAGAATGAACGGGCTCTGCTGGTTCACCGCGGCACGCATGCCGGAGATCACCGCTTCGCCGGCGGCGGTGCCGAGCGAGCCGCCCATGAAGTCGAAGTCCTGCACGGCGGCGACGATCTTCTCGCCTTGAAGCTTGCCGGCGCCAACCAGTACGGCATCGCCGAGCCCCGTCTTGCCGCGGGCATCCTTGATGCGGTCTGTATAGCGGCGCTCGTCACGGAACTTGAGTGGGTCGACGGGCACGTCGGGGAGCGCGATGGTCTCGTATTCGCCTCCGTCGAACAGGCCCTTCAGCCGCGCAGGAGCGGCGACGCGCATGTGGTAGTTCGAGCCCGGAACCACGAACTGGTTGGCCTCAAGATCCTTGTAGTAGATCATCTGCCCCGTTTCGGGGCATTTGACCCAAAGGTTGTCCGGCATCTCCTTCTTACGAAGGATGCTGCGGATCTTGGGTCTGACGACGTTGTTGATCCAGTTCACGGGTGTACCAAAAGTTCAAAAGCAACAATCACCTAAAACTCGAAATCGTGCCTAAAGCGCGGCGGCTGTGGCTGGCTCACGGAGCGCCGAAGCAAGCTCCCCCACAAGAGCCAAGACCCTTGGGCCGGTATCTGCTGTCGCCTTGCCGTCAGCGTCGAGGCTTTGGGCGATGGCGCCGACGATCGCAGAACCAACGACCACGCCCTCGGCAACCTCGGCGATCGCGCCAACCTGCTCCTTGGTCTTCACGCCGAAGCCGACGGCGATGGGGAGTTTGGTTGCGGCCTTGATGCGGGCCACGTGGGCGCCGACATCGGCAAGGTCTGGCGCAGCCGTGCCCGTAATCCCGGCGATCGACACGTAATAGACAAAGCCCGAACTATTGGCGAGCACGGCAGGCATGCGTTTTGCGTCCGTTGTCGGCGTTGCCAGGCGAATGAAGTTCAGGCCCGACTTGCTTGCTGGCGGGCGAAGCTCGGCATCCTCCTCAGGCGGCATGTCGACCACGATCAAACCATCGACTCCGGCGGCGACCGCGTCCTTCAGAAAGCGATCCACGCCGTAAATATATATGGGGTTGTAATAGCCCATTAACACGATGGGGGTGATTTCGTCCCTTTCCCTGAATGACTTAACCATGGCCAAGGTCTTCACCATGGTCTGGCCGGCATGGAGCGCCCGGGCGGAGGACGCCTGGATCGCAGGCCCGTCGGCCATCGGGTCGGAAAAGGGCATGCCGAGTTCGACGATGTCCGCGCCCGCCTTCGGCAGGCTCTCCAGGAGCTTGAGCGAGGTGGCGTAGTCAGGATCGCCGGCGGTGATGAAGGTGACGAGGCCGGCGCGCGCCCGCTCTTTCAGCTCGGCGAAGCGGCGTTCGATGCGAGTCATGCTGGTGGTCTTCGTGCTCAGCTTGTCCCCCGCGTCTTGGCGTGCAAATAGCTCGCAACGGAATCGAGGTCCTTATCGCCACGGCCTGAGAGATTGACCACCATCAGGTGATCCTTCGGCTTCGTCGGCGCGAGGTCGAGCACGCGGGCGAGCGCGTGCGCGGGCTCAAGCGCCGGGATGATGCCTTCGAGCTTGCTACAGAGCTGGAATGCGGCCACCGCCTCGTCGTCGGTGGCCGAGAGGAATTTCACCCGCTTCATGTCGTTGAGCCAGGCATGCTCGGGCCCGATGCCTGGATAATCGAGGCCGGCGGAAATCGAATGCGCTTCCTCGATCTGGCCGTCGCCGTCCATCAACAGATAGGTGCGATTGCCGTGCAGCACGCCCGGCCTGCCGCCCGCGATCGAGGCTGCGTGCTTGCCGCTGCCAAGACCGTGGCCCGCAGCCTCCACGCCGTAGATTTCGATCCCGCGCTCGTCGAGGAAGGGATGGAACAGGCCCATGGCGTTGGAGCCGCCGCCGATGCAGGCGATCAGCGAACCCGGCAGCCGGTTCTCGGCGGCGAGCATCTGCTCGCGCGTCTCACGGCCGATGACCGACTGAAAATCGCGCACCATCGCCGGGTAAGGATGCGGCCCGGCCACGGTCCCGATGCAATAGAAGGTGTCGTGAACATTGGCGACCCAGTCGCGCAACGCGTCGTTCATCGCATCCTTGAGCGTCTTTGAACCCGATTCGACGGCACGAACCTCCGCGCCGAGGATCTTCATCCTAAGCACGTTCGGCTTCTGCCGCTCGACGTCCACCGACCCCATGTAGACGATGCAGGGCAGGGCGAACTTCGCGCACAAGGTCGCGGTGGCGACGCCGTGCATACCAGCGCCGGTCTCGGCTATGATGCGCGTCTTTCCCATGCGCCGCGCCAGCATGATTTGGCCGAGCACATTGTTCACTTTGTGCGCGCCGGTGTGATTGAGCTCCTCGCGCTTGAAATAGATCTTCGCGCCGCCGCAGTGCTGCGTGAGCCGCTCGGCAAAATAGAGTGGCGATGGCCTGCCTACGTAAGTCGCGAGATGGAAGTCCATCTCGGTCTGGAAGGACGGATCTGCCCGCTCGGCAGTATAGGCCTTCTCCAGATCGAGGATGAGCGGCATCAGCGTCTCGGCGACATAGCGGCCGCCATAGAGACCGAAATGGCCGCGCTCGTCAGGCCCGGTGCGATAGGAGTTGAGCGGTGGCGGCGTGAGGGGTGCGGTCATGAGGCTATCGCCTTCGGTTCCGCGCGCGGCGCCTTCGCCGACTGGATGAAGCGGCGCACCAGATACTCGTCCTTCTCGTTGGCAAGCTCGACGCCAGACGACACATCGACCATCGAGGCGCCGGTGATGGCGAGCGCCTCCCACACATTGTCCGGATCGAGGCCGCCTGAGAGCGCGAAGGGCCGCTCGGCGGATAGGCGGCTCAAGACTCTCCAATCGAAGGTCCTGCCTTGCCCGCCGGGGAGGTCCGAGCCTTCTGGTGCCTTGGCGTCGAACAGGATCAGATCGGCAATGCCGCGATAGTCGGCAGCCTTTTCCACGTCATCGGCTGACGCGACGCCAATGGCCTTGATGATGGGGAGGCCAAAGCGGGCCCTGATCGAGGCTACCCTGTCCGGCGTCTCGCTGCCGTGAAGCTGGAGCAGATTGGGGTGAACTGTGGTGACGAGCCGGTCGATCAACGCGTCGTCAGGATCGACCGTGACGGCAACTGTCTCGATGCGGCCAAGCGCTGCCTGGGCGAGCGGCTGTGCCGCCTCCAGCTCGAGATGGCGCGGGCTCCGCGGGAAGAACACGAGGCCGATATAGTCGGCGCCGGCATCGACCGCCGTATCTACGATCTCTCGCGTGCGAACGCCGCAAATTTTCACCTTCACCGGCATCTCAACTGCTTTCTCGGGCGGAGGGGGCGCCGGGCTTTAGGATAGCCCCAAGCGGCGTCACCCTATGCAATCTGCGGGCCCAAGTCCATCGCAGTGCAGCAATATCTGACCGCTGGTAGTCCGGAATAGTGGGAAATCCGCTTCGCGAGGCGCTAGCGGCTCGCGTGAAACACCCCACGTGGAGTGATCTCCGGGTTTTGCTTGATCCGGTCGAGGAGCGTCCATTTCTGCGGGATTGGCGTTGGCGTGAAGCGAATAGGATGTCGGCCGCACAATGGCCCTTGGTAACGATTCCGTCGCCGAAGTCGATTGTATGGGAACCAGTCGTAGCGGGAAATCCTGTCGGCGAGCTCGGTATGAGCGTCCATGCCGGTCAGTCGGCGGCGAGACGTACACGGTTTGGCCGGGCGTCGAGGCCCTCCAGCTCCTTCTCCAGCCGGTCCGCCTGGCGGCGCCAGGTTGAGGCCTCTCGCGCCTCTACCCTCGCAGTCTTCCGCCATTTCCCCTGGCTGAGCCAGGTCGCGAGCCCCCCAATCAGCAGTCCTAGGGCAAAGGCGCCGAGCAGGAACAGGAAGAGCGGGGCTTCGATAGCAAAGCCTGAATTGACGTCGAAGGGATTGAGGCCGAGGGTCACCGGTTTGCGGTTGACCACGGAGAGCGCCACGAGCAAGACGCCAAGCGGAACGACAATGAGGGCAGCGACGAGTTTACGCATCACGGCCGCTCCATCAGGATCGGGCCTTAAGCAGCCCCATCCTCGCGGTTCAGGCGCTCGCGGAGTTCCTTGCCGGTCTTGAAGAAGGGCACGAACTTGTCCTCGACGAACACCGTGTCTCCGGTGCGCGGATTGCGTCCCTGCCGGGCCGCCCGATGCTTCACCGTGAAGGCACCGAAGCCGCGCAGCTCCACCCGGTCGCCTCGCGCAAGCGCGCCAGTGATCTCATCGAGCACGATATTGATGATGCGCTCGACGTCGCGCTGGAACAGGTGCGGATTAGCCGCAGCCACGCGTTGAATCAATTCCGACTTGATCATGATCGCCCCACATCGCCGGATCACCGGCTGAGCCCCGCTAGCTACTGGCAGGGTGCCAAAGCGAAACTAGACCGTCAAGCCTAAGTCCTTCCGAAACTTGACCGAATAGGGATGCGAAGTTGGCAGCGGAGATGCCAAGGAGGGGCCCGATCGACCCGAACAGCCAGCTCAAAACGCCGCCGCTTTCGGTCTTCGGCTTCCATTCGACGATGGAAAGTCCGGGTGCCACGGCGCGCTCCTTCTGTAGCCACCTTTTCGCGTCCTTCTCGTCGCCGATCTCGTCGACGAGCTTGAGTTCAACCGCCTGACGTCCTGAATAGACCCGCCCGTCGGTCAAGCCGGGCACTGATGCAGGCTCGATTTTGCGCCTTTTGGCGACCAGATCGACGAACCAAACCTTGGCTTCCTGCACCATCTCCTCGCCAAGCGCGCGCGCCTTCTCATCGGCCGGCCGGAACGGATTTGGCACCGCCTTCAACGGTCCGCTCCTGATCTCCTCGACCTTGACCCCGAGTGTGCGCATCAGCTCGGAGACGTCGGCCCATTGGAAGATGACGCCGACCGAGCCGGTGATGGTGTTGCCGTAGACGAAGATGCGATCGGTGGCGAGCGCAACGATATAGGCGGCGGAAGTGGCAAGAGTGCCACAGACCGCGACCACCGGCTTTTTCTCGGCAAGCTGCCGGATCGCGTCATACATGGCTTCGCCGCCAGTGGTGGTGCCGCCGGGGCTGTTGACGTCGAGGATCACCGCTCGCACCTGGCTCGACTTGCCGACCTTGTCGAGGAGCTCGAGCATTTTCTGGTCGTCGGTGATGAGGCCGCTGACCGACACCCGGGCGATATGCGGCAGGAAGCTGACCGAGCCGGCGAGGCGCTGATTGCCGGTGGCGAGAAGCGCGATGAAGAATACAGCGAGGACCACGGCAAGCAGCCGCCACAGGGTGAGCCGCCGCCTGAGATGACGACGCTCGATCACGGTCTCGGCTTCGATCACGGTCTGGCCTCTTTAGACGGTCGGCAGCCCGGAACCGCGTGCGGAGGCACGCGGGGTCACTTGCGGCTAGTCCGCGGCCTCGTCCGGCTCTTCGGTCTTGGCTTCGCTCTTCGCCCGGCTTTTGCGCTTCGGCTTCTCGGCGGTCTCCTCGCCGTCCTCTTCCTTCGCCCTGCTCAACGCAGCGCCGAGGATGTCGCCAAGCGAGGCACCTGAGTCCGTCGAGCCATATTGGGCGACGGCCTCTTTCTCCTCGGCGATTTCGAGAGCCTTGATCGACACAGACACCTTGCGGGCCTTCGCATCGACCTGGGTCACCACGGCGTCGAACTTCTCGCCGACGCCAAAGCGGTCAGGCCGCTGCTCGGACCGGTCGCGAGAGAGGTCGGAACGGCGGATGAAGCTCGTGAGATCGTGGTCGACGAGCTTGACCTCGAGCCCGCTGTCCTTCACCGCGACGACTTCGCAGGTTACCCGCATGCCCTTCTTCAGCTTGGCGCTCGGCGCGCCAGCGGCGAACGGATCCGGCGTGAGCTGCTTGACGCCAAGGCTGATGCGCTCCTTCTCGGAATCGGCTTCGAGCACCACGGCTTTGACGGTATCGCCCTTGTTGTAATCCTTGAGGGCGTCCTCCCCAGACTTGGACCAGTCGAGATCCGAAAGATGCACCATGCCGTCGATGCCGCCGTCGAGGCCGATGAACAGGCCGAATTCGGTGATGTTGCGGATCGGGCCCTCGATGTTGGTGCCGGGCGGGTGATTGGCAGCGAAGGCCACCCAAGGATTCTCCTGGGTCTGCTTGAGCCCAAGCGAGATGCGGCGCTTCTCAGGATCGACCTCGAGCACCTGCACCTCGACCTCCTGGCTCGTCGAAATGATCTTGCCGGGATGGATGTTCTTTTTGGTCCAGCTCATCTCCGACACGTGGATCAGGCCTTCCACGCCGGGCTCGAGCTCGACGAAGGCGCCGTAGTCGGTGATGTTGGTGACGGTGCCCTTGAGGCGCGCGCCAACCGGATATTTGGTGGCGATGCCCTCCCAGGGATCGGCTTCGAGCTGCTTGATGCCGAGGCTGATGCGCTGCGTCTCGGGATTGATGCGGATGATCTGGACCTTGACGCTGTCACCGACGGTCACGACCTCGCTCGGATGGGCGACGCGTCTCCATGCCATGTCGGTGACGTGCAGCAATCCGTCGATGCCGCCGAGATCGACGAAGGCGCCGTAGTCGGTGATGTTCTTGACCACGCCCTCGATGACCTGACCCTCTTCGAGCCGTGCCACGATCTCGCTGCGCTTCTCGGCGCGCGTCTCTTCCAACACTGAGCGGCGCGACACGACGATGTTGCCGCGGCGGCGATCCATCTTCAGGATCTGGAAAGGCTGGGGCTGGTTCATCAGCGGTCCGACGTCGCGGATCGGACGGATGTCGACTTGGCTGCCGGGCAGGAAGGCCACGGCGCCATCGAGATCGACGGTGAAGCCGCCCTTGACGCGATTGAAGATCACGCCCTCGACGCGCTCGCCGGCCTTGTATTTCTCCTCGAGCCGCGTCCAGCTCTCCTCGCGCCGCGCCTTCTCGCGCGACAGCACGGCCTCGCCCATGGCGTTCTCGACGCGCTCGAGATAGACATCGACCTCGTCGCCGACGGCGAGATCGGACGTACGTCCGGTGACGCCAAATTCTTTGAGGGGGATGCGGCCTTCGGTCTTCAGACCGACGTCGATGACCGCGACGTCCTTTTCGATTGCGACGATGGTGCCCTTAACGACGTTGCCTTCCTGGAGGGCTGTGGTGGTCAGCGACTCCTCAAGGAGTGCCGCGAACTCGTCGTGGCTCGGATGGCTTACGCTAGCCTGCGGTTGGTTCATCAAAACTGTTTAGTTCCTTCCAATCGGAATGCCCGTCTTACTGCCGGCTCGGAGTGCTGGCGAAGCGCGGGATCAGGCATGTCCACGGCTGACGCGCCGCATGAGGTCTACCGCCAGAATTTCGCGGAAAACTTCGAAAATGGTGGTGCCGATGCGAAAAGGGGCGCTGCCTCACTCGGCGTACCCTGCACGGCCCATCGCAGCGTCGATCAGATCGATGGCAGCCTTGAATGCGGCGTCTATATCCAAATTCGTGGTGTCGAGCAAGTACGCGTCGGGCGCCTTGCGCAAGGGCGCCGCTTCACGGTTCTTGTCCCGTTCATCTCGCCGCCTGATGTCGGCAAGAACGTCCGCCTCTTTTATGGCAACGCCGGCCTGCTTCAGCTCAAGATAACGGCGCCTCGCACGCTCTTCCGGCATCGCGGTCACGAACAGCTTCACATCGGCATCAGGGCAGATCACCGTGCCGATGTCCCGTCCGTCTAGGACGGCGCCCGAGGGGGCGCTGGCGAAATTCCGCTGATAGGCGAGAAGCGCCGCGCGCACCCCGGCGTGCTTAGCGACGCGCGAGGCCGCCTCTCCGAGACCAGGGCCCCTGAGCGACGGGTCGCCGAGTGTGGCCGGGTCGAGGGCCATGGCGCTCGCGAGCGCGGCACACGCATCGGTCGGATCGTCACCTCTTGCCAAAGTATCGCGGGCGACAGCGCGGTAGAGCGAGCCGGTGTCGAGATAGGCAAGCCGATAATGCGCAGCGACGCGCTTGCCGATCGTGCCTTTGCCTGAGGCCGCCGGCCCGTCGATGGCGATGATCATCGGAATTGACCACCGAGCTTCGTCATCAGCGGCACGAAAGCCGGGAAGCTCGTCGCGATCATGGCGATGTCGTCGACGGTCACCGGCTGCTCGGCGCCAAGTCCGAGCGTGAGAAACGCCATGGCGATGCGGTGATCCATGTGGGTCTCGACCGTATCCCCGCCGGGCACCGTGCCCTTGCCCATGACAACGAGATCGTCGCCCTCGATGGCGGTCTCGACGCCGCTGGCCGCAAGACCAGCAGCAGTGACAGCGAGACGGTCGCTCTCCTTCACGCGAAGCTCGGCAAGTCCGCGCATGCGCGTCTCACCTTGGGCGAAAGCGGCAAGCACGGCGAGCACCGGATATTCATCGATCATGCTCGGCGCACGCTCAGGCGGCACGTCGACACCGCGCAGAGCGCCAGCCCGCACGCGGAGATCGGCCGCAGGCTCGCCGCCTTCAACGCGAAGGTCGAGCAGTTCGACGTCTCCGCCCATGTCGCGGACCGTCTCGATGAAGCCTGCGCGCGTCGGGTTCATCAGCACGCCTTCGAGCACGATGTCTGACCCCTCGCACATCAGGCCTGCGGCGATGGCGAAGGCGGCTGAGCTCGGGTCGCCTGGAACGGTAATGGGAACGCCGACGAGTTCGGCATCGCCGCGGACGGTCACGGCGCGACGTCCATCCTCCTTATCCTTCACCGATATCTCGGCGCCGAAATGCGTCAGCATGCGCTCGGTATGGTCGCGCGTGGGAAGAGGCTCGACCACGGTGGTGCGTCCGGGCGCATGCAGCCCTGCAAGCAGCACGGCGGATTTCACTTGCGCCGACGCGACGGGGAGCGTGTAGGCGATGGGGACGAGGTCTGGCGTGCCCCTGATGGTGAGCGGCAAGGTCGTGCGCTCTTCCTCGCTGGTGGAGAGGCCCATGCGTTGTAGCGGCTTCAGCACGCGGGCCATGGGACGGCGGCAGAGCGAGGCATCGCCGGTGAAGCGGGCCTCCATGTCGTGGCCAGCAATGACGCCAAGCATCAGCCTTGAGCCGGTGCCGGAATTGCCGAAATCGAGATCCTCTGAGGGCGCTTGCAGACCGCCAACGCCCTGCCCTGTCACCTCGACCGAGCCGTTGACGTGGCGGATGCTTGCGCCGAGAGCCTGCAATGCTTTCGCGGTCGCCATAACGTCCTCGGCCTCGAGCAGGCCGGAAATCCGGGTGCGGCCAGTGGCGAGCGCGCCCAGAATGAGGGCGCGATGGGAGATCGACTTGTCGCCGGGAACCCTGATCGTGCCGGCAAGGGCCCGCGTGGGAACGGCGGTGAGAGGCTGCGACATGGACCTTGGATTTTGAGCCTTTGGGCGCTTTCGATAGCTTTTGACAGCACCAGACAAGCGTGGCAATGGGGGGCGAAGCACATCAAGCATCGAGGACGTCAATGTCGAAACCCGCGAGAGGGAGCAAGCGCGTTTGCCAAAGCTGCGGCACGCGGTTTTACGACTTGGGCAGGACGCCGATCGTCTGTCCCTCCTGCCAGGCCGTCTATCAGGTAACACAGCCAACATCGCGGCGCGGAGAGCGGGCGCCGGTGGCGGAGGTGAGGGAGAAAGTCGAGCCTGAGATCGAGACCGTAGTGCTCGCACCTGAGACCATCAGCCTCGAAGAAGTCGAGGAGGCCGGCGAGGACGTGGCAGTCGAGGACGAGGAGATCGTTGATCTCGGCGAGGACGAGGCGGAGATCCCGGCCGCCGGCGACGACGATACCTTCCTCGAGGAACCCGAGGGCGACGAGGAGGCCGATGTCTCCGGTATCGTCAGCGGCCCGGAGCAGGGCGAGGAGGGTTAGCTTCGCTGGAAGCCGGAAGTTCAAATGCCAGCGTCGCGGAGGTCCGGTTTCTGGGGCGTGGTTCGCATTTCTCTTGAACGCCGATCAAGACCGACCTAATTCAAGTGCCCCGGGCCGGCCAGCCGATTGCTGGCTTCCGGCGGTTCGATTTTCGAGTTCTGATCGGGGCCATAGCTCAGTTGGGAGAGCGCGTGAATGGCATTCACGAGGTCGGCGGTTCGATCCCGCCTGGCTCCACCATAAAAATCAATAACTTAGGCTGAGAGGTCGAAGACCTTCTTAAAGCCTAGTAACGACATAGTAAGGACCGAGGGGCGATTTCGCGCCTCTCTGGCTGCCGCCAGCGCGTCCGGGCAAGACCTGCGTCACGCACAGCTTATCGCGTCACGCACAACTTATCGCGTCACGCACAACTTATCGCGTCACGCACTTATGTCTAGACAAGCGGAGGGTACCTGCTTGTACGGGGTCCCGTCTCGGATGGCTCCAACTCGCAAAGAGTTGGCCGAGTTGAAAATGGCGGCCGACGACCCCTCGGGGGTACTCACTCCTCCATGCCTCCGCTGAAATTCCTCTGCCCTACAACCTCGATCGGTCGGCGCTCCTTCATTCAGCACTCATCTTCCGCACTAGGCGCTCCTGCCCTTTTTCCTGCTATAGTGCAACCACAGGGAGGGGGGCTTCCCAATGAAACCGTTTCTGATCGCGCGTATGGTGCTGACGCTTGGGGCCTGCGCAGCCCTGTTGATCGCGATTGTGGTGCTTTCGTTGGTGCCAGCGCACGATCGACCGGTCACAGCACTCCCGCACGCACTTGAGCATCTGACGATCTTTTTTGCAGCGGGGTTGGCTTTTGGAATTGGCTATCCGCAGCGCCATGGGTTCCAGTTTCTTGCGCTACTTGTTTTCACGGCTGTCATCGAGATGGCTCAGCTCGTAGTTCCCGGACGACACGCGCGTCTAACCGATTTCGTCGTTGATGCTGTGGGGATAATGACGGCGCTATCACTCGGGTTAATAGCATCGCCCAAGCTCTCGCGGCGGCTTCGGTCGGCGCCCTAGTCGTTAGCAGTCAGCCGCTGCATCGTCGCATTACTATAAGCTTCCGTGCTCGTTAGGTACGGCCCAATTGCCTCGCTCTTCGGTGGTGAACCGGGCGCGCGCGTCCACCACCACCAGCCGTCGGCTCGCCAAAATACTTCAAAGGTCGCCGTGCTGTTAGGAAAGCGATTAAAGCCTTGGTAGCTTCCTGCCAATTTGCCGCTTGCGAAACTCCGCGCAGTCGTTCCGCACTCCCCTCGTTGCCCTCTGCCCAGGGGTATCAGACTGCGCTTTCTGCAGCGGTTAGCGAGTCCTATTGCGGTACAGATCCGTACAGCGCGAGACGTGTCGGCTTCGGTCGGCGCCCTTTTTCATATAGCTTCATGGAATGACAGAACGACGCTTACCGCCGCCGTGGACCGTCGAGAAGATTCCCCCGCGGGCTGAACGCATGCGACGCCAATGGCCAGTCGCTCGCGTATGTTTCGCCCATGTGCGGGAACGGGCATCTACCAATTAGCTATGGCACCAGCCGCAGGAAGGGACTGTTTAAAAATAGGGCGCAGCGACGCATCTCAATGGTCATTTACAACGTAACTAGGAGCAAGCTGGACTGACTATGCACGATTTCGAGGAGGAGACGAGATGACGAGAGTTCAACAGGCCGGTCTTACCGGGTGCGCTGCACTCCTGCTAGCCACGATGCTGGCCGCGCCGGCGACGGCGCGGATCGAATGCCGCGGCAATTTCCAGATGACCAATTATGGGCCGATCGCCACGCCCTATTGCGAGGAGGAGCAAATCGCGTTCGTTGCGCGGAGCTATGGCCAGCGGGTCACCGCCGCCGAGGTTCACAACAATCCGCTGACCAAGGTCTATCTGTGTCAGACCATTGGCTATGACTCTCGGTTGAAGGGATCCTGCGCGGGTTACGGACCGGACTCCTACGGCCGCGGTCGTTAACTGCGGCTCGGATGCGAGGCGTGCTGAACGATTGCCCCACGCGCTACCCCGCGAGGTGCTGCGAAGGGAGCTAGCCCAAGGAGGCTGGCGCCCTTTTGCCGCTGAGCGTTGGTGCGCGGTTGTATACCTTTCCCCTAATTCCGCCCCGTTCGCTCCCCGCCGCTGAACTCCGTTCAAGCCGAAGGGGTGTTTGCCATGTCGCGTGGAACGCCTAGAGCAGCTCATGGGCCCTCCCTGGCCTCCCGGGATTTATTGATTTTCTGCTGCCGGGGCGCTATCCCTCGGCCAGGGAGAGAGGTAAATTTCCTTGATTTCTGCGGCTTTCGCGGCGCCATCCGGCGCCTCGCGACGCCATCCATTGGGCGAGGGTCGTTGCGAAGCGGCGAGGCATAACGGACACTCGCTTCGTTTCGTACGAGCGGCTTACCCATTCCAAATCCGAAAAGTAGGGCGTGAGCGCCCTCGTGGGCCAGGGCCTCAGTCGGCTTCGGTCGGCGCCTTTTCAGCTTTCATTCCTAATCCGCTTAATATCCTCCGGCTCCAATAAGTTGATTTTGGCGAGCTCACTGTCTGCCGACCTGCTGGCGCGCAGGAGCTCATCAAGTTTATGCCCACTGACATTGCCGAAATTGCTGGGAGTCTCCGTCTAGACTTTGGGGAGACCGCTCGTTGGCGCCGAGAAAAAGCGGCCGAACACCCAGAAGACAGTAGGAACATCGAGGCGGCTGAATTGCTCGATAGGTTAGCGAAAACAATCAAGGACGTTGACCCTACTCTACTCGATACCTACGGCGCGCTGTGGGACGATGAGGTCCAAGATTCAGAACAACACAGTGAGATGCTTCGGCTTATTGGCTTTCACTTCTTCCCCCAAACAGCCGAAGAGTTCGTCAAACAATACATCGCGGATAGGCCAGGTGGCTGATCAATGGATGGCAAGCGGAGCCAGGAGCGATGGAGTTCTCCCAAGGCAACCGGAGGGTGGTGAGTCGCTTTAGTGACCGCACAGCACCGAAACCACGACATTGGCGGCGCGCAGCGCCGAGATCTGCTTCGGCAGGTTCTGGTCATAGGCGCCAGGGGCGATGAGCACGGTGTCTCCGGCCTTCGCCGTATGGATCACGTGCTGAACCGTCTTGAAGGCGGTCTTTGGGCCGCTTCCGTCATTGGCGTCGTCGCCAGTTCTCGAATCGACATACCACTGCATGGCTCCACAACATCCGAAGCTGCCGATCGAGGTCAAGGATTAACCGGCGATCGCGGTCTTGGCCCTTCGCACTAGACAATCGCTTATTCGTGACCGGGTGCCGCTCCCCCGCAATTCTTGAATCCGCCCGCCAATTTCCCCATATGCGAGCAGGTTCAATGGTCGAAGGCGCCGCGACGGGCTCGACCATTTACGTTCAAGGGGCGCCGAGAAGGGCCCTTAACGACGCTACGACATGTCGCAGCCGCTTAAGTGGAAGGGCTTGGCAGAATGTCGCGGATAACGCTCCTTCAAGGGGAGATCTGGCTCGGTAGCGGGCCGGAGCGTGGTTTACCCCGTTTCGTCAGAGCGCCAGAGGCTGGCTACCCTCCGTTTAATGTCGAGCTCCTGCCGGAGGGCGACGGCACGAGAAGCACGCTTCGCATCACGCTCGCCGTCGCGGGCTTCAGCGTCGCTGAGCTTGCCGTCACCGTCGAGGGCGGCCAGCTGATCGTACGCGGCAAGCAGACGGAGGACGGTGCGCGCGATTATCTCTACCGCGGTATCGCGGCGCGGCGCTTCAAGCGGAGCTTCGGTCTCGCCGATGGGGTCGAGGTACGGAGAGCTGAGCTGCACGATGGGCTGCTCGCCATCGAACTCGAGCGGTGCATGAGGGACGCGACGGTCAGGACGGTGCGGATTGCCGATGGCGAAGCGGCCAACCCGGGCCAAGCCACAGTCTACGATGCGGAGTAAGTGAAGAATGAACGAAGACATCAAGTTTGAAAGCGAGACTCCGGGTTCCATGAGCCGGAACGAGTTGAAGCAGCTTGGCGACGGCGAAGTGGCCTATATCAAGCAGCTCAATCTCGAGGTCGCACAGAAGCTGTTCCCCGCCTTGCGCGACAAGCTCGAAGGCATCGATCTTTATGCGGTGCTTGGCGCCGACGGCACGCCGCTTGCGCTTACCGACAGCCGCAATGCGGCCATCGCCAACGCGATCGAGAACGATCTCGTTCCCTTGAGCGTGCACTGACGCCCCTTCAACCTATTTCGATTTGAGGCTAAACACGCCGTCGTCAGGCGGCGTGTGACGTGGCGCCCTCGGTCAGAACCGCATAGATCGCCGCGGCATCGCGCGAGGCCCTGAGCTTGTCCACGGCATGGCCCTCGCGCAACAGCCGCGAGATGCGCGCGAGCGCCTTGAGATGATCGGCTCCGGCGCCTTCCGGAGCGAGCAGCAGGAACACGATGTCGACGGGCTGCCCGTCCACCGCCTCGAAATTGACGGGCTCGCCAAGGCGCGCGCAGATTCCGGTGATGCGCTTCAGCCCGGCGAACTTGCCGTGCGGGATGGCGATGCCCTGGCCGAGGCCGGTAGAGCCTAGCCGCTCACGCTGGAGCAGTGTGTCGAAGACGTAGCGCTCCTGTAGCCCAGTGAGACGGGCCGCCCGCGCCGACAGCTCCTGGAGAAGCTGCTTCTTGGTCTTGACCTTGAGGGAAGCAATGACTGCTTCGGGGCCGATGAGATCAGCTAGATGCATGTGCCAACCCGCCTGATGAATGAGCGCCACAGCGGAACGAGCCGCTAGCGCCGTGCCCGCGTTTCCTGTCTAACCGCAGGATCGATCCAACCGATATTGCCGTCGTCACGGCGGTAGACCACGTTGATCTCACCGCTTGACGCATTGCGAAACAGAACGAATTGCTGGTCGGAAAGATCCATCTGCATCACGGCGTCGCTGACCGCCATTTCGTGGACCACAGTCTCGGCCTCCGCAATGATGATCGGGTTGTCCTCATCGCTCTCCTCCTGTCCTTCCTGCCGCGCTTGCAGTACGTAGGATGCTGCGGGGGTCTCCTTGCGGGCGGAATGACCCCCATGCCGTTTGACCCTTCGCTTGTAGCGCCGAACTCGCTTCTCCAGCCGCTCGCAGGCGAGATCAGCGCTCTGATAGGCATCGGCAGCCACGCCATGGGCCTCAAAACTCATGCCCTGCCACAAATGGATCGTGCAGTTGGTACGAAACTCGCCGTGCGCTTTCTCCACGCGCACATGCCCGGACGGAACTCGTCCGATATACTTCTCGACGGTTTGCGAAATGCGCTCCTGGACATATCCGCGTAGCGCCTCACCAACGTCCAGATTCTTGCCGGTGACCTGTATCGTCATCGCCCGCGGAAGTACCGACAGACCAACTTTCCCTGTCCCCCGGGACGCATGACGACGCCGCATGTGGGGCGGACGCCGAACACGGCATTCGGCCTGGCTATGATTGGCTTGGCCTCCCACCCCGCAATCCGGAAGCTAGTGACTCTCCCCGGAGGTGTCAAATTCCGCCCGACACAAAGCTATTTTTGTTGTGAAATCAGGCTTTTGTTAGCCAGCTCAGGGCGTGGCGCCGGCAGCGATTCGTTTTTGACTGCGGCGCTGCACCGAGGATGGAATCCGCAGCGGCCTTCACGCGAAGTCGACTTCTGTGTCCTTGAAGAACTTGTCCTTCAGGTCGTCCGTCGAAAAAAGCTTGGTCTCGCTCTTGAGCGCGGACACCAGCGTTCGGCGCGGAACTTCGGTGTCCGTCTTCACGTCTCCGTGGAGACAGGGCATCGTGGACATCAACGCCTGCAGTCTGTTCGGAGCGTTTTTTTCTTTGGATCGATTGTCAAACAACTTCCAGAGTGACTTTGGCGTGGCATTGAGGCTTCCGTGATGGCCGACCTTGTAAACATTGACGCCCTCAAGACGCTTGGTAATTTTCGGGTTTGATAAGGCAAATTCCCAGTTCTCGATTTGCGCGTCGCCGGGAAACAGCAGTCGCACGTCGCCGACCTCAAACAGCAGGATGACACTCGTATTGTTCATCGCATCATCGAGCATGCGAACAATCTGGAGGAGTTGCTCACCCTGCAATTGCCGTGCGTGATAGATAAGCCACCGGGCATCGATCGGAAATCTTGGGCCTCGGCTGCGCACGTGTTTCGGGAATAGCGGCTCGCCCGTGCTGACGCCGCCCACACTTCCGTTGGCAAATTGTAGCGCGCTCGCTTGCAGTTGCCAGAACTCATCAGGATCTTTGCTTCGTTGCCCCTTGACCGCCTCGTGCTGCTTTACCGTCGGCGGTCCGAGTACCTCCACCTTGACTCCACGCAACACGCGCTCGAGGCCTGACTTGCTTCCGGCGTGGACGTAAACGTTCTTGGCCATAGTCATCAAATTTTTCACAGCGCTCGCATTCTTGACGTTGTTCTCGCCAAGAAATCCCAATTGCTCCACAAATAGTGCAGCCGCTTCGTCTGGCGCTCGGTGTCCTCAAGCTTATTGGCGATCTGATATTTCAGCTGACCGTATTCATCGAAAATGAGAGCGCCGCCGCCGTAGATGCGAATGCGCTTCCAATGGGGCATCTCTTGCGGCGGTTCGATCGCTAGAGCTTGCTTCAGCTCCTCGACGGTCAGCGTCAAAATTGAACGTACTCAGCAACTGTTTCTCGCAATACGAAGCCGTCCGGACCAATCCTTGTGCAGGGCCGTACTGACAGTACTTCGACGTAGCCTCGCTCATCGATCCGCAGCGCGCGGCGGTTCTCCCAGATGAACCGAAAGACCTCTTCTTTGTCGCGAAGCATCGAATTGAAGCGTGTTCGGCCATAAGTGAGCTGCGCGTCGCATCGCTTCCAGGTGCCGTCCCGCTCGGCGCTCTCCGCCGGTCGTATGTCGTAGGCCGCAAAATTCCTTAGCAATGCGTCACGGTATCCATATCGCGAATCGTCTGGGACAACCTCGCGGTCGATCGTTAACAAGGCGGAGAGATAGTCTGCGAAGTTCACATCAATGGTCGGGCAATAGTCAATGGCTCGGATCGCCATGGTCAGGAGGTGCTCGGCGACTCTGGCGCCCTCTTCGACGACGATGCTGCGATCCCGCTTGCCTTTGGCGATGAAACCAACACTAGCGAGACGTTCAAGCCAGATGTCGAGGAAAGCGTTCATGATCGCCGCGACCAGCAACTCCCCCCGCTCGTGCGGCTCGTCAAACTCGGCCATCGACATATAGGGCTTGCCCGGCTCAAGCTCGACCGAGCGCCGGAGTGCTTGGCCACGAATTTGTGAGATCTCCTCGCCCATTTCATCGGCCAAGCCGAACAAGATAGAGGTCTTCAGGGCGTCCCGTTCAAGCCGCGCGTCCGCGATCAGCTTTTCGTTGCCGCTGCCGTCGAGCAAAGAGCCCACAACGTCAGGCAGCGAGAATACCGATAGCAAGGCGACGACGTCGGCAAATCCCTCATGGAACGCCGCCTGGTCTGGAGATGAGGGTTCGAGATATCTCGAGCGCAGGCCGTCTAGAATAGCGTGCGTGGTCTCGTGTGCGATGACATCGTGCGCCAGGCAAGTGAAAACGGGCTTGCCGCGTTTGCTGGCGAAGTACCCAAAGAAGAGGCCCCGGTCCTCTCGCGAATAAATGCGTTTGCCTCGGCGAAGGCATGGGGTGCGATGTGTATTTGATGGCCGTCGCTGCCCCAAGCCACTCTGCGTCCGAGAGCGAACTCGAAGCGGGCCAGCGTTCGCATGACGATCGCATAAACGTTTTGCGCGTGAAATTTCGGATCGCCGACCAGCTCGGCATCGCGCCGGCGGCCATCCTTCTTCCGCTTGCGATTTTCCAGCGAATAGGGGTCTCGGTAGATGCCGTCCTTGCCGGTTCTGAGGTCTGCCGGTTGGTACAGCGCTCCCGTCGATGCGTCGTAGTCAATCACGTTGACGCGGAACCCGCGAGGGCCCTCCATGAGCTCCTCAGCTGGAACCTGAACCTCGGCAGTCAGGATCTTCCCGCCAACTTTGACCGAAGGATCCTGCGCGATAATTGTGAGATTACGCGTGTGGGGTAGGTTGCGAAGTGTCTCACCAAGTTTACGCATGGCATTGCCGCGCTTTAATGTGCTCAGACACTATTCTTGATAGTACTATTCGCTCCTGCAACCAATAATAGCAGGGGCGGGCGGCGGGGCAGGCTTAAGACTCAGGGCGTGGCGCCGGCTGCGATTCGTTTTTGTCTGCGGCGCTGCACCGAGGAGGGAATCCGCAGCGCCTCGCGGTATTTCGCAACCGTGCGCCGCGCGATATCGACGCCGTCCTGCTTCAAGCGCTCGACGAGCTTGTCGTCGGAAAGCACGTCGCTCGCTGGCTCCGAATCGATCATTTCCTTGATGCGGTGGCGCACCGACTCGGAGGAATGGGCGTCTCCGTCACCGGAGGCGGCAATTGCCGAGGTGAAGAAATATTTCAACTCGAACAGGCCGCGATTGGTCGCCATGTATTTGTTGGCGGTGACCCGGCTCACTGTCGATTCATGCATCGAGATGGCGTCGGCCACGGTCTTCAGGTTGAGCGGCCGCAAGTGCCGCACGCCATAGGTCAGAAACGCGTCCTGCTGGCGCACGATCTCCTGCGCGACTTTGAGGATGGTGCGGGCGCGCTGGTCGAGACTCTTCACCAGCCAGTTGGCGGTTTGCAGGCAGTCGACGAGATAGCCCTTGTCATGCTTGCTGATCGCCGACTTGCAGACGCAGGCGTAATAGGTCTGGTTCACGAGCACGCGCGGCAGCGTGTCGCTGTTGAGCTCGACATGCCAGCTGCCGTCGGGAAGCGGCCGGACGAGCACGTCGGGAACGATCGGCTGCGAGGGGCTTGAGCCGTATTTGAGTCCCGGCTTCGGGTTCAGCCGCTTCACTTCCTGGATCATGTCGCAGAGATCTTCGTCGGAGACGCGGCAAGCGCGTTTCAGCACGACGAGGTCGTGGGAGGCGAGCAAATCGAGATTTTCGATCATCGCCGCCATGGCTGGGTCGCAGCGGTCGCGCTCCTTCAGTTGCAGCGCGAGACATTCGCGAAGATCGCGGGCGAAGACGCCGCATGGTTCAAAGCCCTGCATCACCTTCAAGGTCTCCTCCATGAGGTCGAGGGGCGCGCCGAGAAGCTCGCCGAGTGCCTCGAGATCGCCCTGAAGGTAACCGGCCTCATCGGTCATGTCGATGAGATGATGGCCGATCAGCCGCATCGCCGGATCGGTGAAGGCAAGCGCGAGCTGGTCGGACAAATGGTCCTTCAGCGTCCGCTCTTCCGCGATATAGGCTTCGAGATTTGGCGCCTCGTCACCGTCGATGCGCGGTCCCTGACTGAGCGTGGCCCAGTTCTGCTCCTTCAGCGCTCCGGTGCCAAAGCATTCGCCTTCGGGAAAGTTGTCCTGAGGTTCGGTGTCGAGGTCGTCTCCTCGCCCGCCGCGATCGTCGGCCTGTAGGTCGAGCCATTCGCCCTCATCGCTGCCCATGGCGTCGCCGTCGCTTGCCTCGGCGCCGTCACCGGCGTGGCCGTTCATTTCTTCCTTGGCAGCAGCCTCGAAGAGGTTGGCGGCAGCATCCGGTGCGTCGGCTGCGACCGGACCGCCGCTCTCGTCCGCCTCCTCGCGCTCGAGCAGAGGGTTCCGCTCAAGCTCGGTCTCGACGAAGGCTGCGAGCTCCATATTTGAGAGTTGCAACAGCTTGATCGCCTGCTGCAGCTGCGGCGTCATTACCAAGCTGTGGCTTTGCCTAAGCTCAAGCTTTGTGGTGAAGGCCATACTCACTCCGGTCGGGCGGTCGGAAGCCCGCCCTAAATCCTGAACTGATCGCCGAGATAGACGCGCCGAACGTCCTCGTTGTTGATGATGTCATGAGCGGAGCCATGGGTCAGCACCATGCCGTCATGTATAATATAGGCGCGGCCAACGAGGTCGAGTGTCTCGCGCACGTTGTGGTCGGTGATGAGGACGCCGATGCCGCGTTGCGTGAGATGGCGCACAAGCGCGCGAATGTCGCCGACGGCGATCGGATCGATGCCGGCGAAGGGTTCGTCGAGCAGCATGAATGAGGGACGGCTCGCAAGCGCGCGGGCTATTTCAACGCGGCGCCGCTCACCGCCAGACAGCCGAATGGCGGGAGAGGATCTGAGCCGCGTGATGCGGAACTCCTCAAGCAGCGCATCGAGCTGCACCTGGCGCTCGGCCTTGTTGGGCTCGACCGTCTCAAGCACAGCGAGGATATTCTCTTCAACGGTGAGACCGCGAAAGATCGATGCTTCCTGCGGCAGGTAGCCGATGCCGAGCCGGGCGCGGCGATACATCGGCAGCTTGGTCACGTCGCGCCCGTCGATGCGGATCGCGCCCTCGTCGGCCGGGATCAGGCCGGTGATCATGTAGAACACGGTGGTCTTGCCGGCGCCGTTCGGACCGAGCAGGCCGACAGCCTCCCCGCGGGCGACTTCGAGGCTCACGCCGCGGACCACAACGCGCTTCTTGAAAGCCTTGACCACGGAATGCACGGTCAGCCACCCGGCATAGGGGTTCGGCTCGGCCTCGTGCTCGTAGCCTTGCTCCTCGGGCTGGGCAACCCCGCGCTCGGCAGCCGCCTTGCGGCCTGGGAACGATAGCAATTTGCCCACTACCCTTTCTCTCCTCGGTTGAGGTACCGGCTCGGCTCACGCTCGATAAAGGGCCGCCTCGGCCCTATTGCGGCGCGCCCGGCAGGAGCGGCATAGGCATGCCTTCGGCAGGGGCCGGAGCAGCCTCGCCCGTGCCAGCGCCTTTGTCGCCGGACTTGTCGGCAGACTTCTTACCGCCAGATTTGCCGTCCTTGGAGCTGTCATCGCCAGATTTGGCGTCCTCCGGCATGAACAGGGCGCGGATACGGCCTCCGGTTTCGGTATTACCCTTGTTCTCGAACCTGCTTTCACCAGTCTTCAAATCGATGACGAGCCGGTCACCCTTTAGCACATTCTTGCCCTGCATTAACACCACATTGCCGCCGACGGTCACCATCTGGGCGGGCACATCGTAAAGGGCCCAATCGCTCGTGGTGGTCTGGTCCTGGTCGCTGGTGATGACAACTTCGCCCCTTGCCTCGATCTTGCTGATCTGGGTGCCCTTCTGGCCGCCGAGGCCGACGCCGCCGGCGCCTTCGCTCTTGGTGTCGGCGGCGGGGGTGGCTCCGGTCGTGTCGGGAGCTTTGGTGAGGCTGTCACCCCCGCCCCCCACGTAGTGCACATCGAGCTCCGTGGCGCGGAGCGTGGTCGAGCCTTGCACCGCTTTCACGTTGCCCTTGAAGGTCGCGTATTTCTGAGCGTCGTGCACCACGAGCACGTCCGACTCGATGTCAATCGGCTGGTCTGAATTCTTCGAGAAGCCGCCGAACGTGTTGCTCACGGTCTGCGCCTCAACCGGCGCCGGGCCAAGCCCGCAAAGCGTGATTGCGAAAGCCGCGAGGAGAGCCGCACGCAAATTCCGTCTTGAGGTCGTGCTCATTGTGGTGCGGCTTCCGTAGCAACTGGCACCGCCGCGTCCGGCGGTATGCGCGCCGGAGCGTCAGGTGCCTTGATCTGTGGCGGCCGCGGAGCCTGACCGGCGGCCGTTTGCTTGTTGTCGACCCTGATGATGTGCACGCGCACTTTGCCGCGGAACAGCAGCGTCTTGTCGGCGGAATTGAGCGTGAGCGCGTTGGCGCGCACCGTGCCGCTCGGCAGATCGAAGGCGACAGGCTGGTGCGAGCGCAAGGTCTGTCGCCTCATTTCCAGGCTCGCATGGGTGAGCCTGCCGGTGACGCCGGAGCTCGTCGAGACGCGGATGTCGTCCTGCATGACGAGCCGCTCGGATTCGCTGTTAAACAGCCCGTGCACCGCCTGCATGCGCGACCAGCCCTTCTGGTCGGTGGTGAGCTCGGCCTTGATGGCATGCAGCTTTATCAGCTTAGGGTTCTTCATGTCCTGATCGGCGTAGTCGGCGCTCACCACATAGGCGCCGTTCTTCTTGTCGACTCCCTTCAGCGTGGGGTTCGTCATGCGCAGATTGCCGTCATTGACCTTTACGCCTGTGACGCTCGCGGTCACGCCGCCGACGGTGACGCTCAACCGCGTTGAGATGAAGTAGGTGGCGAGCACGAGCAGGGCCACCACGGGGAGCACTTTGCGCAGGATGGCGACGTTGCGGCTGTGCTGCGCGGCACGCGAGAAGGCCCGCTCGTGCTCCTCGGCAGAGCGCACGCGATACAGGTCGCTGCCCGGAACCAGTTGCGCCTCGAACGTCACGGAAATGCTCCTCCGGGCCGGTACGGCCCGCCCCAAGTCTAAGTTAGCCGCAAGACTTTGATGACATTGCGACCGCCTGGCGGGAGGCGCCATTGCCGCCCTTTTTCCCGCCCCTAATGGGCAAAGGGATCGATCTCGGACCAGCCTTGCAGATCGAGTTCGACCCTGGTCGGGAGGAAGGCGAAACAGGCGCGCGCCAAGCCCTCTCGGCCCTCGCGCACAAGCATGGCTTCAAGTTTCTCTCTTAGCGCGTGCAGATGCAACACGTCGCTCGCCGCATAATTGAGCTGCTCGGGCGTGAGCTGATCGGCGCCCCAATCGGAGGATTGCTGCTGCTTGGAGAGCTCAATGCCGAGCAGCTCCTTGGCAAGGTCCTTGAGGCCGTGCCGGTCGGTGAAGGTGCGAGCGAGGCGCGAGGCGATCTTGGTGCAGTAGACCGGCCGCGGCATCACGCCGAAGCTGTGCTTGAGCACGGCCATGTCGAAGCGGGCGAAATGGAAGATCTTGAGCACACTCTCATCGGCAAGGAACCGCTTCAGCTCAGGCGCCTCGTAGTGCCGGCGGAGCTGAACGAGTTCGGCATTGCCATCGCCGCGTGAGAGCTGCACGAGGCAAAGCCGGTCGCGATAAGGATTGAGCCCGAGCGTCTCGGTGTCGATGGCGACGGCGTGGCCGTAGTGCCTCCCCGGCGGCAGGTCGTCTTTATGCAGCTCGACCGTCATCGGCGGGGCTCATGGGATTTTCGCTTGAGGCGGCGCTCGTGCGCCGATCCCAACTCTTGATGTGGTGCCCAGGAGAAGACTCGAACTTCCACGCCCTTTCGGGCACTAGCACCTGAAGCTAGCGCGTCTACCAGTTCCGCCACCTGGGCTTGAGGTCCTTTGAGGTACGATTGGGCCAAGGCAAAGTCAATCGCGCCGAGGCATGGACCTCGCACGCCTGCTTCGTTCATGCCTGCCCTAGGTAGGCCTTCCCAGACTTCGACGCGGTCGTGTATTGCTGCTCTCCCTCGCATCGGGTCATGCATCTGTCACGGCGGGGCATCATGCAGGACGAACCGTGGGCATTTCCTTAAGCAGCACGACCCTCATCGCCATCTATGGCGGCTCTGGCTTTATTGGCCGCCATGTGGTGCGGGCGCTGGCCAAGACCGGCGCACGCATGCGCATCGCCGTGCGCAGGCCGGAGCTTGCAGGCTTCCTCCAGCCGCTCGGCGGCGTCGGCCAGATCATCCCGGTCCAGGCCAATGTGCGTTACCCGGACTCGCTGCTCGCCGCCGCGAACGGCACCGATGCGGTGATCAATCTCGTCGGCATTCTTAGCCCTAGCGGCAGGCAGACCTTCAACGCCGTGCAGGACGAAGGCGCCCGGCATGTGGCTGAGGCCGCGCGCGCGGCCGGGGTGAAGGCGTTCGTCCATATGTCGGCAATCGGCGCCGACGCCGCCTCGCCTTCGGTCTACGCCCGCACCAAGGCTGCCGGCGAGGCAGCGGTGAAAGAGGTCATTCTGGCTGCCGTGATTTTGCGGCCGTCAGTGGTGTTCGGCCCCGAGGACGAATTCTTCAACCGCTTCGCCGCACTTGCGCGGCTATCTCCGGTACTGCCCCTGATCGACGGCGGCAGGACGCAGTTTCAGCCGGTGTTCGTCGGCGACCTTGCCAAGGCGGTGGTCGCGGCGCTGACCGGCAAAGCGCAAGCGGGCGCCGTGTACGAATTGGGCGGACCGGAGATCCTCTCGATGAAAGAGGTGATGGAGCGCGTGCTCACCTACACCATGCGCAAGCGAATGCTGGTGACACTCCCCTTCCCGCTCGCCAAGCTGCAAGGCGCGATGCTCCAGCTCCTGCCGAACCCGCCGCTCACCCTCGACCAGGTGCGCCTGCTCGAGAAGGACAATGTGGTGAGCGAAGCCGCCAAGCGCGAGCACCGCACGCTCGAGGGACTCGGCATCGTCGACCCCGTCGCGGTGGAGGCAGTGGTGCCGGACTACCTCGAGCAGTATCGCCCCAAGGGCCAGTTCTCTGATTACCAGCCTTGAGGCAATGTCGAACTATTGAGGCGCCGGCGCCGATTGCTCGATCGCCGGTTGGCCCGGACCGCAACTTCCCTCCGGCGCCGGCGGCAAATACGCCCCATAGCCGTAGACAAGCACGAGCAGGAAGCCGCCGAGCGCCATACGGTAAAGAACGAAGGGAAGGAAGCTGATTCGACGAAGCAGGTTCATCAAGAAAGCGATCGCCAAGATTCCGGCGACGAAGGTCAGTCCAGCGACCAGCACCTCGTCGTAAGTGATGTGACATCCGCTTTGTATGGCGTCGCCAAGGGTGAGCACAATAGCGGCGGCGGTGGCCGGGATGCCGAGAAGAAAGGAAAAGCGAGCCGCATCGGAGCGGGTGAAATTCAGGAAGCGTGCGGCCGTCATGGTGACGCCGGAACGGCTGGTACCGGGAATGAGGGCAAGCGCCTGCGCGCATCCAATGATAAAAGCGCTTTTCAACGTCACGTCGTTGATCGTTTTCTCCTGCCGTCCGTACATGTCGGCGACAAGCATCAGCACGCCGTAAATCACCGTGTTCCAGGCGACGACTGTAATGTTTCGTTCGAGGTCCGGGACGTTCAGCTTCTTGAGTGTGTAGCCGAATAGAATGGCGGGGATGGTCCCGGCGAGAATATAGAGGGCTAGTCGGCCATCGTCCGTGACCTTTCCGCGGAAAAGCACGAGCGTTCCCAGGAGCAGCCGCCATACATCGCGCCAGAAATAGATGAGGACGGCGAGAAGCGTGCCGAGATGCGTCATGACGTCGGTGAACTGGCCTTGGTCTGGCCAACCCGTCAGGAAAGGAATCAGAATGAGGTGTCCGGAGGAGGAAATGGGCAGGAATTCCGTGATCCCCTGCACCACGGCAAGCACGATGATTTGCTCTATCGTCATTGATTCCCCCGGCCCCCTCGATGGCCGCTTGTTCGGCGCGCCGGCAGGTTCTATACCGAGGCGCAATTCCACGCGATTCTTTTCGCGGCGCTAAGACCGCAGAACAGGTCGATGGCGACACTCCTCCACTATCCGCTCTGCCCGTTTTCCCGCTCGATTCGTCTTGCGCTGGCCGAATGCGGCGTCGAAGTGACGCTGACCGAGGAGCGTCCGTGGGAATGGCGGCAGGGCTTTCTCGAGATCAATCCTGCCGGTTCGCTGCCGGTGCTGATCACCGACGATCACGGGCCGATCTCTGGCGCCTACGCCATCTCCGAATATCTCGACGAGACCGCGAAGGGCGACGGCGAGGCGCGCGGCTTCAAGCTGTTTCCGGGCGAGACCCTGCCACGCGCCGAAGCGCGCAGACTTGTCGACTGGTTTCACCGCAAGCTCCACGATGAGGTCACAGCCTATCTCGTCGAGGAGAAGGTCTACCGCCGCCATGGCCCGAACGGCGGCTCGCCGAACATTGCGGCCATCAGGGCGGGCCATGAGAATCTGCGCTATCATCTCGCCTATATGAGCCATCTCGCCGAGACGCGGCCCTGGCTCTCAGGTGAAGCGCCGAGCTTCGCCGACCTCGCCGCGGCGGCGCATCTCTCGACGCTCGACTACCTCGGCGAGGTCTCCTGGGATGACTACGAGCCGGTGAAAAGCTGGTATGCGCTCCTCAAGTCGAGACCCTCGTTCCGGCCTTTGCTCGCCGACCGGGTCGCCGGCTTCATCCCGTCGGGGACGTATGCCGATCTCGATTTCTGACCCATGTCGGAGATTGTCATGGCGCTTTCGCTGAAAGAACGGATCGCGCAGGAAGCCAATGCGTTGGGCTTCGCCGCGGTGCGCTTCGCCGGCGCCGATCCGCCGCCGGGAGCAGGCGCCGCGCTCGACACCTTTCTCGCCGATGGCCGTCACGGCGACATGGCGTGGCTCGCCGCCAATTCTGAGCGCCGCAAGTCGCCGCGCGCCATCTGGCCCGATGTCAAAAGCATCATCATGCTTGGGATGAGCTACGGCCCCGAGCGCGACCCACGTGCTGCACTTCTCGAACGCTCGCGCGGCGCCATCTCGGTCTATGCGCAGGGCGCCGACTATCACGACGTCATCAAGTCAAAGCTGAAAGTGCTCGCTTCGCGCGTGCAGGACGTGGCTCAAGGCGAGGTGAAAGTATTCGTCGACACCGCGCCGGTGATGGAGAAGCCGATCGCGGCGAAAGCCGGGCTCGGCTGGCAGGGCAAGCACACCAATCTCGTGTCGCGCGATTTCGGCTCATGGCTGTTCCTCGGCGCGATCTTCACCACCGCAGAGATCGACCCAGACGTACCGGAAGAGGATCATTGCGGCGCCTGCCGCCGCTGCCTCGATGTCTGCCCGACCAATGCGTTCGTCGCGCCCTACCAGCTCGATGCGCGAGCCTGCATCTCCTACCTCACCATCGAGCACAAAGGTCACATCGCGCCCGAGTATCGCGAAGCGATGGGCAACCGTATCTTCGGCTGCGACGACTGCCTCGCCGTCTGCCCCTGGAACAAATTCGCGAGCGCCGCGCACGAAGCGAAACTGAGCGTGAGAGCGGAGAGTGACAATCCACCCCTCTCCGAACTGCTCAAACTCGACGACGCGTCGTTCCGCGCGCGCTTTCGCGGCACGCCGATCAAGCGCACGGGGCGCGACCGGTTCTTGCGAAACGTGCTGATCGCCGCTGGCAATTCCGGGGATGAGACGCTTGTGCCCCAAGTGGAAGCGCGTCTCAGCGATGCTTCCCCGCTCGTGCGCGCCATGGCGGTGTGGGCGCTGTCGCGCCTAGCTCCTGATTGGGCGGCGGCGGTGCGCGAATCGGAGGCACAAGGCGAAGGCGATCCAGCCGTGGCCGATGAATGGGCGAGGATCGGCGCGTGAGCCGCCTATTCTGCTTCGGTCTTGGCTATTCGGCGGAGACACTGGCGAGGCGCTTGGCCGTCAAGGGCTGGAGCATTGCCGGCACGGCGCGCGACCTTGCCAATATCGAGCGGCTACGGAGCCAGGGTCATGAGGCCGTCCGCTTCGCTGGCGAAGCCGGCAATGCGGAGCTGGTGGCAGCGCTTGCAGGCACGACGCATCTCCTCCACTCGATCCCGCCTGGACCTGAGGGCGATCCGGTGCTGCGCCACTATCGCGCCGAGATCGCAGGACTCCCGACGCTCGACTGGATCGGCTATCTCTCAACCGTCGGCGTCTATGGCAACAGCGCAGGCGCCGTGGTCGACGAGAGCGCCCAACCGCATCCCCACAGCGATCGGACGAGAGCGCGGGTGGTGTCCGAGAGCGGCTGGCTCGCGCTTGGGGAAGAGATCGGCCGGCCTGCGCAGGTGTTTCGCCTCGCCGGCATCTACGGACCTGGGCGGAGCGCGTTCGACAAGCTTCGCGCCGGAAAGGCGCGGCGCATCGTCAAGCCGGGCCAGGTGTTCAACCGCATACATGTGGAGGACATCGCGAGCGTACTCGAAGCCTCAATCGCGCGGCCCCGGGCTAGTGCGATCTACAATGTCGCCGACGACGAGCCGGCGCCGCCAGGGGACGTCGTCACCTATGCCGCTGAGCTACTGGGGATCGAGCCGCCGCCGGAGGTGCCGTTCGAGGAGGCCGATCTTACGCCAATGGCCCGCAGCTTCTATGGCGACAGCCGCCGCATCTCCAACGCGTTGATCAAGTCTGAGCTTGGCGTGCGCCTCGCCTACCCGAATTATCGCCAAGGTCTGAAAGCGCTCGCAGACGCCGCGCGATGAATGCAAGGTTGATGTTCTTCTGGGGGCCGCGGTACGCGAGGATGTCTCGTTTTTCCACCTCAGCTTGGATCGTCGCGCTGACACTTGTCATCGCCGGCATGAATGGGGCTTCGGCTGAGGAACCGGAGAAGGGACCTTGCACCGAAGACGCCATGATCGTGTTCGACGCCTCGGGCTCGATGTCAGGGGATGGCTGGGGTTACGGCAGCGAAAGTGCCGGCAGCGTTCCCCGCATCGACAAGGTGCGAACGGCGATGCGGGAGATTCTGCCGAGCGTGACGCGCTTTCGCCGGGTCGGACTGATCACCTACGGCTCAGGCGCCTGGAACCAATGCAGCATCCGTCTCGATCTCAAGCCAACGCCAAATGCCGCAGATCGCATCATGGCGGCGATCGACGCCTTGAGGCCCTCAGGCAGAACGCCGCTCACCGACGCGGTCGCACAAGCTGCCGATGTGCTCGACTTCCGCCACAAGCCAAGTCTCATTGTGGTTCTCACCGACGGCGAGGAGACTTGCGGCGGCTCGCCTTGCGACACCTCGGAGAAACTTCATGCCGAAGCCAATCAGCTGACCATCAACGTCATCGGCCTCAGGGTCAAGAACTACGCCTGGATGGGCGATCAGGGCATCATCGACGCAAAATGCCTTGCCGAAAAGAACGGTGGCCAATACCTCCCCGTCGGTACGTTGGCCGGCCTCCGGGAGGCGCTGGAAAAGACCCTTGGGTGTCCGATGGTGACTGAAGCGAATTCGAACTCGACTACCCGGGCGAACCGCTGAGCGTGGCAATTGTCGCGGTGAGGCGCTGCAAGTCATGAGGCGCCGAGAGGCGGTGATCGCCGTCCTTGATCAGAGTCAGCTCGACATCGGCGCCGGCCAGAAGATCGACCAACGCCAGTGAAAGCCGCCACGGCACGTCTAGATCACGCATGCCTTGCAGGATGCGCACCGGGCAGCCGGGATCGAAGGGCTGACCTTCGAGCAGATGCGAGCGGCCCTCTTCGATCAGATGTTTGGTGATTGGATAAGGGTCGGCATAGGCCGAGGGCACGTAGGTCACGCCGGTCCGCGCAACCTCGTCCTTCGATGCTTGCGGCAACTCGCGCCACATCAACATTTCGGTCATGTCGAAGGCTGGCGCGATCAGCACGAGGCCTGCGAGATCGCGAGGCCTGCTCTGCTGCGCGAGGTGCCGCGCGAGAAGGAGCGCAATCCAGCCGCCCATGGACGAGCCGATGACGATGCGGGGTCCCTCGCCCATCAGCTGCCACACCGCGATCGACTCTTCGAGCCAATCGCCGATGGTGGCGTCAAGCAAATCGCCGCCGGAGAGCCCATGGCCCGAATAGTCGAAGCGCATCATGGCGAGGCCTTCGGCTGCCGCCCACTCAGCCACGGCGGCAGACTTGGTGCTTGTCATGTCGGAGAGAAAGCCCGAGAGCCAAAGGAGCGCCGGCCCTTCGCCTGCCTTCCAGCGGTAGGCGATGCGTCTGCGGTTGGCGTCGGCCCCGACGTCCAGTAATTGCGGTTCGGGTGCGTCCATCCTAAGAGACTGATGACCTTTCGCGGCAATAGCTGGAAGCGAAGCCCTCATTCATGGTGACCATACTCCAGGTCGTGCCGCGCCTCGATGCCGGGGGAAGCGAATTGGCGACCGTCGAGATCGCACAGGCGCTCTCCCGGGTCGGCGCCCGCGCGCTGGTCGCCACCGAAGGCGGCGGTATGGTCGAGGAGGTGGCATTCGCCGGCGGCGAGATCGTGACGCTCCCCGTGGCGAGCAAATCTCCATTCACCATCCTCGCCAATATCGGCCGCCTCACGAACCTGATCGAGGGGCGAGGCGTCGATCTCGTGCATGCGCGGAGCCGGGCGCCTGCGTGGAGCGCCTTTCTCGCGGCACGGCGTACGGGCAAGCCATTCGTCACCACCTATCACGGAGCCTATGGCGAGGTCGGTCCGTTCAAGGCCGCCTATAACAGCGTCATGGCCAAAGGCGACCGCGTCATCGCCAATTCACGCTACACCGCCTCGGTGATCGAGGCGCGCGCGCCGCGCGTGAAGGACCGTATCCGCGTCATCTATCGCGGCGTCGACCGCAGCGCCTTCGATCCCGCCGCCGTCGGTGCCAGCGCGGTCGAGAACCTCAGAGCTCAATGGGGCGTCCCGCCTGGCGCCAAGATCGTGCTGCATGCGGCGCGGCTCACCAGCATCAAGGGGCAGCGCGACCTGATCGCCGCGGCGGCGCGCGCCAATCAAGAAGGCGCGCTTGACGACGCGGTGGTCATCCTCGCCGGCGATGCGCCCGGACGCGACGCCTATCGCGAGGAGCTGATCGGCCTCGTCGCGCGCCATGGCCTCGGGGACAAAGTGCGGCTCGTCGGACATTGCCGGGAAATGCCCGCGGCCTATCTCGCGGCACAGGTCGCGGTCACCACCTCGACGGTGCCGGAAACCTTCGGGCGCACCAGTGCCGAGGCGCAGGCCATGGGCTGTCCGGTGATCGTGCCAGACCTCGGCGCGCTGCCGGAGACCATCGTGTCGCCCGAGCAAAGCGAGGGCCAGTTCACCGGATGGCTCTTCCCACCACGCGATGTCGCGGCGCTGGCGAGCCGCATCGGCCGGGCGCTTGCGCTGTCTCCGTCCGAACGCGACGCCATCGGCTTACGCGCGCGGGCGCATGTCGCGGGCAAATTCATGCTTGAGCGGATGCAAGGCTCGACGCTTGCCGTCTATGACGAGCTTCTCGGCAGCGATCTGGCCGAGCGGTTCAAGCGTGTCTCACCAGCAGAGCTTGGCGCCTGAAGTGCAGACGACCGGAGACACCACGCCCTTCCAGCAGAGCGTGTAGGCAGAGTCGGACACTGTATCTGGCGGCAGGAACAGATGCGGCGAGATCTCGCTCCGCCAATAAGGATGCGGCCGCGGTTTCTCGGCGATCTCGCTTGCGGGGCCGCTGACGCCGTTCTCCGCCTTGTACTTGTCGATGGCCTCACGCAAAGCCTCCAGCGACTCCTCGACGGCGTTCGGTTTGACGAGCGCGTCGGCAGTGCCGGAGAAGAACATGCATCGCGAGAAGGCGGCGGAAGCCGGAGGGCTCATACCCAAGCAGGCGAGCGCCACCATGGCGAACAACAGGCTTCTTCGCATGCGAATCCCCCGGTCGAAGTCGAGCGGCAACCATGCCAAATTTGCCGGAAAAGCACAAAGGCCGGCGCCGCGTCACCTTGAAGCTTTAAGATCGCTCCGGTGCAATTGCCGCCGGCATGACTTGTCAGCCCGGCTGCCGATCCTATAGAAACCTTACACTCGCATCTTCGGAAGCGCCTAATGGGCTTCCGAAGTGGCGGGCTTAGCTCGTGTCACAGCAGAGGAGACCGACACATCGCAAGACGGCCGATGAAACTCACTCCCGACAGGGGGGGCCCGCGTATCAACGAGGGCATTGACACTCCGAACATCCAGCTCATCGACGCTACCGGCAACAATGTCGGCGTGGTCGCCATTGGCGATGCGTTGGCGCGCGCGGCCGAGGCCGGGCTCGATCTCGTCGAGATCTCGCCTAACTCCGAGCCGCCGGTGTGTAAGATCCTGGATTTCGGCAAGTACAAATACCAGGCGCAGAAGAAGGCCGCCGAGGCGCGCAAGAAGCAGCGCACCGTCGAGATCAAGGAGATCAAGATGCGGCCGAACATCGACATCCACGATTACGATGTGAAGATGCGCTCGATCGTCCGCTTCTTCGAGGAAGGCGACAAGGTGAAGGTCACCTTGCGTTTCCGCGGTCGCGAAATGGCGCATATGGAGCTCGGCGCCAAGCTGCTCGACCGCGTGAAGCAGGATACCTCGACACTCGCCAAGGTCGAATCCGAGCCAAGGCTCGAAGGCCGGCAGATGGTGATGGTGCTCGCCCCGCGCTAGGATTTCTGCGCTGTTTCCCTTGCCTTGAGGTGCCGATCCACCTTATAAGGCGCGGTTCTTAGGAGCCGCCCGGCGGGGCATGCCGTGGCGGCTTCCATGCTTCAACCATCGAACTTGAGGCTCCGGGGACACCCATCCCTTGTAGGGCCTGCCAAAAAAGGAAGCCAAATGCCCAAGATGAAGACCAAGAGCGGTGCCAAGAAGCGCTTCAAGGTCACGGCCACAGGCAAGGTCAAGTGCCAAGCCTCGCGCAAGCGTCACGGCATGATCAACCGTACCACCAAGTTCATCAGGAACGCGCGTGGGACGATGGTCCTGTCCAACGAGGACGCCAAGATCGTGAAGTCGCATTTCCTGCCCTACAGCCGCTAGGCTTAGGCAGCGTCATTCTTAGGAGGCACCAATGTCACGTGTAAAACGCGGCGTTACCAGCCATGCCCGCCACCGCAAGGTGCTGAAGCAGGCCAAGGGCTATTACGGCCGCCGCAAGAACACCATCCGCGTCGCCAAGCAGGCGGTGGAGAAGGCCGGGCAGTACGCCTATCGCGACCGCAAGGTGCGCAAGCGCACGTTCCGCGCGCTGTGGATCCAGCGTATCAACGCCGCCGCGCGCCTGCACGGGCTCACCTATGGCCGGTTCATCGACGGCCTGAACAAGGCCGGCATCGAACTCGACCGCAAGGTGCTTGCCGATATCGCCGTACACGAGCCAGCAACCTTCCAGAGCCTGGCCGAGGCCGCGTCAGCTGCGGCCAAGGCTTAAGCTTTAAGCCCCCGTGGCCGAGACGCCTACGGCTCAGACTGCTTCGCTCGAGGGAATCGAGGGCGAGCTGCTTGGCGCTATCGCCAAGGCGGCAGACCTTGGCGCGCTCGAAGAGGTGCGCGTCGCCGCGCTCGGCAAGAAGGGCCGCCTCTCTGAGCTGATGCAGACGCTCGGACGCATGGCGCCGGAAGAGCGCAAGAGCTTCGGCCAAGCCGTCAATCAGCTGAAGGAGCGAGTCGGCGACGCGCTGGAAGCCAAGCGTGAGACGCTTGGCCGCGCTGCGATGAGCGCGCGGCTCGCGGCTGAGCGTGCCGACGTCACCCTCCCGGTGCGCGAAGGCCCGCTTGCCGAAGGCCGTATCCACCCGGTGAGTCAGGTCGCCGACGAGATCACTGAGATCTTCGCCGATATGGGCTTCTCCATCGCCGAAGGCCCGGACATCGAGACCGACTTCAACAATTTCACTGCGCTCAACATTCCGCCGGAGCACCCGGCGCGGCAGGACCACGACACCTTCTATTTCGCCGAGGGTCCAGACGGCACGCGGCCGGTGCTCCGCACCCATACGAGCCCGGTGCAGATCCGCACCATGCTGAAGCAGAAGCCGCCGCTTCGCATTATCGCCCCTGGCCGCGTCTATCGCAGCGACTCGGACCAGACCCACACACCGATGTTCCATCAAGTCGAAGGCTTGGCCATCGACGAGGAAACGCATCTCGGCCATTTGAAATGGGTGCTCGAGGAATTCTGCAAGGCGTTCTTCGAAGTGCCAAAGGTGAAGATGCGCTTCCGCGCGAGCCACTTCCCCTTCACCGAGCCGTCGATGGAAGTCGATATCGGCTACGCCAAAATCGGCGACGAGATCAGGATCGGCGAAGGCGACCAGTGGCTTGAGATTCTCGGCTGCGGCATGGTGCATCCGAACGTGCTTCGGAACGTCGGGCTCGATCCCGCGCGCTATCAGGGCTTCGCCTTCGGCTTGGGCATCGATCGCATCGCCATGCTGAAATACGGCATGCCTGACTTACGCGCCTTCTTCGCGGCCGATCTGCGCTGGCTCAAGCATTACGGCTTCCCCTCTTACGCCGTGCCGACGCTCGCCGGCGGCCTCGGTCAGTAGGCCATGAAGTCCACGCTCTCATGGCTCAAGGACCATCTCGACACCAAGGCGAGTGTCGCGGAGATCGCCGATACGCTCACCCGCATCGGTCTCGAGGTCGAGGAGGTGTTCGATCCGGCGACGGCGCTTGCGTCCTTCAAGGTGGCGAAGGTGCTGAAATGCGAGAAGCATCCGAACGCAGACAAGCTGCAAGTCTGCGAGGTCGATACCGGCACCGAGCGTTTGCAGGTCGTGTGCGGCGCGCCGAATGCGCGGGAGGGCCTGAAGGGCGTGTTCGCGCCGGTCGGAAGCTACGTGCCTGGCATCGATCTCACCCTCACAAAGGCCAAGATCAGGGGCGTCGAGTCGAACGGCATGCTTCTGTCGGAGCGTGAGCTCGAGCTCTCCGACGAGCATAGCGGCATCATCGAGCTTTCCCCCGACGCCAAGGTCGGCACCGCCGCGGCGAAGGCTCTCGGTCTCAACGACGCGGTGATCGAGATCGCCATTACGCCAAACCGACCAGACTGCCTCGGCGTACGCGGCGTCGCCCGCGACCTTGCCGCTGCCGGCCTCGGCAAGCTGAAGCCCGACCCGCTCAAGCCGGTGAAGGGCGCCTTCCCCAATCCGGTTCCGATAAGGCTCGAGTTCGACAAGAAAACCGCCAGCGCTTGCCCGGTGTTCGCCGGACGCATGGTCAGAGGCGTGAAGAACGGCCCAAGCCCTGAGTGGCTGCAACGGCGCCTCAAGGCGATCGGGCTTCGGCCGATCAACGCGCTCGTTGACATCACCAATTACGTTTCCTACGACCGCGGCCGGCCGCTGCATGTCTACGACGCAGACAAGCTCAAGTGCGCGATCCGCGCCCGGCTCGGCAGACAAGGCGAATCCTTCAAGGCGCTCGACGGCAAGACCTATGAGGTCGACGAGGATATGTGCGTCATTGCCGATGACGGCGGCGTGCTCGGTCTTGGCGGCGTGATCGGCGGCGAGGACACGGGTTCGACCGACGCCACCACCAACGTGTTCATCGAGTCTGCCTATTTCGATCCGAAGCGCACGGCGCGCACCGGCCGCAAGCTCAACATTCAGTCCGACGCGCGGTTCAGGTTCGAGCGCGGCGTCGATCCGGATTTCGTGGTGCCCGGCCTCGAGCTTGCCACCCGCATGGTGCTCGACATTTGCGGCGGCGAGGCGAGCAAGGCCGAGATCGCCGGAAAGCCGCCGAAGCCCAATGCGCCCTTCGCCTTCGATCCGAAGCTGGTCAAGCGGCTGAGCGGTCTCGACCTCAAGGGCGGCGAGATCAGGAAACTGCTCACCGCGCTCGGAATCGAGCTGAAAGGCGCGCCGCCGAAGCTCAAGGCTGCGCCCCCGTCCTGGCGCCCGGACATTTCCGTGCCAGTCGATCTCGTCGAGGAGGTGGTGCGGCTCGTCGGCGTGGACCAGGTTCCCGCAACGCCGATGCCCCGCGAGGCCGGCGTGGCGCGCCCCGTGCTGACCGAGATGCAGTCGCGGGTGCGGCGCGTGCGGCGCGTGCTCGCCGCCCGTGGCCTGGTCGAGGCCGTCACCTGGTCGTTCATCCCGCCTGATCAGGCAAAGCTCTTCGGAGGCGGCGCGGCTGAACTCACTTTGAGCAATCCGATCTCGACCGAACTTGCCCAGATGCGACCCGGCCTCCTGCCCGGCCTCGTCACTGCGGCACAGCGGAACCGCGACCGCGGCATTGCCGACGGCGCGCTGTTCGAGCTTGGCCAAGCCTATCGTGGGCCGCTCCCCGAGGATCAGTACGTAGCCGCGGCCGGCGTGCGCTTCGGCCGTTCGGCGCTTCAAGGCTTAGGCCGTGACTGGTCCGGCGAAACGCCGGAAGCGGACGCGTTCGCCGCCAAGGCCGACGCTGTTGCGGCGCTTGCCGCCCTCGGCATCGACCAGGACAACCTCACCCTGACGCGGGAGGCTCCATCCTGGTTTCATCCAGGCCGCTCTGGCGCGCTCAAGCTCGGGCCGAAGGTCACCCTCGGCGTGTTTGGCGAGCTGCATCCAGATGTACTGGCAAAGCTTGGGCTCGACGCGCCGATAGCAGCCTTCGATCTCTATCTCGATGCGATCCTAGAGGCCAAACGCAAATCCCGGACGCGGCCTGCGCTCGACGCGTCGGACTTGCAGGCGGTGAAACGCGACTTCGCCTTCCTGCTCGACATCGATGTCGCCGCCGCGGAAGTGCTGCGCGCCGCGTTAGGCGCGGACCGCGCGCTGATCGCGAATGTCGGCGTGTTCGATGTGTTCACCGGGACCGGCGTACCGCAAGGCAAGAAGTCGCTCGCCATCGAAGTGACGCTTCAGCCGCGCGAGAAGACGCTGACCGACACCGAAATCGAAGCCGTCGCCGCGAAGATCGTCGCCGCCGTGCAGAAGGCCACCGGCGGAGAGCTTAGGGGCTAGCTTCGGGTCACCTCGGCGACGCGAAGCGGCGCATCGTCGAAGCCGAGATTGTGGTCGCGGGCGAAATGGATCATGGCGCGCTCGGTGAGCGCGGTGATGGTGAGCAGCGGATTGACGCCGATCGAACGCGGAATGATGGCGCCGTCGCAGACATAGAGCCCCGCGTGCACGCCGCCGTGGCGATCGAAGACCCGGCATTTGTGATCGACCACGCCGCTTGCGGCGTTATCTCCCATGCCGCAGCCGCCGAGTGGGTGTGCCGTTGCAGGCTTGGTGCCCATGCTGGTAGCGCCGAGCGGGCTCTTGATGTAGCGGGCGCCGACCGCTTCTGCCGCCTTGCTCAAGGCTGCATCGACGCGGGCATAGACCGGCTGCTCGGCAACGTTCGGCCATTCGATCTGCGCCTTGCCATTCTCAAGCTTGATGCGGCCCTTCGCTTCGTCATGGGAGACCACGAAGAAGGTATAGAGGTTCTGAAGCGGGCCCTGATAGACGCCCTTGATCAGGCTCTGGGCGGCTCCGAGCAGCCTGCCGCCGGAGATGAAGAACACCGGCAAGAGCGGCGCGAGCGCAGATGGCAGCACGCCCTCCTGGATGAACATCGAGTGGTCGAGGCGGCCATTGTCGTGCAGCTCGATCTCGCCGGTGACGCAGGCGCCGATGGCGGCGCCGACGAATTTCGGCGGATGGCCGACGCCGATACCGTTTACGCGTTGCTCGCCGCCGAGCGCAAAGGCGATGATGTCGCCGTTGGCGGAGAAGCGCTGGCCGAGACTGTCGGAGACCGGCAGTCCCTCTTCGCGTGACCGCAGCAGGATCTCCGTCGAGCCGAGCGTGCCGGCGGACAGCACCAGGGTTTTCGCCTCTACCGAACGCAAAGGCGCGTCGGGGTCTTCCGTCGGCGCGAAATGAACGCGCCAATGGCGATCCACCTTCTCGACGTGACTGACGGTCAGCTCGGTGAAAATCTCCGCGCCATGGGCCTTGGCATCGGGAAGATAGGTGAGCGCGACAGTGTTCTTGGCGCCGACATTGCACCCCGAGCAGCAATCGCCGCAAAGCGTGCAAGCAGGCTGCTCGACGCCTGCGGGATTGACCGTCGCCTCGAAGCTGACCACGACTGGCGCCGCAACCGGCTCCTGACCGAAACAGCCGCTTGCCGTTTCGAGCGCGCGATATTTGATGAGGTCGGAGGCTTTCGCGTAGCGGGTAGGCCGCAGCATGGTCCTCGCCCTGGCGAAGCCCTGATCGAGCAGCCAATCCTCCCTTACCTCACCTGGCCAGGCGGCATCGGCGAAGACGCGGGCGTCGGGCCGCAAGCCAACTGCAGCATTGATCAGCGAGCCGCCACCAAGCCCGCAGCCGATCAGCACGTGGATGTCCGATCCGAGCCTGAAGTCGAACAGACCGGTCCGACGCCCGCTCCGCATCTTCTCGCCAACGATCTGAAGCTCGCGGCGAAGCTCGGGCAGGCGTGCGGGAAACTCACCGGTCAGGAACTCTCGGCCGCGCTCGATGACGCAGACACGCAAGCCGGCGCGAGCGAGCCGCGAGGCGGCCACGCCGCCGCCATAGCCTGAACCGACCACGACCACGTCATAGGCTGGCTTGAGGGCATTGAGGGGTGAGGAGAGCCGCTGCATTGCGCCTTTCATAGCGGAAAAGTATTGGGCGCGACAAACTGTGGCTGGCATATCCTAAATCAATTCGTTTCACAGTCGCGCGAGAGGCGGTTTCTATGGGGAAAGCCTCTCCATATGGTGAGGCGAACGCTTCTTTGGAGACAACCCATGCCGAGATGGATGAGCGCGATACCGGCCATAGTGCTGGCGGCTCTGGCGATGAGCGGCGGAGCAGGCCCCGTCACCGCCGCGGTGGAAACCAAGACGGCGATCTTCGCCGGCGGCTGCTTCTGGTGTGTCGAGGATGCCTTCGACGCGGTCGACGGTGTGACCGAGACGGTCTCGGGCTACGCCGGCGGCACCAAGCCGAACCCCACCTATGGCGACCATGAAGGCTATCAGGAAGCGGTCAAGGTCACCTACGACCCGGCCAAGGTGACTTACGCCAACCTGCTCGACACCTATTGGCACAATATCGACCCGTTCGACGCAAACGGTCAGTTCTGCGATCACGGCAACGCCTATCGCAGCGTGATCTTCGTCGGCGATGACGAGGAGAAGGGCCTGGCCGAGTCAACCAAGCAGCAGGTCGCCGATCGCTTCAAGGAGGCGGTGGTGACGGAGATCAAGCCGGCGACGACCTTCACTGCGGCCGAGGACTATCACCAGAATTATCACAATACGAATCCGGTGAGTTACAAGTTCTACAAATGGAATTGCGGACGCGCCCAGAGGCTCGAGCAGCTCTGGGGACCGAAGCCCTCTTGAACCGGCAGCGGCTTATTGTTCGGCGCCGTGCATCCGGGAGCAGCGATCGACCGTAACTTTGCCTGGATGCAGATGATGAGGCGGATGTCAGATGGTGGACGCGGATAGCTTGAAGGAAAAGCGCGAAGTTGTCTACCGCCATTCAGGCGCGGTGCGCGTCACCCATTGGGTGAACGTCGTCGCCCTGCTCGTGCTCCTGATGAGCGGGCTGCAAATCTTCAATGCCCACCCTGCCCTCTATCTCGGATCGAAATCGAATTTCGACGATCCGGTGATGGCCATGCGGCCGATGAAGCATGGCGAACAGGTGGTCGGCGTGACGACCATCGCCGGCTGGAACATCGACACGACCGGAATATTCGGCCTCGCCTACGACGAGGCTGGGGACTATCAGATCAGAGGATTCCCCTGGTCGGTAACGCTTCCGGGCCATCGTGACCTCGCCACAGGGCGCCGCTGGCACCTCTTCTTTGCCTGGCTCTTCGTCATCAACGGGATCGCCTACCTCATCTATAGCCTGGTGAGCGGGCATCTCAGGCGCGACCTCGCGCCCGGAACAAGCGAGCTCAAGCATATCGGCACATCAATCTGGGAGCACATCAGGCTCAAATTCCCGCAAGGCGAGGAGGCGAAGGGCTACAACGTCCTGCAAAAGCTCGCCTATCTCCTGGTGGCGCTGATCCTCCTGCCGCTCATGCTTCTGACCGGCCTCGCCATGTCGCCAGGAATGGACGCAGGCTACCCGTTTCTCCTCGACATGTTCGGCGGACGGCAATCGGCGCGCACCATCCATTTCATCGCTGCGAGCGGCATCGTGCTGTTCGTTGTTGTGCATCTCGTCATGGTCCTGATCACCGGGGTGTGGAACAACCTCCGCTCCATGATCACCGGCCGCTATGTGATCAAACTGCCGGAGGGCCAGTCATGAGCCCGAAGGCGAAACTCGACCGGCGCGGATTCCTCACGCGCGGACTCGCCATCGCCGGCGCGGCGCTCGCCGGCGGCTGCGACGGAGATCTGTCCGAGCAGCCTTGGGTCAAGCGCATTCTCGATAAGGCCGAGACGCTGACGCGCGTCACCCAGAGGGCGCTCATTCCGGCAAATGCGCTCGCCCGCGAATATAGCGAGGCCGACATCTCGAAGGACTTCAAGGCGAACGGCTCGACCGGCGTTGATGACGATGCGTACCGGGCGCTGGCGGCGAACGGATTTGCCGATTGGAAGCTCAAGGTCGGCGGTCTCGTCGAGACGCCGCTCGAGCTCACGCTTGCCGAGCTGCGCACCATGCCGTCGCGCACGCAGATTACGCGGCACGATTGCGTCGAAGGTTGGAGCTGCATCGGCAAATGGACCGGAGTGCCGCTCAAAGCGCTGCTCGACAAGGCGGGGCTCAAGCCGTCAGCGCGCTACATCGTGTTCTATTGCGCCGACGATCTTGCCGAGACCGGCGACGACGACGGCAAATATTATGAATCGGTTGGGCTCGAGGACGCGCTTCATCCCCAGACCATCCTCGCCTATGAGATGAATGGCGCGGCACTGCCCATTCCGCACGGTGCACCGCTCAGGCTCAGGGTCGAGCGGCAGCTCGGCTACAAGATGGCGAAATATGTGATGGGCATCGAGGCGGTGGAGGACGTCGCCGGCATTCGCGGCGGTCGCGGCGGCTTCTGGGAAGACCGCGGCTATGAATGGTACGCCGGTATCTGAGCCTCGCCGACGAACGAACGCTGTAAAAGCAGAGAGGGACCCGTGATGGCCACGGATCCCTCTCTCTCTAAACCCAAGAACGCTTGGAAAGACTACGCGGCCTTCTTGGCGGCCCTCTGAGCAGTCTTGTAGGCCTTCCAATGCATCTTGCATTCCTTGCGGTACGCATGGCGTGCCTTGTGGTCGCCCGTGAACTTCGCCTTGGCGGCCTTGAAGCACCCGCTGCGAGCGGCCTCTGCCGAGGTCGTGTGGACGGGCATCGTTGCACCAGCCACGAGACCCGTGACGGCGGCGGCGAAAAGCATTCTCTTCAGCATGGCTTACTCCGTTTCGTTTTTTGGGAAACTCGGTGTGCCGATGAAGACAAGGGCTTCAACGGCTCCGCGGCGGTCTTGTTCCACCGCGCCGGGACGACAAGAAGCCACGAAATCCGTCATTTTTGGGGCGCTCCGAGGGCAGGTCGACCCTTGTTGCCAGGGCAAGAAGCCGCGCACCAAAGAGAAAGGGGTCCGCGGGGCCCCGCGAATCCCTTTCGGAAAACCGCTGACGCCTGACTAGGCGGCCTTCTTGGCCGCCTTGTGGTGGGCGCGGCACTCCTTACGGAACGCCTTACGCTCTTTCATGGTGGAGAGATGGGCGGCTTTTGCGGCCTTGAAGCAGCCATGACAGGCCATCGCTGCGGTGGAGCCTACCGGAATTGTGACGGCGGCGAGGATCAGAGTGGCAGCGGCAGCGAGAAACACATTCTTAAACATAAGGTTACTCCGTTTAGCTGTGACACAACGTTACGCAGGTGCAATAGGCATCATGCGGCGGCGCGCCGTCAACCGTCTTGTTCCGTACAGTGCCGGATTGGCGAAGAGGTTCCTCGACGACACACCTTCACGCAAAGTGCCTCTCTTAAAGGCACGTAATGGCACGCAAAGGCCCGCGTGCCTTGCATCGGCATCGCGCGACGCGTGATGCGCCCCGCCCGCTTGACCCTCGAAGCGGCGCTCTCTACCAAGCCCACCATGAGTCATTCCGAGGCCCCGCCGCTTTCCCGCATCCGAAATTTTTCCATCATCGCCCATATCGATCACGGCAAATCCACCCTCGCCGACCGGCTGATCCAGCTCTGCGGGGGCCTGTCCGCGCGGGAGATGAAGGAGCAGGTGCTCGATTCCATGGATATCGAGCGGGAGCGCGGCATCACCATCAAGGCGCAGACCGTGCGCCTCGACTATCGCGCGAAGGATGGCCAGCTCTACGAGCTGAACCTCATCGACACGCCTGGCCATGTCGATTTCGCCTATGAGGTGAACCGCAGCCTCGCCGCTTGCGAGGGCTCGCTGCTAGTGGTCGACGCGACGCAAGGGGTCGAGGCGCAGACCCTCGCCAATGTCTATCAGGCACTCGACAACCACCACGAGGTCGTCCCGGTCCTGAACAAGATCGACCTACCGGCGGCGGAGCCGGAACAAGTGCGCCGGCAGATCGAGGACGTGATCGGGCTCGACGCCCATGACGCTCTCGAGATCTCTGCCAAGACCGGGCTCGGCGTCGAGGAGGTGCTAGAGGCGATCGTCACCCGGCTTCCCGCGCCCAAGGGCGACGTGGCGAAGTCGCTGAAGGCGCTGCTCGTGGACAGCTGGTACGACGCCTATCTCGGCGTCGTCGTGCTCGTGCGCATCATCGACGGCACGCTCAGCAAGGGCCAACGCATCAGGCTGATGCTGACCGGCGGGTCCTACCAGATCGACCGGGTCGGCATCTTTCGCCCCAAGCAGGAAATGCGGAGTTCGCTTGGGCCCGGCGAGATCGGCTTCTTCACCGCCTCGATCAGGCAGGTCGCCGATACCCGCGTCGGCGATACCGTGACCGACGAGAAGAAGCCTGCGGCGGAACCGCTGCCGGGCTTTAAGCCGGCGCAGCCCGTGGTGTTCTGCGGACTGTTCCCCGTCGATTCGAGCGAGTTCGAGAGTTTGCGCGAGGCGGTCGGCAAGCTCCGCCTTAACGATGCGAGCTTCACCTATGAGATGGAGACGTCGGCCGCGCTCGGCTTCGGCTTCCGCTGCGGCTTTCTCGGCCTCCTCCATCTCGAGATCATCCGCGAGCGGCTCGAGCGCGAATTCAACATCGACCTGATCGCGACGGCGCCAAGCGTCATCTATCGCGTCTATCTCACCGACGGCACAATGAAGGAGCTGCACAATCCGGCAGACATGCCCGAGACGCAGAGGATCGCCAAGATAGAGGAGCCGTGGATCGAGGCGACCATCCTCGTCCCCGACGAGCATCTCGGCTCCGTGCTCAAACTGTGCGAGGACCGGCGCGGGCGGCAGAAGAACCTCACCTATGCAGGCTCACGCGCCATGCTCGTCTACGAGCTGCCGCTGAACGAGGTGGTGTTCGATTTCTACGACCGGCTGAAATCGGTGTCGCGCGGCTATGCGAGCTTCGACTATCACATCATCGGCTACGAGGAGGGCGAGCTCGTCAAGATGGCGCTGCTCGTCAATGACGAGCCGGTCGATGCGTTGTCGGTGATCGTGCATAAGAGCCGCGCCGAGGCGAGGGGCCGCGCCATGGTTGAGAAGCTGAAGGACCTGATCCCGCGGCACATGTTCAAGATCCCGATCCAGGCCGCGATCGGCGGCAAGGTGATCGCGCGGGAAACGATCAGCGCGCTGCGCAAGGACGTGACCGCCAAATGCTATGGCGGCGACATTACCCGGAAACGCAAGCTGCTCGACAAGCAGAAGGCCGGAAAGAAGAAGATGCGGAGCTTCGGCAAGGTGGACATCCCGCAGGAAGCCTTCATCGCCGCCCTGAAAATGGACGGGAATTAGCGTCTAAGGCTCGCCCTGCGACAGTCGGACCGTGTGCTGCGGGCATATCGGCACGGACCCAAAGGCGCACTGCTTGCGTTCCCCTTGTTTCGATGCGGCCGAACTCGAGGAGTCACAATGCGCGTTGCCCCCTATCTTCTGTCAGCCATTCTGCTCGCCGCGATGTTCGGCACCACCCATGCGGCGCCGACCAGCATCGAAGGGTCCTGGAGCGGCTCCGGCATCGCCAAATTCCGCAACCGCACTGACAGGATGGTGTGCCGCGTGAACTTCGCCAGGCTCGAACAGAAGTCGTTCCGCGTCTCGGCGGTTTGCTCTGCTGGAGACCGCCGTTACGAGCAGTCAGGGCGCGTGTCGAGCATCGGCGGGAATCGCTATCGCGGCTACGTCTTCAACGCCCAGTTCAACGAGAGGGGGAACGTGTCGCTTTCGCAGAGCCGTTCTCGCCTGACGGTCAGCGTCAGTGGCCCCCGAGGTTCGGCGAACCTGACCCTGTCGAGAAACGAGGCTTGACTGTCAGCTCTCCCTAATGCGCCAGGCGAGGTAGGTGAGCGCCGCGCCCTCGACAAGGAGCTGGATGCCGAGCAGAAAGCCGAGCACCCATTCCGATATTCCCGTGAGATTGGTCCAGAGATAGAGCGCAAGCGCGATGCTGACGAGGCCTGCCGCCAGCACCCAGCCCCAATTGGGGAACGGCCTGATGGTCAGCGCGAAGCTTACCTTGGCCATGCCCTCGACCATGAAATAGACGATCAGCAGCGCGCTGAACACGAGCAGCCCGGCTTCTGGCTGGCGCAACAGCAGGAGGCCGACGACGATCGACAGCACTACGGAGATCAGTTGCAGCCAGAAATGCGGCACCTGGCGCGCGCCGATCAGGCCGATGCCCTGCACAATGCCGCTGACGATCAGGATCCAGGCAAGCAGAAAGACAATGCCAACAGAGGCGATCACCGGATAGACGAGGGCGAGAACGCCGGCGGCCACCATCAGAATGCCCTGGAGCAGGTACCAGAGCGAATAACGCTTCACCGTCTCACGCATCGCTTCACGCATGGCCGCTGCGGCGGCTTCGAGCGGAATGGTAGCCATGGGAGCAACCTCCTTGTGGACGAATCGCGGTAGGAGAGTATGCGAGGAGCCGTGGCCTACTTCAATCGGCGGCTAGGGGAACAGCGATGACGGGGAATCCCGCGGAAAGTGCCGTCCGCAAGGCGAGCCGCCGCCTGATCCCGTTCCTCGTCCTGTGCTACGCGGTCAATTTCCTCGACCGCGTGAATGTCGGCTTCGCCGCGCTCGCCATGAACGAAGATCTCGGCTTCACGCCGGAGATTTTCGGTTTCGGCGCCGGCATCTTTTTCGTCGGCTAAAGGCAGAGCGCGCCCGCATCGTGTCGCTGTTCATGACGGCGGTCCCCATCGCCACGGTGTTCGGCGGTCCGCTCTCCGGCGCTCTGCTCGGCTTGCACGGCTACTTGGGTGTCGAAGCTGGCGTTGGCTCTTCGTCATCGAGGGCGCCCTCGCCGTGCTGCTCGGGATCATCGCCCTCAAGCTCCTCACGGACCGGCCGAAGGACGTCGAATGGCTCACACCTGAGGAGCGTGATGCACTCGATCAGCGCCTTGCCGCTGAGGCGGAAGAGACCCGCACCCATGGCTATAATGGAATTGGCGAGGCGCTCTACCAATCCATGCGTGATCCAGCTCGGCCTGGTCTATTTCTGCCTGGTGGTCGGGCTTTACCGCATCGGCTTCTGGATGCCGCAGGTGCTCCAGACCTTCGGTCTCTACAATCTCTCCATCGGCTTTCTCACCGCCATTCCCTATCTCATCGCCGCGATCGGCATGGTCATCGCCGGGACGCCACTCCGATGCCAAGGGCGAGCGCATCTGGCATGTGGCGCTGCCGCTCTTTGTGTCGGGCGCGGTCTTCGCCTGGTCGGCAAATGCCGGGCCCCTTCCGCTCATCATGCTTGCGCTCTCGCTTGCCGCCCTCGGACTCTATGCCGCCATCGGCACTTCTGGTCGCTGCCGACCTCGATCCTGACCTGCACCGGCGCCGCGGCGGGGCTCGCGCTTATCAACTCCATCGGCAACTGCGGTGGATTTGTCGGGCCAGTCATCGTTGGGCACTTGAAGGTGGCGACGGGAGACTTCACCGCGGCGCTTCTGTTCCTTGCCGGTGCGCTCGCCTTGGCCGGGGACTGGCGCTCCATTTCGGGCAGGTGGAGGACCGCCGGTGGCGGGCGAGAGGCGCTGCGTAGGCAATATTATCTGTCACGCCAATAGGTTGGGTCAGCGCCTCAACCTGACTTGGCGAAAGACCACTCATAACTCCAACAAATAGCAAGTTGTTCTCATTACGGGACACGGTTCTTCTCGCCCTAACCTTGGCAAGGTCAAGGAAATCGGAGCATTTTTGTGGCAAATCGGTGTTCTTTCTGTGTAGTTCCGCGCTAAATCCTTGACAGTGTGGTTAATAACACGCTCAATTGCTTCCCAGAGGAGCAACAGCGGTCATCGACCAAGTGGGAGCTGGTCGCGCCACCTATCTTTGGCGGGCGATTTCCCTCCCTTTCTTGGAACAATGAACCCCGTCGGAGGTTTTCCCGGCCACGGGACGGTTCAGTAGTCATCAGTAAAGCGCATAGTGGAGGGGTAATAATGCGTATCGCCCTCGCGGTTGGGTTGTGCTTGATTGCCTTTGCCGCCGTGGCAGCGCCTCGCGGCAAGACTGACAAACCTCAAGTCGAAAATCCGGTTCCGAGCCATAACCTGCGCGAGAATTATCGGTCGCGGCTCAACGAGAACGTCGTCACCATCATGGCCGGCAGCGCGAGCGACACCGACCTCTTCATCGCCACGGACATCGCCCAGGTGGTAGACGACGGTGACAATCTCCGCGTACTGCCCATCGTCGGCAGGGGCGTGGCGCAGAACGTCAAGGACGTGATGTTCCTGCGCGGCGTCGACATGGGGATCACCCAGGCCAACGTGCTCAAGCACTACGCCAAGACTGGTGAGCTCGGTTCGGACTTCATGGGGCAGATCGTCTATGTGGCGAAGCTGTTCAATGAAGAGGTGCACATCGTGGTGCGCCCCGACGTGACGGACATCAAGCAGCTCAAGGGCAAGGTGGTGAATCTCGGCGTGCCCGGAAGCGGCACCGCCATCACCGCGCGCCTCTTGCTCGACGATCTCGGCATCAACGTACAGGAGTCGCACCTCGCCGATGTCGACGCCATCGAGAAGCTGAAATCGGGCGACATCGCCGCCGCCGTGTTCATGGCGGGCAAGCCGGCGCCGGTCATGGCCTGGCTCAAAGGCTCCGGTTTGAAGGTGCTGCCAATTCCTTACGCCAAGGTCCTCGAGGATGCCTATTACCCGGCCACCCTCACCCATGACGACTATCCCGACCTCATCGCCGAGGGCCAAAGCGTGGACACGGTCTCGGTCTGCGCCGTGCTCGTGGCCTTCAACTGGAGCGGCGACAACGTCCGCTACCGCAAGGTCGCGAAATTCGTCGACGCCTTCTTCTCGAAGTTCGACGAGCTGCAAAAGCCGCCACGTCACCCGAAATGGCGTGAGGTGAACTTTGCCGCCACGCTTGAAGGATGGCACCGGTCGCCTGCGGCGCAAGCTTGGATCAATCGCGCCAAGCAGGGAACGAGCACCGCGTCGAAATCGAACTTCGACACCTTCCTTGCGCAGAACGCGGGAAGCAACGGCGCGCCTGTATCGGACGAGCAGCGCGCGGAATTGTTCAAAGCATTTTTAGAGTGGAACAAAAACCAACATTAGCGGACAGCACGAGCCAGTTGGATGCCCGCGGGGATGTATCGCGTTGGAGGGTGCCATGGGCAAACCGGAATTCAGTTCATCTGAGCATTTTTTACCGCCAAAGACCTTGGCCGAGCGCCTGAAGGCGCAAGCCAACGGCCAGGCGGAGATCGAAGCCGCATCGTTCATGGCGGAGCGCTTTGCGCCCGATCTTCCGGCCAACACGAGTGAGCCGGAGCTCGACGCAGCGCCGGAGCTGGCGGAGGAAATTCCTGCGGGAAGATCGGCGGATCCACCGGCGCTGGGACCATCACGGTCCAGCGGCTTGATCATGCTGACCTTCGCGCTTGTCGCGCTTGTGCCGGTCATTGCCTTCGCCGCTCTTTATTCTCGCGGCGCGCTGAGCGTGACAGCACTGACGGCGGTGGTCGGCAACGACAACACCAAGCCGTCGGCTCAGCCGGCCGAGGAGAGCAAGCCATCGTTGGCCGAAGAGAAACAAGCGGAGCAACCGCAAGTGCAGCAAGCGGCCATCGCCGAGATGCCGGCGCCGGAGACGATCCTTCCCAAGCGTGCCATCGAGCTCCCATCGGTGGCGCTCACCGTGCCGGATGCCATCGCAACCGAGGCCGGCAAGGAAACTGCCTTCGCCATCACGCTCGACAGCGAGGACAGCCTGCCGCCGCGCAGCATCATCACCATTCGCGGGCTGCCTGAGGGTACGAGATTTTCAGCAGGCCGTCCTTTCGGCGACACGGAATGGAGTTTCAGGCCCGATGAGACCGACAATCTGCGGCTGACCCTACCCACCGGTGCAAGCGGTCAGCGGGCGCTTAACGTCGCCGTCGTCGCGGCTGACGGCAGTGTGATCACGAGCGCAGGAACGAGGCTCGACATCGCGGCAGATCCCAAGATGGCGCTGATCTCGCGTCCGGGCGACGCCGCGCGTATCGCCGAGCTGATCGAGCACGGACGCAAGATGGTGGATGTCGGATATTTCCCAGGCGCCCGTGCCTACTTCCAGCGCGCGGCGGAAGCCGGCAGCGCTGAGGCGGCGTTGTCGGTCGGCTCCACCTACGATCCCTCCTTTATCGAGGAGATCGGCGCGCAAGGGATCAAGCCTGACATCAAGCAGGCGCGCATCTGGTACGAGCGAGCCAAGGCGCTTGGCCACAAGGATGCCGACGCTCAGATCAGGGCGCTTGCCAAGGCCGAAGCGCTTGCCGTGACACCCGCCCTAGAGGCGCCGAAGCCCGCTGAGCGCGTCGGGCCCGCTCCGGTGCCAGCCGCCATCACGCCAAAGCCAGTGATCGCGCCTGTGTCGCCTGAGGCCACCAGAACCGGTGATGCCAGTCTTGAATGGGTGGAGATTTCGAGCCCGGTCAATGTTCGGTCTGCGCCGACGCCACAATCGGAGACTATCAAGATCGCCGTGCCCGGCAAGCGCTACCAGGCCACCGGCAGGCAAGGGAGCTGGGTGCAGGTCACTGACCCGGCGACGTCGGAGGTCGGCTGGGTCTATGCCCGTTACGTTGTTGCCGCCTCTGACGCTCCGAGGGAGTAACGCTCGCGGCCGAGAAATCTATGCAACGCGTGCTGGCGGCGCCGGCTCGTCCTTCGCGGTCTTCTTGCCCTTAGGCGCTGGCGCTTTCCCATCCTTCGCGGAAGAGTCCGCCGGGGGAGGCGCTGCCTTGCTCTTTTCCGCCTCTTGACCGCGGGCTGCATCGACGCAGAAGCGCGCTGCCTCCTTCAACGAGGTGACATAGGCATCTGCTTCGGCGGTCGCTTCCAGCGCCTTGATCCCAGCGCCGCCGCCCTCATCTGCCCAGAAGCCGACCAGCACTGTCGCGCCCTCGGGCAGGATGCGCCGCAAGCGCCGCACGAGATACCGGACATGCGCCGCGTTTCCGCCCGCGCCGAGATAAGAGAGGCAGACAAGCTTCGTCTTGGAGGCCTCGAGCGACACGATATGAGCGGCGGAAATGGCGTCGCTCGGCAGCGCGCGAGCCTTCAGCCCCTGGCGCTGCAAGACCTCGGCAAGCATGCGGCCGGCTGCCTCGTCGAGCGGCGTGCGTCCGCCGATGCATAGCACGGCGTCGTCGACCTCCCAGCCGGGTGCCAGAGCGCCTTCGAGAATAGGAAGCTGGTCGATCTCCTCCTCCTGCTCGATGCTGGTGAGCGACGCCAATCCTCCGGGAGTTTCTTCGACTTCGACCTCCACCTTCCTGAACCAGCGGCGCGGCTCGAAATCTGTGAGGTTGTCCATCATCTCGTCGACGGTTTCCTCGACGCTTTCGAGATTGTCCGCATCGAGCGCGCCGCGTTCGGCATCACGCTCTGCGAGCTTCAGACCGCCAAGCGCCACCTCATCGAGATAGTCGACGAGAGGACGCCCCTTCTTCAGGCAGACCTCGGCCTGATAGGTGGCCTCCGCCGAGTCGCCGATCAACGCGCGCTGATAGAAGCTTTGCGCCGGGGTGAGCGCCGGCTTGTCGCCGAGTAGCACCTCAAGGAAGTTCAGTGCCTCGACGTGGCGTCCGAGCACCACGAGGCACACGGTGAGCGGCATGGCGAGCAGCAGTCCGAGTGGCCCCCACAGCCAGGTCCAGAACACTGTGGAGAGGATGACGGCGATCGGCGAAAGGCCGGTGCCATGGCCGTAGACGAGCGGCTCGATCACCTGACCCATGATGAGCTCGGAGACGAGGAACAGTCCGCCGGTGAAGATCACCATCGACCAGCCCGGCTCCACCACCGCGGCGAGCAGCACGGGAGGGGCCGCGGCGATGAACGGGCCGACATAGGGCACGAAGCGCATCAGCATGGCGAGGATGCCCCACACGATGGAACTCGGCACGCCGATTGCCCAAAGCCCGAAGGCGATGAAGGTGCCATAGGCTGAATTGATCAAGACTTGGCGCAGGAAATAGCCGGAGAGCCGCGTTGCTGCGTCGTTCATCGTGGCGGTGGTGCGCTGCATGTCGGCGGCGCCCATCAGGCGGACCAGGCGGTCGCGCAGATCCTCGCGCTGCAGCAGGATGAAAATAACGAACAGTATGACGATACCGGCGGTGGCGAGCGGCGGCAGCACCGTGCCGAGCACGTTTTGCAGAATCTCGAAGGCCCGCGGCTCGGGCCTCCTGATCTCGACGGGGATGGGCTTATTGGGAGCAGGCTCTTCCAGGCTTGGCGTCGCGGCGGTGCCCGCTGGCACCGGTCCTGCCCTCTGGGAGATCTCGTCCTCGATGCTCTTCAGCGCGCCTGCAATGTTGTCGAAGGTCCCCGACGATTCCGCCGACTTGCGCAAGGCCGAGATCTTGCCTGCAAGCACGTGCTGATAGCGCGGCAGGTCGCTCGCAAGTTGCGCGACCTGATGCGACAGCATCCAGCCAAGCGCGAAGATGATGGCGAACGCCAAGGTAACCACGATGATCACGGCCGGTACGCGTGGCACCTTGATCTTGCGCAGCAGCAGAAGGAGCGGCGTCAGCACGAAACTCAAGAGAATGGCGAGGGCAAGCGGCAGCAGGACCTCGCGCCCGATGTAGAGCGCGCCGATGACGATGGCGCCGATCATCAAACCTTGCAGCAAGGCCGCGCGGCTGTCCGAGCCCGAGCCGAACATCGGAAAGGGCGAGCGAGGTGGCATGGCGGTGTCCGTCACGCCAAGTCGCCCGAAGCTCAAAAAAGGGGCCCGGCCGGCGCTTGGCTTCTCTCCCAGCGGCATAGCATTGCTGCCCGGGCGGGGCCATAACCTTGGGGCGGCTGGAAAGTTTCCCGAAACGATGAGCCGACTAGGCTATGGACCGGACGGCGGCGCCTAGGCTAGACCGCTAGGGTCAGCTTTATTCATTCGAGAGGAGATTCCAGCGTGATCAAGACGATCTTGGCAAGTTCACTTCTGGCGGCCGGGCTGTTGCTCGCAGGTTCGGGCCAGCCGGCGAACGCCGTCTGGGTTTGCGGACCCGTGCAATGCGTTTGGGATCCGACCCCTGACGCCGGCTATATCGTGCCGGGCTATGCCGCGGCCTGGGCTGCGCCGGTTTATCCGGGGTGCTTCTGGAAGCGCGGCCTCTTGGGCCGCTGGCGGATGGTCTGCCCGTAGGCTTCAGACTGAGCAATCGGCCAGCGGGTCGCTAGGGCGCGAGGTATCGTGTTTCTGGTCCTCGCGTTCCCTACCGCGCACCAACAATGCTTGATTTCCAAGGCTGTCCTAAAACATACCGCAGAACGCCTAGACGTATTTCGGTGGCAATTCCGGTGGCAACTTTTAGCGCGTCTTCCCATTCCGCCTCGGAATGATGCTGCCATTCTCGCCAAGCTCAACTCCTGCCTTGGCGAGAGCGTTGGACCACGCGGCCATGATGCCGCTCACTGCTAGGTGCCGTTATTGGCTTCAAGCTACTGTATTTTGTTTTCGAGCGTTCGGATGCCTTCCTCCAACGCCTTCTTCCGACCGGCGGTATCGTCTGTTTCTGGGGTACCGAGTTTCTTGCCAGAAGCGTCTTCAAACGCGATCAGCTTTAATTCCAACACAGAACCTTTGACGGCCTCGTCGGGAACTTTACCCCAGGCGCTAAACGTGTTTGGAGCGAGTGAAAGCTGCTGTGTTTCGCCCGGTTCAAGCCCGCCGGGAAACTCGTAGCACGGCGAATTGTGGTGCCTGAAACCCGGGAACTTGGTCAGCTGGTCCGTATGCCGGTTGGCATGTCCGCACTCCAGCAAACCGGTCGGCGGGGTGGTGCTCCTAGGCGGTTTTCGCATAGTAAGACTTGAGCCGGGGCCTCAACTGTGCTGTAAGTCTTCATCGGCCCAGCCAACGTTGCCAGAAACGGACGACATTCGCGAAAAGGTCGTCCCCTTCGCGCAAGAATGTAGGAACATAGGGAGCAGTGCCATGCCTCTGGAGCGGCACACTGACGACCTAACGGCCCGCGACGGTGTAAAATTCTGGATGTCGGACGGAGAACGCCCCGTCCTTTGCAGGGTGAGCCACGAGGCGCTTCGAGATCTCGCAACCCGTGTGCACTTTGAAGGCCCCGACGAAAAGGTCTTTGAGGCCTATCGTGAACTTATTGAACAGGTCGCAAGCGATGCTTACGATGCCGGTACAAGTGTTGATGACGCGGGCCTCGTTCTCGTCACTTCGGAGGCGCTTGCCCGAGTGGGCCGCAGCGCATAGGGAAAGAAAACCAAACGAGGGGACGACCGTCTTAATTGTTGCAGGCGCTATTGAGGCTGGCGTTTAATGCGCCACCTCACCGCGTACTACAAAATCTGTCGGCCGCGCGCCGTCAGTCATGCAGGATCACGTTCAGGAGGGAGCTGTGCACGTGCAGCCCGCCATTGTATTCAATAAACCCCAATCGCCGAACTTGTTCATGAAGAAGCTAACGTGCCGATCATCTCGGCGAGCGTCTCTTGGTTGACCTTGGCGATGACGGGGCTCCGGTTTTCCTTCTTTGCCGAAATTCGCCAATAGAAGGAGGAGCCGTGCCAACCGCTTCTCGCTGGAGTTGAAGAGCGGATCGACCAGATCCGCTTCCATGCGTACGTTTCGTGCCAAAAGATAGGAGATAAACAGCGTAGAGAACGCTGGTTCGTCATGGAGCACCTTGACGACCACTCGTCAAAGACGTGTTCTTCCGTTGAGCTGGCATGACCGTTTTGTGCCAGAAGCGGACATCGTTCAAAATCTGACGTCCACGGCGCGACGACGTTCACTCCGGCGCTCAGCTCAGTTTAATCGCACAAGCGTTGATAGTAGCGGCGCGGGTAGTACCGTCCGATATAGGTTTGACTGCCGGTAGAGCCGCGCCACGGTTGATAGTAGGGAACATATCTTTGGGGCAAAGCGGTCTGCGCCCTCGCGGTGTCATATGCGGCGGTGACACCCGACGCGGCGGTCAGCGCCGAGATAGGGATGAGCACGAAGGTTCTCATGATGGTCCCCCTTCCGAGGGTAGCCAATGCGAGTCATGACGATTTTCCCATCAATGTCGGTAGGTAGAGCATTTCGCGTTTCGGGCTCCTGTGGCTTATGTCACATCAGGTACGGACGCGCGGCCGCGAGCTGGTGTTCTGCGCCGACAGGGTGATCTTCTCGTTACCAAGATCCCACTAAGCCGACGCTCACTGTCTGCGATGCAATTCCAACCTTCGCCCAATGCTCTGTCTCGAAATAGGCCACCTTGAAGCCCAGCGAGCGTGTGACGGGAAACCCGGCACTAGCGGTCCAACCGAAGTCTTCTCTACGGTTGTCCCTTTCGACACCGTTCACAGCTGACTGACCCCCGAGACCGATCCCTGCACCTGCGGAGACCCAGATGCCCGACCGGAACTTGTACTCGACGCTTCCGTCCATCGTGTAATACGGATCCTGCTCAAGCTGATTGCCATTAAAAAACGAATTGTTGTCCGTATAGATCCACGCCGTTCCAGTGGCCTCAAAGGACCAATTGTAGTACTGCCGATGCACGCCAACCTGCGGCGAGAAAGTAAACCGGTTGCTGCCGAGGTTGATCAGCTTATCTTCCAGGTACTGGCCGGTCGGAAGTCGCACGCTGAGCGCCGCACCCACGATTGTCTCGACGTGCGTGGCTGCGCGGTAGTCGGCATAAGCCTTGCCAGCCAGTGGCGGTGCCCCAACGAGGTTCACCGCAAACCTCGCAAACGTATCCGACCAACCCTCACGACTGACTTTAGTCGGTGTTCCGTCGACTACTCCGTTCCAGATTCCTGACTGCCAAGGTTGGCGGATCTCTACGCGTGCCGTTCTGTCGAACAGCTCGAAGGTTCGGATATAGCCGAGCAACCAGGTGTCCATCTCCACAGATACATCGTCGAGCAGAAGTACGGGATCGACAGCAATATCGCCATCGGTGCGCCCAAAGTTAGCGGTGACGAAGTTCCCGTCGATCGGCAAATGGTTCCAGCGGCGGATCTCGACTTCCTGGGCGGAGAGAGGTGAGCTTAGTAGCGCCACGACGCCACAAAGCGTGCTGCAGATGACACCGCGCCAATTTGTTGTCGATGATCTGCTCATGACGTTCACGACTTCGACGCCGTGATTGCGGCCTTGCCCTCACCGTCCCTGGCGACTAACTCCGTGATCGATTTCCATGCCGCCCACACCCCACGGCAAACTCTAAAGCGGCGCTGAACGCTGAGTCTAGTCTTCTCGGGGCGTCTCACGATCAGACATGGTTCCCGATCGAATCGATGGCGGTTTACTAAAACAATATCCCCAATAGGATCTTCAGGAGCTCGTCCAGTGGCATCATGGTGAGTAATAACGGCACGACTGGTACCAAGGTCGCCGCCGCAAGTTGGAGTATTGCTCCCTTACTGAAGGGTACGGCGAAGGCCCGAAGTTTGAGGAGGTCATGGCGGCCGTTCAAAAGGCTTGTAAACCCCGGAACCGGCGAAATACCCCCTAACGCACTTCAGGTAGCGCCCTTCGCCGGGGCCGGAGACCTTGGCGTCGAGTTCACCAACGATGTCTGGCTTTGGGTCATTAGCTGACATAACGGCCCGTTCGCGTCATGTCCGCTTTACCCCCGATAGCGGACATACGTCGGTGCAGGTAGGATGTTCGCTAAGTGCATGAAGTCTGCTCCTTGGTCCACGGCGATAACTGGGGGCTTCGCCTGTAACCTGCAATATGAGTTGGCTAAAGAATCCTTGGCTGAGAAGCAGCGGGATTTTAATCTCGCGCGGCCCCTGAGACTCACCCGAGTCCGGTGTGCGAGGGTGAATCCCAACCCGCCACCCGGGCAAAAGCCGCCGGTAGGCAAATTTTCACTCGTTTTCGGCTTAATCGCCGCTGGTCGCGCTTTTGCGCCACCGATGCGCAAAGCAATAACGACTGAGGTGGGGGGCCACGTTGAGTCTCTTTGCGGCCGGGGTTGTTGTTTTCGTTCTCTTTGTCGCGTCCTACAGCCGACGCGGTACTTGGCTTGTGCTCTGTTCGATGTCGATGTCGATGGCACTAGGCTTCGGCTGCCTCTTTCTCTCGACGGTTCACGATCACAGCCAAGTCCGTATGAGGTTTGCCTGGGCCGCAAGTAAGCTTCCTCTAATGGTGAACCGGCAAATTGCCGATGACCTGGCAGCGGCCCTCGAACACCCCCCACGTTGCGACATAGGACGGCAAGGGTGCAGCACAGCGTCGAGCGCGGCATTGCTTCCCACGAAAGGTGTGGCAAAGCAGGCCGCAGCAGCGGCCGGCTGGACCGACACGAAACCAGATCCCAAGGCAATGTCGCGATATCCTGTCGCTTGGCGCCAGGCGGTTGATGATCGAGACTACCTGATCAGGACGATTGCCTTTGAGGCTTCCGGTGAGCCTGCGATGGCGAAAATTGCGGTAGCCTATGTGGTCCTCAATCGGAAAAAGAGCGGAATGTGGGGTGACAATATCAAGGCTGTGGTGACTCATCCGGGCCAGTTCGAGCCATGGACGACGAAGCGGCGGGAGATAGAGGGGCTTTCCCCGGATGATCCACGCTATCAGAGTGCAGCAAGAATTGCGGATGCCGTTCTTAGTGGGCAGACGCCTGATCCTACCGCAGGCGCAACATACTTCCTCAATCCCACAATCGTTCGGGAGAGGCGCGACGGTTCACTACCGTCATGGGCACGTGGAGAGGGACTACCCATCGGCAGCCACACTTTCTACTTTCCTGAAGGGGGTGATGCCTCACCGCAGGGAGCGGGACTGACAATGGTAGATCCTCCTTTCATGTTTACGCCCCGCAGGGACCGGTGACGCGCGCATCGGGGGGACAGAAGAACTTCCAGCGTTTCATGCGGCGGCTAAAGGACGACCTGAGAGGCGCCCGCCAAAGTTTGGGTCAGATTTGCCCAGCCATCTCATCCAAATGGGTGATGCCAAAACACAAATGGATGATGCCAAAGCACGGGTAGCATGGGTTAACTGAGGCCAGAAGAATCCGATGTGAAGGAGGATTCATGATCATCCGCTTGGCTCAAGAGAAGTCGTAAGCAGGAAAATCTCAAGGAGATTCCCGATGTTGAGTCGTATTCAGCTGTTGAAGTTCGCTGCGGCCGGCGGCGTCGTCGTGTGCACTCTGGGAACCCCCGCACGGGCCGATGAATTGGTCCAGAATTTAGGACCGGTTGGGCCTCACGAGGCCATTCTCACCGAGGTTGGCAGTGAACGTGTCATAGCGTTTTATGAGCCGGACAACGGTCGCTGCACTGTCCATGCGGTGGTCTTTGACAAAACGGACGCCTACACCGGCATGACCACGGCGGCGCGCTTTCGTGTCAGTCTAAATCCGCGCGAGATGGTTCATATCGATAGCGCCGACAACGAGTTGGTCAAGTCGCTCAATTTGCAGTGCGGTAAAAATGCTGAAAAGCTTACGATCATCGACACCGATAGCTTGGTTGCCTCCGGCATCACGATCCAGCCACCCAACCAACCCATCAAAGCCAGTGCATCGGGCTTTTGACCGGGAGGACGGGTAAACCCGGAAACTGCTCGTTTCATTCCTTGCCTCTCTCACTGGGCCTTGGACGCGCAATCGTTTGAGGCCCAACTTTCTACGACATGATGCACATCGTATGCCCGCGAGGCCGAAGTGTCATGCATCGGACAGTCGGTGGGATTCTAGTTGTTCTGACACTAGCTGCTCCGACCGGAGGCGGTAAGGTCACGGCAGCGGAAACCATGACGCCTTTGGAGCGCTTAGCAAGCACGCCTAAAGGTCAGCTGAATAGTCCCTACCAAGACTTCGCCAGCGTCGTTGAGGAAGGCCATCGCAAGTACATGGCGGCAGGCTGCAATGGCTGCCACGGCGGGGGCGGCGGCGGGGGCATGGCCGCACCTTTAACCAATCCTGTTTGGATCTACGGTGATGATGACGACACACTGTTCCGGCTGATCGCACTTGGCACAGGTAAGTTGAGTCCCGGCGATGCGTTTGGAAAGCTAGGCTACCGGCGAAAGGGCTCAGAGGCTGTCGTCGGGCCGATGCCGCCGTTTGGCGAGATCATCAAAACGGATGACGACCTCTGGAAGATTATCGCGTGGATTAGGTCCGTGTATTGCGGGCGGCGAGCAGCAGGATGTTGACGCCGGTATGGCAAACGCCACAGCGCGACTTCTCCTTGATCCACGGCCACCGGCGCCGTGAGTGCGAGACCTGAATGATATGGCCTCTTACATTTGCCTGGGCGCCTTGGCGACTTATTACAGAGGCTTGGGCGGAACGAAACCGCTATCGTCTTCGAGACCAAGAGGTTGACTGCCCCATCACGGATTACACCAAGGCAATCGAATCCGACCCCAATAACGTCACCGCATACCTCGCTCGGGGGACGGCGCATCTCGAGGCGTTTGCATTCGACAGCGCTATCACCGACTTCACGAAGGCCATTGAGCTCAAGCCGAACAATGACTCTGCCTACACCAACAGGGGAGCCGCTTACTATGAAAAGGCTGAGTTTGACCGCGCCATCGCCGACTTCACCAAGGCCATTGACCTCAACCCGAAATCAGCCCTTGCCTATTGCAATCTGGGCTGGACCTACGAGGCGATGGGCGACGAACGAGAAGCGATCGTCCACTACCGAAAGGCGCTTAAGCTCGACCCGTCTTTGGAAGCAGCGAGAGATAACCTCAAGCTTTTGAGCCCACGCCAGCCTATTCACCGGCAGACAAAGTCGAGGAATTGAAAGGGCTCCTAGCTTTTTGAGCGCCCGCCCGCTGCCTGTTAGGTCGGCTTGAGGCCGCGCAAAACCCTATCGCCGATCTGATCAGTCTCCCCTTTCGTCCGGCGTGCGCCCGAGATCCCTGGCAAGTATGCCTGCCTGCTTCTCGGCTGCATCCGCCATGCTCCTGAACAGCGCCGCATTGCCGGAGTCGGACTCGGCAGTGGCAACCACTGTGGCAAGGTAGGCGGCGGTCTTTTCTGAACGCCAGCGCTCCAGCGTATCGCCGGCCGCCGTTGTCAAAGCAAATTCACTTTACCTGTGGCGATGTCGTAGATGCCGCCCACGGCAGCGATCTTCTTCGCGGCAAGCGCCTCAGACAGAATCGGCTTATCCTCGTACATCCGCTTCACGTTAAGCCTGACGTTCTCTTCAATGCTTGCAGCCACGAGATCGCTCGGGTGACGTCCGTGCGCGGTGATCACGGCGGGCTCGATCGCCTTGATCAAGTCGGGAAGGTGACCCGGGAGAACCGCCCGCTCCATAACCACCTTGACGGCAGCGGCGACCGCGCCGCAGTTGGTGTGCCCGACCACCACGAGCAGCGGCGCCCCGAGAAACTTAACCGCGTATTCGAGGCTCGCCAGGCCACCATCGTCGAGGAAATTACCGGCGAGCCGCACCACGAAGAGGTCGCCGGGACTTTGGTCGAAGACAAGGTCCGGCACGACCCTGCTATCGGAGCAGCTCAAGATCGCGGCAATAGGAAATTGTGATGCGGCGCGGGCAGCGCGCCCCGCCGAGAAGTCTCGCTCATTCGGTGCATTCGCGGCGTAGCGCGCGTTTCCTTCAATGAGGCGCTGCAATGCCGCGTCGGGGCTGATTGCGTTCGGCGCCCCCTCCTTCGGAGGCTCGGCCGCCCATGAACGCGCCGAGGAGAACGCGCTCGCGGCAAGCGCGGCGCCGGCGCCGGTCATGAGGCCACGCCGGGTCAAACGATGATGGGCTGAACCGCAAAGATCACACATGGCGCGTCCTCTCCTGATTTGAAAGGCGGCGCCATCAAGCCCCGCCTCGCTTGATCAAGTCAAGGAGGGGGTCAACCGTGGTGAATGTTGGAAAGGATAGTGTGTTCAGCTGGGCGGCGAGTGGCCGCGCACGGGGCGAGGGAACTTTCAGCTCCCGTGCCGAAGCTTTTGCGGACTTCCGCTGCTCGATGGCGAGATCGATCTTGCACTCGGCGCCTACGGTTGCGAGCCGCCAATCGATCTTTCGGCAAAAGCTTGCTGCGGCGGCGCCGTGCGCAGGCTTTGCTGCGTGATGGCAAGGATCACGGCGAAGGTATTGTTCACCCGATGGGCGAGCTCGCGCAGCAGCACGGTATTCTGCTCCTCGGCGTTTGCGGTCGCTGATGTCGAGCAGCATGTTGACCGCGCCAACGAGCGTGCCTGAGGAGTCGCGAAAGTGGCGTCGGAAAAGGAAGGATCGGGCGAAATGCTTAAGAAATCACGCGTCCTTGGGCTTGTAGAGGGTGAGGCGGTAGCAATCGAGGTTGCGGGCCAAGAACTCATAGGCCGCGCCCCACAGATAAAGCCGGAACTTGCGGAACTCGAAATCGCCGAAGGTGCGCTGGATGTAATCCTTGTTGGCGTCGAGGTTCAGCGCCCATTGTTTGAAGGTGAGGAAATAGCTCCAGCGGTCGTTCTGCACCTCCATCAGTTCGAACTCGGTCTTGGCGAGCTTGTTGAGGAGGTCGTCGAGCACCAGGAAGGAGTGGTTGCCGGGATAGATGTGGCGCACCATGAAGGTGGAGAGCTCGTATTTCTTGCGCGCCGCGCTGCCGTCGAGGAACACGAAGCCCCCGGGCTTGAGCAGCTGATAGAATTTCTTCAGCACGCGCTCGTAGTTCGGCAAATGCTCGATCACGCCCATGATGACGATCGAATCGAATTTCTCACTTGGCTCGAAGTCGTAGAAATCGGTGAGCAGGATATCGAACTGGTCTCCGAAATTGGCGAGCTTCCCCTTGAGATAGGACTGCGAGACTTCCGAATTGGTAATGCCGGTGAAGCGCACGCCGGCCTGTAGCGCGTGCCCGGCGAAGGCACCCCAGCCTGGGCCGATCTCGAGCACGCGCTTTCCCTCACCGAGCTCGCATTTCTCGATCGCCCAATCGAACTTGCGCTCCAGAGCCTTGGCGAGCGGCTCATCGTCATGCGCGTAGACGCCCTGGCTGTAGGCCGGGAACACCGGATCGAGAAAGCTCAGGAACATCATCGGGTCGGCGTTGTAGTGCGAGGCGATGGCGCGCTTGTTGGTATAGATCTGCCCGAACAGCAGCGGCTCGATGAAGCGCCAAGCGGCCACTAGCGGGTGCCGATCGTCGAGAGAGGCGCGAAGCGCGAAGGGCTTCAGCATGTCGCCTTCAAGATCGATGTCTCCTTGCAGATAGGCCTCTGCGATGTCGCCCTCATCGAGCGTGCGCAGCGCTTTGATGGCGCGCTCGTTGCGGAGGCCAACGCGAAACTCTTCCTCGCCCAATCCGATCTTGCGCTTCTCCCCGCTCGGCAGTTCGATCGAGAAGGGTGTCGAAAATCCGCTCAAGCGATTGAGAAAGAGGTCGAGCGTGGCTGCGGCTGATGACATTCCTTGTCCCCGAATTCTTCTTGTTCCGATTGACGTTAAGTGCCCCACGCAGGCGCCCTGCCTGTTCGCCCCGATTGTGCCCCGGAAGCTCGGGCTAGCTCAAGGAGAGGATGGCCGCAACCCTCGCTTACCTTTGCCTGGCTTCCCGGTTGTTTTCCTGAAGCGCGCCGCTATCATCGCGTCGCAATTCATAGAGGGGGTAGCGTATGTTCGCGTCCCAGTTCCTGCCGAGATTTGTGACAACCGGGATTCTGGCCGCCTTTATGAGTTTCGGCGGTGACGCGGCAAATGCACTTTACGACGTAAGCCCGGGCGAGATTCCCGGAAAACCCGGTAGCATCATCCGCGTCTGGCCGCTTGAGGGCGGCGGGCCCGGCATGGGCGGCAGCGGCGGCGAAGCCTTCCGCATCCTGTATCGCTCCATGGACCCGAGCGGCCGGCCGATTCCAGTCTCCGGCGCGATCTACATCCCAGGCGGCGCTGCGCCTGCCGGCGGGCGCAACATCATCGCCTGGGCCCACCCGACCTCCGGCGTGATGCCGCCTTGCGCGCCGTCGCTGATGCCCGACGTCGGCGGCATGATGTGGAACCTGCCCAATATGATCTCGCAAGGCTACATTGTCGTCGCCACCGACTATCCAGGTCTCGGCACCGATGGCATCCACCCTTATCTGATCGGCGAGAGCGAGGCACGGTCGGTGCTCGAACTCGGTACGCGCGGCGCGTGAGCTGCCGAATACCGGCGCCTCAAACCGTTTCGCGGTGTGGGGTCATAGCCAAGGCGGTCACGCAGCTCTCTACACAGGAGAGGTTGCCGCACGCTACGCGCCGGACCTCAAGCTCGTCGGCGTCGCCGCCGCGGCGCCTGCGACCTATCTCGTCGAATTGTTCGACGCCGATAAGTCGACCTCGCAGGATCTTGTGGCGATGACCGTGCTCTCCTGGACGCGGCTGAAAAACATACCGGTCGCCAACGTTGTCGAGCCCCAAGCCATGTCTGCTTTCGAAGCTACAGCCAGAGACTGCATCGAGTCGGTTTCCGAATTCGAGAAGATCGAAAGGGATGAATCCCCGCTGAAGAGCGGCCAGTTTCTCAAGGTCGACCCCGCGAAGGCCGAGCCCTGGAAGGGAATCATGGTACGCAACTCTCCCGGTCAGGCCCCCGCCGGCGCGCCAGTCTTCATTGCGCAAGGGACTGCCGACACCACGGTCCGTCCTGAGATCACCAAGCGCTTCGGCGAGGCTTTATGCGCGCAGGGCGCGCGCGTGAGCTTTGTGCCTCTTCCCGGCGTCACGCACACCTTCGCCGCGCGCGACAGCGCCAACGCCGCGCTCAATTGGATGACCGAACGCTTCCGGGGAGCGCCGGCGCCGTCGAGCTGCGAGCGGTAGGACCTCTCATCTTTCCGCGGGAGCGAGTTTGCCCCGTGGGACCATCAGAGAATGATCTCGCCCGCGGTGATGGCGAGGATCAGTACGATGATGAAGATGACGAGGAACAGGAAGAACAAGATCTAGGCCCGTTCGCGTCATGTCCGCTTTTCCCCCCATACCGGACATCCGCCCATATTGAGGCGCGTAACTTGTGTCGCGAGACGGATAACGGTGTCGAAGAGAAGGAAGCTCTCCGCAATCGTGTGCTTGCCTTAGCAGAGGAGGGAAGTGAGCTGATGGATCCTACTGAACCCTTTTGCCGGAACGCGGTATCTCCCGGCTTGAGGCGACCATCACATCAAGCACATCCCAGAGCGCTTTTGTCGATAGTGCGGAAAGCTCTTCGACCTGTCCTCCGAAAGCCATCAGCCGATCTGGCCAATAGGCAACCTCCAGATCAACTATCGTTCCGAAATTCCTTATCCCAATGAACCTTTTTAGAAGACTAAAAGTGCGGTTCACATTGCGTTGAGTGATGGTTAGCGCCTCGCGATGCAGGAACGCAGCGCTCTGCATTGCAGCCTCAAAGACGTTTTCGGAAGGGATGAGTGTGTTGTGCAAAGAGGACGCTGGAGTCCCGCAGCTTTTAGAATCTGATGACGGAGGAGCAAGGTCGGAAAAACAAACGTTCGGATATGCTCCGCTTAACCCTCGCGCGGAAAAGCTGGTGTGAAAGGCGTTGCGCATGGAGACCCCCCTCGCCGTCCTCTCGTGGTGATGAAAGGTAGCGCAATACGCTTCTGGGTGAAAGTTAAACGAACTGTAAGTGGGCAGACTGACCGAAGAAGCAATTGGTTAAATAGGTAAGCTGAGGATTTAGTTCATACTGTTACGAAGCAACTCGAGAAAGCTTGCCAAGTGATTTGCCTAGCATTAGCCTCAAGCTGTCTGGTAGCCAAAGCCCCTAATCAGTCAGGCGCTAACAACAAAGCGCGATTAATTCTTGAGGCCTTCTCTCATCAGGTTTCTGGCTGCCGCATGCGAGTTCCAGCGTAACACCAAGAGGGAGTACCATGACCAAGTCCTCAGTTCGCAAAACTGCCGCCGAGAAGGCGAGAAGTAAGTATCGCAAGACCACTCGCAAAGTTGGTACCAGGAAAGGGCACGGTAGCGATCGCAAGACAGCTTCCAGAGCTGTCGCTGAGAGAGCGCGCGGTACATATCGCAAGACCGCCGCTCGCTTCGAGGAATTCGCTTACGACGCGCAAATGCCAGAGTCGATGCGCGCCCTCGCCGAGACGAGCGTGGCTCAGACGCGCGAGCTTTATGTGCACTCTCTCGAAGCTGTATTAGAGAGTTGGGAGAGATTCGTCGTCGCGGCTGGTCAGGGCACCTTAGCGCTCAACCGCAAGGCTATCGACATCACACGGCGCAATATCAACAACGGTTTCGGTCTTGCGGAGAGGTTGGCCGGAGCGAAGAACCTTGCCGAGGCTATGGAATTGCAGACGAGTTATTGGCGCAGCCAGGTCGGCGAACTGGCGGCCCAAGCCGGAGAAATGCGCACGCTATCTACTAAAATGACTGCTGATGTGGCAGCGCCGATCAAGGCGCAGGTAACGCGCGGCATGAAAGGTCTCCACAAGGCGACTTAGCTTCCCTTCTTGCTTACCGCTGTCCCGTGGCGTGGCTCGACCTGGATGTCCGCTTCTGGCACGTAGCGGACTTTTTAAGCGGGCTCGACCCACGGGATCCACGCAGCGGACTTTTTAAGCGGGCTCGACCCACGGCCCGAAACCTTGAGCTGACGCAGGTGCGTGCCTGTGTCTACCGTCCAGCCCAAGCTTATCCGTTGTTTTGTTGGACAAGCGTGTTGCCACTGGCGCCGCCTGTCGAATTCGACACAGACGCCAAGGCTAAGCGGAGAGCGGGCAGAAGCCAATCGAGAGGGTGGGGGGTGCCAGGGTATACCCGTGAATTAGCTTTAAAGAAGGGGGCGAGGCGCCCCGGCGCGGGCGATGGGTTGGCGTAAAGCTGTTAGTTGTGCCCCGCCTGTTCACGATACCGATGGAGCGCCCCGGTTAGCACGCCCGTCCACTCGCCATCCTCAAAGGTGCGGACAACGTGAAGGGCTTGTTTGGCAAGTGGGGAGTCGTCCCGAAGACTTTCCAAATCGACGCTATACAAATCGACGTGAAGCACCGGACGCTCATCGAGCGCGACGACAACGCCATAATCTTGGCCAGTGGTCTCGCTCCAAGCGACGTGGCCGAATCGGAGCGTAAACGGAAACGCCTTACCGTTGTAGTCCGCTTCGATCTTCGACTGTAAGAGGCTTTTATCGGGTGCATCGCCCTGGCGGTCTAACAGAAACGCCATGACGTTATCGGCAAGCCAGACTGGGTCGTTGCTCATTTGTCTTATCGGCTCAGCTCTCGAAGGTGATGGGGCGAGAAGTTTTTAGAATTTTGCTTTGAGTCGATCGCGCGATCCGCCGCCGCTCCGCGGCGGCGACAGTGTGTTGATGGGCCACGTCTACCGTTAACGCCCTGACAACATTTTGCGCAGGTGGGTTTTTTTTGACAACCCGAGTCAATAACAGGCTTGATCCGCACCAATTCGTCATAGGCGTGTCAGACACGAACACGTGCTGCCAAACTACCAGCGACGAGGTTTGCGCCTTGTAGGTCTTAAGGGTGAAAGCAGCCTGCCAGTGCGAGCGACGCGGCGATGCCGCGGTGGTGGTACGCATTACTGGGCCCCCTCTACTCCTCCCTTGCCGTCCGCGGGCAAGGCGTCAGATTGCGATCGAATCACATCGGGGGGCAAAATTGGTGACGCAACTGCCACAGGTTTTGAGAAACTATTCCGCTGAACTTAGCCGCCTGTTGCATTCGAGAGGGCGAAGAAGAGACGATTGACCGCATGAAAGCCAATGCGCTCGATCGACTAATTGCCGCTGGAAGGATCAGGGAGATAGATCGCGAGCGAGTGACGTTCATCGTGCGCACTATCGTTCATCCTCCTGAACGGCCCGATGATCCGTTGCCCGAGAACGTGGCAAAAGGGCGCCGAGCGAAGCCGATGCCGGGAACGCCCGATCCTATCGTGGGCGAACTAGTCATCACGGAGTCAGTGCTTGGTCACTGCCGCCACGGCGCCAGCAAGGGCCTTACGGTAGACCGGCTTTGCTAGAACGGGTGCTCCTGGCACCTGTTCGTGAATGCGCTGAACGGTGTCGTAGTCGCAGTGCGGCTGACGGCACACGAGCTGCATCCTTTTAAGGGGTCAAAACCCCGTTCGCTAATCGATCCACTCTCGACGAGGTCTTCGTCTCTCGGTCCGCATTCGCAAATCCTTCGGTCTCTGATCGGTTCGCAGTCTTGGTTGCCTTCACGACAGTCTCGGTCGCTGATCGCTCCACCTTCGGGAAAAGACCCTTATTTGCCTCTAAGACCTTCAGCAGGAGTTCCAAGTCGTCAGCATTTTGCAAGCGGGCTGAAACCTCAAGCGAACCCGATATGACCGATACGCGATAACAGGAAGGTGCCACGGCTCCGTTCGTTTCGCGGGACGACACGGCGGCGCTCCCGGCTGGCTCTACATTGTTGGTCATTGCTCCACGTTCCACGGCCATTCCATTGCTCCTCGCTGCTTGACTAGCTTGAGGCGACAACAAAAAAGGCGGCCCCGGCCTGGGAGGCGACCACGCTGGATTGGGGAGCCTTACGTATTTACCGGTGACGGTCAGTCCCCCGTCACTGGTTCCTTCCCTTCGGAACCGGAGAAATCCCGTATCCCTCCCGGTGCGGGGCTTCTCCATATAGTGGCAACGAACTAGGGCGCTCCGAAAACGGCCAGCTCTAGGTCGGAGTTTACGGGCCTAGTATCGCTCGGTTTCGTATCCATTCCTCCCTCCAATTGGACTGGTCTGGCCAGTCCCCATGCTAGTTGGGCTAGCACACCTGCTGATTCGCTACTGTGGCACAGCTGACACCGCGCAAAGAAAAAGGGCGCCGACCGAAGCCGACGCCCCTCAAGGTGAAAGCAAATGATAGGGTTACATCTTTTTCTCTTCGCACATCTTGGTCGTAGCATTCCACGTGCCACCCGCCTTTGCGCAATCGGCCTCGGTCTTTGCGGCTGTTACATCTCCCGCGAAGGCTGGACCTGTGAAGGCAAGTGCGAGGGTCAATGCAAAAATCGAAAGAAGAGTTTTCATGGCGTTTACTCCCTGACGCTGGACTTAAAGTCCGGTCGTAAAACCGCCTTTGAGGGGCTTATGTTCCAGGAACACCAGAACCCCTCGCGGGTTAAATCGGTGTCGGCAGGTCCAGGTTGGCGACTCCTCCTAGAGTTCCATCATGACTGCCGCAAATCAGGAGACCCGGCTGTTCCACTGCGCGGCCGGGTTTCTTCATAGGAGAAGCCCCGGCGCAGCGGTCCCAAAGGCAACCGCTCAGAGATTTGATGCGCCCCTCCCTCTAGGGGCCTCCTCAGATGCGACGCTCGTCAGCGGACTGAATAGCGCACACTACAATCTCGGGCGGCTCCGACACGGTTTCGGCCCTCTCGTTAGCGAACTTGATGAGGGTGTGGGTCCCGGATGTGGTGTGGGCGCTCTCCACTGTGAGCACCTGATCGAGGTTGATATAGACTATTTGCTTCACGCTGCCTGTCTCGGACCTTGTGCAACGAGACCAACTTGCCATTACGACCTCCATTTAACCCAAGCTAGTCCTTAACCTATTTCCTCGGTAAAGACCTCGCCGAGTTTGGCTCCTGGGGCGCCCCCCTCGACCATCTAGCAAAAAAAGAAGCCCCGCACGGGGGGAGCGGGGCTTCTAGGGTTCCATTGGGGGGGAACCTGTGATGGCGAGGGATTAGCCATCACTGTCCAACCCATAGCATGGAGATCCACCTTCGTTGGATGAACTTTTCGTCACACTGGGCGACGACGATCACATGGGGACGGGAAAAGATAAAAAAAGGGCGTCGACCAATGCCGACGCCCCTTCCAGCAAGCCCCAAAAACGGTTCCCCCCGTACGGGGCTTACCACGCGCAAGCTAATTCGTATCCAGCCTGCCTTCACACTTCGTTCGAAAGAAGGTCTAAACTTGTCCGAGTAAGCACTGGCGAGTGGCGCAGATGCGTTGGTTCGCGCGTTAGCGCCTTGCAAATACCCAGGATGAAGAGCCCTAGCACGATGGCACCGACCATCATCAAGCCGCTCAAGAAATCGTCCATGAGCTTCACTCTCGAACCGACGCTATTGCACTAACGCTCTTACCGTAGCGTGACGGAGCATCTGCCGTGGGGTGAGCGGCGCGTTTGTCTTTTTTCTGTGGGTTAGGGTCATCCTGATGAGTTAGGGATACAACCGGATTGTTGGGGCGGTGGTAATAATTGGGCGATGGCTGCGATGCTCCAGAAGCGCATCGAAGAATTTGAGCCCATCGCTCGGTCGCGGGCGGGCGGGATCACTTTCTCGCTCGTGACCAGCGACTACTCCACAAGTTCTGAGCCCCGCTTTTCTCGACCGGTTCTCGACCTCTGGCCTGCGCAAGTTTGACCGCATCCAGGTTTATGCCGACTGCCAAGGCTTGGGCGAGCGCGCGATGTTGCTAGTCGAGGAGAATCTTGAGGGCAAGGTGAAGGTGAGAAAACTATGAAAAGATCAAGGGACTTGTAAAGACGGCACGGTGCCGTTTTGACCTGACCGACCGAAGCCGACCGTCCCTTTTGCCGAGTCTGAATTAACTACGCTGCGACGGAATAGAGACCCTTCTTGGTATCGTACTTCACGGAAGTGTGCTGACCGAGGATAGGCTGCGGAGAATCGCTAGCAACATCGCTAGGCTGCCTGAACTATTGGGCGCAAAACGCTGACGGGCTTTAGCTCGGTCACGGGGACCTATTTGGGAAGATTTCTCGGCGGGGGTCTCGTTGTGCGTGACGCTGACGGACAATCGCTCGCTTATATGGCGAAAGGACCTTACCGAGGACGTGGCGGATCGCTAGCAACATGGCGAAGTTGCCGGAGCTGTTACACGCCCGGGGTAGGTTGAAGCTTGGAGATACGGACTATGAATGACGAAATCCCAACAGTGCCGCCCGGGCCAATTAGCATGGAGCAGGACGGCGATAACCTTTTTTTGCTTATGCATGGCACTCGTATAGCTAAGAGGGGACGTCCCGGAACGCGTAGGGCTAAGAAGTGGATTCCAATAGTGTCGTGGATTGACAGCGTAGTTGATGAAACAGATTTGTCGGTGATTATTCGATACGCCCGAGATAAGCCGGGAAGGCATAGACGGCGCTGAGGTCGCTCTGGCCTCGCATCTCCAGATGCCACCTGAATTGCTCATCGCAAATAAAAAGGGCGCCGACCGAAGCCGACGCCCTCTCGAAGATGCCCTCTCAGCCTGTGTTATGGGCAGTACCAGACCGGACCAGCCGCGAAGCACCCTAAGGCTTGCCAGCCGGGTGGACGAGCTTGATCCGCAACTGGCACGTGCTTACGTCGGGCTGGCCGAAGTCCACACCCATTTGATCGACCTCGGCTTGGCACCCTCTGTCGAGGAGGCGCTGGCAAAGCAAATGGAGGCGGCCCAGAAGGCGGTGACGCTCGATCCCAACGATGGCAAAGCGCACTTGGCTCTCGGTGAGGCCTACGCATTTCACGGGAAGCCGGAGCAAGCTGTCGCCGAGTTTGACAGGGCTGAAACACTGGCACCCTCCGATGCAGACGTGCTCGTCGTATCGCGTGGGTTATCTCCTTTTTTGGTGAAACGGCGCGGGCAGTAAGCCTAGTGGAGCGGTCGCTGCCGCTGAACCCTCATTATCCCGATTGGTACAATCAAGGGCTCAGCACGGTGTACTTTTTCGGGGAACAATACGATAGGTCGGTGAAATACAGATTGCTGTGAAGGAGCCTTTGCCCTCGAAAATGCGACTGGTCGCGTGAAAAGCCCAATGAGAATTAGGAAGCCACCGACAAGTTCGAGCACACCTTGAAAGCCGATCAGCGAAAATAGCGTCGGAGCGGCATGATCAGAGGGCGGAAAACCAAGTAGCTTTCCCGTGCCGTGCTCAAGGAACAGCAACCCAGTCACAATCCGCAGGACCGACAGAGCGCGTGGTGTCCAAGCAGCGAGGTCCATTCGGCTTCCCCTTCCAAGTTTGCGGCCGTCACTCGCACACGTATCGCGCCATACGCAATCGGTGGCAAGGTAACGAAATCAATCTCAGTGGGACCGTGTCGGTCCGATCCCCGTTAGCAGCCATTCGACCGAGGCGCGGCAGCAGAGGCAGAAGCCCCCTTCCCTGAAGATGCTCATCGGTCTCGAAGGTGCTCATGGTTTCTAGGTGAGCATCTTCGAAGGAGTTGACACCTTCGCACTGAGGACCCGAAACCGCTAGTCTTCGAGCAGCAAGCGCATACCGAGACTTCATCGAGGGCGCAGTCACTGACCCACGCGCTAGTGCGGTCTTTTCTTGACCGGGGTGCAATGGGAGGTTTGAAGCCGTGGTATTATCTCCCTTCACCGTGGAGGGGAGTAACGCAGTGTTAGACCATTTTGCCATCGCGTTTTTTGCTCACGCGGCCTATGACATTTCAAAAACCACGCTGACTTCACTGTTTCAAGATGTTGCCAAGCAGCGACCCGATCTAGAGCGTGCTGGCAAGAACGCGATGGTATCGGGTAATGTGCGTGAAGCGGAGCGCGTATTTGAGGAAGCGGTTGGGGTTATCGTCGCTCGCGCTGCTACGGGTTCCATCAACATAGATGAAGCGACATTGACGGCCCTTAGGGGCATTCGTTTTGATCATGAGCTTGGTCGTATAGACATTGGAAATTCCACGGTTGCTGCAGACGTCCTTGTTACCGGAGGGTCACCGGCGCGACGGGGATGACTGCAATTGGGGGGAACACTGAGTTGCGTTCAAAGGGCACCAAGATTGAGACCGGTCAAAATGCCTCCATTGAGCGCCTTGAAAAAAGCCCCCGTCGCCGCGGCAGGGCGCCAGGGGGCTTTGAGTTAAGGGGAGGCCCAATGCTGCCGGGGTCTCCCTACCGAGCACTCTGCCGTGAGTTCGGGGTACTTTCGCCACAGGCGCGCGCTGATGGTCCTTCCCTTCTCCGGCCACTCAATAGCCTGCCAGCGTCAACGCAATGCCGACGACAGTGAGAACGAGGATGGCGACAGCAATCCAGAACGTCCCTCGTTCCCGGCGCTCTGCCGCCAACTCCTGTTCCCGAAGCCATCGGACGGCAAGGTCACGCTTGATGTGGGGTTGGAAGGCGGGAGACCTCGCGCGCACCGCCTCACGGCCAAGCGCCTTGAACTCGGCGCGCCACTTGAGTTCCTCTTTGGCGGTTGATTTACGATCCTCGACCATCCTATTGGCCGGGGCGTCACTGCCGCGTCTTTTTTTTGACTATCTTGGGCAAGGCTTCGAGCTTGGCACAAAGCTTATCAAGATGCTCTTTGTGCCTTTCGGGCTCGGCAAGCAGTTCCATTAGGCTTCTCGCGCCGCTTGCTTGAAGTGCCTCCGCAATTGCGCGGGCGCGCGCTGCCTGCGCGTCCTGCTTGCTTGTGCTCATGGTGAGTTCCTTAGTGATTGCTGAGGGAGAGCAAAGGACGCCGGAAGGATACGAGAGTCGCCTCGGTCCCCTAGACCGCTTTTTTGGATTTCCCACAAGCTACGTCGGAGACCTTTTGCTGCGGCGGGGCCGAGGAGACGGCACGGTCGCAATCCCGTGTCGCCGTCCGATGGGTGCGGATTGGCCAGATGTGCTATATCGGAATTGGTCATCGCGCCCTCCTCCCAGTGGGTTGCGTTGGCAAGTGCCGGGGCCGGAAGGTGTGAACTCCCGGCCCTGGTGCGCATCAGGCCCTATAGGCGAGTCGCCCGCGGGGTTTCAGGTTCAAAGCCGATCAGATTGCGGGCCATCACGTCTTGCTCACTTGCACACGGGCGCTGAGTGACGGCGTCGCCTGAAGATGCTCATCGTGCCGAAGGTGCTCATGCTTCTTACGTGAGCATCTTCGAAGGGGTAAGCACCTGTACGAACGCCTGAACGAAATCTAGACGGCCCCGACGAGGCAGCCATGCCAGGGTTAGCGGTGACGGTATCTGTGATAGCCGTACCGATATGGCGGTCCATAGATCACAGCCCCGTAATAAACCGGCGGCGGCGGTGGTACATAATAAACCGGCGGTGGGGGTGGAGCGACATACACCGGAGCTAAGGTCCACCAGAGTGTTCGACACTATTTGGCAGCACGATCTTCAGCCGTGCAAGTGGTTGCACCGGGTGACCCTAGGCGGCGGTTAGGTGGCCTACAGGGACGATAAGGATCAAAAGCCGCGACGTTGCACATCGCGTCGCTGGCGCAGACTCGCACGACGCCAAGGCCATGGGAATCCCAACAAGGATTTACGTCGGCATCAATGCACTAGCTATCAACGCGCCTGGCCCACACCTGACCGTTAACTCGCACGGGAAGCGAGTCGTAGACTTCCTGATCGGTGAGTTCCTTCCCATACTCGTCGTGACGTAAGCATGGCGAATTGATCAGGCCCTCAAGCGTACCATTGTCGTCTACGACGTGAAGCTTGCCGTTCACGACTTCGACTTCGCCCCATCGCTTGTCTCGAATAAAAATTCTAATCATTGCTCGTTCGGCGATCACAGCGTTCGCTTCCATCCAGTAATCATGGCGAGTATGAGGTTCTCGTGGTGTTCAAGGCTCGCAAGGATAACGCCGGCCACGTGAAGACCGACCAGGATTAGAGAGAAGTCGCTCGCGGTCTGGTGGAGATCATCCACCCATTGCACACCCCAGAATGCGTCCATGGTCATCATGATGCCGGTGGTGCAGAGCACGACCAAGGTAGCGAGCAACGCGACCACCATGGCTCCGCCAGCCGGGTTGTGTCCAAGGTAGCGCGGGGCTCGCATCCGAAGTGCATCGGCGAGATAGCGGAGGATGGTTCGCGGGCCATAAACGAAGTCGTGGAAGCGCGCGTACGAGAGCCGACGAAGCCCCAAGCGATACGCGCAAGAACCAGGACCGCAACGCCGTACCCGGTTAGGAGGTGTGGATCGTCCCATATCCCGCCGGAGTACCACGCTGAGGCGAACAGAACAGCGAGAAGCCAGTGGAACCAACGAACGAAAGGATCCCAGACCTTTACGGCCCTCGCCACCGCTCTCCGTGACCCGGCTTGCGTTGGCAAACATTCCCACCGCTCATTGCGAGTGGATGATACTTGCGCTGGTCGGATCAAGGAACAACTCCATCTTCTTTCCGCTCTTATCGGTGACGTAGGCCTCGTAGCAGTTGCCAGTGCGGGTCCGCTTGATCTTGGCCACGGTGTAGCCCGCCTCGGTAATCTTGGCCTGAGCGTCGGCCTCGGTCATCCACTTGTCCTCTGGGGCAGTTGTGCAGGTGCCAGCATAGCTGGTGGCAAACGCTGGGCAGGCGGCGAGCCCAGCAAGTAGCGCCAAAGCGATTGTTACTTTCGTCAAGGTTGGACTCCCTTCCCTTAGTGCAGATGACCAAAAATGCCAGGACACGCTTGGACATCGGTGCTGGGCAAAAAATCGCCTATTTTAAGGGGGTTCGCCTTCGATCAGGGTCGATCAGGGACGCCAAGGTGCCCCCCACTGTCCCCAACCTACAAAACGGCACTCAACGCCACTATATGTATGGTGGACCCCCACCAAGGGTTTGGCGGGAGCGTCATAAGTTTCGCGTAGTCAGTTCAGCGTCGCGCTCCCCAGCCTTTATTTCAAGTCCCCTGATTTTGAAGGGGAAGCCATGAAAAGCGTGCTTCGTTTTGCCTAATTGCGGCTGCCGTGTCCGCGCCCACCCCGCTACACCTTACTCGTGTGTCAAACCTTGAGGGCGACGTTGCGATGGCAACGGCGATTCCCTCAACACTCGATTGCCTTCCATCGACAGAAATATTGGTCCTTCGACCGATCAGCATGAGGTCCATGCGGTGGTAGTGGATATGCCCCAACGGGCATCGTTGTCGCACGCTTCTCCCGAGACCTGGGATACTCTACCGACGTCCGATCCACCGTATGAGCCATCTCCGTATGAGCCATCTCCGGCAACGACAGTGTTGCAACTAGCCACGAACTAAGGGTATACTGTAATCGCCGGCGGGCCCGCAAAAAAAAAAAAAAAAAAAAAAAGGGTCGAATACGTAAAGGAGACCCGCTCGATGACCTCCCAAGAGCATTCCCGCTATCGCGGCTACAAAATCCGACCCCAACGTCAGTGGTCCAGTTGGTGCGTAGACATCCATCCCACGCGCCCTGACCTGCCGCTCCTGGCGCGGTCAATACTCGACACGCTCGCGCCACGAAAGAATGAAGCTATTGAGGAAGCTAAGGAGACTATCGACCGCGCTCTAGATGAGGCTGGCAAAACCAACTAGCAGCGGTTGCCGAGCGTCACAACGCAGCGAAGTCCTCTGCCGGTTGATCTGACAACCGTACCGGTACCAGGCGCTAGACACATTGCTGAGCAGATTGGCCCGGCAACGGCATCGCAGCGGTCAATAGCGACATGCCTCGCTGCATGTACGCGGCACAGCCTACATGGCGTACGCGGGGTCTACGGACGTAGGTGATAACTGACTTACGAGTTCGAGACGTTGGGTACATGCCTCGCTGCGTGTACACGCCCATAGCCTAAATCGCCTACGTATTATCGAACCAAGACCTGCAATGCTCAGCCCCGCCTGTATGTTCGGCCTGTCGCACCGACGAGGAATAAGAGTTTCTCAGGTGAGTGCCAATCGCTCCACTGAAGCCTCGGCGAGCTAACTAGGAGAAAGTTCAAGGCATTGTCTCAAAGACAGGCTTTGAGATTCTCCTTTGTTTAGAAAAAATGGCCAAAATCAACGCGCCCATCGACTACGGTAAGCCCTCTGCGGACAAGAAGACACTGTCTCGCAGCATAACCTACAGCCTTGCAACTGATTGCAAGAATGCTCGGTTAGGCGGCGCTCTACATGGAGTACGTGTTCATACGCGGAGTTCTACTGACGTAGTTGGTAGCTGACTAAAAGTTCGTGACGTAGGGTACATGCCGCCGCCACGTACGCCACACAGCTTACATGGCGTACTTATTCCCGAACCAAGTAACAGGCTCTGACGACGTCGGTGCCGTGCAGGGTTGCAGCTAACAGCGTCTCATGGTGACGGCTTTGTCGCGTACATGCCAATGGCTCGCCCCACCAGGGCTCATATCGGGAATTGAGCCTGTGCGGACATCTCTTTACCAGCCTGTACTGGCGTACTCGATGCGCCCTCGACTGTTGTGGAGTTCTACAGGGGCGATTACTACTCCGCAGCGGGACGGTTTGCACGGGGGACCCGACCAAACCCCAGCGTATCAAGCCGCGCCTTACGTTCTGCAGAGATGCCGTAAGGCTGACGGCGCAGAAGCTGCACCCATCGGCCCAGTTGGCATCTATCTACGGTCACATTAGTCTCTCGGCTCCCTGCAGTGCCCATGCGTCCTTAAGAAAGGCTCCTAGGCTTGCTGAAAGTTGTCTTCCCATTGAGCGTTAAATGGATCCCACACAAAACTGAGCGCATCGAGGCGTGCTTTGCGTTCGGTGGGCATACCGTTTTGCGTTGCCCGCTGGCTAACGACCCATCGCCCCAACTGAAATCCATCTGTGGTCACGTAGTTTTTTTGCACCCTGCAGTGATTTTGTCCCCGTACAAAGGCTTCTAAATGCCTGATGCCTTCTCTCCAAAGATCGCGCCCCCAGAAGAAGCCAAGCGCATCTAGCCGCGCCTTACGTTCTGCCAAGAGCCGATGTTTGTTCTGCAAGGCCCGCTGGGTGGATACCCACACACCTAACTGAGGATCTCTCGATATACCGGAGGGACCTTGCAGTGGCCAAACCGATCCTTGAAGAGTTTCAATTCGCCATACCGCTCGTCCCAGGTGGCACCGAGCCGATCAACCAGCGCTGTGCTGACAGCACCGCGCAGCACGTCGAGGGAAACCTCTGGCCCGAGAACCTCGACCCTCTCACGCAGCCTGCTGTCGTCAAAACCGCCGCGCCGTCCTTTTTCCTCGCGCATCTCGCGGATGATTTCCGCAAGCACTGCATCTTGCTCCTGCATGGCCTGAAGCACATCCCAGGCTTCTTCAAAGTCGGTTCGCTCAACCGCCTCTTCGATGGTCTCGTTCTCTTGTGTCTCAAGAAACAGGGGAAGGAGGACGTAACCCATTTCCTTACCGTCAGGCTTCCGCATGGCGCGGCCAGCGGCCTGGACGATGTCCACCTTGCTCTTGCGTGGCGACAGGAACGCCACGACATCGACGGCGGGAACATCCACGCCTTCTGTCAGGCACCGAGCGTTTGACATGATTGCGCGGTCAGCCTCCCCAAACGCCTTCATCTACTTTTCACGGCGAGCGGTCCGCATCTCTCCATTGACATGGTAGGTCTCGTAGTCAGGCAAATGGGTCTGGATGGAACTCGCCGTGTCGCCAGTGAAGTCTTTGGCCGATGCCACGCTGCGGTGAAAAGAGAAGATCTTCTTTAAGTCGTGCTCTTCGCATGCCTTCTGGATTGCGATCTGATTTGCGACCGTGCGGGCACGAATTACATCGCCTTCAACGATCACCTCGCCTCGGCTCAACAGATCGGCATTGACCATCTCTCGAGGTCACGATGGAGATGATAATTTTGTAATTGCAGATGATGCCGCGTTCCGCCGCTTTAGCGAATGAGAGCGTGTGGACGATGGGACCATAGGTCGCAGGCTGATCCATTGAGTAGACGACCGCCTTGTCCCCCTCCTTGTTCTTTTTTCATACGTCATAGTGACGCGGCGTAGCGGTCAGGAAGACACGCTTGGCAATTGGAAGATTCCGGTCCTTTAGAGCAAAACCGAAATTTGCTCCTTCACGTCCAGCGGTCTTATGAGCTTCGTCAAAGATGGCAATATCGAAAGGACCTATTCCCCAGACAGCTTCGCCCACAACACGCGCAGATTGATAAGTCGAGAAGACAATCTGGACGCCATCGCCAGGAGCTGCGAGGAACTCACGCACCTTGGCCTCATCAGTCGTCACTGGGAAGTCCAAATCTCTCTGATGAACGATCAGCGGGTCCTCCACGCCCTCGCACGACCGTCGGATCGGAGCATACGGCGATAAATCGGGGCCGCTCCCAAGCCGTTTCCTTGAGCCACTCGTGTAGAGTCTGGCGGACCAATGTCAGCGATGGAACGAGCACCAGAATGCGCTTGGCTTTCATGCGCTCTGCCAGCCAAAGAGCGACGAGCGTCTTCCCGTAGCGCACGCCATCACGGCGGTGACGCGGTCGTGCTCATCTAGACCGGCTAGAATGGCTTCGAGCGCTTCCGACTGATGGGGAAGCGGGTCCTTGCGTTTCGGAGTGAAAACCGCGCCACGAAGCCAGTCGGCAATGGCCTCCAGGTCTTCTTTCGTCAGTCTTTCGAGATCGTTGCCGCGAATGCAGAAAAACCCGCTGCGGTCGTCCATGACCGGCGATAGGTCGTCACAGTTTGTGAAGAGCACACGTTCGCCGACCTGATCGGTAAGGCCCATGAACGTGGACAACTCTTGTCCACGTCAGCGCCGGTCGGCCCGTGCGGAACTTCGACTGATAGGCGTTGTATTGACCGGCCCACGTCTTGTAGACGCCGTCCGCACCCATGTCCTGAATGGTAGACGACACGCCTGCAGCACTGCGATTGGGACCTGATCGGCGGGCCAAACTTCTTCGGCGCCCACGAGCTTTTGGGTGGCTAGGTAAGCCTCAGCAAAGACCTCAAAGGCATCACCCCGGTCGCTCCGTTGGCAATTCGGCGATTCGGGCCTCTAGGTCAGCGAAGCTGTCAAGTCCGTCAAAAAGACCGACGAGCAACGAAATAGCGTGTGCGGGGATGCTTCGGGCGGGCTACGTCCGTTTGCGGCATGTAGGATGTCGCCTAAGAGAGCGTTCAGAATAGGCACGCCCTTAGGCCTGCCGACCCAGGGTAGATGGGAGGACTCAGCCCCAGACAACAGCTCCAAAGGGCGTCATAGCAGATCCGGCACGTATCGGTCGGCGCGCCTTTCTTCATGGTACAGTCGCCAAATGGGCCGCAATGATCGAGTTCTTGTCATTGCACTCGCGATTGGCGCTGCCTCGGTGCTGTTTGTCTGGGCGATAATCGCTGGAGCGTTCGCCAAGCCCAACGACGCGGGTTGGATCTACCATTATCAGACCCTAATCGGCGCGATATTCGCGCTCGTCGCCGCGGGGATTGGCGTTTGGTACCTACAGGCGCAAATACGTCAAACCTCGGAGATAGAGCGCAAGAGGCGTGATCAAAAGCGTGCCGCTTTGCGAGCGGTGGGACCCTTAGCCCTCGCAACGATAATCGAATACGCAATGACCTCCGCATCTTCCCTTCGAGAACTACATGGCAAATGCGGTGGTGAACACGGTGTCTTACCTGAGGAAAGGCGTTATCCGCCCTGGCGTACCGGCCAAGCCATCGGAAGCAATCACGCTTCTCTGTGATTTTATCGAATATTCAGAGCCCGGCGAGGCCAAGCTGATCGTACAGCTTCTGAACGAAATTCAAATTCAAAGCGCACGGCTGCGCGACACGGATTCAAGCATAGGCCGCGACGACAAAATGATCACCAAAGGCAACATAGAGAACTACCTTATCGACACGGCGAGCATATACGCCATCGCGTCAGCCGGTCTCGATTTCTTTCGAGAAAGAACGGGTAAGCTTCCGGCTGAAGTTACTTGGGAAACGTGAAGAAAGCGCTCCGGCAAATGGATTTTTACGAAAACAGCTTTACTGAGCTTTACGAAAAAATCGACGAGCGCGCTAAAGCTTCGACCGGCCCGAAGCGCTGGTAGCGGACAATCGTATTCGACGCCCCGGCCCCTGATGAGCGCCCGCGCGCTTTAGCTCGTCTGCTGATTGTCGAAGTCGCCACCCCCCTAGACTTCGCGTCAGGCTGAATGCGATATCCGGCAAACGAGCTTTCCGCCTTGCGTCCCTCGTAATGTCATACGCCCCACTTGGATTGGGACTGTTTAAAACGCCAGGCAAGCGCGTCCGCGTGAGGTCTCTTGTGCATCACCGCTAGCACACTAGTACCGAGGCCGATGGCGGTAGGGCTAATCTTTGGGTCAGTGACGATAGAGAGAGTGTCAGGGTGGATGGCGAATAAATAGGCATCGTACGCATCATGGTGGGTGGAGCAGAGTGGGAGACCATTCCTCCAATCATCGGAGCCCTTCTCACGCTTACCTCTGAGGTGTGCAGCCTTGAGCAAGCTCGGATGGCTGATCGAACAAACGGCACACTTGCTTCCGTACTGGGCTAGCACCTGAAACCGGAACACCTGCTGACCTGCTCTGACTTTCACCATTGCCCTCCTAGTAGGCGCATCTCGGTTAGAGAGAATGGTTCATCCTCATCGACAGGAGGCACGTAGGTCGGTGCCGTGTCGCCGAACAATACGAGGAAGAGCGCGGTTTTATCATTCCAATCCTCAACCCACCCGAGGCGCACTCGTCTGGAACCATCCGTCTGTCCTGGCAGGATGACGAAGATCGGAAGGGCGAGGCGGGCAGCATTCTTCGTCGCCTCCACTTCAGCAGCATCTCTCGAAGGCGGTCGGGAAGTGCTGGGATAGTGATAAAACAGCCCGTCTTCCGAAACATCGTCGGGGTAGTGTCTCCCAGTGTGGAGTAGGCTGACTGTGACACCGCTGCCGTTAGTGGCAATTGGTCCTGTCCTTGCTTTGTCCACCCAGATTCCCTGGGCACCACCGTAGACCCCAAGGTCGCGGAGAGAGCTTGCGGACACGTAGTCCGGTTCTGTGCTTCTGATCGACCCCCATAGCCTAAGGCGACGTTCTCGTTCTTCCTCTTGAAGCGTCACTTCGCCCTCGACCAAGATTTGAAAGCAGGATCAATCCTCTTCAGCGAAGAAATCCTCATCGAGTCGCTGAACTCGATTGCCCGACTTAGCCGCACCTCTCGTATGCAGTCGCGAACTGTACGGCCCGCAACAGCCGTCGCGACCTGGTGGCGACTCGAGAGCTGACCGCAAAGACTCTCGCAGAGTGAGCGCATTGCAACGCACCGTTCGGTGTATCTGATGCCGTGCTTGCTATGTGCTTGCTGGGAACCAAATGAGCCTGCGCCGACTTCGAGCTAACTAATTGGAGCTGTTGGCGCACCCGACAGGATTCGAACCTGTGACCTCTGCCTTCGGAGGGCAACGCTCTATCCAACTGAGCTACGGGTGCTGGTCGCGCGAACCTAGCGCAAAGCCGGCTCGTTAAGCAACGCGGGCGATAGAAACCAGATCAGGTGCCGGAAATCGGAAAACAAGGGCACCCCAGCCCTTGGTTTCTGCCTTCTGGCTTCCGACATCCGGTTGGCGTAGGTATGCCTGCAAATGCCTGGAAGGCAGGGTCTGATACATGGAAAAGAAGAAAGTTCTCATTCTCGGCGGCGGCTTCGGCGGCGTCTTTGCCGCCAAGGAGCTTGCCCGCCGCGGCGCCGACCGGTTCGACATCGAGCTGATCAACAATAACAACTATTTCGTGTTCCAGCCGCTACTGCCCGAAGTCGCCGCCGCCACCATCCACTCCTCCGACGCGGTGGCGCCGCTCCGCATGTTGCTGCGCGGCGTCCAGATCCGCCAGGCCGATGTCATGGGCATCGATTTCGCCAAGAAGACGGTGACCGTGGTGCAGGGCTTCCGCCGGGTGCCCGTAGACCTTCCCTATGACGAGCTCATCATCGCGCTTGGCATGAGCGTAGACCTGAACCGCTTCCCCGGGCTTCCCGAGCATGCGCTCACCATGAAGAACCTCTCCGATGCGCACCGCTTGCGCACGCATGTGATCAGCTGCCTCGAAATGGCGGACGTGGCGACGGAGCCTGATCTCAAGCGCGAGCTCCTCACCTTCGTGGTGGTTGGCGCGGGCTTCACCGGCGTGGAGACGGTGGCCGAGGTCAACGATCTGATCCACCGCGCGCTGAAATATTATCCCAACATCAAGCACGAGGAGATCAAGGTCTACCTCATCGAATACGCAAATCGCATCCTGCCCACCTTCCCTGCCGACCTCGCCGAATACGCGACGCTGCGGCTGCGCATGCACGGCATCGACGTCATGACCGGCACCGGCACCAAATCGGCGACCTCGACCGGAGTGGAATTGGCCGACGGCAGACTGATCCCGACGCGGACCATCCTCGCCACCATCGGCAACGGTCCGCACCGGCTGGTCGAATCGCTCGATCTCGATATGCAGTGGGGGCGCATCAAGACCGACCGCTTCATGCGCGTCTCCGGCCATGACGGCATCTGGGCGGCTGGCGACGCGGCGCTGATCCCGCTCGTCGAGCAGCCTGCCGAGGACCCCTTGGACTATGCCCCGCAGACCGCGCAATTCGCTGTGCGCGAAGGGCGCCAGCTTGCCGACAATCTGATTGCCAAGGCCAAAGCCGAGGAGCTCAAGCCCTTCGCCTATACGTCGAAAGGATCGCTCGCCTCGCTCGGCATGAGCAAGGCCGTGGCCGAGGTCTACGGCATCAAGCTCTCGGGCTTTCTCGCCTGGCTGCTCTGGCGCGGCTTCTATCTCTCCTTCCTGCCGGGCTTTGCCACCAAGGTGCGCGTGCTGGTGAACTGGATCCTGAACGCGTTCGTGCCGCCGAATATCGTGCTGGTGCAATCCTCGATGCCGGGCACCCGCTACATCCACTACCGCAAGGGCGACAAGGTTCTCGAGCCTGGCATGCTGATCGACGGCTTCTACACCGTGGTGAAGGGTCAGCTGAAGCTCACCATCGACAACCCCGAGACGGGCGAGCATTTCGAGAAATTGTTTGGGCCCGGAGAGCATTTCGGCGAGCGGGTGCTGCTCAAATCCTCGCTCCGCACCGGGCTCGTGGTGGCGCTCGAAGATTCCACCGTGTTGTGGATTTCGCAGAAGGACTTCACCCGGCTCGCGCGCGCCTTCCCGTTCATGGAGACCTATTTCAAGGACTATATCGAGAAGACTTTCGGGCCAGACATGGTCTATGCCCCCGGCAGCGCCGAGCGCAGCCACGAGCTCGAGCCCACGCATTGTACTCCCCTCACCCTTCGAGACGCCGCTTCGCGGCTCCTCAGGGTGAGGAATTGGATGCCTCATGGTGAGGAGCGCCCGCAAGGGCGCATCTCGAACCATGAGCGCGACTATGGGGGCGGGACCCAGTCCTCTCCCCACTGGGGAGAAGGGACGCCGCGGTGCTGACGCGAGCGCCGCCAACTCCTATATATCTGCCATCATGACAATGGCTGACAGCAAGCAAACGGCCGCCGCGAGGCCGGTGGCAAAGGGCGACCACGTCTATCTGATCGACGGCTCGGGCTACATCTTCCGCGCCTATCATGCGCTGCCGCCGCTGACCCGCCCCTCTGACGGGCTCCCGTCGGCGCCGTGCACGGCTTCTGCGGCATGCTGTGGAAGCTGTTGCGCGAGGCGGGCGAGCTGTCGCCGCCGACCCATTTCGCGGTGATCTTCGACCTTTCCGAACACACGTTCCGCAACGAGCTCTATGCAGACTATAAGGCGCACCGCCCGGACATGCCGGAGGACCTCGTCCCGCAATTTCCGCTCATCCGCGATGCGGTGAAGGCCTTCAACGTCGCTTGCCTCGAGCAGAAAGGCTACGAGGCCGACGACCTCATCGCCACTTACGCGCGCGAGGCGCAGGAAGCCGGCGCCGACGTGACCATCGTCTCCTCCGACAAGGACCTGATGCAGCTCGTGCGCCCAGGCATCCGCATGTACGACACCATGAAGAACAAGGTGATCGGCGAGGAAGAGGTGATGGAGCGCTTCGGCGTGCCGCCCTCGAAGGTCATCGAGGTGCAGGCGCTGATCGGCGATTCCACCGACAACGTCCCCGGCGTGCCGGGGATCGGGGTGAAGACCGCGGCGCTGCTCATCAATGAATATGGCGATCTCGATACGCTGCTCACCCGGGCGTCCGAGATCACCCAGCCGAAGCGGCGCGAGAGCCTGATCACATTTCGCCGACCAGGCGCGGCTGTCGCGCACGCTGGTCATCCTCGACACCCATGTGCCGGTCGAGGTGCCGCTTGCCGAGACGCTAGTGCGGCAGCCAGACCCCGAGACGCTCACGAGCTTCATGCGCCGGCTCGAATTCAGCACATTGCTCCGCCGTATCGCTGATGGTCTGGGCGTGGAGGCTCCCGCCGGTGCCGCACCGGCGCCCGCAACGCAGCGGCGCAAGAAAGATGACTATGACCACCCGCTCCGGCGCGCGCCGAGCGGAGGGTTCGTTGCGGCGCGGACCGAACCAACGCTTCCGGCGAAGGAAGGCGCGCCGTTGCGTCTCGCCGAAGAGCGCGCCGCCAAGCTTGCCGCCCTCCCCTTCGACCGCAGCAAATACGAGACGGTGGTCCATCCTGAGCGGCTCGCAGCATTGCTCGACGCCGCGCGCGATCAGGGCCATTTCGCCTTCAGGGCGAAAGTCACGTCCGCTGATCCCATGCAAGGCGAACTCGTCGGGGTGGCGCTTGCGCTTGCGCCCGGCCGCGCCGCCTATGTTCCGCTCGGCCACCGCGCGTCAGACGGGCTCGACCTCGGCGGCGAAGGCACGATCAAGCAGATCGGCATGCGCGAGGCGCTCAATCTGTTGAAGCCGCTGCTGGAAGATCCAGCCGTGCTCAAGATCGTGCAGAACGCCAAGTTCGACATGGTGGTGCTCGCGCGCTACGGCATCGCGCTAGAAGGCTTCGACGATCCCTGCCTCATGTCCTATGCGCTCGACGCCGGCCGCGCCGAGCATCTGCCTGAGCAGCTCGCCGGCTCGCTGCTCAGCTACACCTGCCTCACCCACAAGGAGATCGTGGGCACAGGCCGCGCCGCCGTCACCTTCGACCGCGTTCCGCTCGCGCGCGCCACGGAATTTGCCGGCGAGGAGGCCGATATCGGCTTGCGGCTCTGGCTCGTGCTCAAGCCTCGGCTTGCCGCCGAGCATGTCACCACCGTGTACGAGACCTTGGAGAGGCCGATCGCGCCGGTGCTGGCGCTGATGGAGCGCACCGGCATCAGGGTCGAGCGCGCCACGCTCGCCGGACTTTCGGGCAGCTTCGCCCAGAGCCTCGCCAGGCTCGAAGACGAGATCAGGGAGCTTGCCGGCGAGGACTTTAATATCGGCTCGCCGAAGCAGCTCGGCGAGATCCTGTTCGATAAGATGAGCCTGCCCGGCGGACGGCGCACCAAGACCGGCGCCTGGAGCACCGATGCGAGCGCGCTCGAGGAGCTTGCCGTGGCGGGCCATGATTTGCCGCGCAAGGTGCTCGACTGGCGCCTGCTCGCCAAGCTGAAGAGCACCTACACGGACGCGCTTCCCACCTACATCCACCCCGAGACCGGGCGCGTGCACACTTCCTACGCGCTCGCCGCCACCACCACCGGTCGGCTGTCATCGCTCGAGCCGAATTTGCAGAACATCCCGGTGCGTACCAGCGAAGGCCGCGCCATCCGCAAGGCCTTCGTGTCGGACAAGGGCAAACGGCTGATCTCGGCCGACTACAGCCAGATCGAGCTTCGCGTGCTCGCCCATATGGCCGACACGCCGACGCTGCGCCAGGCCTTCGCCGACGGCCTCGACATCCACGCCATGACCGCGTCCGAAATGTTCGGCGTGCCGATCGAGGGCATGGACCCCGCCATCCGCCGCCGCGCCAAGGCCATCAATTTCGGCATCGTCTACGGCATCTCCGCCGTCGGGCTCGCCGCCCAGCTCGGCATCGGCAGGAGCGAGGCCGGCGCCTACATCAAGACCTATTTCGAGCGCTTCCCCGGCATCCGCGATTACATGGAGGCGACCAAGGCCGAGGCGCGCCGCCAGGGCTATGTGAAGACCCTGTTCGGGCGGAAGGTTCACTACCCGGAGATCAACACCAAGAACCCGTCACTTGCGCGGCAATTTCGAGCGCGCCGCCATAAACGCGCCGATCCAAGGGTCGGCCGCCGACATCATCCGCCGCGCCATGATCCGCATGGTGCCGGCGCTCGCCGCCGCCGGGCTCAACGCCCGCATGCTGCTGCAAGTGCACGACGAGCTCGTGTTCGAGGCGCCCGAGGACGAGGTCGACAAGACCATGGAGGTGGCGCAGGCCGTGATGGAGAAGGCGCCGGAGCCGGTGCTGAAGCTAAAGGTGCCGCTCAAGGTCGACGCCCGCGCCGGCGACAACTGGGAAGCCGCGCATTAGGGGCTTCGTAGCGCCGGTCCAACCCAATTCGTCATTGCCGGGCTTGACCCGGCAATCCATTCCACTGACGCTTCAACCAGCTGAGGCGTAACGGTATGGATGCCCGGATCAAGTCCGGGCATGACGAAGTGGTGAGAAAAGGAGAAACACCATGGGCAAATGCGCGCAATGCGGCAACAATTACGACGAGAGCTTCGAGGTCACGAAGGGCGGACGCACGCTCACCTTCGACTCGTTCGAATGCGCCATCGCGGCGCTCGCGCCGGTCTGCCCGCATTGCGGCGTGCGCATCGTCGGGCACGGCGTGCAGCATGGCGACACCATCTATTGCTGCGTCCACTGCGCCAAGCATGAGGGCGTGAAGGGCCTCGTCGACCGGGATTAGACAAAGCCCTTCCCAGTCTCCCGCTCCCCCCCTTGTGGGGGCAGCAGGCTCCGCTGAAGGCCGTGCCGAGAGGGGTCAGCACGTTCATGCTCGTTAGACGCCCCTCCTCGCTCCCCAAAGGGGGAGGGGAGCGCCGATGCGCTTGTCAGTCACCTCAGATGCACCGGCTTCACCACGGCGATGACATTGGTTTGCACTACACCCTCGACCTTGGGCAAATCTTCCAGCACCACCCTGGTGCCGTCCTCGGGCGTCGAGCAGTCGAGTTGAGCCACCAGTTTCTCGCTCGACAGCACCACGACATTGGCGAATTTGCAGTTGGCGAGGCTCAGCCCCTTGATGCGGTCGGCGACATCGGGGGCGCTCGCGGCGCGGATCAGCTCGATGAAGAGATAGATGTTCACCATGGGTCGCTCCTCGCTACCTTGAGACTTATTGTTCTTGCAGCATAGGCTCGCGCTACACATTCGTCATTGGGCGCCAGGTGGAAACCCCTTCCGTTGCGAAATGTGGTAGGGCCTCACTGGATGCCCGGGACAAGCCCGGGCATGACGCGGGAACAGGAACTTCGTTGGAGAACTCGATGATCGCACGCGTGAGACGATGCCTTCTTGCTCTTGGCCTAGTTTTCCTCGCCACGCCGGCGCTCGCGCTGCCGGCGCCGATGTCAGAGCAGGAGCTGATGGACAAGAGCGACCTCGTCGCCACCGTCCGCGTGCTGTCGGTGAGCTGCACCGTCGTGACCAAGGACGACAAGACCGGAGAAGAGCTGCCGGCCTATCTCGCCAAGCTCAGGGTGCTCGAGGTGAAGAAGGGCGACGCCAAGAAGGGCGACGAGATCCTGGTGACCTGGCGGGCGATCCCCAAGGGCATCGTCGGGCCGTGGACCGTTTACTACTATCCCGGCGAGGTGGTGCAGACCCATCTCGTCAAGCGCTCTGGTGGCGTGAGCTACGGCTCGACCTGGTGGAACGCCAAGGGCGACGACATCAAGGCGCCTGAGAGCACGGAGCTGCCGAAGACGCCAGGCGAGACCTTCACCGCGCCGCAGGACCCCGCCGACCAGCATCCGTTATGAGGCCGGGACCGCGCTTTATCCCCCGCTCCCCTGTGGGGAGCGACGCAAGGTCCGTAGCGAACGATAGAAACAATAAATTCAGATAATTGGTAGTTGCCCCCAAACGATAAGTGCCATCAGGCTGCATTTAGGTAGCATGGCTGGAGGTTCAAATCCCGGACTGGATTTGTTCAAGAACGTACCAAGTGGGTGCTGCGAAGATCCGTCTAAAGTTGGTTGCAGGGACCTGCAACCACCGAGAATTGAACCTACCCCCGATTCCAATCTGAACGGAGCAGCGGTCTCGAAAACCGTTGTACGGGTAACCGTACCGTGGGTTCGAATCCCACCCTCCGCCAGTTATTGCCAATTATACCTTATTGCTCAATGACTTAAGAAGATTTCGGCCTTCGCGCCCCCACACTTCGCCCCACACTCGCGCGGTCGCTTGTCAGGCTTGCGACGTTTGACCCGTAAGGCCAGCACTAGGAAAGTTTGCGAACCGTCAGTGCGGCCGCCCGGCTAGTTAGGATAAGGGAAGCACCTCATGCTAGGTGGCCAGAGTTGGTAAGGCCAACGCCTCTGATACTCGCTTATTGCGACGGTGCAATTGGGACGCGGGTACCCGTAGTGCCGCCAATAGGAGCCAGTTCGCTCGACGTAGGTCCGGTAGTGTGACCGAGACGCTGCATAGGCGTCACTGAGCCAGCCCCAAGCAAGTAGCCCAAGTATCACCGCTGCGGCCATAATGAATGTGTGGCGCATGCCACCCTCCTCACCGACGACTAGGCAAGCTAATGCATCCTCTCGCCTCTGCCCAAATCAAAATCTATTGATTTTGCAAAGCTCGCATAGAGCGGGCGGAGGCCGATCAAAGCTGCGAGCAGCTTGCGCAACTTCCACGGGCATGGGCGTCGAGGCTCGCACAACGCGCCCGCTGCGGGTTAGGATGACCAGCGAAGCGAATTTGAAGGGGCTAGGGGATCAATGCGACAAGTCTTGTTATTGGTCCTGCTCCTATCGGCATGGTTACCTCGCTGGGCTCCCTCCCATCACCTGTTCCCCCCAAAGGAACCTAAGAAGCCCCGCTTCCCCCCGTGCGGGGCTTCTTCATTAGGCGTCGCCGCGCGACAATGGCGAGGCCATGAACACAATCGCTAAAATGGCTCTCATCGCGGTCCTCGTGCTCTTCACCGTCCTCCTACTGTGGGGCTTGTGGATGCAATAGAGGTGACCGGCGGTTGGCTGGGCAATCGGCAACGCTTGGACGAATTTCTGCGCCTCGGCTCGTTGATTCCGCAACTATATCTCGCCGCTTGAGTTGAAGAGCCAAACGACGAACAGGAGAGCCATCGATGCGTACAAAACTATTCGCAGGCACTGCCCTTGCAGGCGGCCTGCTTTTAGCGACCCTTTTTTGGGGCTCAGCTCAGGCGACAAGTGCACCACCCAACCTGAAGGGTGCCCTCGGCACCCCAGTGACGCTGGTGGGCCACGGTGGTGGCGGTGGCGGCGGCGGCGGCCGCGGTGGCGGATGGGGCGGCGTGTCACGGCGGTGGTCACGGTGGCGGCCATGGCGGCGGCCACGGTGGCGGATGGGGCGCGCGGTGGTCACAAAACAATGGTCGGCGGCGGAGGTGGGCCCAGAATGGGCCACGGCGGCGGCCGTGGTCATTACGGTGCAATGGCGCGGCATGACGGCGGCGGCCGTGCCGGCCCTAGTAGGGGTGGACCGAAGTTCGCCGGGAGCGGCGAGCGTCGCAGCTTCAAGCACGGTGATCGTGATCGATTCGTTGAGCGTCACGACCGCAATCGTATCGAGCACCGCCGCTTCGCGAAGCGAGGCGACGACTTTGATCGGTTCCACAATCGGCACCGGGTCTTCAGGAACGGCGTCTGGATTTGGGTCTACGGTCCAAGTTACGCCTACAACGATTGCTGGTGGCTACGCCGACAGGCCCTCATTACGGGGAGCCCGTATTGGTGGAGCCGCTATAACTACTGCGTCGGCTATTACTAACACCCCACCACATCTCAGCCCCGAGGCGGTCGGCCGTCTCGGGGCTTTTCTTGGAACTCTACGGCCCACCGATAGGCATCGGTGTTTCTGGCGCACCCTGGCCGCCTGCCGTTAGACTCGCGTGAGACTGGCTAGATGGCGGATCAAGTTGAACTTATCCACAACGAACTGGGCCAAGGGTGAGAACATTCCGGAGCTGATTGCGTTGACCTTACCTCGGCGAGAGCGAGTGGGCGTACGCCTGACGGGGAGATCGAAAATGACCCACTCAAACCTAAAGATAGAAGTGCAGCCCCCTTATATTCATGTTGTCCTTCGAGGCACCTGCCTAAGGGCAAAATATCGGAAACAAGACGCTCCGTGGCTGGCTCCAGAAGAGTACGGGGAAGATCCAGAAGCAGAGATCACTTTTAGCGAGTTCCGCACGCTCGCCTGGGACGCAGCCAATGAAGCGGCTCGGCAGTTAGGATGGATCAGAACTTACAACGAGTTGCATGAGGCTGCAAAAATGGCCGGAAGCGCAATCTAATCCTGCCCATGCGGCACAGGACGGTATCAGGGATTACAGAGCGACATCGTCGGCGCAAAACTGGCGAACGAGAACACACGCTTAGCTACTTCGCGGTGCGCAATGGCATCAGAATCATAGAACTTGAAAGCCGTTGTGCGATTATCCGCACCGTGGGTTCGAATCCCACCCTCTCCGCCAATTGCTCAGTGACGCGGGTGTCAGACGCTTCGTCCGCCCGCCTTGGCCTTGCGAAAATGTTCGACGATTTTGGCTAGGTTCTCGCTATGGATTTCGTTCCATTCCGCTCTGTCCCGCGGAGAAAGCTGCAGACCCTGAAGGGTTATGGATGGGACTGTGCGCTTGGCAAAAAGAAAAACGTGAGGCCGAAGATCACGTACACGGCAAGGAGCTGCAAACCCTTGAGCCAATCGGATCTTCCGTCGCCAGCCACCTGAGCCGTGATGATCGCCGACAGAAGAACCATCAGTACAAGTCCGGCCGGGAAGGCCAAGTCCATCGGCGCAGGGCCAAGGAAAAAACTTGCGAATACCAGGACCGGTGCGACGAAGAGCGCCACCTGCACACTCGAACCGATTGCAATTGAGAGCGCCAAGTCCGTCCGATCCTTCATCGCCGCGCCAATAGCGGTGGCATGTTCGGCGGCATTTCCCAAGATTGCCACCACAAGGACTCCCACGAACACATTGCTGAGACCGAACTCATGCGCGGTGGGCTCGATTGCACCGACCATGATCTCGCTAATCCAGGCAATTGCTGCCGTTGCACCGGCGAGCGCGGACGCGGCCCGTCCGACCGACCATTCTGCCTCTTTCTTCTCTTCCTGATAGGGTCCGGCAAATAGCGCGGAATGGGTGACGAGCACGAACACCAGGTAAAGCGAATAGACCAAAAAGAGCACGACGGAAATCGACACACTGAGCTTGCCGAGCCCCTCTCGGTTGAACCCGCCGCGGCTTGAAAGGCAGCAGGCAGGATAAGCCCGATTGCCGCGAGCAACAGCATCGTGGCTTGGGAGCGGCCCCCGGCCGCGTTGAAGTGTTGCTCGGAACGGTGCAATCCGCCGGCCAACATTGCGGCACCAAGCACCAACAGGATGTTCCCGACGATCGACCCCGCGATGGAAGCCTTGACGACGTCGTGAAGACCGGCGCGCAACGCGGCGAGCGCGATTATGAGCTCAGCGGCGTTACCGAACGTGGCATTTAGAAGTCCTCCCACTCCTTCTCCCATTCGTTCCGCGAGTAGTTCGGTGGCGCGGCCCATCCACCCTGCCAAGGGGAGAATGGCAAGGGCGGAGGCCAAGAAGATGAGGAGATATCGCTCGGGAGCGAAGAGTTCGAGACCGAGCGAGATGGGCACGAAGATGAGTGTAGTTCATCGCGACCTGACCCATCTGGGTGAGTGCGGTACACTCAGCCGTGCTGTTTGGCTGGGTGCTTCCGCACGTAGCTTCTAACGGCCGCCTCAACGGTTGGATACTTTAGATTCTTCGCCAATCTGGGCGAAGAATCCGAAGCGCTTGAGCTTGTCTTTTACCGGATCTTTCAGCTCGGCGAAGGACAGTTCGATTTCTTCGGCGCGCAATGTCTCATCGAGTTCGGCAAGGACATCGGCTGCCGTGACGTCCACGCTCGTGACCGGTTCCGCCGCGACGACGAACCAACGCACTGAGTTCGGAGAGCCGGCCACCGCAGCCAAGACACGTTCCTTGAACAACTCCGCATTCGCGAAAAACAGAGGTGCGTCCCAGCGGAAAAGGACGAGGCCAGGGTTTCGCCGGGCCTCAGGATAACGCGTGATGTTGGTGATAGCCCTCAACGTCTTTCGGGGCGACCCAAGACCGCGGGAGCGGGGGCGCCAGCCATCCCACAAGAAATCGATGATCGCGATCACCACCGCCAAGCCAATTCCTGGTATGGCACCAAAGACCGCAACGCCTAAAGAAACAGACAAAATCCACAGCCAAAATTCCCATGGCTGGATGCGGTAGATTCGAATGAGGTCTTTGATCTCAAACAAGCCGATCGCCGAAGCGATCACCACGGCGGCCAACGCAGCAGAAGGCAAGTGTGTTGCAGTAGATTTGGCGAGCAACCAACAAGAGCAGAGCAACGCTCAAAAGCACCGACTACTTCGGTCAACTGAGTTCGAGCGCCTGCAGCTTCGGCCACGGGAAGCGCGTGACGAACTGCTGCTGATGGGAAAGCCCTGGAAAGAATCCGGCAGCCAGATTGGGCAGCTCCGAGTCCCCACCATTTCCTGGTTGGGATCGACATTGGCTGCCGCGTCCCGGGCGGCGTAGACGCGCGAGAAAGCACACTCGTGTCGGCGAACGACACGAGCGCGACACGCGAGGCCTCCGGTTACAACCGGCCCAATATCGGCGTAAGAATTTATCCACGGGATCGTTGAATGACGGCAACCCTTGCGGAAGGGGACCCAAGACCGACAAGCCGGCACGCGCAGCGAGATCGGAAACACCCCCGACTGTTGCGGTCGCGCCAACCACGGCAAACAATATTCCGGGTACGCAGCAGGTAGTTCTTCACGAACAAGTATGACCGCCAATGTGCCCGCGCCGACCGCAAATGCAACCCAATTAGCTTTTTTTCCGTTCAGGACCGCTTTTTCGCTATTGCCCATAGCTCTCGCAACGGACCATCCACCTTCTATTGAAAAGCCGAACAGCTTGGGCAGTTGGGGGCTTATGAGAACCGTCAGCGCTATTCCGTTCATGTAGCCGTAGCGGATCGGCTTCGAAAAGCAGGTCGGTTATAAAGCCCAGCCTCTGCCAAGCCCGCAAGGCAATGCAAACGACCCCCGAAACGATTGCCATCATGCTGGCGAGCGAAATCGCACGGACGGGATCTCCCGCCTGACAGCGGCAATACGACGGCGAGAATGAAAGTGCCGCAAGCGATGAATAAGAAACCTGAACACCAAGATGCGACTGGTCGAACCAGGCATAGGCAAGCAGGGGTACAATGGTCGCATAGAGACCATAGATGCCCGGCACACCCGACGCTACAGCATAGGCGATGCCAACCGGCACCAACATCGTCGTCAACACGAGCCCCGCGACGATGTCATCCCTTAGCCACCTGGCTTTATACTCGCGCAGAGTAGCGAGCCCCGGTAACCACTGTCTCCAGTTCATTTCTTGCATTCTCAGGCTTAAGACGCGAGGCGGCCCCAGCTCTCTGCTGGGGGTGCAGGAAAGGTGGCCGGGCCTAACCAGCCGCGCGATACCCCATACTAGGGCTGGCTGGAGGCTATGATATCAAGTGGCTTCAGAT
>CAWHAX010000005.1:0-88390 GCA_963827365.1 uncultured Alphaproteobacteria bacterium | reverse complement strand
ACAGCATATGAATTGCCGCCGCTTTTGCCACTTAGATAGGTAAGCGTTACAGACAGGATGCGGAGTTAAGGCTGATGTGCGGCATTGTTGGCGTTCTCGGCAAAGGACCGGTCGCTGGGCAGCTCGTCGATGCGTTGAAGCGGCTGGAGTATCGCGGCTACGATTCCGCAGGCGTCGCCACGGTCGAGCACGGCGAGCTTGGCCGCCGCCGCGCCGAAGGCAAGCTGCGCAATCTCGAGGCGCGGCTGAAATCCTCCCCGCTCCTTGGCGAGACCGGCATCGGCCATACCCGCTGGGCTACGCACGGCAAGCCAACAGAAGCGAACGCCCACCCGCACATGACAGACGACGTCTCGGTTGTGCATAACGGCATCATCGAGAATTATCGCGAGCTGAAGGAAGAGCTGGTCGCCGAAGGCGCGGCGTTCACCAGCGACACCGACACCGAGGTCATCGCCCATCTCGTCACCCGCGAGCTGAAGGCGGGCAACGACCCGGTGCGCGCCACGTTTCACACGCTCCGCCGTCTCGAAGGCGCCTTCGCCATTGCCATGATCTTCCGCGGCTTCAACGATCTGATGATCGTTGCCCGCCAAGGCAGCCCGCTCGCAATCGGCTACGGCAAGGGCGAGATGTTCGTAGGGTCCGATGCGCTGGCGCTCGCGCCCTTCACCGATGAGGTCTGCTATCTCGAGGACGGCGACTGGGCCGTCTTGACCCGCGAAGGCATCGCCATCCGCGACCGCGCCGGCAATCCGGTACAGCGGCCAGTTGCCCGCTCGCTCGCCACCGCGCTCCTGGTCGACAAGGGCAACCACCGCCACTTCATGGCGAAGGAGATCCACGAGCAGCCAGAGGTCGTCGGCCATACGCTTGCGAGCACCGTCGATCTGTCCCTGGGCCGCATCGAGGCGCCCGAGCTTCCCTTCGACTTTGCCAAGCTCCACCGGCTCTCCATCTCGGCCTGCGGCACGGCCTTCTACGCCGGCCTCGTCGCCAAATATTGGTTCGAGCGCTGGGCGCATCTTCCCGTCGACGTCGATATCGCCTCCGAGATGCGCTACCGCCAGGGCGGGTTGGCGCCGGGCGGCGCTGCCCTCTTCATCTCGCAGTCAGGCGAGACGGCAGACACGCTCGCCACACTGCGGCACTGCCGCGAGCACGGCCAGAGCGTGCTCTCCATCGTAAACGTGCGGGAGTCGTCCATCGCGCGTGAGTCAGACGCCATGATCCCAACGCTCGCCGGCCCTGAGATAGGCGTCGCCTCGACCAAAGCTTTCACCTGCCAGCTCACGGCGCTCGCCTGCCTTGCCATCGCCGCCGGAAAGGCGAGGGGCAATATCGACGAAGAGCTCGAAGCCGAGCTCGTGCAGGCCCTGGCCGAAGTTCCCCGTCACATGGCGACGCTGTTGCGGGGCGAGGGGCCCTACGAGGCGCTCGCCCATTCGCTGTCGGGGGCGCGCGACGCGCTCTATCTCGGCCGCGGCCAGAGCTACCCGATCGCGCTCGAAGGCGCGCTCAAGCTGAAAGAGATCTCCTACATCCATGCCGAAGGCTACGCCGCGGGCGAGCTGAAGCATGGGCCGATCGCCCTCATCGACGAAAAGATGCCGGTGATCGTCATCGCCCCGCGCGACGATCTGTTCGAGAAGACCGTGTCGAACATGCAGGAAGTTGCGGCCCGCGGCGGCCAGATCATCCTCGTGAGCGACGCCGATGCTGAAAGCGTTGGCTGCACGCTCAATACCCATCTCTCGGTGCCGCGGCTGCACCCCTTCGTGACGCCGCTTGTCTATGCCATCCCCGTGCAGCTCATCGCCTACCATACGGCTGTGTTCATGGGGACCGATGTGGATCAGCCCAGGAACCTGGCAAAATCCGTTACCGTGGAATAGGCTGATAGCCTCGGATTTGCCCGATTTCTTTGTTTGAGCAAGGAAATGGCGGTTCATCTGGAACGCCCCCTCCCGCGCGAACCGTTTCCAGGCACGCGCCACCTCCGGCGCGTGCTCGCTTTGGGCGCGCTGCTTGCCTTTGGGGGCTTTGCTTTTCTCGCTCCGGCGCACGCCCAGGACGGCTCTTTGAGCGCCGGCACGTCCGCCTTCACCGCCGGCAAATACGACGCGACCGTCCGGATGATGACCGGGGTGCTGCAAGGCGACAAGGTCGACCCGAGCGAAGCCGCGAAGGCCCTTTATTATCGTGGGCTCGCCTATCAGAAGCTCAAACAGCACACACGTGCCATCGCCGATCTCGGCGCCGCCATGTGGCTCGGCCTGCCGGCGTCTGAGCGCACCGCTGCGCTCGTCAACCGCAGCCTTGCCTACCGTGCCGCCGGTCTCTCGAGCCAGGCCGACACCGAGCTTGCCGCCGCGAGGAAGAGCGACAGGAGCGGCGATGTCGACAAGATCATCGCCAGCAACGGTGGCTCTGGCACCGCCGACACCGTCTCGATCTCAGGCTTCGCCACCGAGGTGCGCACCGAAGGCGGACGCACGACCACGATCGCCAGCGCCGAACCGGCAGCGGCACCGCTGCGCAACGCCGAAGCCGCAAAGCCTAACTCCTGGACCACCACGCAGCAGTCGGAAGCGGCTCCGAGCGAACCGCAAAGCGGCGGCAATCGCCTGTCCCGCTGGTGGGGCTCGGTCAGAGGCTCTTCCAGCGAACCCGAGCCTGCTCCAGCACCGGCCCCGCCGCCGGCACCAAACGCCGCCGCAGTATCCTCGGCCTGGACGACGCAGACCCAAGCCGAAGGCGGCGCCCCCCAAACACGTGTAGCGACGGCAAGTCCCACCGTGCCGGTGCCCTCTGGCGGTGGTGGCAACTATCTCCTGCAACTCAGCCCAACGCGCTCGGAAGCCGAAGCGAGCGCGCTGTGGAAAACCGTCACCAAGCAGAACGCGCAGCTCGCCGGCCTTCAGCCGCGCATCGAAAAGACCGACATGGGCAATCTCGGCACCTTCTATCGCCTCCAGATCGGACCCTTCCCGGACAAGGCGGAAAGCCTTAAGCTCTGCAACGCGCTGAAGAGAAGCGGAGTCGACTGTTTCCTCGTCAACCCCTGAGACCTAGACTGAGCGTAACGCGTTCCACTCACGAGGGCGTGTCAGCAAGCGTTGAGTGTCGCGGCGCTATCCAGCGCCATCCCTTTTTTGCCCGAAGCACGCGATGACCACGCCGATCGAACAGAAGCCCACACCTCCGGCTGGAAACCCTGACCGCGGAGAGCCGCTCCGGCAGATCGTCGCCGCCGCGACCGAGCCTGCCTCCTCGCATCTTGGCGCGCGGCTCCGCAGCTATTTCCTCACCGGCCTCATCGTGGTCGGGCCGGTGGCCATCACCATCTATGTCGTGTGGTGGTTCATCACCCTGGTCGACGCCTGGGTGAAGCCGCTCATCCCACCGCAATATCTGCCCGAGCACTATCTGCCATTCAACGTGCCAGGCGTCGGGCTGATCTTCGGTATCACCGGCGTGATGCTGGTCGGCGCGCTCACCGCCAATCTGTTCGGCCGCACCCTTGTGACCTACAGCGAAATGATGCTTGCCCGCATGCCGATCGTGCGGAGCGTCTACCGCACGCTGAAGCAGATCTTCGAGACGGTGCTCTCCAAGAATGGCGGCTCGTTCAAGCGCGTCGGGCTGATCGAGTTTCCGCGGCGCGGCCTTTACGCCATCGTGTTCCTCGCCGGCGAGCCGCCGCTCGAGGTGGAGGAGAAAATTGGCGACGGCAACCCGGTGATCACCGTGTTCATGCCGAACGGCCCGAACCCGACGACAGGGTTCATCGTGTTCGTGCATGCAAGCGAAGTGATCCCGCTCGATCTTTCCGTCGAGGATGCAGCTAAGCTCGTGGTGTCGGCAGGCCTCGTCGCGCCCGACCAGCAGGAACGTCTGCGCGAGCTTGCCAAGCGCAAGCCGAAGCCCGTGCCAGAGGAAGAGCCTGTGGTTTGACCGCTCTTCAAGGGTAATCCAATCCACTGTCTCGTCATGGCCGGGCGAAGTCCCGGCCGTCCATGAATTTCAGCGCGAGACCTAAGACGTGGATGGCCGGCACAAGGCCGGCCATGACAGGAGTGTGTTGCAGCCCATCAGGATCGACTCACCCGGCCCGCATCAGCTTGATCGCGTCGTCGCGCTCGAACAAATAGAGCAGCTGTTTAAGCTCCTCCGAGCGCGGGCCTGTGAGATCTGGATCGCGGGTGAGGGTAAGCCGCGCCTCGTCGCGCGCCGCTTGCAGCAGCGCTTCGTCCTCTGGCAGCCGCGCCACGCGAAACTCCGGCAATCCGCTCTGCCGCGTGCCGAGAACCTCTCCGCCGCCGCGAAGCTTCAGATCCTCCTCGGCGATGACGAAGCCGTCCTCTGTGCTCTTCATCACGTTGAGCCGCGTTTGCGCCGCCTCCGACAGCGGCTTGCGATAGAGCAAAATGCACGATGACCGCGCCGCGCCGCGTCCGACCCGGCCTCTGAGCTGATGGAGCTGCGCGAGCCCAAAGCGCTCGGCGTGTTCGATCACCATGATGGACGCGTTCGGCACATCGACGCCGACCTCGATTACTGTGGTGGACACCAGGATGGAGAGATCGCCTGCGGCAAACGCCGCCATGACGCGGTCCTTCTCTATGCCAGAGAGCCGTCCATGCACCAGGCCGACTTTGTCGCCGAAGCGCTTCTGGAGCGCGGCGTGCCGCTCCTCCGCTGCGGCCATGTCCAGCACCTCGGATTCGGCCACCAACGGACAGACCCAATAAACCTGCGCGCCCTTGGCGATGGGCCGTTCAAGCTCATTCACTAGTGTCTCAAGGCGCTCGTCCGGCATAACGCTGGTCGTTACCGGCTTGCGGCCCGGCGGCTTCTCGTCGAGCCGGGACGCGTCCATGTCGCCGTAGCTCGTGAGCAGCAGCGTGCGCGGGATTGGCGTCGCTGTCATCACCAGAAGCTCGGCGCCGCGGCCGGTTCCTTTCATCTGCAGCGCGAGCCGCTGATGCACGCCGAAGCGATGCTGCTCGTCGATCACCACCAGGGCGAGATCGCGGAATTCGACCGGCTCCTGAAACAGAGCGTGGGTGCCGATGAGGATGTCGATGCGGCCCTCGGCAAGCGCCGCAAGGATCTCTTTCCGCTCAGCGCCCTTCTCGCGGCCGCTGAGGAGGGCGATGCGTAGACCCGCCGGAATGGCGAGGCTCTCAATCGTCTTGAGATGCTGGCGCGCAAGGAGCTCGGTCGGCGCCATGAACGCGGCTTGCGCTCCAGCCTCGACCGCGGTCGCCATAGCGAGCAGCGCCACGACGGTCTTGCCGCTGCCGACGTCGCCTTGCAGCAGGCGGAGCATGCGGTAGTGGCTGGCGAGATCCGTGTCGATCTCGCCGAGCACGCGACGCTGCGCCGCCGTAAGCTTGAACGGAAGCTTGGAGAGGATGGCTTGGCGGAGCTTGCCGGGAGAGGTGAGGGGGCGCCCGGCGCTGCGGCGCAAGCGCTGGCGGATGACGGCAAGCGCAAGCTGATTGGCAAGGAGCTCGTCATAGGCGAGCCGCATCCGCTCCGGTGCGGCGGCTTCGAGATCGGCCGGGGACTCCGGCGCGTGCATGCGGCGGAGGGCATCGGCAAAGCTCGGCCAGGCATTCTGCTCGCGCCAAGCCTTGTCGACCCACTCGGGTAAAGCCGGCAGGCGCGTGAGCGCCTCGGCGATGCTCTTGCGCAAGCTGGTGTTGGTGAGACCTGCGGTGAGCGGATAGATCGGTTCAAGCAGAGGCAGGTTTGCCGTGCCGCCCTTCGTGTCGTCGACCGCGACCACGTGGTCCGGGTGCGGCATCTGCAGCCAGCCGTCATAGGATACGAGCTTGCCGGAGATGAGCCGCCGGCTTCCCTCCGGCAGCAGGCGTTTGAGATAGGCGGGCTCGGCGTTGAAATAGACAAGCTCGAGCGCGCCAGAGTTGTCCTCCACCAGAACGCGGTAGGGCCCGCGAGCACCGCGGCGCGGACCGCCACGCCGGTGTTCGGTCACGGTCACTTCTAGGGTGGCGAGCTCGCCGATGCGGGCGTCGGCGATCCGCGGCGTCAGCGCCCGGTCGATCACGCCTTGCGGCAGGTGCCAGAGGAGATCGATAACGCGGGCACGCGCCGATTGATGGCGTGGCGCCACGAGCTTGTTCAACAGGCCCTCGATGCGCGGTCCCACGCCTTTGAGACTGCGCGCCGGGGCGAAGAGGGGGTTGAGCGGGGACGGGCGCATTACAGAGGCAAGTATCAGCAGTCGGGCATTTGATTCAAACGGGTTGAACTTGACAGGGCCAAGCCCGCTCCGCTCTAACCGTTGGCCTATGCCGGACAATGACCTTGCCATGCGCCGCCGCCGCGCCCTTTACCGGGCAACCCATCGCGGCAGCAAGGAGTTGGATTTCCTGCTTGGCCGCTACGCCGAGCAGACCGTCGAGACCATGTCCGTCACCGAAATTTGCCTGATGGAGCGCCTGATCGAGGTCCCCGACCCGGAAATTGCCGCAAGCCTGTTCGACGGAATTTCGCTTGGCGACTCCGACCTCGACACGCTGATGCAACGCCTGCGCTGTTTCCACGGGGTTGTGCCGGGCCGCATGAAAAGCTGCTAACGACTGGTGAATGGCAGAGACATCGACAACCGAAAGCCTGCGCGTCGCACGGCTGCTCGCCGGGGGCCCGGTCATCGCCAGCGGCGTGCCAGAGGGACTCGACGCCGCGGTGCTGGGCACACTCGCGCGTCTGGTACCGAGCAGCAAGCCTGGTAAGCCCATCCTGCACATCGCCCGCGACGGGCAGCGGCTCGCAACGCTGGAAGATGCGCTTTCCTTTTTTGCGCCTGAAGTGAAGCGCCTGAGCTTCCCAGCGTGGGACGGCGTGCCTTACGACCGGGTGGCGCCCAACGTGGAGATCATCGCCCGCCGCGTCGCCACGCTCGCCGAGCTTGCCCCGCACCGTGGCGGGAGCGACGAGACGCCGCTGATCGTGCTCACCACGGTCAACGCTGTGTTGCAGCGCGTGCCGCCGCATGAGTTTTTTGCCGGCGCAATGCAGAATCTCCGCCCCGGAAATGCGGTGAGTATGGCAGAGCTGATCGAGCGGCTTGAGCATGTCGGCTATGCCCGCGCCGGCACCGTCACCGATCCAGGTCAATATGCGGTGCGTGGTGGTATCCTTGATTTCTATCCTCCTGGCGCGCGCCCCGTGCGCCTCGATTTCTTCGGCGACACGCTTGAATCGATTCGCGCCTTCGATCCCGAGACGCAGCGGACGCTTTCACGCCTCGATGCGAGCACGCTCTTGCCGATGAGCGAGGCGCCGCTGACCGAAGAGGCGCGCAAGCGTTTTCGATCCCGCTACGTCGAGCTGTTCGGCCCGGTGCGCGGCGACGATCCGCTCTACGAGTCGGTGTCAGCCGGGCGCCAGCATCAGGGGATGGAGCATTGGTTGCCGCTGTTCCATGAGCGGCTGGAGACACTGTTCGATTATCTGCCCGACGCGGTCGTCACCTTCGATGCGCTGGACGATGACGCGCGGGCGAAGCGGCTCGAGCAGGTCAAGGATCACTACGAGGCGCGCGAGCAGGCACTCGAGCGCAAAGCCTTCGGCGCGCCGCCCTATAACCCCGTGCCCCCTGAGAGCCTGTTCCTCACCGAGAGCGACTGGCAAGCGGCGTTGAAAGGCCGTCAGAGGATCGTGCTCGATCCCTTCGAGCATCCCGACGCCGCGCGCGACGCGACCGTAGTCTCTTTTGGCGGCAGGCAGGGGCGCTCCTTCGCCGCCGAGCGCCAGCGTGAAGGTGGCAATGTGTTTGATGCTGTTGTCGCGCACGCCGCACGCCTCCAAGGCGAAGGCAAGCGCGTGCTCGTGGGCTGTTGGAGCAAGGGCGCCAACGAGCGGCTGGCCACGCTTCTCGCCGAGCACGGCATCGGCGAGACACTTCGTGTCGATAGCTGGCAGGAGATATTGGTTGCGCCGGAAACCACGACCACCTTTGCCGTGCTGCCGCTCGAGACCGGCTTCGAGGCGCCAGGCTTCGCCGTTATCGGCGAGCAGGACATCCTTGGCGACCGGCTGGTGCGCCGCACGCGTCCCAAGATCGGCAGCGACGTGCTCACCGAAGTTTCAAGCCTCACGGTCGGCGACCTCGTGGTCCACGCCGACCATGGCATCGGCCGCTTCGTCGGCCTCGCCACCATCGAGGCTGCAGGCGAACCGCATGACTGCCTCGAGGTCATCTACCAAGGCGGCGACAAGCTTTATCTGCCCGTCGAGAACATCGAGATGCTGAGCCGCTACGGCTCTGACGAGTTCGGCGTGCAGCTCGACAAGCTTGGCGGGGTCAGCTGGCAGTCGCGGAAAGCGAAGCTCAAGAAGCGTATCCGGGACATCGCCGAGAAGCTGATCGGGGTTGCTGCCATGCGTGAGCTGCGCCAGGCGCCGGTGATCACGCCTCCCGACGGTCTCTATGACGAATTCTCGGCGCGGTTTCCCTATGAGGAAACCGAGGACCAGACCACGAGCATCAATGCCGTGCTCGACGATCTCGCGAGCGGCCGCCCCATGGACCGGCTGATCTGCGGTGACGTTGGCTTCGGCAAGACCGAGGTTGCCTTGCGCGCGAGTCTGCTCGCCGTGCTCGCCGGCAAGCAGGTCGCCGTTGTGGTGCCGACCACGCTGCTAGCGCGCCAGCATTTCAGCACCTTCACCGAGCGCTTCCGCGGGCTGCCGGTGAAGATTGCGCAGGCCTCGCGCCTTGTCGCCGGCAAGGAGTTGACGGAGGTGAAGAAGGGCATCAAGGACGGCGCCATCGACATCGTCATCGGCACCCACGCGCTCCTCGGCAAAGCCATCGACTTCGCCAATCTCGGCCTGCTGATCATCGACGAGGAGCAGCATTTCGGCGTGCAGCACAAGGAGCGGCTGAAGCAACTCCGCGAGGACGTGCATGTGCTGACACTGACAGCCACGCCCATCCCGCGCACGCTCCAGCTCGCGCTCTCCGGCGTGCGCGAGATGTCGGTGATCGCCACCCCGCCGGTCGATCGCCTGGCGGTGCGCACTTATGTGACGCCCTTCGATCCCGTCATCCTGCGCGAGGCGCTCCTTCGCGAGCGCTATCGCGGAGGCCAGACCTTCTATGTGGTGCCGCGCATCTCGGACCTCGACGACGCCGCGGCCTTCCTCCAGGAGCACGCGCCTGAGCTCAAGGTCGCCCGCGCCCACGGCCAGATGGGCTCGCGCGAGCTCGATTCGGTTATGAACGCCTTTTACGACCGCCAATATGACGTGCTGCTCTCGACGTCGATCGTCGAGTTCAGGCCTCGACATCCCCACCGCCAATACGCTGATCGTGCACCGCTCCGACATGTTCGGGCTCGCCCAGCTCTATCAACTGCGCGGGCGCATCGGCCGCTCCAAGGTCCGCGCCTACGCCTATATCACCATTCCCGCCGATGCGCGGCTCACGCCCGCCGCCGAGAAGCGGCTTAAGGTGCTGCAGTCGCTCGATACGCTTGGCGCGGGTTTCATGCTTGCGAGCCGCGACCTCGACATCAGGGGTGCCGGCAATCTCCTCGGCGAGGAGCAGTCGGGCCATATCCGCGAGGTCGGCTTTGAGCTCTATCAGTCCATGCTGGAAGAGGCGGTTATGGCGCTGAAGGGCGGGGAGGGGGCGGTGATCGAGGACCAATGGTCCCCGCGCATCAATCTCGGCACCTCGGTGCTTATCCCAGAGGATTATGTGCCTGACCTCCAGGTACGCCTCGGGCTCTATCGGCGCCTATCATCGGCGGAAAGCCATGAGGCCATCGAGGCGTTTGCCGCCGAGCTGATCGATCGCTTCGGACCTCTGCCGGTGGAGGTGAAGCACCTGCTCGACATCGTCGAGATCAAGGCGCTGTGCCGCGAGGCCGGCGTCGAGCAGATCGACGCTGGGCCGAAGGGCGCCGTCTTGGCGTTCCGCAACAAGAGCTTCGCCAATCCCGAGGGGCTGATCGCCTTCATCCGCGAGGAGGGGACCGGCGTTAAGCTCCAGCCAGACCACCGGCTCATTTACTACGCGGATTGGGAGACGCCTGAAGAGCGACTCGCCGGGGCGCGCGTTCTCCTGCGGCTTCTCGTCGAGATCGCCGGAGATGTAAAGAAGGCGGCTTAAGCCGCCACGCAACCAACCAGTACTCGTCATGCCCTGCCTTGTGCCGGCATCCACGCTTTTAGCGAGACAGAAGGAATTCGTGGATGGCCGGGACAAGCCCGGCCATGACCAGGTGTGTGATGGAATGCGTTATAGCGAAGGCTCGCTCCACCAAGTGTCGATCTGATAGCCGTAGAGCGGCGTGTCGGCTGGCCGCTTGAGCCTCTTCCAATAGGCGAGCCACTGCGTCGGCAGATGGAACAAGGGCACGACGTAGTCACCTGAGAGCAGGAGGCGGTCCAGCGCGCGCACGGCGGCGACGAAGCTCTCGCTGTCGTTGGCCTCGAGTAGCGCCTTGATCATGGCGTCGACGCCGGCGCTTTTCACCCCGGCATAGTTATAGGTGCCCTCGGTCATGGCAGCATCGCTCCCCCAGCGGAAGAACTGCTCGTTCCCCGGCGACAGCGACACCGGCCAATCGTATTGGAGCATGTCGTAGTCATAGGTCAGCTTGCGCCGCTGATACTGCGCCGAGTTCGACCTGGCGGATGCGCGCATCGATGCCGACCTGCTTCAAGGCGCGGGCATAGGTGAGCAGCAGGCGTTCCTCTGCCCGCGTTGCCGCCAGGATCTCGAAGCTGACCGGCTGGCCTTGCTTGTCGCGGAGCTTGCCCTTCTCCAGGCGGTAACCTGCCTGCTCGAGGAGGACCAGGGCCTCCTTCCGCCCCTCGCGGTTCTCGCCAGTGCCGTCGCTGACCGGGAAAGCGAAGGTGCCCTCCATGATCTTGGGCTTCACCTCGCCGGCGTAAGGCGCGAGCAGGGCCTTCTCCTTCTCGTCGGCAGCGCGGCCATGCGAGCTGAGCCCTGAGCGCGCGAAGTAGCTCTCGGTGCGCGCATATTGGCCGTGATAGAGCGTGCGGTTGATCCACTCGAAATCGAACAGCTTGATCAGCGCCTCACGCACGCGCTGATCGGCGAAGAATGGACGCCGCGTATTGAACACGAACGCCGACATGCCTGCCGGAACCGCGACCGGAAATTCCTCCTTGACGATCCGCCCGTCACGCACCGGCGGGATGTTGTAGCCCTCGGTCCAACGCGTCGGATCGTCCTCTGGCCGCGCATCGATGGCGCCTGCCTTGAAGGCCTCGAACAGACTTCCGCTGTCGCGGTAGTAGTCGTAGCGGATCTCGTCGAAATTGAACTGGCCGCGCGTGACCGGGAGATTCGCGCCCCAATAATTCGGATCGCGCTTGAGGCTGATGCTCTGGCCAGGCTTCACCTCGGCGACGGTGTAAGGACCGCTGCCAATCGGCGGGACGAAACTTGTCTTCTCGAAGGCTTCAGGATCGATCAGATGGCGCGGCAGCACCGGCATCAACCCCATGATCAGCGGCATCTCGCGGTCGCCGCTTGCATCGAAGGTGAACTTGACCTTGCGGTCGCCGATCTTCTCCACCTTCGATACCTTCTGATAATAGGAGCGGTGGTTTGGGCGGCCGTGATCGCGTAACAGCTCGAACGAGAAGACCACGTCGTCGACGGTGATCGGCTTGCCGTCGGAGAATTTCGCGTCAGGATTGAGCGTGAACTCGACGAAGCTCCGGTCGTCAGGCGTCTCGACGCTATCGGCGATCAGGCCATACAGGCTGAACGGCTCGTCGTATGCGCGCGCGAGCAGGCTCTCATAGACGTATTCGCGGATGCCTTCCGCGCTGACGCCCTTAACGATCAGTGGATTGAGACTGTCGAAGGAGCCGCGCTTGGCGAGCACGAGCCGGCCGCCCTTCGGCGCATCGGGATTGGCGTAGGAAAAATGCGTGAAGCCGGGCGCCTGCGCCGGTTCGCCATGCATGGCGATGCCAGGGACGGGGTCGCATCTGCCGCTGACCGGAATTAGCAAGAGACACAGAAAGAGGAGTGAAATAGGGGCTTTCAACGGGGATGGGGTGTGGCTATAGATGCTTCCGCATAGCAGCATGGTTATCAAGGTAGCATGGCGCGGCAAGGCCGAAACGTCTTGAGCCTTTGAGCCTTGCGGGGAGTAGTGTGGATCAAGCGCGGCACCCGCGCGTGGCGGTCGCTCGCCGGAAATGCCGTCCGGGCGCCAAACCAAGCCACGTCTACGCCTCATTTCAGGTATTGACCCTAGGGAAGGGAAGCGGGGACGGCCGAGCTCAGGTACCCGCTGAATTGGGGCCCGCAAAAACGAGGAAAGGTGGGTTATGAACTCGTCGATTGATCGATCGAACACGTTCCGCACTTTAGCTCGGTTGGCGTTGTTTGCCGCTTTTGCACTTGTGCTTGGGAGCACAATTGCGGTCGCGCAGGAAGGCCAGCCCGTGCCGAAGACGACGGTGCCCAAGTCGGCTCCCGCGCCGGCTAGTGCGGCCCCCGCTGCGGCGCCCGGCGCGGCTGCCGCTACCGAAGAGTCAGCCTGGGTGAAGCTCTGTCTCAAGAACGAGCAGACCGGCGGCAAGCAAGTCTGCCTGGTCAATCACGAAGGGCTTGAGCCCAACACCGGCATGGTACTCGTCGCCGCTGCCGTGCGCTCGATCGAGGGCGAGGACAAGCAGCATCTCCTCGTTAGGCTGCCCACCGCCTATTCGCTGGTCATGCCCGCCGGCGTGCAGATTAAGATCGACGAGGGCGAGCCCATTCAACTGCAATACGCCGTCTGCTTCCCGACGAGCTGCCAGGTCCAAATGGAGCTGAGCAAAGAACTGTTCGAGAAGATGCGGAAGGGTAAGCAGATGGTCGTCGCGGCCATGAACATGCAGCAGAAGGCCATGGCCTTTCCCGTGCCACTCTCCGGCTTCAGCAAGACCTTCGACGGACCTCCGGTCGACAACGCCCAATACGAGGCGGCAAGGCGGGCGATGATGGAGAAATTCCGTCAGCGTCAGATGGAGCTCGCCAACAAAGCTGCCGAGGCGCAGCAGAAGAAGGATGCAGCTGGTGGTCAGGCCCAGGCCGACGGCACCGGCGCTCCGGCGCCCAACGCCCCTGCCGCGCCGGCGGCCCCTGCGGCACCGCCGCAATAGGCTCGGCGGCTTAGCCGCGCTTCGACACACAAAGACAAAGGCCGCGCCATTTCAGCGCGGCCTTTTGTTTGTCTGCAGGCTGAGAGAACCGTCGAGCCTCGATCAGTGCTCCTGCACGAAGCGGAAGCGGAAGATGCCGTCCTTCAAATCCTCGAACAGCTGGGGCACCTGAGGGTGACGCAGCGGCTCGTCGGAAATGTCGGGCACGAGGTTCTGCTCCGAGACATAGGCGATGTACTCGCTGTCGGCGTTCTCGGCGAGCAGATGATAGAAAGGCTGGTCCTTCGCCGGCCGCGCTTCTTGCGGAATCGAGCGATACCACTCCTCGGTGTTCGAGAAGCTCGGATCGATATCGAAAATCACGCCACGAAACGGATAGACCCGATGGCGCACCACCTGGCCAATCTGGAACTTGGCGCTGCGGACGATCGACACTGTCGTAGACACCTTTCCCCCTGACCCCTGCATTCGATAAGACTGTGAGGCAAACGCACTGTCAACGGCAAATGAGCCTAATGCAGGCCTCAAGACCAGCGCCGGTTTGACCACATGAACTGATCGGGATTTTCGCGTATCCAGCCTTCGAAATGCCGCTGGATTGCCGCGGTAATGCTGCGGATATCTTCCGCCTGATTGTTGGTGCGGGGGATACGCAACTCATTCACGTTAATATCGAAGCAGGCGCGGTTGCCGATTTGGATGCAGCGCCCGATCCAGATGCGGGCGCCGACCCTCCGCGCGATCATCGCCGCGATCGGCATGCTCTTGGCCGGGTAGCCGAAGAACGGCACTTCCACCCCTTGCGCGTCGTACAGATCTGAGATGAAGCCGAGCCGCCCGCCCTGACGCACATAGTCCATGATCAACCGCGCGGTCTTCTGGCCCTCGTCCTGGCCCGCGGCGCGGCGGCTGCCGAACAGCCCTCCAGGGTAGAGGTCCTTGCGCTGGGCGCGCAGATAGCGGTCGACATAAGGGTTCTTGACCAGGCGATAGACGCCGGCGGGCTTCACGCCCGCGAGCATGATCGGCCACATGCCGAGCTCCCAATTGCCCATATGCATGGTGACGATGAGCACCGGCCCCATCTTTTCCTTATAGCGGCCGATGACATGGCCGTTGGTCACGTGCAGCCGGTCGGATTGTTTAAGGATGCGATCGATGTTCATGGTCTCGACCATGACGCGGCCGAGATTCCCCCACATGCGGAGCGCGATCTGTTCCCGCTCTTGCGGTGTCTTGTCAGGGAAGGCGCGTTCGAGATTAGCGAGCGCGCGCTTGTGCCGCCGATTGAGCGGCGCGACCAGCCGCCAGATCGCCGCCGAGATTGAGCCGGCCGCATCGATGGGGAAGAGCCGCACGAAACCGATCAGGATGCGCAAGGCCACATATTCGAGCCGGTATTGCAGGTCGCGTAGCGGCGAGATGGCAGACGGATCGGCCATTGGCTTTGCTGGTGCCTCGATGGGTGCGCGCATGGGGTGAAGTGCTCCTCGTGACAAATCGAGGTCGAAGCGTCAAGTGTCAGGCCGGCGCCTTGACATGCGGCAGGCCCATCAATGCGACGGGGGCCGCATCAAGCTCGGCAGCTCCGTCGGCGGCTCCATGCCGATGCGTATCACGAGACGCCGGAGTGGCGGCAGAGCGTTAAGCCCATAAGAGACGACGCCGCGCACGGCCTGAATTGGCAGAAAGCCGGAAAGCAGCGAGCGGCTCAGCAGATCGATGCCGAGCGTGCGGGTCAGCACGTCGAGCTTGCGGGCGCGATCGTAGGCGCTCAACACCTCGTCGCTGCCAGGGTCGCCGCCCCGCGTCAGCGCCGCGCCGACGCAATCGGCAAGTGTCGCCACGTCGCGCAAGCCGAGATTAAGGCCCTGCGCGCCGATAGGCGGAAGGACGTGGCCGGCTTCACCGACAAGGGCCGTGCGCGGCCCCACCAGACTCTCAGCGTTGAGGCGCGTGACCGGGAAATGCGCGCGAGCGCCGATCTCGCCGATGCGGCCGAACAGACCGTCAAGCCGCCCGGCGAGCGCGGTCTCCAATCCCTTGGCATCTAGACGCATCAATCCGTCGATCTCCGCACTCTCGCCGACCCAGATCACGCTCGAAGAGAAAGCATCCGTCAGCGGCACCGTGGTCACAGAGCCGCCCTTTCGGTGCAGCTCGATCGAAACGCCTCGATGCGGCGCGGCATGGGTGAAGCTCGTTGCGATGGCGGCCTGCTCGTCTTGCTGCACGGAGGCGGGGATATGCGCAGCTTCGCGGCAAATCGAGTTGCGCCCATCAGCGCCGACCACGAGCCGCGCGGAAATTTGCCAGCCCTGTTTGCCGCTCAACCGCGCCTCGTCTGGGGCAAGCGCGATGAGATCGACATTCGACGGCTGAAGCAGGGGGAGGGCGGCGGCAGCCTGGCTGTACAGCACATCGACCAGCGCGGTATTGGCGATGTTGTGGCCGAAAGCCTCGAGCCCCAGCTCGTTCGCCGAGAACTCGACGTCTGGCGCGCGCAAGAGATTGCCGGACGCGTCGATGATCCTAATCGCTTTCAGCGGCGCGGCATGGGGCAAAAGAGCATCCCACAGCCCAAGCGCCTTCAACATATCGATCGAGCTTTTGAGCAGCGCCGCGGTGCGCGTGTCGAGGGCACGTGGTGCGCTCGCCGCCGGCGGCAGGCCGATCAGCGCGACGGAAGCTCCGCCATGGGCAAGCGCGAGCGCCGCGGCGATCCCCGCAGGCCCAGCTCCGACCACGGCAATGTCGATGTTCTTCGCTTCAGCCAAGACGTCCTCTCGGTGATTCAAATCGGGAGTGGGATTTGGCAGCCAAGGCTGGGTGAAACCCGTTGTCCCTAATGATCTTATATCCACAGCCGTATCAAGATCGGCGGGCAGCGATATTTATGTCACAGAGAGGTCAGAACGGCGGTGTTCGCCATTTTCATCCCGACGTGGCCACCCTTCGGAAAACTCGTTCTACCGACTCGCGAAACAAAGAAATCCAGCCTTATTGCCAATCACGACTCGATTGATAGAGTTTTCGTGAGACGGGCACGAAGTCCGATTCTGAATAACAGGGGGACTGCAATATGTTTGGGGGACTGAGTTTGGGCCATCGTGCCCTTGTGGCGACGGCTGCCACCGCACTGATCGGTGCGTTTTCGCACCTGCCCGTCGAGGCGGCAGATCTGGGTGGCGATTGCTGCGCCGATATTGAGGAACGCGTGGCCGAGCTCGAAGCGACCACGGTTCGCAAGGGCAACAAGAAGGTCAAGGTCGAGCTATATGGCCGAGTGAACCGAGTGATCAATTTCTGGAACGATGGCGCCGAGAGCAACGTCTATTCGCTGAACAGCTCCTACAACACCGACCGCTTCGGCATCAGGGGCAAGGGAAAGATCAGCGACGACTGGTCGAGCGGCTTCGTGATCGAGATCGAAGACACCGGCAATCAGAGCCGGTTCGTCAACCAGTTCAATGACAACACCGACAACGGTCTGTTGAGAGTCCGCAAGTCCGCCATTTCGTTGGAAAGCAAGACCTACGGCAAAGTCTGGCTCGGACTGCAGGAGATGGCGAAGGACAACATCACCAAGGATACCATTGTTATCAAGGGTCTCGATCAGACCATGCATGCCGACTTCTACATGAACTGGAGCTTCTTCCTGAGACAGAAGGGCTTCAACAACGCCGAGGCGTTCTCCAGTTCCACCCCGCGTTTCCAAGATATCGGCCGTTGCTATTCGACCAGCAGCTCGGCCTTCGACTGTTCCACCCGCCGCAACGAAGTTCGCTACGATACGCCCGAGTGGTGGGGCTTCATCGGCAGCGCGTCCTGGGGCGAGGACGATATCTGGTCCGCATCCTTGCGCTTCCAGAAGGAATGGGACAACTGGAAGGTCGGCGCGGGCTACGCCTATGAAGGTTTCACCGATGAGCTGGTGCAAAACGGCGGCGGAGGCGTGTTCTTCCAGGGATTCAAGCGCGACTTCAAGGAATGGGCTGGCTCTGCTTCTGTCATTCATAAGCCAACCGGCCTGTTCGTCTGGGCCGCCAACAGCAACTCCGAGAATGACGATATCGGCGCCGAGGGCGTGTTTACCGGCAAGGCTCCGCCGGTCATGCATGCCTGGGACATCGCAGGTGGTATCAGTCGCGAGTTTGTATGGAATGGAGTTGGTCCTGGTTCGTTGGGCGCGACCACCATCTGGGGCGGCTATACCCAGGACCAGGACGGCCTCGGCGGCTTCACGCGGACCACGGTGTCCTCGGCATTGTCGGGCACAATTTCGTCCTACGCGGTGTGGGATGGTGAAGTCTCCGCCGGGGCGTTCCCAGGCATTCCGTTCAAGACCGAGATCACCAGCTCGGAGACCACCAAATGGTATCTCGCCATCGATCAGGCGATCGATTCCTCGGCGCTCAATCTCTATGCGGCCTACCAGCACATCGAGCCCGAGGTCAAACTTGTCACCCGAGATCCCTCGTTCTCTTCCACCGGGAAACTCAAGAACGTTCCCATAACCCTCGACGATTTCGACGTGTTCTTCATGGGTGGTCGGATCCAGTTCTAATTCCCTGAGGAACGACCAAGGAGATACACCCACATTCAACTATCGTTTCCCAATCCCACCTAAAGGGCCGCTCCCCCGGGCGACGAATCGATCGGCGATTTCGACCTGTTCTACGCAGGCGGGCGCCTCTACTTCTAAGTCGCAGCCCTTCTAAGCTGGACAACCGAGACCGCCCCTTTGGGGTGATCTTTTTTCCGCGCTGTGCATTGCCCTCAATCTGTGGCTGTGTGGCCACAGAGATTGGCTGAGCTCACCAAATTCTCCAACATTAACAGCTACTTAACCGCACATGCGCCCCGCTTGAAATCGCAGAGCCCAAGCGGAGAGTAGACCATGCGGAAAGTTGCGCTTGCGGCCGGCGTAACCGCTGCCCTGTTGGTCGGGTCAGGGCCAGCACTCGCCTTCCAGGAAACTCCTGAAGCCCCGCCCGAAATTCTCTCGGTCGCACCTGACGCCAGCAAAGGTCCGGCCATGCAGATGCAAACGCCTGCAACCGCTCCCGCCTCCGCCCAACCTGCTGAGAAGAGCGGAGCGAAGGTGCTAGGCTTCAGTATCTTGCCAAAGATGGATTTCGGTCTGGAGCTGCTCTACAGCCAGCAGCCCATGGAGCTGCAGCAGGCAACCCCGCTACAGGAAGACAATGAAGACCTTACCGTGCTCGGCAAGGTCAAGCGTCACTTCTAAGATCTCGCTCCTCCGCCGCGACACCTGTCCCATCATCGGGAACTTTCATCACACCTTGCATCCTGCGCGCGTGGTAGGGGAGGTAGCATGATTGAGCGTCTCAGCGCTGCAGCAATTCATTTTCTCACCGCGACTGGCGCTGCCTTGGCGCTGCTTGCGCTCATCGCCGCTTCGCGCGGCGACTGGCAGTTGATGTTCATCTGGCTAGGCGTTGCGCTGATCGTCGACACGATTGACGGCCCGCTCGCTCGCCACGTTGGCGTCACGCGCGTGCTGCCGCGCTGGAGCGGCAAGCGGCTCGATCTGATCGTCGATTTTCTGACCTACGCCGCGGTCCCCGCCTTCGCCTTGAGCCAAGCTGATCTCTTGCCAGAGGCGTATCGGCTTCCCGCGGGGATCGCCGTGATAATGTCAAGCCTGTTCCATATGGCCGATCAGGACAGTAAGACCAAGGACGGATATTTCGTTGGTTTCCCCGTCATCTGGAATGTCGTCTGCCTCTATCTCTTCGCCTTCATGCCGCCGCCCTTTGTCTCGCTCGCCATCGTCATGGTGTTGGTCGTCTTGACCTTCGTGCCGATCCTCTGCCTGCACCCGTTTCGCGTGGCGAGACTGCGCAGCTTCAGCGTGGCTGTCACCGGCCTGTGGCTCGTGGCGGCAATCGGCTCGGTCGCTAATCCCTTTCCCTCGCCGCTCTGGGTGAAGGCGCTTCTGGCGGCAACCGCCTTATGCCTTACTGGGCTCGGTGCCATTCATTCGCTGGGCCAAAAGAAGGCATCGTGACCGTACGGTCTGAGCGCGGAACGCCCCCTTGACCTCTACGCTATTAGACCTGATCTAGGGGCGGGGCGCTTAATCCCACCAAGACGGAATTTGCGGAAATAGACTTATGCTTGAGTGGCTGACCGATCCTCATATCTGGGCGAGCTTCCTTGCTTTGAGCGCGATGGAGATCGTGCTCGGCATCGACAACGTCGTGTTCATCTCGGTCATGGTCTCGCGCATGGCGCCGGACCAGCGCCTGTGGGCGCGGCGCATCGGCCTGTCGCTCGCGCTGATTTTCCGCGTCATCATGCTCGGCGGCATCACCTGGTTCATTCATATGACCACGCCGATTTTCTCTATCGGCGCGTATGATTTTTCCTGGCGCGACTTGGTGCTCATTGCCGGCGGCCTGTTCCTACTCGTGAAGGGCACGCGCGAAATGCATCAGGACATCGAGGGGAACCACGACGAGTTGTCCGGCTCGGCCGCCGCTAACACCATGACCTCGGCGATCATTCAGATTGCACTGATCGATCTCGTGTTTTCGGTCGATTCGATCATCACCGCCGTCGGCATGGCCGATCATGTCGAGGTGATGATCGCCGCCGTTGCCGTTGCCATCCTGGTGATGTACTTCGCCTCGGAGCCTGTGGCTGCCTTCATAGAGCGCCATCCGACGACGAAAATGCTCGCGCTGTCCTTTTTGCTGTTGATCGGGGCGGCGCTGATCGCCGACGGCTTCCACTTCCACATTCCGCGCGCCTATCTCTACTTCGCCATGGCGTTCTCCGCCGCGGTCGAGGCGGTCAACGTCATCGCCATGCGCAACCGCCGCAAGTCCAAGCCAGCAAAGCCGGCCGAGGAGAGGTGATCGATAAGTAACCAAACTTTGCCATCTAACTTCCCCGGGCGAGCCGCAAATTGACCGCTTTTGCGCGGCGCAATTGGTGCCTCATGCGTTGCTAGAAAAACAAGGGGAAGTCATGAAAATCGGAGCACTCATGTTGGCAGCAGGCGTCGCCCTACCGGCGCTTTCTGCTTCTGCCGAAACCATTTCACTCGCCGGCGACGAGCTGCGCGCGGCCATCAGCGGCAAGACCGTTTACCTCAACGTTTCCGGTTTCGAGCTGCCCATCGTCTATTCGGCCAACGGCCGCATGAAGGGCACCATGGGCACTGTCGCCGCGAGCTTCTCGCGTGGCGATGGCTCCTCCGACCGCGGCAAGTGGTGGGTCGAGAACGACCAGCTTTGCCAAAAGTGGACGAGTTGGATGGACGGCGTGTCCTATTGCTACAAGCTCACCCTCAACGGCACCAAGGTGACGTGGGTGCGCAATGATGGCCGCTCCGGGACTGCACGCATCGGCGGTTGACGTTTAGGGATAGGCGCTATGCTAGTAAGAGCCGCCTTCGGGCGGCTCTTCGCTTTTCAGGGTCTGCGAGCCTTGGCAAACAGCCAGCCGCCGAGCGCGCCCGCCGCCAGCGCTCCCAGGATCTGCGCCACGATGAATCCCGATACGTCCGACGGCGCGATGCCGGCGAAGGTATCGCTCAGCGAGCGCGCGATGGTCACGGCGGGATTGGCGAACGACGTCGACGCCGTGAACCAATAGGCCGAGGTGATGTAGAAACCGACGGCAAACGCGACCGCATCAGGCTTGAAGTGCACGCATCCGAGAATAGTGAGCAGAAGCCCGAAGGTGGCGATGAACTCGGCGAGCCATTGCGGAAAGCCAGTGCGCCCCGTGGTGCTGAGCTGAAGCGGGTCGAGCCCGAACATCAGATGGGCGAAGAGGGCGCCGAGACAACCGCCAACGATCTGAACGAGGATATAGGCAAGCGCGTCGCGCGCGCCGAGCTCGCCCCTGATTGCGATTACCAGGGACACCACCGGATTGAAATGCGCGCCCGACACAGGCGCGAAGATGGTGATGATCACGACGAGGATGGCGCCGGTCGCAAGCGTGTTGCACAGAAGCGCCAGCGCATCGTTCCCGCCCGACAGCTTTGCCGCCATGATGCCTGAGCCGATGACTGCGGCAACCAGCAACGCCGTGCCGAGGCCCTCAGCCGGTCAAACGGCGCGCGAGATTGAAGTCCTCCATGTTTCCCCCGACGCCGGACGCTGATCTCAGCAACAGCCTCCGCTGCTCGCCTTCGACGTTTCGCCGGAAGCGAAGGGGATCGACGTGCCGCAGCCAGGGAAGATCCCGTAATGAGTGGAAAAATCGCCGATGAAATCGAAATGCGGCTGGAAGCGCGTGTCGGCCAGCATGCGCCAGGTGTTGCCGCATACTGGAAAGACCTTGCCCCGCTCGATGAGGTGATGGCCGTCGAGCTCGAAGGCTTCAGGCTGATCGGCGAAGCTGCCTTTATAGACGACCGCTTGGCCGTAATCCTCGCAGGCCGTCTCGAGGTCGTCGAGCTTGAACAGGCGATAGGTGGCCGAGAAGAACTTCGCGAGCCCAAGCTTCTGTTTCACCGCCTCATTGGTGATGCCGATCGGCTTGCTGGTCACGAGGCGAGGGTCGAGGAACCCCGCCTCTTTGGCAATTGGCAGGAAGTCGTTCCAGTAAAGCGCGCCGCCGAGGCATTCGCCATAGAGCACAGGGTCGGCCCTGACATGATCGGACAACCGCCGATCACAATAGACATCGGAGAAATAGAGCTCGCCCCCCGGCTTCAAGAGTTGATGCGCACCGCGAAACACCGCTTGCTTGTCGACCGAGAGATTGATCACGCAGTTCGAGACGATGACGTCGAAGCTTTCCGGCGCGAGATCGAGCTCATCGAGCTTCTCGATATAGCCCTTTATGAAGCGCACGTTGCTGCGCGCATAACCAAAGCGCTCCTGCTGCCAGGCAAGATGGTTGTTGGCGGTGGCGAGCTGCTCATCCGTCATGTCAACGCCGACGACCTCGCCGGGTCTACCTACAAGCTGCGCCAGGATATAGGTGTCCCGACCCGAGCCTGAGCCGAGATCGAGCACGCGGCGGCCCTTGAGCTCGGCCGGAACGACGATGCCGCAGCCGTAATATTTGGCGGCGACCTCGGGATGAACATTGGCGAGCAGCGGCTGCAAATGAGCGGGTAACTCCGAGCCGTCGCAACACGCCGAAGTCTTCAGATCCTTCGAGCTCTTGAGCTGTTTCCCGTAATAGTCCTTGACCACTTCGAGCTGCATGACCAACCCCTTGCCTTCGCGCTTACGTTGCAACTCTCCCGGCTCCTCCCTTGGAAATCAAGGAGAGATCGCCCAACCCTGCCAAAGTATGAGCTAGCAGGGGACCGCGGCAATTTGCTGAACCACCGGTCACTTGCTTGTGATGTGCGAGCAGGCGAGGGGATGCCTAGGATCGGAGTCAGCCGAGGGAGTCTGATCGAGGAGCCTTGAATGCGACACCTCCCCATTATCGTTGGCGCCGCTCTGTTGAGCGCTGTTCTGCTGGCTCCGTCCAGCCACGTCGACGCCGCCATGCCGGCGCTGTCTCTCGACCGTCCCGACACGGTGTCACCCGCGCTTGAAAAGGTCGGTTATTACGGGCGCCGTTGGTACGGCTATCGCCCTTACTACCGGCCCTACTATCGACCTTACGGCTACTACCGTCCTTATTACCGTCCATACTACGGGTACGGGCGGGGTTACGGCTGGGGCCGACCTTATCGCTATCGCTACTAGCAAGCGGCGTGGCCACAGATCAGGGCCGGGGATGCTCCTCCGGCCCTGACTTTTTTGCGACTGCAAATCTGTCATTGCCGTCGCCGCGCGATCAATTTTGCAAAGGCGCCTTCAAATACCGCGCAAGACGCTTGCTGAAATCCCCGCACGTGAATTAGGGTGATGAGCAGGCGGTAGTTTGTATCCCCGTAGCGTGAGTGGCGTGTCAGCAGATTCTAACCATGTGCACCTTTTGCGTCGTGGACCGCGAGCGTGGAACGCTTGGCGGCGCCAACACCCCTCCGTCGTCCCCAATCTGACCCGAATTTTCTTAAGCGTCAGCGAGCGCCAGATGGGCCAAGTCAATGGCGGCCCGATCAACCTAGCTTCGGCGCGGCTGAGGCGGGCATCGTTGCGGTTTGCCACGCTGACTGGCGCCAATCTCGATGGCGCCGATCTGTCTGGCGCCGATCTCACCGATGCGCGGCTCGACCGCGCCAATCTTGCCAATGCCGATCTCAGCGAAGCGCTGCTCGATCATGCCGATTTCGCTGGAGCCAGACTTGCCGGCGCCAATCTCTACGGCGCGAACCTGTCGAAGGCACGCAACCTGACCGAAGCGCAGCTTGCCGAAGCCTTCGGCAATGAGGCGACGGTCTTGCCGCCGCCGCTGAAGGCGCCCGAGCACTGGACGGCGCCTGCGCTTGAGCTGGTGAGGGTGGAACGGCCTCGCGCCGTGACGCTGATCGCTCCCCGCCCGCGCAGCGACCGTGCGAATACGGTGTCATGGCTCGTCGGCGGCCCGATTCAGACCGCCTAAGGCGTCAGTCTCCGATAGTATTTAATATTTTATAGAGACTCAGCGTATGACCCCCTTGAGCGGCGCTTGCGACACCATCGGGCAGTCGAGCGTCTTCTCCAGCGCCTCGATTAGCTCTTCCTCGCTGTTGGCCTTGATGTAAAGGCCGCCATTCTCCTTGGCCACGCACATGAGATCCATCACGCTGCCCGTTCCCGTCCAGGAGAAGCCGCTATAACGGAAGGCGATCACGTGAACGGTCAGCTTGTATCCCACGGCATGAAGCTGCTTGGCAAGATCGCAAGGCGACCGGCCGCAAGTCTCTTCGCCATCGGTGATGACGACCACGACGCCGGGCTTGGACCGGAAGTCGAGTGCCTCCGCCGCCGTTTCGATCCCCTGGGTCAGCGGCGTTCGCCCGGCAGGCACGAGTGAGTTCACGACGCTCATGATGGGGAAGGCCGCATTGGCCACTGGCTTGAACTCAAGCTTGACGTTGCACTGGTTGTAGGGGCCCGGCCCATACGTCACGAGCCCGACCTTGCGGAACTTGGTGGCGTTCGGCACTACCGTGGCGAGCGCGGCACGCGCCTCGTCGATGCGGGCCCGCGAGTTCGGAATGCCGAGGGTCTGATTGCCTGACATCGACCCAGACGCATCGAACAAGATGACCGCGTCCTCGGTACACGGGGAGGGTTTCTTCTCCTCCTCGGCGAAGGTGGTGCCCATGAGAGCGATGACCGAGAGAATGGAAGCGGCTTTGACGATAGGATGGGCAAGCACGATGCCGCGTTCCCTTGACTCCATGACGCAAATCCCCCCCCCGACGGCCGGCAACATTAGCAAAAAAGCCGGGATGGGATAGAGGGGGCAGAGACCTCCCATGCACTTTTGCCAAGTGCACCGCAACATGCTTGGCAGCTCGATCTGGGGGCATCAGACGCAGCCTCAGGGTCGCCTTGGGGTGGGTGCCGAGCCTTATTGCTTGGGTGGAGCAGCGCCTTCGTAAAAGGTCTTGCCGTGGGCTTCTCTTTGGCGAAGGATGCTCTCAGCGGCAGCAGCCGCGATAGCGCTTGTCTGGATCATCCTGTCGTAGAATTCTTCGGTGTCCTCTCGCGTCCAGCGATGTGGATTTTGCATCCACTTGGTCGCGTAGCTACAGATATACGCGCACCACATCCATGGGGTGTTCAGGGTATCATCGACATCGCCCCATTGACGCTCCTGATAGCGCCTCTCTTTGAATACATCCTCGAAGACCTTCTTCTGGCAGGGTGACTGTGGCATGGCCGTTCCCTTTTGCTAGAAGCTTCCGAAATACGCATTTTTCCTCAATAGAAACAATACCCTGCAAAGCGCTCTTTTGTGGTCGGGATAAGCCTACGCTGGTGTGGCCAGGACCGTCCTATCGCCGGGGTCCGACGCCAGGCGCTCTACAAGGCGATGACTACCCGCTATGAGGATGGCTACCCAAAGCTTCCGGGGTGCCTGGATCGAAGGGCGAAGCCATTACCTCTTGCGGAGGCTGCATGAAGGAACCACCGACATACACAGTGGCAACTGACTTCGATGAAATTGAACAGCTACGGGAGGTCATTGATGCGCTCCGGGCCAACAATGAGCGGTCAGCCTGCGGGGGGTAGGGGCCTTCGTTGCAGCTTTAGCTCATCGCAACCTTAATTGGGGCGACGGGCTATCTTCCTACACGCTTCTGAAGCCCCGGCTTTTTCAGTACCTCGGCGACCGGTCCTATTCGATCTATCTCTGGCATTGGCCGCTGATAGTGTTCTACGGGGTCCTCCTTGATCCCGCACTAATGGCCACAATCGGTGCGGCGCTGGTTATTATCGGGGCCGATGCCCGGCGTTGGTAAACGCGGTGTGAGGTGAGAACAGGACGGCGGCAGCGATCACGGCGGCCAGCCCCGTGATACCCGCGATCGCGCGTAGTGTCTCCCCAGGGCGCCAAAGTCCCTGGCATAGGGCGAGCAGACCTCCCAGAGCCAACTCCCAGATACGGGTAGTAGGAAGTAGGCACCCTCGGGCTCAGAGGCAGTGAGAATTACTGAGCAGGTCAAGGAGGCAGCGAAAGTTGCGCTAAGAGCCACTGCGAGAGTGAATCGCAGGGACCAGTCAAGACGCCGCGCGATTATGACCCCTGCCATGATAAGAATCGGCCAGACTAAATAGAACTGCTCCTCCACTGAAAGCGACCAATAGTGCTGGACAGGGCTGGCGGCATTCTCTGAACTCAGGTAGTCCGTCGCGAGCCACACCAGCGCCCAGTTCTCCAGAAAGATGGAGCTGGCCGCAATCTCGAATGATGTCTCCTCCCATCGGGTTTCTGGAAGCAGCGAAGTTGCGGAGGCGACAACTATCAGGACCAGCGCTGCGGCCGGGAGTAGTCTCCTTACCCGGCGCGCATAGAACCTAAGTAGCGAAATAGTCCCGTCCGAACAGGCTTCACGGAAAAGACCTCCGGTGATGAGATAGCCCGAAATCACAAAGAAGATGTCGACCCCGACATAGCCTCCTTGGAGCAGAACCGGCCAGATGTGAAAGCAAATGACCGCCGAGACCGCGATTGCCCGAAGGCCCTGAATTTCCGGTCGCAAAGGGCGGTCTTCCGACGTGTTTGCTATCACGCTTCCCCGTCCCTATGCGCAGAAGATACGCTGAGGTTAGGCATACCGGGCTCGTGGCCCTGACATACCGCCAGCACTTCCTCCAAGGAAGGTTGGCACGACCGTCAGACTTCAGCCTTTTGGTACTTCTGCGTCATTTTTTGGGCGTGCGACGCTTGAAAGCAGGCACGCTGCGCTGTTCGAGCGATGTAGAAGGGTTACTTATCACCGGTAACGGCACTGGGGTGGGCAACTGTTCCTCAGCATGGGGGTGTGGAACACGACGTGCAGCTTTCTCGTAACAAGTTTTCCGCCAGAAACATGCGCCTAGCCACAAGCTCGCCATAGGTCCCACTCAACCTAAAGCCTCTTACAACAGTAGGAAAACGGGGATCGCCTCATGAGGGATATCCGTAGTGATCTAGAAGAACGTGCCAATGTTGTCCAAGAGCAGATCAGGAGTTCGCATGCCCATTTTGAGAATGCAGTGCGACAGCTTCAGCAGGAGCGGGATGCGCGCATAGCCGATCTCTCAGAAACTCTGGCCATGATCAAAAAGCTCATGCAATTCGAGTCCGGCGTCATGGACAAAGTGGTGACGTTGGAGAATCCGCAACCCTCGCTCGTTGACAGGATAAGGGCGGCAAACGCCGGCTAGGAGTGAGAGAAGCCTCTTATGGTGGCGTGCCGAAGGTGCTTGCCTCCAGCCAGATGTTTCACGCGGACCCTAAGCCTGGGCTTGCACCATTTTACATCGCTTGGCCGCGAGGACTTAAACGCCGCCCAGGATGTGGTGAGCCGTTCCAACTCGGCGAAGAACGCTTTTCGCTCGTCGCCACCGAGAGCAATGTATGCCGCCCCTACATAGCTCAAGCCATCGCTATCGGTGGGAGCTAGAAGAGCGCGTACTGCGCCGGTCTTTCGATCGCTATCCGTGCCGATCACCACAAACGTCGATTCAGTGAAGCATTTGGTCGTTAGCCACGTCTTGGTCCGTCCGCTGCGATAGGGAGAAATGATCAGCTTAGAGGCAACGCCCTCTAGGTTATTGTCAGCGCAGGCCTTGAAGAACGCGGCACCTGAACCGATGAACTCCTCGCTAAACTGAATGCGGCTGGTGGGATCGCCTCCGAGCAGGTGGCTCAACTCGGATCGACGATCCAAGAGGATTTGCTGGCGGAGATCGACGCCATTGAGATGGAGGAGATCGAAGGCACAAAGAATGATGTTGTTAGAGCGCGATTGAATGGACGTGGGCAGCGCATCAAAGTCCGATGAACCATTTCCATCTTGGACGATCGCCTCGCCGTCTATGATTGCTGACCTACAGCGAAGATTAGAAGCGGCGCGAACGATGCCTGGATAGCGGTCGCTCCAGTCATAGCCGTTGCGGGTATAGACTCGCGCCCTTCCCCCCTCGATCACGAGCTGGGAGCGGTATCCATCGTGTTTGATCTCGTGAATCCAGTGCTTGCCCTCGGGTGGCTGATCGACCGGAGAAGCGAGTTGGGGTTCGATGAAACGAAGGCGGGTTGTTGTTACGATAGACATAGGGCTTTCGGGGACGACACTGCACACAACTATATGAAGTTTCTAACTCTCTGAGTTTGAGGACCGCAACCCGACTGGTGCCGTACCTTGCTAGGGTGTCTGAGGGCAGCAAAGCTTTTGGGTTTCGCCCTGCTTGTGACCGTCATGCGCTCAGGCAACTCTGAGGCTTTGTGGCGCTCGTCTTTCGCGGCCGGACGCTTTTTCTTATAGGCACTATCAAACAGGGCCAAGACGATCATCGACACTACGACCGCCATCGAAGTGGCAACTAAGATCAGAAAGATCGCGCTTACTGGTCCGCTGACGACAGACATGACACTCATCCAAGCAGCGTTTCAACACTCCAAGCACTGAGGTCATAAGTCAACAGGTCCGTATCGCTTTTAGAAAAAAGAAGTGCGAGTGACCCCGTTCTAGGTGAACCCCGGAGTTGGAAGTCCCAGAACATTTTTTCCAAGGGAGGAAGTAATGAAGTGGATGCTCTTTGTTTTGGTTTTCGGTACGCATCCGGTCGAGACAAACCTTTTGTTCGATAGCCTCGATGCCTGCCTAAAAGCCGAGGAGACCATGCGTAAAGACTATGCGCGCGCTTACAGCCAGGGCACTTGGGGTACAGGCATCGGAGAGGCGAACGATCCCTCGGTTGTCAGCCGGTTCGGGCAGAGAACGACCGCAACCTGCGTGCCACATGCCTAGGAGTCCGGGAGGCGCGCGTGTCCAACGCAGGAATAATGGTATGGGGTGATTTGGTTACGGCAGTCCTCCACAGGGTTGCTTTGGCAAGTGCCGGTCGGGAGGTACGAACTCTCGGCCGGTGCGAAATCCTTCATCAAAAACTGGCCCGCCATCAGTGAAAATAATGTGGGCAGACGAGGGGGATGATGAGAAATAAATCGAGAATAGTAAATATATACAAGGTTTTAGTGTAATTGTTGGCGGATGGGGAGGGATTCGAACCCTCGAGACGCTTACGCGCCTGCCGGTTTTCAAGACCGGTGCCTTCAACCACTCGGCCACCCATCCGATCTAGGAAACTCAACGCTTAGCAGGCGAGGGGCAGGAGTACAAACCGTGTCCTGCCCCCGGGTTTGCCCCCAGGGGGGTCTATTTATCCCCCCATCCCATTATCCTAAGCTTCTCCGCAGCCATCCTTGCCTCGTGCTCGGTGCAGCCATTGGCGACCGTCATGCGCTGGAGCTTCTCGGCGCGAGATTTGTGACGGACACGGGCACGCCCACGCCCGACACGGGCAGCGGCTCGCTCTGCCGCCCAATACCTAGCGCAGCCGTCCGACCGCTCATGGTCCGACAGCTTCCGCCACTCCTTGACGGTGAAGCCGCACCACTCCGCGAACCCCCGTTCGGCGGTCTCGTTCTCACTCTCATAGAGACGACTAGAGAGGCTCTCGTGCTTTTTCTCAGCGTCCCTCAACTCTTTCCGTAGCTGCCGGATATGCTCACTCAACCCGGCGAGCCTCTGCCGCATCTCCGCCTCGGTCTCTTTCATTATTTGAGCATTCCCTCTATCGCTAACGCCGCAGCGGCGTCGGCACCTTCAATTGCATGGCCGTAGGTGTTCAAGGTTATCGCCGCGTTGCTGTGGCCTAGTCGTCGGCTGACGGTAAGCACGTCGACTCCGGCGCGGAGTAGGGCGCTTGCGTGGTAGTGCCGCAGAGAGTGAAAGGAGACCTTCGGAAGCCCCGCCACCTTTAGCGCGCGGTGCCAAGCGCGAGTTAGGTTGTTCGGCGATTGGAGCGCATCTTCAAGGCTGCCGAAGATTAGCGTCGGTCGACCGCCTTGGCCGATAGCAAGTCGGGTCTCAATACCGCTCTTCCGATGAGCCTCCAGCATGGCGACGGCATCAGACGATAGCCCGATGCTCCTTACGCCGCGTTTCGTCTTTGGCGGCTTGGTCCGTAGCCCGCCTGCTCGCGTTTCTTCCAGGCTACGCTCTACACGAAGCACGCCGCGCGCTGCGTCAAAGTCACTCCAGCGCAATGCTAGAAGCTCGCCGCGCCTAGCGCCGGTCGACAGTGCAAGCGCAACGATGGGGTAGAGGTTGTGGCCTTTGAGCGCAGCAAGCGCGGCAGAGACGTGCTCGGCGGTCAATATCTCCAGTTCGGATTCGACCTTCGGCGGGTTGCACAAACTCGCGACATTCTCGGCGAGCTTCTTAAAACGGACGCCGCGCTTTAGCCCGCCTCAACAGGCGGTGAGCGTGTCCTATGGTGCGCGGTGCCAGTCCCTTGGCGGCTAGTGCGGCGTGCCATCGCTCGACGTGTTCCGCCTTTAGCGCAGTCAGCTTATGGTGGCCGAGATGGGGGACGATTTGATTCCGGCAAGCTCTGCGTATCTCTCCCGCGTTTTCGGCGAGACGGTCAAGCAATTCCAAATAGTCATCTATATACGCCTGCACGGTCGCCCGCGTTGGGTCTGGTAGCGCGCCCTTGTTCCGCGGCGTGTATCTTTTCAACAAGCGCCGCCTCGGCATCGGCTTTTGATCCGTGTACGGTGTAATACCGCGTTTGCGCGTCGCCCCCTGGCTGAGTCAGCGTCAAACTTGATCTGCCAGGATCCGCCCGTCAGTGAGCGTAACGCAGTTCGCACGCACGCACGCCAAGCTCTTGGCGGACTTAGCGCTTGCGACAAGATCGACGCCATTGGAAATTCTGAATCGTTGATAGCAGTAGCAACGAAAAGAAGGGGCGTCAGCCTAAAGCCGACGCCCAGGCGGCGGTAGGTCCGTGTTTATCCATGTTCGGTCGCGTGCCGCTGAAGCCAACGTATGCGGGAGTAAGTGAGAAAAAGGGAGAGGCTGGGGGGCGACGGTCCCGGACCTCTCCCCGGTTCCTTGCTTGGGGGAACCTGTGATGGCAAGGAGATCCATCACATCAACTACCTAAGAGCCACTTCCCTTGAGACAACCCTCCAATTCCCAGCTTCTTGGTCGCACCCTTTCGACCTTCCGTATTCCGTCGAGCTTTGGGACGACGAGGATCGTCAGAGGGAATTGGAGCAATCCGGTTCCCTCTCCTTTTTGCTTGCCCGCAGCGGCAATGGCTAGGGGCGACGGTAAGCGCCGTGGCGCTTGCCGGTCAGGTTGTGGCCCCGAAACATCCTATGCAAACTGCGAAAGTACAGTCGCGAGCGGACGCGCCGGGACACCAGCCCAGCTTTGTTGCTCCTAGGCCACAGCGGGCATGATATCTGATCACGGGCGGAAACCAGCGCGATCGACCAGCGTTGGCGTAAAGTGCGTCAGTGATGAGGCATGATCGCTAAAGGTTCGAGACGTTACCGTGTTTGTGGGATTGGTGCTCTATGTCGTGCTTGCGAGCTTTGTTCGGATAGCGCGAGCAGGCGAGTACGACATAGGCTCGGAACCTTGAAAACACGCTCGCCAACTGTAAACGGGGGGATCGATGGATATCCTAGCGTTTTTGATATTGGTACTTCTGCTCGTTGGGATCGGTCGCATGGTTTTAGCGACGCTAGCGATTCAAAAGAACACGCGCGAGGTAGCAGACTATTTTAACTGGCTTCGCGAACGACAGGAGTTGCAAGCCGCCGCCAAACAGAAGCCGATCATGAGTCCGAGAGTAGCTCGCGCGGTTTAGGCTTGCTGACACACTTGCAGCGGCAGCTACAAAAACTATCCGTCGAGATTACCAGGCGCGGCACTGGAACAGCCACCCGCACACCCCCGCACCCTAACGCGCTTGCTGCTACTCACTGTGGGCGCGGCGAGGCGAAACGAGACATGGCATGAAGAAAAAACCCCCGGCTGAGGGGGCGGATTGGTTGTACAATGCGTCTAGACGGGGACATGGAGGCGCATCATGCCTGATAGACCCCTACCTAGAGACACCCGCGAAACCCGCACCCCCTTCAATGATAATTACGTAATAATGGGTATCGTGTTTGTATGTGTGCTTATGGCCCTTGCCCTACTTGGCGCGGGAATAATCGATACCCGCTCCATTTTCGCCACGCAGCCCAGCTCTCAAGCACCGGTCACCACGCACGCACCGGCTATCACGCCGCCAAGCACCCAAGCACCGGCAACAGGCGAAACTAAAACACCATAACGGGAGAGGATCGCGCGAAGCGTATAGGTTCACACATAAGATTGGGGCTGGCGTCGATGTGCTAGACGATGGCTTGCGGCTGGTACCGAAGGGGAAGCGGCTTTAGCCTTAAATGGTTTGTGGCGCTGTTTAGCCGCTGTCGCCTTCAATCCCTTTCAGCGCTTCAAGGTCGCTTTCCATAAGCTCCATGATGAGTAGGTCGTCGCCGGGGTGACCCCAGCGATTGCAGTTGATGCAGCCGACCAGCACCTCACCATAGTGATCGATTTCCATTAGGGGGCCGTTGCAGTAGGGGCAGACCTTATTGCTCATTTAAGAAGCCATAAACGCCGAGCGCCGACCGAAGCCGACGCCCATTAAAGCCAACATCGAATTGACCTAGAAGTCGATCCAAACACCGACCACCTTGGCGTGGGGGGCTATTCAATAGCCCCATCTGAACCCGATCCCAAAGCAGCCTCCACAGCCGCAGCCGCCGCAACCGCAACCTCCCCACCAACCGCCGCAGCCGCAGCCTCTATGACAGCCTCTGCAGCCTCTGCAGCCTCTGCAGCCTCTGTGGCAGCCCCTCCAGTGTCTCCGGTGTCCGGCAAGTTGTACGCCGGGTTCGGATGTTCCGACATTCTCCTTGTCGAAGACATAGAACGTCGCCAGACTGACATCGGCGATTTCTTCTTCAGCAAGCGTTATTTCATTGGCGGTGGTGTTCAGCGTCGGCATATTTGCTGCGGGCACGTCGGTTGCCGCGGATGCGCCGCTCGCCAGCGACAACGACAAACCGGCGGCTCCCAACAACGGCACGGCGCATGCTCGATGCTTCCGTTTTGAAGCTTGTTTCGCGCGTGACATGGTGGAGTCCTCCCATACCTTCGGGCAAACGTTTCCACTCGCTGGGAAAACCCTTGCGGGCTCGGTCAGTTCCCTTAGCGCTGCCCGGACGCGCTGTGCGGCAGCGACCAATCCGAGCTAGCGCGACTCGCGAAGGTTCAACATCACCATCATCTTGCGCCCGGAAGCCTTCGGCTCACATCAAGTGCGCGGCCAGAGTGGCACCATCACGGCGGTGGTGAATGCGCTGGCGAAGGCTGGGATTGAGTTGGGGGAGAATGGCAGCATCTTCCCAAGGCCGAAGGGGAAAGGGCGTTAGCCTCCCTGTTAGCCTACCACCTAATTTTTGGTGAGCCCGAAGGGAATGTCCTGGCCAAGGAAATTCAACGGCTTGCAGTTACAAACCTTCCTATCGGCGCCTACTGAGGCTAAAGGCTTTTCTGGCGCACTTACAAACCTGGGACACAATCAACCCCACAAACAAACGCCCCCCAAAGCGTCTGGCTTGGAGGGCGTTGTAGAACGCAACTTATCAGCTGAACGCGCGGCGTATGGCACGAGTTGCACTCAGCCGCAAGGCCGATGCTTCAGTCCACTTTGCTGAGTAGGGTTGGCAGCTTGGCGATGTTGCTCGCTATGCGAGTCGCTTGGACCGAGTGGCGCCCTACGCCATCCATGTCTTCGGAACTTTTCCACCATTGGCGGCGAGCTGGCGCATGACCTCCTTGTGGAGCCAAACATTCATTTTCGATGAGCCCTTTGTGTTCCCCGAATAGCCAAGTTCCTTGGCAAGTTCCTGTCGAGCGGTAAGACTACTGTCGAGGTCCAGCAGCTTCAACAAATCAACAATCGACTTATCGTAGTTGAGCTTCTGCTTTTTGCTTTTAGCAACCCCGCTGAGCACGGCTTTGACATCGACAGGCGCCGACCACTCAACCTTCGGACCCTCTGGAGCCGGTCCGGTTCTTGTCATAGTGCCTGACGGAGCTGGCGACGCTTGCGGCGCTGTTGACGCTGAAGGCGCCGCGGTTTCCGCTTTTGCGGACTGTCCAAAAATTGCTGACTTGATTTTATCGAAAATACCCATGGTTCACCCCTGTTGGATTTCGACATCCTTAAGTAACAGAGGGTGGCGTGATTTTCACCAAGTGGCAAGCGGCCAGGGGTGAGGTGCGCCGACCGAAGCCGACGCCACCGCTTCTGCGTTAGACCGGTGTGTCTTTACTGCTTCTTCTCCATGCACATGTTCATCTTGGAATCCCACCTGCCACCGGCCTTCTGGCAATCGGCCTCGATTTTGGCTTGTGCAACATCCCCGGCGCGATGCCAATGGACGATGAACATCATGATAGCGGCGATGAAGGCGATTACTGCAAAGACAGTGTGTTCGCGTCGCCACATGTCGACGACCTTGCTAAGGCGCGGAGGAGTTCGTCATTGACGTGCATCAAAAGGCCCAGAATGACAGCATCTACCCAAGGCCGAAGGAGAAGCCGCGCGGTGAAAGTTGCCCCCGGGATTGCCCCCGGACAAACACTAGGCTTTCTGGGCGCGGTCGGCGGAAAGCCCGGAAATCAGCAACAAAACGATGCGAGCGGTGTCAGCGAAAGCCACAAAAAACATCGGCGTGCGCTTTTCAAGACCGGTGCCTTCAACCACTCGGCCACCCATCCTTGGGCAAAAGAACTCAAACGAAGCCCTTGGTGCCAGCTTAAATGGGCAAGTGCCAAGGGTCCTGCCACTTTGTCACCGATTTCTCGCCTTTTAAGGCTGGAAATCATTGCCGCGCGCAGCATTATCCGACTATCCTTGGCCCTTTCCACCACGACCTTCCCTCGCACATGAGCCGCACGCCAGACCCTTATGGCCGCGACGCGAGGCGCCCTTACCACATCCCCTTGCGCGGTTGGTGGCAGGTCGCCCAGAGGGTGTGGACCGAGAGCGGCCGCGACAATCTCTCCGTGGTCTCAGCCGGCTGCGCCTTCTTCGCGCTGTTCGCCATCTTTCCCGCGCTCTCGGCGTTGATCGCTCTTTATGGCCTTACGGCAAATCCTGCCACGGTCGAACAGCAATTCGGCATGCTCGCCGACGTGCTGCCGGCGCAGGCTTATGACGTCGTCATCGAACAGGTTCGCCGGCTCGTCCAAACCTCTGGCCAGACCCTCGGCTGGAGTCTGTTCGTCAGCCTCGCGCTCGCCTTCTGGAGCGCCACGGCCGGCACGCAGGCTCTCTTTGCCGCGCTCAACATCGCCTACGAGGAACCTGAGCGGCGCACTCTGTTTCAATTCTATCTGAGCGCCTTCACCTTCACGCTCGCCGGCATCCTCGGTGGGGTGATCATGCTGCTCGGCATCGTCTATGTGCCGGTGTGGTTCGCCCTGTTCGGCTACTCGCACGCCTTCGAACTCTTGGTGAGGATCGGACGCTGGCCGTTCCTTGCCGTTCTCATTCTCTGCCTGCTGTCGCTGCTTTATCGCTACGGACCCTGCCGTCGGGCGCCGAAATGGCACTGGGTCACTGTCGGCTCGCTGTTCGCCACCATGGTCTGGCTGCTCGCGTCGGCTGCCTTCTCCTACTACGTCTCCAACTTCGCCCATTACGACCGCTTCTACGGCTCGCTCGGCGCGGTGATCATCCTGCTCTTCTGGCTCTATATCTCGTTCTACATCGTACTAATCGGCGCCGAGATCAACGCAGAACTCGAGCTACAGACGGCGATGGACACGACGTCGGGCCCGCCGCGGCCGATCGGCGAGCGGGGCGCCTTCGTCGCCGACCACGTTGCCGGCGGTCCAACTGGCGATAAACGCCCCTCGCGGCCGGTTCTGGAGAGCGACGAGGCTAAGCCCAGCGCCACTTGAGACCAATTGGGTCTCGCGCCCTATCGCCGCAAAGGGCGTTTAGACTGGTGCCCCAGCCCGGATTTGGGCTTATGAGCGGGTGGACCAGACCTCCCGACAAGGGTAAGCGACACGACAGTGATGGAAGCTCAGTCGAAACCCAAAGCTGGTTGCGCTGGCTATGGAACACAAAGAAATCGCTGTCAGGTTTCGCACTGTGCTGTTCAAACGCGATCTGGCGCGCTCCGCCGGCTCAAGCGCCGCCGTACCACGCCGATAAGGAGGACGAGCAGCGCGCCCGCCATCGCCGCACCGAGATGGACGCTGTGCGCCGTGGCCGGATCGAGATGCTGGGTGAAGAGCGGATCGCCGGCTATGATCTCGCCAGCAATCCAGCCGAGAAGCGCGGCACCTGCCCAAACGATCACCGGGAAGCGCTCGAGGAGCGCAATGACGATGGCGGCGCCAGCCATGATGAGAGGAATGCTGACGGCTAGGCCGAACATCAGAAGCGCATAGCTTCCCCGCGCGGCGGCGGCGACGGCGATGATGTTGTCGAGGCTCATCACCACGTCGGCAATAGCCACGATCTTGATGGCCTTCCATAGGCTGTCGACAGCTTCGATCTCTCTTTCGTTCTCCTCGCCGCCGAGCAACTTGACCGCGATCCAGAACAACAGCACGCCGCCCACGAGCTTCACGTAAGGCATGGTCATGAGCTGCGTCACCATGCCGGTGAAGACGACGCGGAGCGAAATTGCCACCAGCGTGCCGAGCACGATGCCCCACATGCGCTGGCGCGGAGGAAGCTTGCGGCAAGCGAGCGCGATGACGACGGCGTTGTCGCCCGACAGAAGAACATCGATCCAGATGATCTGTAAAACGGCGAGCCAAAAGCCGGGATCTTCAACGCTCATTCTGCTGCTCTGTCCCCGCTCGCGCGCATTGGCCGGATCTACGAATCCGGCAAAGTCGTGCCTTACTTTTTGCCGCCAAAAGCGGCAAAGCCAAGACAGATATAAGCCTTCCGAGTCTGGATTGAAGGAGGCGGCCTCGACTTTATCTTCGGCCAATGCCTTGTTCTTGCCCTTGTTTCCGGGAGGGACAAGGTGAACCCGATGGACTATTCTTCCCCGCGCGCCGCCCGCGAAATCGGGCGAATTTGTGCTCAGCTCACAATGGGGGGAACCGATGAGCCTTGACGTAACGGTGGTCAATCCGCTTATCGCCTTGATCGCTGGAATCCTGATTCTGCTCATGCCACGGCTGTTGAACTACGTCGTGGCGATTTATCTGATCGTGATCGGAGTCCTTGGGCTCGCGCATCATTTTAACATGTAGGTTCAATCGGGACGTGGGTTGCCGGTAATCACGCACAAATGGCAAGGATGACCTGGAACCGTCCTGGCTGATGACCTATAGTTCCCGCCTCACGTTCAACTCAAGGGAGAGACCCCTGCCGCGCAGGCACGCCTCAATTTTCGCTAGGCGCGTTCAGACGCGCCGGGTGGCCAGGCTCTGTCATGCCGCGGTCTGCTCCCTGGTCTTGGCTCTGGGACTTGCCGCGTTCGCGCTCGCGCATGTGGGCGAAGCGCACGATGGCGGGAGTGGGCGCGTTATTCTCGCCGAGGCGCCGGCAAATGCCGACGACGACGCACAAGCCAAGAAGAAGGCCTATGTCTGGTCTGCCTTGCGTACCGGCTCGATGCTTCGGCTCCGCGGACTTGTCCCCTCGGAGGAGGATCGCAGGATCGTGCTCGGCATGGTCAAGGCCCACTTCGCCGATCTCGAGGTCGAGGATCGTCTCAAGATCGCTGAAGGCGGTCCGCCGCGCGAGCAATGGCTCGGCGCCGTCAGCTTCGGGCTGAAGCAATTGTCGCATCTGAAGCAGGGATCGGCGCGGCTCCTGAACGAAGGGCTGAAGGTCGACGGCGAGGCGCGCAGCGCCAACGACTATGCCGAAGTGAAGAAAGCGCTCACCGGACCCATGCCGACCGGCCTTACCATCTTGAACGACCACGTGCGGCCGCCGCTTGCCGACCCGTACGTCTTCGCCGCCTCGCTTGGGCCGGACACACTCGTGCTCACGGGAAGCGTGCCGAGCGAGGAACGCCGCAAGGACCTGAAGGAGCTGGCGCGCCGGCTGTTCGAGCGTCCGATGCTCGACGACCAGCTTCAGCTTGCCTCTGGCGCACCGAAACGCTGGAACGACGCCGTGGAAGCTGCACTCCGCGCACTGAGCCGTCTCGATTCAGGCAAGATCTCGATTTCGGGGTTGGCACTCTCCATCGAGGGCTTGGCGCCTGACAAGGGTACGGCGGTCGCCGTGTCCTACCAGCTCAAGCGCGACCTGCCGTCGCTGTTCTCCTCCTCCGAAAGCATCAAATGGAAGGAGGCCGACATGTCGGGCAGTGCCGGCGCCATGATCGTCCCGCGCATAAACGAGATCATCAAGACCGATAACGGGCAGGCGACCGGGTCTCTGCCGCTCAGCCCAAAATCGCCGCGTAGCAGCAATTAGACTAGTCGTTCGCCGCGAGAAAACTTCCGATCACTTCGACGGTTTCCGGCTCATTCAGCACCGGCGCGTGCCCCTGGCCCGGCACGGTGAGCGTGCGCAGGTTGGGATGGCGCTCGACCATGGTCTCGACGGTTTCGCCGCTCAGCAAGTCTGAGTTCGCTCCGCGTATAACAAGCGCGGGAAATTGCCCGAGGGCGATGAATTGCGGCCAGAGATCAGGCTGCTTACGTCCGAGGGCACCGAAGGCGCGCGCGAGCTTTCGGTCATAGCTCTGCGCCGGCTTGCCGTTGCGCCCCTCGTTGAAAACCGCCCGCGCGATCTCCTCCCACTGCCAGGATTCGATGGCGGGAAAAGCGCGCTCGTTCATCTCGCGCAGCAAATGGGCGGCATCTTCCCAACTGCGAGGCACCCTGGTGCGTCCGACATAGCCCATGATGCGCGCCAACCCCGTCGCCTCGATCACCGGACCGATGTCATTGAGCACCACGACGCCCATCGCCGTTGGGCGGACCGCCGCCATCATCATGGCGATGATACCGCCGCGCGACGTGCCGATGATGGCAGCCTCATGCAGATCCTGGAGCGTCATGAAATCAAGCGTGTCGATCAGCTCTATGAAGGGGGTATAGTTGCGCCAGTATCGATCGTATTGCGAGCCGCCGCGGCCGCGATAGTCGACGCAATAGACCGACCTTGGGCGCTCCGGATGATGCGACAGATAGCTCGCGAGATAATGGAAGTCGCGACCGTTGCGCGTAAGACCAGGCAGGCAGATGACAGGCCTCGCCTTCGACTGTGGCGCGGGATAGAGGCGGACATGCAGGCGTAGATCGTCGAAGGACGCGTAGTACAAGTCTCGCCACAGCTCGCCGTTAAGCTCGGTCATGTCGGTGATTAGCGGTTTAAGAAACGGTCTCGACGGATACGGGGGTCTACCCTTTAGTCTTTCACCTGAATTCCGGTGCGAGCAAGCCTACCGCCTTGGCTTACTCGGATTTTGCCTGCTTCATCGCTTTCGGCGCGGCCGCACGGCGGCCGCGATTGAGGTCTTGTACCAGTTGCAGCGCCTTCTCGCTGCCCGACAGCCGGGAGCGGTAAAGCTGCAACGCCTCCATGATCTTCTTCACGTAGTCCCGAGTCTCGGTGAAGGGGATGCGCTCGATCCAATCGATCGGATCGACGTCAGGATTGCGCGGATCACCGAACGCCTTCATCCAATCCTGAACCCGGCCGCCCCCGGCATTATAGGCCGCAAGCGAAAGAAAATAGGAGCCGCGATAGCTGTCGATCAGATCGCGCAGATGCGCTTCGCCAAGCTGCGCATTGTAGGTCGGGTTGGTGAGCTCGGAAGGCGCGTACTTCACCTTAAACTGCTTGGCAACCATCCTTGCGGTGCCCGGCATGAGCTGCATCAAGCCGGCTGCCCCCACTGGGCTCTTGGCTTTGGCGTTGAACTCGCTCTCCTGGCGCGACAGCGCGTGCACCAGCGCCGGGTCGACGCGATCGGTGAGCAAGCTCTTGTAGTTCGGAATGACGCCGACTGGCAGCGCATAGTCGCCGACGGGAAGGTCGCGATTGAAGGCGATCTTGGCGAGCCTGAGCGCAATTTGCGGGGTCTCTACAATCTTGGCAAATTCGGCGAGCAGCACGACCTCACCCGGGTTGGTGAGCTTGCGCGACAATGCCAGGAAGAATTGCGGGGCGACGCCGTCCATGTTGGCGGAATAGGCGACCCCGATGGCGCGCACCGCATCGTTTGACATGAAGCTCCGGATGTCGGCCTCAGTGGGCTTCGGTGTCGGCGTGACGGCAAGATTGGCCGGCTTGGCATCAAGCGCCTGCCGTCCGAGCTGGCCGTAAAAATATTGCGGGTACTTCGCCGCGGCGTGGAAATGCACGAGCGCCGAACCATTGTCGCCGAGCGCAAGAGCAGTGCGCCCAAGCCAATATTCCCCAAGAGCAAGATTCTTGGAGCCCTTGGCGGCGGCGCGAAGCGCCTGGAAGTGGCCCAGCGCCTTTTCCGGCTCGGCAAGGAAGCGAAGCGCAATCCAACCAGCGAGGAACTCCGCCTCGATATAGGCGTCGCCCGAAATCGGACCGTGCTTTGCGGCGATGTCGTAGGCAATGCGCGGATGTCCGGAATTGAGCGCGATGCGGCAATTGAGGCGCCGCTCGTCCCACCAGCCTTCGAGATCGATCAGCTTGTCTGGCTCGTCCGGCGCATCGAGCAGCATCTTCCAGGCTTCCTGGTCGCGATCCTTGCGGCGGAGCCATTGGATGCGGTTGTACAGCAAGCCGATGTCGCCATTGGTGGCGCTTGCGGGGATGGCGTCGAGCAACTTGCCGGCGTTCGCCCCGCGCTTCACCACGGCGATGCGCGCCGCTACTTTCTTCTGCTCTGCGGCGGGCAAGAGCTTTGACGTGCGGAGCGCAATTTCCGCGCTCGCCTTACTGTCAGGGAAGAGCAGCTTGTCGATGCGAGCCTGATGGTCGGCGTTGGTCAGCATCGAGCCGTAGCGGTCGAGGATCTTTTTCTCCACGGCAAGATTGAGCTGATAGTTGCGCCAGGCGGAGATGATGAGGTCGCGCGCAGCAGGCTCGTTATTCTCCTTGATGAAGGCGGCTGCGAGCGCGGCCTTGCCGGCGCCGGTGAGCGGGCTGCCCTTGCCGAAGAAGGCTCTTACCCTTTCGGGACTCGCATCGGCGAGGAATAGAGCGATCTCGGCACGCTCGCGCAGCTCCTCTTGGCCTGGCCATAGCGGATTGGCAAGGCGGAATTCTTCGATCGCTTCGGCGGAAGCATCGTAATCGCCGTTACGGTATTCGAACCAGGTGGCAAGCTTGCGCGCGGCACTGTCCTGGATTCGCGCGACCGCGGCATGCGCGCCGGCGTCGTCGCCTCTATAGCTCGCGCCGAACGCCGTCTTGAGATTGGCGGCATCTGATGCGCTGAGCTGGTAGTCAAGGAGAGGCTTCAAGATGTTGGCGTAGGCTGAATTGGAAACAGCCTTTGGCGGTACCGGCGTCGCGAGCGGGACCGGAGCCAAGAGCGAGGGATCCGGCATGTGGACCAGAGGATTAGCCGCGGCCTTCGTCTCGGTCTGAGGCTTGCGGTCGGGAAGCGGAATGCCGGTCCCCTTCGGCGGCGCCTTGGTGGTGATGGCGGCAGGCACCTCATGCGGGAGCGGCTGCTCGGCGACGGCGCCAGTCATGTCCGGGGCTGCCGGCGCCACTACATCAGTACTTGCGGGAGCAGGGGCGGAGGTCGAGGCAGCCAGTCTATTGGGATTGCGGTCCGGCAACGGCACCACGACCGGCTTTGCGACCTTCTTTGCGGGCTTTGTTGCCTTCGCCGTGTGCGACTTGGAGGCTTGTTTCTTAGCCGCCAGCGCTCCCGTAGCCATCGGCGGCGGGAGGAACAACGCACAGAAAACAAAGAGTGATACGGTCGCCTTTAAGCGTTTCATTCTCGTCGATCGGTCCGGTTTCGCGATCCCGCCAAAATAAGCAGCGAGGATTTCCCCCTAAGTCCGGGGCGCCGCGACGAAGGCACAATACTAACCTGCCAAACTCAACAATGTCTGAACTAACCTGCCAAACTCAACAATGTCTGAAAAAATCCGGCGGAAAGATGACTTGGCATCCGCGGCTTACGGGACCGAGTGTTTACAGTCTTGCCGCTAAGACGCGGAAATACCTAGAATTCTGCCAAAGCCGGGTAGGGAGCACAGTGTGGCCGAAACAGCGCGCCGGGGATCCTTCGAGCAAGAGATGAGGAGTGCGCAACTGCCATCCGGCAAAACCCTATTGCCCGCCGTCATTTTTTAAGCCCATAAGCTCAACCGTCTTTACCCCAGGAGCGAATTCGTGCCCATGCCTCCCTTCCAAGGCTCGATCACGGCCCTTATCACGCCTTTCAAGAACGGCGCGGTCGACGCCAAGACCTTCCAGCGCCTTGTCGAGTGGCAGATCGACCAGGGCACGCATGGGCTCGTCCCGGTGGGCACCACCGGCGAATCGCCGACGCTCACCCATGAAGAGCATACGCAGGTCATCGAGCTTTGCATCGAGGCCGCCGCGGGCCGCGTTCCGGTGATCGCCGGCACAGGCTCGAATTCCACCTCGGAAGCGATTACGCTCACCCGCTTCGCCAAGGAGGCCGGCGCCGACGGAGCGCTCGTGGTCACGCCCTATTACAACAAGCCGACACAGGAAGGACTGTACCTCCACTACAAGGCGATCAACGACGCGGTCGATATCCCGATCATCATCTACAACATCCCCGGGCGCAGCATCGTCGACATGTCGGTCGAGACCATGGCGCGGCTGTTCAAGCTGCCGAACATCGCCGGCCTCAAGGACGCGACCGCCAATTTGACGCGGGTGAGCCAGCAGCGCGCGGCGATGGGAACCGAGTTTGTGCAGCTCTCGGGCGAGGACGCGACCGCGCTCGGCTTCAATGCCCATGGCGGGCAGGGATGCATCTCGGTGACCGCCAATATCGCGCCGGCGCTGTGCTCCGAGTTTCAGCTCGCTTGCCTCGGCAGCAACTTCAAACGCGCGCTCGAGATCCAGGACCGCCTGATGCCGCTGCACGACGCACTGTTCGTCGAATCGAATCCGGGTCCGGTGAAATACGCCGCCGAGAAGCTCGGACTATGCTCGGCCGAAACACGGCTGCCGCTCGCGCCGCTCGCTCCCCACTCCAAGGCCAAGGTCGACGCAGCCCTCGCTCAAGTCGGCCTCGTCGGCGTCTAGTGCCGGGTCAAGCCGATGGCGCAAAAGCGCGAGAGCGGCAAGCTTGTCGCCGAGAACCGCAAAGCCCGCTTCAACTATGCGATCGAGGACACGCTCGAGGCCGGCCTCGTTCTGACCGGTTCCGAGGTGAAGTCGCTGCGCGCCGGCAAGGCCAACATCGCCGATGCCTATGCCTCGGATGAAGGCGGCGGCGCGCTCTATCTGATCAACGCCCATATCGCCGAATACGCGCAGAGCCGCGTCAACCATGAGCCGACGCGGCCGCGCAAGCTTCTGCTGCACAAGCGCGAGCTCGGCCGGCTGACGGGCGCGATCCAGCGGCAAGGCATGACGGTCGTGCCGCTCAAGCTCTATTTCAATCAGCGTGGACTTGCCAAGGTCCTGCTCGGCCTCGCCAAGGGCAAGAAGCTGCACGACAAGCGCGAGACGGAGAAGAAGCGCGATTGGGACCGGCAGAAGGGCCGCCTGATGCGCGAGAAGGGATAGGGGAGTCTGGAACCCGGCGCCATGAACGACGGCGATGTCTCTCACCTCGTGCCGGGCCTAGCCCTGCCGCGCATTTCGCTTCCGGCAACGACGGCCGGCGAGAGTTGCATCGCCGAGGTAGAAGGGACCAGCGCACTCATCGTCTATCCCTGGACCGGGCGTCCGGAAGCCTCGAATCCGCCGAACTGGGACGACATCCCTGGAGCACATGGTTCGACGCCGGAGCTCGAGGGCTTTCGCGACCTCGCCGGCGAATTCGCATGGCTCAATGTCGGCCTGTTTGGCTTGAGCCGGCAGACGACAGACTGGCAGCGCGAGATGGCCGCGCGGCTTCGGCTTACCTTCCCGATCCTGAGCGATGCGGACGGACGCTTCGCCTCCGCGCTCTCCCTACCCAGCTTCGCAACCAGCGGAGAGAGCTACCTGAAAAAACTCACGCTCGTCGTTTCGTCCGGCATCATTGAGACACTATTCTTCCCGGTACCCGATCCCGCCTCTCATGCCGGCCATGTACTGCAATGGCTAAAAGAGAAGGCGGCGCGGAGCGCCTAGAGGACGTCGTCCTCGATGTCCTCGACGGAATAGCCGAGCCGGTCCAAGCCTTCCTCGAGATAGTCGGCAAGGAGCGGCATGCCGAGGAGATATTCTTCGGTGCGATTGACATGCTCGGTGCGCGCGGTTTCGAGTGCCTCGTCGAGCTCCTCCGGACCGAATGACCCCCTGCCGATCCAGGCAAGCGCAACCAGGCTCGCCTGCTCGTCCTCGTTCATGTCCTGAATGAAGCTTTTGAGCTCCGACCGCGTCGCGTCGTCGCTGAACGATTCGAGGATGGAGTCCGCATCATGATCGGAGGTTGCTCCGTCATCCCAGGCGGCAACCTTGGCGGCGACTTCGCGCGCCTTGACGATCACATGGCCGATCTTGATCGGCGAGATTTCCAACGCCGCCATGGCCTCTCCTCGAGGGCTTGCCCGCAACATGAAGCCAGCATGCCCGAGTTGGCGCGGCCCAGCAACACTCTCAGCTTCGCTTGCCAAGCTTGAGCTCGTCGGCGATGCAGCTCAGGACCGCCTCGAACATCGGCGTGGTCAGGCGCCCGGTATTCGTGTTCTGGCGCGAGCAATGATAGCTGTCGAACAGCACCTGGCCGGTCGCAAGCTCGACACGCGCGCCGTGGGCGAAGGGGTAGTCGCGTCGCTTCAACCCCCACGCGTCGAGCGTACTCTCATGGGCGATGCGTCCCAGCGCCAAGATAACGCGGAGCTTTGGCAGGGCGGCGATGCGCGCCTCCAGGAACTGCCGGCAGTGAGTGATTTCGCTCGGCGTGGGCTTGTTCGCCGGGGGCACGCAGCGCACGGCATTGGTGATCATGCAGTCGACGAGCGTGAGCGCCTCGGGTCGAGCTGGATCGTGAGAACCCTGGGCAAGTCCAACCTTTAGCAAGGTGCGGTAGAGCAGCTCGCCGGCGTAGTCTCCGAGGAAGGGCCGTCCTGTGCGGTTCGCGCCCTTCAGTCCTGGCGCGAGCCCAACGATGAGCAGCCGCGCCGTGTCGCCTCCGAATGACGGCACAGCACCGTTGAACCAATTGGGATGCGCGGCACGGTTCGTCGCGCGGAAAGCGACGAGCCGCGGACAGATTGGACAATTCGGCGGGGCTTCGGGAAGCTGTGCTTGGGTCGGCTGGGCGACGGACATACGCTATGCCTAGACCTAAATCCAACCAAAGAGAATTGTCATGCCCGGCCGAAGTGCCGGGCATCCACGAATTTCCGCGCGCGTGCTAAGGAAGACGTGGATGGCCGGGACAAACCCGGCCATCACGGAACTAAATCAAGTCCTAGCGTGAAACGACCGTCAGGTCTCGATCAGATCCTCAGAGTCGAACTCCTCGGCTGGCTCGGGCTTGCGGCGCTGCTCGCGCTGGGCGCGCTCGGCAGGATCGCGGCCGATCTCGTTTTGCAGATGCGCAAGGTCGATGAACTGATCCGCCTGGCGGCGAAGCTCATCCGCAACCATGGGCGGATTGGTGGCGAGCGTCGATACCACACTGACCCGCTTGCCCTTGTGCTGCAAAGCATCGACCAGAGAGCGAAAGTCGCCGTCGCCAGAGAACAGGACGATATGATCGAGATGCTCCGATAGCTCCATTGCGTCGACGGCGAGCTCGATGTCCATATTACCCTTGATCTTGCGCCGGCCGGTGGCGTCGGTGAACTCCTTGGTCGGCTTGGTGACCATGGTGTAGCCGTTATAGTCGAGCCAATCGATTAGCGGCCTGATGGAGGAATACTCCTGATCCTCGGCGAGCGCCGTATAGTAGAGCGCTCGCACGAGCTGGCCCTTACTGCCGAACAGCGCGAGCAGCCGCTTGTAATCGATGTCGAAGCCGAGCGATTTGGCGGTGGCGTAGAGATTGGCGCCGTCAATGAAAAGAGCGACGCGCTCCATCGGGTAGAAATGCATTTTTTTGAATCCTAACGTTAGCAATATTGAAGCAGGGAACGAGCAGCCTTGAGGGAAATTGCGAGCTCGAAGCTGCCTTAGAAACATAGGAACGGAGAGGTGGCGGCGCAATCGAATGGGCATGGGAAAATCCTGGTAGGCCTGGGTGCAAATTGTCCCGGGCGGTGGGGGAGTCCGGTCCACGCGCTCCGTCGGGCGATTGCCGAGATCGAGCGGAGGGGCGTCGTGGTCGAGGCCGTCTCCCCACTCTATGAAACCGCAGCACTTGGAGCAGCGCGCCAGCCGCCTTACATCAATCAGGTGGCGCTGATCGCCACGCGTCTGCCAGCGCCATCCCTGTTGCGGCTACTGAATGAGATCGAGAGGCAGTCGGGGCGCCGAGGCGGCAGGCCATGGGGCGCGCGCACCCTCGACCTCGACATAATCGACTATAAGGGGCTCATTGTGGGCCGGTCGAAGGTGCTGAAAGGTGTGCCGCGCGAGCGTGTCAGGCCGCTCGTCCTGCCACATCCCCAGCTCGAGAACCGCCCCTTCGTGCTGAAGCCGCTTCTCGACGTCGCGCCGGAGTGGCGCCATCCGGTAACGAAAACGAGCGCAAAGGAGCTATGGCGCCGGGTCAAGAAGCGCGGGCAGGGAAGCGTTCTTAAGCTGGTATCCTAACGGGCGGAAATCCTGTGCTTTACCTTGCCAGGCCAGCGCGAACCGCCTAAATAAGGGAAAAGCTTCTCTAATCGACACAAGGATTTGCTGATGGCTCGCGTTACCGTCGAGGATTGCATCGACAAGGTGCCCAACCGCTTCGAGCTCGTACTGCTTGCGGGCCACCGGGCGCGCACGATTTCTGCCGGCGCCCAGATCGCCGTGGACCGCGACAACGACAAGAATCCGGTGGTTGCGCTTCGCGAGATCGGCGACGAAAGGATCGCATGCGACGATCTTAGGGAAGACTTCATCCACTCCATGCAGAAATACGTGGAAGTCGACGAGCCTGAAGCAGAAGCCGTGCCCATGCTCTCGGCCGACACGCGCATGCCGATCCTCGGCCAGGACGATCAGTCGAGCGACAACGCGATCGACAAGATGACCGAGGAGGAGCTGTTGCGCCGGATGGCGACCCAGGCGCCCTCAGATGGCTCCAATGCGGGACCGCGCTCGCGCTGATCTAGCTTCGACCCAAGCCTGCCGCGAAGGTGGAGGCAACCGCTTTGCCTTAGCGGACCGCCGGTGCACGCGCCGTGACGGAGGCGCGTCATGACGACCCGCGCCTATGAGCTGGTGGAGCGGGTGAAAAGCTACGAGCCCAACGCCAACGAGGCACTCCTCAACCGCGCCTATGTCTATGCCATGAAGGCTCATGGCAATCAGAAGCGGGCATCTGGCGCGCCCTTCTTCTCCCATCCGCTCGAAGTCGCCGCCATCCTCGCCGAGATGCGGCTCGACGACGCCACCATCGCCACGGCGCTGTTGCACGACACCATTGAGGACACCGGCGCCACGCGGAGCGAGATCGACGCGCTGTTCGGCGCAGAGATCGGCTCGCTGGTCGACGGCCTCACCAAGATCAAGAAGCTCGACCTCGTCACCAAGAAGGCCGAGCAGGCTGAGAACTTCCGCAAGCTCCTGCTCGCCATCTCGAGTGACATCCGCGTGCTCCTGGTCAAGCTCGCCGACCGCCTGCACAACATGCGCACGCTTGGGCACATGAAGCCTGCCAAGCGCAAGACCATCGCCCAGGAGACCATGGACATCTATGCGCCGCTTGCCGGGCGCATGGGCATGCAATGGCTGCGCGAGGAGTTGGAGGATCACGCCTTTCGCTGGCTCAATCCGGAAGGCTACGCCGCAGTCGTCGATCGCCTCAAGATGCTGCGTGACCGCAATCAGGGCCTGATCGAGGAGATCGAGAGCGCGCTGCTCAAGAGGCTTGAGGAGGCGAAGGTCCACGCCATCGTCGCAGGCCGCGAGAAGAAGCCCTACGCCATCTGGAGCAAGATGGAGCGCAAGCAGATCTCGCTCGAACAGCTTTCGGACATCTATGCCTTCCGCATCGTCGTCGACGAGGTGATCGATTGCTATCGGGCGCTCGCCGTTGTGCACACCACCTGGCACGCCGTACCCGGCCGCTTCAAGGATTACATATCGAGCCCGAAGCAGAACGACTATCAGTCGATCCACACCACGGTCGTTGGCCCGCGCCACCAGCGCGCCGAGCTTCAGATCCGCACCGAGCGCATGCATTCGGTCGCCGAATACGGCGTTGCCGCGCACGCCCTCTACAAGGACAACGCCAACGGCACCGGCCCGCATAACGGCGTGCTGCCGCACCATGAGAGCAACGCCTATCGCTGGCTCCGCCATCTCGTCGACATGCTGCTCGAAGGCGACAACCCCGAGGAGTTCCTGGAACACACCAAGCTCGAGCTGTTCCAGGACCAGGTGTTCTGCTTCACGCCCAAGGGCCGCCTCATCGCGCTGCCGCGCGGCGCCAACCCCATCGACTTCGCCTATGCGGTGCACACCGACATCGGTAACACTTGCGTCGGCTGCAAGATCAATGGCCGTCCCATGCCGCTCGTCACCGAGCTTAGAAACGGCGATGAGGTCGAAATCATCACGTCCGAAGTGCAGGCGCCGCCGTCAGCCTGGCAGAACCTTGCCGTCACCGGCAAAGCGCGCTCCGCCATCAGGCGGGCGACGCGCGATGCGGCGCGCGCCCAATACGGCAAGCTCGGCCGCGAGATTCTCGAACGCGCCTTCAGCCGCAGGGGCAAGACCTTCAGCGAGGACGCCATTGCTCAGGCGCTTGCGCGCCTCTCGCAGAGGACTGCGGAGGATGTCATCGCCGCCGTAGGCCGTGGCGAATTGGCGTCAGCCGACGTGATCAAGGCCGCTTGGCCCGAGGACACGCCGAGCGAAACGCCGAAGCGGCGCCGCAAAGTGAAGCGCGCCGATGAGGGATGGTTCGACCTAGGCAAGGTCATGGGGCTCAAATTCCGCTGGCCCGGGTCGAGCAGCAGCAGCAGCGAGAAGAGCCGCCCAGCGGGGCCCAACAGCATTCCGATCAGGGGCTTGCGCGGCGACCTGCCGGTGAGCTTCGCCGAAAACGGCGCGGTCCCCGGCGACCGCATCGTTGGCATTCTCAATCCAGGCCAAGGCATCACCATCTATCCAATTCACGCCGAAGCGCTGAAGGCCTTCGACGAGGAGCCAGAACGCTGGATCGACGTGACCTGGGACATCGATGAGGACAACGCCCAGCGATTCCCGGCGAAGATCGCGGTGACGGCGCTGAACGAGCCTGGCAGCCTCGCCCAAGTCGCAGCCGTGATCGGCGAGGCTGATGGCAATATCGACAATATCAAGATGATGAAGCAGGTCCCCGACTATGCCGAGATGGTCATCGACCTCGAAGTGTGGGACCTGACGCATCTGAACGAAATCCTGGCCGGATTGCGGGCCAAGGACGTCGTCTCCAGCGCCACGCGGGTTGGCGGTTGAATCGGCAAGGAAGCGCTTCGCGTCGCATGCTTGAACCCTGGCGAAGGCGAAATTTCACCTTAGATTGAGGGAGCGTCAGCGGCCGGCCCGGCGCTTTGCTAGAGCTGATGCCGGCCCAAGAGGTATTGATGCTGTTCAGGCGTCGCGAGAGTGAGAGTTGGTTGGAGCGTTTGCGCGTTCATCTGTGGCCCCGCCGCAGCTGGAGCCGGTCGGGCCGCTACGTCGTTTATCGTTTGCGCCGCCTCAGTGCCACACCCCATGCCATCGCGCTCGGCTTCGCCGTCGGCGCTTTCGCTGCGGTCACGCCCTATATCGGCACGCATCTGATGATGGCGGCACTGCTTTCCTGGGCCATCGGCGGCAGCATCGTCGCCTCGGTGCTTGGCACCTTTGTCGGCAACCCGCTGACCTATCCTCTCCTTTGGTATGCGAGCTACGAGGTCGGCAATGTCTTGCTCGGCGGTGCATCGACCAACAAGGACATCGACCTGTCGCGAGGGCTGTTCCAATCCTCCTTCGATCAGCTCTGGCCGATCCTGAAGCCAATGTCGGTTGGCTGCGTGCCGGTGGGCGTTGCCGTTGCCTTTGCCTGCTATTTCCTGGTGAGACCGATGGTTGACGCCTATCAGCATCGGCGGAAGCGCGAGCTGCACCTGCGGCATCGGCGCCATCCGGTCAGTGCCTCGGGAGCCGCGCCATGATCGTGCCGCTTCCGATCCGGCTTGGTATCAACATCGATCACGTCGCCACGTTGCGCAACGCGCGGGGAGGGACCCATCCCGATCCTTTGCGCGCGGCCGTGGTCGCGATCGAGGCCGGCGCCGACAACATCACCGCGCATCTGCGTGAGGACCGGCGTCACATCACCGACGACGACATTGCCCGGCTCGCCGCGAATTTGACCGTGCCCCTCAACATGGAGATGGCGGCGACTCCTGAGATGCTCGCTATTGCGCTCAGGACCAAGCCGCACGCGGCCTGCCTCGTTCCTGAGAAGCGTACCGAGCGCACCACCGAAGGCGGACTCGACGTCGACGCACAAGCCAACCTGCTTGCGCCCTTTGTCGCGAAACTCGGCGACGCCGGCATTCAGGTTTCGCTGTTCATTGCGCCAGACCTTCGCCAGATCGAAGTCGCAGCGCGCATCGGCGCTCCGGTTATCGAGATCCATGTCGGCCCATGGTGCGAGGCGCTTGCCCAAGGACTCTCCCGCGAGGCTGATGAGGAGTGGCGGCGCATCGTCGCCGGCGCCAATGCCGCGCACGAGCTTGGCCTTAAAGTGCATGCCGGCCACGGGCTCGACTATTCGACCGCGGCAACGATTTCGGGCCTTCCGCAGATCGTCGAGCTCAATATCGGCCATTACCTGATGGGAGAAGCCATCTTTGTCGGGCTTGGCGAGAGCGTGTGCCGCATGCGCGCGAGCATGGACGACGCCCGCGCCAAGTTGCGGCAAAGCGACACGGCGGCGGCGATGAGCGGTGGGACATGATGATCCTCGGGCTCGGCAACGACATCATCGACATCAGGCGCGTCGAACGCACCATCGAGCGCTACGGCGACCGATTTCTCTCCCGCGTGTTCACCGATATCGAGCGGATGAAGTCCGACGGAAGGGCGATGCGCGCCGCTTCTTACGCCAAGCGCTTCGCCGCCAAGGAGGCTTGCGCCAAGGCATTGGGAACCGGTTTCCGCCAGGGGGTGTTCTGGCGCGACATGGGCGTCGTAAATCTGCCCTCCGGCAGGCCCACCCTGGAACTGACCGGCGGTGCGCTCAAAGCGCTCGTCGACCTTACGCCAGAGGGACACGATGTGCGCATCGACCTCACCATCACCGATGACTTTCCCATGGCGCAGGCGATCGTCATCATATCGGCCTTCCGCATTCCCATGCGCGATTGAGTCATTTGCCTGTCCATTGTGGACGGGCTATAGGGGCCGCGGACGGATCCCCGTGAGCAAGAGCATGCACAGGAGAGCTTCCGCATGAGCGTTGAGGCCGAGCAGACGCAAGAGAAGAGCGGGGTCAAAGACACCGTCCGCGTGGTCATTCACGCGCTCATCCTTGCGCTTCTGGTGCGGGTGTTCCTGTTCCAGCCCTTCAATATTCCGTCAGGCTCCATGATCCCGACGCTGCTTGTCGGCGACTATCTGTTCGTGTCGAAATATAGCTACGGCTACAGCCGCTATTCCTTCCCGTTCGGGCCCAATCTCTTTTCGGGCCGCATCTGGTCGAAGGAGCCAGAGCGCGGCGACGTGGTGGTGTTCAAGCTGCCGCGCGACAACGACACCGACTACATCAAGCGCGTCGTCGGCCTGCCCGGCGACGAGATCCAGATGGTCCACGGCGTGCTGCACATCAACGGCGAGGCGGTAAAAAAAGAGCACGCGAGCGATTTCGTCATGCACGACCCTTCAGGCCGCGAGCGGCATCTGACCCGCTACATGGAAACCTTGCCGAACGGCGTGACCTATCCCGTGCTCGACCTCGTCGATGAGGGCATTGGCGACAACACCGACGTGTACAAGGTTCCCGACAAACACTTCTTCATGATGGGCGACAATCGGGACAACTCCACCGACAGCCGCTTTCTTTCCGAGGTCGGCTACGTGCCCTTCGAGAATCTCGTCGGCCGCGCCCAGATCATCTTCTTCTCCATCGGCGAGGATGCGAGCTTCTGGCAGGTGTGGAAATGGCCGACAGACGTGCGCTGGTCGCGCCTCCTTCAAGTGGTGCATTGAGCGGTGCCCAAGCGGCGCGATACGGCCCTCCAACAATTTTTCGAACGGCTCGGGTTTGCCTTCAAGGAAAGTGAGCTGGTCGAGCTTGCGCTCACCCATGCAAGCGCCAGGCCTTCGCTCAAGCCTAACGAAGACAATGAGCGGCTCGAGTTCCTCGGCGACCGCGTGCTCGGGCTCGCCATCGCCGAGCTTCTCACTCAGACCTTTCCCGAAGCGAGCGAAGGGGAGCTTGCCCGCCGCTATAATCAGCTCGTGCGCGCCGAGACCTGCGCCGAGATCGCCAAGGAATGGGAGCTTGGCCAGCTCATCCTGATGAGCGGCGGCGAAGCTGAAAGCGGCGGAAGGAGCAAGAAAACCATCCTCGCCAATGCCTGCGAGGCGGTGCTCGGCGCAATCTTCTGCGAAGCCGGCTATCAGGCCGCGCGCGATGTCGTATTTCGCTTCTGGGCGTCGGAGCTTGCCAGTCTCGATCTCGCGCTCCCTGACGCGAAATCAATCCTTCAGGAGTGGGCGCAAGGACGGCGTCTCTCGCTGCCCCGCTATGTCGAGATTGCCCGCGAAGGACCTGACCACAAGCCGCGCTTCACCGCCGAGGTGCAGATCGACGGTGTCGCGCCCGAGCGCGGACACGGCGCCAACAAGCGCGCGGCCGAGCAGGCAGCGGCGCTCGCCATGCTGCTCCGCGAGGGCGTCTGGCGGGCCCCAGTCCATGACTGAGGCTCAATCCGCGAAGGACACGCGTTGCGGCTTCGTCGCCCTGATCGGCGCGCCGAACAGCGGCAAGTCAACGCTGATCAATGCGCTGGTCGGGGCCAAGGTCGCCATCGTGACGCAGAAGGCGCAGACGACCCGGGCGCCGGTGCTCGGCATCGCTATCGAGGGCCAAAGCCAGATCATCCTTGTCGATACGCCTGGCATCTTCCAGCCGAAGCGCCGGCTCGACCGCGCCATGTGGGGAGCCGCCTGGACACGCGCCGCGGAAGCCGATCTCGTTGCAATGGTGATCGATGCGGAACGCGCGCATACGGCACGCGGGCTCGACGCCTGGCTCGACCCCGTGTTCGTGACGCTGCCTACGATCACGCACCCCGTCATCGCCGTGCTCAACAAGATCGACCTCGTGGCGCCGCCAGAGCTTCTGCACCTCGCCGCCGATCTTTCCACGCGCCACGCCTTCGCCCGCACCTTCATGATCTCGGCGCTGAACGGCGACGGCGTGCCTGACCTGAAGGCCTATCTCGCCGAGACCGTGCCGCCGGGCCCTTGGCTCTATCCAGAAGACCAGCTCACCGACGCGCCGCTCCGTCAGGCCGCTGCCGAGATCACCCGGGAGAAGCTGTTCCTGCGGCTGCACGACGAGCTCCCCTACAGCCTGGCGGTCGAGACGGAGGCCTGGAAGGAGCTAAAGGACGGCAGCGTCCGCATCGAGCAAACCATCTACGTCATGCGCGACAGCCAGAAGAAGATCGTGCTCGGAGCTCACGGCGCGACCATCAAGGAGATCTCCATGACGGCGCGGCAGGAGATCGGCGAGATGGTCGGCGCGCCGGTTCATCTCTTTCTGTTCGTGAAGGTGCGCGAGCGCTGGGGCGAGGACCCCGCGCGCTATCGCGAGATGGGCCTCGACTATCCCAAGGAGTGATAGGCTTCCCCGACGTCATTCCGGCGCACTCTGCCGACATGGACTTCAGCGACGAAGGCATCCTCATCTCTGCCAAGCCTCTCGGCGAGGCGAATACCATCGCCGAGCTTCTCACCGCCAAGCATGGACGCCATCTCGGCCTTGTGCGTGGAGGGCGGTCGCGGCGGATGCGGCCCCTCATGCAACTCGGCAATCGCTTAAGCGTGACCTGGCGGGCACGCCTCTCCGACCATCTCGGCGGATTCAATGTCGAGATGCTCGAGCCTCACGCCGCGCGCGTTCTCGACGATCAGGCCGCACTCGCCGCCATCGGCTCGCTCACCGCGCTCGCCAAGCATCTCCCCGAGCGCGATCCGCATCCGCAGCTCTATTACGGCGCGCTCGAAGTTCTCGGGGTGCTTAACGACGCCAATGTCTGGCCGACGCTCTTGGTGCGCTGGGAGATGCTGCTGCTTCAGGACCTCGGCTTCGGCCTCGATTTGAGCGAATGCGCCGCGACTGGCACCGACACCGACCTGATCTATGTGTCGCCGAAATCGGGTAGGGCGGTCTCGCGCGACGCCGGCAAGCCTTATTGCGACCGGCTGCTGAAGCTCCCGCGCTTCCTCCTGGAGGACGACGCGTCGCCCGCGCCAGCCGATGTTCTTGCCGGCCTTGCCCTCACCGGCCATTTCTTCGAGCGCGACGTGCTCGCCCCCCACGGTCTCACACTGCCGGCCTCGCGCACACGCCTTATTGAGCTTCTCGCGCGCAGCCCTGGCACCGTCATTCCGGCGTAAGCCGGAATCCAGCAGCGCGAAGCGCAATATGAAAACTGGATCCCGGCTTTCGCCGGGATGACGCACCTCGGCATGCTTGAGCCGACTCCGCTGATGCGGTAAGCGCAACGCATGGGAAAACGACCGCCGCCGCCTGATTCGCAAGGGCCGATCGAGCCCGTGAATCTGCGCGAGGCTCTGGAGGAGCGCTACCTCTCTTACGCGCTCTCCACCATCATGCACCGGGCGCTGCCGGACGTGCGCGACGGGCTGAAGCCCGTGCACCGGCGCGTGCTCTATGCCATGCGGCAGCTCAGGCTCGAGCCGCAAGGCGAGTTTCGCAAATGCGCAAAGATCGTCGGCGACACCATGGGCAACTTCCATCCCCACGGCAATCAGGCCATCTACGATGCGCTTGCCCGCCTCGCGCAGGACTTTTCCGTCCGCTATCCGCTGATCGACGGCCAGGGCAATTTTGGCAATATCGACGGCGATAACCCCGCCGCCGACCGCTACACCGAGGCGCGGCTCACCGAAATCGCGGTGCAGCTCCTCGACGGCATCGACGAGGACACTGTCGACTTCCGCCCGAACTACGACGGCCGCGAGATGGAGCCCTCGGTGCTCCCCGGCAATTTCCCCAACCTCCTCGCCAACGGCGCCTCCGGCATCGCCGTCGGTATGGCGACCAACATCCCACCGCACAATGCCGGCGAGCTGTGCGACGCGGCGCTGCATCTGATCAAGTTTCCAAACGCCACCGCCGACAAGCTCGTGGATTTCGTGCCCGGGCCGGACCTGCCCACCGGCGGCATCCTGGTCGAGCCGCGCGAGTCCATCGTGCAGGCCTACAAGACCGGGCGCGGCAGCTTCCGCCTTCGCGCGCGCTGGACACGCGAGGACACCGGCCGCGGCACCTACCAGATCGTGGTCACCGAGATCCCATATCAGATACCGAAGGCGCGCCTCGTTGCCCGCATCGCCGAGCTGCTCCAGGCAAAGAAGCTGCCGCTTCTTGCCGACATTCGCGACGAGTCGGCGGAAGACGTGCGCCTCGTGCTCGAGCCGAAGAGCCGCACTGTCGATCCCGTCCTCCTCATGGAGCAGATGTTCAAGCTGACCGAGCTCGAGACGCGCGTGCCGCTCAACATGAACGTGCTCACCGGTGGCCGAGTGCCTAACGTGCTGAGCCTTCGGCAAATCCTGCGCGAATGGCTCGACCACCGCCTGGAGGTGCTGGTCCGCGGCTCGAAGCATCGCCTCGGCAAGATCGACCATCGGCTCGAGGTGCTCGACGGCTTCCTGATCGTCTATCTCAACATCGACAAGGTCATCAAAATCATCCGCGAGAAGGATGAGCCGAAGCCTGCCTTGATAAAGGCTTTCCAACTCACCGAGGTGCAGGCCGAGGCGATCCTCAATATGCGGCTCCGCTCCTTGCGCAAGCTCGAGGAGATAGAGATCAGGCGCGAGCACGACTCCCTGACCAAGGAGCGGAAAGAGCTGAAGGCGCTGCTCGGCTCGCAAGACAAGCAGTGGAAGAAGATCGCCGACGAGATCAAATCGCTGAAAGACCGTTTCGGCCAGAAGACCGAGCTTGGCCACCGGCGCACGAGCTTCGAAGTGGCGCCGGAAGGCATGGCGGAGGACTTAGCCGAGGCCCTGATCGAGAAGGAGCCGGTCACTGTCGTGCTCTCGGAGAAGGGCTGGATCCGCGCCATCAAGGGCCATCTCGCCGAACTCGACGGCCTTGCCTTCAAGGAGGGCGACCGGCTGAAGCGCGCCGTGTGCACCCAGACCACCGATACGCTGCTCCTCTTCGCCACCAATGGCCGCTTCTACACGCTGAGCCCCGACAAGCTGCCGAGCGGTCGCGGCCACGGCGAGCCGTTCCGCCTGATGATCGACATCGAGGAAACTTCGGATGCGGTCGAGCTATTCGAGCACATGGAAGGCCGCAAGCTGCTGGTCGCCAGCACGAGCGGCCATGGCTTCATCGTGCCGGAGGACGAGGTCGTTGCCTCAACCCGCAAGGGCAAGCAGGTGCTGAATGTCGGCACGGGCGATGAGGCGGCGGTGTGCGGGCCGGCCGAAGGCGACAGCGTCGCGGTCATCGGCGACAACCGCAAGCTCCTGCTGTTCCCCTTGAAGGAGCTGCCCGAAATGCCGCGCGGCAAGGGCGTACGCCTCCAGCGCTACAAGGATGGCGGCCTGGCCGACGTAAAGACCTTCACCAAGAAAGAGGGCTTGCCCTATATCGACTCGGCAGGGCGGAGCTTCAGTCTCACCGATCTGCGCGATTGGTGGGGAGACCGCGCCCAGGCAGGGCGCCTGCCGCCAAAGGGCTTCCCCAAGTCAGGGCGCTTTGGTCCGAAGTTCTGAGGCTACTTACCTGACTTTTGACAGCCGCCGTCCGGCGTCTCTACCGTACGCACCCAGCCCTTTGAGGTGAGGTGCTCTTGCGGCTGGAAGCGGTTCTTGTAGCGCATCTTGCGCGAGCCATCGATCCAATAGCCGAGATAGACAAAGGGCAGCCCGAGGCTCCGCGCGAACTCGACCTGCTCGAGGATCATGTAGGTGCCGAGGCTGCGCGCCGGCTGGTCCGGATCGTAGAAGCTGTAGACCATGGAGATTCCGTCACTCAGCCGATCGCACAGCGAGACGCCAATCAGCGGTGCGTCGCCGGTCTCAGGGTTCGGCTTCAGCCGATATTCGGTGACGCTCGTCTCGACCACGCTGTCCTCAACCATCAGCGAATAGTCGAGCACCGACATCTCGGCCATGCCGCCATCGCCGTGACGCGCCTCGATATAGGCGCGGAACAGCGAATACTGCTCGGCGCTTGGGGTCGGCTCCATGCGCGCCGTCATCACGTCGCGGTTTGCCCGCGCGATCCGGTTCAGCGAGCGCCGGGGCCTGAAGGCGTCGACCAGGATGCGCACCGGCACGCAGGCCGAGCACGCGTCGCAATAGGGCATGTAGGCGATGTTCTGGCTCCGCCGGAAACCGCCCTTCAGCAGATTGTCGATGAGGAAGCCCGGCTTCTCCCGGGTGAGATGGGTAAACAGCTTTCGCTCCAGCCTGCCCGGCAGATAGGGGCAGGGCTGCGGCGCCGTGATGTAGAACTCGGGGAAGTTGCTCTTGTGCTCCGTCACGTCAGCCAACCCGGATCGAATCTGCCCCTTGCCTCCAAGCTTAGTGGATCAAGTGAGCACAGTGCAAATGCGGAACGAGCAAGAATTGGGTTGCGCCGGGCGCCCTAGAAAAATTCTAATTCTCCGGCTCGCAGGCTCAGCGTCGGTTCATGGCCACGACACCCGCAAAAATGTCGTGCAGGCAGCGCTTTTGTGGGTCGAACAGGCACCACACCAGGATCGGGAAGAAGATCACGAAAGAGAACCAGAAGAGGAGCGCATGAAAGGCCGCGACCAAGGGCGACACTTTGCCTCCGAACCAGGTCCGCCATTCGAGCCCCATCATGCGCTGGCCAATGGTTGCCGAGTTCGGGCCGCCGACGGTGAGCGCGTTGTAGCCAAGGCCGACGATGGGGAAGATGGCGCCGAACAGGAGCCAGGCGAGGCCGAGCGTCACGATGCCGAGGATCGCCACCACGAACACGGCGAGAATCCACAACAGCGAGATGATCACCGCGTCGATGAGAAAGGCGACAAAGCGCTTGCCGATGACCCCGTCGAACAGCTGCGGCTGCGTCACCGGATCGTAGGACGGCGACGGGCTGGTGGAATCTGCGCCCGAACGGGGTGGAAGGGTTTTCTGTTCAGACATCTCGCGCACTCAAAGGGTTGGCGTTCACTCGTAGATGGTGCTTGCCATCGGACCATGCAAGCGAAGAAGCGCCCGAAGCGTCCTCAGCGGGCGCCGATCACCCGTCCGCCCCAGCCCTCGAGAGTGCTCACTTGAAAGCCTTCGTCCTTGAGTTTACCGATGGCTTGCAATGCATGCGCCTTGTCCTTCGTCTCGATCATGAGATCGAGCGTGGCGCCTCTCGCTGGCACGTCGAGCAGCGTGCGGCGGTGGAAGACCTCCAGAATATTCGCCCCCGAAGCGCCAAGGATGGTGGCGACCCGGCCCAGCACGCCGGGCTGATCGGTGATGGTGATCCTGAGCGACACAATTTTTCCGTCGCGCTCGAGCCCGCGCACGACAACGGAGGCGAGCATGCGGGGATCGATATTGCCGCCGCTAAGGTAGAGGCAGAGCTTGCGGCCGCGAAACTGCCCGGGCTCCGTCAGCAAAGCGGCGAGGGAGGCAACGCCTGCACCTTCAGCGACGATCTTCTGCGAGGTGAGCAGGGCGCAGATGGCGCGTTCGATGGCCGGCTCATCCACCAGCATGATGCTGGAGACGAGGGCTTTCACGATCGGCAAAGTGAGCTTGCCCGGTGCTTTCACCGCGATCCCGTCCGCGAGCGTTTGCTCGGAGCAAACCACCGCTTCGCCGCTAAGTGCTGCATGCATCGACGGGCACGCTGCAGAAGAGACCCCGATCACGGTGAAATTCGGCCTGAGCGCACGCGCGGCGATGGCATTGCCGGCGATCAAGCCTCCGCCGCCCACCGGGACCACGATCATGTCAAGGTCTGGGATGTCGGCAAGGACCTCCAGCGCGATGGTACCTTGACCGGCGATGATGAGAGGATCGTCGTAAGGATGAACGACGACGAGGCCGCGTTCTTCAGCGATTTCCACGGCACGGGTTTGCGCCTCGTACAAACCCCTACCAGAAAGAATGATCTCGGCGCCGAAGGCCTCCGTATTGGCCACCTTCACGAATGGCGTGTGCTCCGGCATCACGATGGTGGCCGGGATGCCCAAGCGGCGGGCGTGATAGGCGACGGCCTGCGCATGGTTGCCAGCCGACATGGCGATCACGCCCCGGCGTGCCTCACTCTCGCTGAGCGAGGCGAGCTTCACGAGCGCACCGCGGTCCTTGAAGGAATTGGTGAACTGCAGGTTCTCGCATTTGATGTAGACCTCGGCGCCTGTCAGCTCTGAGAGCTTCGGCGCGGCGATAGTCGGCGTGCGGACGACCTGGCCCTTGATCACCTCTCTCGCCGCCTCGATCTGCTCAAGGCCGATATGGCTCGCTGGGGCTTGAGTGGTGACCGTCATGAACGACCACTGGGCAAAGCGAAGGTACTCCCAAGAGGACAGCCGCATAGGAAGTCAGCCTAGCACGCCGGTCTTTCCGCGACGCCACGGTTGCCGAGACTCGGCCGACAGGATAAGGAGTCTTGCCGAGGCGGAAGGCTAGCGAGGGACCCGCTCATGGCAAGATCCGGAGTTTCGGGTGTAGCCCTGCTGCTTTTCGCTGTCGCCCTCGCTTGGCCCGCATTGGCCTGCGAAGGTATGGACGTCGTTTTCGAGGACAAGTTTGCCGACGACGCCGGCGGCTGGGCGATCAACAAGGACGTCGAGGTGAAGGATGGCGGCTTCACCTTCAAGCTTCCGCCAGACGCCATGCAGTCCGATCTCAACGTCACCTATTCGGTCAACGATGCCGATATCTGCGCCGAGGGCGTATGGCCTGACGTCGGTTCCTCGATCCTCGGCGCGGGGCTCCTGTTCTGGGGCGAGGACAACAAGAACTATCTCCAGTTCGGCGTCCTCAACAACGGCAAGTTCTGGATCGCGCGCCGCATCGAAGGCAAGTGGCACACCATCGTCGAGAACGTCGCTTCAAACGCTATCAAGGTGAAGCCCGGCGAGACGAACGTGCTCAGGGTGACGGCGAGCGGCGACAGCGCGACATTCTTCATCAACGGCGAGAAGGTGCGCGATCTTCGCGGTCAGGCGCCGAAGGGCGGCTGGCGCTTCGGTCTCTCCGGCGACAATTTCGACAAGGACAAGGACGCTCGACTCGTCTTCAGAAGCGTCAAGGTCACCAATTAAGCGTCAGCGGTCTTCGCTGAGCAGCTTCGCCACCTCGATTGAGAAATAGCTGAGAATGGCGTCGGCACCGGCGCGCTTGCACGCCATCAGGCTTTCCAGAATTACGCGCTCACGGTCGATCCAGCCGCGCTCGGCGGCGGCAACAATCATCGCGTACTCGCCGGAGGTCTGATAGACGAAGGTCGGCACGTGGAATGCGTCCTTCACCCGGCGCACGATGTCGAGATAAGGAAGCCCGGGCTTCACCATCACCATGTCGGCGCCCTCGGCGATGTCCTGGCCGACCTCGCGCAGCGCCTCCTCGGCGTTCGCCGGGTCCATCTGGTAGCTGCGCTTGTCGCCGCGGAGCATGGCGTCAGACCCCACTGCCTCGCGGAACGGGCCATAGAAGGCGGAAGCATATTTCGCGGCGTAGGCGAGGAGCTGGGTCTGGGTGAAGCCGTTCGTCTCGAGCGCCTCCCTGATCGCGCCGATTCGCCCGTCCATCATGTCGGACGGCGCGAGGATATTGCAGCCGGCTTCCGCCTGATTCAGCGCCTGGCGCACCAGCACCTCGACTGTCCGGTCGTTGTCAATGTCGCCGTCGACAAGAAGCCCGTCATGGCCGTGGCTAGTATAGGGGTCAAGGGCAACGTCGCAGATCACGCCGAGATCGCCGACCTGTCCCTTGATGGCGCGGATGGCGCGGCACACGAGGTTGTTCGGATTTAGCGCCTCCCTTCCCTGCTCGTCGCGCAACGAAGGATCGGTATAGGGAAAGAGCGCTACCGCCGGCAGCTTGAGCTCCGCTGCGGTTTCTGCAGCCTTCACGGCAAGGTCGATGGAGAGCCGCTCGACCCCCGGCATGCTGGCAACGTCGGAGCGCTGGTTCTTCCCCTCGGTGACGAAGATCGGCCAGATCAGATCGTCGGCCGAAAGCTTCGTCTCGCGCACGAGCCGCCGTGACCAGTCCGACCTCCGGTTCCGGCGCAGACGCGTCGCGGGGAAACCCGGGTCCGGCGTCGTCGGCGTCTTGGCCCGGGAGCGCTTAATGCGCTCGGTGCAAAGGGCCACGGTTTTCTCTCTGGGGGAGGACATGAGCCGATTGATCTCACACGCCTTTACGTTGCGGGCAAGCTAGCACCGGGCGTGTTAACGGGCCAGCGCCTCCACTATTTATGGTTTTGGCGTCGCGAGCGTTACTTCTAGCGAGGCTACTCGCAGAAGCCCCTGCGCCGCGTCTTCATGTCGAGATGGAAGTGGTTCTTGTGCGCGGCATTCGCATCAGGGCCAAGCACCGTGCCGAAACGGCGGCACGCGTCCTTATGCAAGAAGGTCACGAACTTGGTCTTGGGGTCTTCGTCAGTCTCCTTGGCGACCGGCGGGGGAGACGGCGGCGCGTCAGGCTCTGCCTTGGCGGACATGACGGCGCTTGTCTTGGTGGTGCCGCCTTTCGCCTTTCCAGATGGCTTGGGCTTCTCGGCTCCCCCGTTCTCCTTCGCCTCGGAGACGCGCTTCGGATTCGCCTCAGGGGGAGGGGGAGTTTCCACGACCTTGGGCCAGTCGTCCAAAATGGTGATGCGCGTGCCTTTGGCGAGCACAAACTCCGACACGTCGAAGGCATTCGCGAGTGCATGCTCGCTGAGAGGCGTGCTCGCGCCGCCGTACCGGTTGCGGCAGACATAGGAGCTCGCATTTTGAACCTTCACCACGGGCGAGCCGAACAGCTTCTTGGCTTCCGGCTGCACGGTATCCCGCAGCCACTCGCCGAGCACATCCGCCATGGGGCAGCTCATGGTCGCTGGCGGATTGATCACGACCTTCTGGTCGGTGCCGACCGCCCGCAACAGGACGGGCGCCGGCGTGCCGCAGATGCCTTCCTTGATCGGAGGAAGTTGCTCGTAGTCGAGCGGATCCCCGGTCAAGAGCTCCTTGCACTTCGCCTTGGCAGCTTCGATTTCCGCCTCGGTCCACGGCACCGTAGGCTTCTCGCCCGGAAGGGGCGGGGGCGGTGGCTTCACCGGAGCCGCGACCGGCGATGTTTGCCTGAGCGGGTTCCGGTCCGGCAGCGGCGGCGCGTCGCCTTCAGCGTTTGCGGCGAGGGCCGCCACGCAGGCGCAGAGCGCAACAAGGGCAAGGAGTCCAAGCCTCATTCCGGTACTGTCCAAGACGATTCGAGCGCCGCGTCTCGCGGCTTGTGGTTTCCAAGATTGGATGCTAGCTGCCCGTCACCCCCCCTGGGGATACACGAATTCCGTCAAAGGGAACATCTCACTTGGACGAGCCGCTCGGCATCGAGTTTAGCGAGCAAGACCGTGCGGGCATCGTAACGCTGAACAGGCCCTCTCGATTGAACGCGCTCAATCGTGAAATGTTCGATCGCCTGAGCGCACAGTACAGGGCCTGGGCGCCCAATCCGCACATCTATGGCGTGGTGATGGAGTTGACCCATCCCACCGTGTTTTGCAGCGGCGGCGACATCAAGGCCTTGCACGAATGGATCGAGCAGGGTGCGTTCGATACCATCCGCGACTTCTATCGCGTGGCCTACTCCCATTGCTGGGAGTTGGAGAAATTCATCAGGCCGAACGTGCCCCTCATCAACGGCCTCCTGCTCGGCGGCGGCATCGGCATCACGCTCTACGGCACGCATTGTGTAGCGGGGGAGGGTTACAAGGCGGCCATGCCGCAAGTCGGCATCGGCTTCCTGCCAGACATTGGCGGCACCTATTTCCTCTCGCGGCTCGAGAACCATTTCGGGCTCTATCTCGCGCTCACCGGCCGTGCCATCGGCCCCGCTGATGCGTACCGCCTCCGCCTCATCACGCACTACATTCCCGCGGGCCATTTCCACGTGATCAAGGAAGCGGTGAGCGACAATCACCCGATCGACCGGCTGCTCGATGGGCTGCACCGCGATCCTGGCGAGGGCGAGCACGCAAGATTGACGCCCGCGATCCATCGCATCTTCGGAGCGCCGTCGGTCGAGGAGATCCTCGAACGTCTCGACAAGGAGCAGGGCCAGGACGAAGCTTGGGCAAAGTCGACCGCCGCAGAGATTTGCAAGAAGTCGCCGACCTCGCTCAAAGTTGCCTTCGCCCAGATGCGGCTCGGCAAGACCCTGACTCTCGCCGAGGCTTTGCGGCTCGAGTTCCGGCTCAGCTCGCAGATCGTCGCATCGCCTGATTATCACGAGGGCATCACGGCGAGGATCGCCGGCAAAGGCGCCGCGCCACGCTGGCAACCGGCGACGCTCTCAGAAGTCGACGACGCCGAGATCGAGCGGCTGTTTGCCACCGCGCCAGAACGGGAGCTGCAACTTGCGGAACGCCAATAGACTTGGCGTCCACTCGCCTCGACAAGTAATCTAAACTTAAATATGGTATTCACGCAATATTAAGCGTCCTAATTAAGCGGATTTTAGGTCGACATCCCTATAACTATCATCAAGTTGGTGATTAACAACAATTAACGAGGGTAGGCTATGAGTGTGGCCCTGAATATGGGGACTCGTACAAGTGCAGATCAGCCGGAAGATCTCAAGGGCCGTTACTTGGCATCCTTGAAACTGATCGAGCGGCTGCATCGATTGCTGCTGGATGTCAACAAGGATGAGTTCGAACGCTTGGGCCGTACCGATGTGAACGGCGTCCAGGCTCTGCTCCTCTACAACATTGGCGATGCGGAGCTTACTGCGGGAGAGCTTACGAGTTGCGGCTACTATCTCGGCTCGAACGTGTCCTACAATCTCAAGAAGCTCGTCGAGTCCGGCTGTATCAATCACCAGCGCTCGAACACCGACCGCCGCTCGGTGCGCGTCCGTCTGACCGACAAGGGCCACGAGATCTGCAAGGTGCTGAGCGCGCTCTATCAGCGCCAACTCAAGTCCCTGCAACAGGTTGGCGGCATCGAGTCCAACGATCTCGAAACGCTCAACAAGTCGCTGATCAAGCTCGAACGGTTCTGGACGGATCAGATCCGCTACCAGCTTTAAGTCCTCGTGCTCTCTTCGAAACTCCCCCGGTGACCTGTCGCCGGGGGAAGATTTCCTGCACCGAGCAAGCTCAAAAACGCCCTATTCTGCGTTTACCCCTTGAACCTGGGTCCCACCTGCCGCATCTTTGTCGTACAGTTGTGGGCCCAGCTGCAGAGGGGAATCATCGTCCTAACCCTTTCGTCTTTACGGCCACTCTCTCGGTTGCGCGCTGCAACTTCCGAGTGACTTGCCGAAGGATTTGAGGGGTTAAGGCTTTGCTTGCTCTTAGGTGGGATAGAGTAGCAAGGGCACAGCGCCAAATAGCCTGATAGAGGCGCGAAGCCGCGAGAGACGGGAGCGGCACATGGCGACATGGTCACGATACGCAACGGCGGGCGCCCTTTGCGCGACGTTTGCCTTAGCGCCCGGTCTTCTCATGGCAACCAGCCAGCCGGCCGATGCCGGCCTCTTCTCTTGGCTCGGCGGCAAGGGCAATCAAGGGGACGACGGCTCCGCGTCGCAACAAAATCGCGGCGGCGGACTGTTCGGCCGCGGTGGCGGTGGCGGGGTGTTCCAAGGGGCGCCCCAGGCACCGCGCTCAGGTGCCCTTCATGGAGATGAGCTTCCTCCCGAGGAAGGTACCGCCGCGACGCGTCAATGGATCACCAATCCGGCGCTCGGCACGCCGACGCTGTCGACGCGCAACATCGAAGCGACCAAGGCTGCAATCGCGCATTACCAATCCGTCGTGGCGAATGGCGGCTGGCCGACTGTGCCTGCTTACGCCATGCGTCCCGGCTCGACCGGCCAAGCCGTCGAGATCCTGCACCGGCGTCTTGAGATCAGCGGCGACCTCGTCGGGCAGAGCATCCCCAACGAGTACGATGAGGCCGTGACCCAGGCCGTGCGTAAGTTTCAGTCGCGTCACGCACTGCCGCCGACCGGCGTCATCGACCGCGCCACCATCGACGTGATGAACGTTCCGGCGACCGTGCGACTCACCCAGCTTCAGGCAAATCTCAAGCGGCTGCAAACCTTGGCGCCGGCGGCGACGGGCCGCTACGTCGCGGTCAATATTCCTGCCGCGCAGGTTGAAGCCGTCGAGGGCGGGCAGGTGTCCCAGCGCCACGCCGCGGTGGTTGGCAAGCTCGAGCGCGCGACGCCCGAGCTTTCAAGCAAGATTCAAGAGATCAATTTCAATCCCTATTGGAACGTGCCTCGCAGCATTGTCCAGAAGGACCTCGTGCCAAAGGGCCGCGAGATGGCGCAGCGGGGCCAGGACATGCTCTCTGCCTATCACATGGAGGCATTTACACCTTCAGGCGCTCCGATCGATGCCCGCTCGATCGATTGGTTCGGCACCGACGTCTATACCTACAGCTTCCGCCAGCTTCCCTGGTCGGAGAACTCGCTCGGTTTCGTGAAGATCAACTTCCCGAACAAGGACGCCGTGTACATGCACGACACGCCGCTCAAGAGCCTGTTCGGCCGCAATGTGCGGTTCGAGAGCTCCGGCTGCGTGCGGGTGCATAATGTCGAAGGTCTTGTTGCCTGGATCCTGCGCGACGCGCCGGGCTGGAGCCTTGAACGCGTGCTCTCCATGAAGCAGAGCGGCGAGCAGGCCGACGTCAAGCTGGCGAAGCCGATGCCGGTCTATTTCGTCTATATCAGCGCCTGGTCCACGCCGGACGGCGTCGTGAACTTCCGTCCGGACATCTACAATCACGACGGCTCGGCCGAGACCGCCTCGAACTACTAGGCGACGAGCTTCCTACCGACGCGTCATGGCCGTTTTTGCCTTGCCAGACCATTTCTAGCGTGGTTGCTAGCGCGCCCGCGCGACATGTGGTAAGGGCAACGCATTGCCCCGAAGCCTAGGGCGGGCGGAGAAGCTCGCCTGACCAAATTCCACCGGCAAAGTGGGGCCCGCATGAAAGTTCGCGAGGAGTGATTGGCGATGGCGGCAAGTGACGCAAGGCGTGCCGAGGCGCGCGATTCCGGTTTCTTCACCAGGCATCTTCAGGACGCCGACCCAGAGATCTGGGGCGCGATCCAGAACGAGAAGCATCGGCAGCAGGACGAGATCGAGCTGATCGCCTCGGAGAACATCGTTTCGCAGGCAGTGCTCGACGCTGCCGGCACTCTGCTCACCAACAAATATGCCGAGGGCTATCCGGGCAAACGCTATTACGGCGGCTGCCAATATGTCGACGTGGTCGAGCAGCTTGCCATCGACCGCGCCAAGCGCCTGTTCAATTGCGCCTTCGCCAATGTGCAGCCCCATTCAGGCTCGCAGGCGAACCAGTCAGTGATGCTGGCGCTGATCAAGCCTGGCGACACCGTTCTCGGCATGTCGCTTGCGCATGGTGGCCATCTCACCCATGGCGCCCCGCCGAATCTTTCCGGCAAGTGGTTCAACGCCGTGCAATACGGCGTGACCAAGGGCGACAACCGCATCGACTATGGCGAGGTCGAGCGGCTCGCCAAGGAGCACAAGCCTGCGCTGATCATCGCCGGCGGATCGGCCTATCCTCGCATCATCGACTTCCCGCGCTTCCGCGCCATCGCCGATTCCGTTGGTGCCTTGTTCATGGTCGACATGGCGCATTTCGCCGGCCTCGTTGCCGCAGGCTTGCATCCGAGCCCGCTGCCGCACGCCCATGTCGTCACCACCACGACGCACAAGACGCTGCGGGGGCCCCGCGCCGGCATGGTGCTGTCGAACGACGAGGAGATCGGCAAGAAGATCAACTCCGCCGTGTTCCCGGGTCTCCAGGGCGGCCCATTGATGCACATCATCGCCGCCAAGGCGGTTGCCTTCAAAGAGGCGCTGACGCCTGCCTACAAGCTCTACATCCAGTCAGTGGTCGACAACGCCAAGGCGCTTGGCGAGACGCTGGTGAAGGGTGGCGCGGCACTCGTCTCAGGGGGCACCGACACCCATCTGATGCTTGTCGATCTGAGGCCGAAGAAGCTCACCGGCAAGGCCGCCGAGATCGCGCTCGGCAGGGCCAACATCACCTGCAACAAAAACGGCGTGCCGTTCGATCCCGAGAAGCCCATGATCACCTCGGGCATTCGCTTGGGCTCGCCGGCAGGCACCACGCGCGGCTTCGGCATCACCGAGTTCCAGACCGTCGGCAACATGATTACCGAGGTGCTCGATGGGCTCGCCAAGAACGGCGACGAGGGCAATAGCGCCGTCGAGGCTGACGTGAAGAAGCGTGCCGTGAAGCTGTGTGAGCGTTTTCCGATCTATCGGTAGTCGTCGGCGTGAGGGTGGAACAGGGAAGGGCGGTTGCCCATGCGGTGCCCCTATTGCGGCAGCACCAACACGCAGGTGAAGGACTCGCGGCCTAGCGAGGATCACACCACCATCAGGCGCCGCCGCGTCTGTGCCGATTGCGGCGGCCGCTTCACCACTTTCGAGCGCGTGCAGCTCCGCGAGCTAACCGTAGTCAAGCGTAACGGGCGGCGTATGCCGTTCGACCGCGACAAGCTGATGCGATCGGTGCAGATCGCGCTCCGCAAGCGCCCGGTCGATCCCGAGCGCATCGAGCGCATGGTGAGCGGCATCGTGCGGCGCCTCGAGAACATGGGCGAAAACGACATTCAGTCGCAAACCATCGGCAGGCTGGTGATGGAGGCACTCAAGGCGCTCGACGACGTCGCCTATGTGCGCTTCGCTTCCGTCTATAAGAATTTCCGCGAGGCCAAGGATTTCGAGGCCTTGCTCGGCGAGCTCGCCGGCGGCGAGACCGCCGACGAGACCCTGTCCGCCGACGATTAGCGGCAACTTACACAGCACATGATCGAAAGCGACGAGTTCCATATGGCGCAAGCGCTCGCGCTCGCCCGGCGCGGCCTTGGCACCACTTGGCCCAATCCGTCGGTCGGCTGCGTGGTGGTGAGCGCTACAGGCGAGATCGTCGGCCGCGGCGTCACAGCGCCGGGCGGCCGCCCGCACGCGGAGGCAGTTGCCTTGCAGCGAGCCGGCACCGCCGCCGAAGATGCGACCATCTATGTGACGCTGGAGCCTTGCGCCCACGAGGGCAGAGGAGCGGCTTGCGCCGATAGCATCGCCGCCATCCGCCCCAAGCGCGTCGTGGTCGCCATAGGCGATCCAGATCCGCGTACCGCAGGCGACGGCATTGCCCGGCTCCGCGCCGCAGGCATTGAGGTCACCGAGGGCGTGCTGCATGACGAGGCCTTCGAGGTGACACTTGGCCATGTGCTCCGCGTCACGGAAGGACGCCCGGTGGTGACCTTGAAGCTCGCGCTCGGCAGCGACGGACGCGTGCCGAAAGGCGAGGGCGGCGCGCCGACCTGGATCACCGGCGATCTCTCCCGTGCCCACGCGCATCTGCTCCGCGCCCGTTCCGACGCCATCATGGTCGGACGCGGCACCATCATGGCCGACAATCCAAGCCTCACCTGCCGATTGCCCGGCATGGACTGCCGCTCGCCGGTGCGGGTGATCCTCGACCGGCGCCTGCGCACGCCGACCGATGCCCGCCTGTTCGAGGACGAGATGGTGCCGGTGTGGTTCATCTGCGCCGCCGATGAGAGCGAAGCCAACGCCTCAGCACTTCAGCAGCTTGGCGCCGAGATCATTCCGGTCGCCATCGACTCTCACGGACATCCGGCCATCAGGGAAGCGCTCGATCAGCTCGCGAGGCGCGGCATCACGCGCCTTCTCGTGGAGGGCGGCCCGTCAGTCGCCCACGTCATGCACGATGCCGATCTCGTCGACGAGGCGGTGATCTATCAGGGCTCGACGCCTGCCGGCAGCGACGGCCTCCTCCCCTTCGTTGGCGAAGGGCTTGATCGCCTCACCGAGAGCGGCCATTTCACGCAAACCCAGGAACGGGCCTTCGGGCCGGACCGCATGACCTGGTGGCAGAGACAGCGTAGATGTTCACCGGCATTATCACCGACATAGGCACGATCGCGGCCCGCGACTGCACGACGCTCAAGATCGCAAGCCATTACGACCCGGCAAGCATGACGGAAGGCGCCTCCATCGCCTGCGACGGCTGTTGCCTCTCCGTCACCCGCATCGAGGACGGCAGAGAAGGGGCGTTGTTCGAGGTGAATGTCTCCAATGAGACAGCCTCCCGCACGACCTTGGGAACGTGGAAGAAAGACACCTGCGTCAACCTCGAGCGCTCGCTGTCCTTCGGCTCCGAGCTTGGCGGCCACTTGATGACCGGTCATATCGACGGGCTCGCGCGCATTGTTGCGCGCACGCCGGACGGCGAAAGCGCGAGGTTTGTGCTTGAGGCTCCGGCCGAATTTGCCCAATTCATCGCCGCCAAGGGCTCGGTTGCGCTGAACGGCGTCTCGCTCACGGTAAACGAGGTCGTAGGCGTCAGCTTCGGCGTCAATATCATTCCGTACACCTTGACGCACACCACATGGGGAGACCGGAAGCCCGGCGATCTGGTAAACCTTGAGGTGGATTTGCTCGCACGCTACGTCGAGCGCATCGCGGCAGGCCGCTTGGCCGCCATCCGCGCAATATCGGAACAGGATCGATAAAAGCAGTGAATATCGTAAGCCACACCAAATATCACCCGGCGCTGTCCCCCATCGAGGAGGTCATCGAAGACGCTCGCAACGGGCGCATGTTCATCCTCGTCGATGCGGAGGAGCGCGAGAACGAGGGCGATCTCGTCATCCCCGCGCAGATGGCAACACCGGACGCCATCAACTTCATGACCAAGCATGGGCGCGGGCTTGTCTGCCTGTCGCTCAACGCAGACCGCGCCAAGCAACTTCATCTCGAGCTGATGTCGCGCTCGAACCGCGCGCGCCACTCCACGGCCTTCACCGTGTCCATCGAGGCGCGCGAAGGCGTGAGCACCGGCATCTCGGCGCATGATCGCGCGCGTACCATCTCGGTCGCCATCGATCCCACCAAGGACTTCCGGGACATCATGACGCCTGGGCACGTCTTTCCGCTGGTCGCCAAGGATGGCGGCGTGCTTGTCCGCGCCGGGCACACCGAGGCCGCCGTCGACATCGCGCGGCTTGCCGGACTTTATCCCGCCGGCGTGATCTGCGAGATCATGAACGACGACGGCACCATGGCGCGACTGCCCGACCTCATCGCCTTGTCCCAGCGTCACGGGCTCAAGATCGCCACCATCGCCAATCTCATCGCCTACCGGCTTCGCTACGATCATCTGGTCAAGGTCGTTGCCGAGACCACGATCGACAGCGTCTATGGCGGCACTTTCGCGCTCAAGGTCTATGCCACGACGGTCGACCCGGCCGAGCATGTGGCGCTGATCAAGGGTGACGTGAGTGACGGCGGTCCTGTGCTCGCCCGCGTGCATGCCTCAAACACGCTCGACGACGTCTTCGGAGCTGGCGGTCACCGCGAGACGCTGGTGCACAAGGCCATGGACATCATCGGCCGCGAGGGCCGCGGCGTGATCGTGCTGATCCGCGAGAGCAAGACCGACGCCATCTCCTCGCGCCTCAAGCGCGATGAGAAGCCGGAGCAGGCCGGCCAGCAGCGCCTCATCGAATACGGCATCGGCGCGCAGATCTTGCTCGATCTCGGCGTGCGCGAGATGGTGCTGTTGAGCAATTCTCCGGCCCGCAAGATCGTGGGCCTCGAAGGCTACAGCCTCAAAGTCGCGGGCCACCGGAGCCTGGAGTCGAAGACGTCATGAGCCGCAAATCCCCACGCTCGGTGCTGATTATCGAGGCTCGCTTCTATGAGGATATCGCCGACGAACTCGCCCGCGGTGCCATTGAGGAGCTGGAGGGCCGCCGCATCGAATATGAGCGCATCGCCGTGCCGGGTTCACTCGAAATTCCGCTCGCGCTCAGCCTTGCGCTTGCCAACGGCTTCGTCGGCCGGGCAGGGCGCCATCGCGGCTGCATCGCGCTTGGCTGCGTGATCCGTGGAGAAACCGCCCATTACGATATCGTGGCGCGGGAATCCGCGACCGGCTTGTATACGCTCGCCGTCGACCACGCCGTGCCGCTCGGCAACGGCATTCTCACCTGCGACAGCCGCGAACAGGCCCTGGCCAGGGCAAGTGTCACAGGTCGCAACAAAGGTGGCGACGCGGCGCGCGCCTGCCTCGCGTTGATGCAACTCGAGCAGCATTTCTCCTCTGCGAGCCGGCGCTGATGACCGGCTCGGGCCACAAAAAGCCTTCGCGAAGTCCATCGGGGCGAAGTCCACAGGCGCGGACCGCAGCAAGACTTGCGGCCGTACAGGCGCTCTACCAGATGGACATGACTGGTATCGACCTCACTCACGTGGTCGCCGAGTTCGAAGCCCATCGGCTCGGGCAGGAAGTCGAAGGCTCTCAATATTGCCACGCGGAGGCACAATTCTTCCGCGACATCGTCGAAGGCGTGGTGCGCGAGCAGCGCCGCATCGATCCGCTCGTCGATCGCCACCTCGCCGAAGGCTGGCGGCTCAACCGCGTCGATTCGATCCTGCGCGCCATCCTGCGTGCCGGCGCCTATGAGATGCTAATGCGCAAGGACGTGCCGTCACGCGTCGTCATCACCGAATATGTCGACCTCGCGCATGCCTTCTTCGAGGGCGAAGAGCCGAAGGTCGTCAACGGCATCCTCGATAAGCTCGGGCATGAGGAACGGCCGCAGGAATTCGTCCGACAGGGGTCAGGCGGTGCCTAACGAGCAGGGCAAGCGCGGGAACGGCGGCGAGTTCGACATCATCGCCCGCTATTTCGCGCCGCTCGCCACCAACCCCGCGGGCCTCGGGCTGCTCGACGATGCAGCAGTGCTGTCGATCCCCGAAGGGCAAGAGCTCGTCACCACCTGCGACACGATCACCGGCGGCGTGCACTTTCTCACCAACGATCCGCCGGACACCATCGCCTACAAGGCGGTTGCCGTCAGCCTCTCCGATCTCGCCGCCAAGGGCGCGCGGCCGTACGTGTACCTGCTGAGCGTGGCCTTCCCCGGACTTCTCCCGCCGCCCTGGCTCGAGGCCTTCGCCATGGGCCTACAGGCGGCACAAGGGGAATCCGGCATTGAGCTTGTTGGCGGCGACACTTGCAACACCCTCGGGCCGCTCACCATCACGGTCACCGCCATCGGCGTGCTGCCGCAAGGCGAGGCGGTGTTGCGCCGGGGCGCCATGGCCGGCGACCGACTCTATGTCAGCGGCACTATCGGCGACGCCGCGCTCGGGCTGAAGCTGCTGCGCGCGCCGTGGCTCGAGGCTGAGTGGGGTCTGTCGGCAGATGAGGGCGCTTTTCTGGTCGAACGCTACCGCTGCCCCTCAGCTCGCCATGCGCTTGCGTTGCCGCTGCGTGAGTGCGCCCGCGCGGCGATCGATGTCTCCGACGGGCTCGTCGGCGATACGATGAGGCTCTGCAAGGCATCCGGGGTCAGCGCCACGATCGATGCCCCGCGCGTGCCGCTTTCGCCTGCTGCTGGAAAGGCAGTGGCCAGAAAGCCTGAGCTTCTCGCCGAGCTCATCACCGCGGGCGACGATTATGAGATTGTCGCAGCCATGGAAGCCTCCCATGCCGGCGGCTTCGAGAAGGGAGCCGAGCAGCACGGTGTCACGGTCACGGCCATCGGCGAAGTCCATGCCGGGAGCGGCGAGGTCCAGGTTCTGGACAAGGAGGGCAGGGCTCTCAAGCTCGATCGCAACGGCTACGAGCATTTTGAATAGTCGATAATCGCTCCGTCACGGTCCGGCATGTCCCGGTCAACCCGTTATTGCCTTTATTCCCAAGGCCTTAGGCTTCTGTTGCGTCGCCGCCCCAACTTTGGCATTTTCCGGCCCGAGTTCACGCTGGGGGCGAGTCAGGCAGCGGGACCTTGGTCTGGTGCCGCGCGCGCTCACCCAATTCCTGCCAATTCAAACAAACGAACGGGGACAATTCCGTTATGACCCTAATGCTTTATCTCATCATTGCTTGCGGTGTTCTCTCCATCGTCTACGGCGTCGTCACCACGCGCGCCGTGCTCGCCTCGGATGCTGGCTCCGCGCGCATGCAGGAAATCGCGGCGGCCATTCAGGAAGGCGCTGCCGCCTATCTCGCGCGCCAATACACGACGATCGCCGTTGTCGGCGTCGTCATCTTTCTAATCCTCGCCTATCTGCTCGGGTTGCCGCAGGCCGTCGGCTTCGCCATCGGCGCCGTGCTGTCGGGCGCCGCGGGCTATATCGGCATGAACGTATCGGTGCGCGCCAATGTGCGCACGGCGCAGGCCGCGACCAAGAGCCTCGGCGACGGCTTGAGCCTCGCCTTCCGCGCCGGCGCTATCACCGGCCTGCTCGTTGCCGGCCTCGCGCTTCTCGGCGTTTCGGTTTACTTCCTCGTCCTCACCTCCATGCTTGGTTATGAGCCCGCCTCGCGCGTCGTGGTTGATGCGCTCGTGTCGCTCGGCTTTGGCGCCTCGCTGATCTCGATCTTCGCCCGTCTCGGCGGCGGCATCTTCACCAAGGGCGCCGACGTCGGCGGCGATTTGGTCGGCAAGGTCGAGGCCGGCATCCCCGAGGACGATCCGCGCAACCCTGCGACCATCGCCGATAATGTCGGCGACAATGTCGGCGACTGCGCCGGCATGGCAGCCGACCTGTTCGAAACCTACGTGGTGACCGTGGTCGCCACCATGGTGCTCGCCTCGATCTATTTCGCCGGCGGCGACCGCGTCATGCCGATGATGATCTATCCTCTCGCCATCGGTGCGCTTTGCGTCATCACCTCGATCATTGGTACCTACTTCGTGAAGCTCGGCAAGAGCCAGTCGATCATGGGCGCCCTCTACAAGGGCGTACTCGCCACCGGCGTCCTCTCCCTGATCCTGCTCTGGCCGCTCACCTCATGGCTTGTCGGTATGGACACGGTGATGACGGTCGGCGATCTCACCTTCACCGGCAAATCGCTGTTTCTGTGCGGAGCTGTTGGTCTTGTGATCACCGCGCTGATCGTGGTCATCACCGAATATTACACCGGCACCAACTATCGCCCGGTGCAGTCCATCGCCAGGGCCTCCATCACCGGCCACGGCACCAACGTCATTCAAGGTCTTGCCGTATCGATGGAAGCGACCGCCTTGCCCGCGCTCGTGATCATCGCCGGCATCCTCATCACCTATGGCCTTGCCGGCCTGTTCGGCATCGCCATCGCCGTCACTACCATGCTCGCGCTCGCCGGCATGATCGTGGCGCTCGACGCCTTCGGTCCCGTCACCGATAACGCCGGCGGCATCGCCGAGATGTCCGGCATGCCGAAGGAGATCCGCAAGACCACCGACGCGCTCGATGCTGTCGGCAACACCACCAAGGCCGTGACCAAGGGCTATGCCATCGGTTCGGCAGGTCTCGGCGCGCTCGTACTGTTCGCGGCCTATACCGAGGACCTCAAATTCTTCGCCGCCAACCCCGACAAGTTCCCCTATTTCCAGGGCGTCGATCCGATTTTCACCCTGTCGAACCCATACGTCGTGGTCGGCCTCTTCCTCGGCGGCCTGCTGCCCTATCTCTTCGGCGGCATCACCATGACGGCCGTCGGACGCGCGGCGAGCTCGATCGTTGAGGAGGTTCGCCGCCAGTTCAAGGAGAAGCCCGGCATCATGAAGGGCACGGATCGCCCGGACTACAAGCGTGCCGTCGATCTCCTGACCCGCGCCGCGATCAAGGAGATGATCGTGCCGTCGCTGCTGCCGGTGCTGTCGCCGATCGTGTTCTACTTCATCGTGAACGCCATCGCCGGCAAGAGCGCTGCCTTCTCCGCGCTAGGCGCCATGCTGCTCGGCGTGATCGTCACCGGCCTGTTCGTCGCCATTTCCATGACGGCCGGCGGGGGCGCCTGGGATAACGCCAAGAAATACATCGAGGACGGCCACTATGGTGGCAAGGGCTCGGAGGCGCATAAGGCTGCCGTCACCGGCGATACGGTCGGCGATCCTTACAAGGACACAGCCGGTCCCGCCGTGAACCCGATGATCAAGATCACCAATATCGTGGCGCTGCTGCTGCTCGCCGTGCTTGCACACCAATAAGAGAGGGGGTTCCAGGCTTACAGGCCGCCGCCCGGGATACTGCCGGGAACGCCCTGCTTCTGATCCTTGAACATCTTGCGCTGCGAGATGTTGCCGAAGAGCTGCTCGAGCACGCCGAGATCCTTGCCGCGCGCAGGGGTCTCGTCCTTTGCGTATCGGACCACGATGCCGTCCCTGAGCCCGTATTGGGCGACGTAATCGACCGAGGATTGCCCGTTGAAATAGACGGCAACCACCTTGCGGTCGATCTCCCAGGGCTTGAAGAAGGCGTAGGACTTCTGCGTGGTCGAGATATAGTAGAAGGCATCGCCGCCGATGGTGCTCGTCGTATCCGGGGAGCCAAGCGTGCTCGCAACCTGTTCCTTCGACATGCCGGGCTGGATCGTGGCGAGATCGATATCCATGAACACATGGCCATGGCGGTCGATCTGGGCGCCGCAACCGGCAAGGGCGGCTGTGAGCAGCGCCACTGCGAGGCAAGCCCAAAGAGGCCCCCTCGGCCATATGCTGATCGGCTCGTCCTTAAGCACTGCGAATTTGCCCCAATAACCCCGTGCAGATGCGAGCGGCGTGCCCGCGCAAATTCCGTGAGCGGGCCTCGAGACCGCGGAGGTTGGGCGAATGCCCGCTCGTTTGAACCCTCTTGACCGCCTGCGGCGATGGCGCTCCGGCGCGAGCAACAGCGAAAAACTCTATGGCGCGATTGTGGCGCAGGCACGGCTCCCCATTTTCTACCGGAGTCTCGGCGTTCCGGACACTCTTGAGGGCCGCTTCACGCTGCTGTCGCTGCATCTCTTCATTGTGCTGCACCGGCTCAAGGCCGAAGGCGCCGAGGGGGCTGGGATCGTCCAAGGGCTGGTCGACCGCTTCAGCCAGGACATGGAGAGGGTGCTGCGCGAGCTTGGGGTGAGCGATGTGCGCATTCCGAAGAAGATGCGGGCCCTTGTCGCGTCGAGCATGGGCCTGCTCCAGGGTTACGAGAGCGCCTGTGCCAAGGAAGAGAGCGCGTTGGCAGAGGCCATCGGCGCGGCCTTGCCAGACGGCACGGCGAATAGAGAGCTTAGCAGCAGGGCTCTCGCTTCCTATCTATGGGCAAGCGTCACGGCGCTCGAGCAACAGACTTTTGCGTCATTGCGGAAAGGCGCGATCGAGTTTCCGGAGGTAAGCCAGACGAGATGAGAAAACTGCCGAAGACCGCAGAGCGTGAGCCTGAAAGTCTGCCACCGCCGATTTCGAAGATGCTTCGCGTCGATGAGCTCAAAGATGGCGAAGAGCGCTCGATCGAAATCAATCGCGCGGAGCGGGATACGATCGCGACACTTCTCGAACTCGTCGCACTCGACGATCTCCGCTTTAGCGTCCGCATTCACCGGCGCGGCGAGGGGCGGCTCGCAGTCCGCGGCACGCTCGCTGCCGCCATCACTCAGACCTGCGTGGTGTCGCTCGAGCCGGTGGCAAGCACGCTCGAGGTTCCGGTCGAGATCGAGTTCTGGCCCCGCCACCTGATCGAGGACCGCGCCGAGACCATCGACGAGGCGGCAAGCCGCGGCACGCTCGATTGGCCCGAACCGATCATCAACGGCAAGATCGACCTCGGCCCGATCGTCTACGAGACGCTGGCGACCGGCCTCGATCCTTATCCCAAGCGCGAGGGAGTGAGCTTCGAATGGGCCGAGGCTGGCACCGAAAGCGGCCCCGAAGAGAAGCCGGAAAGCCCCTTTGTCGCCCTCAAGCAGCTGAAATAGCGGCAATCGGCGGCATTTCGCCTCGTCAAATACAGGTTGTCACTCAGTCCCATTTGGGTATGTTCGGGACCAATTTCAGGGGGCTCCCGGCCGCTTAGGCCGTGAATAGCAACGCTCTTCCTATCGGCACGGCAATAGATGGCTGCTCCAGTCACCATAGCGCTCGACGCCATGGGCGGCGACCATGGACCAAGCGTGGTCCTGGCCGGCGCGGCGATCTCGCTCGTCCGCCATCCCGACACGCGCTTCCTGCTTGTCGGCGACTCGGCCCGCATTGACGCCGAGCTCAAGCACCACCCGCCGCTCGCCGCCAAGTCCGATGTCCTCCACACCGACGTTGCCGTGGCCATGGATGCGAAGCCGAGTCAAGCTCTGCGCAAGGGCCGCAGGCATTCCAGCATGTGGCTAAGTCTCGAGGCGGTGCGCGAAGGCCGCGCCGATGCCTCGGTGTCCGCGGGCAACACTGGCGCGCTAATGGCCATGGCCAAGTTCTGTCTGAAGACCATCCCCGGCATCGACCGGCCGGCGATTGCCGTTCTTTGGCCGACCGTCGAGGCCGAATGCATCGCGCTCGACGTGGGCGCCAATGTCGGCGCCGACGCCCGCCAGCTCGTCGAGTTCGCCCTGATGGGCGCTGCCATGGCCCGCGCTCTCTTCGGCATCGACAGGCCAACGGTCGGGCTCCTGAACATCGGGGTGGAGGAGGTAAAGGGCCTCGACGAGATCAAGGCCGCGTACGCCGCGCTGAAAGACACGCCGCTGCCGATCGAGTTTCGCGGTTTTGTCGAAGGCGATGAAATCGGTCATGGCGCCGCCGACGTGGTGGTGACCGACGGCTTCACCGGCAACATCGCCTTGAAGACCGCCGAGGGAACCGCTAAGCAGATCGGTGAATATTTTCGCGCTGCCATGAGGCGGTCGCTTCTCGCCAGGCTTGGCGCCGTGCTGGCGCAAGGCGCTTTTCGCGCTCTCAAGGAGAAGATGGACCCGCGTCAGCTGAACGGCGGCATTTTCCTCGGCCTGAACGGCATTGTCGTGAAGAGCCATGGCGGCACCGATGCCACCGGCTTCGCTTCCGCCGTCGATACGGCCTATGACATGGCGTCGAGCGGGGTAGTCAAACGGCTTGCCGCGGACGTTGCCCGTTTCCATACCGAGCTTGAGCTCGATGGCGCGGTGTGAGCCTTAGGAGAAGCTGCCGGTGAGCGTGTTGAGGACCGTCGTCAAGGGATGCGGTGGATACCTGCCTGAACGGGTGTTGACCAACGAGGACCTTGCCAAGGTCGTCGATACCACCGACGACTGGATCGCCACCCGCACCGGCATCAAGGAGCGGCGGATCGCCGGCAAGGGCGATTCACCTCGACCATGGGGACGGCTGCCGCCCGTGCGGCAATCGAGGACGCCGGGCTAAAGCCCGAAGACATCGACCTTATCATCCTCGCCACCTCGACCCCCGACCAGACCTTTCCGGCCACCGCCGTCACCATCCAGGCCGATCTCGGAATCACGCATGGCGCAGCCTTCGACGTGCAGGCTGTCTGCTCGGGCTTCGTCTTTGCCCTGACAACCGCCGACAATTACCTGAAGAGCGGCGCCTTCAAGAGGGCCCTGGTGATCGGCTCCGAGGTCTTCTCCCGCATCCTCGATTGGGACGACCGTGGTACGTGCGTGCTGTTCGGCGACGGCGCCGGCGCTCTCGTGGTCGAGGCCGAGATGCAGAATGGCAGCACCAAGGATCGAGGCGTGCTCGCGACCTGCCTGCGCTCCGACGGCCGTTATCGCGACAAGCTCTATGTCGACGGAGGGCCGTCAACGACCGGCACCGTCGGTTATGTCCGCATGGACGGCCCAGAGGTGTTCCGCCATGCCGTCACCAATATCGCCGAGGTGATCGACGCGACCTTGAAAAAATCCGGTTACCAGGCCGCCGATATCGACTGGTTCGTTCCACACCAGGCCAATAAGCGCATCCTGGACGGAGCGGCCCGCAAACTCGGTTTGGCGCCCGAAAAGATCGTGATCACCGTGGACAAGCACGCCAATACCAGCGCCGCCTCCATTCCGCTTGCGCTCAACGCCGCCTGCCGCGACGGGCGCATCAAAAAGGGCGATCTTGTGCTGATGGAGGCCATGGGAGGCGGTTTCACTTGGGGGGCAGTCCTGGTACGCTGGTGACCTCAGGTGGACAACTGCCGCGCGAAAGCCACACCTCGCTCGAAAATGATGCAATATCAGGAATTTGATTGCCGCAGCGATTGACCGCCTTGCGCCTGCTCTATTAGCATCTTGGTTTGTCCCGCGACCTCTGGGGGAGTTGTCGTACGATGAGCGGGAAGACATTGACCCGCGCCGACCTCGCTGAGGCGGTGTTTCAGAAGGTAGGGTTGCCTCGCAACGAGTCGGCCGAGATCGTGGAGCTTGTGCTTCGCGAAATCGTGGCGAGCTTGGAGCGCGGGCAGACCGTGAAGCTTTCCTCGTTCGGCTCGTTCGGTATTCGCGACAAGGGTCAGCGGATCGGACGCAACCCAAAGACAGGTCAGGAAGTTCCTATTACGCCGCGGCGAGTTCTCGTGTTCCGGGCGAGCAACATCATGAAGCAGCGTATCAACGACACGCTGTCTCGGAGAAAGGCGGCCGAATAGACGTGGAATGAGTCTGTAAGAGTTAGCGGCGGGGAGTTTGAGCGGTGGACAAATCACCCGAGGCCTTTCGTACGATCAGTGAAGTTGCCGACGAGCTGAAAGTCCCGAAGCATGTGCTTCGCTTCTGGGAAGCAAAATTCGCCCAGCTAAAGCCGATGAAGCGTGGCGGTGGACGCCGCTACTACCGGCCTGAAGATGTCGCCCTGTTGCGCGGCATTCGTTTTCTTCTCTACGACGACGGCTACACCATCAGGGGCGTGCAGAAGATCCTGCGCGAGCAGGGGCCTCGCTTCGTCATGGAGCAGCGTCCCCCTGTCGAGGGTCACGACAAGAAGGTCGGCGTCACCATCGAGCGCGAGATTCCCGACGTCGCCGCCGAAGCCGCCCAGAGCCGCAGCTTCGGCAGGCCGCCTGGTCTCTCCGACCAGGGCAACGAGACGGAGATGGAGGACCTCGATTCAGTGCTGAAAGAGCTCGAGGACTGCCGCCGGATCCTGACCTCGGCCAAGGGCTCGTAGGCCGCTATGGCGACGGAACGGCTTGTTTCGCGCATTTGAGCGTGTATATCCAAGCGCAACGAGCATGAACGGTATCGGAGCGTAGCGCAGCTCGGTTAGCGCACCGGTCTGGGGGAGCGCGCTGCTTTGTCATGTCTGGCCGTTTTCCGTCCTTCCCCATAGTCGGCAGGGGGCTGCAGTTAGGGGCTTTTCTGCTGGCATGACCAGCAAGACCTAAAGATGCTGGCGGCAAATCGGGCGGCAATTCTTGACGGTTACAAGCGTGACCCGAGCACGTGGCTTCGGCTGAACTCTTGTCCGTGAAGCCTGCGATCCTTTGGGTAAAGTTTCTCAATGATCTCCAGACTGCTCCTAATCGCCCTCGCGGCGCTTGGCACTGCCCTCAACATCGACAATGACAGCGAAGCTGATCGCCGTGCGCGGCGGCGTGAAGCTCGCATTAAAGGGTTTCGCGAGTGGGTTACCATCGCTTTGCTTCTCGGAACGGCGTGGCTGGTTTATGGGCAATGGCGCGAGATGTAGAAGGTTTACGCGCCCATCGCGGAGCAAGCACGACACACACTCAAGTTCTTATGTGGAGGTGCAAAGGGCTTTCATCACTGATGTTCGTCTGGAGCTTATTCCTAGGGAAGTTACTGATAACAAGCCTGCTTATTGGCTACCCAAGCTCACGGTCGCAAATAGCGGTGCGACCCCCCACCCGAGGCCTTGAGTACGTAGTTACCTTTGTTCACACTCCAGACACAGCAGGCGATCCCGGCGACCTCTTTACCTTGAAACCTAAACATCTCCGCCTCGAAAGAGGGAGGTTAACCATTGGGCCTCACTCCACGACCGAGATTAGCCTTGATCCCCTCTTAGCGTTCGCCTCGCAGGGATCCAAGGAGGGTGAGCAGACTGAATGGTTTTAGCCTACGGGCAAGCTGACTGGCGCGATACGCTACCGCGACCAGTTCAGCAAAACTGATTTGCACATGACAAAATTTTGCTTCGCAGTTGCACTTACTTCCAAGGGCGGCATCCTTTACCGCTTTTGCCCGCAGTGGAATTGCAGTGACGCTGATTGCAAAGTTGAAGAAGAAGTGTATGCCGTCGAGCAGCGAGGATCGAACGCGCCGCCGAAGCAATAAGGGCACCCCGCAGAACTGGGCCTCATCTCATGGCAAGTCCTTTTCACAGGAAAATACGCGGACTTTTCTATTCCGGCTGTCCGAAACGTTTCCGCGCCCAGGGGACCGGCTTGTTCGGGTTCGATAGGCGGTTATTTAGGAATTGCCGACCATACAGAGGCCACATACGGCGTGCGAGCTTGCGCAGCCCCTCATAGTCACTACAGGCGACGCCAAAGTGCACACTCGCATCGTCGAAATAGTCCCAGCCGCATTCAAAGAGCATGCGAAGCGCGGCGGCTGCAGCCGGATCGCCGCGAAGGTCCGGCGGACGTGCGCGCATTGCCATTAGGCTTTCCTCACGCCGACCATGCGGCGATTTTTCATCAAGGCGAGGGCCGGCGCGTCGTCCTTTAGGCGATGCAGTCGCAATATTTCGATGAGGACTGCAAAGGCAAGTTTGCTGTCGCGGACATGTTTAAGCAGAGGGTGAGGGCGGCAGCCGGCGCGCGTCGGCACGAGGCGCCCTTCGTCCGTCGCCAGTTGTTCGCAAATGTGGGCCTCATTGAGAAGGCGGGTCGCTTCCATCAAGATTTGCAGTTCATGCGGTTCAAAGTGAAACGCCGCGACCATCTTTTCCCAAAATTGACCGCTTCCGGTTCCAGCCCTTCGGGTGCTTTGTGCATGAGGTCAAGGCACATAGCAGACATCGATGCCGACGATGAGCATGTCCGCTTTTGGGGGTAAAGCGGACATCCCTGAACCCTTCACCAATGTCCGCTAATGACCGAAAGCGAAAATGGGTGATCAGCCGCGGGAGTGCTACATAATCCACCTTAGTGAGCCATAGAACGATGGCACAAGCGGAGGTAACAAAAGATGCGACCGACGGTGTGGACGATGCTCATGTGTCTAATTCTGACGCCGTGGGCTCGGGCCGCGACCTTCGACTGCGACAAGGCATCGACGTCCGTCGAGAAGGTCATCTGTTCGGACACACGATTGACCAACCTGGATGATCAACTCGGGCGCCAATACAAGGACGTGCTGGCGGCTTTGTCCAACGGCGGGGCACTCAAGGCGGAGCAAAAGGCTTGGCTGTCATCACGCAATCAATGCAAGGATTCCGATTGCATTATGAAGGCCTACGACGATCGTATCCGTGTTCTGAATGCGATGTCGGCGCCTGCCAAGCCCGGAGATGTCACGGGGACATATAAGATGAAAGATAGGGGGGCAGCGGGGGTTGTGCTTGTTCAGCAGAAGGCAAACGGCCGGGTTGAGCCGCACACGCTTCCAGATGGAAATTCGTTCGGATTTCGTGTAACGGCGATCACTGACTCCGAACGCATTGAGAGCCGCCGGAGAGGCAAATTTGCGCAATCGTTCCATGGATAAAGGCAAATAAGCTGCTTCGCACACGTCCTGAGACTGGGCTCATTCCTTCGCGCGAGGCGTGGATCAAGGAGACCCCTAGCACCGAAATGTCGATGGTAAAACCTTCGGCACGAGTTCTTTGGCCTGATGTTATTCGGGTGATTGCTGTCTTTGCAGTGATCGTGTTGCATATTGCGGCCCCTCCCGTCACCCAATTTGGACTTATCTCATCGTCCAACTGGTGGTGGACGAATGCATTCAATTCGCTGGCAAGACCTTGCATCCCCTTATTCGTGATGTTGAGCGGCGCCCTGATACTAACCCCGCCTGCCTGGAACACCTCGCGCTTCGTGCACCGACGATTGGTGCGCGTGGCGATTCTGTTCGTTGCCTGGAGCGCGATCTATGCCATCTGGAACTACTTCTTCCACGGTGTGGCAGTGACAGCGGGCGAATTTCTCTATCATCTGGTTGGAGGTATGGTGGACCCAGTTTACTCGCACCTTTGGTATCTGCCGCTCATCCTCAGCCTGTACCTCCTTGTTCCAATTCTGCGCATCTATGTAGTGAATGCGCCGCTTTGGAACCAACTGTATTTTGCCAGCCTGTGGCTCATTGCCACGATTGCCTTTCCGCTTGCCGAAACGCATCTCGGAGTGGTGATCGGATATTCTTTGGCGCCCGTGTTTGGCTACGTCGGCTACTTTGTGATTGGTGCCACACTGTGCCGCTATCTTCCCGCCTCGTTACCGATGTTTTACCGGCTCGCCACTGTAATGGCGTTCCTCATAAGCTACGCAATAACGACGATTGGCACGTACGTGTTGATCGCACGCACCGGCAAACTGGATGAATATTTCTACTCTCATCTGTCGCCAAACGTGGTCGTGATGAGCATTTCCGCCTTCATTCTTTTGCGCGAATTGGGGTTCGGTCTGGAAGAGAGCCTGTCCAATTCGCATTTGATGAGCAGGTTTTTTGCATTGGCGGGCGCCGCGGCCTTGGGTATTTATCTCGTTCACATGATAGTGCTCGAAGTCACCGCTTATGGCATCCTCGGCTTTACGCTTGGCCCTTTGATTTTTCACCCGGCCTTAGCAGTGCCTCTCAGTGCGCTTATCGTATTCCTACTTAGTTTTGCGTTTGCACTACTCGTACAGAAGATCTCACCCTTGCGTTGGCTGGTCCGGTAAGCACTCTCACTCGGCAAGCAGATCGCGCACGAGGTAATCGGCGATGCGGTCGTGTTGAAGCGGGTTGGGATGCGAATCGTGAATGCTCAATATGTAGTGGATCCAGTTAGACCTAAGATCTGGAATCGCCTCGCTAATACGAAGAACCGATATGCCTGCTAACTGCAGTGCTTTTTCGATTGCCGCCAACCGCTCATCGGCGAGACCGTCCCACAACAGCACCTGGAAGTGGCTGTCTGGGAAGTTCTGTTTTGCAAGGCGCGCAGACGTGCGAACCACCGCAACAAAGAGTTGCAAGTCCGCCGTACTTGGATCGCGCGCCCAACCGAAGAACCGTTGCCATGCGAAGAATCTGTCGAACGCCCGTTCAACCCAACGCGGCTCCCTTAGCCGCCCGAAAATAAGTGCAGGATCATCAAAATTTCCCGCTCGACGGGCTTCGCCGTTCGCGGCCAGCATAAAGCGAGGCCCATGCCGATCCCATGATGTCAACCCGGCGACCCGCCCTATGTGCTCCGGGATCGCCAGAGTAAAAGAAATGTGTCGGTTTGCAATTGATCCGTTGGTCAAAGCCGGATTGCAAATTCGCCAGCATTTGATGCGGGCCATACCCGCTGAACGCGAAATTGCAAATCGCGAAGCGGCCATTGGTCTTGACGCCCACAAGGTAGGGAAAGTTCTGGTCGTTTTTGACGCCCTCTCCGAAGGTAACCGAGTCGCCAAAAAATACGATACACGCGCTTATACTCGTTTGGTCTCTTGGCGGCGCTATACGCAGGCCCTGCTCGTCGATGCTGTAGATGACATCGTATAGCACCTTATGGCCGTAATATTTTTTTGCCGTAACATGCGTGTTTCGATTGGGCGCATAGCCGAGCGTGTCATCGACATGTGTAAAACCGCGGGTGATGGTTCCCGCCATACGCGTCCCATCGCCCCGCAGTTGCTCGATGCCAATGTAACTTTCGAAGATCGCGAGAGCGATAACCGCGGCGGCGATGTTGACCATCTGCACCGCCGCGCGGGTACTTTTGGCGGTGCGCGCGAAGATCACGAGCAGAATTGCGGCTAGAAGAAATGCCGCCGCCCAGGGGACAGGGCAGTAGCGAAAGGCCAATGCAGCCAAAGTGCCGGCGAGGATTACGCTGCATAAAGTCATCTTCATCCTACAGCTTATTTCACGAGGGCTGGCAGCGTTGGTCGCTGATGTTCGCGCTTATTTTTTTCTCCAAGGTCGAGGTCGCGTCGAGGTTAGTTACTCCTGGTTCCGGTGCGTCTTCGAGACATCTGAACACAAGCATCCTAATGCTGGCTGCAGGGGATTCGGAAAAAACGCTCTCTGGCGATGGCATCGAAGTGCCCGAGGGTGCTCTCTCGGCATTTCAAAGTCCCGGCGGTCACCAAATTGCCATACGATTGCGCAACGTAGTGCCTCGGAGAGGCATAGAGGGGCGGGCGTTCACCAAATGGGCCGGGCGTTCATCCAATCCCAGAAGTCAAAGTGTAACGAGGTATAGGGTGCAAGGAAACGCAGGCCGGATGGAAATCCGGCTGACGTTAGTTGCCATTTGCGTGACTTCGTCGCGTCTATCTTTTTTCTTTGGGACCTTTGCTTTGTACTGACGGCGGCAGTTCGCCAGGGCCACTTCCGTGCGAGCCGGGATGGCCGGGCTTTTCGCAGGCATTGTGCCGGCCTTTCTGTACGGGAACCTCGCTTACTTCGTGAGCAGAATTGGTGGCCTAATGCGGCATAGTGAACAGCGAGAGCTCATGAAGGGCAGTTATCGATCTACGATAAAGATCCACCATCGCTTGCGGTATTGGTTCCCTCCTACAAGGAGGAGGAACGAGTTGTAAGCCGAGCGTTACTATCCGCTTCATTGGCGGAATATCCAAACAAGCGAGTTGTTCTTCTAATTGACGATGCGCCAGAACCCGGCGACCGACGCTGATGCGGAAGCGCTTGCGCATATTCGAGAACTTCCCAAGCGGTTGCAAGGCTTGCTTGGTCCTATCCGGAACGAGTTCCATGGGGAGCTCTCGGCCTATCTGAGGCGGGTGAAATGCGCCCCCCCAGATCCCGCAACAGAAGCCCTGCGTCTTAGCGGGCTTTATCGCCGTGCTGCTCTTTGGCTGGAGGCACGTGGTGACGAATGGGCTGTGCGATCCCACGTCGACGCCTTCTTTTGTCGAACGCGTTTTTCGCGAGCCTGCAAATCAGCCATCGACTTCATGCTGATCGATTTGAATCTGCCACAGCGACTGAATGATGCAACGCTTTTGAGGGAATATCGACGCCTCGCAGGCTTGTTCAATGCGGAGTTCTCTAGCTTTGAGCGCAAGCATTTCATGAACCTCTCGCATGCCGCCAACAAGGCGATGAACCTCAACAGCTACCTAGCCCTCATGGGAAAGAGCTGGAAGGTCAGCTGCAGAGGCAACGACGCTTATCTTGAACCCACGCGGAGGAACGGGCGGATTTGTCCCCTCCCGAGTCGAAGTATGTGTTGCACCCTCGATGCGGACAGCATCCTTCTCAACGATTATATTCTTCGGTTGACCGAAGTGATGGAGGCCCCGGGCAACGAGCGCCTGGCGATTGCGCAAACCCCTTACAGTGCCTTTCCGGGTGCGAGGAATCTCCTTGAGCGCACAGCAGGCGCTACCACCGACATCCAATACTTCATTCATCAAGGCTTCACCCAATTCCAAGGGACTTATTGGGTTGGCGCGAATGCGCTGATCCGAAGGCGCGCGCTAGACTCTGTCGCCGTTCGGCATACCGAACGCGGTTTCCCAATAACGGTCTACGTGCAAGATCGGACCGTTATCGAAGATACAGAATCGAGCATCGACCTGATCGCTAAGGGTTGGAGCCTTTACAATTATCCAAGTCGCCTCGCCTACAGCGCGACGCCAACAGATTTTGGCTCGCTGCTGATCCAGCGCCGGCGTTGGGCCAACGGCGGCTTGATCATCCTGCCAAAACTGCTTCGACACATATTCTCGCGGCGATGCGGGTTCGCGGAAGGATTTCTTCGCATCCACTATCTCGTCTCCCTGACCAGTACCACCACCGCCATCCTTCTGTTGTTCTTGATTCCTTTTGAGGAAGGTCTGCGCAGCGTTTGGCTCCCGCTAGCGGCAGCCCCTTATTTTTTATTGTATGGCAGAGATCTCGTCCGGGCTGGCTACTCCTGGAAGGATCTCTTTGGCGTCTATGCCCTTAATCTGCTTCTGTTCCCGGTGCATCTGGGTGGCGTTTTGAAGTCCCTGCAGCAGGCTTTCACGGGGCGGAAAACAGCGTTCGGCCGAACACCGAAAGTCACGACGCGCACGGCTGCGCCCCCGCTGTATGTTTGGGCCGTAATCAGCCTTTTGGTTTGTTCGATCATCAGCGCGATCATCGGGTTTGCCGATTATCATTGGGTGCGTTTTGCGTTTTCCTTCATTAACGCAATCGTCTTCACCTTCGTGGTCGCAAGCTTCATTGGTCTGCGGGAGTGCGTGGAAGACGCTCTCGCATGGCACCCAATGCTGCAAACCGGGGTTGTGCAGCTCTTACAAGACAAATGCAGCAGCAACGACGCTTTGGTGGAGGCTGGTCACTACGACATCCGAGACGGCTCCCGCGAGTCACCCGTCCCCAGCAGCGCAGCCGCTCGCGAAGTGGCGAATGCCGACTGGGAAATCCTCAGACCTGTCACGTCGAGCCCCCAAGAGGAAATTCGTGCGGCTGAGATCTCAATGATCATAACAGCACTCGGAGGGCCGCACCCAGCTTCTATGCCGCAGTATGACAAATTCTGATGCGGTGTACCGGGACAGCACTTCTATGTTTGCTGCTCACTTGCCTAGCGGGCCACGCTGCCCGCGCGGAGGCGGCCTTTCAGCCAACCATTCCGGTCCTCGTCTATCATCAAATCTCCACGCCGGAACATCCCTTGCCAGTGAATCGCGACGTCATCGAGCTCTCCCGATTTTCTGAGCAAATGGAATACCTCCACGCAAATGGCTACCAAACCATCAGCACGAGCCAATTGGTCGACTTCATGCTCCATGGCTCTCCCATCCCGGAAAAAGCTTTTGTGCTCCACTTTGATGACGGTTGGAAAAGCACACTGGCGGCGCTGCCAATCCTTGAGCGATATGACTTCAATGCTGCCTTTTGGATAATCGCGGGAAAGGGCATTGGCGGCGACTACCTGGATTGGGATGATATCGTCGCTCTCTCTCGCAACCCTCGCTACGAAATCTATTCCCACACCATGACCCATCCCTGGGATCCCGGGAACAATCTGGTTACCTGGGAGCAAGGTAAAATCCCTGGCAAAAGCATCGCCGACGTCGATTGGGAGCTCAGTGAGTCAAAGCGAGTTCTTGAAGAACGACTGGGCCGTCCTGTCTCCTATCTGGCATGGCCCATAGGGGCCTACAACGATGCCTTAATCTCCGCGGCAGTCCGCGCGGG
>CAWHAX010000004.1:0-153675 GCA_963827365.1 uncultured Alphaproteobacteria bacterium | reverse complement strand
CGCTCCCGCGCGTCTAAGGACATCACAACGGCCCCTTTAATCGTCGCAAGAATTGCCTATACACCGCAATTAGCTCCGAGCGCTCTGCAAGTTGGCGGATCTAAATTTAGGCCTAGCAACGGAGCTAAAAGGCGGGAGTGAACGTTTCCATCCCGCCGATCGCATCAGTTTACGCAGCGCCCCCGGGTGAGTTGTGCCCCCTCTGAAGCGAAGAACAAACATGTCAATTCACAAGCCTCATGTAAAAGGCAGTATCGCATTGACGTTCGCAGGAGCGCTGGCGTTACCATGGACAGCCTTCGCGGGTGACTTGAGCGAGATCAAATTGCCCGGCGACCGCGCCTATCCCGAGAGCATTACGGCTGCGCCGGACGGCATACTCTACGTGAGCAGCCCCGCCGTCGGCGGCGTGTGGCGCATCAAGCCTCAGTCGGACACTGCAGAAGAGTGGATCAAGCCGGGGGCGTTCGGAAGCCGTTCGACGCTCGGTGTTTTGGTCGACAAGAAGGCCAACCTTCTTTGGGTCTGCTCCAATGACTTTTCCTCTGTCGGTATCCCTGGCCCCAGCACCATACCCGGCAGTTACCTGAAGGGCTTCGATCTTTCCTCCGGTGAAGGCAAGGTAAGTGCGGAACTCCCAGGAAAGGCGACCCTGTGCAACGACATGGTGGTTGGCGAGGATGGCTCGCTCTTCGTCACCAACTCGCTCGCCCCGCAAATTCTGAGACTGAAGCCCGGCAGCACTCAACTTGAAGTCTGGCTGGAAAATCCGGCCTTCGAACAGCCGCCCCAAGGCGCCCCGGGGCTGGACGGCATCGCTTTCGGCGGCGATGGCAACCTGTACGTCAACACGTTCGCCAAGGGCGATTTCTTCCGCGTTGATGTGAAAGACGGGCTTTCAGGCAAAATCACCAAACTGCGACCGTCACGGCCGTTGAAGCTTCCCGACGGCTTGAGATCGACCGGCGGACAGATGTTCGTCATGGCTGAAGGCGGTGGGAGCGTCGATCGTGTTACCGTAAATGGTGACGACGTCGAAATCGCGACGATCAAGGATGGCATTGCCGGACCGACGTCGGTTGTCCCTGTGGGGCAAACCTTGTGGGTGTCGGAAGGTCAGTTGCCTCACCTCTTCGAAGCGGACAAGAGCGGTCCTCCCCATCTTCCTTTCAGGGTTCTGGGCGTGCCTATGAGCAAGTGATGTTAGTTCGAACGACGCGGTCCCGGGCAGAAAGGAGTTACGCATGAAATTCCGACATTTGACGCCAGTTGCGCTCACCGGTTTCGTTTCTCTCGCGATCTGCTTGGCCAGCTCGGCCGCGGTTATGAGCGAAGAAAAGAATTGTGCCGCTGACTCCGACAAAGAACTGAGTTTGCCCAACGGATTCTGCGCGACGATCTTTGCGGACAAGGTTGGTCACGCGCGTCAGCTCGCCGTAGCGCCCGACGGCACCGTTTACGTCAACACTTGGAGCGGCCTCTATTACGGCAACGACACGCCTCCCGCCGGCGGATTCCTGATTGCGCTGAAGGACACGAAAGGCACAGGCCACGCCGATGTGAACGTCAGATTTGGTCCGACTGTTGCGGAGGGCGCCCACGGCGGTACGGGCATAGTGCTTTACAAGAATTGGCTTTATGCCGAGATCGACGATCGCATCGTTCGCTACGCGTTGAAGGATGGCGAGACGGCGCCTTCAGCCAAGCCCGAGACGATACTCAGCGGCATGCCGCTTAATGGCGACCACCCCATGCACCCCTTCGCCATCGATGCGCAAGGCAATCTTCTTGTATCGATGGGATCGGCCACAAATGCCTGCGAGGTGCAGAACCGCATGCCGCACTCTCCCGGCAATGACCCTTGCACCGAACTCGAGACTCGCGCGGGCATCTGGCGCTACGACGCCAATAAGCCTGATCAAGTCTTCTCGCCAAAGGAACGGTACGCCACCGGCATCCGCAACGGCGAGGGTTTTGACTTCGACACTGCGGGACGCCTTTACGTCACCGAACACGGTCGAGACCAGTTGCACGAGGATTGGCCCGAACTCTATACGGCGCAGCAAGGCGCAGAGCTTCCCGCGGAGCGACTGTTAGTGCTTAAGGAGGGCGGCGACTACGGATGGCCGACGTGCTATTTCGACCCCCGGCAGAAGAAGCTCGTGCTTGGTCCGGAGTATGGGGGCGACGGCGGCAAGAAGGCTGGTGATTGCGCTAAGTTTGAGACGCCAGTCGCTGCGTTTCCTGCGCACTGGGCGCCAAACGATCTCAAAATCTACAAGGCTTCGCAGTTTCCGAAGGGATACCAGGGAGGCGGGTTCATCGCCTTCCATGGCTCGTGGAACCGCGCGCCTGGGCCACAGGGTGGATTTAATGTCGTCTTTCAGCCGATGGCCGACGGCAAGGCGTCCGGTGACTACATCGTCTTCGCCGACGGTTTCGCCGGCGCGCTTAAGGATCCGGGACGGGCAGCGCACCGCCCCTCAGGCGTGGCAGTCGGGCCGGACGGCACGCTTTACATCACCGACGACAAGGCCGGCCGCATTTGGCACGTGACCTATATCGGCGACCCGAACGCGAAAGGGATCGAGGCAGCGCCTGCGCCCGAGGTTGAAGCCAAAGCATCGCCCGAAGCTCTTCCGCCCGAAGGCATTCATCCGGATGCCGGTCTGCCGGTACCCCCAGGAACAACGAGCGAGCAGGTCGCGCTCGGCAAGAAAATCTTTCATGGCGAGGTGGCCGGGGCCACATGCGCCGGGTGTCACGGCGCGGACGGAATAGGCACACCAGCGGGAGCCGATCTCACCTTGGGCACTTGGCTTTGGAGCGATGGCAGCCTTCAAGGCATCACCAATACCATCAAGACGGGGGTGCTCAAACCAAAGCAACATCCAGGCGCCATGCCGCCCTTGGGCGGAGTTGCTCTGTCAGACAACGACGTCGCTGCAGTTGCCGCTTACGTTTGGGCTATTGGGCATCAGACGAAGGGTTAGCTCGTACAATAGGCGCAAACAGTTGATGGATTCGCGCGGCCACTATAGTCGCCCGGAGCTGCTCAGCCTGTTGATTGATCGATCACCTGCTCCCAACGTCCATGAGCGCAGCGAAAACCCTATCTCGGTGGTTGTCGATGAAGGAGCGCATCGTAATGCTGTGAAGACGCACCTTTCTCGTGTATGAAATGACCGACCAGTCTTCGGCTGCATCATGCAGTCGCATCTCACAAGAGGCGCCCATCATGCACGCGAAGCAAGTTCTTTCCATTTTGTCGTTGGCGCTGCCGCTTGCGGCAGCAGCCCCCGCCCTCGCCCAGGACGCTGCCGCTCAGAGATCACTGCCGGTCGAACTGGTCGACGCGCTCAATGCCGTGTTCGGCAAGCAGACCGATAACCGGGCGGTGCACGCCAAGGGCATCGTGCTCGAAGGAAAATTCACCCCAAGCGCCGACGCTGCGTCCTTGACCAAGGCGCCGCACCTCCAGGCGGGGACGACCGTGCCCGTCACCGTCCGCTTCTCGGACTTTGCCGGTGTGCCGACCATCCCCGACACCGACCCGAATGCAAGCCCGCGCGGCATGGCGGTGAAATTCAAGCTGCCCGACGGCTCGAATTCCGACCTGGTCATGCACTCCTATAATGGCTTTCCCACCGCGACCGCCGAGGAGTTCCGCGACCTCCTGCTCGCGCTCGCCGCGAGCGGCAAGGATGCGCCGAAGCCGACGCCGCTCGAGAAATTCTTCGAAACCCACCCGATCGCCAAGACCTTCTTGACGGCAGAGAAGCCGGCACCGGTGAGTTTTGCCACGCTACCTTACTACGCCGTGAACAGCTTCAAGTTCACCAATGCCAAGGGCGACAGCACCATCGTCCGCTACCAGATGCTGCCTGAGGGCGACGCCGAGTATCTCAAGGAGCAGCTTGCCGCGGCCGGACCCAATTATCTCGAGGAAGAAATCCGCAAACGCGTCGCCGACGGCCCGGTGCGCATGAAGCTGCAGGTCCAGCTCGCCGAGCCTGGCGACAAGATCGAAGATCCGGCGATCGCCTGGCCAGACAGCCGCAAGACCGTCGAGCTCGGCGTGGTCGAGTTCGACAAGGTCGACCCCGACAGCGACGCAGCCCAGCGCGCTTTGTTGTTCATCGAGAACGCGGTGCCTGCAGGCATCGAGCCCGCCGACCCGATGGTCGATATCCGCAGTCAAGCCTACGCCGTCTCCTTCGCGCGCCGTCACGCCACCGCGGCGCAGTGATTTCAGGTCTGCTGTTCGTCTCGACGAGATCCTCGACGCTTACGATACCTTCGGCCATGCAGCGAGCACGGGAGCCCCGAAGGTGATCATAGAGGCGGACACGCGTCCCGCTCACGCCATCCCGTCGCCTTCGATCTGAGCAGCCTCCGGGCTCCGCGAGTTTCTCCGGCAACAAGGGGCAGTTAGTACTTACCTGACAAATAGAGGGCGGTCATAACGAGGCAAAGCGCGATGAATTGGAGAGCGACCCGCCAGCGCATCAGCGTCTGGCTAGTGTTCGACCTGCCACCCAACATCATGTTCCATAGGCCAAGCAGAAGCACTGTGGTGACCGCCGCGAGCGCGATCGGGCTGATCGACGTTGAAGCCGGCAAACTGGCCCTCGAAAAATCTCAGAACACCGAAGTGCGCGCCTTCGCGCAACGGATGGTCGGGGATCACACTGCGGTCAACTATCAGGCGCTCTCGAATTCCTGAACTACCTATCGTCCACCGAAGCGATATCTATTGCGACGATCAGCATGCCGCGGTGATCGAGGCGATGGATCGCGTGGATTGGGTGTTTCGTCACTGACTCAAATTTGCTCCACGATGGCATACAGGGCTGCTCGGCTGCCTGGCTTTTTGATTCCTAAAAAAGAATGAAGATCATCACCGAGTTGTAAGAAAAATTTTTCCTTGTCGATTGGGAACGAAGGCGAGTTCATCCCCGTTTTCCACAAAAGTCATCGAGGGAAATCGCAATGACCAACTATCCGCTAAAACTGCCGGTGAGAAGCCGGCTACCGATCCACGCATGGGTTTTCGCAGGTGTCGTGACCTTATTTTCATTGGTGTCGTCAGTAAGCCACGTTCCACCGCAGGCCGTTGTCTACGCGGCTTTGTCGCACGCGCAGACCTTAACGCGGTAGCGCCCGCCGTCCGGAGGGTCTCGTACGGACGACGCACCGAATAGGTGCCGACAAATAGCTCCCGCTGACCCGACCAAGTGGAGGGAATCGGAAGTCTAATCTTTCGGGATTCTCGGATCGGCCCCGATTCGCACCGCATTTGCCCGACCGTGCGACATTGGCCTCGCTCATGAGGAAAAATGCCGAGGGTTAATGATCGAAATTTGCGGGAAGGGATTTAGTCGCGCTTACAACGCCAACTGCCCACCTAAAAAGCGACACTCCAGAAAGGCGAGGTTAGGACCTTTCCTAAATAGCTCGGCACCCACGACACTTTGCGAAACTCCTTGCCGCTTGATCAGCGACAGGGACCAAGCGTCGATTTGGTCTCGGATAGAACTTTCGGCACCCGGATCCCCATCAAAAAGTCTATCTGCGGTCCAAAGACCCTCACGTATCTCGGAGCGAAGAATGCCTGAACGACTTCCACGCCATAAATAAAAAACAGTCACTGATCGATTGCGGGAACTGATCGGACGCCAAAAGCGCATTTCGCGCGGTGCCGGGAGGGAAAACCGGTACTCTAAGCGAGCACATCTTCGGCTAGACGGGTGGCACTACTGACGTGTGTGATGTGGGGAAGAAAGCTGTCGTCGTTCCTCTGCCTGCTCGACTGAGGCTTGGCCAATATTTTCAAACCGCGCATCCTCCGCGACTAGCTAGCTAGGCGGCCCAACTTGCCCATAACTGTCGCAAGGCAATCATAACCGAGGATGTTGATCTGCGAGCCCATTGGCTAGAAGCGGCGGCGCGCTGGATTTCGCTTGCTCGTCAACAAAATGCTCTGCCGCCATGGCAAACCAGAAAGGCTCTACTTCTTCGGCGGCGGCGCGACGTTCTCGAGCCACCAATCGAATTTGGTTGAGCCAAGCTTCGCGTCCTTGCCCGGAATGAGCGAGTTCTCGCTCAGTTTGACGCCGGAGTAACGCGCGTCGGGATCGATGACGACCTTGCGCGGATCCTTGTCATATTCGAGCACGCGAGCCACCAATTCGTCGAGGTGGAACTTCTCCGGTCCGCCGACTTCGATCATACCGTTCGCCGGCGGCGCAAGCGCTGCTTCGACCACTGCGGCCGCAACATCCTCGGCCGCCATCGGCTGAATGAACGCATGCGACAGCCTCACTGTATTACCTTCGGTCGCCAATTGGGCGATGCTACGAAGGAACTCCATGAACTGCGTCGCGCGGAGCAGCGTATAGGGGATCGGCGCGTTCTTGATGAGCGTCTCCTGCGCCAGCTTGGCGCGAAAATAGCCGCTGTCCTGAAGATGCTCGGTGCCGACGACAGAAAGGGCAACGTGCAGCTGCACTCCTGCAGCCTTCTCGGCTTCGATCAGATTTTTTCCCGCGGTCTGGAAGAAATCCATGGCCGCCTGGTCGTCGAAGGACGGAGAGTTCGCCAAATCGACGACGACCTGCGCACCTTCGAGCGCTTCGGCAAGACCTTCGCCAGTGATTGTGTTGACGCCGGTATTGGGCGCCGCTGCAAGTGCCTCATGCCCGAGCTGGGTCAGCTTGCTCACGACCTTCGAACCGATGAGTCCGGTTCCTCCGATTACTACGATCTTCATGACTTCGCCTTTCGTTGAATGGCCCTGGTTGTTTTCGCGGACCACGATAAAGCGCCAAGGCTGGAGGTTGTACCCACTCGGCGCTTCCATACCGGCGTTTAGAATGGTCCGAGAGAACGTCATCAGGCACTGATGACCCATCAAAACTCGGTGTGGCGCGCCGCTCGGCGATAGCTTTGCTTATCGACCGTTCTTTGCCACTCTCTGTCTTGTTTGCGCCTCTTAGTTCGCCATCGCTCGCTGAGGACCAGTCGACGTGTTTGTTGCGAAAATTCGGCGTTCACGGCGCGGCGGAGCTTATTTACTTGGTTGGACTCTATTGCCTCGTATCGGTGGCCCTCAATGGGTTTGACGTGCCGGTTCCAGAACCGAACGCGACGTGAACGGTTCACATCTAAGCGATCAGGAATGCCCAGCGGCTTTCAACGTTTTCGCCGTTAGCGCATAACCGTCTGCGATGTGCTGATCGATAGACTTGCGTGAGAACTCGTAATCCCGACTCACGGACTCGCCCTCAACGGGTTCGCGGGTGATGCGTGTGACCGACAGCGGACAGGCCTCACCGACAGTCTCAATGTAGCGAGGGCGTTTGCTAATCTGCTCGGCTGTCTTTGGGTCTAGGCTCGCCATAACTTCCTCGACGAGCTTTCGGTAGTTGTCGATGTACTCCCAGGTCCGAATGCTCCGGCCGATCTTCTCCGCGAAAACGATTTCATCGCGCCGAGCTAATACCTCCGGGAGCGTACGTGGCAGAGCCCTTTTGTCCGCCCACAGGTTCACGACAAAGACATTCTTGCCCGTCAGCCCACCGACTTCGACCACCTGATCGAGCGGTGAGTTGCTTACTAGTCCGCCGTCCCAATAGTGCCTTCCGGCAATCGTTGTCCACGAAAACCCCGGCGGCAAGCTCCCACTCGCCAGAACGTGCTCAGGGGTGATCTCATCGACATAGCTATCGAATATTGTCAGCTTTCCCGTCTCGACGTCCACCGCCGTGAGTAGCAGACGAACCGGACTGTCTCTCAGTTTCTCAAAGGCAACGTACTTGCTTAAAGTGGTTTTGAGGGGTGACGCGTCATACAAGCTAGTCCAGCTTGTCGGAAGCTGAGCAGGCGAGAGAATTGGCTCGAACCACCGCGGGCGGAAGAAATGGGGCGAGCCAAACACTAGCGATTGCAAGGATGAAAAAGCCCGTCGCAATTCTTCGTTTGGGATATCGGGGGTGTCCAGGCTCAACTCGCGCCAGAAGGCTTCAAGCGCGTGCGTTGCCTTACTGGGATTGGCCGCGATGATTGCAGCATTGAAGGCGCCAATCGAGACCCCGGCGACAAGGTCCGCATGGATATTCCGCTCTTCTAGAGCCTTGACCACCCCGCATTCGAAGGCTCCGAGGGCTCCACCACCCTGAAGGACCAATACCGTTTGCAATGCTGCTCGGTTTAGCGGGAAGCCGGTGTCCGACAGTTTTGCTTTTGTTGCCGAGATATCGCTGCGGTTTGCGATCAGTGCGCCGGCCGCTTTGGCTTCCACGAGAGATTGGTCAAGGAGAAACGCGCCGCGCAGCCTTTCGTTATTGAGGTAGAGAACGGAGAACGACCGATCTTTGACTGATCCCCTTACAACCCGTTCGTCAGCTTCTTCGGTCGACCCCACCACATTGAATGTCACATCGAACACATCAGAGAAGAAGTACGACACCGTTCGCCAGGATTGCCGCTCGCCGAGCATGTTCCAAGCAGCGAGTCGTCCCTGCTTTACGGCATTATCCCAGTGCTCCGTGCGGTACCTGGTACGCGAGATCGGGTTATAGAAATTTGCAACATCGCCCGCCGCGTAGATTCCTGGTTTGTTGGTTTCTAGGTCCTGGTTGACGAGGACGCCATCATCCACATCGATGCCGCTGTCGCCGAGAAAACCGACCTCAGGGCGAACCCCAATTCCGACCGCAACAATATCGCAGGGCATCCTTTTGCCGCTGCTTGTCACGATGCCTTCGACCTTTGTTGTCCCCCAAAACTCTCTGACCTCTTCTCCAAAAATGAAATCTACGCCGCGTGCTCTGAAATATTCTGCGAAGAAATCGGAGACCTCCGGCGAGTATAGCTTCTCGTAAACGAGATCCTTTTTCGCGATCAAGGTCGTGGCGACACCTCGCGTAACCAAAGAGGCAGCGATCTCCATTCCGAGAAAGCTCGCCCCTATGACGATCGCTCGCTGCGCATGCGCAATAGCTTGATACAACGAGAACGCATCATCTACCGTGCGGAGATAATGGATTCCCTCCAAGTTCGCTCCCGGAACCGAGAGCCTATGCACGCTCGCCCCGGTGGCGATCAGCAATTTGCCGAAGCGGAAATGATCGCCACCATCGGTTTCGATTCTCCGGCTATCGACATCGACCTGACGCACGGGAGATCCTAGATGGATCTCAATGCCGCGATCCCGATAAAACGAGGGATCATGGATCAAAATTTTCGACTGGTCCGGACCCTTGAGAAGAAACTCCTTTGACAATGGTGGCCGGTAGTAGGGGAGCGTGTTTTCCGCGCACAGGATTGCAATACTGCCCTGGGCGCCGGCCGCACGCAGGGTTTCTGCGGCCGTTGCGCTCGCTAATCCGCCGCCAACCAGCAAAAAATCAACGAGCGGTGCTTCTTTCGATGGCACCTACTTTGGTCCCTTCCAAATCATCGGGTCGGCCTTCAACAAGGGTTGCTAATCCACCGGCGCGCCTCCTATTGGACCCAATCCAGACATAAGTTCTCACGCTGTTCGATGGAAGAGCCATTGGCTTGCAGGTCAAGAGCACGTTGAAGGACCTTTGATCATCCCGACTGGAAGAATCGCGCACAAGCCCGAAGAGGGAGTGAAGGTGCTTGATCTGACGCGGGAACTCGACACCGATGCAAAGGAACGCGCCCTATGAAGCTCGACGAGGTGCGCAAGCGGGCCTTTGCCATGCCCCTGACGAGCCCAGCTTTTCCGCCGGGACCGTACCGGTTCGTCGACCGCGAGTATCTGATCATCACCTACCGAACCGATCCGGCCGCACTCGAAGCCGTGGTGCCGGAGCCACTCACCTTTGACGACCCGCTTGTCAAGTATGAGTTTATCCGCATGCCCGACTCCACAGGCTTCGGCGACTATACGGAGTTGGGACAGGTCATTCCGGTGAAGTTCAATGGCCAAGAGGGCGGCTACACGCATGCCATGTTCCTGAACGACGGGCCTCCGATCTATGGTGGCCGCGAGCTTTGGGGCTTCCCCAAGAAATACGCACAGCCCTCCCTCACCGTCGACAAGGACACGCTGATCGGGACGCTCGACTACGGTCGGGTGCGCATCGCCACCGGAACCATGGGCTTCAAGCACAAGGCGCTCGATCTCGAAACGGTGCGCGCGGGCCTCATAAAGCCGAACTATTTGCTCAAGATTATTCCGCATGTCGACGGCAGCCATCGCATACTCGAGCTTGTCGACTATCGCTTGGAAGACATCGTCATGAAGGGCGCCTGGACCGGCCCGGCGGCGCTTGAGCTTGAGCCGCACGCGCTCGCGCCCATCGCCGATCTGCCGGTGCGCGAAGTGGTCTCGGCGACGCACATTGTCGCAGACCTAACCTTGGGCCTCGGGAGAGTCGTTTACGATTATCTCAAGAGTTGAGGAGCGTGTCCCATGAAGCTCGATGGCAAGGTTGCTCTCGTTACCGGCGCGGCGAGCGGTATCGGTCACGGCATTGCCAAGCGTTACGTTGAGGCCGGCTGCCGCGTGGCCATTGCCGATCTTAATGTCGATGGCGCGGCGGCGGCGGCGAAGGAGCTCGGCAACAAGAACACGGCGATCGGTATCGCTATGGACGTGGCCAAGGAAGACCAGGTCAATGAAGGGGTCGAGCAGACCGTTAAGGCCTTCGGCCGGATCGACATCCTAGTATCCAACGCCGGCGTCCAGATCGTGCACCCGATCGAGGAATTTCCCTTCGCCGACTGGAAGAAGATGCTCGCCATCCATCTCGACGGCGCCTTTCTCACCACCAAGGCCTGCGTCAAGCAATTGTATCCGCAGAAATCGGGCGTGCTGATCTATATGGGATCGGTGCATAGCCACGAAGCGTCGCCGCTGAAGGCGGCTTACGTGGTGGCCAAGCACGGGCTGCTCGGTCTCGCGCGGGTGATGGCCAAGGAAGGCGCCGCGCACAATGTCCGGGCCAATGTGATCTGCCCAGGCTTCGTCAAGACGCCGCTTGTCGAGAAGCAGATCCCCGAACAGGCCAAGGAGCTTGGCATCAGCGAGGAGCGCGTCATCAAGGAGATCATGCTGGCGGAGACCGTGGACAAGGAATTCACCACGATCGAGGACGTGGCCGACGTCGCCCTGTTCCTTGCCACCTTCAAGACCAATGCGCTCACCGGTCAGTCGATCTGTGTGAGCCATGGTTGGCATATGAGCTAGAGAAGGACCAGGCAGCAATCGCTGCACTCATGCGACGTGACCTCAATTTCCGACAAATTGGGGATCAGTTAGCTCTGAAGACATCGGTTAGAAGACCAAGCCCTGACAGGCAAGCCCCTTCAGAAATGTCTGCTATGGGTCATGAGCAGACATCGCGTCACGTCCGTGTCATGTCCGTGAACAATTCAAGCCTTATTCGACCGGTGTCAGGATGGGCGCACCCTTGTTCTTAATGAAGACGACGAGAAACTTCGATGGCTCCGTCTTGCTGGCGTTGCGACCAACAAGGTGTATGTCGTTGGGACCTTCGAAAAAGGTTTGACCAGGGTGAAGGGTGACCGCCTCCCCCCCTTTTACCTGCATAACCACGGAGCCTTCCAGCACATAGACGAATGCGTTCGCGTTATGGCGATGGACGGGGTCCTCCGCGCCAGGGGCATATTCCACGATCAGCATATCGCCCTCCTTACCGGGGATGTCGCTTAGGTCGCGCGACATCAACGATGTCACCTTCGTGGTTTCTTGAGCGGCGACAGAGGCCGCGAAGCTGAGGAGGAGTGCGCCCGCCAGCAAAAATCGATGCATGATGCTAATCCTTTTCCCAAGAGCCAATTAACGATCATGGACGCGTAGGTCGGAGCGCGCACGCTGGCGAGCTTTCCGCTTCTTGCTTTGTTTGTATTTGCTTTGCGCTAAACGCCTCGTGAGCTCGGTCGCGTCTCGTCCAGAATTATATCAGCCCTGGTAGCCTTTTGTGGCATTTGCGATGGTAAAGGCCGGCGCTTCCACGCAGTGAGATCAAATGTCCGCTATGGGTCATTAGCGGACATTGGTGAGGGGTATCGGGGATGTCCGCTTTACCCCCAGAAGCGGACATCTCATCGTCGGCATCGATGTCTGGTTTGTGCCATTAGCCGACATGAGGAGCGCGCGGGGCTAGGGGCATCGCTGAGGAAGAGTTAGCGCGCCCTAGCACCCTACCAACCGCGACCGCACCGCTCCCCGCCGAGCGGGGTTCAAGTTGGTGGCAGGCCCCCAATGGCCCAGCAAGGCCTACACAACAGTAAGACGTGCCGAATCCTTGTTCGAAGCTGCCCGCGGCAGCGTCTTGCGAAAATGTCAATGCGATGCTTGTCGAATTGCTCGGGGTGCCCTGCCGGTCCAGCGCTTAAAAGCATGTGTGAATGCACTGACATCCTGGTAGCCAACCAACCAAGCGATCTCAGAAATCGACAATGTTTCGTCAGCCAGATGACGCTTAGCGAGATCTGACTTTAGGCGCTGCAAGACACCTGCGAACGTCAATCCCTCCGAAGAAAGACGCCGTGCGAGTGTCCGCTGGCTTACCCCTAGTTTGCGGGCTATTTCACCTATGCGCGCCTTGCCATGTGGCAAGTGCAGCGCAATTACGTTCTCGACGCTCGATCCGAATGAACCCCGCTTTGTTGACCGAGCGGCAAGTGCTTGATCGCAATAATTGATCAACAGCTCATTGAGGTAGGGATCAGCCCCCACTACGGGGATCTGCCTGATGGAGGTCGGAAATGCTACTTCATCCACCGCTGCACCGAATCTGACATCGCTGCCGAAGAAAGTTCGGTACTCTGAGGTATCGTCGCTGCGTTGATGGGTAAAGCTCGCTCGACTGGCCGGCAAGTGACGGTTCGTCAACTGTCGGCATATGCGAACGAGCGTTGCCATCGCGAACTCGATCTGATGGCGATCTGAATGCCGCGCAACGCCGGCATATTCGAAACTAATCCTTATGGCCTTTCCCTCACGCAACCTCAGTGTAATACCTTCATTGACGATCGCGCTGTAGCGCACTCCCCGCCGCAAAGCCTCACCCAGCGTGTCAGACGACGCCAGTACGTAATAAAACAACCCACCCATTCGAAGATCGAATTTCTGAGCGAGGTGAAATCCGAGACCTTCGTCCTTGAGTGTTGTTGCGGCGAGCTCGAGAAATCTAATCTGACTTTTGACGGCGAGGCGGGCGCAAGGATCGTCGATCTGCTGATGTGTGAGGCCGGCCTTACGCAACAACAGCTCCACTTCGACCCCTTCCTGTCTGGCACGCCCGCAGGCAAGCCGAGTGACGACACCCATGGCACTCGGGAATGTGTCGAGGTTATTGCCGTTGGAATCGCGCACGGGTCGGCAATCCCTTATCGAGATCCAGTTCTGAGGTTCCTCCACGACCTGGAGGAACAAATCTTTGGCAGATTGTAACAGTTTTAACGCGAAGAGTTGGCTATCAGATCTCGTCGAGCCCCCGTGAAATCGCGGTACGTATTCACGCGCACGCAGCCGGCGGCAACCACGTTGCATGGGTGGCACGGTGGCCATTGGCATGGTCATCAAGGCTGGGGATGGGTACCATCGCCCCTATTACGGCTATCGCTACCGTCACTGACATCATGGCCATTGGCGACACTTCGGCCATTATCGGCGCCACTGGTAGCGGTTGAGAAGCGAGGAGTAAGATCATGGTCGCGAGTGCGGACAAGCCGTCGAAGGGGCTGCCCACGGCTCAAGAGGCGATGGAGAAGCTCGCTTTGGCCGAGGCCGAAAAGGCTTCTGAGGCTGCGCGCAGACACGCTGCGGCCGAAGCCGAGAAGAAGGCGCTTCTCGATAAGCTCACCGCGGCGTCAGGTGTTTCAGAAGAAGAGCGAACGAAGCGCGCGGCAGCGATCATTGAGCGCGCCGTGGCCAGTGGCCTCACTGAGGTTCTGGTCATGCGCTTCCCAAACTCGCTTTGCACTGACCGCGGTCGCGCGATTAATCAGCAGGAACCGGGCTGGGAAACCACGCTGACGGGTCTTCCGAAGGAACTGTACGACTTCTGGGACCGGCAGCTTCGTCCTCTCGGATACAAGCTCAAAGTCCAGATCATCGACTTTCCGGATGGGATGCCGGGAGACGTTGGTATGAGCTTGAAATGGGTCTGAAGTCTCTTGCGGTTGGATCAAAATTTCTCCTCGATCCCGGCGGTTCGTGAGGGTCGCCTCGTCGTCATAAGCGTTCTTTCTTGTCGCAGTTGCAGCCTATTTTGTCGCGGGGCTGCAAACGTCCGCTTTGGGTCATTAGCGGACATCGGCCAGCCGATCAGGGATGTCCGCTTTGCCCCCGGAAGCGGACATGCTCATCGTAGGGATCAATGTCCGCTATGTGCCAATAACGGACATCTGGGCTATGGTTCGGCACGTGCTACGACGATGGCGTTTTGCTACTTTGTAGGCGTCCTCTACGACAAGCTCAACGCAGCAATGCCGCCAGTCCAATAGCCCCGCCGGTCCAAATACCCTGATGTCGTCTGCTTTCGTAGCAACCTCAGTCAAAGCGCCCTTTTGATGCATTTTTGGGCGCTCTTTTGACATGCTCCTGACATGCTCCGTGATCACTCCTTTAGAGGCATGGAATTGATCCTGCAACGAGACGCTGCAAACAACGCTAGGGAGCGATGAGCATGAACAGGAATGTCTGGATCGGTCTGCTGGCATCGCTCGTCATTGGGATGGCGATGGTCGCGCCGGCTTCCGCGCAGCAGCAGAAGCCGAACATCCTCGTCATCATGGCCGACGACATCGGCTACTGGAACATCAGCGCCTATAATCGCGGCATGATGGGCTATCGCACGCCCAACATCGATCGCATCGCCAACGAAGGCGCAATCTTCACCGACTATTACGGCCAGCAATCCTGCACCGCTGGCCGTGCCGCGTTCATCACCGGCCAGAGCCCGATGCGCACCGGCCTGCTGAAGGTTGGATTGCCAGGAGCCAAAGAAGGGCTGTCGGATAAGGATCCGACGCTCGCCGAACTGCTCAAGCCGCTGGGTTACACGACCGGACAATTCGGCAAGAACCATCTCGGCGACCGCAACGAGTTCCTGCCCACCGTTCATGGCTTCGACGAGTTCTTCGGCAATCTTTACCACCTCAATGCCGAGGATGAGCCCGAGCACCCCGAATATCCCAAGAACACCGAGTTCAAACTCAAGTTCGGTCCCCGTGGCGTGCTCAGATGCACGGCGACAACCGTCGAGACGCCCGGGGAAGATCCCCGCTTCGGCAAATGGGGCAAGCAGAACTGCGAGGACACCGGCCCGCTCGACAAGAAGCGCATGGAAACGGTGGACCAGGAGTTTCTTGACGCGACGCTCAACTTCATCGACCGCGCCAACCGGGACAAGAAGCCGTTCCTTGCTTGGTTCAATCCAAGCCGCATGCACATCTGGACCCGCCTCAAGCCAGAGTTTGATGGCAAGACGGGTCTCGGAATCTATCCCGACGGCATGGTGGAACATGACGGCCAAGTCGGACAGCTTCTGAAAAAGCTCGACGACCTTGGCATCGCCGACAACACCATCGTGATCTATACGACAGACAACGGCGCCGAGACGTTCAGTTGGCCCGATGGCGGCACCACGCCGTTCCGCGGCGAGAAGAACACCAACTGGGAAGGCAGCTACCGCGTGCCGGCGATGATCCGCTGGCCGGGTCTGGTGCAGCCGCGCACGGAGATCAATGACATCGTCTCGGCTGAGGACTGGGTGCCGACTCTGGTCGCGGCGGCGGGCGATCCTGACATCAAGAATAAGCTCCTCCAAGGCTACGACGCAGGCGGCAAGACCTTCAAGGTGCACCTTGACGGTTACGACCAGCGTGACCTTCTCGCGGCCAAAGGCCCCGACAAGCGCCGCGAGTTCTTTTATTGGACCGACGACGGCAACCTCGCGGGCCTACGCTTCGATCAATACAAGGTGGTGTTCATGGAGCAGCCGGCGCATGGCTTGGAGGTCTGGATGCAGCCATTAGTCCCGCTGCGCGCGCCTAAGATCTTCAACCTGCGTTCCGATCCCTTCGAGCGTGCCGAACACGAGGCAGGCGGGTATGACAAATGGTTCGTTGAGCACGCGTTTGTGCTCGTGCCGGCGCAAGCGATCGTCGGTCAGCACCTTGCAACCTTCCAGGAGTTCCCACCGCGGCAGAAGCCGGGCAGCTTCTCGGTCGACCAGGCCATGGATCTTATGATGAAGCAGAAGAGCAACAATTAGTAGGATTCCGACGCCCCGTACTGCCTGGGTTGTGCTCGCGAGTGAATGTCCGACATCGCGTCCGTCCCGCAAATTGCCAAAAACGCACAGGGGCTCGCTGGCAGCCGTACTGACATCGTCCGGCCGTGGCCGACGCCCCCAATCTCGCCGCATATTGGATGATCGCGCCTCGCTATGGCTCTATCACTGCCCCATTGTCCGAGCAGACAATTTGAGAACTCTGCGGCGAAATCCCGATCATGCAAAATCCGCTAATCATCGGATGTATCGTCTTCCTGATATTGTTGGCAGGCGCATTCGCCAGCTGGACGATCAGACAACGCCTGCCAGAGCATCACCTGACAGACGACACAAAAAGCCTTGTCTCGGTATCCATGGCGGTGGTTGCCACGGTCTCGGCGCTGGTGCTTGGGCTCCTGATCTCAAACGCCAACACCTCGTTCCGTGCGCTCGGGGGCGACGTGACCACGCTATCGGCGCAAATCCTCCAACTCGACAACATACTGCGTCGATACGGGCCGGACACATATCCAGCTCGGGAGACGCTGCGACAGTATGCCGAACAGAAAACTGCTGATCTGTTTCCCGACGAGGGGGCAAACGTTCGCCTCGACAACCCGTCGACATACGAACTGCTCCAGCGGCTCGAAGATTCGATGCTTGAATTGAAACCTTCAAATCCCCGCGACCAATGGTGGCTTGGTCAGGCTATGACGCTTGCCGGCAAGATTGGCGACACACGCTGGCTGCTGGTCCAGCAGCTTGGGCAGGGAACGCCAAAAGCATTCCTCGCTCTCTTGATCTTCTGGCTGACCTTACTGTTCGCCAGTTTTGGTCTATTCGCGCCGCGTAACTTAATATCAGTAGTAACACTGACGCTATGCGCACTAGCTGTAGCCGGCGCCATTGGAATGATCCTCGAATTGGAGAAGGGATTCGGAGGACTGATCCATATCTCGCCACAGCCGATGCGCCAGGCGGCAAAGTTTTTGGAAAACCAATCAAATGATACGGCGGGGCTCGGTCTTAACAGATCGAATAAGGTGAGCAGGTCACGCCTTTGAGATTGACAGGGTCGCGGGCCGACAATGGCCACCACTCGATGGCTTCAGGCGCAAGGCAAGAATCGAGGGTACTGCCGCACGATCCTCTGAACCATAGGAGAAATTACAGTGGCGACGAGTCATGCGGTGTCCAAGCTGCGATTGTCACAATTCGGAGGCCGCCAAATTCTGCGATGCCTGCGGCACAGCCTTGCTGTTGCATTGTCCCGCTTGCGGGGCACCCAATCGAACCACTGCGAAATTCTGCAATGAATGTGGTGCCTCGCTTGGCCAGCAACCTCCACCCGCGGCGGCTGCCCACGCGATCGATACGCCCCAACCTGCGGTCCTCGGCTTCGCCCTCGGCACTGCCGTCGAGGCTCAATCCGTTCCAGAGGGCGAACGCAAAATGGTTACGGCGCTGTTCGTCGACATCATGGATTCGACCGAGCTCGGGCAAAATCTCGATCCCGAAGAGGCGCGTGCGATCATCGACCCGGCACTTGGGCTGATGATCGACGCCGTACGCCGCTTTGACGGCTACGTCGTGCAGTCGACGGGTGATGGCATCTTCGCGCTGTTCGGCGCCCCCGTAGCCCGCGAAGATCATCCCCAGCGGAGTTTGTACAGCGCGATGCGGATGCAGGATGAAATCCGGCGCTACAGCGCGCGCCTACGAGCCGATGGTAGGCCGCCAATTCAGATCAGGGCCGGAGCGAATAGCGGCGAAGTGGTGGTGCGAACGATCAAAACCGGCGCCGGCCATACCGAATACACACCGATTGGTCACACTGTAAATCTTGCATCCCGGTTGCAAAGTCTCGCCAGTGCGGGGTCCACGGTCATTAGCGACACTACTCGCGCATTAGTCGAGGGCTATTTCGCACTCAGGTCGCTCGGGCGGGCGCAGGTGAAGGGGATCAGCGAGCCCATCAACGTACATGAGGTGGTCGGCTTAGGGCCGTTGCGGACCCGACTTCAGCGTTCCGCCGGCCGCGGCCTGTCAAAGTTTGTCGGTCGAACCAAAGAGAAGGAGGCGCTCAGGCGCGCGGCCGCGAGCGCTCATTCGGGTGCCGGGCAGATCGTTGCGGTTGTGGCCGAACCTGGCGTTGGCAAGTCGCGCTTGTTCTTTGAATTTAAAGCCGAGGTGCAATCCGAATGGACGGTCCTTGAGGCGTTCTCGATCTCACACGGCAAGGGTTCGGCCTATTTGCCGATTGTCGAGTTGCTGCACGGGTATTTCGACATCAGCGGCGAGGACAGCGTTCATACGCGTCGCGAGAAGGTCGTAGCCAAGATCAGGGCGCTCGATTCGAACTTGGAGGATCTGCTCCCTTATTTGCACGCTTTGCTTGAGATTGCGGATGACAAGGATCGTCTCGCCGGAATGGACGCGCAGCTGCGCAAGTCGCGGATTTTGGACGCAGTCGCGCGGCTTCTCCTGGCGGAAGCCGTCAATCGCCCGCTCCTGCTGATAATCGAAGATTTGCATTGGCTGGACGATGAGAGTCAGGCGCTTCTTGACACGCTCGCCGATATGCTTAGCGGCTCGCGCATGCTGCTTCTGGTCAACTATCGGCCGGAATACGCACATCGCTGGGGCGACAAAGCGTGGTGCTCTCGATTACGGCTCGAGTCGCTCGGAGAGGACAGCGCAGATGAGATGCTGTCCGCCATCCTGGGTGATGCCCCCGCGCTTTCGCCGCTCAAGGAGCTCATCGTCACGACCACCGGCGGAGTCCCCTTCTTCATGGAAGAGACCGTTCAGGCGCTATTTGATGAAGGGGCACTCGCGCGACATAGCGGAACGGTAATCCTCGTTCGACCGCTTGGATCGCTCAGGATTCCCCCCACGGTGCAGGCGATCTTGGCCGCGCGCATCGACCGCCTACACAATGACGAGAAGAACCTGTTGCAGACGTTCGCGATCCTCGGCCGCGAGTTCGTCCTTAGTTTGGCACGCGCCGTCGCGGGCAAGTCCGAGGACGAACTGGAACGCCTGATCGCAAGGTTGCAACTGGGCGAGTTCGTATACGAGCAGCCTTCAATCATTGACGTCGAATACATCTTCAAGCACGCGCTCACTCAGGAAGTAGCTTACAACTCCGTACTCCTCGAGCGCCGTAAGCGGCTGCACGAGCATGTGGGTCACGCTATTGAAACGATCTACACTTCCTCGCTCGACGATCACGTCGCCGAATTGGCCCATCATTTTTCGCGGAGCGGCAACCAGGTCAAGGCCGTCGAGTATCAGCATTTGGCGGGGACCCAGGCTATGGCGCGGGGGGCTTTGCCCCAGGCGATCAGAGACTTCGAGCAGACCTTAGCATTGCTCAAGGGCTTTCCGGGCGGCGCTGAACGCGATGCGCTGGAATTGCAGACTCTCAGTCCTCTCGGCACGGCCTATATCGCCGCGCGCGGCTACGCAGCCCCCGAGGTCGGCCCCGTCTTCGTACATGCGCGCGAGTTGTGCGAAAGAATAGGGGAACCCCCACAACTCTTCGCCGTGGTGTGGGGCAATTTCGCTTGGCATGTGGTCCGTGGCGAGATGGGCTTGTCCATGGAATTGGCCAGAGAGGCGATCGGCCTTGCCGAGCGCTTCGAGGATCCCGGCATCTGGATGGAGGCACTCTTCCTGTTGGGCTTGACGCTGTTTTACCGCGGCGATTTCATCGGCGCGCTCGCCCAATATGAGAAGGCCCTTTCGCACTACGACGATCGCGAACGCACGGCTCTGTGGGCGTCGCACGTCGGGCAAGATGCCGGGATAACGCATCGCTGCTATTTGGCGCTGGCCCTTTGGCAGCTGGGCTATCCTGAGCAGGCGCGGCGGGTGAGCCTAGAAACGCTCAAGCTCGCCCGCGCGATCAAGCACCCCTTCAGCCTTGCCTATGCCCAGCACCACACGAGCTGGCTTTACCATCAGCTCCGGCTTCCCGCCGAAACCAAGGCGGCAAGCGAAGAGGGAATACAAACCGCGACCGAACAGGGCTTCGCGATGTTTCACGCCACCGGGACACTCTACAAGGCTGCGGGAGTGCTCCTCGAAGGGCATCCGAACGAAGCCTTACCGCTGCTCATGCAAGGCCTCGAAGCGTATCGGGCAACCGGCGCGGGCCTCGCGCTTCCCTACTACCTCAGCATACTCGGCGACGCCTACATTCAAGCCGGCCGACCTGACGACGCCAGAGACGTGCTCGATGAGGGTCTCGCCATCGCCGAGAGGAGCGACGAACTCTGCCAAAAGGCCGAGTTGTACCGCCTCAAAGGCGAACTTGCGTTGAGGACTGGGTCACAAAATGGAGATGCCGAAGTTCACTTTCGTCGAGCGATCGGAACGGCGCAGCACCAGCTAAGCAAAGCCTGGGAGCTCCGAGCGACGACAAGTCTCGCGCGCCTCTGCCAACAACAGGGTCGGCGCGACGAAGCGCGGCAGATGCTGACCCACACATACGGTCAGTTCACCGAGGGTTTCGATACCCCCGACCTCAAGGCCGCTAAGTCGCTTTTGGATGACCTGGGCGCGTTGCCAATTTGATTTGCCCGTCGGCATACGTCTGCTTTGGGTCATTAGCGGACATTGGTGAGGGGTATCAGGGATGTCCGCTTTACCCCCAGAAGCGGACATGCTCATCGTCGGCATCGATGTCTGCTATGTGCCAGAAGCGGACATCGCTACGTCTTCGGCAATACATGGCCTACGTCTAAGTCGATGTCCGCTATGTGCCAGTAGCGGACATAGTTGTCAGTGCTTCACCGACCTGGAAGAGACGGACCACGCTATGTGTCCTCCGTAAGGGGCTTCTTGCGGTAGAGCATGAGCAAGAGCAGGTCATAGGTAATTTTGAGCCCTCCGGCGAGGATTAGGGGCCACCCAAAAGTGGAGATCGCCAGCAGTGCCCCCGATAGCATAGGACTGACGGCCGCAGCGAGACTGCGTGGCACTGCCGTCACACTGGCAGCTGCTGCCCGCTCGTCTTTGCGGACTATGCTCATGACGTAGGAGGTGCGAGTTGGCACATCCATCTGCGAGAGTGCGCTGCGCAGCAAGAGAAGGGCGACTGCCGTGCCAAGGCTTGGAGCAAATGCCGTGAGGATCAAGCACACATTGGCCGGCAGGTGAGTAAACACCATCGTGTTCAATAGTCCAAATCGATCGGCAATGCGCGCTGCGATGAAGTAGGAGAAAGCAGAAAGCACGCCGGTCCAGAAAAAGATCAACCCAGCCGTGGCTAGCGAGAGATCAAACTTCTCGAAAAGCCACAGCGCCAGCAATGACTGGACAACGAAGCCGCCAGCAAAAGCATCAAGACTGAAGAGCGCCGCGAGCCCAAGGACGATTTGTCGAGACTGACTGAGCAGAGGGCCTTGTCGAACGCCTCGCGGTTCCCTCATTGCGGGAAGGCTTCGGTAAATCGCGAGGACAATTAGTCCAAGACCCGCGTAAACCAGAAAGGCACCTTGCAGTCCAAATTTTGAATTAATACCAAAAAAGTCGGCAGCTCTTTCAGGCAACCCAGCTGCAAGCGCGCCTACGGCTGCCATCACCGATCCAATGAAGCTGTAACGGGCGAACTGTCGTGTGCGATCACGATTCGACACCACACCAGCCAGCTCCGCTTGCTCCAGAGGCAAGAAAACACTCACGTCACCAGAAGATGGGTTAAGGGTGCCAACAAAAGCGATTAGGACTAACGGCCATAAATTACTAATCGTGGCGAAGCCCACGCCCGTAAGTGTCATTAGGACGGCTGCACCTGAGAGAAGAGTTTTCACAGGGGCTCGGCCAGCGCTGACGCCTGCGAGCAGCGTAAGTATGGCGGAACCCAACAGGGTAGCGGTGGCAATCATTCCGGTGGCCAGAGCACCGTAGCCAAGCTCCAGTAAATAGACAGGCAGCACGAGGCTTATGAGCCCGTCACCAAAGGACCGGATTCCACGCGCAGTAAGTATGAGTGTCGCTGGCGAAGCAGACAAACTGTGGGTCACAGCGGACCCAATAACGCCAGCCTTACCGGTCGTCTATCAGTCGGACACCACGAGGTCTCGCTCATTCTGCCGGGAGTGAAAATCCCTTACCATTAAGAGAGCAACGATGCACATGACAGCGATGAGGTTCTGCATATCTGCCGGGTCGGCGCATCAGCTCCTTGTCATAGCAGTCATCTCTAGCGCGGCCTGTAGCCCCTTCGCCAGTTTCTGCGCATCGTCATTGGCCCAGAAGTGGATGAAGAATAGGCGTGGTTGCTCGTTCAGCATGTGGCTGTGGATGGCCGTTACCTCGATGCCATTTTCGCGCAGGGCGCGGATGAGGGGATTCACCTCGTTGGCTGTGATTACGAAGTCTCCGGTGATCGCTGCCTTGCCGCCTCCGGTTGGCTGAAAGTTGACCACCGTGGCGACTCCCATGGCGGGTGGAACCGGCTTGCCGCCCTCGGTGATCGGGTCCTTCCGTGGCACAGAGAACTGGTAGACGCCACCGTTGACCTTCCCCTTAGCGCCGATGGCCTCGTCCAAGGCCAGCGTGTCGAGGTCGATCTGTGTCGCCTGAGGCGCAGACGCCGCTGGCGGACCAAATGGTGTCTTGCTCTCGCCCAGCGCGGCGCGAATGGCTGTTGCCATGGTGACAGGATCGCCATGCCCATGAACGTGCATGTAGTAGGTGGCAGGGTTGGCGCGCAGCAGGTGATTGTGGAGCGCGGTGACGTCGATGCCACTCGCAAGCAGCTTTGTCATCACCGGCTCGATCTCGGTCTCGGTCAGCACGAGGTCGCCCATGACGACCGCGCCGCCGGTCGCCGGCTCGAAACCTAGCCAGCCGCCGAGCGCAAGCGCAGGCTTGATGGTCAGGCCGTCGACGGTCACCTGGAGGTCGCTGCGCGGAATGCCGTAGCGGTGGACGTCGCCCTGTACCGACGCGGTTTTGCCGAGCGCGGCGTCAACCTTTGTCCAATCGATTTCGTCGGCGTGGGACTGACCTGTGAGCGCAACCACGACGCCGAAGGCAGCAAGTAGAGCTATGGTACGCATGGTCGTAATCTCCTCGTGATTTCCTTCGCCTAACGTGGCGGCCAGCCATTGGTTTCCGCCTGCGACACCGGAGCAGAGGACACGCTCTGTAAAAAATCGATGCGTTCAAGATCCTTGTGGCTTGTAAAGCCAGATGGCGGCAGGAGTGCCCGAGGTGGCTTTCACTGCGAGGAAAAACCGGTCTAGTTCGGGATCATAGAGTGCCGTTCGCGCCCCAACTATTGTGACGATGCGAGCGATACGTAAGGGGTTAGAATCACCGAGTTGGAAAACGTCAATGAAACCTTGACCGCAACTTACGTAAGCACGGTTGCGTTTCTCATCTACAGCGATGTCATCGGGGTCCCCGCAGGTTGGAGTGATGGCGCGCAAATTTCCGTTCCGCGTATCGACGATTGCCAATAGGGCTGGCCTACGGAAGCCTACCAAAAGCTCAGTTCCTCTCTGCCGTATAGCCATGGGAAAATTCCCGGTGGCTTGTGGGACTGTCCATGTTGCTATTTGACGGCTTGAGGTCCTGTCCAGGACCGTTATCCCTCGCACATCAGGTACATTGACAAAGGCTCTCTCGCCCGAGGGCTCAAGCTCAAAGCCCTCGGGATGGCCCTTTAGATCGATCTCGCCGACCTTTTTGCGCGACCTTGCGTCGATAATGGCGAGCCCGCCCGAACCGAAACCCGCGAAAACCAAATTCTTGATTGGATCAATCCGGAGATTATCGGCATCGGCCTTGAGTTCCACCCGCGCGACGGGCGAAAAGTCGCTTCCGCTGAAAACACGGAGTGATCCATCGCCCCCATTGCTGACGAAAATGCAATCAACGGCTGAGACATAGGCAACGCCTTGGGGCTCGTTCAGGCCGGCAACGCGGTAAGCAACCTTCTGATCTTTCAGATCAACAACACCGAGACTGTTGTTGCCAAACTCTGCCACAAATAGGCGCTGCCTTGCGTGGTCTATGGCTAAGTGATCGATCCGTCCCCTCACATCGCCGAGCGGGATCTTCGTTTGTAAAGTGAGGGGTGGCGATTCCGCTGCCATCGCCGAGGAAGTGGCGAGAACGGCGAGCAGCACGGCGCCTGGTTGGGAAAGCCAACACGTTCGAGAGCAAGATCTGGACGCCCGCTGACACATCGCTGATTTCGCTCCCAGATGGCGAGATTGAGCCTTTCTGTTCTCAGCCGGTCGAGGACTCGAAAATGCCTCGGACACCAATGTCTGCACCTGGTACGTGGGATACCTAATTACGGGTCCCTAACGAAACAGCGAGGGTCGGGCAGGCGCCGGCGCGCGATGCTACAGCCGGATGTCCGCTTTGGGTCATTAGCGGACATACTGACAAGTCCGCGCCGTGTCCGCTTTACCCCCAATAACGGACGCTGGGCGGCGCCTTCTGCTTTTCAGGCCACGCGGCGGTGCCAGTGGGAGCGCAGCTCCGCGGTGATGACGGCCAAGCGCTTCTGCACAAACTCTCGCTCGGCGTCGTCGCGATAGAGATCGAATTGCTTGATCAGCCGCAATTCGCCGGCCTCACCTGCCGGCTGGTGTTGCACGAACCAACTCAACTCAACAACTTTGCCCGACCTAGCTGTGTGACGGGGCGAGGGAGGAGGTAGCAAACACCTCGTCCCGACCGCGGAGAGGTCACCTTAAATTCCCTAAAAGTTCACTTCGCATACGAGAGGCTCCCCCCGGCGGTCCCGAGGCCAAGGGTAGCGAATTTTTTCGACCCCCCCCCGGTGCAAACCCTGGGAACAAACTTCCCATCGCTCTAGTGAGCAGGCCCATGCAGCCTCAGTGGGCGCAAGCGATCACGGTCTCTTCCACCTAAAAACCTCCTTTTGCCAGCCGGACATAAGCCGGACATTGCCCGGACATACGGGACATCTACGGACGTTTGGACCCAGACATTTTCGGACAGACATTAGGAATGTCCGAAATGTCCGGTGTCCGGGTTGCCTCCTCATTTTTCGCCTCTCTCTGGCAGCCAAAGCATGGCCTCGCCAGAATCCGTCCGCCTGGTACGGAACAGGCCGCGGGACTGACCGTCCGAGAGCGCGCGAACAAATGCCTTCTGCATCTTTGCCTGGCGCTTCTTGGCGTCCTCCTCAGCCTCGGCGTAGGTTTTATAAAACCGGTCGCGGACCTTAAATTGGGGTACCGCCCGCACCGGGAGCATGCCGGCCTCGGGCTGAAATTGCTCACCGTCGGACGCCAGGGCGGCCTTCAGAGCCGAGTAGAACACGTTCAGCCCGCGGGCCATGCCGTGGCCGGCGCTCGCCGGATCGGCATCACTGGGCACCATCACGAGCGACGTTAGGATCTTGCCGTTCTGGTCCTGCCCAACCTCGATTGACTGGGCCTCGCTCACGACCTGAAGGTCCTCGGGCCCGTCTCGCATCATTTCAACTGTCACAGTTACAACCTCCTCGTTTCTAGCTACGGCCAACTGGGCGTCCACCGCACCGGGCAAAGACGAATGCCCGCGCGGCCGGGTGTCGTCGTAGCCGCAGTGGTGGACGATGACGACGACGCACCCAAACTTGTCGCGAATGGCCTCGGCCGCGCGCACATACGCCCCCATGTCGACGTCCTTATTCTCGGACCCGACAAGGCTCTTATTGAGAGTGTCGAGCACGACCACCACCGGGTTGGTGGCGCCGAGCTGCTCCGCGATGTCCGATATAAGGAGTCGGTGCTCCGTGATGAGGTTGGCCTGTCCCGGCATCACGTAGAGCGGAACATCGGCGTCGGCGTCCATGCCGTAATGCCGGCGCAGAGCCTCCACACGCTTCTTGTAGCCGTGGGCGCCCTCAAAGGCGCAGTAGACCACCGGACCCTGCCGCACGTAGCGGTCGCGGTACTCCCACCCCATGGCGACATGGAGCATAAGGTCGAGGGTCCAGAAGCTCTTGTAGCACTTAGCCTTGCCCCAGACGTCCACGAGGCCGGCGACGGGGATAAGCTCGTCTACTAGATAAAGTGGCTCTGGCCCGGGCTTTAGGTCTGCGAAAGAGACCAGCTTGAAGCGTCGCGGGCGAGGGTTAGGGGCTTCGTCCGTTTGGCGCGCGCCGCTCTCTTCCGGGTGCGCCGTACCACCGACAACGCGGAGGCGCTTTTGGCCGTGCGGCCATTTGCACTGCCAACCACCGTAGTCCGGCCGGTATATAAATTTCGGGGTGACCCCCTCTTGATGCATCTGCTCAAACTTGTCGCGGAGCTCATCGGGCAGAGCCGCGGACAGTTCCGGGTGCTTCTTAATCCAGTCATAGCATTGCCTCTCAAGGTCGAGGCGCTCCTTGTCCCAGTTCCAGTCCGCCGCTTGCGGGGTGTGCGCTACTGCCTTCTGTGTATCCTCGAGCACGGTCAGGACGGCCGACCCAAGAGACATACCGCGCCGGATCAGGGACGCCGTAACCTGCAACTGCGTCTGGTGGATAGCGGCGTCGCCGGGACCCTTGAACGCCATATCCGCTAGGCGCTGATCCACGTTGATGGGCTCCTTGTATCCGGGGTCAAAATACTGGTCGTGCCCGTTGGTCTGCTCCGGCGCCGGCTTGCGCGTAAATAGTGTTGTGCCGACCACCAGGTCACACAGCGACTCAACTTCGGTGATGTCCACCGGATCTCCGGTCATCATCACCTCGCAGGGAACGTAGGGCTCGCGCTTGTAGTTGGTCGTGCCGGGAAGACGCAGGATCGTCCACGGTCGGACGAGGCGGTCAGCGGCTAGCCAGTTAATGAGCTGTGCCTGAAACTCAATCGCGAGTTCGTAGTAGTCGTCCCCCCGGTCTACACACTCCTTGAGCTCCCACACGACATGCCACCCGTGACCGCTCCGGGTAATCCAAGTCGGCTTGAGGGGGAGCTCCTGCAGGCGGCGCTCGACGTCCTCGGCCGTCTCCTCGATGTCCTTGGTGTCGATGTCCACATAAATGTAGAGAATGCCAGCAAGGTTTTCCTTACTGTGGACGCGTGCACCCTCGACCAAAGGATTCATAATGCGATAGATGCCGCGGCCTGGCCGATCCTCGGCCGTCACCCATCGGGCAACCAGTGTAGGATCTTCGCTGCAAAAAAACTTAGGGTAACCGTCGCCCTTAACGACGGGCAAACTCACAAGATGAGGCATACAAACCCCCCGAAATAAAAATAGGCCGCCGGCATCCGCGCCGACGGCCCACCCCACCGCACTAGAATGACACGGGGTCGTTAAGCGTGTCGGACTTGGCAGCGTCGTCTCGAGGGGCACGGCCGACAACGACGAACACCGGCGTGTCAACCCAACCGACGCGAGCGTCCTTATGCGTGTATCCGCCCTTGCCGAGGCGCACGACGGGGAGCTCGCCCGGTCGAGTCCTCTGCATGCGCTCGTAGTGGCGCAGCAAGTTGCCTACCGCACGTCGACCCGTCTTGCTCGACGTCGAGAATGTGTACAGCTCGTTCGTGTCCTTGTGCTGCAGCACGATATTGATCTGGTGCGACCAAGGGTCGGCCGGCTGATTGTCGAGGCCGAGCTCCCATTGAGATGGGTCAAGGTCGCCGAGGCTCTCGCGCGTCGGCATCTCGTAACCATCGAACAGGAGTCCCATGTGGCGCTCTGGAGCTTCGCCTGCGCCGTTGAACTTGAGCCAGCCGATCTGGGTCTCTTCAGCGAGAAGAATGTACTCCGCGTCCTCCGGCAGCGGCTTGTTGTCATCCGTGGTTGTAAAATCGCCGTCCTTCGAAAACTTGATGAGGCGTCCGGCGATCGATGCCGGCGCAACCTCATCAAGGTAGCGGCTCCGGTAGGTGCTGTTGTATTCGGCCCGCGCGACGGCAACGGGACGCAGCTCCTTCGGAGCCGGGGTTGGAGCCTGCGCCTGCCGAGCGGCGATGAGCTCGCGGGCGGTCGGCGTAGGCTTGAATGCTTAGACTCATATGCTTGTCTTCCTTGGTTTACGATTGCTACTGTGCCCGCACATCTTCCGCGTAGGGGCAGATCGTGAGCTTGCCGTTCGGGCTCGAAATGAACACCGTCCCACGCCGCCCCCGACAGAACAGCGAGCCCGACGGAAACGTAAGTCCCTCGACGTAGACGTAGTTGTCTTCGTTATCGATGGGCCTCCAGTCCTCGCGCTCGATCTCTGCCATGTCTGCCAAAGCCCGCTCCTGGATGTCTCCCGGGACGGGTTCGTCACTTCCCTTCCAATTGGATCTGATCTTCACTTGCTGTTCCTTCCTGTTGTCGCGCGTAGGGACGACCCGACGAGGGTGCGCGTAATTGCTCGCCGGGTATTGGGTTAGGAGCGGCGCTCCGTTACTCGGAATCGTGTTCCCAGGCGGGACAGGTCGGCGCCTCCAGGTCCGCGTACAGGTCCTGGATCATTCGCTCGAACATGATGCCCTCGTGCAGGCCGATATGACTCGCGGGCATGCTCCGCCCAGCGACGCAGATACGCATCGCGATCCTTGCGCCCATAGTACGGAACGGTCATTTGCCCACCGCCTGGCCATGGCGCACCCCCGTCTGCGGGTCGAAGCGCGCGACCATGTTTTGGTGGATGAACCGCAGCGACTTGATCGCCTCCGCGATCTCGGGGCTCGGGTTGGAGATCTGAAAGAACGTAAGATCCATGATGACGACGTCGAGTAGACCCGCGTCGCGCTCGTCATCTGCCAAAGGCAGGCCGGTGCCGGGCATTATGATGCCCCCCGGTCTTCGCACGATGCGCCTCGTCAAAGGCGTCGAGCGCAGCCTCGTCACGGTACTTGCGGCCACGAATGCGAATTGGTTTGGGAAAGTTCAGGCTTGGGTCACGGTCCCAGCGCCACAGCGTCATTGCGCTGACGTCGTAACGTGCCGCAACTTTGCTGTCCGGAAGTAGCCGCGTCTCGTTCATTGCTTGCACGCCTTCTAGTGAAAGTGTGCAGGCTATTTAACTGAGACCGTCCCCCGTGTCGTACAGCACGAATATGGGGATTAACGTCGGACGGTGTACCGCATGCGTGCAGCCCAAATTTTCTCGACGCCCGTCTCGTCGATATGAACGCCTACTTCGGATAGCGCCTTGGCGACAATCAAGCAGCCGGATCTCCCAGTCCCATTGTCCCTAGCGGCGCGGTTGCGCGTTGGGGGAACCCCGCTGCTCTTAAGTCGCTTTAGTATGGTCACGATGAAAAGGTTGCGGCGATCCAGAGCGTACGGGTCACCCCCCTTGCGCCGTTTGGGTGGTGCGTGGAACCTAAATATCAATATGGTAGCGATGTAGTCACGCAAATACTCTGGCAATGGGTCCCCTAAGTGAACGAGCCTCGATGCGATAAGACACAGCGCAGCGTCTGCATCAGTGTCCCCGTTCTTCGCGCGCTCGATCAGCTCCCGCCCCTTGTGGTCGTCATAGTCGAGCGGATTAATACCAGCGTATAAAATGCCAAGACACCTACGGTACAGGTGACCAGGGACCTCGCTGCGTGGCTGGTCGCCGAACGCTTCCTCACTGCCTCGCATACCCAATTGTCCACGTTCTCGGGTGGGATGGGGGGCTTGGCGGTCATAGCTTGCCCCGCACCAGCCCCACGACATGAGCGCCCCACGCCTCGAGCGCGGCTCGCTTGCCGGCTTCGTACTTGGCCCGATTGTAGACGCCAGCGACGCCCTTGACTGTGTGGCCCAGGACGGCCTCGACGATGTGAGGTTCAGCCATTGCCAGCTCGTTCATCTGGGTCGAGACCGTGCGCCGGAGGTCGTGGAGTCTCCAGTCGGACACGCCACACAGTTTGTCCAATGCCGTCTTGTTGCGGCCCCAGCTGCCGATCTGCTTCGCGCCGCCGAAGACGAACTCGCCACCCCTAGATATGCTATCTAAAATCTCGCGAGCAGGCTTCGACAGGGGAATGGTGTGAGGTTTGCCATTCTTAGTGCGCGCACCCTCCAGGACAATCTTGTCGCCGTTAACCTCTGACCATCGAACCGCACAAATTTCCTCCTTGCGAGCGCCAGTCAGGATCAACAGACGGACAGCACCATGGTGCGGGCCATCAGAGGCCGCGCGCCAGACCTTTCTCAACTCGTCGTCGGTCAAGACGCGATCGCGCGCCTCGGTAGCGGCGAGGGCGTCCATGCCATCCATTGGATTCACCAAGATGACGTCTCGCCCACGACACCACTTGAAGAACCTTCTCGTATAAGCGTCGACCTTCTTTGCCATCGAGGGCGAACGGTCCGCAATGGTGTCGAGCAGCTGAATGACATCGGTCTTTGTGATGGCGGTCACGCTCTTACCACGCCACGCGGGGAGCAGGTCCCTCTCCACAATACGATGCAGCTGGTATTGGGAAGACTGTTTGTTGTCGCTCTGATCGCGTCGCAGCCAATCCTCCACCACAAGCTCGAACAGCGGACCTTTACCGTTACGGACCGGTACCTCGCCCTTGGCGGTCGCTTCTCGCGTCTTGCGCCACCTGTCGCGCGCTTCGGCTAGACTTACTGAAGGCCAGCGCCCTAGCGTCTCGCGTCTTAGCTTACCTGTCGCGCGGTGGAAGTGTTCGAACGTCTTCGCCCCGCCATGCCCTACCCTAATCGCGAGGCCTGGATAGCCGAGGTCGAAAACCTCCAGATACCCCTTTCCCTTCTGTGGCGGTCGCAGGCGTTGTATGGTGATCTCGGTTAGGTGGCGCTTCATTGTTACCCTCAGTTGTAAGAAAAGGTAACAATAATCGGTGTCTGCTTGTGATGTCAATGGTGCCGAAGCGTTAAACTAACGAGCCGTAACCATACTGCATTTGCTGATAATTTCTGACTAACGTTCTGTCACTATCCATAACAGGAATATCATGACGTATGATGTGATCGTGATCGGCACCGGCCCGGGCGGCTATGTCGCCGCTATTCGCGCGGCGCAATTGGGAAAGAAGGTCGCCGTGGTGGAGAAGCGCGCCACCCATGGCGGCACCTGCCTGAACGTTGGCTGCATCCCGTCAAAGGCGCTGCTACATGCGAGCGAGCTCTATGCTGAAGCTGGCAACGGATTTGCTGGCATGGGCATCAAGGTGAAGCCCGAGCTCGACCTTGCCGCCATGCTCGCCTTCAAGGACGAGGGCGTCAAGGGCAACGTGCAGGGCGTCGACTTCCTGCTCAAGAAGAACAAGATCGACCACTTCCACGGCACTGGCCGCATCGTCGCTCCGGGGAAGATCGAGGTCACCTTCATGAACGGCGAGAAGCAGGGGGTTGAAGCCAAGGACATCGTGATTGCCACCGGCTCCGAGGTTGCGGCCATCCCCGACATCGCTATCGACGAGAAGACAATCATCTCCTCCACCGGCGCGCTGTCGCTGCCGAAGGTGCCGAAGCGCATGGTGGTGATCGGCGCTGGCTATATCGGGCTCGAGCTCGGTTCGGTGTGGCGGCGGCTGGGGTCCGAGGTCACCGTGGTCGAGATGCTTGACCGCGTTGCGCCAGGCCTCGACGGCGAGGTGGCAAAGCAGTTTCAGCGCATCCTCGAAAAGCAGGGCATCGCCTTTAGGCTCGGCACCAAGGTGCTCGGCGTGGAAACCGACGGCACATCTTGCAGGGTGCGGATCGAGCCCGCGAAGGGTGGTGCCCAGGAGACCTTGGAATGCGACGTGGTGCTGGTCTCGGTCGGACGCGTGCCGAACACGCAAGGGCTGGGGCTGCCTGTGCTTGGCGTCAAGACCGACAATCGCGGGCGAATCCAGGTCGATCCGCATTACGCGACGAACGTGCCCGGCATCTACGCCATCGGCGATGTCATTGCCGGGCCGATGCTCGCGCATAAGGCCGAGGACGAAGGCATCGCCGTCGCCGAGATCCTGGCCGGGCAAGCGGGCCATGTGAATTACGACGTGATCCCCAGCGTAATCTATACCGCGCCTGAGGTTGCCTCGGTCGGCAAGACCGAGGAGGAGCTGAAGGAGGCCGGCATCGCCTACAAGATCGGCAAGTTTCCCTTTACCGCCAATGGCCGCGCCAAGGTCAACCGCACCACGGAAGGCTTCGTCAAGGTGCTTGCCGATGCGGCGACAGACCGTGTGCTCGGCGTGCATATCCTTGGCGCCGACGCCGGCACCATGATCGCCGAGGCAGCGGTGCTAATGGAGTTTGGCGGCTCGGCCGAAGATCTCGCGCGCATCTGCCACGCGCATCCGACGCTCAACGAGGCGGTGAAGGAAGCAGCGCTCGCAGCCGAAGGCCGCGCCATTCATATGTGATTTTCTCCTCATGCTAAGGAGGCGAAAGCACCGTCTCGAAGCATGAGCCACGTCCTTCGAGACGCGGCTTCGCCGCTCCTCTGGACGAGGACTCCTCAATCTTCCTTGACGCCGTGGCCCTGAATACCCTGCTCGTTGCCGTAATATTTGTAGGGCAGGAACTTGCCGCTCATGGTGATCTTGACCCGGTCGCCCTTGCTGGCGCTCAATCTCCATGTCGAAATCGATCGCTGACATGATGCCGTCGCCGAACTCCTCCTCGATGAGCGCCTTCCACGCCGGTCCATTGACCATCACTAGTTCGTAGAAGCGGTAGAGGAGTGGGTCGGTTGGCGGCATCGGCGCTCCGCGCACCGGAACCTCGTTCAGCATCCGCTGTTCCTCTTCGCTCAAGCCGAAGAGCTGGGCCGCCTTCTTTGCCAAAGGTTTGACGAGCTTCATCTGGCCGACCAGGGCGCCGACGATCAGGATCGGCGACACGCCGCCGATCTCGTCGGTGATATGCCGCCAGCTCCAGCCCTGCCTACGTTTGATGTCGAGAATCTTCTCGGTCAGTTGTTCCCGGCGCATGGACGCGACCTCGAGTCCTGAGAGACAGACAACACGGCGAGCAACATCGAGTTGCCCGCCGCACCTCCGTGATTGCAGCCTTTAGGTCCGCGCCGCCGGCATAGGGCAGCGAAGGCGGCGCGGAGCGTCGCTCAGGTCGCCTCCGCACCCTTGGTCGCGTCACCGGCGGTGTAGGACTTGGCGCCGGTGCCGGCGAGCTTGCCCTTGTCCACAATAAGATACTCGGTGCGGATGGGCTTGCCAGCGAAGTACGACTCAAGGATCTCGCGCGTGCCAGCCGCATAGCGCGTCTGCGCCGACAGCGAGCTGCCCGAGATATGCGGGGTCATGCCGTGATGGGGCATGGTTCGCCACGGATGATCCTTTGGAGCTGGCTGCGGGAACCAGACGTCACCGGCATAGCCCGCGAGCTGCCCGCTTTCCAGTGCGCGCACGATGGCATCCCGGTCGCAGATCTTGGCGCGTGCCGTGTTCACGATATAGGCGCCGCGCTTCATCTTGGCGATCAGCTTGTCGTTGAACATCCCCTCGGTCTCCGGATGGAGCGGGGCGTTGATGGTCACCACATCGCAAACCTTGACCAGAGACTCGACATCCGGATGGAAGGTGAGGCCCAGCTCCTCTTCCACCGCCTTCGGCAAACGATGCTTGTCGGTATAGTGAAGCTTCACGTCGAAGGGCTTAAGGCGGCGGAGCGCAGCAAGGCCGATGCGGCCGGCCGCGACGGTGCCGATGTTCATGCCTTCGAGGTCGTAGGACCGCTCGACGCAATCAGCGATGTTCCAGCCGCCGCGCACCACCCAGCCATAGGACGGGATGTAGTTGCGCACCAGTGCCAGGATCATCATCACGATATGCTCGGCGACGCTGATCGAATTGCAATAGGTGACCTCGGCGACGGTGACGTTCTTATCCATGGCGGACTGCAAATCGGTGTGATCGGAACCGATGCCGGCAGTGATGATGAGCTTCAGCTTCTTCGCCTTTTCGAAGCGCTCTTTTGTCATATAGGCGGGCCAGAAGGGCTGAGAGATGACGATCTCGGCGTCCGCGAGTTCCTTGTCAAAGGTAGAGTTCTTGCCGTCCTTGTCGGAAGTGACCACGAGCGTGTGGCCGGCCTTCTCCAGGAATTTGCGAAGCCCGAGCTCGCCGGAAACGCTGCCGAGCAGTTGGCCCGGCTTGAAATCGATGGCGCTCGGCGTCGGCGTCGTCTGGCCGTCGGGATAGTGGGTGATCTTGGGGATGTCGTCGCGCGCATAGGTCTTGGGGTAGCCGTCGACCGGATCGGGGTAGAGAACACAGAGAACTTTGGCCATGCAATAAACTCCTTGGCTCGCCGCACGCATGAAGGCCCGCAAGCAAACGCCGCGGCCCGCACCCTGCGTGCACGCTCGTTGTTAATCTGAGGGGTGGGGTGGAGCTTCAGCTCCGAGCCTCATCCCACGCGTTTCCGTCCGCCGGCGGCGCTTTTTGATAGACCTTCTCGATCGCCTGGCACCGCCACATTCCGCCTTGAAGCCCAGGGAGATCAAGAGGTCAGATCGAAACGACCGATAGGTGCCGCCTATCGAACCAGCGCCCTGGACAAACGCGCGACGTGCTGAAATTGTGCCCGGCTTTCAGAAGGAGGATTGCCGCATGACTTTGCCGAAAAGCCTGATTGAAGGGCACCGGCGCTTTCTACGGGACCGTCACGCGCCCGAGCGCGGCCGGTATATTCAACTTGCCGAGCTTGGCCAGGCGCCGACCGCTATGGTCATCGCCTGTTGCGATGCGCGGGTCGATATTTCGGCGATTTTCGATACTGAAGCTGGCGAGTTGTTCATCTTGCGCAACGTCGCCAACCTCGTGCCGCCTTACGAGCCTGAGGGCAAATATCACGGCACGAGCGCGGCCATCGAGTTCGCCGTGCAGGCGCTGAAAGTGCCGCATCTCATCGTGCTTGGACATTCGCGCTGCGGCGGTGTCGCTGCCTACCGGCAGAAGGTGCGGGACAAGGTCGCGGAGCGCGGCTTTATCGGCAGCTGGCTCGCCATGCTCGACAATCTCAAGATCGATGAGAGCGAGATTTTCGAGTTCGGCGACGAGACGGCCTTCGAATTCGCCGCCATCCGCTCGTCGCTGGCGAATCTTCGCACTTTCCCCTTCATCAAGAAGCGCGAGAAGGAGGGCCTGCTCTCACTGCACGGCCTCCATTTCGACCTCGCGAGCGGCGCCGTGCTGGCGCTCGACGAGAAGAAAGGCAATTTCACCGACCTGGATGCGGCCTAGGCGAGGCTCGCCCAGAGGAAGGTGACGGTGGCGAGCGCGCCAAGCGCGGTGCGCACCGCGTGAAGCCCTGCCCAACTCTCAATGAGTTTGCGGCTTTCTGGTCCAGCCTGGTCGAGCTGCGTCGCCATCAACTTGTTGTTGGTCGGCATGATGGCGATGAGCGTGTACGGCCAGTTGGCGATGAGGAAGGCAGCGCCCAACAGCCAGCGCCAATCTCCTGTCTGCCACCAGGTGAGGAGCCCAAGCAGGAAGCCAAGCACGGCGAGCGGGCCCTGCATGGCGAAGCCGCGCTTATAGGCGGGCTTCCATTCGGCAAGCGCTGAGCGATCGTCGAGTGTCAACCGCGCCGGCTGCTCAGCGACGTTGACGTAGATCGCCGCGCCGGTGAAGATCGCGGCGACGATCAGCGCGAACTGTCCGACGATCATCTCTATCAACCAATCATCTCACGGCGTGTTCCCACACGCAGCGGATCAGGCCGCGGTCTTCAGCAAATTGCGGTTGATGATCAGCTCGGCGATCTGCACCGTGTTGAGCGCGGCACCTTTGCGCAGATTGTCCGACACCACCCAGAAGGAGAGGCCGTTGTCGATGGTCTGGTCCTCGCGGATGCGGCTAACATAGGTCGCATAGTCGCCGACGCATTCGACCGGCGTCACATAACCGCCGGGCTCGCGCTTGTCGACCACGAGCAGACCTGGCGCCTCGCGCAAAACGCTGCGCGCCTCCTCGGCCGTGACCGGGCGCTCGAACTCGACATTGACGGCCTCGGAATGGCCGACGAACACCGGAACGCGCACGCAGGTCGCGGTGAGCTTGATCTTGGGATCGAGGATCTTCTTGGTCTCCGCCATCATCTTCCATTCCTCCTTGGTCGAGCCGTCTTCCATGAAGACGTCGATGTGAGGAATGACGTTGAAGGCGATCTGCTTGGTGAATTTCTTGGGTTCGGGCGGATCGGTGACGAAGATGCCCTTGGTCTGATCCCACAACTCGTCCATCGCTTCCTTGCCCGCGCCAGACACGGACTGATAGGTGGCGACGACCACGCGCTTGATCTTGGCGAGATCATGCAGCGGCTTCAGCACCACAACGAGCTGCGCGGTCGAGCAATTCGGATTGGCGATGATGTTCTTCTTGGTGAAGCCCGCCACTGCGTCGGCGTTCACCTCAGGCACGATGAGGGGCACGTCGGGGTCGTAGCGCCAGCAGGAGGAATTATCGATGACCACGCAGCCTTGCGCGCCGATCCGGGGGCTCCACTCCTTGGAGACGGCTGAGCCAGCAGACATCAGCGCAAAGTCGACGCCGCGAAAATCGAAATTCTCGAGGTCGCGGCATTTCAGGCGTTGGTCGCCGAACGACACCTCGACGCCCATCGACCGGCGCGAGGCGATGGCGAACACCTCGTCGGCGGGAAATTCCCGCTCGGAGAGGATATTGAGCATTTCGCGGCCAACATTGCCGGTGGCTCCAATGACAGCGACCTTGTAACCCATAATCCGCTCCTGAATTCATGCGCGCGGACGATCGCGCGGGCTTTGCGGGCCGATGTATGGGAAGGCAGTGGCAAAGTAAAGGCTGACGCCGCCCGGGATTCACGCCCCCGAGCTTCAGACCCTGTCCAACCTCAGCAGAAATGGGCAGCCGCCCCGATGCCGATGCCGAGGGCGGCCGCGCCCATCGTGAACATGCCGCCGTCCTCCATCACCATGGCGGACCGCCATCATCCCCATGCCTCCGCCGATCGCGAACTTGGCGCCAGTACATCCCATAGTGTTGCTCAACGTCATCATCGGACCGGTCGGCAGCCCTGTCGCGGTTGCGGCCTTTGCCCCAGCGGGGTGGGTGACGACCGGAAGCTTCGCGAACTCGACTTTGAAGCCCGTGCGGGTCAGGGTCAGGGTCAGCTTCTCGTTGATGCCGCCTAAATCGCGGTCAGCATCGGCAGCACGCCTCCGTCCTTGCTGGCGCGGTCGCGGAAGACCTGTAGCGCCGCTTGATCGGTCACGTTGGCGCGGGCCACCAATTCCTCGGCGCGTTGCTCACCGAGCTTGCGCGTCGAGTACTACGTCAAGAGCCAGCCGGCAGCGGTACCTGCATGGCATCGTTGATGATGCGCGTTCAGCCGGCCTGCATATTTCTCAAGGCCGAGCGGGTGCAGCTGCTCGATAAAAGGATCGGCCATGTATTCCCCCTTTTGTGTTTGGCTTCGGCTTTTGCCCTCAGCGGCGGTTGTCCAACGCGAGCGCGCCCGGGCCTGCGCCGGCAAGGACGAGGAAGCCGCCGGCGATGGTGATGTTCTTCATGAAGCTGATCATCTGCATCTGGTCGTCTGGATGAAGGTGGAACAGAAGCGCCGCCAGCACACAGAAGCCGGCAAAGGCAAGCGCCAGCCAGCGGGTGAAGAAACCGAGCAGCAGGGCAAGGCCGCCGCCTGCCTCGAGCAGGATGACGAGCGGCAGGAGCGCGCCGGGGACGCCCGCCGCCTCCATGTATCCTTGCGCGCCGGCATAACCGAACATCTTGTTGATGCCGGCCTGAATGAAGATGACCGACATCAGCACGCGGCCGATGGTGATGAGATAGGGTGCGGTGTAGTACATTGAAGTATCCCTGTCGGATGTCGCCGAGCTGCGCAGCCATCCACATATCAAATCACTGCGGTTGCCCCGTGTGGCTCGGCAAATCGTTTTTGACCCTCTTGCATTTCTTGCCGGTGAACTCGTTCACCATGCGCACCACCTCGGGGCCGAGCACGTTGGTCGAATTGTCGAACCCGGCGCCGGCATAGATCAAGGCATAGGCGAGCATCGGCGCGTTGGCCTCGCCCCAATTGAGCCGCGCCGACACGGCCTTGCTGTTCTCGAAGGCGACCTTGGGAGCGATCGAGACGCTGACCGCGTAAGGCTCGCCTTCGGATTTCTGGGCGAGCGTGCAGCTCACCTTCTGCGCAGGGAGTGCCACCTCGTAATTCGCTTGCGTCATGGCGTTCGCGAGCTGCTCGCGCTTGATGTCGAGCTTCGATTGGCACACCGCCTTGCCCCACGGCCAGTCGAACCTGCCGCCAAGCATCTTGGTGATGTCTGACTCGCGCCATGTCTTGACGATGTCGCAGGAGACATCGTCACCTTGCGGGTCCTTGGTGGCGAGGATGTCACAGATCTTAATCTTGCAGGCCTTGCGTGCCTGCTTCTCCGCTCGTTCCTCGTCCGTCAACTCGGTCTTGGCGTCGCCCTGTGCCGGCGCTGCCTCGGTCGGGGGGCTTTCGCTCGCGCCGGCATCTTGGGCAGACGCAGCCACGCCCCAAACCAGCGTCGTGAAGGCTGCGATCAGAGCGACGCGGGCAAGTGTCATGGAACCCCCTTATGCGGCCCTTACCCCCAAGGATGGCGGAGTATGGTCGGGGGCAAGAGCGGTGTCCAGCACGTGAGGACAGGCTATTTTGCGATGCGATCGAGCGCCGAAATAATGGCCTTGCCCATCTCGGGGGTGCCGATGGTGCGGCAGCCGTCCTGCGCGATGTCCGCCGTGCGGTAGCCCCCATCGAGCACGAAGGCGATGGCGCGCTCGATCAAATCGGCGGTCGCGCCTTGATCGAAGGAATAGCGAAGCGCCATGGCGAAGCTCGCGATGGTGGCGATCGGGTTGGCGATGCCCTTGCCGGCGATGTCCGGGGCCGAGCCATGGACCGGCTCGTAAAGCGCGCGGCGGCGACCGCTCGCATCGGTGGCGCCGAGCGAAGCCGACGGCAACATGCCGAGCGAGCCCGTGAGCATCGAGGCCTCGTCGGACAGCATGTCGCCGAACAGATTGTCGGTGACGATGACGTCGAACTGCTTGGGCCAGCGCACGAGCTGCATGGCGCAATTGTCGGCAAGGATGTGGTGGAGTGTGACGTCCGAATAGCGCTCCTTGTGCAGGCGCGTCACAACCTCGTTCCACAACACGCCGGTCTTCATAACGTTGCGCTTCTCGGAGGAATGCACCTGGTTGCGGCGAAGGCGCGCGAGCTCGAAGGCGACAGCGGCGATGCGCTCGATCTCGTAGGTCTCGTAGACTTGCGTGTCGACGGCGCGCTTCTGGTCGCCACCCAGATCCTTGATCTCCTTCGGCTCGCCGAAATAGACGCCGCCGGTTAGCTCGCGCACGATCATGATGTCGAGGCCGTCGACGCGGTCGCGCTTCAACGAGGAGGCGTCGGCAAGCGCCGGGTAGCAGATCGCTGGGCGAAGATTGGCGAAGAGCGCGAGATCCTTGCGCAGGCGCAACAGCCCGGCTTCGGGGCGCTGCTCATAGGCGACGCCGTCCCATTTGGGGCCACCGACGGCGCCGAGCATCACGGCATCGGCGGCAAGCGCACGTCCCATGGTCGCATCGGAGATCGCCTCGCCATGGCGTTCGTAGGCGCAGCCGCCGACGAGGTCGGTCTCGGTCTCGATGCGCGCTCCTCCCCGCGCATTGACCCAGGCGACAACGCGCTCAACCTCGGCCATCACTTCGGGGCCGATTCCGTCGCCGGGAAGAAGCAAGAGTTTGTAAACGGTCATGAATTCCTATCCACCCTGTGCTAGGACGACGCCGGAAAGATCACGAGATCACCGGCGATTGCGTAACGGGAGAGCAGAATGCTGACAAGGGTGCTCTTTGCTTTGGTTCTGACGTGCGGCATGGCGACCGCGGCATATGCCGAGGACGCCAAGGTGCTTGCCTTGGGCATCACAGACCATGAGGTGACCCAGGAGGAGGCCGAAAAGGGCGCGGCGCTCCCCGTGCCGCGTTTCAACACCCCTGCCATAGCCCATGTCTTGGCCGCGGATCTCAAGAAGGGCGACACAGTGGAGGTGGCGCTTTTTAACGAGGACAAGTCGCTGCTGCACAACACGCAGACGTTGAGCGAGGACCAGGCGAGATTGTTGCTGCAAGCCGGCAAGCGCGGTGTGCCTGCCGGCGGCTGGCCTGAAGGAAACTATAGCGCTAGGCTCAAGATTACTCGCGACGGCAAGACGCTGATCGAGCAGAAAAGCACGCAGATCCCGTTTGAATAGCACATAGCAAAGCGGCTTGCTCCAATCCCTCCCCCTTGCAGGGAGGGACGGCGACGCCCGCGTCGCCGGGGTGGGGGGCAGCATTGATCATGCATCGCAGTGCTTGTGGCACCGTCTCACCCCGACCTCCCCATCAAGGGGAGGTATGGTCCGTAAGCTAAGCCCAGGGGCGGCGCAGCTTCGACTCGTCCTCGAAGGCCTCGATGTGGTGGGCCTTCTCCAGCGTCAGCCCGATATCGTCGAGACCTTCCATCAGGCAGCGCTTGAGGAAGGGATCGATGTCGAAACGAATGACGCCGCCGTCAGGTCCCCTGATCTCCTGGTTCGGCAGATCGATGGTGATGGTGGCATTCGCCCCTCGCGACGCATCGTCAAGCAGCTTGTCGATCTCGCTCTGCAGCAGCCGGATCGGCAGAATGCCGTTCTTGAAGCAGTTGTTGTAGAAGATGTCTGCGAAGCTCGGCGCGATGATGCAGCGAAAGCCGAAATCGAGCAGAGCCCAGGGCGCGTGCTCGCGGCTTGAACCGCAGCCGAAATTGTCACCCGCGATCAGGATCTGCGCCTTGTCGTAAGGCGGCTTGTGCAGCACGAAGTCGGACTTGCGGTTGCCGTGCTCGTCATAGCGAAGCTCGGCGAACAAGCCTTCGCCCAAGCCGGTGCGCTTGATCGTCTTAAGATATTGCTTGGGAATGATCATGTCGGTGTCGACATTGATCATCGGCAAGGGCGCAGCGATGCCCGTCAGCGTGATGAACTTTTCCATGTGTCAGTTCCGAGGATGAGGATGACTGCTAAATGGGCCGTGCGAGGCCGCTTGTAAAGCCGCAAGCCGCGCGACGCAGCCCCTATTGCGGGGCGAGGGTGTTTGCCTTCGGCTCAGAGCCTGATCGCGGGCTCGCGCTTGCCGACTGGCCGGTGCCGCTCTCGATCAGCTTCGTATAGTACTTGCGCATGGTCTCGCAGCGCTCCGGTCCGGGCGGATGCACCGAGTCGCCCTTCAGCGTCGAGATGAAGGTGCAGATGTCCTCCATGCCGACGGCGTCGAGCCAACCCCATTTCACGCCGCGCCTGATAGCGAAGAGGTCGGCCTTGGTCTCGTCGGGACCCACGAACTGATGGCCGCATTCATGCGAGTAGACGTAGAGCTTCACCGCGGTGGAGAGGCCATTGATCTTCTTGGTGTTGAGAATGACGAAGCCGGGAAAGGCGCCGCCCCAACTGTCGAAGTTCGAGTTCAGCACCGTCGGGCGCTTGCCGCAATTCACCATCCTGCCGTCGATCTTGAGGGTGCCATGCGGCACGATCTTCACGTCGGTGCCGGCCTGTTTCACATAGTCGTCGATAGTCGGGCCGGCGGAGCCTTGCAGGAAGGTGTGCTCCTGCGCACGCGGCTGCGTTGGCTGCAACGCCAGGCCGCCGAAGACCAGAACGCCAAGAAGCGCGCCCCCAATTCGCATTGACGCATCCCTCATGAGAGCCAGCTTACGGGGCGAACGGGCTTTGCGCAATCTCCCTCCCAGGGCGCAAATCCGCGGTTATCTGTCGCCATCTCGTGCCGTCACGCCCTTCTTGGCGAAGCATTGGCGAAGTTGATCGCAGCGCGCTTGCGGATCGGGATGAACCGGTCCGTGGCCGGCGATATTGAACACCGCGCAGACGTCGTTGAGCGCCTGGTCGTTGAGCCAGCCTTCGCGCCGCGCGCGCCTGACCGCGTAGCAATCCGCCGAGGTTTCGCTCGGCCCAAGCAGGATGTGGCCGCATTCGTGGTAGTAGATCAGCCATTGCACTTGGCGTGGCAGCGGGTTCAGGGCCTGCATGTTGAGCATGATCACCGTCGAGGACACGGCGAAGCCCTCGAAGTCCCTAAGCAGGGTCTTGGTGCTGCCGCAGGAGAGCCGCCGTCCCTCTATGACGAGCCGGCCGGCGGGCACGAGCCTGTCCTTCTCGATAGCCACGGCCTGAGGCTCGGGGCCTGCCACGACCAGCGCAAGCAAAAGCGCAAAAGTGGCCCGCAGGCGGGCAGCCGAACCCATGCTTCGTTCCCTTGCTGCCCTTGAGCAGTGATTTCATTGAGCCCCGAAGCGGACTGTGGAGTCGTGGGCTCACCCCCGTCAACGGCAAAAAGCTCCGCCGGATCGGCCTTTGTTTGCCGTTTCAAAATGCCGTGATTGCTCCCCTCCTGTCATGCTCGGGCCCCCTGTCATGGCATGCTCAGACATGGCGCGATTGATCCCACGAATGCTTGTATTTGGCGCTGCTGCTCTCACGCTTGGGCTTGCCTTGGTGCTGCCGCCCGCCTTCGCCGTCGAGGAGATGCGCGAGTTCAACGACGGCGGCAAGAAGGCGGGCAGGACCAAGAGCTGTCCCAAGGGTGCGCGCTACAGCGAGAAGAAGCGCGGTTGCGTCAAGACGAGCTGCGCCGCCGGGCAAGTGTGGAGCAGCGGCGCTGACGCTTGCATCGACGGCAGGTCGGCGGCCCTCACTGATGAGGATCTCTATCTTGCTGCCGGCGAGTTCGTGCTCGAGGCGCGCTACGCCGAAGCGCTGCCTCTGCTCTTCCGCATCAAGGACCGCAACACGCCGCAGGTGTTGAACCTGATCGGCTACTCGACGCGCAAGCTCGGCGATATCGACAAGGGCATCGATTACTACCGTCAGGCGCTCGCGGTCGATCCCGATTACACCAAGGCGCGCCAATATCTCGGCGAGGCTTATCTGCTGAAAAACGATGTGGGGAAGGCCAAGGAGCAGCTCGACGAGATCGCCGACCGCTGCGGTGGTCCATGCGAGGACTATGAGCTTCTGGTGGCGGCAATCGCCGCGCATGTGAGCGGCGAACCAAACATCGGTTGGTAGTTCACTGCGCCGCGGCCTCTTCCTCGATGCGATGCATGTCGGCGTCGGACAGGCCGAAATGATGTCCGATCTCGTGCACCAGGACATGGGTGACGATCTGCCCGAGCGTGTCTTCGTGCTCGGCCCAATAATCGAGGATCGGGCGGCGGTAGAGAAACACCATCTCGGGGAGCGCCGCGGGATCCATGATGCTTTGTCGCGCAAGATCGACGCCGTGATAAAGCCCGAGCAGATCGAACGGAGAACTCGATGTTCATCGAGTTCGAGCACCTCGTCGGTGGGAAAGTCATCCATCCGGATCACCACGTCCTTGCAGAGATCGCGAAAGCGGCGCGGCAGCCGCGCGAAGGCGGCATAGGCGATGGCCTCGAACTCGGCGAGACTTGGCGCCTGACGCTTGCTCCATTTGCTGCTGCGCATCAGGCGCCTTCCCCTACGCTTTTCGCGTGCCTCGTTCGGAGCCTATATCACGCTAGGGGAGCGGGCCAAGAAAGGGGTCTCGTTGACGCGCAAGCATTTGCTTCTTGGTTTCGGCGTGGCGTGCCTGTTAGGCATCCTGACCGCGCCTGCGTCGGCAAAGGATTGCGCCGCCTGGAACAATTGGTGCCGTCCGGCATGCGGCGATTGGAACGGCTATTGCGCGGGCCAATCCCTTCCACAGGTGATCTCGCGCATGAGCCCGCGAAGCTACTTTGCCGACCCGTGGTGGTACGGTCACCGCTCCGACGCGCCGTATCAGGAGCCGCGATGGCCAGGCAAGGCGCCGAAGACACAGGTGCGGAAGGGCAAGAGCTTGAGGGCTAACGCGGCTTCTTCCCGGTAACGATACCCTCTTTCAGGGTAAAAGCGAGACCGGAGCCGGTGTCGCGCGAAGCAACGAAACTGCGCAGAGGCTCGGTCAGGAGCATCTCTTTCAGCCGCGCCGTCGTGTGCGTGTTCGAGCGCATGCGCTCGACCCAAGGGCCGAACTCCATCTCCTTGTCGAGATGCTCCCTATGGGCGATATCGAAGCCCGCGCCGGCCAACACCTGCTCCCATTCGATGAGGCCAAGGCAACGCCGGTGGCTTGGGTCTGACAGTTTCTTGAAGGCCTCGAAGTCGGCAGTAAGCTTTCGCAAGTCCTCCGGCGTGCGCCCCGGCACGATGGAAGCATCAGGCGCAATGGTGTCCACGATGCCGATCATGCCGCCAGGCATCAGCACGCGATAGGCCTCGGCGGCGAAGCCCTTCATGTCGTCGAAATGATGCGCGGCGAGGCGGCAGACGACGAGATCGAAGCTCGCGTCGGGGAAGGGCAGGTCCTCCGCCTTGGCGTGCAGCGTCCTGACATTGGTGCGGCCCCTGCTCGCAGTGAGCTTCCGCGCCTCGCGAAGCATTTCCTCGGTAATGTCGGTCGCGGTGACCTTGGCGACGTGAGGCGCGAAGGCGAGCGCGGTATGGCCTACCCCGGTCGCGACGTCGAGCACGCGCCAATGGGATTTGGGCTCGGTCAGCTCGACCAGGCGCTGAAGGCTTGCGCCCTTGGCATGCACCTCAGAGGTGGCGTAGTCCGCCGCCGCTCTGCCAAATCTTTGTTGTGCTAACGACTTCATCGCAGCAACCATTATTCCGTCATGACCGGGCGAAGTCCCGGCCATCCAATAGCGTCGCAGACTTGGCGCACGAGTCTCAACCAACTCCCTACTGGATCGCCGGGTAAAGCCCGGCGAATGACGAAGTAAGTGTGGCCGCTCAATGCACGTCGCGGATGTCGACGAAGCGGCCGGCGAGCGCCGCCGCAGCCGCCATCACCGGCGAGACAAGATGGGTACGGCCGAGCCTGCCTTGGCGGCCCTCGAAATTGCGGTTCGAGGTCGAGGCGCAGCGCTCGCGTGGCTTCAGCTGATCCGGGTTCATGCCGAGGCACATCGAGCAGCCTGGCTCGCGCCAATCGAAGCCTGCGGCCTTGAAGATCTTGTCGAGACCCTCGGCCTCAGCCTGCTCCTTCACGAGGCCTGAGCCAGGCACGATCATGGCCGACACATTGGCGTGCACGCGCTTGCCGTCGACAATCCTCGCCACCTCGCGCAGATCCTCGATGCGGCCGTTGGTGCAGGAGCCGATGAACACGCGGTCGAGCGTCAGGTCGGTGATCTTCTCACCGCCTTGCAAGCCCATATAGTCGAGCGAGCGCACGGCAGCCTTGCGCTTGATCTCGTCGGCGATCTCTTCCGGCCGCGGCACGCGGCCTGAGACGGAAACCACCTGCTCTGGGCTCGTGCCCCAGGTGACGAGCGGCGGGAACCTCTCGGCATGCAGCACGATCTCGCTGTCGAAGGCTGCGTCTTTATCTGAATAGAGGGACTGCCAATGGCGGAGCGCGGTCTCGTAAGCGCCGGCCTTGGGCGCGCGCGGGCGGCCCTTGATGTATTCCAAGGTCTTGTCGTCGGGCGCGATCAGGCCGGCGCGGGCACCGCCCTCGATCGACATGTTGCAGATGGTCATGCGCCCTTCCATGGAGAGCGCTTCGATCGCCTCGCCGGCATATTCGATGACATGGCCTGTGCCGCCGGCAGTACCGATCTCGCCAATGATGGCGAGGATGATGTCCTTGGCGGTGACGCCGTCCTTCAGCGCACCGTCGACGCGCACGCGCATGTTCCTGGCCTTCTTCTGGATCAGCGTCTGGGTGGCGAGGACATGCTCGACCTCGGAGGTCCCGATGCCGTGGGCCAGAGCGCCGAAGGCACCGTGGGTCGAGGTGTGCGAATCGCCGCAGACGATGGTGGTGCCGGGCAGCGTAAATCCCTGCTCAGGGCCGACCACATGCACGATCCCCTGGCGGCGGTCGCGCTCATGGTAATACTCAATGCCGAACTCCTTGGCGTTCTCGGCGAGCGTCGCCACCTGGAGCGCGGATTCAGGATCGTCGATACCAAGGGAGCGGTCAGAGGTCGGCACGTTGTGATCGACCACGGCGAGCGTCTTCTCCGGCGCCCGCACCTTGCGCCCGGTCATGCGCAGGCCCTCGAAGGCCTGTGGGCTCGTCACCTCATGCACGAGATGGCGGTCGATATAGATCAGGCAGGTGCCGTCCGGCGCCTCATGCACCAGGTGCTCGTCCCAGATCTTGTCGTATAGGGTGCGGGGCTTGGCCATTTTGAGGTTGATCGGCGAAAATCCCTAATATCTGCACGTCAAATAGCGATTGACGGGCCGGTTGCCAACTCCTCGTCATGCCCGGCCTCTTGCCGGGCATCCACAAATTTCCGGTAAATGATCGAGGACGTGGATGGCCGGGACAAGCCCGGCCATGACGAAATCAGAAATGGGCTGAGACTAGCCCTTCTTGCCCTTCTTGGCGGGCTTGGGCTCCTTGGCTTTGGCAGCCTTGGGGGTCTTGGCCTCGGCAGGGGTTTCGTCGACGCCGGCCTCGTCGTCTTCTCCGGCGGGGACCTCATCAGCCGTGGTCTCGGCCATCAGGGCAACCGCCTTCGACGTCCAATCGTCGTTCTCGATCTGGCCGTGGAGGGCAAGCGTCTCGTCGACCCTGGCGATGTCGTCGTCGGAGAGATTGGCGATCTGGTCGAACGTGATCAGCCCAAGCTTATTCAGCTTCGCCTCGAGCTCAGGCGTGATGCCGGCAATCAACTTGAGATCGTCGGGCGCGCCCTTAGGTTTGGTGAAGCCCTTGAAGGCCTCGCCCTTCTTGTGGCGCTGGTCCTGGCGCTCGGGGATACGCGCAGCCTTGCCGCGGCGTCCGCGTAGGTAATAGAGCTTGGCGCGGCGCACGCGGCCTCGACGAACCACCTCGATGGAATCGATCAGCGGCGAATGCACGGGGAATACGCGCTCGACGCCCTCGCCGTAGGAAATCTTGCGGACCGTGAAATTCTCGTTGATCCCGCCGCCGGCGCGTCCGATGCACACGCCCTCATAGGCCTGCACGCGGGCGCGGTCGCCTTCGACGACCTTGACGTTGACGCGGAGCGTGTCGCCAGGTCCGAACTCAGGGACCTTCCGCTTCTTGGCAAGCGCTGTGGCCTGCTCTTTCTCGAGCTGTTCGATGATATTCATGACTAAACCTTTCCAGGGCGCCTGCCTGGGCTTTTAAGGCCTTCCGGCGAACGCCATTCTTTTTGATTGATCCTGAACCTGATTTTGCGGGCGGGAACGCGCGCAAGGGGTGTTCCTAGCGCAAGGTGTCGCGTCTGTCGATGGAAAATCCGGGGTTGTGCTGGCGGGTCCGAGCCCTCCTCATTTGCAGGGATAGATGGTGAGCCAATCGGTCTTTTCCGGCAGTTTTACACGGACATGGTCGGCCTTGTCGGAGAGGTCGAGCGAGAGGGTCCCGACACGCACCTGGTCTCCCAGCGTGCACTTGGAATCGTAGTCCTCAAGCCTGGTTCCGGCGGGCCGCGGATTGCCCATGATGCAGTGGAAGTTCGGACCGTTGATCACGCCGCGTGCGATCTCGAACACCAGCTTCTCGTCGTCGATGCAGTAGATCTTAGCCGAGGCGTATTTGCCGAGCAGGTCCTCGGTCTGGGCGTGCGCGATCGCCGGCGCGAGGAGCGCGGGGAGGATCGGGCAAAATGCGAGATGGCGCATGGGTGACCTCATGGCTTTCGTCCTGACAAGAGATCTGGGCGGCGTTCCTTGGTGATCATCTCGGCCTGCTCGCGACGCCATTTGGCGATTTTCTCATGGTCGCCGGAGAGCAGCACCTCGGGGATCGAGCGGCCCTCCCAGTCTCTCGGCCGCGTGTAATGCGGGTACTCGAGGAGACCGGAGGTGAAGCTTTCGTCGATGAGCGACACTTCGTTGCCGGCGACGCCAGGCAGAAGCCGTACGCAAGCATCGATCAGCACGAGCGCGGCAAGCTCGCCGCCTGAGAGCACATAGTCGCCGATTGAGACTTCTTCGACGCCGCGTGCTTCCAGCACCCGCTCATCGACGCCCTCGAAGCGCCCGCAGAGCAGGATCACGCCGGGACCAGCCGCAAGCTCCCCGGCGCGACTTTGCGTGAGCGGCTTGCCGCGCGGCGAGAGATAGAGCGTCGGCGTGGCTGCCGGCATCGCGGCGCGTGCGGCGTCAATGGACGCAGCGGCGATGTCGGCGCGCATCACCATGCCTGCGCCACCTCCGGCCGGCGTGTGGTCGACGGAGCGGTGCTTGTCGGTGGCGAAGTCGCGAATGTCGATGGTGGCGAGCACCCATTTGCCGTCCGCCAGCGCCTTGCCGGCGAGGCTGAGTCCCAAGGGCCCCGGGAACATCTCGGGGAAGATGGTGAGGATTGCGGCGCGCCAGGTCATGCGGTGCGGGCCTCTTCACTTGCGCCAGGTCCACGCTCCTTCTTGAGCAGCCAGGTCTCGACTTTGCCGACGCCCTTCACTTGAATAGCCCCGCGCGGTACGAGCACGAAATTCGCTTGAAGTGTCTTCTTGCAGTCGCCGCATACCTGGACCTCGCCTGGCAGCCCGTGCGATTCGAGCCTCGAGGCGAGATTCACCGTCTCGCCCCACACGTCGTAGGAAAATTTGTCGGCGCCGATTACGCCGGCCATCACCGGCCCCGAGGCAAGGCCAATGCGGATCCTGAGATCGACGCCATGCGTGGCGGAGAGCTGATCCACGAGATCGGGGAGGCGCAGCGCCATGCGCGCAAGCCGCGGCAGATGGTCTGCCTGCGGCAGGCTCACGCCAGCCACGGCCATATAGCCGTCGCCGGTGGTCTTGATCTTCTCCACGCCATGCGCTGCGGCGAGACGGTCGAACTCGGTGACCACCTGGTCGAGCAGCGCGACTGTGCGCGCAGCGCCGAGCCGCTGGGCAAGCTCGGTGAAGCCGACGAGATCGCTGAACAGGACGGAGGCCTCGGCCACGCTGTCGGCGACGCGCTCGCCTGGCCGCTCCTTTAGACGTTCGGCAATCGCCTCCGGCAGGATGTTGGCAAGCAGCGCGTCAGCCTCGGCGCGCGCGTGGTCGGCGAGGGTGAAGGCGTAGCCAACGATCAGCGCGATCATGCCGAAGGTGGTGACCGCTGAGGAGACATAGAGATTGGCGAGCAGCGCCGGAGGTGCGGCGATCAGCGCGCGCTCCGGCGGAAAGAGAAACCAGGCGGCAAGATGCAGCGCGAGGCCGGTCACGATCACCGCGACCGTGAGCCGGAAGCGGGTCATGCCGCAGATGGCGAAGGCGACCGCAGCGGCGATGATGTAGTTGGTCTGGATGCCGGAGTCGTGGCCGAGCGCGCGCACGAAGTAGAACAGCGCGGCGAATTCGGCGATGGCGATCAGGAGCGCGCCGGCAATGTCGCTGATGCGGTGGGCGAGCGGCACGAAGAGCGCGACCGCGACAAGCAGCAGATTGACGACGATGAGGTGCAGATAAACGTCCATGCCGTAGAGGGCGAACACGATGGCATAGATCGCCGAGAAGATCGCGATGAGAACCGCCATCAGATTGACGATCGCCATCTGCCGGCGTGCCGGCCGTGGATAGCCCTCGGTGCCGAGTTCGGCGAGCCCGGCAAGCGGTCCGAGCCAGGCGAAGAGCGGCGCGTTGCGGCCAGCTGTGATGTTGCCACCGTTACTCATGAACGAGCCCGCATTGGCAGCGAACCACAAAGGAAAGTGATTACTGGATTCCCGCATTCGCGGGAATGACGATTCTGTCCCTCAATCGAACAGACCTTTTGGCGGCACGACGCGCAGCCAGCCGCCCTCGACATCGACTTCCGGAACGGTCTCGCGGGTGAAGGGCATCAGCACCGTCGCTCCGCCGCCGGCTGGCCTGATCTCCAGGAGATCGCCGGCGCCGAAATTATGCACCGCGATCACCGTGCCGATCGCCGCACCGTCACGATCCTGAGCTGCGAGGCCGATGAGATCGGCGTGATACCACTCATCCTCCTCCCGTGCCGGCAGGCGCGCGTGAGGAACGTAGAGCTTCGTGCCAGTGAGGGTTTCAGCGTCCTCGCGCGTGGTCACGCCTTTGATGCGCGCGGAGAGCGCCTTCGGCGTGACCCGCAGCGACTCGATCTCGAACAGGCGCGTGCCGGTCTCGTCCTCGAGCGGCCCATACTCGGCGATTGAAGCGGGCTCGGCGGTGAAGGAACGAATCCGCACCTCGCCTTGCAAGCCTTGGGGACGTCCGATGTCCCCCACCAGCACGCGGTCCGGTTTTGCCGCCAAGGCTATTCGGCGGCGGGCGCTTCGGCCTCGGGAGCAGCCTCGGCGGGTGCTGCCGCTGCTTCGGCTGCGGCCTTCGCCTTATCAGCTGCTGCTGCGACCTTCGCCTCCTCACGCTCGACGCGCTTCTTGCCGGGCTGACCCTTGTTCGGGTTCGAGCGGGCATCGCGCTTCGCCATGCCAGCCTTGTCGAGGAAGCGGAGCACGCGATCGGTCGGCTGGGCGCCCACGCCCATCCAATGCTTGATGCGATCCTCGACGAGCTTCACGCGCTCGCCGGAGTCGCGCGGCAGAAGCGGATTGTAGGTGCCAACCTTCTCGATATAGCGGCCGTCGCGCGGGCTCTTCGAATCGGCAACGACGATCCGGTAGTAGGGCCGCTTCTTGGCGCCGGCCCGGGCCAGTCTGATCTTCAGTGACATGTCACGTCCTTCTCTGGTGATGTTCCAACGTTCAGCGTTTCTTCGATCCCGGCAGGCCGGGGAAACGGCGGGGCATTCCTGGGAGGCCTGGAAGACCGCGCGGCAGGCCTCCGCCTAGGCCGGGAAGCCCTCCTGGCGGGAGTGGCGGCAGGCCCGGAGGCAGCGCCGCGCCGGCCGGCAGATCGGCGGGAAGTACTGGCGGCGGACCGCCACCGAACAGCGAACCAAGCATCCCGCGCTTCTTCCCCATGGCCTTCATCATGTCGGCCATCTGCCGGTGCATCTTCACGAGCTTGTTGATGTCTTGAACCGAGGTGCCTGAGCCTGCCGCAACGCGCTTCTTGCGCGAGGCATTGAGCAGCTTCGGGTTCTTGCGCTCGCCGCGCGTCATCGAGCCGATGATCGCCTGCTGGCGCTTGAGGATCGCGTCGTCGAGCTTGGCGGTGTCGAGCTGCTTCTTGATCTTGCCGACGCCGGGCAGCATGCCGAGCACGCCGCCCATGCCGCCGAGCTTCTGCATCTGCTTCAATTGCTCCGCGAGGTCGTCGAGGTCGAAGGCCCCTTTCCGCATCTTCGCGGCGATCTTCTCCGCCTTGTCGATCTCGACGGTCTCGATCGCCTTCTCGACCAGGCCGACCACGTCGCCCATGCCGAGGATGCGGCCGGCGATGCGCGCAGGATCGAAATCCTCGATGGCGTCGATCTTCTCGCCGGTTCCCATGAGCTTGATCGGCTTGCCGGTGACGGCGCGCATGGAAAGTGCGGCGCCGCCGCGTCCGTCGCCGTCGACGCGGGTGAGCACGATGCCGGTGAGCGGCAGCCGCTGATCGAAATTGCGCGCGAGATTGACCGCGTCCTGGCCGGTAAGCGCATCGGCGACGAGCAGCGTCTCATACGGCTGCGCGATACGAGCGATCTCCGCCGTCTCGGCCATGAGCACTTCATCGATATGAGTGCGGCCGGCGGTGTCGAGCATCAGCACATCATATCCGCCGAGCTTGGCTGCCTGGATGGCGCGTTTGGTGATGCCTGCCGGGTCCTGGCCTTCGACAATGGGGAGCGTGGCCACGCCAGTCTGCTCGCCCAACACCCGAAGCTGCTCCTGCGCCGCAGGCCGCCGCGTATCGAGCGAGGCCATCAGCACTTTCTTCTTCTCGCGGTTCTGCAGGCGGCGCGCGATCTTTGCCGTCGTCGTGGTCTTGCCGGAACCCTGCAGGCCGACAAGCATCATCACCACGGGAGGAGCGGCGCCGAGGTCGATGGGCTCCGCGTCCTCGCCAAGCGTGCGCACGAGCTCGTCATGCACGATCTTGATAACCATCTGGCCCGGAGTGATGGAGCGCACCACCTCCTGGCCGACGGCCTTCGCCCTCACCGCGTCGGTGAAGTTGCGCACCACGTCGAGCGCAACGTCTGCTTCGAGCAGCGCGCGGCGAACCTCGCGCATCGCTTCATTGACGTCCGCCTCGCTAAGCGCGCCCTTGCGGGTGAGCTTGTCGAGGATGGCGCCAAGGCGATCCGACAGGGTTTCGAACATCGTCTCTCCAACCAAAAAAGGCGCTCAAGTAGCGCGAAACGCGATAGCGCAGACCAAAAACGCACCCGAGGGCGCATCGCGCTGTCGGGTGTTGACCCCCCTGGCTCCAGATGTTGCGCTATCGGCCTTCGGCCTACTTGAGCGCGAGATCGTGCCCAGGGCGGCGGCTCAGGAATTTGAGCTGCCAATGAATTTCGCGCGGAATGTCGGCCAGGGCACCCAGTAAGTCAAGCCCTGCGCGGGCCTAGAACCAGCCCGAGGTCGCCAGCATGGCGAGGAGTGCGCCCATGCCGATGAGGATGACACCCGACTTGGGAACCGCCGGCCTTGGCGGAGCGTCGTGGGCCGGCACTCGCCACGACGACCAGTTCTGAGCCGACTGGTAGAGAAGGAGCACGATGCCCGCAAGCATCAAGACTATGCCAAGGCCTGCAAGGATCATGCGGCGCCTCCGCCATGCCCCAAGAGGGGCGCGAGCTTAACGGCGAGATCGAACAGGGCCTCGTCGCCGCCCTGCCAGCCGATGAAGGACAGGCCAACGGGGCATCCTGCCGCCGTTCCAGCCGGAATGGAAATCTGCGGCAGGCCGGCATGTCCGGCGAGGCAGGTGCTGCCCAAGGTCATCCCCCTGAACTCCACGGTCGAGGCGCCATCCGGAATGTCACGCTCAGGCGGGAGCGTCGGCGTGGTCGGCATCAGGATCACTGTACCTGGCTTGGCCAAGGCTTGCAGCCGCTCCTTAGCATTGGCGCGGATCTCCTCGCCAATCCTTGCCTCATCCTTGGTGATGCGCGAGGCGATCTCGAAGCGCTCCCTGATTGCAGGCGATAATGCGTCGGCATGGGCAAGCGCAAAGGGCATCAGCGTCGATTGCAGTTCGTAGGCCTGATTGAAACGGAAGGCATTGCGCCACGTGTCGAACTCCTCGCCGACCACGTCCATCTGCTCCGGCTTAGGCAAGGCGCTCTCGATCTTGTCGAGCACGCGCCAGATCTCCTCGTCGATGCTCGCCTCGCCGCGTGCGAACATGTCTTGCGCGAGGATCACATGCTGAGGCGGCGCTGGGACGCTCGATCGTTGAAGCAGCACGCGGCCAACGTCGCGGAGGAGCGCGGCATCGCGCGCCAAGAAGCCTACCGTGTCGTAGCTCGGCGCCATTGGCGTCACGCCCGACATGTCGATGCGGCCGTGTGTGGGGCGGAGGCCATAGAGGCCGCAGAATGCGGCAGGTACCCGTACCGAGCCGCCTGTGTCGCTGCCGAGCGCGAAGTCGCACATGGCGGCGGCGACCGCCGCCGCGGAACCGCAGGACGAGCCGCCGGTGACGTGGCGGAGCGCATGAATGTTCACCGGCGCGCCGTAGTGAACGTTGGTGCCAAGCACGCTGTACAGCAACTCGTCGCAGATGGTGATGCCGGTGAGCGTGGCGCCGGCCTCGAGCAGGCGCAGAAGCGCCGGCGCCGTCTCCGCCGCGGGGCTTGCCGCCGCATACCACTCAGGATTACCGATCGAGACCTTGTATCCCTTTATGGCGAACAGATCCTTGACCATGAAAGTGCGGCCGGCAAGCGGTCCGTTGCCGCTTCCGGCCAGGGGCTCTTTCAGAGTATGCGGGACGAGGGCGTTGACCGTATCGTCAGGAGGGAATTTTGCCATTACTGCCTTGTCCGCCGCTCTGCTGGTTCCATCTGTCGCCAAACGCCATATAAAGGCGGAACGAGACATCGGCAAACGCATGACCGGCAGCATCCATTTCCGCAAGATGAACGGCCTCGGCAACGACTTCGTCGTGCTGGACGCACGCAAGCAGCCGCTTGCGCTTAAGCCCACGCAGATTGCGGCCATCGCCGACCGCAGTCGGGGCATCGGCTGCGATCAGGTGATCGCGCTCGAGCCATCGGATTTCGCCGATGTGTTCATGCGCATCTGGAATGCCGATGGTGGCGAGGTCGGCGCTTGCGGCAATGCCGCGCGCTGCGTTGCGGCGCTGCTCGTTGCCGAGCGCGGCTCGCCTCACGTGAGCATCGAGACCGAGAGCGGGATGCTGGCGGCGACCGTCGCCAGGGATGGCCGCGTGACCATCGACATGGGCACGCCACGCTTCGAGTGGAACGAGATCCCGCTCAGCCAGCCATTCGACGACACGCGCGCGATCGAGCTGACGGCGGCCGATGATCCGGCTTTGAGCAAGCCGTCGGTGGTCAATGTTGGCAACCCTCACTGCATCTTCTTTGTCGACGACGTCGAGGCGTACGATCTCGCCCACTTCGGGCCGATGCTCGAGCACGATCCGATGTTTCCCGAGCGCGCCAACATCTCGCTCACACAGGTCACCGGGCCCAACAGTCTTCGCTTGCGCACCTGGGAACGCGGGGCCGGGCTGACCAAGGCTTGCGGCACCGCGGCCTGTGCTGCCGCCGTTGCCGCGGTGCGGCGCGGGCTCACGGGCCGCGAGGTGCGCGTGACGCTGCCCGGAGGCGACCTCGTCATCGGCTGGCGGGAGGGCGACGACCATATCATGATGACCGGGTCTTTCGCACTCGACTATCAGAGCACGCTGCCGCCAGAGCTGCTCGCAAAGGAGAGCGCTTGAACCCTGTATCACCCCACCCGGCGCGCTATGCGCGCCGACCTCCCCGTCAAGGGGAGGTATGGGGCCTGAGCGGCGGCCACGGACTCCCATCCCTCCCCCTCGCGGGGAGGGACGACGACGCGGAAGGCGGCGGCGGGGTGGGGGGTCTGACTTACATTTAGTTTCGTGTTAGAAGCCGCCACATGTCGGATATCGAGATCGTCACCTTCGGCTGCAGGCTCAACGCCTATGAATCGGAGGTCATGCGCAAGCATGCCAGCGACGCTGGGCTAGGGGCCACGGTGATCGTCAATACCTGCGCCGTGACGCAGGAAAGCGTGCGCCAAGCGCGGCAGGCCATTCGCAAGGCGCGCCGCGCGAATCCGCAAGCCAAGATCGTCGTCACCGGCTGCGCCGCGCAAATCGACCCTGCGCCCTTCGCCGCCATGGACGAGGTCGACCATATCATCGGCAATCAGGAAAAGACCGAGGCTCGCACCTTCCTTGGGCTCGGCTGCGGTGACACCGAACGGGTCAAGGTCAACGACATCATGTCGGTGAAGGAGACCGCCGGTCACTTGATCGATGGCTTCGGCGCCCAGGCCCGCGCCTATGTGCAGATCCAGAACGGCTGCGACCATCGCTGCACCTTCTGCATCATTCCGTATGGCCGCGGGCCGTCGCGCTCCGTGCCGGCGGGCGAGGTGGTGGCGCAGGTGCGCAAGCTGGTCGAGAACGGCTATGCCGAGATCGTGCTGACCGGCGTCGATATCACCGCTTACGGCGCGGACCTTCCCGGCGAGACCGCGCTCGGCAAGCTCGTTTCCAAGATTCTCGCGCTGGTGCCTGAGCTCAAGCGGATGCGGCTCTCCTCGATCGATTCGATCGAGGCCGATGCCGCGCTGCTGAAGGCCATCGCCGAGGAAGAGCGGCTGATGCCGCATCTCCATCTCTCGCTCCAGGCCGGGGATGACCTTACACTGAAGCGCATGAAGCGGCGTCACTCGCGGGCACACGCGGTCGGCTTCTGCGAGGAGGTACGCAGGCTTCGCCCTGAAATGGTATTCGGCGCAGACCTCATCGCCGGCTTTCCGACCGAGAGCGAGACCATGTTCCAGAACTCGCTGTCGCTGGTCGACGATTGCGGGCTCACCTTCCTGCACGTGTTCCCGTTCTCGGCGAGGCCGGGCACGCCAGCCGCGCGCATGCGCCAAATCAACGGCACGGTGATCGCTGCCCGCGCAGCCTCGTTGCGCGAAAAGGGCGTGCAGGCACTGCAGCGCCATCTTGTGAACGCGAAGGGCCGGCATATTCAGGTGCTCATGGAGAGCGAGGGACGAGGCCGCGCGGGCGACTTTACCCCGGTGAAGATCGATGCGGCCGAAGGCGCGCCGAAGGTGCTCGACGCCGTCGTCAGTGGCCATGACGGCAGTGCCCTGATCGCGAGGACGTTAGCGTGAGCAGCGAGAAGAAGCCGGGATTCTGGCAGCGCCTGTTCGGCTCGAGACCCCAGGAGCCGCCCAAGAAGGAGCCGCCGGCTCCGAAGCCAGCTGAGAAAGAGCCAAACTCAAGGCCGGCTCAGAAGGAGCCGCCGGAGCGCAAGAAACCTGCGAAGAAGGGTGAAGGCGCAAAGTCGACCAAGAAGGCGGCAAAGATGAAGGCGCCGCCTCCCGCAGGGCCTCATATCCCAACGCATGAAGGTGGACCGTCGGATGACGGGCCGAAGGGTCCGAAGCCAGGCGGCGGAAAGCGACCGCGCAAGCCGAAGTCAGAGGCATCGGCAGCGCCACCGCCCGCGGCGCCTGCCTCGAGCGAAGGTGCGACCCCGCCAGAGGAGCGACATCCGGCGATAAGGGAGAAAGGCTCGCCTGATGAGCCGGACCTGCCCGAGCCCGTCGCCGAGCCGGAAAAGCCCAAGGACGACAAGGCATCGACGGAGAGCGGGCCCCCACCACGGCGGAGCTGGTTCACCCAGCTTCGCAGCGGGCTTACCCGGACGTCGTCCGCGCTCAGCGATAATCTCACCTCGGTGTTGAGCCGGAGGAAGCTCGACGCCGAGACCCTCGATGAGCTCGAAGATGCGCTGATCAAGGCCGATCTCGGCGTCGCCATGGCAGCGCGCATCAGGTCGTCGCTCGCCTCGACCCGGCACGACCGCGCGCTCTCGCCAATGCATTTGCGCGAAGTGCTTGCCGCCGAGGTCGCCAAGGTGCTCGCACCGGTGGCGCAGCCCTTCGCGCTCGACAAAGGCGCCCATCCGCATGTGATCCTGCTCGTCGGCGTGAACGGGACAGGCAAGACCACGACGGCCGCCAAGATGGCGCATCGCTTCATCCGCGACGGCGCGAGCGTGATGCTTGCCGCCGCAGATACCTTCCGCGCCGCAGCCATCGATCAGTTGAAGGTATGGGGCGGACGCGTCGGCGCCGAGGTGGTCGCCAAGGATGTCGGCGCCGATCCGGCAGGCGTCGCCTATGAGGCGCTCGAGCGGGCGAAGGTCGACAAACTCGACGTGCTCATTATCGACACGGCTGGGCGCTTGCAGAACAAGTCAGACCTCATGGCCGAGCTCGCCAAGATCGTGCGCGTGCTGAAGAAGCTCGATCCTCAAGCCCCGCATAGCGTGGTGCTCGTGCTCGACGCCACCACGGGGCAAAACGCGCTCAACCAGGTGCAGATCTTCCAGGAGATCGCAGGCGTCACCAGCCTCGTCGTCACCAAATTGGACGGCACGGCGCGCGGCGGCATTCTCGTCGCTGTCGCCGAGCGCTTCGGTCTGCCAGTGAATGCCATCGGTGTCGGCGAGGGCATCGACGATTTGCAGGCTTTCGATGCCGAGGAGTTTGCCCGCGCCATCGCCGGCCTGGACGCGAGCAATGCAGAAGCAGCCTGAGGCAGCGCCGCGTGGGCAAACCGAGACCCCGGAGTCGGGGCTGGCGCTCGCCACCAAGCTCGCCATCGAGCTCGGGCCGCTGCTCGTGTTCTTCGGCACCAATGCCGCCGCTGGCATCTACGTGGCGACGGCGGTGTTCATGGCAGCGACGCTTATCGCGCTCGGCGTCGCCTGGTGGCGCTACCACAAGATTCCGGTGATGCCGCTCGTCAGCGGTGCGGTCGTGCTCGTGTTCGGCACGCTCACGCTCTATCTCCGCGACGACACCTTCATCAAGCTGAAGCCGACCATCGTCTATCTCACTTTCGCCGCGTTCCTCGGCGCCGGCCTGTTGCTGCGAAAGCCGGTGCTAGAGCTTCTTCTTGGATCGGTTTTCAATCTCACCGAGCTAGGCTGGCGCAAGCTTACGCTCCGCTGGGCGCTGTTCTTCATCGCCATGGCGGTTCTGAACGAGCTCGTTTGGCGCAATGTGTCCACAGATGCCTGGGTAAGCTTCAAGGCATTCGGCTTCCTGCCGCTCACCTTCATCTTTGCCATGGCCCAGATGCCGCTAATGCAACGCTACAGTGCCGCCGACGACAACAAGAGCGCCGGCCATTAACTTCCCCGGCAAGTTGTGTAGAAGCGCTGCCTAAAAGGTGTGCTGTTGTGCTGGTGTTTTATGTTTCTAACTCTTGCCAGCTTCGGCCTCGATACCAATATCCGCCGCGGCGCGATCCGCTAAGGGGTCGATCGCGCTGATAACGTCAATAGAAATATCGGGAGAAATATCGGGGTTGCGTTGCCAACCTGCGTTTTGTCGACATTGCCTAAAAGTCGCCTAAAATTGTCGAGAAATGCTTGATTTTGGTATCGCGCGAGGCGGTGGTCGCGCCCACGAGGGAAGAGGCGGAGCGTCACATGGCTGCGAAAAACTCGCATCAATTGGAGCGGTCGGCGACGCATCTCATTCATCGCGCCGGCCAATGCGCTACTGACATTTTTCAGGTCGAGGCACGGTCAAGCGGTCTGACCCCGCGACAATTTGCCGTACTCATGACCATCGCCGACCAGGAGGGGCTGACCCAGACCGATCTCGTCGATCGAACCGGGATCGACAGGTCCACTCTTGCCGACATCGTAGCGAGGCTCTTGGCACGGGGGCTCATCCATAGGAAGCGGGCCAAGGAGGACGGCAGGGCCTACGCCATCAAGCTTACCTCCCAGGGCTGGAAGGGCCTGCGCGATGCTGAGCCAGGCGCCGCGGCCACGGACTCGCGGCTCCTCGCCGTGTTGCCACCGCCCAAGCGCCAGGAGTTCCTCGACATCCTTGCGATGATCGTGGACGCAACCAACGGCAAATAGACCCGCGTCAGCCTTGGGGCTTGGCGCCTGTGGGCTGCACGAGGGGCAAAAGCTTGTCCTTGATAGCGTCCTCGGTGAGGGGCCCGACATGGCGGAAGGCAATCTTGCCGTCGCCGCCGATCACGTAGGTTTCGGGAACTCCGTAGACGCCCCAATCGATAGCGACGCGGCCGGACCGGTCGGCACCGACGCGAGCGAAGGGATTGCCGTAGCGGCCGAGGAAGCGGCGCGCCGCCGCGGGGTCGTCCTTGTAGTTGATGCCGTAGAGGCGGACGCCTGGCTGCTTGGCGAGATGCAGCAGCAGCGGGTGCTCTTCGTGACAGGGCACGCACCATGACGCCCACACATTGACGATGGTCGGCTCGCCCTTGGCGAGGTCCGCAGTCTGAAATCCTTCCGCGTCCGCGAAGCCCTCGATCGGCGGGAGACTGAAGGGCGGCACCGTCTTGCCGACGAGCGCGGACGGTAGCCGCGACGGGTCGCCGCTATGCAGCGCATACCAGAAGAGCCCCGAGAGCGGTGCGAAGATCAGGAGCGGCAGCGCCATTCCCCAGCGCTGCCAGAATGAGCGCGGCTTGGGCGCGGTCATGGCTTCGGCTTCCGCGCGCGAGACTTCTTCTCGACCGTCTTTGGCTTGCCTGTCGGCTTGGCGGAGCGGCGGGTGATGCCCTGACGTTCGAGGTCGGCAAGAAGCTGCCGTTGTCTGCGGTCGTCCTGCACGATCAAACCAACGAGGCCGGCGACGGCGACGAAGGTCACGGCGTAGGCGGCCCAGATGAATGCAGCGTGGGGACCGAGATCGGGCATTGTCGGGAGAGTTGGCCTTACGCTGCCGCCGCGCGCTCGACATGCACCTGGCGGAGTGCATGAACGCGACGGCGCAGGATCTCGGCGCGCATGGCGATGAGGTGCAACAGCACGAACAGCAGCGTGAAGCCGACGGCCATGACGAAGAGCGGCGTGAGCAGCGACGGATCGATGGTTGGGCCGCCGGTGCGGAAGATGCTCGCCGGCTGATGCAGCGTGTTCCACCAATCGACCGAGAATTTGATGATCGGCACGTTGACGAAGCCGACGAGCGCGAGGATGGCTGCGGCGCGGCCGGCCCGTCCGGGCTCCTCGATCGACTGCCAAAGCGCGATCAGGCCGAGATAGAGCAGGAACAGCACGAGCATCGAAGTGAGCCGCGCGTCCCACACCCAATAGGTGCCCCACATCGGCTTACCCCATAGCGAGCCGGTGACGAGTGCGAGGAAACAGAGGGTGGCGCCGATCGGGGCCGCGGTCTTCGCCGCGACATCGGCGAGGGGGTGGCGCCAGATGAGCGAGCCGATGCTGGCGATGGCGATCAGCGTGTAGCCAAACATGGCAAGCCAGGCCGCGGGCACGTGCACGAACATGATGCGCACCGTCTCGCCCTGCTGGTAATCGGGCGGCGCCACGAAAAAAGCGAGGTAGAGCCCGACACCGAGGGTGAGGAAGGTGAGCACCGCGAGCCAGGGTATGACGCGGTCGGCAAGTCCAAGAAATCGCGTCGGATTGGCGAGGTTCCACATCGGCTTGGGTGTAGTGGGTTTGGCATGCGAGTGCAATTGTTCGCCCTCCTAACGCAGGGCCGTGCGGAGCGCGGCGGCGGCGGCGATGGGCGCAAGCACGAGGCTCGCCAGGCTAAGCGCACAGAGGATGAGGAAGGGCGGCCAGGGCGAGGCGGGGCCCACGCTTGCGGCCGACACGGTTTCGACGCCGAAGATCAGCACCGGCACGTAGAGCGGCAGCACGAGCAGCGCAAGCAGAACGCCGCTCCGCCTAAGCCCAAGCGTGAGGCTCGCGCCGATACCCGCGACGAAGCTCACGGCAGGGGTGCCGGCAAGCATGGCGAGCACGAGCAGCGGGAAGAACTCGATCGGCAGGTTGAGAAGGAGCCCAAGCAATGGCGCAAGCAGCGCGAGCGGAATGCCGGTCGTGACCCAATGGGCGAGGCTCTTGACGCCGGCGACCAGCTCGAGCGGCAGGAGCCCTGTGGCCAACACGTCGAGCGCGCCGTCCTCATAGTCGTTGTGAAAGATGCGGTCGGCGGAAAGCAGGCTTGCGAGCAGGAGCGCCACCCACAACACGCCGGGAGCGATGCGCGACAGGAGATTAAGGTCCGGGCCGAGGCCCAGTGGCGTGATGGCGACCACGACGAGGTAGAAGCCGAGCGCGGTGCCGATGGTGCCGCCCTCGCGCCAGGCAAGGACGACGTCGCGGCGGAACAGCGCCCAAGCCTCCTTCACTGGACGGCCTCCCGCTTCAGCGCGAGCTCTTGCGCAAATTTCACCTTCAGCGAGGTATGGCTCGCGACCACGGCGATGCCACCTTGTGCGAGATGCTGGGCGATCGCCTTGTCCAGCACCTTGACCGACGCCGCGTCGAGAGAGACCGAGGGCTCGTCGAGCAGCCAGATCGGGCGGGGCGCGGCAAAGAGGCGAAGGAGCGCAAGTTTGCGCTTCTGCCCAGCTGACAGCAGTCCAGCCGGCAGGTCCTTCAACTCGGCGAGAGCGAACATCTCGAGCGCATCGTCGAGATCGGCATCGCCGCCGCCGAGGAAGTCTACCCAGAAGGCGACATTCTGTTGAAGCGTGAGCGCGCTCTTGATGCCGTTCGCATGCCCAACATAGTGACAGAGCTCAGGCAGCGGGACGGACCCATCCCCGCTTTTGAAGCTGCCTGCGGCGAGCGGCAAGAGGCCAGCGATCAGGCGCAGCAGGCTCGTCTTGCCGGCGCCGTTCGGCCCCGTCACCAGCAATCCCTGGCCAGGCTCAAGCGTGAAGCTCAGATCGGCGAACAGGAGCCTCCCGCCGCGCTGGCAGGCGATCCCATTGGCGGCAAGGCTGGTCTTGATAGGCATTTGCCCGGAATTTGCGCAAGTTGGTACGAAGTGCCAAGAGAAACGGCGCGCCAAGGCGCTTCTCGCGCATTGTCTCGCTCCCACGAGGGCTCTTATATAGAGGGGAGCGCGCCTCCAATAGTCCGGGATGGGTCAAGGACCCCCGGCGGCTTGGCCGGTGGCTCCCCGCCAAGCGATTGGCCAAGCCTTTGCATGTCGTCAGCCTGTCGCCGAGTAGGCGGTAGACTTCGCGCCCGCGCTCGAGGAGATCCGAGTTGACATCGGTAGCAGAGACCTCGCTCGACAGCTTCAATTGCCGGCGGACGCTGAAGGTCGGCAAGCGCAGCTACGATTATTTCGATCTGAAGGAGGCCGAGGCGAACGGCCTCGCCGGAGTCGGCCGCTTGCCGTTCTCGCTGAAGGTGCTGCTCGAAAATCTGCTGCGGCATGAAGACGGGCGCAGCGTAACCTCAGACGACATTCGCGGCGTGGCCGAGTGGCTAGAGACGCGCAAGAGCGAGCGCGAGATCGCCTTCCGCCCCGCCCGCGTGCTGATGCAGGATTTCACCGGCGTTCCAGCCGTGGTCGATCTCGCCGCAATGCGCGATGCCATGCGCACGCTCGGCGGCGATCCGCGCAAGATTAATCCTCTCGTTCCGGTCGACCTCGTCATCGACCACTCGGTGACGGTCGATACATTCGGCACTGCGGCCGCGTTCCTTACCAATGTCGAGAAGGAATATGAGCGGAACGGCGAGCGCTACGCCTTCCTGCGCTGGGGTGCCGGCGCGTTCGACAATTTCCGCGTGGTGCCGCCCGGCACCGGCATCTGCCACCAGGTGAATCTCGAATATCTGTCGCAAGCCGTATGGACCAAGAAGCAGAACGGCAGCGCTGTAGCCTTCCCCGATACGCTAGTCGGCACCGATAGCCACACGACAATGGTGAACGGCCTCGCCGTGCTCGGCTGGGGTGTCGGCGGCATCGAGGCCGAAGCGGCCATGCTCGGTCAGCCGATCTCCATGGTAATCCCCGAGGTGATGGGCTTCCGCTTGACCGGCAAGCTGAAAGAGGGCGTGACCGCAACCGACCTCGTGCTCACCGTTACCGAGCGACTCCGCCGCGCCGGCGTCGTCGGCAAGTTCGTGGAGTTCTTCGGCGAAGGTCTCGGCAATCTCCCGGTGGAGGATCGCTCCACCATCGCGAACATGGCGCCGGAATACGGCGCGACCTGCGGCTTCTTCCCCATCGATGAGGAGACGCTCGCTTATCTCGACGCCACCGACCGCAAGGATTCGCGCATCGCCTTGGTCGAGGCTTATGCGCGGACGCAAGGCATGTTTCGCGACGACGACAACGCCGACCCCGTGTTCACCGATTCGATCGCGCTCGACCTTGGCGACGTCGAACCATCGATCGCCGGGCCGAAGCGGCCGCAGGACCGGGTGCCGCTCACCCGTGCCGCAGGCGCCTTCGCCGAGGCGCTCGACAAGGAATACGGCAAGGCTGACGAGAAGGGAAAGCGCGTCAAGGTGCAGGGCACCAATTTCGATCTCGGCCATGGTGACGTGGCGATTGCCGCCATCACCTCCTGCACCAACACGTCAAACCCATACGTGATGGTGGCTGCTGGCATGCTTGCCCGCAACGCGGTAAAGCGCGGGCTTCAGGTCAAGCCTTGGGTGAAGACCTCGCTCGCGCCGGGATCCCAGGTGGTGACCGACTATCTCGAGAAGGCGGGCTTGCAGCACGATCTCGACACGCTCGGCTTCAACCTCGTCGGCTATGGCTGCACCACCTGCATCGGCAATTCCGGCCCGCTGCCTGAGGAAATCTCCAAGACCATCCAGGACCATGGGCTCGCCGTCGCTTCGGTGCTGTCGGGAAACCGCAATTTCGAGGGCAGGGTCAATCACGATGTGCGGGCGAACTATCTTGCCTCGCCGCCTCTCGTCGTGGCCTACGCGCTCGCAGGCTCAGTCATGATCGACCTCACCACGGAGCCGCTCGGCACCGACGCCGCAGGCGAGCCGGTCTATCTCAACGATATCTGGCCGTCGTCAAAGGCGGTGGCCAAGACCGTGCGCAAGGCGGTGAAGAAGTCGATGTTCCGCCGCCGCTACGGCAATGTGTTCGAGGGCGACGAAGAGTGGCAGGGCATTGAGGTCACCGGCGGGCTTACCTATGAGTGGGACGTGAAGTCGACCTATGTGCAGGAGCCGCCGTATTTCGTCGATCTCGCCCATACGCCGAAGCCCGTCACCGACATCGTCAATGCCCGCATCCTCGGCCTGTTCCTCGATTCTATCACCACGGACCACATCTCTCCCGCCGGTGCGATCAAGCGCGACAGCCCGGCAGGGCGATACCTCACCGAGCATGGCGTGGCGCCGCACGACTTCAACTCCTACGGCTCCCGGCGCGGCAATCACGAGGTGATGATGCGCGGCACCTTCGCCAACACCCGCATCAAGAATCAGATCCTGAAGGGCATTGAGGGCGGCGTCACGCTGCACTACCCCTCGTTCGAGGCGATAAGCATCTACGACGCGGCGATGCTTTATGGGCAAGAGGGCGTGCCAACCGTGATCTTTGCCGGCAAGGAATATGGCACCGGCTCGTCGCGCGACTGGGCGGCGAAGGGGCCGCGGCTGCTCGGCGTGCGCGCGGTGATTGCCGAGAGCTTCGAGCGCATCCACCGCTCAAATCTGATCGGCATGGGCATCCTGCCGCTCGTTTTCGCCGAGGGCATGAGCTGGCAATCGATCGAGCTAACAGGCCCCGAGACCGTGACCTTGCAGCGCTTGGCCGACATCAAGCCTGGCCAGTGGATCGAGGCGGAGATCACCTATGGCGACGGCACGAAGCGCGCCGTGCCGTTGCGCGCCCGCATCGATACGTTAGACGAGCTCGACTATTTCAGGAACGGCGGCATTCTGCACTACGTGCTGCGGGGCCTCGCCAGGGAAGCCGCCTAGTCTGAGGTCATCCTGCGGGCTGAAGCGCGTGCGAGGCGCGCAACTCCAACCATGAGTGGCCGATAACGGTCCAAGCGCCTTGCAGGGCGAGGGCTGCCATGATGGCGGCGACCGCTACGTCGGGCCAGCCCGTGCCGGTGCCGAACACGCCAAGTGCCGCGAGCAGCACTGCGAGATTGCCGAGCACGTCGTTGCGCGTGCAAATCCAGGCAGACCGCATATTGGAGTCGCCCTCGCGATACGCCCACAACAGCGCGAAGGACGCCGCATTGGCGAGCAGTGCGGCAACGCCCACCGCGCCCATGGTGAAGGCCTCCGGCACTGTGCTCTGCCAGGCATGCCAGGCCGTGACGCCGAGCACCCACAGTCCGAACAAGCCCATGGTCGCGCCCTTGGCGAAGGCCGCCATGGCGCGATAGCGCAACGCCATGCCGACGACGAGGAGGCTGATGATGTAGTTTCCGGCATCGCCGAGAAAGTCGAGCGCATCGGCCTGGAGCGATGCCGAGCCCGCGGCGAGACCCGCCACAACCTCGACGCCGAAAATCGCAGCATTGATCGCCAGCACCCCCCACAAGACGCGCCGGTAGCTTTCGCTACCGCGGTGTGGATCTTGTTGGGCTTGGCTGCAACAGCTTGCACTCATGCCTCTTCCCGGTTGTTTGGGTCTGAGCTCGAACACGCAATTTGAAGGTTCGCCGAGCGAATTACAACGATGACCCAGGTCAGGGGTCACTCAGTTGTGACCCGGCTTGACCCCTTTTTTCCCGGAAATTTCGGCCTTTATCCGGCATTGTAGGCTCCATGAGGTCACTCCTTCTCCCAGGCGCTGGCGGCCTTGCGGCGCTCGCGGCTCTCGCACTTGCCGGACCCGGCGGGGCGAGCCCCGACACGCCGCCAGCGGTGGTCGAGCTGTTCACGAGCCAAGGCTGCTCGTCCTGTCCGCCTGCGGACGCGCTTCTTGGCCAGCTCACCGAGAAGCCTGGGGTCGTCGCGCTCTCTTATTCCGTCGACTATTGGGACTATCTCGGCTGGCGCGACACGCTCGGTAGCCCAGCCAATAGCGAGCGCCAGCGTGCATATGCGCGTTCGCGGGGGGACGGCAAGGTGTACACGCCGCAAGCCGTGGTCGACGGCATCACCCATGTGAACGGCGCCAGCGAGGCGGCGATCGAGATGGCGATGCGGAACGCGGCGAAGCGGCTGCAAGACGTGAGGGTTCCGGTCAGCATGCGTGCCGACGGCGATACGCTCATTGTCGATGTAGGCGCAGCGCCCGAGAGATCCGACCGCCGCGCCGCGACTGTGTGGCTCGCCATCGCCAAGGAGGTGGAAACGGTCAAGGTCGCGCGCGGCGAGAATCGCGGGCTTGACCTCAACTACCATCATCCGGTGCGAGAGCTGTCGCCGATTGGCATGTGGCACGGCGATCCAATCACGCTGCGCCTGCCGCTCAAGGACCTGAAGACCATGGGCGGCGATTGCCTGTTCGTGCTGCTGCAAGTTGAGGATTTTGGGCCGATCCTCGGCGCCGCTGAGTTCGAGCCCAAATAGGCCTGGCGCCCGCGTCCTCACGTTCTCTTCGCGCATAACAAAGACGGGCCGAAAACCGACCCGTTGTAGAACCCTTGGGAGGAACGACTAGGAAATGAAAGGAGCCAACTGGCCCGGTCCGAAAGAAGACCCCGGGGGGGCTGGGGGGCTGAGAATCCGAAGCCTCTAACTGGACCGGGCCAAGAGGCAACAACGATGATCATACGGTTCTTTGGGGCGTGCCAAGGGCTGAACTAGGGCATATGTGTGATTAGTGTTTCATAATATTACAGTGCATGAAACACCAGGCATGCGCTTGAATTTCCACGACTCCCGGGTCATCATGACGCTTCCATTACAGGAGGCGCGTGTTGAGCGAAACCGAGCCCATACAGTTGCCGCTGGCCGTCAAGGCCGGCGGCCAAGCACAGCACAGTGACGGGGTTAACCGGCGCGGCGGCATAGCCTTTAACCGCGAAGAGCTCTCTCAAATCCTGAACGTCTACGGCCGCAAGGTTGCGAGCGGTGAATGGCGCGACTACGCCATCGACACTCTGCGCGAGAAGGCGGTGTTCTCCGTATTCCGGCGCACGACCGAAGTACCGCTTTACCGTATCGAGAAAGCGCCGAGGCTGTCGCGCCGCCAGGGCGCGTATAGCGTGATCGCGGCGACCGGGCTGATCCTGAAGCGCGGCCATGATCTCGCCCGCGTGCTTCGCGCGCTCGACAGGGGCCTACGCCTCGTTGAGTGCTAGCGCAAAAGAAAAGGCCCCGGCGAAAGGCCGGGGCCCTGACTTGTGCCCATTAGCTCTTGTCTATCGGCGGTCGCCGAAGAGCTGAAGCAGCATCATGAACAGGTTGATGAAGTCGAGATAGAGCCTGAGAGCTCCCATCACGGCTTTGCGTCCGGCGACCGTTCCGTCGTCGCCTGCGTAGTACATCTCCTTGATCTGCTGCGTGTCGTATGCGGTGAGGCCCGCGAAGATCAGCACGCCAATCACCGAGATGGCGAACTGCAACGCCGAAGAGGCGAGGAACAGGTTCACCAGCATGGCAATGATGATGCCGATCAGGCCCATGAACAGGAATGAGCCCCAAGCCGAGAGGTCACGCTGCGTGGTGTAGCCGTAGAGGCTCAATGCGCCGAACGACGCCGCGGTAATGAAGAACACGCGTGCGATGCTCGCATGAGCGTAGACCAGGAAAATCGACCCGAGCGACAGTCCCATAAGCGCGGCGAATACCCAGAACGAAATCTGGGCGGCACTAAGGCTCATGGAATTGATGCGCGCCGAGAGGTAGAACACCATGCCGAGCGGCGCGAGGATCACCACCCATTTGAAGGCGCTTGCGAAGATAAGGTTGCCGAACGGTGTGAGCTGGAGTCCTGCCCCGCTATCCACCACCGCAAACATATAGGTCAGGTAGGCGACCACGCCGGTGATCGCGACACCGGACGCCATGTAGTTGTAGACGCGCAGCATATAGGAGCGGAGCCCCTGGTCGATCACGCCGGTTTCGGCGCGGCCGACGGTCGTGCCTTGCGCGTATCGTCTGTCTAAGTCCGCCATAACTCGTCCTTTCGCCCCAGTTGTACCAAATCCGTAATTCCAGACACTTTGAAGTCGAATATGGGTGGTCCCTTACCCGCGCGCAAGTGAGCGGAAATGGCTGTCATTCAACATTCGCGTACGCTGCCGGACACCTATTCCCCCCTCAAATAAGGCGCGGCCTTGGCAGAGAGCACCCGCCAGGTGGCGACGGCGCCGACACCGAGCACGAGCGCGAGCGCCAGAAGCACGGTTTCCGCGGCAGCGAGCCCTGAGAACACGAACGGCACCTCGAAGGCCCATTTGCACAGCGCCCAGGCGGTGATGACCCCTGCGGCAAGCGCAAAGGCGGCGACGGCCACGCCAAGCAGCGCGAATTCCAGGAGCTCGGCGCGGACGATGCGCCCGCGCGTGGCGCCAAGCGTCTTGTAGAGCACGGCCTGATATTTGCGCCGCTGCTGGGTCGCTGCCACGGCGCCGGCGAGCACGAGCGCGCCGATCAGAAGCGTGACCCCTGCCGTCATGCGGATCGCCGTCATGACCTTCTCCAGCAGATCCTTCGCCGCTTCGACAATGTCGCCGACCTTGATCGCGGTGACGAGCGGGAAGCGGTCCGAAAGCGCCTGTATCAGCTTCGCTTCGCGTGCCGAGTCGGTGCCCTTGGGATATTCGAGCGTGACCAGCACGCGGTGCGGCGCGCCGGTGAGCGTGTTCGGCGAGAACACCATGACGAAGTTGATGGCAAGCGACTCCCAGTCGATCTTGCGGAAATTGGCTATCTTGGCCTCGACGTTGCGGCCGAGTACGTTGACGGTGATGGTGTCGCCGAGCTTCAAGCCGAGCCCTGGGCCGGACTCGGCGTCGAAGGAAACGAGCGGTGGTCCGGAATAGCCAGGCTCCCACCATTTTCCCTCGGCGATGGTCGAGCCCTCCGGGAGCTTGTCGGTATAGGTGAGCCCGCGGTCGCTCGCGAGCACCCAGCGGCTGTCGGGAGCTGCCTGCACCTTATCCGCGGGAATGCCGTTGATCGCCACGATGCGGCCGCGCAGCATCGGCGCGTCTGAAAGCTTGGCGTTGGGCTCGACCGATTTTGCCGTGTCGCGGAAAGCTTGGAGGTTCTTGGCGTCGATATCGAGGAAGTAATAAGCCGGAGCGTCGGCCTGAATGTTGTCCTGGAACTCGGCCATCAGCGAGCGCTCGATCAGCGCTATTGCCACGAGGAAGCCGAGGCCGAGGCCGAGCGATACCGCGACCTGCCGCGCGATCGAGCCAGGGCCGGCGATGCTCGCAAGCGCAAGCGCCCAGGCCGGTGGCTTGGTGCGCCGGAAGCGTGCGGCAAGCTTTTGCAACAGCCAGCCGAAGCCGAGCAGCAGAAGAAAGCCTCCGACGATGCCGGCCGAGATGGAGAGCGTGATGGCGCGCTCCTCGGATGCAGCGATGGCGAGGGCAAAGAGGGCAAGTCCGCTCGCCGCCGCGGTGACGATGAAGGCAAGCGGCGGCCGCTCCTGCTCATCGGTGAGATGCGAGCGCATCAGCACAGCAGGCGGCACGACCTTGGCGCGGCCCAAGGGTGGAAGCACGAAGAGCAGCATGGTGAGGATCCCGGCGCCTGCCGCGATGAGGAGCGAAAAGGGGTGCGGCTCGACCGCGAGTGCGATAGGCAGCGCCTCGCCATAGGTGGCGGAGAGAAGCGAAGGGGTGAGCGCGCCAAGAACAAGGCCGATGGCGATGCCGATCCCGGCGAGCATGAGCGCCTGGATCAGATAGACGGCAAGTACTAGCGTGCTTGAGGCGCCGAGCGTCTTGAAGGTGGCGATCACGCCGCGCTTCTTCGCCATATAGCTGCTAATTGCGTTGCCGACGCCGATGCCGCCAAGCAACAGCGCGGTCAATCCTACGAGGCTGATGAACTGGGTGAAGCGCTTCACCTCGCGCCGGATCGATGGCGCGGGATCGGTCCAATCGTTGATGGCAAAGCCGCTTTCGGGGAATTTGGCCTCGATGGTGAAGCGCGTGGTGTTGAGCGCCGTCTTGTCGTTGCCGCGCGGCTCGGGCAGGTTCAGCCGGTAGATCCAGCGGATCAGGCTTCCTGGCTGAATGAGGCCGGTGCGGTCAAGTGTATCGAGCGACATCAGCACCCGCGGGCCATAGGCGAGCCGGTCGGCCAGCCGGTCAGGCTGGGTGCCAAGCACGCCGCCGACGGTCACCGTTGCGTCGCCGATCGAGAGCGTTCCGCCGATGCCTACGCCGAGCCGCTCGAGCAAAGATTGCTCGACCACGATCACACCCGGCTTGCGCCAGGGAATGCTCGCGTCTTGAGGCTCGCTGATCACGACGTCGCCATAGAGCGGATAGGCGCTATCGACGGCCTTCACCTCGACGAGCGCGCTTTTGCCGCCGTGGATCCTCGCCATGGCGCGCAAGCTCGCCGATTCCGTACCCTGGCCTTCATTGTCGAGCGCCGTGCGCTCCTCTTCGCTCGCGCGCCGGTGCACGCGCTCGAAGGACAGATCGCCGCCGACGAGCAGGCGCCCTTGCCGGGCGAGTGCATCGTCGAATGACGCGCTGAGCGAGCCGATGGAGGCAACAGCGGTGACGCCGAGCGCGATGCAGATCACGAAAATGACGAGGCCGCCTGCGCCGGCGCGAAGTTCGCGAAGCGCGATGGAGAGGGCAAGCGGCAGAGACAGCCGGTTTGACTGCCCGGGAGTGGCGATGTCGGATGCGGTCACGAGGCTGCGGCGCGGCGCTTGGCGCCCGCGGACGTGACACGGCCGTCGGCGAGGTTGACCGTGCGGTTGCAGCGCTTGGCGAGCGCAAGGTCATGGGTGATGAGGAGAAGGGTTGCCTCGGTCCGCTCCTTCAACGTGAACAGAAGGTCCATGACATCGGCGCCGGTGGTCTCGTCGAGATTGCCGGTCGGCTCGTCGGCAAGGATGAGAGAGGGCTTTGGCGCAAGCGCGCGGGCCATGGCCACGCGCTGCTGCTCGCCGCCGGAGAGCTGGCCGGGGAAATGGGTCTCGCGATGGGTGAGGCCAACTTCGGCAAGCGCCGCGCGGGCGGCATCGAAGGCATCGTCACGGTCGAGGAACTCGAGCGGCAGCGCCACGTTCTCGATGGCCGTCATGGTCGGCACGAGGTGGAAGGATTGGAACACGATGCCGATATTGGCGGCACGGAGACGGGCGAGATCGTCCTCGTTGAGATCCCCGAAATCGGCGCCGAGCACGGTGACTCGGCCTTGCGTTGCGCGTTCGAGCCCGGCGATGATCATGAGCAGCGTCGATTTGCCCGAGCCTGAGCGGCCGACCACGGCAATCGATTCGCCTGCCGCCACGTTCAGGTCCAATCCGCGCAATATGGCGACGGGGCCGGCGCGGGAGAGAAGCGTGACATGCACGTCCTCCAGCCGGATGGCGGGTTGGGATTGTTTCAGAGTTTGATCCATGGAATCGGGTCGCGCTCACTCAAATGGCATGGCGGTGTGGAATAAAGAAGGGCAAAGAGGTCCAAAAAATGAAGCGAGGCGCCTTGGCTATGGTTGCGATTGCTGCGGGAATGCTTTTCGCCTCGGTCCTGCATGGAAATCGGGCAGTGGCCGGCACGCCGGTGATCGTCGCTTTCGGCGACAGCCTGACCGCGGGATTCGGCCTTCAGAACAGCGATTCGTTTCCCGCTCAGCTCGAGAAGGCGCTCAAAGCCCGCGGACAGGACGTGAAGGTCATCAATGCAGGCGTCTCGGGAGACACGGCTGCGGCAGGGCTTGCCAGGCTCGATTGGGCGCTGCCTGACGACGCGAGCGGCGTCATCATCGAGCTCGGCGCCAACGACGCGCTTCAGGGCCTCGATCCCGTCGCGACCAAGGCGACGCTCGAACAGATGATTACGAAAATCAAGGCGCGCGGGCTTCCCATCCTGCTCGCAGGCATGGAGGCGCCACGCAATCTCGGCAAGGACTATGTGGAACAGTTCCGGGCGCTTTATGCCGACCTTGCCACCCGCTACGACCTCATCCTCTATCCCTTCTTCCTCGACGGCGTCGCGCTCGATGACAAATATTTGATGGGTGACGGGCTTCATCCTAATGCGGCGGGTGTTGCGCGAATTGTCGAGGGTATCCTGCCAAAGGTCGAGGAACTGCTCGCCAAGGCAACGCCCAAGTCTTGATTTAAGGCTGCGGCAGTCACGAATTCGTCTCAAGGAGAGCCGCATGACCAATGCACCGGCGCAAGCCCCGATCCCTCCGCAGAGGGTCATGTCGCAGCTTCTATTCGGCAAGCAGCTCACGGCGTCGCTGTCGGCGCTGGCGCGGCTCGGCGTCGCCGATCACATGGACGACACGCCGATCTCCGCCGATGAGCTTGCGGCGGAGGTCGGCGCCCATGCCCCGTCGCTCTACCGCGTGATGCGCATGCTGGCGAGCGTTGGTGTGTTCGCAGAGGAGCCGGGCGCCAAGTTCGCGCTGACACCCCTCGGCGAAACGCTCAAGACCGACGCGCCAGGCTCCATGCGCGCCATGGCCATGATGCTCGGCGACGAATGGTCGATGAATGCCTATACGCGCATGGCGGATTGCATTCGCACCGGAATCGACGGCGTCACCATGGCTTACGGCAAGCCGATCTTCGATCTCCTGGCCGAGCGTCCTGAGCAATGCGCGACCTTCCAGCGGGCGATGAGCGGCGGCTCGGCCATCGCGGCGCAATCGATCCTCGCGTCTTACGGTTTCTCGGGCATCGAGCGTCTCGCCGATCTTGGCGGAGGGCATGGGCTGCTGCTCGCATCGGTCTTGCAGAAATACCCTGCCATGCAAGGCGTGCTGTACGATCTCCCCGAGGTGGTCGCTGGCGTGCCTGCCGATCGTCTCGCCGCCTGCGGCCGCCGCTTGCGCGTGGAGGCTGGAAGCTTCTTCGAGCGCGTGCCGCAAGGTTGCGACGCGTACATGATGAAGCACATCATCCACGATTGGAGCGACGAGCATTGCCGCAACATTCTCCGGCTGATCCGCGCTGAGTTGCCGCCGCATGGACGCCTGCTCGTCTGCGAGCTGGTCATGCCTGAGGAGCCTGGTCCAGCACCGGCGAAGATGCTCGATATCGAGATGCTGGTGATGACCGTCGGCGGCAAGGAGCGCAGCCCAAGCGAGTTCGCCGAGCTATTCGCCTCCGCTGGCCTCAAGCTCGGCCGCATCGTGACGACGCCGACGCCGATCTCGGTGGTCGAAGCGCTGCCCGCCTAGCTCCACATTTTGCTGAAAGCCAAGATGAACGCCGCCATCGCGGCAAGCGGCGCTACCGTGCGCACATGGTTCCACTGCGTCCACTCACGCAGGTAACGCGTCCACACCGCGTTGCCCTCGGCGCTGTCGGGCTTCACCGCGGCAAGCTTGTTGTTGAGCGGCACGTTGAAGAGCACCGTCACCAGGAAGGTGCCGACGAAATAAAGCAGGCTGCCCGCGAGCAGATAGCCGGACCTCGGTGCTAACCAGTCCATGAGCGCGACGATGTCGAGCACCAGCGAGAGGATGGCGGTGCCGAAGAACGTGCCCAGGAACAACGGATTGAGCACCACGACATTGATGGCTTGCATGGCGGCGATGCCCGCTGCTGCCGGCTGGCGCTCAAGCGCCCACATCACGGTAGCCGAGAAGGCGAAGAAGAACCCCGCCATCAGGCCCGAGCCGAGCGCGGCGATAAACGTCAGGACCGGGAGCAGGGAGCCCATGGCTCACCCATAGCAAAAGCTCTAAAACGTGGCACCTTCTTATGCCGGCGGGGGATCAGCGCAGTGCCAACGATCTACGATCTTAAGCGGGTGGAGAATTGCCCGAGCAACGACGACAGGGTGTGCAGGTCGAAATATTCGGGCACGCCGATGCAAATCTGGCCGCCGCTGTCGCGGCCGAGCCGCTGCTCAGCTTCCTTGTACAAGGCGAGGATGCGCCGCGCGTAGGACTGAAGCACCTCGCCCTGCTCGGTCAGCCGAAGCCCACGCATATTGCGCACGATGAGGCGTGAGCCGACCTGATCCTCAAGGCGTTTGACGTGAAGGCTGACCGCAGACTGGGTAAGGTTCACCTCGCGCGCCGCCTTGGTGAAGCTGCCGGAATCGCAGATGGCGACGAAGGTGCGTAACAGGACTGTGACGTAAAGCATCTATCGCTGCTCCGGTTTCATCGCCATCGCTCAACCGACCTCCACGTTCCAGAAGCCGACGCGGCCGGCGACGTGGCGCATCGAGGGGCGTGGCGCTTCGTAGATCCAGGCGGCGCGCTCGTGACGCCTTCCGTCGATCATCACATCGTAGAACTGTACACCATGCGGACAGGCGTGGTCGGACACGGTCTTGGGCGCCTTCTCGAGCCACTCCACGCGCGTGACGGCAATTGGGAAATAGTGGTAGCCGCCCTCTTCGACGATGTCGTCGCTCTCGGCAATGACGCGGTCCTTCAGCGTTGCCTTCATTCGAGCTCTCCTATTGCCCCCACGACACGTTGGTGCAGCGGACCCCCTTGGTCTTGGTCGAGGTGATCTTGCCGGTAGCGAGGTCGATCTCCCAGGCGCGACGCACTTCGGTCCACCATTCCTTGCTCTCGGGGCCCTTCGCCTCGCCGATGAAGCGAAGCGTCTCGTCCTGGCCCTGCACGCAGGAGATGGTGAACTGCACGCCAGAGGCGGGTGTCGGCACGATCAGGGCGTCGACCACCTCGTAATTGCCGGGGATGTCGCGCGCCTCCTTGACGAGCTGGCGGCTGGTGAGCACGAGATAGGTGCCGTCGTCGCGCTGGTAGTGGCGGATGAAGATCGGCGCGACGATGAGGCCGCCGCCGAGGTCGTTCCAGCCCTCGATGGCAAGCTCGCCGTCGTAATTCTTGCCGAGAAAGCTCGCGGCGAAGGTGGCGTCGGCGTTCTCCTCCTCGCTCGGCGCCTTGGGCTCGGCCCGCGCCACGACGGACGCAAGTGCCAAGCCTAAGGCAAGCACGGCGGCGGAAGCGAGGCGAAAAGCGTGTGATGGCATGGCGTAGATGTCCAATCGCCTGCATTTACATAGTCTCAAGTCTATTCACAATCATGGCAAAAGCGGCACCACGTCACGCCCACGCCCTTCAAGCGGCATCTGCCGAGTGTTAAGTTCCCACCACCGAAGCCATGACGCGAGCTTCAATCCTGTCCTGCCTCTCGCTGCTTGCGGCGGCGAGTTTTGCGCCGTGCGCCAATGGCTTGAGAGCCGCGGAACGTGACGGGCTTGCCGCGTTGCCTGAGATGGCGAAGGCCGACGACGGGCTCGGCCGGATGATCGGCCAGACGATCTTGGTGGGCTTCTCCGGCCAGAGTGAGCATGACCCTGGCGTCAAGGCGGTGCGCGACCAGCTCGCCAAGGATGTGATCGGCGGCGTGGTGCTCTATCCGGAAAATATCAGCTCGGCGCGGCAGCTCCGCCTCCTCACCGCCTACCTCGCGAACGCCAATTCGCAGCTCGTGCCGTTCATCGCCGTCGATCAGGAGGGCGGACGCGTGCAGCGGCTCGATCGCCGCACGGGACACACGCACTATCCTTCGGCGCAGAAGCTCGGGCGCGATGCGACGCTGACGCCGGAGGAAGCGCGCCGCATCTATGGCGGGATGGCAAAGGAACTGGCGGGCGCCGGCATCAACCTCAATTTCGGTCCCGTGGTCGATCTCAGCCTCAATCCATGGAACGGCGTGATTGCGCGCCGCAAACGGAGCTACGGTCCCGACGCTGCGACCGTCACCTCGCTCGCCCGCTCCTTCATCGCCGCGCATCGCGAGGCGAACGTTGCCACGGTGGTAAAGCATTTCCCTGGTCACGGATCGAGTTGGAGCGACAGCCACAAGTCTCTGCCGGATATTTCGCGGAGCTGGCAGGAGAGCGAGCTTGAGCCCTATGTGGCGCTCGCTCATGACGGGCTGCTCGACATGGTCATGGTCGGGCATCTCTATCACCCGCGTTTCAGCGACGGGGAGGAGCTGCCGTCCTCGCTGTCAGCGAACGCGATCAAAGCGCTTCGCGCCGAGGGCTATATCGGGTTCGGCGGCGTGGTGGTCAGCGACGACATGGAGATGGGCGCGGTGCGCGATCACTATTCGCTTGAGGATCGCGTGGTGAGAGCGCTCAACGCCGGCGTCGATCTGCTCGTGTTCTCCAACGTCAAGTCGCGCAACACCGACCTTGGTGTGAAGCTGCACGAGATCATCGCTACCGCCGTGCGCGATGGCCGCATCCCGCGTGCGAGGATCGAGGCCGCCTATGAGCGCATCGCCGCGCTCAAGCGCCGCCTGATGGCGCACGACCTTGCGGGCAGGGGCTGACTCCCTATCTCTCTGGGAAAGGAGGATTCGCCATGTTGAATTTTCTCGGTTGCAGCGCACAAGGACTAGCTGTCGCCAGCGGCGTGACGACCCTGGCGCTTTTGGAGCGCATGGTTGAGCGAAACATTCTTACCCGTGAGGACGTGCGAGCCGTTCTCGGCAGCGGCGTTAAGTGTCTGGAGCCGCGCATCAACGTTCCCGCCGTCGCGGAGGCGGTCCACCTGATGCAAGACCGGATGCTGCCGCTCTTCGCCGAACGGGCTGAGGTTCAGTGATAGGCGTCGTGCTCGGTCACGTTCCAGAACACGTAGTAGGAGTAAGCGGTGTAGCCCAAGATGACGGGCAGGATCGGGATCGCGCCATAGAGCATGAAGAGCTGCGACTCAGGCGCGGCAGCCGCCTGCCACAGCGTGATCGAGGGCGGAATGATGTAGGGGAAGAGACTGACCGCTAGCCCCGTGTAGCAGAGCAAAAAGGTCACGCAGCCAAGCAGGAAGGGCCAATAACGCCAGCGCTTTTTGAGCGAGAGCCAGAGCGCGTAGATCGTCCCTGCGGTGGCGAGCGGCACCGGGCTCAGCATCACCATGTTGGCTGGCGTGAACCAGCGCGCAGCGATCTGCGGATGGATGAGAGGCGTCCACAGGCTGAAAATGAGGATGAAGCCCGCGACGGCGATCAGCGCGTAGCGGGCGACGATGTAGGCCCAGTCGCGCAACGCCTCATCGCCCTTCATGATCAGCCACCCGGCCGACAAAAGCACGTAGCCGGCGACGACGGCGAGCGCGGTGACGAGCGCAAACGGCGTGAGCCAGTCGAAGGCGCCGCCCGCGAATTGGTTGTTCTGGACGGTGAAACCTTGCACGAAGGCGCCGATGATCAGGCCCTGCATCAGCGCGGCAGCGATCGAGCCGCCGGCGAAGGCAAGGTCCCAGGTCCAGCGATAGGCGCTTGATTTGAAGCGGAATTCGAAGGCGACGCCGCGCAGGATCAGCCCAATCAGCATCACGATGATGGGGATGTACAGCGCCGGCATCATCACCGCATAGGCGAGCGGAAAGGCCGCCAGCAGCCCGCCGCCGCCAAGCACGAGCCAAGTCTCGTTGCCGTCCCAGAAGGGCGCCACGGAGTTCATCATGGCATCGCGGTCCTGGTGCGTCGGCGCAAGCGGAAAGAGCACGCCGAGGCCGAGGTCGTATCCGCCTAGCAGCACGTAGAGAAACACGGCGAGAGCAAGGATCGCGCCCCAGACAAGCGGCAGGATGATGGGAAGGACGTCAGGGGTCATAGGTTCCCCGCCGCTGCCATGGGTCTGTGGGACAGGTCGGCCTCGCCTTCCTCCGGGACCGGAGGCGTCTCATCGGGCCCGCGTTGCACGAGCTTGGCAATGTAGTAGAGCCCTGCGCCGAACACGATGCCGTAAACGAGCACGAAGAGGAAAATGGAAAAGAGGATGCTACCGCCCGGAACCGGCGACACCGAGTCGGCCGTGCGCAACACGCCGTATACGGTCCAGGGCTGGCGCCCCACCTCGGTGGTGAACCAGCCTGCGAGCACGGCGAGGAAGCCGAGCGGCGACACCCATACCAGGGCTTGCAAGAACCAGCGGCTCGAATAGAGCCTGCCAGTGAGCCACAGGATCGAGCCGATTATGCCGACGGCGATCATGATCGTGCCAATGCCGACCATGATTCGGAAAGCGTAGAATGGGATGATGGGGTTCGGTCGATCCTCCGGCTTGAAGGATTTGAGCCCTCTGATCTCGCCGTCCCATTCATGCGTCAGGATCAAGCTGCCGAGCCGCGGCAGGGCGATCTCGAAATGGTTGGTCTCCGCCTTGGGGTCGGGCACGGCAAACAGGATGAGCGGCGCGCCTTTCTGCGTTTCCCAATGGGCTTCAAGCGCGGCGATCTTTGCAGGTTGATGCTCTCGCGTGTTTAGCCCATGCAGATCGCCGATGACGAGCTGAAGCGGCGCGAGCCACACAAGCAGGCTCAACCCCATGCCGAGCATGATCCGCCCATGCGCCACGCTCCGCCCACGTAGGATGTACCAGGCGCCGATGCCTGAAACGATGAAGGCCGTGGTGAGATAGGCGGCGGCGGTCATATGGGCGAAGCGGTAGGGGAAGGAGGGATTGAAGATGACCTGCCACCAATCGGCGACGTGGAGCACGCCATCTGGGCCGACAGTGTAGCCTGCCGGCGTCTGCATCCAGCTATTTGCCGACAGGATCCAGAAGGCTGAGATCAGCGTGCCGAGAGCTACCATGGCGGTGGCGAAGAGATGCACCCCCTTCGGCACGCGGTCGTGGCCAAACAGCATGATGCCTAGGAAGCCCGCCTCGAGGAAGAAGGCGGTCAGCACCTCGTAGGACATCAGCGGGCCGATGACGTTGCCGCCGAGCCGCGAGAACTCGCTCCAATTTGTGCCGAACTGGTAGGACAACACCACGCCCGACACCACACCCATGCCGAAGGACACGGCGAAGATCTTGGTCCAGTGCCGCATGATGTCGGCATAGATGCGCTTCCCCGTCTTCAGCCACAGGATCTCGAGCACGAGAAGCCAGGCGGCAAGTCCGATGGTGAAGGACGGAAACAGGATGTGGAAGGAGATGGTGAAGGCGAACTGGATGCGCGCGAGCAGCAGGGGATCGAGTTCAGGCATTCGGTTAGGCTCCAGCTGCAAGCGCCATCGCCTGGCGACTCGCCCATCTTGCAGGAGCTTAACGCCATGCGGCTCTGGCGCATAGTTGAGGTGAGGCCGCAGACCCGGTCAGCGCCGGATGGACGCAAAGGCCGCCAAGGCCCTCGCGCGCGCCGATGCGTGGCCGACGATCGGAAGCGGATAGGTCTTGCCGAGTTTAACGGATGCCTGCGCCAGCAGGATTTCAGGCGCTTCCCATGGGGCGTGGATGTCTGGCGCGGGCAGGCCGGCAAGCTCAGGGACCCAGCGCCGGACATAGTCGCCGTTCGGATCGAATTTCGTGCCCTGAAGCACGGGATTGAAGATGCGGAAATAGGGCGCGGCATCGGTGCCGCAACCGGCGACCCACTGCCAGCTCGCAGAGTTGTTGGCGAGGTCGGCATCGACAAGGGTGTCGAGGAACCAGTCCGCGCCTCTCTGCCACGGGATCAGCAGATGCTTGACCAGGAAGGAGGCCACAATCATGCGCGCCCGGTTCGGCATGAAGCCTGTGTGCCAAAGCTCGCGCATGGCTGCATCGACGATGGGGTAGCCGGTCTCGCCTCTTCGCCAGACTGAGAGCGCAGCCGGGTCGTCGCGCCCGGGGAAGTCTGCAAATTCGGGCCTTAGCGGCTCGGTGGGCATGTTCGGAAAGTGATGCAGCAGATGGTAGGAGAATTCGCACCAGCCGAACTCGCGGAGATAAAACTCGGCGCTGCGATCGGCCCGCGCGTTGGCGCTCATTGCGTGCCCGACGGCGGACCAAACCTGGTTTGGGCTGATCTCGCCGAAATGGAGATGAGGCGATAGCCGCGATGTCGCGTCGATATCGACCCGGCTGCGATTGTCTGCGTAGTTCGCGAGTCGGTCCTTGATGAAGGTGCCGAGTCGCGCTAAGGCGCGCGCCTCGCCGGGCTGCCAGGTGTCGCGCAAGCCTTGAGCCCAATCCGGCCGGGTCGGCAGAAGCTTCAGGACTTCGAGCCTGTCGCTCTTGGCCTCAGCGAAGCGCAGGCGCTTCGGCTGAGGTAGTGGCGTGCGAGGCGCGCCCGCGGCAAGGCAGGCCTTCCAGAATGGGGTGAAGACTCGATAGGGCTTGCCGTCGCCGGTGACGATCGCCTCAGGCTCGAACAACAGCCGACCGCCGAACACGCGGAACGCCGCGCCGGCGGCCTCGCAGGCTCGTGCCACCGCCTTTTCCAGTTCCATCTCCCAGGGCTCATAGCCGCGGGTGACGTGGATCGCCGAGGCGCCAGTATCGGCGAGCAGTGTCGCGAGAACCTCTGGAGCGCTGCCTTGGCGCAAGCAGAGACTTCCGCCGCGCTTTGTCAGATCGGCATTCAACGCGGCGACGCTGCCATTCAGCCACCAGCGCGAGGCGCCGCCCATGCGGAGGCGTCCTGGTGTTGCATCGTCGAGGATGTAGAGCGGAAGAACCGCTGCGCCGCTCTCCGCTGCTGCGCTCAGTGCCGGATGGTCGGCGAGCCGGAGATCGTTGCGGAACCAGACGATGATTGGCGTTGTCAAATCTATTTGCCCGGACCAAGGGCCGCGGCGAGCGCCGTATCGTGGTGAACGAGAGAGTCCTTGCCGAAGCAGCAGAACACGACACGCTTCAGCGACGGCGCGTTGCGGAGGCCGTTGAGGACGGCGGTGACGGCGATGTGCGCCGCGCGTGGAGGAGGGAAGCCATAGGCGCCGGTCGAGATGGAGGGAAAGGCGATCGAGTTCAAGCCGTGGCCGACGGCAAGCGCGAGACTATTTGCGTAACACGATGCGAGCAGCCCGTCCTCGCCGCGTTCGCCTCCGCCCCAGATTGGGCCGACCGTGTGAATGACGTAGCGGGCTGGAAGCCGGAAGCCAGGGGTGATCTTCGCTTCGCCCGTCGCGCAACCGTCAAGCAGAGAACATGCCTCGCGCAATTTCGGCCCCGCGGCGCGATGGATGGCGCCATCGACCCCGCCGCCGCCAAGCAATGTCTTGTTGGCGGCATTGACGATGGCGTCGACATCGAGCGTTGTGATGTCGCCTTCGACGATCTCGATGCGCTCGGGCATGACCCTATTGGAGACGCCGGCAGCGTTCCGATCAAGTCCTGCTACTGAGCCGGCGGCGGTGCGCTCTCTGCGCTCGCCGATGCCGAAGACGGATTGACCGAGCGGATCCAGGCGATGATCTTCCACATGTCGTCGTCAGTCTTGACGATCTCGCCCATGGCAGGCATCGGCCCCACGACGTTCTCCGAGCCCTTGCGGGCATAGCCGTGGGTTTTCAGCCCATCGCTGCCGAGCGCCACCAGCCTGAATAGCGTGTCGTCATCCTTGCCGTAGATCCACACCTCGTTGGTCAACGGTGGGCCCATGCCGCCACCACCACCACCACCGTGGCAGCCGTTGCAGCCTGCAGCCATAAATTTCTTGTGGCCCTCATCGGCGACCTTGGCGAAATCCTGATAGGGGCTCTTGAGCTGACCCTTCTCGATGCTTTCTGCGGTTGCCTTGGGTGTCTTGCCTGACGCAGTCTCGCCGCTTGGCGCCGGCGCGACCTGTTGTGGGGCTGCTTGAGGTTGCTGCGCGGCGGCAAACGCTGCCGTAGACCCGAAGGCAAGGCCGATGATGACGAGGGGCTTGAGGAAGCGAAGCGACATCGGGGTCCTCCTGAAAGTTTGCTCTCAGTCGGTCCCGCCGCGGTCCCCTTGTGCCACTTCACGGATCAGCGATTTATTCTCGCGACAGGCCTGCCGGATAAACGAACGCGGCCCGCCAATGTTCCCAAAGAGGCTTCGCGAGCGTGCGCAATCAGGCGCCAAGCAGCGATATGCGCGTGCTGATTGGCTGAAATAGAATGACTAGGCGGCGTTGGCGGCGATGCGCTGGAAATGCGCCTCGGTGAGGTCGCCCTCGACCTGTGCCCGCTCATCCGGTGTCTCGGCGAGGAGGTGGATATGCACCTCATTGGCGCCTAGCTTCGCCCCCTGATGGCGGAGATGGGCGAGGTTGAGCGAGATCGCGTCGTCCTTGGTCTGGCCGAAGGCAAGCGGCGTGCGTGAGCCGTCGTCTTGGCGGCGGACCAGGATGTAATTGGCTCTCGGAAGGGCAGGGCAGCCGATCAGCGTGTAGACGCTGTGCAGGTAACGACGGCCCGAAGCGCCACGCCAATAATGGAAGGCTTGGTCGAAGCAGGCTTCGGCACAAACAAGGGCGGGCTCGTCGGCGGGGCCCCAAGGGGTTGTATCGGTTACATCTGCGTGGTGCATCAACATGGTCCCGTTCCCGCCTTACCCTCTCCCTCGAATTGTCCTCAGATAAGTTTACTGGTGACGAATTCAAGACTGGCCGGCGGCGATCTAAGAACAAACCTAGAACACCAAATTGGCCGGTTCAAGTTAACGAAGGGTTAACGGGATAGCCGCGCGCCGGTTCCGGGGCACCCTCCCTCCACAAGCAAGCGATTGGAAGCCCCTTCGATGGCCGTTTCCAGCCGGCGCAGGAACTCCGCCTTGGGCAGGCTAGGTGGGATCGGGTCGAGGATTTCAACGACGATCGTGCCAGGGCGGCGAATCACGCTGCGGCGCGGCCAGAACAGACCCGAGTTAAGCGCGACCGGCAGGCATGGCACGCCGAGCGCGTCGTAGAGGAGCACGATGCCGGTCTTGTAGTCAGGCGGAGCGCCGGGGGCGCGGCGCGTGCCTTCCGGGAAGATGATGATCTCGCGTCCATCCTCGATGCGCTTCTTGGCTTCGCGCAGCATGCGGCGGAGCGCGGTCGGTCCCTTGTCACGGTCGACCGGGATCATCTGGAATTTGTAGGAGAACCAACCGTGGAATGGGATCCAGAACAGCTCGCGCTTCATCAGGAGCGCTGGATCGCGGAAGATCGGGATGAGGGCGAACGTCTCCCAGGCAGATTGATGCTTTGAGGCGACGAGGCAGGGGCCATCGGGGATCTTCTCTCGCCCACGCACCTCGATCTTCGTGCCAATGATGAGGCGCAGCAGGAACAGCTCGAAGCGCGCATGGACCTTCAGCGCAGCGATGGCCCAGCTTCGCGGCATGACCAGCAACGGGCTGCCGATCACCACGAACAGCGTCGTGGTGGCAAAGAACAGGATGTTGAACAGGACCGAGCGGGCCATGGCGAGGGCGGACGTCACGGCTCTGTGGGGTCCTCGACCGCGACTGTCGACTTGCCGGTGGTGATCTTACTCACGAGCTGGGTAGCGCCGAGCCGCGCCAGCGCCGGCAGATATTTGAGATATTCGGAGAGCAGCAGCCTGGTGGTGCCGGGATAGGTCCACCAGCGATCGAGACGCACGTTGTTGTCGACCACCGCGTAGGGAATAAGGGTGACGCCAGGCATCACCCGGGCAAGCTCGGCGAGCGCGCGTGGCATATGATAGTTCGAGGTCACCACGATGATCGAATGATAGTGATTGCGCGCCACCCATTGGCTCGTCTCGGTCGCGTTGTCGATGGTATTGCGCGCTTCCTTGTCGATGTCGACGCAGCACGTGAAGAGCTGATCGCCTTCGCTTGCGAGTTGTTTCAATGCTTCGGTCGACGTGGTGCGGTTGACGCCGGTGATCAGAAGCCGCTTTGCCTTTCCTTGTGCGAGCAGTTTCATCGCCTCATCGATGCGTGCGACGCCGCCGGTCAAGACGGCGATGCCGTCGGCGGTGTCCTCCGGGATCGGCTGGCTGCGCGTCAAGTTGCCGGTGAAGATGAAGAAGCCGATGACAAGCAGCACGACGGCGAGCAGCAGCGAATCGAAGATGAGCCTGAGCAAGCCCACCAAGAGCTCGAACGCGCTCGACGCTTCAGGCGCCTCTTCCCTCACCGCTTACTCCACCTGGTCATGCGGGGCGCAACAATAGGCTCAATTGAATCGATATGAAATCGGCTTGGGAATGCTCGGGCGTGCAGGCATTTCCCTGCGCCTAGGCGTAAGACTTGAGCACCCTGACGACGCCGACGCGGGAGGTGATCAGGCAGAGGCAGGCGATGACGAAGACGACGAGAATGCAGAGCAGATAGCCCCGGAAATCAAGCTCGCCGGAGCCAACGAGCCGGCTCATTTCGGTTGCCGTGGCGGGTTCGCCGCCGATGAGATGCATGACGAAGGGGAGCAGGAAGAATACGAGGCCTGCGCTCACCGCGCCGACGAGGCCGGCGCGCACGCCAAGCCCCACGAAATGGCGCTCGAACTCGCGGCTGATGAAGCTCTCATTGGCGCCGACGAAATGCAGCACCTCGATGATCTCGCGGTTCGACGCCATGGCGCTCCGCGTTGCCGACACGATGACCGCGACGGTCGCGGCGGCAACGAGCGCAAGCACTGCAAAGCCGCCGGCAGCAGCGGAGCGCGTCAGGGTGCGGATCTCGGCGCGCCAGCGGCGATGATCGTCAAGCGTCACGCCTTCGAAATTCTGCGACAGTGCCGCATTCACCGCCTTGATGTCCGGCGGGTTGGAGCGGTCAATCTCGACCGCGATGAGGCGGGGTATGGGAAGCGCCGACAGCGCCTCGCTATGGCCGAGCCAGGGCTCGAGCAGCTTGGCGGAATCCTCGGCGCTCATTGGCTTGACCCGCACGATGCCGGCCTGCTTGGCGAGAAACAGCGAGACGAGCGTGATCTTCTTTTCGATGTCGGCGGTGTTCACCGGATCGAGCTCGACGGTGATCTCGCTCGAAATGTCCTTCACCCAGGCTTCGGCGGATTGATTGACCATGTACACCGCGCCGGCGGTGAGGCAAGCGAGGAACGACATGATGGCGATCACCACGGTGAGCGCATTGCCGGCGATCGAGGCGGACGGCACGATCTGCGCCGTCTTCGATTGGAATTTGGTCGGCAAGATGCCAGCGGCAAGATTGCGCCAGGGGTAATCGCGAATTTCGGCGATGAGCTGCACGGGTTCAACGAATCTCCAGATGGCCTTCGTAGAGCACGAGGCGGGGAGCGTCGAGCTGATCCATCAGGCCATAGTCGTGGGTGGCGATGATCACCGAGGTGCCGAGCCGGTTCAGCTCAACAAAGAGACGCAGCAGGCGATCGGCGATGACGGGATCGACGTTGCCGGTCGGCTCGTCGGCGAGCAGAAGCTCAGGCCTGCCGATGACCGCGCGGGCGATGGCGGCTCTCTGCTTCTCGCCGCCGGAGAGAATTTCGGGGTAGGCATCGATGCGGTCGCCGAGGCCGACCCAGCGTAGGAGGTCGGTCACGTCCTCGCGATAGTCGGACTCTCTCTTGCCCATCACCCGCAAGGGAAGCGCCACGTTCTCCCAGGTGGTCAGATGGTCGAGCAGGCGGAAGTCCTGGAACACGATGCCGATGCGGCGGCGAAGCTCGGACCGGCCCGCCGCGGAGAGGTCGGTCACGTTATCGCCAAAGACGAAGATCAAGCCTCGTGTCGGCCGCAGCGACATGAAGAGCAGACGCAGCAATGTCGTCTTGCCGGCGCCTGACGGCCCCGTCAGGAAATGGAAGGACCCCGGGAGCACATGGAAGGTGACGTCGCGCAGGATTTCAGGGCCGCTGCCGTAGCGCAGCCCGACATTTTCAAAGCGGATCACGCGATCGTCCTCGATCCTCTTAACATTCGGCCCAACTTGCGTCTTTATGCGGAACTCGCTGTCCGGTATCAATGGATTTGGGCAAAGGCGTGGGCCGGTTGCACCAGGTAAATCCGGCCCTTGGTGGTTCTAGACAATGACGGTCATTATCTGTCCGGCCTGCAATACGCGCTTCGAGACGGCGGCGGTGATCCCGCCGACGGGGCGGAAGGTCCGCTGCTCCAAGTGCGGCAATGTCTGGCAGGCCATGGCCGTGGTCGAGCCGGCCAAGCCCACCGTCATCACCTCTCCGACGCCTCCGGTCGAGCCTCGCCCGGCGCCGGTTCCACCGCGCCCGGCCCCCGCAGCACCCGCTCCTGCCGCGGCGCCGCGCCCCGCTCCCTCCGAGCCTCGCCCGGCCTCGGCAGGTCCCGGCTCGCCAATGGGCCGCTTCCCCGGCGCGCCGATTCCTCCGGCTGCACCCGCCGCACCAGGCTTCAGCGCCAAGCCGAACAGCGGGGCCTTGGCCAATGGCGGACCGGCACCAGCGCCTTCGCAAGCGGCTGCGGCGAGGAAGAGCGGACCTCTGTTCAGCACCGACGACGACATGCAGCCCGATATGAGCGGCGACGGCTCGGGGTTTGCCGGCATGGGTGGCAATTCTCTCGGAGGCGACCAGGTGCAGGATCTCGGCAGCTATAATGCCGGAGCCCTGGTCAATCCCGATGCTGGGCTGGCCACGAACGTTCCCATCGCAGAGGGCCGCGAGCGCAAGCTTCCGCCTGTGGTGGCTATCGGCTGGGGCGTGCTCGCGCTCCTCCTCCTCCTTCTCGGTGCCTTGGTGGCGATGGCGCCGAAGACCGTGGTGTCGCTGTTGCCCGGTTCGGCACGGCTCTACGCCATGATGGGCATGAACGTGAATCCGCTTGGGCTTAGCATCGAGAATGTCCGCTCGGCCTGGAACGACGCAGGGCCTGAGCGCGTGCTCCAGGTCGACGGCGACGTCGTCAACCTCACCGCCGGTGAGGTCAAAGTCCCGGCGGTGGTGGTCTCCTTGCAAGATGCAAGCGGCGAGGAGCTGTCGCAAGCAACGGCCGACGTGCTGCCGCTCGGCGCCGGGGCTAAATCGCCCTTCACCGTGCAGATTTCCTCTCCTCCGGAAAACGTCAGCAACCTCCAGGTCCGCTTCGCCAAGGCCGAATGACGGCCATGGACGTCGCTTCCGAGGGCGCGATCAAGACGCTGTTCAGCGCCGAGGCAATCGCCGCCCGCGTCGATCAGCTCGCGAGCGACATCGCAGCGACGAAGCTCGAAGACCTCATTGTCGTCGCCGTGCTCAAAGGCAGCTTCATCTTCGCCGCCGACCTCATCAGGGCGCTCCACCGTCACGGCCTCAAGCCCGAGATCGATTTCATCTATCTCGCAAGCTATGACGGCGAGCGCGTTTCGCGCGGGCAAGTGAGGGTGCTGCGCGACGTGGAAAGCGACATCAGAGGGCGCAATGTCGTGATCGTCGACGATATCTTCGATTCAGGCCGGACGCTCGCGTTCGCCAAGGCTTCGCTTGTCGCGGGGGGCGCCGCCCGCGTGCTGACATGCGTCCTGCTCGATAAACAGGTGCCGCGCGCGGCCGCCATCGTGCCGGACCTTGTCGGCTTCTCCTGCCCGCCGGTATTCGTCGTCGGCTACGGTTTGGATCTCCACAACCGCTACCGCGAGCTTCCCTTCATCGGTGAATTGACGGCGGCCTAGTACGACCTGATCAGGCGCTCGAGATAATCGAGCTCGATGATCGGCCGCGCCGGGTCGCCGAGGCGGCGGCGCAGCTCGTCCAAGACCTCGCGCGCCTTCTGGATGTCGATCTCGTCCGGAACCTTGACGCTGAGCCCCAGATCCGGGCGATTGCTGCGATCGGGACGCCCGAGCGGGTCCTTGCCGCTGTTGCCCTGGCCCTTTCCGGCCTGGGCCTCGCCGTTCTCCATCATCTGCTCGGCGAGCGACTGGGCGCCCTGGCGCAACTGATCGAGGGCATTGTTCTGCTCCTCGGTGGCGCGGTCGAGATTCTGCTTGCCGAGGGCTTTCTTGGCCTCGCCCATAGCCTCGCCGGCATCCTGGAATTGGTCAGGCGGGTTCGCGCCTTCGATGCGGAATCGGTCGATCAGACTTTGCAGCGCTTCCTTCAGCTCGCCCTGTCGCTGGCCGAGGTCGTCGAACTGGCCAGGCTGCTGGCCTTTCTGCTGCCGGCCCTGCTGCTGACCATTGCGGCCGCCTGAGCGTCCTTGCGAATTTTCGTTGCCCTCGGGCGACATGCCGCCATCCTGGCCCTCGTCCTGCGGCGTGCCGAAGGGCGCCATGAAGATGCCGGGACCGAATTCCATTGGCTGCCCGGGCGGGCTTACGTTGAAGGCGTCGTTCTGCTGCTGGCCGCCCTGCTCGCGCTTTGCCTTGAACGTCTCGTCGAGCAGCTTCTGCTGCTTGGAAACGAGGTCGTTCAGGTCCTTCATCATCTTGCTGGCGCGCTGCTGCTTGGCGTTGTCGGGAAAGGTGCCGGTCTGGAGGCGCTCGAGAATGTCCTTGAGCTCACTCAGCATCTGCTCGGCCATGTCCTTCGAGCCCGACTTGGCGAGCTTCTCGATATTGTCGAGAAGCTTGTCGAGCTCCTGGTCGGAGACCACCTGCTCGCCGTCCTGGCTCTTCTGCTCTGGCAGATTGCCTTTCTGCTGGGCCTGCTCGGCAAGCGCCTGGAGATAGCGGCCCAGGGCGCTGCGCAATTCATCGACCAGGCGCTGGATCTCTTCCGGCGAGGCGCTTTGCTTCAGGGCTTCGGCGAGCTTCTCCTGCGCCTGCTTCACGTCCCGCTCGGCCTGGGGAATGTTGCCGTCCTCGATGCGGAGCGCCAACTCCCAGAGCTGGTCCACCACGCTCGCTATCGACTCGGGCGACTGATCGTTGTCGAGCCGCCAATAGGCATCGCGCAGCGCAAGATAGACGGGCATGTCAGGGATCGCACGCTCATCGCCGATGGTCAGCGCATCGAGCGCCATGGCGACCCTGCTCGCAGAATCCTGCTCGCGCACGAGCTTCTTGCGCTGCTCGACCACGGCTCTGGCCAGCGGCTTGGTGAAATTCCGCTCAGGCAGGATGAATTCGTAAGGCTCGCTCAGGCCCGTCTGACCGGCCTGGTCGCGCGCGGCGAGTATCATACGCACCTTCAAGCCAGCCCAGGGATGCGCGGTCAGGTCCTGCGATGCCTTGCCCTCCACCTGCTTCACATTGACTTTCGGCAGTTGCAGCGGGATCAGCGGCGCTTCGCGTAAGGGATTAGACTCAGGCTTGCCGCCCTTCCCCTTGCCGCCATTAAGCTCAGGGACCGGCGCTTTGGCTGCCTCGGCATCGGCGAGCGCGAAGCGCGCTTCGGCGCTCGACACGCCATGATCGTCGGTGGCACGGTAGGTCAGGCGAAGTGCGCCGCGCGGCGTCGTGGTCGGATTGGCCATGAGGCCGATCTGCGGGACTGAGTCCCGGATGAGATCGAAGCGCCATTTGGCGACCGTATTGCCGCCGACCTTCACATCGGCGGCGCCGGGCGAGGCGAGCGCCATGTTGAATTCCATGAGGCCCTGGCTGCCGGTCAATCGGGGCGGGATGAGTTTAGGCTCGGTTCCGTCATCGGGCTGAGTTTCGAGGCTCACGGTTTCGCCGCGCGGAGAGAAGACGCGCACGAGCAATTGGCTCCGCTCAGGCACCGACAGCGCGCGGAAGGTCTCGGCGCCGGCGCCTACCGGCTCGCTGCCGTCGGCAAGCACAATGGGCGCGATACCGGTATAGACCGGCGGCGTGACCCAGGCATCGAGGCGGAGAAGCGCGGTCGAGGTATTCGCCGCAGGTCTGAAGGCCGACGCGATCCTGCCCCAGCGGTCTGGGCCGGCGGCAAGGGCCGCCACGACGAGCACGAGCAGAAGCGCCGAACGGATGGCGTAGGGATCCTTGCGGTCGGTCCGCGGGACCGGCCAGCTTGGCTTGAGCTTCGCCACGAGCGTGGCAAGCCGCTCGCGATGCGCAGCCCACAGGATCGCGGTGTCGCCGCGTGACGTGGTGCCGAGCCTGTCCTCGTAGGAGGAGGCCGGCCGGTGCTTGATCTCGGCATTGCGCTCAAGCCTTCTCAGCGCCTCGGCGCGGGTCGGCATGGGGAAGCGGATCAGCGGCAGAAGCGAGACGAGGAGCGCGATGCCGAAGGCGATCAACATGGCCGCGGTGGAGAAGCGGCGGCATGACGCTCCACAGATCGAACAGCGAAAGAATGAGAAAGACCGCGACCACGAGGAAGGGCCACAGCAGCGCCTCCCAGACGCGCTCGCCGACGAGCGCAAACCCGCTCAGGCCGGCGCGCCATTCAAAGCGGCGGGTGAGCGCGGTGTCCTCAGGCGAGTCCGGGGACGATTTCCTTGCGGCAAACGGATTTCGCATCTTCAACCGAGGTTAACGCACAACGCGTGCATACGCGGGTAATTTGGGGAGCGATGCGGGCGAAAGGGAGGCCTATGAGCGCCGCTCTGGTTTCAGCCAATCGGGCAGCCGCTCCGCCGCCAGCATGTCGCCGTAGCTCGGTCTTGGCCGCGTCACGGCGTAACGGTCGCCGGCGACCAGAACCTCCGGCACCAATAGGCGGCTATTATACTGTGATGCGAGCACACTGCCATAGGCTCCGGCCGTCATCACGGCAATGAGATCGCCAGGATGAAGTTCCGGTAATGTGCGCTGAAGGGCGAGGTAATCGCCGGTCTCGCACACCGGACCGACCACCTCGCTTGTGAGCATGGGTGCGTCCGCCGCTGGCTCCTTCACCGGCCAGATCTCGTGATAGGCGTCATAGAGGGTCGGGCGAATGAGATCGTTCATCGCCGCGTCGACGATGGTGAAGGTCTTGGGCTCGCCATGCTTCACGTACAGGACGCGCGAGACGAGGATGCCGGCATTGGCGGCGATCAGGCGGCCCGGCTCAAACAGAAGCTTGCAGCCGAGGTCGCCAACGGTGTCGCGCACGAGCTTGCCGTATTCTTCCGGCAGCGGCGGCGCAGGCTCGTCGCTGCGATAGGGCACGCCGAGGCCACCGCCGAGATTGACGAAGTCGATGGCGAAGCTGTTGGCGCGGAGCTCATCCACAAGCTCCTTCAACAGCGCAAAGGCATTGAGGAAGGGGCTGAGGTCGGTGATCTGGCTGCCGATATGCATATGCACCCCGCGCGGATCGATTCCGGGAAGTGCTGCGGCAAGGCGATAGAGCGCGAGCGCCTCGGCGAAGGGAATGCCGAATTTGTTCTCGGCTTTGCCGGTTGCGATCTTGTGATGGGTCTTGGCGTCGACATCGGGGTTGACGCGAAGCGCGATTCGTGCAGAGAAGCCGAGCGCAGCCGCAATCTCGCTCAGCGCGCGAAGCTCTGGCTCCGATTCGATATTGAAGGCGAAGATGCCGTGCTGAAGCGCGCACGCCATCTCCTCCTTGGTCTTGCCCACGCCGGAGAAGGCGATCTTCTCAGGCGTCACGCCGACGGCGAGCACGCGGTGAAGCTCTCCCTCCGACACGACGTCCATGCCGGCGCCGAGGCGGGCGAGCGTGGCGAGCACGCCGAGATTGGAATTGGCCTTAACCGAGTAGCAGACCTCGGCATCGAGGCCTTCAAAGGCTTCGCCAAAGACGCGGTAATGCCGTTCGAGCGTTGCCGTCGAATAGCAATAGAAGGGGGTGCCGACGCTGCCGGCGAGTTCGACAAGGTCGATGTCCTCGGCGTGGAGGATCCCCTGCCGGTAGGTAAAGTGATGCATGGCAGGGCTTATGAAGCCTTATTGCAGCAAGCGGTCAATCCATAGCGACCGGGCGGGCGCTTGCGACATCTTGGTGGAGGGGTCTGCTTTGGTCTCGGGGTATGAGGGCTTCGGCCGGTCGAGCGAGCCACGTTTGCCGCAGGCGCTCAAGCCCACGGACAGAATCACTGCAATAGCCAGGAGGACGCGCAAAGCGCTTCCCATGGTCGTGCCCCTTTGACCTTGGACCTTGTACCAGTCCTTATGTCCTTTTTATCGTGATCCGGCGGCCTTCTTCAAACGCTTTATCCATTTTTTGGCCTCCCGCCGCACATTTCCGGGGGCTGTGCCCCCATAGCTACTACGGCTTTTGACCGATTTGCTCACATCGAGCACCGAAAATGCGCCCTCAGTGAGTTGCGGATCGACCGATTTCAGGTCTTCTAGGGCGAGCCTGGGCAAATCGCAGCCTTTGGCGTCGGCAAGGGCAACGATGCGGCCGGTGATGTGATGGGCCTCGCGGAAGGGGAGCCCCGCCTCCCGCACCATCCAATCGGCGAGGTCGGTTGCGGTGGCGTGGCCGCGTGCGGCGGCCTTCTTCATGGCGCGGGTGTCTGGCTCCAGGTCGCCGACCATACCGGCCATGGCGGCTAGTCCAAGCTTCAGCGTGGCGAGCGCGTCGAAGGTCGGCTCCTTGTCCTCCTGCATGTCCTTGGCGTAGGCGAGCGGCAGCCCCTTCATCACCATGACGAGGGTGAGGAAGGCCCCGGCGATGCGCCCGGTCTTGCCGCGCACGAGCTCTGCCGCGTCGGGGTTCCGCTTCTGCGGCATGATCGAGGAGCCGGTGGTAAATTTGTCGGAGAGGCGGACGAAGCCGAATTGCGGCGAGGTCCACATCACGATCTCTTCGGCAAGCCGCGACAGATGGGTGGCGGCGATCGACGCAGCAGCAAGGCTCTCCAGCGCGAAGTCGCGATCCGACACGGCGTCGAGCGAATTCGCCGATGGTCTTGCGAATAAAAGCGCCTTCGCCGTCGCGTCGCGATCGATGGGGAAGCTCGTGCCGGCAAGCGCCGCGGCGCCGAGCGGCGATTCGTTGAGCCTACCCCTAGCGTCAGTAAAGCGTCCGCGGTCGCGGCCGAACATCTCGACATAAGCGAGAAGGTGGTGGCCGAAGGCGATCGGCTGCGCGGTTTGCAGATGGGTGAAGCCCGGCATGACGGTGGCGGCATGGGCAAGCGCCGTCTCGGCGAGCGCGAGCTGGAGCATCGCGAGCAGCGCGTCGATGGCGTCGATCTCGTCCCGCACGTAGAGGCGGAAGTCGGTCGCCACCTGATCGTTGCGCGATCTTGCCGTATGCAGCTTGCCGGCGACCGGTCCGATCAGCTCGGCGAGCCTCGACTCGACGTTAAGGTGAATGTCCTCGAGCGACCGGCTGAAGTTGAATGTGCCAGCCTCGATCTCGGCGGCGATCTTGTCGAGGCCGCGCGCTATCTCTTCGCCTTCTTTCTTGCTGATGATGCCGTTCGCCGCGAGCATCGCGGCATGGGCTTTGGACGCAAGAATGTCGTGACGCCAGAGGCGCTTGTCGAAGTCGATGGAGGCGTTTATCTCCTCCATGATCGCGGCGGGGGACGCTAGGAAGCGGCCGCCCCATATGGTGTTGGTCACGAGCGTCGAGCCCTGTGTCAGAGGCGAGGTGAGCGAGGAAGACGTGAACAGAAGCGTAAAACGCGACCGCGACGCGTCGCCGGCCACCATACTCATCGCCGCGTCGTTAGCGGCGATTGCCGGGTTTGCCACGGTATATTTGAGTTTTGCCCCTTCTGACAATGGGCGCGTCGCGACATCGGTAAAGCAAGATGAAGGCGGCGGGGCGCCGGCAGGCGGGGCCGCCTCCGGTCCGTTTGCCCGTCTGAACAAGGGCGCCATGGCGGCGTTTCTGGCGCGGCCGAAGCCGCTCGACCTTGGCGAGGTCAGTTTCGTTGCCGCCGATGGCGCGACCAAGTCCTTGGGCGACTGGCACGGCAAGGTGGTGCTGCTCAACATCTGGGCCACCTGGTGCGTGCCCTGCCGGGAGGAGATGGCGATGCTCGACAAGCTCGAGGCCGAACTTGGCGGCAAGGACTTCCAGGTGGTTGCGGTGAATATCGACCGTGGGGGCGGCGACAAGCCGAAGGCCTTCCTGGCCGAGATCGGCGCCACGCATCTTGCCCTTTACACCGATCCTTCAGGTAAACTGTTCAGCAAGCTTAAGGCGGTCGGTATGCCGACCACGCTTCTGCTCGACCGGGAGGGGCGCGAGATCGGTCGCCTCGTCGGTCCGGCCGACTGGGATTCGCCCGACGCGCTCGCCCTGATCAAGGCGGCGATCGCGGCGCCGCCGAGTGCTTAAAGCTAAGGCCGTTTTGGCTGAAAGGAGCGTGCCTGATGAGCTCCGCCAGCATCGACGAAATTCTTCATTTCTGGTTCGAGGAGCTTTCGCACAAGGACTGGTTCCGCAAGGACGAGGCGCTCGATTCGACCATCGCCTCGCGCTTCGGCGCGATCTACCACGAGCTCCGCGAGGGCGTGCCTGCCGCCTGGCTCGACACGCCGGAAGGTTACCTCGCCGCGATCATCGTGCTCGATCAATTCCCGCGCAACATGTTCCGTGGCGATGCGCGCGCCTTCGCCACCGATGAGGCTGGGCTTGAACTTGCCAAGCGGGCGATCGCCGAGGGCTTGGATGAGAAGCTCACGCGCGATCAGCTAGTCTTCCTCTACATGCCGTTCCAGCATTCCGAGGATCGCGACGACCAGGCGCGCGCAATCGCGCTCTACGCCATGCTCGGCAAGCCGCTCAATCTCGATTTCGCGCTCAGGCATCAGGCGGTGGTCGATCGCTTCGATCGGTTCCCGCATCGCAACGCGCTTCTCGGACGGCCATCGACGGAGGAGGAGCGGAGCTTTCTCACCGAGCCTGGTTCTTTGTTCTAGGGCGCGCACTGATCAATCGGCTGTGGAAAGGCTCGCACTGTCCGATAAGGTGACGGCCGGGCGACAGGTTTTGGAGGTGTCGAAATGTCGATTTTGGGGAGGCTCTCGGCGGCCGCTCACGATTTCTCGGTTCGGGCCAGATTTCGCGTTTGCGCCCGGGCGAGCAGCGCAAATCATATCCTGAGCAAGACAACGAAGTGCCGTTTACCGTGGCGGTGATCGTGCTGAGCGCCAAGATGGCGAAGGCGGATGGCATCGTCGCAGCCGATGAGGTCAAAGCCTTCAAAGAGGCGTTCAAAGTATCTCCCGCGGAGATGAAGCAGGCCGCGCCCGTCTTCAATTCGGCCAAAAGGGACGCGGCCGACTTCGAAGCCTGCGCCGAGCAGCTCGTCGAGCTATTCCGGGGCAATCGCAAATTGCTCGAGGACGTGCTGGACGGTCTGTTCCACATCGCCAAGGCCGACGCCGAAGTGCATCGGCAAGAAGAGCAGTTCCTCGGCGAGGTCGCCAAGCGTTTCGGCTTCACCCCTGCCGAGTTCAAATCGATCAAGGCGCGCCATCTGGTCGCCGACAAGCGCGATCCTTATGACGTGCTTGGCGTAGAACCCTCGATCGGAGACGAGGAGCTCGAGAGACACTATCGCGGGCTTATTCCCGACAGCCATGCCGAAGAGCTCATCGCACGCGGCGTGCCGAAGGAGTTCGTCATCATCGCGATCGAGAGGCGGGCTGCTCTCAGCGAGGCCTACGAGGCGATCCTGAAAGAGCGCTCGGCCTGATCAAGCGAAACCGCGGCCGGTCAACGCGACGGCTAGTCCTCAGGCTCGATGTCGTCCTCGTAGAGCCGATAGGTCAGGTGGCACGTCGCATTGGCTGGCTTGTCGCACGCGGATCCTGCCATCACCACCTGCAACAGTCGCTTGCTGTAGCGCTTCACGAATTTGTAGCTCTTCACCGTCTCGTCGAAAGCGAGGTTCCAGGCCGCTGCGCCGTTCCACAGAAAAATCTGCAAGGTGCAGCCGTCGTCCTCGCACATCTGGTTGATGCCGCCGTCGCATTTGAGCTTTGAATAATCGGCGATCCAGTCCTCGCCGCCGTCACCGTTGACATCCTGGACCTTGAGCACCGCGTCGGCATTTGGTTTGCCTTCGAGGTCCTTGCAGGATTGCACCGCGTCGTTGACCTCGGCCTCGACATTGTCGGGAGGTTCGGCGGCATGAGCGAGAGCGGCGAAACCGCCGATCATGAGCAGCGCGACAATTGCATTAATGATGGCAGATGTCGAGTTACGCCTGGACAAGGCAATCCTCGGAGCTCGCGTCGGACCGGGCTCACGCTAGACCGCGCAGGGGCGCCTGCAAAGGGCGTCGTCGTCGCAATTCGGAGGAGGTGCTATCGCCTCAGTTGGCGGCGCTCTTGGGTTTCGGCTTGATTTTGACCGCGGTGCGCTTGCGCGTCGGTTTGGCGCGGCCGGCGCCGCAAATGACGTTGCGTAGATGCGTTGGCCCGTCGCTCAGCGAGGCCTGCATGGCAAGGCCGTCGATGGTGGTGCCGAACACCGACTTCCAGAAATAACGCTTGAATCCGTTCTCCAACAGATTGGCGGCGCGGTCGGTGCGGGTGACAACCGACGGCTCGCCGAGCACCACCGCAACGAGCCGCCTGCCATCGCGCGTGGCACTCGCCACCACGTTGAAGCCTGAATCGCAGATGAAGCCGGTTTTCATGCCGTCGGCGCCGGGGAAGGAGGCGAGCAGGCGGTTATGGGTGCGCAACACCTTCTTGCCAACCGTCACGCTCGGCATCGCGAAGATGTCGGCATATTCCGGGAACTCGACAATGATCGCCCGCGCGAGCTTGGCAAGGTCGCGCGCCGAGGTGACCTGGCGGTCGTCCGGCAGGCCGTTGGGGTTGGCGTAGTGGGTGCGCGTCATGCCGAGCTTCTGCGCTGCCTCGTTCATGCGGACGACGAAGGCCTCCTCGCTTCCCGCCACGCCTTCGGCGAGCATGACGGCGACGTCGTTTGCCGATTTGACGATCAGCACTTTCAGCGCGATGTCGACGGTGATCTGTCCGCCCACCGGAAGCCAAAGCTTGCTCGGCGCCTGGTCGACGGCATTCTTCGTGCAGGTGAGCTTGGTGTCAGGCTGAACCTCGCCGCGCTTCAGCGCCTGGAAGGTGACGTAGGCCGTCATCAGCTTGGTGAGCGAGGCGGGGAACCATTGCGTGTCGGGGTCCTCCGAATAGAACACCGTCCCGTTCACCGGCTCGAAGACAAGAGCAGGCCCGGCGGTGGCGACCGATGGAGCGAAGAAGAGCGCCCCAACGAATAGGCCAAGGCCGGCACGTCTCAGCATCGATTGTTCCCCTCCGCCTTGGGTCTTTTGCCGCACCTGCAAGGCTGCCCCTACGCTGGTGTGTCCGCATCGCCTGAAGCCGGTCCGCGGGCCTTGCGTCCGCCGCATCCCATTCGGGACCGCCGCCCCATAGTCAACTCAAATTCGACTGTTCCGTGGCCCCGGGCTGAAGAGTAGCGCGGCGGTCTCAATTCGCAACTGCGAAATTGGCAATTTTCGGTAATGGGCTACTTTGATTGTGGCAGCCAAAGGCACAACGCTTCCCAGCAAGCATCCGGCGTGCGCAGCATCCTATACACGCACGCACGGTCGTTTGGGAGGCTTGTCGGTCATCGGCGCTACTCGGCAACAACGGCCCACATGAGGCCCAGGACAGCGGCCATGCCGATCCAGGGCAACGCATACTTAAACCAACCACCACTGTTCTTGTCGTTCGTCATGCTGCCTCCAAAACATAGCGCATGGTGGCATGTATGGGGCTTGGTGCGGCTCGTTTCCAGACCCGCCACGCTAGTCCACTAGCCAATTTTCAAATCCAATCGAAGCATGCAGCCCTCTTGCCGGGCCCCGCGCAAAGGTGCACGTGTTTTGGGCAACAACCAAGGCATGGGCGCGACCCCTATGGATGCGGAAGCGAGGCGCCGCCAGCTAGCCGCAGCGATCAACCGTGTTGCCGCGGGGGATCAGGCCGCCTTGCGCCTCGTTTATGCCGAGACCTCAGCGAAGCTATTTGGCGTCTGCCTTCGTATATTGGGTGAGAGAAGCGAGGCAGAGGACGTGCTCCAGGAGGTTTACCTTACGGTTTGGCGGAAAGCCGCGAGCTTCGAGGAGAGCATGGCAAGCCCGATCACGTGGCTCGTGGCCATTGCGCGGAACCGCTCGATCGACCGCTTGCGGGCTGGCGCGGCCTCCCGCGCGAGCTTGCCGATCGAGGCCGCGGCGAAAGTCCCCGATCCGGGCTTGAGCGCGGTCGAGCGGCTCGAGATCGGCGAGGATCAGGCGAGGCTCAGGGATTGCCTGCACGAGCTTGAGGAGCGCCAGTCGGTGGCGATCCGTTCCGCGTTTCTCGACGGTTTCACCTATGACGAGCTTGCGGCGAAGGCGAACGTGCCGCTCGGCACCATGAAGAGCTGGATCAGGCGCGGGCTGTTGAAACTTCGAGCGTGTCTTGAGCGATGAGCGACGAAGACACCATAGGCGGTGAGGACCGTCACGACTTCACCGCAGCCGAATATGTGCTCGGCGTGCTGAGCGCCGAGGATCGGCGCGCCGCGGAGTTCCGCGTGGCAAGCGAGCCCAAGTTCGCGGCGGAGGTCGCGTTCTGGGAGACGCGTCTTGGCGGATTGGCGGAATCGGTTCCCGCGGTCGTGCCGCCCGCCAAGGTCTGGGCCGGCATCGAGGATCGCTTGTCGGCCTCCCTCGCGCCTCCGCGTGAGCCCGCCGGCTTCTTGAACAGCCTCGCCTTCTGGCGGACCTTCGCCATTGCCTCGGCCGGGCTCGCTGCTGCGAGCATGGCCGGGCTCGTCTATCTCGCGCAAGTTCCCTCGCTTGGGCCGCCGCTGCTCGCAACGCTCGACGAGCAATCGGGTCAGCCGGGATTTCTCGCCGCCGCCAATCCAGCCGACGGCACCCTCACCGTGGTGCCGGCAGCGCTTCTCACCGGCGCGCTACAGCAATCCTACGAGCTCTGGGTCATTCCGCCCGGCGGCAAGCCGCATTCGCTTGGTCTGGTCGATCCAAAGCGTCCGGTGAAGGTGGTGGTGCCGCCGGAGCTTCTGCCACATGTCAGCGCCGATTCGACGCTCGCGATTTCGCTCGAGCCGGTCGGCGGCTCGCCAACCGGCCAGCCGACCGGCCCAGTGATCGCCAACGGCAAGCTCGCAAGCCTGTAGGCGGCAGCTCCTCCCCAGCGTCATACCGGCGAAAGCCGGTATCCAGTTTTTTGCTTGCGCTTCGCGCCTTGGATTCCGGCGTTCGCCGGAATGACGATCACATCGTCATCACAAAAAGTTCAGCGTCATCCCGGCATCCCGAGGAAACGCAGCTCCGTAGCTCCCGGCGTCACCCCGATTTTGGGGGCCAACCAGCTACAGGAGTAGACCAATGAAACTCTCAACCTTCGTCCTTTCCGGTATTGCCGCCGCCCTTGCGGTCTCGGCGATCGCGCTTCCCACCATCGCCAAGGAGATGACGGTGGAAGTCGGTGGCGCGCCGATGTATCCCTCCAAGAACATCATCCAGAACGCGGTCAATTCGAAAGACCACACCACCCTCGTCGCGGCGGTGAAGGCTGCCGGCCTCGTCGACACGCTGTCCGGCAAAGGCCCGTTCACGGTGTTTGCCCCGACCAACGACGCCTTCGCCAAGCTACCGGCAGGCACGGTCGACACCCTGCTCAAGCCTGAGAACAAGGACGCCCTCGTCGGCGTGCTGACCTACCATGTGGTCCCCGGCCGTTACACCGCCAAGGACATCATGGCGATGGTCAAGAAGGACGGCGGCAAGACCACGCTCAAGACCGTCGAGGGCGAAGATCTGACCTTCGAGTCCAAGGACGGCGCTCTGTGGGTGTGGGACGCCAAGGGCGACGCCGCCAAGATCACCATCAAGAACGTGATGCAGTCGAACGGCGTCATCCATGTGATCGACGCGGTTCTGATGCATGGCTAACGGCTTTCGGGTTTGTCCATTCATCCCCTAAGCCTTGGCAGAGCCCGCCGCGCCCCCCGCGGCGGGCTTCTCATTCTCTTCGCCTCCCGTCTTTCCCATATTCCAGCGGCATGCTAGGCGCGGACGCCAAGATTGGCGGCAATGGGACTGATGGGAGATAGGCTGTTGGACTGGCTGCGCAGTATCGTCGAGGACCCGCGCACCGAGCGCTTCATCATGGCGCTCATCGTGCTCAACGCGATCACGCTCGGGCTCGAGACGAGCGAAAGCATCATGGCGCGCTACGGCGCCTTCCTCACCGTGTTCGATCGCCTGGTCATCGCGGTCTTCGTGATTGAGATCGTGGCGCGCTTCATCGTGCAGGGGCGCGCCTTCTTCAAGAACGGCTGGAACCTGTTCGACGTGTTCGTGGTCGGCGTGGCGCTCGCGCCGGCTACCGCCGCCTTCTCGGTGTTGCGCGCGCTCCGCGTGTTGCGATTGCTGCGGCTGATCACGGCGGTGCCCTCGCTCCAGCGCGTGGTCGGCGGCCTGCTGGGCGCGCTGCCAGGCATGGGCTCGATTCTGCTTCTCATCGCCCTCGTCTTCTATGTGAGCGCGGTGATGGCGGTGAACCTCTACGGCAAGGAGTTCCCCGATCTGTTCGGCACGCTAGGCACGTCGCTCTACACGCTCTTCACCATAATGACGCTCGAAGGCTGGACCAACGACGTGGTGAATCCGATCAGGAAGGTGCACCCTTACGCGCTCTTTTTCTTCATCCCCTTCATCATCATCACCACCTTCTGGGTGCTCAATCTCTTCATCGGTATCATCGTCAACGCCATGCAGGAGGAACACGCCAAGGCGGAGGCCTCCGAGCGGCAGGCCGAACGGGAACTGACGCAGCGCGCCGAGCGAGACCTGATGCATGAGGAGACTGCGCCCTTGGTGCGCGAAGTTCAGGAGCTGAAGGTCGAGATCGTTGCGCTCAGGAAAGAAATGTCGGCGGCAGCGAACAGCGCCGCCTCGAAGCGGCGGTCGAAAGGCCTGGCCACTTAGCGCTTCTCCACCAGCACTGCCCTGAAGTCGTTGACGTTGGTCAGCGTCGGGCCGGTGACGAGCAGGTCGCCGATCCCCTTGAAGAAGGTCCAGGGATCGTTGTCGGCGAGCATGGCCTTGGCGTTGAGGCCGGCCTTCTCAGCGCGGAGAAGCGTGTCAGGTGTGATGATGGCGCCGGCATTGTCCTCCGAGCCGTCGATGCCGTCGGTGTCGCCGGCAAGAGCGTAGATACCCTTCATGCCGTCGAGCGCCATGGCGAGTGCCAGGAGGAACTCGGTGTTGCGGCCGCCCTTGCCTTTGCCCTTCAGCGTGATCGTGGTCTCGCCGCCTGAGATCAGCACGCAAGGTGGCGCTTCCGGCTGGCCGCGCATGGCGCATTGCCGCGCGATGCCGGCGTGCACCAGGGCAACGTCGCGGGATTCGCCTTCGATCGAGTTGCCGAGGATGACGGGCTTCACGCCGGCCTTGCGCGCGACCGCGGCGGCTGCTTCGAGCGAGGCCTGGGGCGTGGCGATCATGACGTTCTCGACTTGAGCAAGCCGGGAATCGCCTGGTTTCGGCGTCTCGTCGGCGGTCTTGAGCCGCTTGAGCACGCTCGCCGGCACGTCGATCTTGTATTTCTCGATGATGTCGAGCGCATCCTTGTTGGTTGAGGGATCGGGCACCGTGGGCCCAGAGGCGATGATCGAAGGATCGTCGCCAGGAACGTCGGAGATCATCAGCGCGATCACCTTGGCGGGGGAGGCTGCCGCGGCGAGCCTGCCGCCCTTGATGGCGGAGAGATGCTTCCGCACCGTGTTCATCTCGCTGATGGTGGCGCCGGATTTGAGCAGCGCCTTGTTCACCGCCTGCTTGTCCTCGAGGCTCACGCCTTGGGCGGGAAGCGCGAGTAGCGCCGAGCCACCGCCGGAAATGAGGCAGAGCACGAGGTCGTCCTTGGTCAGTCCCTGCACGAGGTCGTAGATGCGCTTTGCCGCGTCGCGGCCGGCGGCGTCGGGGACCGGGTGAGCGGCCTCAACCACTTCCAGGCGCTCCATCGGCACGCGATAGCCATAGCGGGTGACGACCAGTCCTTCGAGCGGGCCCTCCCAGGCGTCCTCCAGCGCCTTGGCCATGGCGCCAGACGCCTTGCCTGCGCCGATGATCACCGTGCGGCCCTTCGGCCGGGGCGGCAGATGGCGGGGCACGCAAATCGAGGGCAGGGCAGCGTCAACCGCAGCCTGGAACATCGATTTCAAGAGCTCGACTGACGACATTTCGCGGACTCCCAACGGGCGCTGACCTCGCACAGACGATTGCATCAAGGCAAGCGAACTAATTACAGACAACAAAAAAGCCCGGAGGTCCGGGCTTCTCTGTCGAACAAATCGGGAAATTGGCACCGGATTGGCACCGAGCCTATTTCATCATCCTCTCGATGGCGTTGGCTGCATCCGTGTCGGCACCGTCGCCGAATAAGTGGGCGTAAACTTTCAACGTGACGACCGGCGAGCTATGCCCTAGGCGCCGGCTGACAGTCACCACGTCGATGCCGGCCTTAATGAGGGCCGAGGCGTGTGTGTGTCTCAAGGCGTGGAAGGTTACGTTCGGCACCCCTTTGATGCGCCGGATCTCCCGGTGCCACATGACGCTCGTGTTAGTGCGGTCTGATCGGGGAGCCGTCCGGGTTGCAGAAAACTAATGCGCTTGGCAGGCGCAAAATATCGCCACGGTGCTCGGCGAGATCGGCTATCCCCCGAGGTGGCAGCGAGATCTTCCGGCGACCATGCCTCGACTTCGGTTCCTTGAACCGCAGGCCGGCCTTTGTCTGCTCCAGGCTCCGCCCGACGGTGAGGACTGCACCATCGAGATCGCCCCATCTCAAGGCCAAGATTTCACCTAGGCGGCATCCGCTAGCAAGACCGAGGCTCGCGATCGGCCCGAGCCTGTGGCCTCTCAGGGCCTCCCTGACGGCCCTGATCTGGTCGGGAGTCAGGATCTCGACCTCGCTGTCTTTTAGCCGCGGTGGAGTTGCTGCGTCGGCCACGTTGCGGGCGAGCAGCTCGAGCTTGACGGCCTGCTTGAGAGCGCCCCACAGCACCCGGTAGCAATGGCGGACAGTGCGAGCCGACAGACCCTGACCATGGCGCCGGCCACCGCTCTTGCTCAGACCAGTTAGCCAATCCTGAACGTGCTTCGGCTTGAGCTTCTGCAATTCGACGGCGCCGAGCACCGGCACGATTCTGTTGTCGATGATCTCCGAATATCGCTCGCGGGTGACGGCGGTGATGTCGATCTTGCTGTCGAGCCAGGATCGGAGATAGCTGGCGACCGTGACCATCGAGTGGTCGATCAGCGTTCCCTTGTGGGCATCATTGAGCAGCCGGGCGAGTTCGGCTTCGGCGTCTGCCCGCTTGCCCTTCACGGTCACATAGCGGATCTGGCGTTCGCCGGCGACACCATCGACGTCGAACTTGATCCGCCAGCTATGCTTGCCGCGGCGCGTGATGTTCCCCCTCATTTATCCCCCTCCTCCAGGCTGTCGAAATATTCGTTCATACGCTTACGGAAACGAGCGGTGCCTCCCTTCTTGAACTTCACCCGGTTTTGCTGAGCCAGCTCGGCGAACCACTCGCCCCACTTCGGTCCGTAGGTCAGCATCATGATCTCGGCGAGCAGGCCCTGATGCCCGAAAGATTGCTCCAGGCGAAATTCTGCCTCCTGGCTCTGCGTCCGTCCGTTGAGGCGGGCCGCCTCATCGAGCTTGTTCTTGATCTCCGCCGTAACCTTGAGCCCTAGCGAGATTCGAGCACCCGGCACACCGGGGCGGATAGGGCGCCCCATCCTTTTTCCTTGCTGCATGTTTTCTGCTCCCTTCTTGTGTTGGAAAGACTTTCTTACAGATACAAGAATGTCTTGTCAATTAGCATCGGGCTCTGGTAGGTATGACTTTCTCGAAGAAAGGAGAAAGTTATGATTGATTTGACTGAACCACGGCAGACGATCGACCTATGGCCGGACGCCGGCAGGCGCCTGGGCATAGGCCGCAATCAAACTTACGAGGCAGCTCGTCGCGGCGAGATCCCCGCGATCAGACTCGGCCGGCGTTGGGTTGTTCCGATCGCCGCCTTCCAGCGCATGCTTGGCAAGGAGGTGGCGTGATGTCCGAGCAGATCGATCTCGAAGAAGCCATCGCCAAGGCACCACCGCGCAAACATGCCCGATGGTGGCCGCGGCACAAGTTCGCCGAAATTGATATCGGCGATGGCAGCCGGCTGCGCGGCGATTTTGTGTCCAGTCATCGCGGCGAGCTAGTTCGCCTCTCGCACATGGTCCCAGCGGGTTCAGGCGAGTGGCGCCAAGTCGGCGAATCCAAGTCGATGCCGACGCGCGTGTTCGAGCAACTCGTGACGGAGTTCATCGGATGGTCCGATGGCACCGATACAAAATCCTAAACAGAAGGACGAAGTTTGCTGAATACCGCGGCGGCAGTTTTCTCAAGGTCGCCGATCTCGAGGATCGCGAGCACATCGTGATCATCGAAGATATCTCGCCGGAACGTGTCGGCGAGGATCAGAAGATCAAGCTCTGCGTCTCTTTTGAGGGCTGGTCAAAAAAGTTAGTGCTGAACGACACGACCAGCGAGGCGCTCGAGCAGCTCTTTGGTCGTGACACTGATGCCGCGGTCGGCGGCAAGATCGCTATCTATCCCGACCACACCGTGAAATACGGCGGCAAGCGCGTTGGTGGCATCCGGCTGAAGCCGGCAAAGAAAACGGCCACACCCGCTAAGAGCATGGCCGAAGAGCTGGACGACGATATTCCAGACTTTGCGTAGAGGTTGAAACCTGAGGCCGAGGCGGTCACCAGCCGCTTCGGCCTCTTTTTTTTACAGGAACCAAAGGCACATGCTGAATACCATCGAGGGCCTTGGCGCGCAACATAGGTCCTGGCCGTTCCCAAGCGATGATGAAATTCGCTGGCTACTCGGCGAAGGCATCCGCGAAAGCGCGCTCTACCAGCCCTATTCCATCACCGCCTGCACCGGCAAGATTTGCCCGCGCGGTACCTTCGCCGAGTTAGCTGACGGCGATCGCCGGCTCTTTATATTCCGCTGCACCGACAAAGGTGAGCCGGTCGATCTGGTGGCCTGGGACATCGACGCCGACCGCTTCGCCACCTGGGTCGGCACCGGCTTCTGCATCGGCGATCTCGACGACATCTTCAACCCGGCCACCTACTTCGCCGGCGCCGGCCTGTGCATCCATGCCGACCCGATCTCCTGGCTCAAAGCCGATCGGGTTGGAATTGTCATCGCCAAGATGTCCGCGGCCGCGTCCTACCTCGGCCGCCGGCGTCTCGTGTTCGCCGATGTCAAACACGCCGAGCGGGTCAAGCGGGCGATCGAGCGGCCGAGCTCCACCGCGGAGATCCTGATCGAAGAGGTGGCGCCATGATCGGCAGTCCTCCCGACGATCCCAAGGTCACCCGCTTCGTCCCGTTGTCCGAGATCAAGAAGCGCGAAGCCGATGCGAGGAAGGCCGATCGCTACATCAAGCGCGATGGCACCGCGCCCACACCCGAAGAGCAGGAGGCCAAGATCTCGCGCTTGGTGGCGATGGATCACCTCGAATACGACCGGGCGCGGAGGGAGACGGCGGAGGAGTTAGGCGTCAGCATAGCCGCCCTCGACAAGGAGCGGGCTGAGCGCCGGAAGAGGACGGCATCGGGCAGGATCACCGAGCGAGACTATTGGAAAGTCGAGTCCTGGCCTGAGCCCGTAGACGGCGGAGCCCTAGTCGAGGACATCACTCGCTGCATCAAGCGATATGTCATGGTCGAAGATGACGGCGCCCTCGCAACGGCCCTATGGGTCACATTCACCTGGGCTCACGATATCGCGGTTCACTCGCCGATCCTGCTCGTGCAGAGCCCCGAAGCGAACTGCGGCAAGAGCACCTTGCTCGGCCTGATCAACTTGATGGTGCCGCGCGGCGCCATCCTGGTCGACACGAGCCCGGCCGTTATCTACCGCATGATTTCCGCATGGCAACCGACATTAATTCTCGATGAGGCCGAGGGCGAATTCAGGAGCAATCCCGAGCTGAGGGCCGTCATCAATTCCGGCTGGACCCGCGGCGCCGGCGTTCCTCGCTGCAATCCCGAGACCAACGAGCCAGAATTCTTCGAGACGTTCGGACCGAAGGCGATCGGGCTCAAGGGCGCGCGCCTTCCTGATACGACCCTCAGCCGGTCGATCGTGGTGCAGATGCAGCGGAAGCTGCCGGCCGACAAGGTCGATGACTTCTCACACAGAGACGATGATGAGCTAGCCGGCATCCGGCGCCGGCTCAAGCGCTTCGCTCAGGACAATCTCGAGAAGATCGAGAACCACCGACCGCGACCACCTGAAGGCTTCACCAATCGACTCGCCGCCAACTGGCGCACCATGCTGGCGATCGCCGAGATCTGCGGCATGGGCAGCGAGGCGCGATCAGCCGCGGTCGAGATATCTCGCCGAGACGATGAGGCCAGCTTCGCCGTCGAGCTACTCAAGGACATCAAGGACACCTTCGAGCAACTCCGCCTTGACCGCATATCCTCCGTGCAGCTCGTGAAGGAGCTTGGCAACATGGAAGATCGGCCATGGGCGGAGATGCCCCGCACCCTCAAAGTGATCACTCAGCTCCAGCTCGCCAGCCTGCTCAAACCGTTCGAGGTGAAGCCGAAGCAGGTCCGCTTCGGCGAGGTCACCCTCAAGGGCTACACGATGGCGATGTTCGAACGGGCCTTCCGCTACATACCCTTGGCCGGCTTCCCCCAGAACACCCGAAACACCGAAACAACGGCGGAAACAAAGGGCCCGGAAAACAGCCAATGTTTCGGTGTTTCGGGTACGGCGGGGGTATCCGCCCAAGAGTGTGTTTGCGCCCATTGTGGCGGTACGGCCGAATCCGACAACCCCGTCAATCAGACCGTCACACCGGACGGCGAGAGCCTAATCCCGGTTCACCGCCACTGTTCCGAAGAGTGGATTAGGGGACAGCTCGATGGCTGAGCGTGGGAGCGGATACGATCGCCGGCCCGGTGATGAAAATACAAGCCGCAGCGAGCCACTAGGCCCCAAGAAGCCAAACAACAAGCCGGGGGGGGGTAGGGCAAAAGGTTTTGCGTATTGAGTCAGGACCGGCGTGGTTCTCTCAGCATCATAAACCGCAACATTAAGCATTGTTTGCCCACTACGGGGGATAGTGGCGCTGACGCTACACTTGGTGACTTCAAAGGCCGCGTGACCGCGTTGGGGCTCGTGCTTGACCTACAGTTTCCAGCTTTCAGATACTGATGCCGACGATGAGCATGTCCGCTTCTGAGGGTAAAGCGGACATCCCTGATACCCTCACCAATGTCCGCTAATGACCCAAACCGGACATTGGGAGGGTGGTTCGCGGTGTGACCGCGCAAGACGTGTTCATCTAGGTTGGCCGCCGAGAAAGGGTTCTAGCTCTTAACCCTTACACGCGTCGGTCGTAGCGACATCCACGCGCCGTGGTGCCTCTTCGGACATCCGAGCTGCTGCTGAGTAGCGCATCCGCCGCCACAGTTGTTGCATGGCCGCTTTTGGCACTTCAACGACCTTCGCGCAGCGCAGTTCAATGTCTGGTTCCACGCTAAAATTTCGGACATCAGCGCATGGCCAGCTGATGTCGCAGAATGATCCAGAACGGACGTCAAATCCTAAATTGATCTGCGCAGCCCGTCCCTCGTCACCAAAACTGCCCTACCTAAGTGATCCTGAATATCATCTTTCGGCTTATAGAGGATCATTCGGTAGCAATCGAGGTTGCGGGCGAGGAACTCGTAAGCCGCGCCCCAGAGATAGAGGCGGAACTTGCGGTACTCGAAGTCGCCGAACGTCCGCTGCACATAGTCCTTGTTGGCCTCGAGGTTCCTCGCCCACTGCCTGAAGGTGAGGTGATAGCTCCAGCGGTCGTTATGCATCTCCATGAGCTTGAGCTTAGTTCTGGCGAGCTTGTTTAAGAAGTCATCAAGGATGAGAAAGGGGTTGGCGGGAAAGATGTGCCGCACCATGAAGGTCGAGGTTTTGTATTTCTTAAGCGCAGCGCTCTGGTCCAGGAATACGCGCCCCCCAGGCTTTAGCAGCTGATAAAGTTTCCTGAGCACGCGCTCATATTGCGGAAAGGGCCCCATTGCTCCCATGATTACGATGGCGTCGAATTGCTCGTCTGGCTGATATTCCAGAATGTCGACGAGCAGGATTTTGAACCGGCCAACGAAGTTGTCAAACTTCGTTCTGAGATACGACCGCGACACCTCGGAGATGGTGATACCGGTGAAACTGACGCCGGCCTGCAATGCGTAGTCCGCAAACGCACCCCAACCGGGCCCGACCTCAAGCACCGTCTTGCCCTGCCCAAGCTCGCATTTGGTCATCGCAAATTCGAACTTTCGCTCGAGCGCCTTGGCGAGTGGCTCTTCATCGTAAGCGTAAACACCTTGTGTATAAGCCGGCACTACAGGATCGAGGAAGCTCAAGAACAGCTTTGTATGGGCGTCGTAATGCGAAACGATCGCGCGCTGGTTCGTATAGATCTGCCCGAAAAGAAGGGGCTGGATATAGCGCCATGCCGTAAGGATAGGGCGACGGTCGTCAAGCTTAGCGCGTAACGCAAAGGGCTTAAGCATGTCGCCGTCAAGGTCAATGTCGCCGTGAAGATAGGCCTCAGCAATTTCTGTCTCATCGAGCGTGCGCAGCGCCCTGAGCGCCCGCTCGTTGCGCAGCCAGACGTGAAACTCGGGCTTGCCTCTGCCAATGTTCCGCATCTCGCCGTCCGGCAATTCGATCGAGAAGGGGGTGGCGATCCCACCGACACGGTGGATGAAGGCGTTGAGCGTTGTTGCGGCTGATGACATCCTCTTTCTCGGCTTTGTTTAGCGCCCTACGGCCCGACCGGTCATTCTAATGAGCTCCGGCGTCGATTGTGCCCGTGATTCTCTCTGCGTTGTGCGTCGTTTTCGGTGTGCTCACACGCGATCTCAAACCACTTCGCGCCGGCTGCTCTCGTTCTCTCTCAAAAGAGGAACTCACTTCGTAGCAGGACGATCGATAAGAAAAGTGCTGGACACCCAAGCGCTTGATTGCACAGCTAGGGCATGCCAACCTAGCTGACCGCGTGTAGCGGGGGTCACTCGGGAAATCTACCCTCACTTGCTTTGACATGGATGGCGCGATACGGCTTCCATCGCGTTACAGCAAGTTCGGGTTGACCGGTATCGCCCTCGCGATCGGCTGTTAAGGTGTTATCGCATGCCATTTCAAGCCAGCCGAGGGTGAAGCAACACTTCATGCGCCTGCTGCTGATCAACCCGCGATTTCCTGAAAGCTTTTGGAGTTACAAGTGGATGCTGAGCACGATCCTGCCCGGCCAGCGGGCTATCAATCCCCCTCTTGGCCTGGCCACGCTTGCGGCGCTCTGCCCTCCGCATTGGGACGTGAAGATCGTGGACGAGAACATCGAGCCCATCCCGCTGTCGCCCGAGGCGGACATCGTCGGCGTGTGCGGCATGGGGATCCAGTTTTCACGCCAGAAAGAGCTGCTCTCCTACTACCGCGCCCGTGGGCACTATGTGGTAGCGGGCGGTAGCTATGGGTCGCTGTGCCCCGAGCAATACGCGGAGCTGGTTGACAGCGTCGTGGCCGGCGAGGCCGAGTACATCTGGAAACAGTTCTGTGCCGATTTCGAGCAGGGCGCGCCCAAGCCCCTGTACCACGAGACAGGCACGGTCGCGCTGACCGATTCGCCCACACCTCGCTTCGATCTGCTCAAAATGGAGCGCTATTCCGGTGCCTCGCTGCAGTTCTCACGCGGCTGCCCGTTCCGCTGCGAGTTCTGCGACATCATCGTGATGTTCGGCCGCAAACCACGGGTGAAGAACCTGGAGCAGATCGGCCGCGAATTGGACGAGTTGCGCCGCTTCAACGTACGCAGCGCATTTTTCGTGGACGACAACTTGATTGGCAACCTGCCCATGGCCAGGAAGTTGCTGCAGTATCTCAAGGAGTACCAGGAGAAACACAACTACTGGTTCAGTTTCGGCACTGAGGCGACACTCAACATGGCGCAGCACGAGGACCTACTCGAGCTATTCCGCGCCGCCAACTTCAGCTGGGTGTTCATCGGCATCGAGTTCCCCGATCCCGCCAGCCTGAAGGAGACATTCAAGACTCAGAACCTGCACGAGGACATACTTACATCACTGCGGCGCATCTACTCCTACGGTATCGACGTGCTGGCCGGCTTCATCATCGGCTTCGATAACGACACCCTGGATAGCTTCGAGCACCAGTACCGTTTCATCACCGACGCGGGCATCCAGTCGGCCATGATCGGGCTGCTCACCGCCTTGCCCAAGACACCGCTTTACGAGCGGCTGGCGAAGGAGGGCCGACTGAGCCCGCTGGAGCACGCATCAGACAACACGCGGCCCGGTACCAACGTCATTCCCAAGGGTATGCCCTACGACGCAATGGTCGAGTCCTACATCGCCCTGTACCGCCGCCTGCTGGCCGACCGCGAGATCGCGCTGCGCATCAGGAACAAATTGCGCCACCTGGGGAGTCCGGTGTACCGCGGCGGCGCGCCGCGGGAGTCGCTTGGCATCCGCTCGCGGCGAGGCTACGCGCCGCGAGAGGCGCTGGGCATTCTGTGGCGGCTGATTCGCAAAGGCATCCTCCCTGGAGGCCCGAGTCGCGTGTGGCATTTCCTGCGCTCGATGCCTTGGTTGATGCCTTCGCGCGTCCCCACCGTGATCTCGGACTGGATTGTGGGCCTGTCCATGCGCGACTTTGCCGAGCGGCGCCTGACCTCGGAGCCGATCGAGGCCTCGGTGGTGAAGCTGTGGGTGGATAGGCTGCGCAGCGCCATCGGCGGCGACCTCGCAAACGGCAAGGTCACGCTCTCGCTGCGGCAATCGGGCTGGCCGGATCTCGTTATCTGCCTGAAAGGCTCGCCCGACGATGGGTTCTTCAAGCGCGCTGCGCCGGACCTGGAGCGGTTCCTCAAGCACCCTCATGCCAGCCTTTCGCTGCACATCGAGGCCTTTACGTCACCGCACCTGCCGAAGTTACAGGAGCTGCTGCGACGGTTGGCCCGCTACGGCGATCGCGTTTCTATCGTGGTGGACGAGCGGCTGCGCACGCTGGTGCCGATCGAACTCGTCGGTATTCCACTTCGTGCTGGCCGGACGCGGGACTGACATCGCACCGTCCGACTCCGCTGCTTATAGTCTGTGCGCGACCTCTGTATCATTGCTGGAAGAATGCGGCAGCGGCTGACCGCATTCATCAGCAGGAGGCTGCTGTCGGCAGTCGAGGCAGATTTCCTTCGCTCTGCCGCTCGCCGCGGTCCCGGCGCTTGCTGCGACACAAGAAGCAGACGAGTGTGCAGTCGAGCCTTCGGAAAAATGTTTGCCTGCGAGGCATGTTACGTCACCGGTTTGGCCTCCCTCTCGACCTAGGGAGAGGACGCACCGCTGGTGGATTTGCCAGTATGTCCAAATCAACCCCTGGGTGGCTGGCCGGCGTTATTGTGCGTCACTTAGACTAAGATGCATGCGTAAGCTCACTCTGCATGACATCAGTGCGCTTGCTGATAAATGCCGCGATGCAACTGGCGAAGTAAAAGCGCCACATGCGAATAAACTGCTCGTCGTAGCCCATCGCTTTCACTTTCTCCAAGTGCGATTCAAAACGTTCCGACCAGCAAGTCAGAGTGCGCGCATAGTCCTGACCGAAAGAATAAAGTTCATGCAATGTTAGTCCGGCCTGGGCGACGGCCGCGCGAAATCGCCGTTTCGACGGCAGGAAGCCGCCGGGGAATATATATTTTTCTATAAAGCCTGTCGTATTGCCTAGCTTTTCGAATAAGTTGTCGTCCAACGTGATTGACTGAACTATAGCTTTGCCTCCGGGAGAAAGCAGCTTGCGTATGGTTCGAAAATATGCAGGCCAGTAGCGGCGGCCAACATGCTCAAACATGCCGATGGAGACAATATGGTCGTATCGCCCTTCTATCTCGCGGTAATCATTGAGCTGAACGACAACCAATTTGTCCAAGCCCTGGTGTCGTAGACGCTCACGCGCATAATCCGCCTGTGCCATCGAAAGCGTAATAGCCGTAACGCGCGATCCCTTCTGTGCGGCTACTTCTGCAAATCCTCCCCAGCCACAGCCAATTTCCAGAATGTGATCGTCAGGCTTGGCTTCCAATTTATTGAGGATACGTTGATATTTTGCATGTTGAGCATCCTCGAGGCTCCGGTCGGCATCTGCTTCAAACAGAGCGCATGAATAGGTCATGCTGTCGTCAAGCCATAATGAATAAAAGTCGTTTCCAAGATCATAGTGCCGCTTAATGTTGCGGCGGCTCCCGCTTAATGAATTGACGGATAGCCAATAGCTGAAGAGGAGGCTCAATGAATGAAATGGCCTGCCATGGAAATAACGCTCCAATGCCGACGAGTTGAGCAAAAAAAAGGTAATCAGCAGCACCAAGTCGTCACTATCCCAGCGCTTCTCGATATAACTCTCTGCAAAACCAATCTCTCCGCGCGCCACTACCTCTGATAGTACTCCCTGATCATATAGTATCCAATGTGCGGCCGGGCCCTTAGAAGTACCGATAAATTCCCGTCGTTGTCCTTCCGGCGAAATGAGGGTCAGACGACCAAATTCGACCTGTTGCAACGCCTTAAATAAAAGATGCTCGTGGCTGTTACGAGTGTTAGTTGAGTTTCGTTGCATGCTATGAATCCAGTAACAGACCTAAGTAATAAGTGCCATCTAGGTGATCTGGAGCTCCCAGCCTGCAGCTTTTATTGATCTCTCGTTGATGAGCATCACGAATGATGTGACGACCAGCTGGGCGATTGCAGCTTGGCGCTGACCATAAGCAGTAGCGCGGCGTAAACAAGTTCCCCATGATTCGGAAGTGGGCGCCAGGTGGCGTGTTCTGGTCGTCACGGCTTACGACACGCAGACCCCAAGGCGGCGCTCCGCTCGGGTCTTGAGGCTCGGACGTGTCGATCGCGTGTTTTTTCCGCTTATGGCACGAAGCACACCTCAAGCGAGGTCGACGCAACGTCGGCTTTTGATCCGAAGCGGACGTTTACCGTTGCCTTTTGCCGTGCCTGGCTAGGTTCGAAGCCGATTGGCCGCTGAGTAACCGCATCAGGGCTCTACGTCTCGCCGGTCAAGGACCTCGTCATCGCCTGGCACTCGACGATCCTCTACAACGACCTCACTCACTACGCGCGAAAGATCGCCGAATTGTACAGCATGGCGAATTGGCCGATTGTCCGCTATTGGCACTTAGCAGACATCGATGCCGACGATGAGCATGTCCGCTTTCAGGGGTAAAGCGGACATCCCTAGTTCGCTCGCTAATGTCCGCTAATGACCCAAAGCGGACATTCGAGCCTGCGAGGACCCACACTCCCGCTCGAATTCTTGGTCATTGTCAAAAAATAGCGGCCTCATCCAAACGGATGATGAGCGGTGAGCCAAAATCGCCAAGAATACCCGCACTCGGCCTAGCGCAGCCAGTGATTTCAGTCCGCGCGGTCAGCACAGAGCCCTTTGATGCCAACGATCTTGCCGCGCTTGCGCACTTTGCAACCTAGCCCCGGCGCACCTCTCTTCTCCCTGCGGCGGGGCTCTTTTCGTGTCCGCTTCTAGCCAGGGAGGAACCAATGAAGCCCCTAGCCTTGAGCGCAATCACCGCCACCGCAGTGATGATGGCCTTTGCCCCCGGTGTTGTCCTGGGAGACCCGATGGAAAAGAAGGGTACCACGCCCTACGTGACGCACTTCGTTTTTCGGCCTTTGATGAGCCTTGACGTTCTCCCCCTCGGCACGGCCACCCTGCTGGAGGCGGTCGGCACCACCGAAAACATGAAGGGCGAGAAGATGTTCGACAAGATGTCAGCACGTTGCACAGCGCTGAGTGTCGCCGCGGGCGACAAGAAATATATCGACGGCGCCTGCGTATTGGCTGATAGCGACGGTGACAAAATCTTCTCGACCTTTGATACGCGTGACGTCGATAAGTCAATGGGGGAGAAGGGTGCTTGTGGCACCCATATCATCACGGGCGGCACTGGCAAATACGCGGGAATCACCGGGAGCGAGCCATTCGCTTGCAACGCGCTGCCTGCACTGGCTGGCGCTGGTGGGTATACCGCCATGGACATCCCGCATAACACGACCTGGGAGATCAAAAAATAAGACTTCGCTTTCCCTAGCGAACCCGGCTCGCGCGTGATGCAGCGCGTGACAAGGTCATCAAGCTGTTCGTGACGGCGGCGCCTGATCTAAGTCGAGTTGCTCACCTCACCCTTAGGTCCGCTTTTGGCACTTTGCGCACATTGATGCCAACTCTGAGCATGTCCGCTCTTGGGGGTGAAGCGGACATGGCGCGGACTTGTCAGTATGTCCGCTAATGACCCAAAGCAGACGTTCGCGCTGCAAAGCCACAAGTGAAAGTGCGCGGCCATCAGGGCCGCACACTCAAGTGCAACTCAGTTACTTGTACGCGCCAGCCCCAACGCGGGGGTCATCGACTATTTCGGGACGCCCACAAACAGAGCGCCGGTCAATTTGCCGTCTTTACCGATGAGCGGTGCGTAGTCGGCTTGGTAGTCTCGACCAAAAACGGTCGCTGGCCCAATGTAGGAGTGTTTTCCGACCAAGGCTTTGTAGGCCGCGCTATCATGCTCAAGCTTTGTATTTACGGCGGATTGTCCATTGTTCATCAAGGTTGTTTCGGTTCGGACAAAATCCTTACCGTCATAAGAAAGGATACTCGCGTCGAGTTTGGATTGCGCCAATGAAGCGCTGCTACCAAGCATTGTAACGGGCAACAACAGGCTCAGGATCAGGAACAATCTTCTCATTGCATCCTCCCTAGGCTAGCTGTTCGCAAACGAGCATGTTCGTCCCTGCTCTCAAACGCGGGGCGGTCAGCTCGGGCGAAGATTGGGAAACGAAACTTCGATACGTCTCTTGCGGGAGACACACATAGCCCTGACCTCCATGAAGGCCAGACGCATCAACAAGATATCACCGGGCTCCGTGTGTCAGCAATGGTTCCTTGCCGCCCTTCCCTGAACCATGGGGAATTGCTCGGCCAAAAAGCTTAGGAGGCGCGCCACCAAATTAACCATACCGCCGCCTCATGTCCGCTTGTGGCACACGGGACGATCGCGAAAGAATAACGGCCAAAGTACTGCGACCACCATTGCTACTCGACCACAAGAGGAAGGCGAACGGCCACAGCAAACCTGAAAGGTTGGCACCGGAATTGGCACCGGACTAATGGGGACGGGGGGCTATCAGCGGGAATGTAATTGAATCACAATGCCCGGATTCCCTCACAAACCGGTGCAGTAAGTGATGGGGAGGGACCACGCAATACCGTTGTCACAAGCCAAGCGAATGAATTAGGTTGCCTAATCGAGTTGCACGACGGGCGTGCCGTTAACCCCTGGGGTAAATTGATTTATGTCAGTCCAGCCGCGTGAAAGTGCCGAGAAACCGGGCACGCGCACAACCGATCAGCACCAGAAGCCAAAATCCGACATCGAAATCTCGCAAGCGGCCAAGATGCGGCCAATCGTGGAGGTCGCTGCCGAGAAACTCGACATTCCGGCGGATTATGTCCTGCCTTACGGCCACTACAAGGCGAAGATCTCGCTCGACTATATCGCCTCGCTCACAGGCCGGCCCGACGGCAAGCTAATCCTGGTCACCGCCATCACGCCGACGCCTGCCGGCGAAGGCAAGACCACCACCACGGTCGGTCTCGGCGATGCGCTCAATCACATCGGCAAGAAGGCGCTCGTCTGCGTGCGCGAGCCTAGCCTCGGCCCCTGCTTCGGCATGAAGGGCGGTGCTGCCGGCGGCGGCTACGCTCAGGTCGTGCCCATGGAGGACATCAACCTCCATTTCACCGGCGATTTCCATGCCATCGGCGCCGCCAACAATCTGCTCGCTGCGCTGATCGACAATCACGTCTATTGGGGCAACAAGCTCGACATCGACACGCGCCGGGTGACGTGGCGCCGCGCAGTCGACATGAACGACCGGGCGCTGCGGGAAATCGTCACCGCGCTCGGCGGCGCCGCCAACGGCTTCCCACGCGAGGCGGGCTTCGACATCACCGTTGCGAGCGAGGTCATGGCCATCTTCTGCCTCGCCAAGGATCTCGCCGATCTCCAGCGGCGGCTCGGCAATATCCAGATCGGCCAGACGCGCGACAAGAAGGCGGTGAAGGCGAGCGACCTCTCAGCCGCTGGCCCCATGGCGGCGCTGCTCAAGGATGCGCTCGCGCCGAACCTGGTGCAGACGCTGGAGAATAATCCCGCCTTCGTGCATGGCGGCCCCTTCGCCAATATCGCGCATGGCTGCAATTCGGTGATCGCGACGACCGCCGCGCTTAAGCTTGCCGACTATGTGATCACCGAGGCAGGTTTCGGCGCCGATCTCGGCGCGGAGAAGTTCTTCGACATCAAATGCCGCAAGGCCGGGCTCAAGCCCGATTGCGTGGTGATCGTCGCCACCATCCGTGCGCTCAAGATGCATGGTGGCGTCGCCAAGGACGATCTCAAGAAGGAGAACGTCGCGACGCTGGAGAAGGGTTTCGCCAATCTCGAGAGGCACATCAACAATCTCCGGCGCTACGACGTGCCGGTGATCGTGTCGATCAACCGCTTCTCCACCGACACCGAGGCGGAGCTTGCGCTCCTCAAGCGCCTCTGCGCCACGATGAGCGTCGAATGCGTGCTTGCCGATCATTGGGCGCAAGGCGGGGCAGGGGCGGAGGAGCTCGCCCGCACCGTGGTGCGCACCATCGAGACGAAACCGAGCGACTTCCACCCGCTCTACCCAGACGACATGAAGCTCTGGGACAAGACGCGGACCATTGCGCGCGAGATCTATGGCGCGAACGACATCACCGCAGACAAGAGCGTGCGCGACCGCTTCGCCGATCTGGAAAAGGAAGGCTTCGGCAACCTGCCGATCTGTGTGGCCAAGACGCAATACAGCTTCTCGACCAATCCTGACGCCAAGGGCGCGCCGTCCAGCTTCACCATTCCGATCCGCGAGGTGCGGCTTTCGGCCGGCGCCGAATTCGTCGTGGTGATCTGCGGTGACATCATGACCATGCCGGGCCTGCCAAAGGTCCCTGCCGCCAACAATATCGAGCTTGCCCCGGACGGGCGCATTACGGGGCTATTTTAGACAAGCAGCTTGCCAGGGGCTCACGCGGACGTTACCACCTCCCGCCGAGGTTCTCTCAAGGCAAGCCCCACTTTAGGAGGAAACGTAGCCAATGTCGGCAACGAGAAAGCCGGGACGTAATTTCCTGTTCGTTCCGGGCCCGACCAACGTGCCGGACCGCATCTTGCGGGCGATGCATGTCGCCATGGAGGACCACAGGTCTTCCGATTTCCCCAAGCTCACCATGCCGCTCTACGAGCGCATGAAGAAGATCTTCAAGACGAGAGAGGGGCAGGTCGTCATCTTCCCTTCGAGCGGCACCGGCGCCTGGGAATTGGCGCTGACCAATACGCTCGCGCCCGGCGACACGGTACTTGCCTCCCGCTTCGGCCAGTTCAGCCATCTGTGGAGCGAGCTCGCCAAGCGCCACGGCCTCAACGTCATCGTGCAGGACGAGGAGTGGGGCACAGGCGCCAATCCCGATCGCATCGCGGAAGCGCTCCGCGCCGACAAGACGCATGAGATCAAGGGCGTGCTCGTGGTGCATAACGAGACCGCGACCGGTGTCACCAGCAATGTCGCGGCCGTCCGCCGCTCGCTCGACGCCGCCAAGCACCCGGCGCTGCTCTATGTCGACGGCGTCTCCTCGATCGGCAGCATTGACTTCCGCTTCGACGATTGGGGCGTCGACCTCGCCATCACTGGCTCGCAGAAGGGCCTCATGCTTCCCGCCGGCCTCGGCATCGTCTGCGCCAGCAAGAAGGCACTCGCGGCGATGAAGGACGGCAATCTGCGTCACGCCTATTTCGACATCCCTCGATCAGATGCGCGCCAACGCCACCGGCTACTTCCCTTATACGCCGGCGCTGCCGATGCTTTACGGCCTGCGCGAGGCGCTCGACATCATCGATGAGGAGGGGCTGGAGAACGTCATCGCCCGTCATCATCATCTCGCCGGCGGCGCGCGCGCCGCGGTTGAGGCGTGGGGCCTAAAGCTCTGCGCTAAGGGGCCGAAATGGCATTCCGACACGGTGACCGCAATCATGGTTCCGGCCGGCTTCAACGGCGCTGATGTGATCGATGTCGCCTATAGACGCTACAATCTCGCGCTCGGCGCCGGGCTCTCCCAGGTTGCGGGCAAGCTGTTTCGTATCGGCCATCTCGGTGATCTGAACGAGCTGATGCTGCTCGGCGCGATCGCCGGAGCAGAGATGGCGATGCGCGATACCGGCATCGAGGTCGATCTCGGAAGTGGCGTCGCGGCGGCGCAATCGCATTTCCGCGACGGCACGCAGGCGAAGATCAAGCAAGTCGCAGCCGAATAGGCTTTTCCGCGCCCGCGGGGATAGCGGCGCATCAGGGCCAATTTCGCCGACAAGCTCTCTTCTCGTCTCGCCCTCTCTTGAGGCTGATGGAGCGGACGAGGCGTGATGGATTTGGTTTGAGGCATAAGGCAAGCGTTTCGGAGTTAAGGGGTTCGTTCGGTGCAGCACCAAATCGTGTTCCTCGATCGCGAGTTGGTTGGCGCCAATGTGCGCAAGCCGGAATTTCAGCACAGCTATAAAGAATACGAAGCGACCTGGACGCCCGAGGAGATTATCGAGCGACTGAAGGATGCGACCATCGTCATCATCAACAAAGTGCCGATGCATGCCGACACGCTGAAGCAGCTGCCGAAGCTGAAGCTGATCGCGGTGGCGGCGACCGGCACCGACGTGGTCGACAAGGCCTACTGCAAACAGAACGGCATCACCGTCGTCAACATACGCAACTACGCCTTCAACACCGTGCCCGAGCACGTGATGGCCCTCATCTTCGCGCTTCGCCGCAACCTCCTCGCTTATGTGGCTGACGTGCGCGCCGGGCGATGGGGCAAGGTCAACCAGTTCTGCTTCTTCGACCACCCGATACATGACGTCGCCGGCTCGACGCTTGGCGTCATCGGCTATGGCGCCATCGGCAAGTCGGTGGCGAAGCGCGCCGAGGCGCTCGGCATGCGCATCCTGCCTTACGACGTGTTTCCGCAGCCTGGGCTCGTCGATCTTGAGACCATCTATCGCGAGAGCGACGTCATCACCCTGCACACCCCGCTCACGCCTGAGACCAAGAACATGATCGGCGCGAAGGAGCTCAAGATGATGAAGCCCTCCGCCATCCTCATCAACACGGCGCGCGGCGGCCTTGTCGACGAGCAGGCACTTGCCGATGCGCTGAAGAGCGGCACCATCGCCGGCGCAGGCTTCGACGTGCTCACCAAGGAGCCGCCGAAGGAGGGCAACGTCCTGCTCGATCCGACGCTGCCCAATTTCATTCTCACGCCGCATGTCGCCTGGGCGAGCCAGGAGGCCATGCAGATCCTTGCCGATCAGCTCATCGACAATATCGAGGCGTTCGTCGGCGGCAAGCCGCAGAACGTCGTGGAGTAGCCGACAATGAAGAAGCTTCTGTTCCTGTTCGATACCGATCCTTACGCGAGCGTGTTCGACACTGTGGTTGCCTATGACGGCGGCGCCGACCGCGTGACCGGATACGCCAATGTCACCCCTGACAATGTCGGCACGCTGGTCGACGGCACCATTTTCACCCGCGGCGGCAAGGAGAAGCAGAACACCGCGATCTTCGTCGGCGGCGGCGACATGGGGAAGGGCGAAGCGCTGCTCAAAGCCGTGAAGAAGAAGTTCTTCGGCCCGTTTCGCGTGGCGGTGATGCTCGATCCAAACGGCTCCAACACCACGGCGGCGGCCGGTGTGGCGTTGCTTGCCAAGGCGACGAAGCTCAGGGGCAAAAAGGCGGTGGTGCTCGCCGGCACCGGTCCCGTCGGCATGCGCGCCTCGGCGCTGCTCGCCCAGGAAGGCGCCGACGTCTCGCTCACCTCGCGCTCGAAAGAGCGTGCCGAGAACGCGGCCAAGGCGATCGAGGCCCGCTTCGGCGTGAAAGTCAGGCCGGTGCAGGGCGCCGACGAGGCGGCGCGCGCCAAGGACCTCGAGGGCGCGCAGATCGTGTTTGCCGCCGGCGCCATCGGCATCGAGCTGGTCAAGACCTCGCACTGGGAAGGCAACCCGACCATCGAGGCGGTCGCCGATGTGAACGCGCAACCGCCGCTTGGCCTGGAAGGGATCGAGGCGACCGACAAGGGCAAGGAGCGGGACGGCAAGCTCTGCTTCGGCGCGCTCGGGATCGGTGGCCTCAAACTGAAGCTGCATCGCGCCTGCATCGGACAGCTGTTCGAAAACCCCGACCAGGTGCTTGACGCAGAGCATATCTACGCTCTCGCCAAGGAGATGGCCTGACGCCAATGATCAAAGACAGCGCCATCGAGAAATTCCTCGACGACCTCGCTAGCCAGAACGCGACGCCTGGCGGCGGTAGCGCCGCCGCCATCATGGGCGCCATGGGCGCGGCTCTCGTCGCCATGGTGTGCAATCTCACCATCGGCAAGAAAAAATACGCCGAAGTGGAAGACGAGATGCGCGCGCTGCTCGCCAAGGCCGAGGCGCTGCGTCACAAGCTCACCGGGATGATCGAGGACGACGTCAAGGCGTTCGACGCGGTGATGGGCGCTTACGGCATGCCCAAGGAAACCGATGCCGAGAAGGAAAAGCGGAGCACCGCCATCCAAGACGCGCTCAAGCTCGCCACCGACGTGCCGCTGCGCTGCTGCCATGCGGCGCGCGAGGTCATTGATCTCGCCGCGGTCGCGTCGGCCAAAGGCAATCTCGGCGTGATCTCCGATGCCGGCGTTGCCGTGCTCGCCGCTTATGCTGCACTGCGAAGTGCGGCGCTAAATGTTTACACGAACGCGAAAATCATCACTGACAAAGCCTACGCTGACGCTAAGCTGAAGGAACTGGAGACGCTTCTGGCCGGCGCGGAAGGAGCAACCGAGGATTCGTATGAGCTGGTGAAAGGCAAGCTGAGCTAAGGCTCGTTTGCCAGGCATCGGCCAAAAAGCCAAAAGGGAGGAAGACGTGGACGTCCACGAGTATCAAGCCAAGGAATTGCTCGCTCAGTTCGGCGTACCGGTGCCGAAGGGCGCGGTCGCGTTCAGCCCCGACCAGGCGGTCTATGCCGCAACCGAACTCGGCGGCTGGAACTGGGCGGTCAAGGCGCAGATTCATGCCGGCGCCCGCGGCAAGGCCGGCGGCATCAAATTGTGCAAGACCTATCATGAGGTGCGCGAGGCGGCGGCCGACATGCTCGGCAAGCGGCTGGTGACGATCCAGACCGGGCCCGAGGGCAAGCCGGTGCAGCGCGTCTATATCGAGGTCGCCGAGCCGTTCGAGCGGGAAATCTATCTCGGCTACGTGCTCGACCGCAAAGCGGAGCGCATCAGGGTGATTGCCTCTCGCCGCGGCGGCATGGAGATCGAGGAGATCGCCAGAACTGAGCCTGATGAGATCCTTCAGGTGTTGGTCGAGCCCGCCGTTGGCCTCCAGGCCTTCCAGGCGCGCCAGCTCGCCTTCGCGCTCGGCCTCAACATCAAGCAGGTGCAGCGCGCGGTGACCACGATCATGAACGCTTATCGCGCGTTCCGCGATCGCGACGCGACCATGCTCGAGATCAATCCGCTGGTGGTGACCAAGGACGACCGCGTTCTCGCGCTCGACGCCAAAATGTCGTTCGACGACAACGCGCTCTTCCGCCGTCACAGCGTCGCCGACATGCATGATCCCTCACAGCAGGACCCGCGCGAGGCGCAGGCCGCCGAGCACAATCTCAACTATATAGGCCTCGACGGAGAGATCGGTTGCATCGTCAATGGCGCAGGCCTCGCCATGGCCACCATGGACATGATCAAGCATGCCGGCGGCAGCCCTGCGAACTTCCTCGATGTCGGCGGCGGCGCCTCTCCTGAGCGCATCGCCACCGCGCTCAAGCTCGTTCTGTCCGACGCTAAGGTGAAGGCGGTGCTGGTCAACATCTTCGCCGGCATCAATCGCTGCGATTGGGTGGCGAAAGGCGTGGTGCAGGCCTGCCAGACGGTGGACGTGAAGGTGCCGCTCGTGGTGCGGCTTGCCGGTACCAATGTCGAGGAGGGTCGCAGGATCCTCGCCGAAAGCGGACTTGAGCTGATCACCGCCGAGACTTTGGCGGAAGCCGCCAAGAAGGCCGTCGCCGCCTGCAATGCGGCGCAAGAACCTGCAAGGGCGAGGGCGTAAGCGCCCGCTGGGAGTAGTCACATGAGCATTCTTATCGACGAAACGACCCCGATCATTGTCCAGGGCATGACCGGCGACAAAGGCTCCTTCCATACGAAGGAGATGGTGGAGTACGGCTCCAATGTCGTCGGCGGCGTGACGCCGGGCAAGGGTGGGACCAAGCATCAGGGCCTGCCGGTGTTCAACACCGTGAAGGAAGCGGTGGATGCGACGGGAGCAACCACCAGCATCACCTTCGTTGCGCCTGCCTTCTGCGCTGACGCCATCATGGAAGCAGCGGACGCCGGCATCAGGCTGATCTGCTCGATCACCGACGGCATCCCGGCTCAGGACATGATGCGGGTGAAGCGCTACCTCTACCGCTACCCCAAGGACAAGCGGCCGATGATGGTCGGCCCGAACTGCGCCGGCATCATCAGCCCCGGCAAGGCCATGCTCGGCATCATGCCAGGTCACATCTATCTGAAGGGCAAGGTCGGCGTGATCTCGCGCTCAGGTACGCTCGGCTATGAGGCTGCCTCGCAGATGAAGGCGGTCGGCATCGGCATCACCACGTCGGTCGGCATCGGCGGCGATCCTATCAACGGCTCATCCTTCCTCGATCATCTGGTGCTCTTCGAGGAAGATCCGGAGACCGAGGCTGTGCTGCTGATCGGCGAGATTGGCGGCCCGCAGGAGGCAGAGGCCTCTGCCTGGATCAAGGAGAACATGAAGAAGCCGGTGGTTGGTTTCGTTGCCGGACTCACGGCGCCGAAGGGACGGCGCATGGGCCATGCCGGCGCCATCATCTCCGCCGTCGGCGACAGCGCCGCGGAGAAGGCCGAGATCATGAAGTCCTGCGGCCTGACCGTTGCGCCAAATCCGAGCGAGTTCGGATCGACCGTGGCGCGGGTTCTGTCCGGCGGCGCGTCGAGGCCCCAGGCCGTTCTGTAAGCTGAAGGCGCGGCGCCACATAGTCATGGGCGGAGCCTATCGCCCCGCCGGGAGTGCCGGGCCGTCATGAAGGACGACGTCAAAAAGCTCGGCAGCGCGGAGGATCATGCCTCCGCGCCGGCGCTGATCGCGGGCACCTCGCCACGTGAGGCCGCAGAGCTTCTGTTCGGGCTCCTGCTCGACGTGGCGCGACGGCATCAGCCGGAAATCGAGCCTCTCCTCAAGGGCGGTGCTGCCGTTGCCGATGTCACGCCAGAGCTCATGGCCAGGGCGCTGCAGGCGCAAGGTATCTGGTTCCAGCTTCTCTCCATCGCCGAGCAGAACGCGGCTATGCGCCGGCGCCGTCAGGTGGAGCGGGAGCGCGGCCGCGAGGAGCTCCGCGGCACCTTCAGCCATGTTCTGTCCGAGGCCGCGCGGGCCGGCGTCGGGCCAGAGGAAATCCAGAAGCTCATCTCGAATTTGCGCATCCGCCCAGTGCTCACGGCGCATCCAACCGAGTCGAAGCGCGTCACCGTGCTCGAGAAATACCGCAAGACCTATCTCCTCTTGCGCGAGCTGGAGAACCCGCGCTGGACGGAGCGTGAGCGCGCCCAACTCGTCGACGATCTGCGCGATCAGATCGAGCTCGTGTGGATGACCGGAGAGCTGCATCTGGAGAAGCCATCGGTCGAGCAGGAGGTGTTGCGCGGGCTGCATTTCTTCGACGAGACGCTGTTCGAGATGGCGCCGAAGATTCTGAGCGGGCTCGCCGCCGCCCTGAAAGAGTCCTTTCCGGGCAGGCGCTTCGACGTTCCGCCCTTCTTCCAGTTCGGGTCGTGGATCGGCGGCGACCGCGACGGCAATCCCTTCGTCACCACGCCGGTCACGCGGGCGACGCTCAAGCAGAACGCGCTTGCGAGCCTGCGGCATTACCGGGCGCAAACCACCGAGCTTGCCCGCTATCTCTCCATCACCGAGCGCGCTGCCGCGGTGCCGGAGAATTTCCGCGCCGAGCTTGCCCGCGAGCTCGAGGTCTCAGGCGATGCGGTCGCCATTCGGGCACGCAATCCCGGCGAGGCCTATCGCCAATATCTCACTTGTGTCCTGCGCAAGCTCGACGCGACCATCGCCCGCACCGAGGGCAATGGCGTTGACGAGGGACGGCCCTATTACGCCAATGCCGACGAGCTGATCCTCGATCTCCGCGTGCTGGAGAACGCGCTTGAAGAAGCGAATCTCGCCTCGATCGCCGCAGACCTCGTGCGTCCCGTGCGCTTCGCCGTGCAGCTCTTCCGCTTCTCCACCGTGCGCCTCGACCTTCGCGAGAACACCACGCGCACCACCGAGACGTTGCAGGCTTTGTGGCGCGCGACCGCCGGGCAGGGCGGCGGCGAGCCGCCTGACCCGCACTCCGATGCCTGGAAGGCATGGCTCCTCGCCGAGCTTGCCCGTCCGCGCGCAGGCGACCGTGTCCTCGCCGGACTTTCGCCTGAGGCGGAAGAGACGCTCAACATGCTCCGCCTCGTGCCGGAGATGCGCGGGCGGCTCGACCGCGAAGCCTTCGGCAGCTTCATCCTGTCGATGACGCGCTCGGTGGCCGACGTGCTCGGCATCTATCTGCTCGCCAAGGAAGCCGGCGCCTATCTCGACGCGGCAGGCACCGAGATCTGCCCGCTGCCCATCGTGCCGCTGTTCGAGACCATCGACGATCTCCGCGCCGCGCCCGCCATCATGCGCGAGTTCCTCTCAGTCCCGCTCGTTCGCCGCAGCACCAATTGGCAGGGCGGCGTGCAGGAGGTGATGATTGGCTATTCCGATTCGAACAAGGACGGCGGCTTCTTCGCGTCGAACTGGGAATTGTCGAAGGCGCAGTCGCAGCTCACCAAGGTGAGCGACGAGACCGGGGTTAAGATCGCCTTTTTCCACGGCCGCGGCGGTTCGGTATCCCGCGGCGGGGCGCCGACCGGCCGCGCCATCGCCGCGCAGCCGGCAGGCTCGATCCGTGGGAGATTCCGCGTCACCGAGCAGGGCGAGGTGGTCTCCTCCAAATATGCCAATCGCGGCACCGCCGGTTATCAGCTCGAGCTGCTTGCGGCGAGCGTGTTCGAGCACGCGCTGAAATCCGAGCGCGAGGATGCGCTCAAGCCCCGGCCCGAGATCGACGATGCCATGGAGGCGCTCTCCGGCGCATCGCGCGCCGCGTACACGCGCCTCGTCGGCAATCCCGATCTCGTCACCTATTTCCAATCGGCGAGCCCGCTCGAGGAAATCTCGCTGCTCAATATCGGCTCGCGGCCCGCGCGGCGCTTCGGCGCCCGGAGCCTCGCCGATCTCCGCGCCATCCCCTGGGTATTCGCCTGGGCGCAGAACCGGCACATCATCACTGGCTGGTATGGGGTCGGCTCGGCGCTACAGAACTTCCTCGAGGTGCGCGGCGAAGAGGGCGAGGCCATGCTCGCCCGCATGTTCAGGGACTCCCGCCTCTTCCGCCTGATCATGGACGAGGTGGAGAAGACCCTCCTCATCGTCGACGTCGACATAGCCGGCGCCTATTCCGGTCTTGTCGCCGAGCCACAAGTGCGCGACACGATCTTCCCCATGATCGAGAGGGAATACCGGATGACGGCGGAGATGGTGCGGAGAGTGAGCGGCGACGCCGCGATCGGCGAGCGTTTCCCGCGCCATCGCGAGGTTCTGGCCGAGCGGCTCCCCATGATCAACGAGGTCAATCGCGAGCAGGTCGAGCTGTTGCGCCGGTTCCGCGGCGCCTCGACCGAGGCCGAGCGGGAGCGCTACAAGCCTGCCCTATTGCTTTCCATCAACTGCATTGCCGCCGGCCTTGGGGCCACGGGTTAACTAGTAAACGAAAGGAAATCGACGACATGAGCTTTACCCTGATCCAACAGGCGACCCCGCGTCTGCACCGCTCAGAGCTTGCCGTGCCGGGGTCCAACCCGTCGCTGTTCGAGAAGGCAGCAAAAGGCGCCGCCGACATCATCTTCCTCGACCTGGAAGACGCCGTCGCGCCGGACGACAAGGAGCAGGCGCGCAAGAACATCATCCAGGGCCTCAACGATCTCGATTGGGGCAGCAAGACCATGATGATCCGCATCAATGGCCTCGACACCCATTATGCCTATCGCGACGTGGTGGATGTGGTCGAGAACTGCCCGCGCCTCGACATGATCCTCATCCCCAAGACCGGCGTGCCGCAGGATGTCTACGCCATCGACATGCTGGTCACCCAGATCGAGCAATACAAGAAGCGGGAGAAGAAGATCGGCTTCGAGCTCCTGATCGAGACCGCGCTCGGCATGGCCAATGTCGAGGCCATCGCGCAGTCCTCCAAGCGCGTCGAGGCCATGAGCTTCGGCGTCGCCGACTACGCCGCCTCCACTCGCGCGCGCACCATGGGCATCGGCGCGCCGCATCCGGATTACGGCATCCTCTCCGACAAGGACGGCGACAAGCCGCGCGAGTTCTACTGGAACGACCCTTGGCATTATGCGCTGTCGCGCATGATGGTCGCCTGCCGCGCCTATGGCTTGCGGCCGATCGACGGTCCGTTCGGCGATTTCTCCGATCCCGACGGCTACACGGCGGCGGCGAAGCGCGCAGCTGTGCTCGGCTTCGAAGGCAAATGGGCGATCCATCCGTCGCAGGTGGAGCTTGCCAACAAGGTGTTCACGCCGTCGGAAGCGGAAGTGACCAAGGCGAAGCGCATCGTCGAGGCCATGAAGCAGGCAGCGAAGGAAGGCAAGGGCGCGGTATCGCTCGACGGCCGCCTGATCGACATCGCCTCCATCCGCCAGGCCGAGGCTCTGCTCAACAAAGCCGCAGCCATGGGCATGTAGTCTGCGCGCTCCCTCCCTCGCATTTACGGGGGAGGGTGCTGGCCTTTTCATGTTCGGAACGATGCCGCATCACAATGGAAGATGGACCTTCGCCCGCATGGCTTTGGTCGGCAACACCGGTGGGTCGCTCGCGCCCCATCTCCACTTTCACATCGCGAATGGCCCGAGCGGATTCACCTCGGACGGCTATCCCTACGTGATCGACTCTTTCGCGCTCGCGGGCGAGGCCGATCCTGCGATGCTGATGAAGGTTCTCGCCGGCGAGGACGCCTTCCCGCATGGCGGCGCTCTGAAGCCGGAGACGCGCGGGCGTCAGCTCCCACTCAATTTCAACATCGTCGACTTCGCGAAGGCGAGGTGAAGGACACGTCGGCGAAGCCCTCGCGCAGCCGGCGCGCTACGACAGAAGCCAAAGCCGGCGCGAACATCCGCGCCGCTCCCCACGTCGCGTCGCGCGTGGTGAGAAGCAGCGCGTCGCCTGCGCCAGTGAGCAGCACGACGGCAATGAAATAGATGGTGAGACCGCACCGTACCTTGCTGCGCGCCCTTCGCCTGACGTGAGTGACGTGCGCACCCCCAGCCCCCCTCCGACCGCCCCATCCTCGCTTGATTCAAGCCGATCGCAAAGCGCCGAGGCCATCCCGCCTCTCTTCGGTTCGCGGCGGAAAGCCCCTCCTGCAAAGGGAGAGGGGAAAGTTCGGCGGCGTTGTAGCAAACTCCATCCCTCCCCTTGATTGGGAGGATGGCGCGGATGAATATCCGCGCGCCGACCTCCCGGGGGGAGGTATGCGGCTCGTGGCATTGGGCGGGAAGACAGGCGAGGAATACATATGACCATCACCGGCGGGTGCCTGTGCGGCGCGGTGCGCTATTCGATCGAGGCCGAGCCCAAATTCATACGGCACTGCTGGTGCCGCGACTGCCAGTACATCGGCGCGGGCGCAGGCACGGTGAATGTCTTTTTCGCGACTGAAGCTGTGAAGGTCGAGGGCGCGCTCGCCGACTATGCGAGCCCCGCCGCGAGCGGCAACCTCATGCACCGGCGCTATTGCCCTTCATGCGGGACGCCGGTGTTCACGCAGACCGAGGCGCGGCTGCATTTCATCGGCGTGCGCGCCGGCACCTTTGACGATCCCGAGCTCGCCAAGCCGCAAATGGCGATCTGGACCTCGAGCGCACCAAGCTGGGCCGCCTTCGAAACGGACATCCCGCACGAGCCGAAGCAAGCGCCACCGCCTAAGCCGAAGGGCCAAGCAAGGAGCTGACAGACATCAAGGGCAAGCACGGCGCTACGTTCGGTGAAACGATCATGCAGAATGCCGCTGAAGGAACGATCAAGGAGACGACCTATTGGTGGCCCCAGCTCGGACGTGGCTTTCGAAGAAAACGACCTACTACACCAAGGTCGGCGATCAGGTTTGCGGCGTCGGTTACTACATGGAGTGAGCGCCGCGGCATGACAGGGGCGCGCCGCTTTGGGCCGCCTTCGAGCCCGGCATCCCAGCGTCAGCTAATGAGCTTTGGCGGACATTCATTCGCGACCAAGCAGCGCCCACGCCCCGATGGCGAGGGATGCGTCCAGTAGCGTGAACGTAACGAAGAGGTGGGGGAACACGCCTGCGAGCGCCAAGGGTATCAGCACTAAGGGCACGAACACCAATCTGTCGACGACGGAAGCGGCGACGAATTGCCGGGCGCCAGAACGGCCTCCAAAAATGTAGAGCCAACCGATCACCGCAACCGTCAGGCCGATTACGCGCATCAGCGCTTCTTCGTGTCCTGCAAATGCTGAGTCCCGGAAAACCGTCTGGGTGACGCCGGGCCAAACAACGAGCAGGGCGCCGACCGCCAAGTAGGCGACTCCATTGAGAACCGTATATTTTGCGTCCCGACTTAGGGAAGGTTTCTCTAGCAGATGCTTGATCAGTGACATGCGGTATTTGCGTCCAGGCAAACTGGTCACTGGTTGCTTTCCGGGGCGCTGTCGAACGCGAAGATGCGCTTCCAGTCCTTCTTCATGCTGATCACGACCCACGGTTCAGGGTCTGACCCATCAAGGCAAGGAGCCGTCGAGCCCCAGCAGGTTCACGGCTAGGCGGTCCAGCCGCCTGTTTTGCCCATTGGTTAGGGCCAATATAGGCCATCGACCAATCCGGGAACTGCCGCGCACCTTGCGGTTCACTCAAGAGAAGGAGCAGGTCCTTGTGGCGCGGGTCGTGGTTAAGGGTCTCGTAGAGGCGCTCGACCTCGGCGCGAGGTCCTTCGAGCACCTGGGAAAAATTGGTATCGCTGAAGAGAAGCGCTCCGGTGATCTCGGTGGCCTCGTTGTTACGGCGTGATACGAGTAGGATCTGCTCGATCTGCTCGCGTGCCAAATCAGGCTCAACGCTTAAGAGTGACGTGCTCGCATAGACGAGACGGAAAAGTGACATGTCGTGACCTCGCAAAGCACCGGGCGCCGACTTGTCAGTATATCCGCTAATGACCCTAAACGGACAAAGCTGGTCGACGTATAAGAGGTTCATCAATTGGCGACGATGCGACTGGTCCCCTTTGCAAGTCACAATCTTCCGATGTGGCAATTGCCACAGCGCGAACTCGGGATTTGCGCGACAATTGTTCTTGGGCCTGAACGGTCAGGCCTTCGAACAAGGTCACTCAAATGTCGAGGAAGCTTCACACCAAGCTCGCCGCCGTTGCCGCGGTTGGTGCCCTCATGGTCGAGCAAATTACCTTTGCTGGTCCGAGCCAAGCCGCAGAATTCACGCCGCCCCCCTGCAATGAAGACGCCATGATCGTATTCGATGCCTCCGGCTCGATGGCTGGCAACGTCGACCAAGGCATCGCCACGATAAGGCCGCGCATCGACGAAGCGCGGCGTGCGCTCTCCTCAGCCCTTCCCCATATCACCCGACATCGCCGAGTTGGTCTGATAACTTACGGTCCCGGGGCATACAATCAGTGCAACGTTCAGCTCAATCTCGGTCCTACGGTAGGCGCTGCCGAGCGCATCATGCGGGAGGTCAATGCGCTGATACCTGGCGGGCGCACGCCCCTCACATCGGCAGTGGACCAGGCAGCTGTTGCGCTTGAATACCGTCTGAAGCCGGGAGTCATCGTCGTTCTCACTGATGGCGAGGAAACCTGTGGCAGGTCGCCATGCGATCTCGGCAAGCGGCTTCATGGCGACGCCGCTCAGTTGACGGTTCACGTCATAAGTTATCGTACGCAGAACTACTCATGGGTGGGCGAGGGCAGCATCCTTGATACCAAGTGCCTCGCCGAGCAGAACGGCGGACTCTACATCACTGTCGAGACTCAAGAGGAAATAGCCGACGCGTTCGAGAGAACGCTCGGATGCCCGATGATTTCCGATAGTTCACGATCCAGATAGATGCGCGGTCGCTAGACCGGGAGCTGGCTCGCGGGACGAGCAAGCTCGTTCTTGTGTGGGCTTGGATTCGATCCTGCCCCAAGAAAAGTCCGCAGGAACGCCTCAATGTCTGGTGAGACAGAGGTGAAGCGAACAGAATATCGGGCCCCCTCACCAGGCGCTGGTCCCAGGACCTTTGCGTAAAGCGTTCCGGGAACCTGTTCGCCGTCGCTCCCGATGAGGTGAATATTGAGATTGCTCAGGGTTGGCACTGCGCGCTCCAGGCGAACCACTGCCTCCTTCAAGGAAAGTCTGGTGACGCCTCCCTTGGACAGCTCGCCACCCAATTGAGCGCCCTCTACCACCTCGTATCTCAGCGGAATCTCATCGGGCAACGGCACGAGCGTCTCGACGATCTCGGGCAGCGACAGCTTATGCGAGCCACCGATTCCTACCACCTCGGAAAGAGTGATAGGGTGTTCGACCCCCTTAGCCCGGACCTCCATCTGCTTACCAAGTTTGAGAAGTGGCGCCACAGCCTGTCTTGTGGTTTCGGAGATCAAGATTTGACCTCCGGTGGTGTAGGACTGAATGCGCGAAGTGAGATTGACCTGACTTCCGACCACGCCATACTTCATTCGCTCGGGAGAACCGATATTTCCCAACACGACCTGACCTGTGTGGAGTCCAATGCCCATTTCCAGTTCGGGCAAATCTTCTCGTCGGTTCTGCTCATTGACCTCCTTCATGGCAAGCTGCATCGCTACGGCGCAAGCAACCGCTCGTTCGGTGTCATCCTCCTGCCAGATGGGCGCACCGAACAAGACGAAGATCGCATCACCGATGAACTCGTCGATGGTGCCCTGGTACTGCTTGATTATGGGTACCATTGCCGCGAGATATCGATTGAGCAGCGTGACCACGCGATCCGCGGCCAGACGCTCTGAGTGGGACGTGAAACCGCGGAGATCGGTCATCATCATGGTCAGCTTGCGCTTCTCGCCTCCCACCTGCAGGCCAGCGGGTGATTCAAGCACGGTGTCGACAACCTCGTCGGTTAGATAGCGACCGAAAGTTTCGCGAATGAAGCGATTGCGGAGCTCGACCTGCTCGGCAAGTCGTTGCAGTTCCGCTTCGACACGCTTGCGATCTGAAACGTCTGCCCAGGAGCCGACAATCTCCTTCGGCTTGCCGTCGCTATTGTGTGTGACCGTGAAAGTGTCCTGAATCCAAATATAATGTCCGTCGCGGTGCCGGAATCGGTACTCGAGGGCGCCACCTCCCTGCTGAACCAATCCCTCCATTTCAGTGAAGACCCGGCTAGTATCGTCTGGATGAAGGCGCTTGACCCAGAACTTCTTGTCGTCACGCATCTCCCATGGCGCGTACGCCATGATCGAATTCAAATTCTCGCTCACAAAAGTGCATGCATAATCGCCTGAGACTTGCGTGGTGTAGATAATTGCAGGACTCGCGCCGACCAGCGTCTCAAGGTCGTTCATAACGGCCATGCGTTCACCGAGAGCATCCTCCGCCCCTTTGCGATCGGAGATATCCGCCCACGAGCCGACAATTTCCGCCGGACGTCCTTCCGGGTCGTGGATGACCCTGAACGTGTCTTGAATCCAGATGTAGTGGCCGTCGCGATGGCGGAAGCGGTACTCCAAACTCCCGCCGCCCCGCTCGACGAGAGGAGCCATCTCACCAAATACCTTGGGCGCATCCTCGGGATGAAGACGGACGGTCCAAAAATCCTTGTCTTCAAGCATCTCCCAAGCGGAGAAGCCCATAATACGGGAGACGTTTTCGCTGACGAAGGTGCAGGTGTAGTCGCTTGCCTGATTGGTATAGACGATCGCAGGCGTCACGGTCATGAGGTAGCGCAACCGTTCACGTGCCGTTTGCAGTTCGGTGGTGCGCTCTTCAACCCTCTTTTCCAGTTCGTCATGCGCCTTGCGAAGCTCTTCTTCCTCCCGCTTGCGCACGCGCATGTCCGTGGCAAACCCGACCATACCGACTTCCTCGCCGCCCTTATCAAGCAGGACTGAAGCTGAGATCAAAACCGGAACGCCAACTCCGTCCTTGGAGCGGAAAACACTTTCAAAGCCGGCCGTGGTGCCGCCGCGCTTACGCATTTCGAGCGAAACGTCCCTTGCTCGATCATCGTTCTCATACAGACACCGTGTGTGCCGACCGACGACCTCTTCTGCCTGGTAGCCGAGCAAGGTCTCGGCGCCTTCGTTGAACAGCACTACGTTCCCTTGCTTGTCAGTGGCGATGATGGCGTCGGGTGAACTCTCGATCAGCCGGGTGAGGTAGCGCTTTGTTTCTTGCATCTCGGCGTTGGCCTGAAGGGCAGCCCGTTCCGACTCCTTGCTCTTGCTGATGTCCGCCCAGGCGCCGACAAGCTCAAGTGGTCGGCCAGCGTCGTCATTGACGACCTTGAAAGTGTCCTGGATCCAAATGTAGTGCCCGTCTTTGTGGCGAAAGCGATACTCGACCGTGCCACCCCCGCGCCCGATGAGCGGGATCATTTCGCCGTAAGCTCTCTGGGCATCGTCAGGATGGAGATGGTCGGGCCAGCCCTTCGGGTCTGTCGTCATCTCCTGCGGCGTGTAGCCCATGATCGCGCGGAGATTCTCGCTTACGAAGGTGCACGCGTAGTCGCCGGATGCCTTGGTGGTGTAGATAATCGCGGGACTGACGGCGAGGAGATATTGTAGGCGTTGCCGGGTGCCCTTCAGCTCAGTGGCGATCGCCTTCCGCTCGGATTCGAACGCCTCTAGATCCTTGATCCGCTCGCGGAGCCTTAACAACTCGTCAATAAGTTGCTTCTTGGTTTTCTTTTCGTCTTCCGCGAGTGTAGCCGTCGGCGGCAAAGCTGGTCCGGTTGAACCCTCTTGTTTGGGCCTGCTCGTCCGACTCTCAGCTTCGTACATAACCACGCCTCCCGCGCAGTAGATTTGCTGGCTACAAGCGACGTTCTAGGAGACTTCGCCCGGGCAATTTGTGTACTACATCAAGCTCGTTCACGTATGCGGTAATTGTACACTTCCTTCTGGTTGTCTTAGCATGTATCCCGCAATCGCACGAGTGGGTCGCTAGGGGCAGAACTGCAGGATTGGGAGGTAAGTCTGTCTCAAGCGTTGGTAGATCCCGGCAATGCCATGCCCAAACTGATCAATCTGGCTCTGCAGGGAGGCGGATCGCATGGCGCCTTTGCTTGGGGCGCCCTTGATCGGATGCTCGAGGATGAGCGCATCGCCATCGAAGGGATCGTCGGTACCAGCGCAGGCGCGATGAATGCCGCGGTCACCGCCTATGGACTGGCAATCGGAGGTAATAAGGGCGCGCGCAAATCTCTACGAAGATTCTGGGAGGCGGTGGCCGAGAGGGGCGCCTACTCTGTCATGCAGCCGTCGTGGTTCGATCGGCTGGTGTGCCCTGGCAATATCGACTATTCGCCCGGCTGGATCGTGATGGATACGCTGTCGCGCGTGTTTTCACCTTACCAAATGAATCCGGGTAACTATCACCCTCTGCGCGACATCCTCAGCGAGCAGATCGACTTCGAAGAGCTGCGCCGATCCGACAATGTGAAGCTGTTCGTTTGTGCGAGCAACGTAACGACCAACCGGTTGCGCGTGTTCGAGCATAGCGACATCTCCATCGATGCCGTGCTCGCGTCGTCCTGCCTGCCGTCGCTGTTTCAGGCCGTCGAAATAAACGGCGACCATTACTGGGATGGAGGCTATATGGGCAACCCGCCGATTTTCCCGATTATCTATAACTGTAAATCAGCGGATGTGTTGCTGATCATGATCAATCCCATCCAAACCAAGCAGGTGCCGCAAACGGCACAAGCCATCCTTGATCGCATCAATACGCTCAGTTTCAACTCCAGTTTGATGCGAGAGATGCGCGCGATTAATTTCGTCAACCGGCTGGTCGATAGCGGTTTCGACGATGGCGGCAGGCTCAAGAAAATGCTGATCCACTGCATCGATGCCGAAGATGAAATGAACAGCCTCGGGGTATCGAGCAAGCTAAACGTCGAACGCGAATTCCTACGCTGGCTCTTTGAATTGGGCCGGAGTCGCGCCGACATGTTTCTGCAAAGCCATTTCGACAAAATAGGCCGGGAGTCGTCTACCTCGATTGAGCAGCGCTTTCTGTGAGTTGCTGGTCTAACCGGCCTGCCGCCTCGCTGGGCACCGCGCACGACTTTCGGATACTACTCAGGGGTCTCTTAGTCTATGATCGCGTCCTGAATTGAGCGGTCGCGGGGCGAGGTGATGGCGCAGTCCCACATAACGCAACCTCAATACTCGCTCGGGGGGATCGCCGTGTTGGCAGGACTCTCCCCCGACGCTCTGGACCGAATTCAGCGAAGCTGTAGCTGGAGGCGATACGAGCCTGGCGAGCCGATCGTGGAATATCTCGATCGCTCCGATGATGTATTCTTCCTCGCCTCAGGAGAGGCGCGGGTAATCATCTACTCGATGGCCGGGAAAGTGGTGAGCTTTAGCGAGCTGCACGCCGGTGACATGTTCGGCGAGTATCCTGCTCTCGATGGTCGACCACGTTCTGCCAGCGTCGAAGCGCGAACGAGTTGTCTCGTGGCCACGATGCCGGCAATTGCATTTCGGCGGCTCTTGGAGACAGACTCAGCCGTCATGCAGGCGGTGCTCAAGCAGCTCGTGGCGACAGTTCGAAGGCTCTCAACTCGTGTGTATGAATTCAGCGCGCACATCATGGCTGTCACGGCGCGCAGGGTTTACGGCGAAATGCAGGGCATCCGGGCAAAGGACATCTATCCCGATGAAGAGGTGAAAGCCTATCTGGTCGACAAGACGTTTCCCAAATCCGCCGAGGATATGACGCTCAAACTCTCAAACGTCTCGGCCGCCTTCTATGGATTGACGTTGGCCAATGTCGGGGAGCGCTTTGGTTGGAAGGAGGCAGATGCGATTTCCAAGGCGGTATTCAGGAGGCTCGGACAACTGAAGACTAAGGAGGCGCTCGAAGTTGGCGTCGATGTTCCGAAAGATTCCAGAGCTCCGGCCCTAGTATTCATTACCGCGGTTCATTCCGCCTCGCCGGAGTACAATTTTGAGGTCCTCGAGTATCTTCCCGAGGTGACAGCTATAAGGGTCTTCGGCATCTCCAGATATGATCGCATCGCCAAGAAGCTCGACATCGAGCGCCACCTGACGTGGCCCGAGCTGATTCCCTTTTTCGAGGGGGTCGCGCATGAAATGGGGATCAAATGCACGGTGCAAGGGGAGCTCAAGGAGCTCGGCGAGGAAGGGCGGTATGACTGCGTGTACAGATTTACCCAGTGAGGCTTTCTAACAGACTGCTCGCGGTTAAGCAGAGCATTTTCCGAGAGCGTTCGCCATGACGATCTCCGGGATAATGTCTTCAGTGTCAGTTGCGCTGCCGGTGAAAGGCAAAGTCTCACTGATCACCGGCTCGACCAGCGGCATCGGTCTCGGCATTGCACGGGCTCTCGCCGGCGCAGGCTCTGACGTAGTGCTGAACGGTTTCGGCAAGCCGGAAGAGATCGAAGCTGCACGAGACGGCGTCGCCAAGGATTACGGCGTTCGCGTCGATTATTCCCCCGCCGACATGTCGAAGCCTGACTCGATCGCCGAGATGATCGAGACAACTCTGCGCAAATTCGGCAGGCTCGACGTGCTCGTCAACAATGCCGGCATCCAGCATGTGGCGCCGTTGCAGGACTTCCCGCCGGCGAAGTGGGACGCAATCCTCGCCATCAATCTGTCCTCCGCCTTCCATACCACGCGGCTCGCGCTGCCTTCGATGATCGCCAACAGATGGGGGCGCATCATCAACATCGCTTCGGCGCACGGGCTTGTCGGCTCCGCCTACAAATCAGCCTATGTGGCGGCGAAGCACGGTATTCTCGGGCTCACCAAGGTGACCGCGCTCGAAGTCGCCGAGCAAGGCATCACCTGCAACGCCATCTGCCCCGGCTATGTCTACACGCCGCTGGTCGAAGCGCAGATCGAAGGTCAGGCGAAGTCGCATGGCATCCCGCGTGAGCAGGTGATCCGCGACGTGCTGCTCGCGCAACAGCCGAACAAGCGCTTCGCCACCGTGGAGGAACTCGGCGCCATCTCAGTGTTCCTCGCCTCCGACGCTGCCGCCTCCATCACCGGAACCCCGATCGCCGTCGATGGCGGCTGGACCGCGCATTAGAGGCGAATCGTGCCGCTACTCTCCCGTCGCTTCGTGAACCATCTCAGCCAGGCGTTCGATATCCTTGACGAGGAGCGCGCTGCCCTGACGCTCGGCGATGCCGATTCTACATAAGCGATTGAGCTCGCGAGTAACCGCTTCGCGATGTGTGCTGACTCGACTGGCGATCTCAACATGTGTCGGTGCAGGGATGATGCGAGCGCTCTTGCCCTCTCTGGACGCCAAGTTCGCCAGCCGCAACAGCTCGGCTTGGATACGATTTTTGACCGCCAGCGTGCTGAATTCATAGACACGTGTGGTCAATGCGCGAATCTTTGTTACGAGCTGCGGGAGCAAAGCCTGTGCCACTTTAGGTTCTGTCGCCAGCAACTCTTGGAATGCTCCGGCTGGCATCGAAGCAACAGCACATCTCGTCCGGGCCTCTACGCTCGCGGACCGCGGACCGCCGTCAATGGCGGGGTACTCGCCAAACACCTCGCCGGCACCGAGGTCGCGTAGGCTCACGATCCTTCCACTTGAGGAGTAGAGGGTAACGCGAACTTCGCCGGAGGCGATGAAGAATACGTCGTCGGAGTCATCAAGATACTCGACGATGGGTTCACCAGGTTCGTAGTGTCGCCACGAACAACAATTCTGAATCCGCTCCAGCGCATCGGTGGGCAGAATTGCAAAGATTGCGATCTTTGAAAGAGAGAATTCGGGTTGTTTGTAATGGGAGAGTGCCATTGCCATCGCCGGTCGCTCCGCGAACTCGCAGAAGATAATCCACCTAACCGACCTTCGTTGCCCTAGTGCCGAGCAGCCACCGCATAATCGCGAAGTATGTCTGCTTCTGCCTGCAACTCTCCAAGTCGATGCTTAAGCACATCACCGATGCTGATGATCCCCACGAGTTGATCGCCGTCCTTGACAGGCACATGGCGAATACGGCGGATGGTCATTAGCTTCATGACATCGGTAACGCTATCGTCAGGCGAGCAGACGGCGACCGCCTTCGTCATCAACTGGGACACTGAGATTGTTGGTAACCTCTCCAGGTATGTCGCAAGCCCATAGGCGAGGTCGCGTTCGGAAACGATCCCTTCGATCGAGTTCCCATCACTACTGACAACGAGGGCACCGATTTGTTCAGCGCGCATCTGCCCTGAAAGTAGAAGCGCCGTTTCGTTTGGCGGCACTGTCTTCACGACAGATCCTTTAATGCGCAAGATGTCAGCTACCTTCATGGCGGACTCCGTCGTGCGAGAGTTATCCAAGCCATTACTCTATCAAGAATTGTGTTCCCATGATGCAGCTTGGCACTTCAATTTTGTCGCACTCGGAAACTGCGCAGGGTAGGAGGGCATCCCGGTCCAGGTGCACAGAACCCTGTAGATAGGGCGAAGTTCGCGCCTCGAAATCACCACGGGGCAGTCGTTTTCCTTCCGTGGTTCTGCCCCCTTCAGGGGTTTCTAACGAGTCTTGAGTACCTTGGAACAGTGGAGGGAGTTCCATGGGAAAGTTCTTCAATCACTACATACCCGATCATGCGGTCGGTTTCGCGCATCCCTATAATGAGCGTAGAGCTGAATCCTGGCACTACACGCTCGGGTATCGCGGCTACGACTTGGACGTGGAGCGCCACGTCTCGTTATGGCTGGTCGGAATTCATCCGCGACGCTCGGAATTGCCGATCCTCCGGTGCTGCCAAGTTCAAAGCTACAATCAAGAGGAAGCGGTGCTCGAAGCAAAACGGCGAGTTGACGCTCTACTTTTGGCGTAGGCGCCAGCTTTTCCGGATGCTGGTTAGGACGCGCGTGCACCATCGCAATGTGTCTGCTTATGGCACGAAGCAGACATTGGCGTCTGCACTTATCCCCGCCGTCTGCGCCTCGACTAAACTCTACCCACCTCGTTCACTGAAGGGCGCGCTCATGAGGCGTCGTGAGGCGGCACGGGGTGCGGTGTCCCGCGGGTCAGGCTTCGCTAGCCCGGTACTCGGGCGGCGCCGGGGCTCCGCCCGGGTCCACTAAGAGGCCCTGCCAGGAGCTGGCTGACGACCGTAAGGCCCAAGCCAAACGCCTGCGATCACTTCTCCCGAGACGCGCTTCAAGCGCAAGAATGGAGGGGGTCGGAAACGGCGCGAGGATCGTAGGCGGGGCACTTATCGGCGAAAGCGCGGCCCGGCGGTCCGCCAAGTCACCGCACGTAAGCATGCGCTTGCCGCTATTGCTTAAGCGCATGTGGCGCGCCGAGAGGCGCCCGCGCGGTCTCATCGAGATCGCGATCCATAGGATTGCGCTTTTCGGCGCGCCACCCATTCGGGAGGAAGGAGTCCTCATCCTGAGGGGGGCCGAAGGCCCGTCTCGAAGGAGGCGATCGAGCAAACCCCGATGTGCCTGACAGGTGCGGAGCCCGTGTGCTCAACAGCAAATGAGCGGAACCAATCGCTCCCTTGCACGTTTTATTGGCAACGGTCGGGCAGTGTAGCGCCTGCACCAAAAAATAATTCGTGGCCAGTTGCAAGGATAACCACAAGGAGCGCAACATGAACCGCTTGCTTATAGGCACGGCTGCGGCCGTTCTACTTGGTCTGACCCCGGCTCTCGCCGCGGATGACTCTGCAATGCAGCCGCCGACACAGTCCGGCGTGACTCATGACACTGCCAAGTCGGCGGCCCAGCCAGAGTCGGGCAGCGCCGACACTTCGGGCGGCGCGGCTGAGCAAAGCTCAGCGCCTCCGGCCTCTGGTGCGGCGAGTGCCAACAAGGTCGACAAGAACGCGATGGACCCGTCTTCGGGCAGCGCTGACCAATCGACCGGCGCAAAGGAGCAGAGCTCGGCGCCGCATGGCTCGTCTGCTGCCGATACGTCCAAGCCCAATCCGACGCTTGGAGACGAGAGCTCCAAGGAGTAGGTATGACTAAGGCTCGCTGAAGCGAGGGGTCGCTATTCGCAGCGGCCCCTTTTTCTTGCGCGTCAGCCCCGTAGCCTCGGTGCGGATGAGCGAGCGATGGAGGCTCGCGGCAAGTGCGCCTTGCGACACTGCCTCGACGAAGGGATTGCCGCCGCAGACGAAGACATGTCGCGGCGACCCTGGCAGACGGCGCACAAGCTCGGCGACCATATCCGCGCCGACGCGGCGCCCGAAGTCTTGAGGTCGCCGTGGCCGATCGCGGGTTAGCGCAAGCGCGAGCTGGAAGCCGTCGTTCCGTGCAGCAAGCGCAAGCAGCTCGTCGCGAAAGATCACGTTCTCCCATCTTCGCGATGAGAACAGCAGCAGTGCCGGCACATCTGAGCCTTTGGCCGCGCGCTCACGCAGCATGGACATCAGCGGCACCACGCCTGATCCGCCGCCGAGCAACAACAACGGACCGCCGTCTTCTGGCTCCCACACAAAATGGCCGCCGAATGGCCCGCGCAGCTCGATGGTGTCGCCCACCTGCGCCACGTCATGGAAGAAGGGGGAGACCTCGCCGTCGTCGAGCCGCTCGATGGCGAGCTCGATGCTCGCGGGATTCTCCGGCGCGGACGCGATGGAGTAGCTGCGTTCTGCGCGATAGCCGTCAGGCGCGGTCAGCCGCACATCGACATGCTGCCCAGCGCGGAAGGCAAACGGCGCGGACGGCTGAAGCGCGAAGCTCTTCACCCGCGGCGTGACGGCCGTCGAAGGAGTGGGCCAGTATGAATTTGGTCGGGGGTTCGATGCCGGCTGCGGCGAACACATCGTCGACCAGCACGCCGTCCCATGGCGTATCGAGCTTCGACCATTTGGTGACGCAGTGAATGTCGCGGATCTGATGGGTCTGCGGCAGGGCGTTGAACTTGGCCCAGCTCCATTCGGCGACGGGCTTGGGACCAACCTTGAGCGTGAAGGACCAGTCATCGGTGCTGATTTGCGGCGTCGGCCCTTCGGAGAGCACGGGGAAGTCGGCAGTGAGCGATTGGCCAGACGGCAGCCGCTTGGCGATGTCCGGCGTCTGCTGCCGTCCGGTAAATCCACGCGTGATCATGAGCCTGGCTCTCCGTTCGCGGACGTTCAGTCTAAGCTGTTAACCACAAAACCCGCTAAGCATCGCTGAAACTTCCTGGTAGTGTCAGACCGGTCTAGTCAGAGTAACAGGGGGGAAATCAATGTCCTATCGCGTTGTGATCCTGATCGCTTGTGTGTCGATGCTTGGCTTCACTGTGCCCGCGCAGGCTGAGTTGGTGACCGTCACCAAGGCCGTGCAAGACAATTGCCAGTGGGACTACGATAAGTTCTGCAATCAATATGGCCTCGGCACTGAGCTTCTCGACATGTGCTTCCGCAAGAACGGCGCGAACCTCTCCAAGGGCTGCGTCGATGCGCTGATCGCCGCGGGCGATGTGTCCGCGGAATATGTGGCGCAGCAAAAGAAGCTGCTCGGGCGTTAAAGCTCACCGCCTAGCCATCTCATCACCCTGGCGAAAAGCGCAGGCCCACTCTGCTGGCAACGGAGTGAGGAACTTGTTGCGGCACGCAATCCGATCTGCCGCCTCACTCGCTGAGTGGGACGCTTCGAGGCTTGCGCTGCATTTTTTTCCAACGGCAAACAGGTGTTCCTTCATACGCAGGTTGACGCACAACCCATCCGCGCTGTTGCGCATATGCAAGCATGAACATTCTTTAGGAGGAGGATGCGCATCCGCGAGGGAATCGCTTTAAACTCCCCCGTTCTCATCGATTCTCGAATGGGTTGGGGGAGACCACATTGATGAATTCCTATCGCGTGAAACTGCTTGTCGCCTTCGTCGCGGGCGCTTGCCTTGCCGGTGCGGTTCAGGCTGCGCCGATCACCAAGGCGGTCCAGGCGGCCTGTAAGAATGACTACAAGAACTACTGCGGCGAATACGGCCTCGAGACCACGGCCTTGCGCTCGTGCATGGACCGGAACGGCCACAAGCTGTCCAAGATGTGCGTGAACGCGCTCGTCAAGGCAGGCGAGGTCAGCCAAGCAGAAGTGGAACGGCGGCACCGCGCTGGCCGCTAGGCCGCATCGCTGCCGGCTGTCTGCTTCTCTCTCATCCCTTCCCTTCGCGGGGAGGGATGATTTATGCCTGCTCACACATCGCGCCAACGAGCGAAGGTCGCGGCCTGGCCGCGCACCGCGCCGTCGCGGTCGATAAGCTGCCAGACGACACCTTGCTCGATCAGAAAGCGCCGGCCGGACTTGGCGATGCGCACCCCCGAATAGCCGATGGCGAAGCCATGGCGGGCGACGATATCGAGCAGCCTATGCCGCTCCTCGCGATCGACCGGCTCGGCGGAGAGGCGCGAGGGAAGCGAGGTGATCTCGTCCCAATCGTATTCGAAGGCGGTCTGCGCCGCCCGGTTGGCATAGATGAAGCGCGGATCAGGGTCAGTGTTGTGGGCGAGCACGGGGTGGCTTGCCTGCGCATAGAGCCACTCGGCCGAGCGATGCGTGCCGTGCTCGAGAAAGGCCGGATCGCTGCCGACGGTACGGCGATAGCTCGAAACCAGCAGACCGAAGAAATCAGGGTCACGCGACAGGACCATTGCTCTTCCCTTCGTCGTGCCCGCGCTTGTCGCGGGCATCCACGAATTCGCTCACTCTAGAACAAGACGCGGATGGCCGGGACATGCCCGGCCATGACAATGATGAGGGGTTTCGAGTAAATGAGCGTGCCGGGCAAGCGAAGGAATGACGCAATGCTGCGCGAGGAACTGATCTTTGTAGGGAATTGCGATATCGCCGGCCATGTGCGCGGCAAGGGATTTCCGGCGCGCGAGCTCCGGGCCCGCAAGAAGCAGGGCATCGGCTGGACCCACTCAAATCTGATGCAGACGGCCTTCGGGCCGATCCTCGATACGCCGTTCGGCACTGGCGGCGACCTCATGGTGGTGCCGGACATGAGCGCCGAGGCGCGCGTCGATTTTGCCGATGGCACGGTTCCTGAGCACTTCATCCTCGGCGATATCCGCAACACCGACGGCAGCCCGTGGGAGTGCTGCCCGCGCGAGTTCCTGCGCCGCGCCATCGCCGCGCTCGACGCGGCGAGCGGGCTTCACCTCATCGCCGCCTTCGAGCAGGAGTTCATCTATACCGGCGTCGAGGACCGGCCGGGCCATGCTTACAGCCTCGGCGCTTGGCGCCGCCAGGGGGGGTTCGGCGAAAGCCTGATCGCAGCGTTTCGCGCCGCTGGGCTCAAGCCTGATTCCTTCCTGCCCGAATTTGGTCAGCGCCAATACGAATTCACTATCACGCCTGAGCCGGCGCTGAAGGCAGCAGACCAGGCGGTGATCGCACGTGAACTCGTGCGCGCCACGGCCTTCCGTCTTGGCCACCGCGCAAACTTCTCGCCGATGCCGGTTGCCGACGGCTCGGGTAACGGCGTGCACATTCATTTCAGCCTGCATGATGCCTCAGGCGCGCCGGAAACCTATGACGCCGACGGCCCACTTGGATTGAGCGAACCAGCCGTGCAATTCTGCGCTGGCGTGCTGCATCACCTGCCGGCGATCACCGCCATCACCGCGCCGTCTCCGGTATCCTATCTCAGGCTCACGCCGAACCGCTGGGCGCCGACCGAGATTGATATCCGCAAGCAGGATCGTGGCGCGGCACTGCGCGTCTGTCCGGTGTTTGACGTGAAAGGCAAGAAGAAGATCGCCGAGGCGTACAACATCGAGTTCCGTGTCAGCGACGGCTCGGCGAACCCTTATATGGCGCTTGGCGCGCTGATCTTCACCGGTGCCGACGGCATCGCGCGGAAGCTCAGTTTGCCGAAACATAGCGGCGAGGCGCCGCCTTTGCCGCGCTCGCTCGGCGAGGCGCTCGACGGCATGGAGAAGAGCGAGGCGGTGCAAGCCTGGTTCGGGCCGACTTTTCTTGAAGCCTATCTCCGCCACAAGCGCTCCGAGCTCGGCTATATCGCCGGGCTCGAGCCGCCCGAGCTTTGTGCCCGCTACGCCGAAGTCTATTGAGCTTCGCGCGCGAGGTTCAGCACCTCTTCAGTCGTGAGCGTGCGGCAATAGCCCTTGAAGCTGTCGAGCGCTGCCTCATGCCGCGCCTCCGTCTCGGCAGTGCAGGCATCGCGCACGCAAGTCATGTAGTAACCAAGGTCGGCGCCGTCTCTCACCGCATGGTCGATGCATTGGTCGGTGAGGAAGCCAACCAAAAAGATATCCTCGATGCAGATATTGCGCAGCAGATAATCGAGAGTGGTGGAATTGAAGACAGAGGAAGAGGTCTTGGGAAGCACGATCTCGTCGCCCTGCGGCGCGATCTCCTCGACGACGCGCGACTCCCACGAGCCCTTGGCGAAGTTGAAATCCGAGAGCTTGTAGTCGAGGCTGCGGTCGCGCCCGTCCAGCGTCAGGTTCTCGATGACCGTGTAGATCACTTCGAGGGCGCCGCCGCGAAACGCTTCGAGCAGACGGCAGATATTGGGAATGACGCGGGTGGATGCGAGCGTGTGGAACTCGGGCTTGGACTTAGCCTGCGCCGGGCCGAAGGTGCCGTTCTGCACGTCGATGATGAGAAGCGCTGCGCGGCCTTTAACAATTGGCCGGTTGCGGGTGAGGGGCTCTGGCATGCTCCCGGTTTTGCTTCATCTCTTCGTTGGCAACAAGCCCCGAAAGCCCCTGTGCTAGGCTAGGCGATGGTCAGAACCGGCAACCTCAAGCGCGATTTGCCAGTGCATCCGCTTCCTGATGAGGTCGTCGAGTTGCTCCTCGATCGCCCCGGCTTGCGCATCGAGCGCATCGTGTCGACCGGGCAAACGACCCCAGAGGGACAATGGTACGACCAGGAGACCGACGAGTGGGTGCTTGTCGTTGCCGGCGCCGCGCGGCTGCGCATCGAAGGCGAGCAATCAGATCGCGCGCTCGGTGAAGGCAACTGGATCTTGCTTCCGGCCCATTGCAGGCATCGCGTGACCTGGACGCGCGCCGAACCGCCGACCGTCTGGCTCGCCATACATTTTCGCTAGTGTTGGACTAGACCTTCCGCAACTCATCCTGCCGGAGGCGAGAAATGTCAGCACTGAATTTGCATTTGGGGGACAATGCAGACTTCCGCGACGGCGAATTCGCCAATGCCACTTATGTCGGCTTGCGGGTCAGCTTGCCGATGCGAATGTTGAATCCCAGTAAGGAAAATCGGCTGATCATCAACACGTCGGCGATCGAGACCTTGGCCGACTGGCAGGCCCATACCGTCTCGCTCGACTATTTCTTTTTAGGCTACTTGAAGGACAAGAAGGGCAGTGCGACAGAGCGGCATCTCTTCGAGATTCCTGCCTATCTGATCGACGGCACCCCGAGGCGTGTCAACGTTTCGGTCGTTGGACGAGGCCCCGGCCTTGAGGACGACTTCATCCTGAAATCGATCGAGGCGTCAGGCTTCGATCTGAAATTAGGTTGGGCGTGACCCTGGAAGTTGGACGCTAGGCGAGGAAATCGCTACTCCGCGGCGAGGCGGACGTACTGGCCGTTGGCGACGGGGCAGCGCGCCCACAGCTCCTGAAGTGCTGTGATCAGCGCGGCCATCTGTGCGTCGGTATGTACCGGAGAGGGCGTGAGCCGCATCCGCTCGGTGCCGCGCGGCACCGTCGGGTAATTGATCGGCTGCACGTAGATTCCATAATGCTCGAGCAGCGTATCGGTCACTGCCTTGCAGTGGACCGGATCGCCGACAATCACCGGAACGATGTGGCTCGGATTCTCCATCACTGGCAGGCCAGCATCGACGATCTGAGTCTTCAGCGTCTGCACGCGCTCAAGCATACGCTCGCGCTCGAAATTGCTGGTCTTGAGGTGGCGGATGCTGGCGAGCGCGCCGGCGACGATGGCTGGCGCAAGCGAGGTGGTGAAGATGAAGCCTGGCGCATAAGAGCGGATCGCGTCGCAGCAAGCCTTGCTCGCGGCGATGTAGCCGCCCATCACACCAAAGCCCTTGGCGAGCGTGCCGTTGATGATGTCGATGCGGTGCATCACGTTGTCGCGCTCGGCGATGCCGCCGCCGCGCGGGCCATAAAGGCCGACCGCATGCACTTCGTCGAGATAGGTGAGCGCGTTGTACTTGGCGGCGAGGTTGGCGATCGCCTCGATCGGGGCGATGTGGCCGTCCATCGAGTAGACGCTCTCGAACACGATAATCTTCGGCGTGCCGCGCGGGTATTTCTTGAGCTTCTCTTCCAGATGCTCGACGTCGTTGTGACGGAAGATGTGCTTCTCGCCGCCGCCGTGGCGGATGCCCTGAATCATCGAGGCGTGGTTCTTCTCGTCGGAGAAGATCACGAGGCCGGGGATCAGGCGCTGAAGGGTCGAGAGCGTCGCGTCGTTGGCGATATAGGCAGAGGTGAAGAGGAGCGCCGCTTCCTTGCCGTGGAGATCGGCAAGCTCGGCCTCGAGCTCGACATGATAATGCGTGGTGCCGGAGATGTTGCGCGTGCCGCCTGAGCCCGCACCGACCGTCTCGATCGCCTCATGCATGGCGGCGCGCACGGCAGGATGCTGGCTCATGCCGAGATAGTCGTTGGAGCACCACACCGTCACGTCGCGGGTGCCGGCGCCGGTGAACTGATGAGCGGCAGGGTAGGCGCCGCAGCGCCGCTTCAGATCGGCAAATACCCGGTAGCGGCCCTCGAGATGCAAAGCATCGATGTGCTCACGAAAATACGTGTCATAGTCCATCATTCTCAACCTGCACTGCTCGGCGACCCGGCCCTTATGAACACACCCGGCAACGGAAATATAGTGCTTGGCTTTCCTAGTTTACCTGCCAAAGCGTCGCGCCAGGGGTGAAATTGCCCAAAAATCCTCGAAATTGACGGTCCTTCCGTCTCTCTCGTCGATGACAACGCCCAACTCACGTCTTCTTTACAGGTGTAACCTGAACGTAAGCAAAACGGAGGTCGAGGCGGGACTCCCGATCTCCGTGGTTCAGCTGTAAAGGCGGCGAACGAGCACTTCCTTGACCTATCTCAAATAGGATCGCCGACCTCTCGAAGCCACGATCAAGTCAGTCGTTGACGGCGATGCGCCGTGGCATGAGAACTTGCCGCTCCCTTGGCCCTGGCGGACGGAAGACCTTTGGCGCGCAACCGGCACAAGAGCTCATCGCGAAAGAAGGCGAAACGGACCTCCGACGCGGCGAACCCCGTTGTGGAGAGCGTCGCCGTAAGCGAGGCGGCGGCCTCGGACAGCACGTCGAAGCGCGGACTCTGGATCGCAGCCGGCGTCGCCGCGGCGATCGTGGTTGGGGCTGGTCTTCTCTATGCGCTTTACGGAACGTCGGCCAAGCCGCCGCAAGGTGCTAGTTCAGCACAAGCTCTGAGCTTCGTCGGCAGCGACACTTGCGCCTCGTGCCACACTGGGGAGGCGAAGCTCTGGCACGGATCGCAGCACGCGCATGCCATGGCGCATACCAGCAAGGACACCGTGCTCGGCGATTTCAACGATGCGAGCTTCGACTATTTCGGCTTGCACTCGCGCTTCTTCCGCGACGGCGACAAGTTCATGGTCGAGACCGACGGCCCTGACGGCAAGCTCGCCGCCTTCGAGGTGAAATACACCTTCGGCCTGGATCCCCTGCAGCAATATCTCGTCGAGTTTCCTGACGGGCGCATCCAGGCGCTGTCGCTTGCCTGGGATTCGCGCCCGAAGGACCAAGGCGGGCAGCGCTGGTTCCATCTCTCTCCGCATGAAGAGATCCGCCACGACGACATCCTGCATTGGACCAAGCTCAATCAGAATTGGAACTTCATGTGCGCCGAGTGTCACTCGACGGGGGTGCGCAAGAATTACGAGGCGGCGAAGGACCGCTTCGCCACGCGCTGGGCGGAGATCAGCGTCGGCTGCGAAGCCTGTCACGGCCAGGCCTCGGCGCATGTTGCCTGGGCGAAGGATCAGAAAGGCTGGTGGCCTTACAAGGACAACGATCCCGATAAGGGGCTGCTGGTGCGCTTCGACGAACGGAGCGGCGTGACCTGGGGTCGCGATGCGACCGGCACGCCGGTGCGTAGCACTTCGCCCGCTGGCGTGCGCAAGGAGGTCGAGACGTGCGGGCTATGCCACGCGCGTCGCGGGCTAATGTCCGAAAATTGGGTGCCTGGCCGGCCGCTCTCCGACACGCATCTCGTAGCGGCGCTCTCCCAAGGGCTCTACCAGCCTGACGGGCAGATGCTCGACGAGGTCTATAATTACGGCTCGTTCAAGCAGAGCAAGATGTACGCGGCGGGCGTGACCTGTAGCGATTGCCACGATCCGCATAGGGCCAAGCTGAAACTCGCGGGCGACAAGGTTTGCCTACAATGCCACGACGACACCTACGCTAGTCCCACGCATAATCATCACGAGGGCGTCACCCCGACGGTCGGTTGCGTTTCCTGCCACATGCCCGAGCGAACCTTCATGGTGGTCGATAAGCGGCACGATCACAGCTTCCGCGTTCCACGGCCCGATCTGTCCGACAAGCTTCAAACGAGCGACGCCTGCACCGACTGCCACAAGGACAAACCTGCCTCGTGGGCGGCCGCAGCGATCGAGGGATGGTTCGGGCCTGAGCGGAAGGGCCTGCAAACCTACGGCGAAGCCTTCCATGCGGCGTGGCACGATGAGCCAGGCGCGGCCGGGCTGCTCGCCGCGCTCGTCGCGGATGCCAACGCTCCGTCCCTCGCCCGTGCGGGCGCGCTCGCCGGGCTCGCTCCCTACGTCTCTCCAGCGAATGTCGGCCTGGCGCGAAAAGGGCTTCAGGATCCAGACCCGATGGTGCGCATCGCGGCGCTCGACATGCTCGATGGCGTGCCGCCGGATCAGCTCTGGCCTTTCGCCTCCCCAGCCCTCACCGATCCGATCCGCGGCGTGCGCTTGCGGGCAACCTCGCTGCTTGCCGGCACGCCGAGCGATCGGCTGTCGCTGGCCGAGCGCGACAAGCTTGACCGCGCGACGCAAGAGTTCGTCGCCGCGCAAACGTTGAACGCGGACAGACCCGAGGCGCGGGCGGCGCTCGGCAATCTGCATGTACGGCGCGGCGAGACGGCGGAGGCTGAGGCCGAGTTTCAGGCGGCGCTTCGGTTGAGCCCGGCCTACGGGCCGGCAGCCGCAAATCTCGCCGACCTCTACCGCCAGCTCGGACGCGACGCAGATGCGGAAAGCGTGTTGCGCAAGGGGCTTGCAGCCTCGCCGCGGGACGCAGGGCTCCATCATGCGCTCGGCCTTGCGCTGGTGAGGCAAAAGAAACAGGACGAGGCGATCGCCGAGCTTGGCCGCGCCGCGGAGCTCGAGCCTGATCGCGCGCGCTATGCCTATGTCTATGCGATTGGGCTCGATTCGACCGGGCGCCGCACCGATGCGATACAGGCACTGAAGGACAATCTCGCGCGGCATCCTGCTGACCGCGACACGCTCTCCGCGCTTATCAGCTTCAAACGCGAGGGGCGAGACTTCGCCAGCGCGCTCGAATACGCGGAACAGCTTGCGCAAGCCGACCCGAACAATGCCGAGCTGAAAGACCTGATCGAGACGCTGCGGCGCGAGGCGGCTAGCCCCGCGCGCTAGCCGCGACAGTTCATCCCAATTTGAGCGAGGCTCTTGCCGCCTCCCCACCCTCCGCAGCCTTTTCCGCGGCGTTTGGGCGCGCGCGATTGGCCAAGATGCGACACGCGCAGATATAACTTTGCAGAATTTTCATCTAGAAATGGGGCCACCCATTTCCGGCCGAGACAACCGGTAGCGCGTCAAGTCGTATAACCAGGAGGAACCTATGGCGGACAAGCCAATTACCCGAGACCAGCTGGCGCAGCTGTTGAATGAGGATCTTTCGCGCGAATACCAGGCGATCATTGCCTATGTGGTCTATTCGCAAGTGCTGAAGGGCGCGGAGTATATGAACATCGCCGATCAGCTCGAGCAGCACGCTCACCAGGAGCTCCAGCATGCGCTCACCATCTCTCGGCAGATCGACTATCTCGGTAAGATGCCGAGCGTCACGCCGAAGCCGGTGAAAGTCTCGGAGAAGGCGAGAGACATGCTGAAGTTCGATCTCGATAACGAGAACGAGACCATCGTCAATTATCAGCAGCGGATCAGGCAGTGCGAAGCGCTCGGTGAATTCGCCCTGGCGGAGCAGATCCGCGAGATCCTCGTCCAGGAGCAGGACCATCAGATCGACCTTGCCACCGCGCTTGGCGAGGACGTACCGGATGTGAGCCGTCTGCGCGGCGCGCGCAAACGTTAGAGCTAAGGAATCGGGGCGTATTGAGGGAGCTGCGAAACCCGAAAGGACTAAGGAGAATACGAATGTCCGCACAGACCACCTGGAAGCCCCACACCGAACATGGCGACTTGACCACGCGAAGCAATTTGCCTGAGAGCGTATACGCCTTTCCGCGGCAGCGCAAAGAGCCGCTCACGGACGCGAGCCATGTGAAGAACACGCTCGCGCGTTTCGACCAGGTCGAGGGCGTGTCAGACGCCGATCGCGAGCTTGCCTTCGCCAATATCAAGAAGGCCGCGGCGCATTACGGCGTGACCGTCAAGGAGAAGAGCTGGCACGACCTTGGATCGCGCCGCTAAGCCAATTTCCGCGCCAATCTTCCGAGGGAGCCGGTAACAAGCCGGTCCCTCCCCATTTGTCTTAGCCAGCTTTTCTCTGACTGCCGCTATCAACATTTCAAGATTGGCCATACTGGGAGCCGCTCGATCTGGTATAGTTCTAAACTGAATTGGAATAGTTTCCCGCTTGGATAACAAATGCAACTCACCAAACAAACCAGCTACGCACTCCGCATTTTGATCCATTGCGCCGTCTCCGGCGAGAAGCACGTCAAGGCTGCGGAGATCGCGGCAGAGCACGGCATCACGGAGTTCAACGTCGCGAAGATCGTGCCCATCCTCGTGCGCGGAGGTTTCATCGCCACGAGCCGCGGGCGCACAGGCGGGCTCAAGCTCGCGCGGGCGCCCGAGGAGATCGGCATCGGCGATGTGATCCGCGCCACGGAGGCGACCCATGTCGAGGCCGAGTGCGTTGGCGGCACGACGCTTCCTTGCGGCATCAAGCGCGCGGCACCGATCAACCGCATGCTTGGCGAGGCGCTCGAGGCTTTCATCGAGGTGCTGGACAAGCACACGCTTGCCGATCTGATCGGATCGAGGCCCCGCGAGGCGACACTGCCTGGCGCAGGGTCTTCACGGCGCGCGCGCGTCGCCAGCGCCGCGAGTCATTAGCGCCGGTTCCGCAAAACTAACGCCAACTTATTTGTTGAGGATGAGCTTGCCGTGCCGGGTAATCCTGAGCACGTAGCGGCAGCCATTGTGGCTAATCACCACCTGCCGGTGACTGCCGAACAGCGTCGAGGCCTCGACCGCAAGAGCGTCCGGGGCGATACCTGCGGTCATGGCGTTACCCAATGCTGGCTCGCTTGTCGCCGCAATCCCTGCTTGTGTGTCGCTGTTGTCGTTTCGACCGTGCATTTATTGACTCTAATAGAAGACAAACCGCGCTCTCGGGCGCCAAGCTTCTCGACGAGGAGGCAGTCGCCATGGTGGCCCGCGCCGGGCCCTTCCCGCCGATCCCGCCTGAACTCAGGCGCACTCGATGACCTTCACCGTTCCGGTTCGCTTCCAGCGGTGAGGATGGCCGTCGCCTCATCGACGATGCTCCGCATCCGTTCTTCGGCGCTGACGATGCTTTGCAGCCGGCCGACGCCTTCGCCCGCATAGAGCGCCATCGCCTCGAAATCTCCGGTCATGGAGCGGAGCGGCGAGTTGGTGCTGAAGAGATAGATGGTGCGGCCCTCCTCGTCGCCGATGGCTTCGCGACTGCCAGACTTTGGATCGCCGCGCAATCCCCGCGTGACGCTGTTGTTCAGCACGCGCACCATGGCGCCCTCGGGCCAGTTGATGTGAAAATCCGTTGTGAGCAGCGTGTCGCCGTCGCGCGCCTCGATAAGACGCTGTTTGTGGTAGTCGTGAGCGAACGCTTCATGCGTTGCCATAAAGGCCGTGCCGACAACGACCCCTTGCGCGCCGAGCGACAGCGCCTCGGCGAGCTCCCGGCCGCTGACGATGCCGCCTGCCGCCAGCACCGGCAGGCTCACGGCCGCCACCACGTCTGTCACGAGTTTGTTACGCGGCTCGTTGCCCCGAACATGGCCGCCGGCCTCGCGGCCTTGCGCGATCAAAATATCGGTGCCGGCATCCTCGGCGCGTTTAGCGTCGTCGAGCGAGCCGATCTGATAGACGACGATAACACCCGCATCTTTCAGCCGGCGCACGACCGCAGGCTGCACATCCCAGAACAGGGTCATCGCCGAAACCGAAAGTGCAAGACAGGTGGTGATCTCGGCATCGAGCAGGGAAGAGTCCGTCGCCGCAGGAATGATATTGACGCCGAAGGGGCGGCCGGTCACTTCGCGCACGCGCGCGACTTCAGCCTCGATCAGCGCCGGCGGCTCGCGCACCATGCCGAGGAAGCCGAAGCCGCCGGCCTTGGTCACCGCGGCAACGAGCTCGGAGCGGGCGACGCCGCCCATGCCTGCGAGCACAACCGGGTATGTGCAGCCGAGCACGTCGCAAACAGGCGTATGCAATGCATCGCTCATGGCTTGCGTCCGCCTCGGTTCGCTTTACGTCAATCGACCTTCTGATATGTGTTGTCGAGATCGTCCTGCCCACGGTCGCCGTTCCCTTGGCGCCTGCGACCGGCGAGGTAAAGACTCAATCGAAGGTTGTTCCCGGGCCAGACCTGAGAATAACCCTAAGCATGTTTCGAAAGACCAACTGTCACCCGTGTACAACCCGGCCCGGGATTCCTTCTCGGCCGGGTGAATGCTCCGCGCATCGCGCTGAGTAGCGCGAAAACGCCGGGCTGTGTGTGGGAGACGAGCCTCCGCGCAGGGTAGCGTGTCCGGCAGTTGCGGGGGCTTCCAGCTCAGCGAGTTCGAGCGCCCGCGCGTCTAAGGGAGGTATGGGAAGCTGCGAGGTGGTGCCCCAGGCCGGACTCGAACCAGCACGCCCTTGCAGGCAACAGATTTTGAGTCTGCCGCGTCTACCATTCCGCCACTGGGGCACGGGCAGATACATGGGGCAAGCAAAAGCCCCGGTCAACCGGATGGACAACGGCTGCTTGCCCGGATAAGCAGGCGGGATGCTACGGGGCCTCTACGACAAGGTTGTCGAGCTTTCCAAGGGCAAGCACGCGCTGCCGGTGCTGGCCACCGTGTCCTTCGCCGAAAGCTCGTTCTTTCCGGTTCCGCCTGACGTCATCCTCGTGCCGATGGCGCTCGCCAACCCTGAGAAGGCGAGGCTCTATGCGCTCGTCTGCACCGTCGCCTCGGTGCTTGGCGGCATTCTCGGCTACGCCATCGGCGCGCTCCTCTACGACACGCTCGGCCAGTGGCTGATCTCGCTCTACGGTTATGGCCAGGGCGTCGAGGCGTTCCGCGAGGCCTATGCCAAATGGGGCGCGTGGGTGATCCTGATCAAGGGCCTCACGCCGATACCGTTCAAGATCGTGACCATCGCCTCGGGCTTCGCCGGCTACGACTTTTTCATGTTCGTCGTGTTGTCCTTCATCACGCGCGGCGCGCGCTTCTTCCTCGAGGCCGAGCTGCTGCGCATCTACGGCGAGCCAATCCGCGATTTCATCGAGAAACGGCTGACACTCGTCACCACCGGCTTCCTCGCGGCGATCGTCGGCGGCTTCCTCATCGCCAAATATGCGTTCTAACGCTGCATCGTCCGACACTCTTGCCGGCCAGCTAATGCTGGTCAGCGCCATCGCGTTCTCCATCGCGCTCGCGACCGTAACGCTCGCGCATGTGTTCGAGCGTTTCGGCTACGCGCCCTGTCCGCTCTGCCTTCAGGAGCGTTACGCCTATTATTTCGCGGTGCCGGCGACGGTCGCAGCGTTTTTCGCCGCGCGTGCCGAGTCCTTCACGCTCACGCGCATCCTGCTCGCGCTTGTGGCGCTCGCCTTTCTCATCAATGCCGGGGTCGGCATCTATCACTCAGGCATCGAGTGGAAATGGTGGGAAGGTCCCGCCTCGTGCTCGGGCGGCGTCGCGGTGGAGTGGGGCGAAGGCGGCGTGGCTAGCGCGATCGAGCGCGCGACGGTGGTGAGCTGTAGCGAGGCCTCCTGGCAAATGCTGGGCCTCTCCTTCGCGGGGTGGAACGCGGTGGTCTCGGCGCTGCTCGCCGGGCTCGCCGGATATGGCGCCGCCTTGCGCCGCTAAGCCTCAATAGGCGTCATTCCTGCGAAAGCCGGAATCCAGCGAATAGACTTTTTTGAAATTGGATCTGGATCCCGGCTTTCGCCGGGATGA
>CAWHAX010000003.1:0-264893 GCA_963827365.1 uncultured Alphaproteobacteria bacterium | reverse complement strand
TATGACGCGGTGGGACTGCCGAGCGGTCAACGTCGGCTTTGGGTCATAAGCCGAAGTGGTGTCACGCCCACGTCATGTCCGATCTTCTCCTCAAAGCGGACATTCATCAGCGCGGATGCACGTCCGCTTAGTCTAGTGCCATAAGCCGACGTCGCCTAATTCCCTGGCTCAGTGGTCAGATGGGGGTAGCGTTGTGGACGGGTAAGAAGACCTAAGCGGCCGTGCCTAGGGCTTTGGCGATGTCGTCGAGGTTGGCTTTTTCTCCGCATCACTCACTCTAACGCCTCCAAATCCGAGGAAGCCGCCCTCCACAGCAGCCTCTGCCACTTTCTGACTGATGCCGCGTAGCCAAGTTTTGAAGGTAGCTGCGTCTGAAGGTGCGTTGGCATCAAGGATTGCCGAGACCTCCCGCAGACCGGCGAGCGAGCGCTGGACGCTCTGAGCGGGCTCCGTCACATCGGCAAAGCGCTTGCTCACTGCCTTCTGAAGGTCAGACCTTCCTTTGGCTGTCTCAAAATAGGCGATGACTGCCTTGATCAGCTCGCTGAAGTCAGGGGCAAGCCCAGATGGATCTAGCGCGGACGTATTCGCGAAGTATTCTTCCGAGCGTGCCCCACAGGCCGCTTGATACCGCCTGTGAAACGGCGATACCGGCCAACATCGTGCTTTCCAAAACCTTGGTCCACTCTTCGGGCGTGAAGTTCTGCTTGTTCGCCATGGCAGTCTCGAATTAGCACAAATCGGGGGACGTAACGATTGGCTGCCAGCGGCGGAGAGCGTCTCAAGGTCATGTCCGCTATGGGGACGAAAAGCAGACGTATTCGCAGGTCTCGCCGGATGTCCGCTTTGTGCCAAAAGCGGACTTATCCTGTTGGCCTTCGCGCGCGTACAGCGGCAGGCTGTCACGGCAGCGTTGGGGTACGAGCCGCACAGCACCCGTGGCCCTACACCGAACCGGCAACCTGCTTGCCGCGAAGCCAGACTGCTTCCAAAGGTGGGTGGAAAAAGAATCCCTTCCTTAAGATAGGTAAGACGATCATTCGCCGAGCACTAACCGCGCGCGCTCGACGCGGCCTTGGATCAGTTCCTTGCTCTGGCGCACAGCAATTCGGCCTGTTTGAAATTAGCAATATCCTGCGATGAGCTCATCACGCTCGACCAGTCCGGGTCATAATCCTTGGGCAACTGAAACGTCTCGATTATGCGAAGCTCCGTTCCGTCCACCGCTCATCAGTCGTGTCGATGCCGACATAGCGATGGCCTTCCAAGAAAGACGCGATCGCCTCCGGGTAAGCCGCGAACGCTGTGACAGGTGCTGGCGATAAATACTCTTCCAGCGCTCGTTGGTTATCCGCTCGGTATAGATCGATCGCTGCATCGTTGAAGCCTTTCCACCTGACTAACTTGACGAGTTCCGCCTAAATCGCGGAATTGTCCCTTAGATAACCCCGAAAATCCGTAACTCCAGCATTGCGTAACTGATCAATTCGAATTTTAAGTCTCGACCAGTCCTCCTCCCAAATCGCAATTGGCGTTACGATGCGAGCCGTCTCCGACAACCTCAGCTTGATACGAAGCGCGCGAACGATGCTCCGGCAGACCTCGTCCTGGACCGCGAAAAAGTCGCGGAGGCTCTTCTCATAGCGTTCCGCCCATAGGCTGTGATCGGAAGCGGTATCGATCAGATTGGCAGTGACGCGCATGCGCTCCTTTTCAGCGTGCACACTTCCTTCGACCAGATAGCGAACTCGCAGCGCCGCTGCGATCTGCGGCAATGGCTGCTTCGAGTGCCGATGGGCGAATGAGGACTGGCGTGAAATGACGAATAGGCCTGAAACCTTGGCAAGTTCGGTGATGAGAGTGTCGGTAAAGCCGTCGGCAAGATAGTCGTTCCCTCGGTTGGCGCTCATGTTGACGAAGGGGAGGACGGCCAGCGAGGGCCGCTCGTCTATGACCGCCGCCAGCCCCTGCATGGTAGCGCCTGGCCGAGGGACGGGTACCGCCACCTGACTGAACTCAATGTGCGGCGTGTAGGTGCCCTTTGGCAGCTCGATGCGAATGGGATCGCCTTGGCCGTCGCCCTCGTAATATTCGCGAAGCCTGTCGCGTAGGCGCGCGGCTTCCAACCGCACGATAGGGTCGATATTGGGGTCGAACGTCTCAGCACGATCGAAGACTGCCAGAGCGACGTTATAGCCTTTCAGCCGCTCGCCGCGTCCGGCCAGCGCTTCATTGACGATGTACTCCAAGAACCGCCGACGGCGCGGCGCCTGGTGGAACGGGCCGCTGTTGAGGATGCGGTCCAGTTGCTCGCGAATAGCCTTTTGGTCGGATTCGCTCCAGCCATTGAACGTAATTGCCGTCACGCTCCAACTCCAAGAACGCTGAAAAGGCGCCGGCCCCCTGCGGCGTAGGGGTGCAGTTACATACGGTAGCATACTACGACCAACGCGGCACGGCCTGCCATCCTCGGCGCGGCTCAAGATGGCCAAACCATTCAGCCGCGCGTGCGAGGGCAAAATGGACAGCATATTGCAGGCGGCAGCGCGCGTTATGCGACCAGGCGTCGATCAGCATGAGACGTTTCAATTCGTCTTAATGGTCACCCTGGCGGCGCTTCTCTTCACGGTGGGCGGCATCTTCATGAAACTTTCGGAGGGCCTCACCAAGTTTTGGCCGACAATGATTGTCTTTACATTGTTCGTAACCGGAGCGGCCCTGCAAACACTGGCAATGAAACGGGAAGATCTCGCCGTCACATATTTGGTTGTGGTGGGGCTCGAATCCATCCTCGCTTTCCTGTTCGGTATCCTGGTGTTCAGCGAGAGTTGCAGTCCGGTACGAATTGCAGGCGTGCTGCTCATCGCCAGCGGCATCATCTCGCTGCGGATCGCCTCCTGACTCCACAAACATCGCATGAGGGGCCTGCCTGCCACTGAATTTTCAAGCCAACACTCGAAGTCCTCTAAAATGGCGGGATTGCGCTTCGTGTCCGCTTTGGGTCATAAAGCGGACATTCCACGTGCTGATTGGGCATGTCCGCTTATCGGCTGGAACCAGACCTCGCGACGCGATTGGAGCAACCCTCCGATCCGAATGCGCCGAGACAGGGAAAGCCGCTCCTCAAACCAACTCCACTGCGTTGCGAAGCATCTCTTCTGACACGTCACAGTAAAGAGCAGTGGTGGCGATGTGCTTATGACCCATTAGCTTTTGGATCGTCCGCATCCCAACCCCTCGAGCGTTCAGTCGGGTAGCAAAAGTGCGTCGTCCGGAATGCGGAGAGATGCAAAATACGGCAAGCTCATACATTTCTTTGAACAGCATCGACAGGGTGACGGACGAAAATGCCCGTCCATTGCGCGGGGACTGGATCAGAGCTGCGTTTGGATCTGTAATCCATCGCTGCTTCAGGTAGGCCGCTACCTCAGAGCGAACTCGGCTAGAGAGGACCACAGTTCTGCCTTTTGACCCTTTGGTCTGATGAGCAGATAGTTTGACCTCACGTCGTGGTTCTCCATTTGGCATAGCCACATCGCCAAGGGTGAGAGCCGCAATCTCTCCGACCCGCAATCCTCCGTAGATGGAAAGCATGAAAGCCAAACGGTTTCGGGCTGCATGTCGAGTTGTCTCGATGAGCCGAAAAACACGCCGGATCTCAGTGTCATTCAATACTGATGCCTGTGCCATTTCGTCCGGAATACCTGAATAAAAGTCGAGATCACCAATATAACTTCAACTTTTCAGAACTCAAGATGATCTTTACCTGTGAAAATCTTCTTTGTGCTCGGTATTTAGTCTATTAAGTTCGAGATCACACATTTCTTCAACTTTTCTTTTCGCTGTTCGGTTTGCTGCGCGCTTGCAGGAATTCGTGTGGGATCATTAATTGTCAGAAACTCCTTGAAAGTCAGCAGCTTTTGTTTTCGCTTTTCCGTGTCGTCAGTCTTTAGCTTTGTCGTTTGGTGAGTATCCATCGTTCTCCTCCTTGGTTCGTTGACGCAATCGATCAGGGACTGCTTTTTATTTATGGAGATGGCTTTCGTTCCCTTCGCAGGCTGGAACCTGCGCTGATCGGGTCGAACGGATGTCGGCTTGCGGGGGCAAAGCGGACGTCGAAGGGTGCTGCGAAGAGAGCCGCTAATGACCCAAAGCGGACGTTGGCATTTCAAAACAATATACTTTTCTACCCTAGAAAAACTTAGCCGGGAGGATCATAAATAAACCACCACGGCTATATTGCATTCTTAATAATATTATTGTTGATGGCCAACAAAAATGGCACCAGATAGCTTACCTTGTTCATCAGTAAGGGGAGCATAGTAGGTATCGTAATCCCTACCAAATAAAATAGCTACACCTGAATAAGATTTTTTATGAATCAATGCCTGATAAATCGGATTGTCGCGATCGAGTTTTGTATTGATTGCAGACTTGCCGTCAGCTGTTAACAAGTTAGTCTCCGTTCTAACAAAATCCTGACCGTCAAACTTAAATAGGGTCACCCCCGTCATCCGATTCCGGGCATTTAGCATATATATAGTCATCAAGATGCTTACAGCGAGGGCAACTGCAAAGAGGCCAGAAAATACGTGCAATACGGTTTGATAAGAGCCAGTAGCTTCATAGAGACGGGCAACGATCTGTGGCCCAAAGACCCCGGCCATGGCCCAGGCACTCAGCACATAACCGTGAATTGCGCCTAATTGTTTCGTGCCAAAAAGATCGCCAATGTATGCAGGCAGAGTCGCAAAACCACCACCATAGCAAGTTAGAATCAGGTAGAGCACAACCTGGAACAGGATGATGCTTTTAATATCGGGCAGGAAATAGTAGGCAAAAATTTCAATCACAAAGAATAAGGTATATGTATTGGCGCGACCCAAAAAATCAGAAAAAGACGCCCAGCCAATGCGACCTAATCCATTAAAAATAGCCATCATACCCACCACGGCAGCGGCTTCACTAGGAGTTAACCCGATGCTTTCCTGGGCCAAGGGTGAGGCGGCGTATATAACACCAAGACCGCAGGAGATATTGATGAACATCATGATCCACAAACCATAGAAGGGAGCTCTTTTGATTGCTGCATTTGCAGTCATCTGCGTCAAATCTGGTATCAATTTTCTTTTGCCGGACTCCACATCAACCTTCATACGAGCTGGCATCCAGCCTTGAGGAGGACGTGCGATATAACTGGCGGCGGCAGCCATAATAATCAGATACGCCACACCCGCGAACAGAAAGGTGGTAGAGACCCCTGATGCGATGGCAGTCTTGAATTTCTCTGAACCTTTCATCCCCCAGAATGATGCCAGTGATGGATTGTTCAGTGCTGTATTGAGCGTATCTAGTTCTGGTTTGGCATCTAATGCGAGTTTTTCCGGTAACATTGAAAGTATTTCTTCGGTATTACCTGATTTAACTGCGCCAAACAACTGTTCCATGTCATAGTCGATAGCAGATTTATTGTTTACGTGAATGTCTTTGAGAATTGTTTTTGCTGAGTTGTAGCTGGACATACCAGCACGATATTCTGCTAAAGGTATATCGAGCTTACTGGCAGTAACACTGGACATAATGTAGTTGAAAACAGGGGCACCGATGGCTGCCCCAAAACCAAAACCCATAATAGCCAATCCAGTTGCCAACCCGCGGCGGTCCGGGAACCATTTCACCAGAGTTGAAACTGGCGTTATGTAACCAACGCCTAGACCGATGCCACCCAGCACACCGTAGCCGAGCCAGATAATCCAGAGGATGCCCAGCTTAACACCAAGACTGGCGACTATAAGACCAGTACCCCAAAAGGCTGCAGCGACCATACCGGAAGTACGTGGGCCATAACGCTCTACAAAATGACCCAAAACTGCAGCAGACATGCCAAGGAAAAAAATTGCCAGACTAAAGGTGATGGCTATATCACTTTTTGCCCAGCCAAAGGCATTTTCAAGAGGAAGATTAAATACGCTCCAGGCATAGACGGAGCCGATACAGAGATGAATGCCTACGGCAGATGCAGCTATAAGCCAACGGTTTTTCATAACCGCCTCCCTATAACAATGATCGGCCCGAGTTTTGCTCGTCCCTTTTTTGCTTGTGCTCTTAGCTCGGTTACGGGCCGCGCATCGCGCGACAGCCGGGGACAGGGTGCGCACCCAGGCAGCCGCTAGAGGCGGGCGTGTCGACTTACCGATGAAGTCAAGAGCAACGGGAAGCGACGTGGCACCCGAGCGCACGGCTCGTCAGCGACGCAAGCCTCTCATTCTTTGTCGAAGGCCGTATTCTTGAGAGCCCGCGTCGAAGCCGGGATCTCAACGTCCACGGCCGTCAATCAAAGCCAAGATTCCACTTTAATGCGAATATGGCAATAATGCGAATATGGCAATCTATATCCGCATCTCAGAAAAATCTTACCGAGTCGCAAAATGACGCATATCTGTGCTCGCTGCGGAAACAGACCTTTCAGATGCACGGTTCCTTCCGATGTCCGCTTTTGGCACATAGCGGACGTGCCACTCGCGCTGACGAATGTCTGCTTTTGGGGGTAAAGCGGACATGAGTCGAACGGGCCGTGATGTCTGCTAATGACCCAAAGCGGACATCCTCGTGGGCATAGCTTGTGACAGGGAAACCGGTGGCAGTATCATTCTTGGGCGCTTAGCCGGAGCGGCCTCTGGCTTGGAGGCTACCTAAATTCCCCGCGAGAAGTCTTCGATATCGCGGCTACGAGAGCGTGCCCCAGCGCCAGTGGTCGAGTTGGTGAGAAGCTCCGGTCCCACCGAGATGTCGCCAGTAAAGGGGCGACTGTAAGCAGCAATCAGTAAAGCCGACAAGGCGATGCCCGTCGCAAAGAGTGTCACGGCTATGGCACAAGTACGCCTGTTATCGCTATGGACTATAGCAATTGCAATGAGCATGCAGAGTCCCAGTAACAGGATTGCAGCCCACTGCACCGGCCCTACGCCGGATTGACTGATGGTGATGCGCTGACGCCGCGCATCCAAAGCTCTGTTCAACGAAGCCATTATCTCCCGCTGGGCCATGCCTTGAGACTCGTCTTGAGGCTCCAACGAGAGCGTGAGTTGCAGGGCTTCGATCAGGGCGGTAGACGAGGATGCGAGCGTGAGGCGATGTTGCGCCATCGCTGGCCATTCTCGGTTCACCGCTTCGTCTATGTGACGATTGATGAGACTGCGAAGGTGCGTCCTCTGCTCTTCGGGGAGGCTCTCATCGAAGAGAACAACGGCTCGGAGTGCGCTGGCCTCTGTAACGACCGCAACCTTGGCCTTATCGAAGTCATTCCAGGTCTGCAAGGCGACAAAACCGACAAGCAAGCCAAAGATGACGCCAAGCGGTGTTAGCATTTCCGGCGAAAACGCCTTGAACACACGAGCGCGACCATTCACCGCAAGCCCAACCACCACTAGATAGACGCCGGCAGCGACAAGATACGCGGCTGCGAAGATCACCAACGTCATCCACAGTAGAGGAAGAGCGAATAACCAATCGCCCATCACCCGCATCCTCTATTACGCGCCGAGACTCCAAAACGTGGATGAAAGTCCCATTGTTCTGTCCGGACCCGATTTCCAGGCCCATCCAATGCCGTTCGCCGATCACCCCCCGAAAGGGACCTCGCTTGCGATAACTTGCTTGAGCAATTCCGGCCCGACAGAGGTAAAAGGACGACTATATGCGGCGATCAGTAGCACGGACAGTGCAATGCCTGTTGCACAGAGAGTCAATGCTATGGCGCGGGCGAGGCGGTTGTCGCTGTGAACGATGGCGAAGGCGACCAAGGTGCAGAGTCCCTGAAGCAGAATGCCCACCCATTTAACCGTGCCTAAGGAAGATTCACTGATAACAATGCGCTGGCGCCTGGCATCCAGCGCGATATGAAGCTCTTTCACCATCTCAGGCTGTGCGGCTCGCTGGCTGTCATCGGCAGGCTTTAGGGCGAGCGTTTCGTGCAGTGCCTCAATCAGAGCCGTTGGCAAAGTTGCGAGGGTCGCTCGCTGTTGCGCCATCTCCGGCCATTCTTTGTTCACGGATTCATCTATGTGACGGTTGACCAGCGCATAAATGCGCATCCTCTGTTCGTCGGGAAAAGCTCCGGCGAGTAGAACGACAGCACGAAGTGCGCTGGCCTCGGTCGTAACTGCAGCCTTTGCTTTGTCGAAATTGCCCCAGACCTCGACGGCGATGAAGCCAACCAGCAGGGCGAAAAGGATGCCCAATGGGGGCAGTACTCCAGGCGAAACCGCCTTGAAGCCCTTCGCTCGTTCGTTTACTGCGAGTGTGGTCACAACAAAACCGATGCTACCTGCGATGAGATAAGTGATCAGGAAAATAACCAGGGCCATCCATGGCACAGGAAGATTGAGCAACCAGTCGCCCATTATCGATGTGTTCCTGCTGAAGAAGTGCCAGCGCTATCATAACCCGGCTGCCGCTGCCGCATGAGCAAGAACCCTCGGGCCTCCCCTGCATGTCGTTCCTGGCGCTTAAGCGGACTTCCAGCCTAACTCAATGTTGCCTAATAATCCAAGGCAGACAACCGCGGTGTGGTTCGCGCGTGAAAGACTGGCAGCCGAGAGGCTAACGTGACTTTCTACCGTGACGTATTACAGCTTATGCCTCTCATCGAGGAAGGAGTTGCGGGCGAAACATTAGCCCGTTGCCGCCCTATGGAGGTTGTCATGTTACGCACGGGGAATTAATTGCGGTCCGCGCAGTAAGGCTTATTGCAAAAAAAGCGCTTGTGGTTCTTGTGATTGCAATTGGCTTCCCCGGAAGTTTCATGCTGTTGGCAAGCGCTGCCAATGCTCAGGAGGCAAGAACCGCAGCGTCGATGGCGGCCTTGAAAGATAAGACCGCTAAACTGGGAGCGCCAAAGATTTAGGGAATTGAGGAGGTTGGTGGCAAAAGTGCCCCAGCTCTGTATTTCGGCTCGACTAAGATGAATAACAATTTCACTGTAGTCGATGAGGTCGCAAAGGAAGGCGGACCAGGAATGGTGGCCACACTGTTCGTGAAGGTGGGCGTTCAACAAATGATGGCGGCCGCCGAGCGAAGAATATATCCGCGTTGCAACTAGCGTGCCGCTCCCTGACGGTAGGCGAGCGGTTGGAAGTGTTATGGGGTCACCGGCGCTCGAGTCGATAAAAGCAGGCCACCCCTACCATGGCGAAGTCCAGGTTCATGGCGCGCAATATATTACTGACTACGAGCCTATCAAAGACGCCTCGGGTGAAACCATCGGCGCCTACTTCGTTGGATACAAGAAGTGATGCCCGTGCGCACTAGAAATGACCCAAGGCAGACAATGTCCGGAGTGGTGCAGCTCTATGGAGGTTAGTCATGTTACGCAATCTCGCATTCGTCGTCGGTTATGCCGTGATCCAGGTGCTTTCCACTACCGCCTCAGTCTGGGCAGCTGACTTCGGCACTGCAGAGGAAGCCAAAGCTATGCTTGAGAGAGCAGTGGCCGCAGTGAAAGAGGACAAGGCGAAGGCGCTTGATATGTTCAACAAGGGCGAAGGCGGCTTCAAGGACCGCGATCTTTATGTGTTCTGCGCCAACGCCTCGGACGGCATCATAACGGCGCATCCTTACGGGGATAAGGGCAAACAGCTGAGAGACATTGAGGGCATGCACGGTGCTCGGTTGGGTGAAACGATTATGCAGAATGCCACCGAGGGAACGATAAAAGAGACCACCTACTGGTTGCCGCGCCATCTGGCACAGGCGAGGTGCTCGAGAAGACCGTCTTCTACACGAAGGCCGGTGACCAGATTTGCGGTGTCGGCTACTACAAGGAATAACTTGCCGGGCACTTATGTCCGCTAATGGCACAAAGCGGACATGCCGACTCGACGCTGACATGTCCGCTATTGGGGGTAAAGCGGACATGACGCGGACTTGCTCGGTATGTCCGCTAATGACCCATACCGGACATCACGCCTGCGTACTGGCAGCCCGTGGCGGTGCGAGCCGTCCCTTGCCTGAGCGGAAACAGGAACGGCCCCGACTCTCTGCAACGAAGCTCAAGCGCCCACGGGCGAAATGGCTGAGACCCCGCCGTCGATCAGGAAGTCTGCCCCGACGACGTACGCAGAATTGTCCGACGCGAGATAAACCGCCAGCTTCGCGATTTCCGACGGATCGGCCATCCGCTTGCTGGGATTGTTGGTTGCAAGGACGCCCTTGACGGCGTCGCCCTGCTCTTCGCCTGCGAAGCGACCGAACATCGCCGTGTCCGTCGGGCCTGGGCTTAGGGTATTCACGCGAATCCCGCGGCCGATGAGTTCGGCGCTGAGGATTCGCGCGAGATGGACGACCGCGGCCTTGCAGGTCGAGACGGTCGAGGTCGTCGGCCACCCCTTGCGCGCGCCAACGGACGCATTGATGACGACAGACGAGCCCGGCCTGAGCAGCGGCAAGGCCTTTTGAATGGTGAAGTAAGCCCCTTTGAAATTGGAGCCTATCACCATGTCGAAGCTTTGCTCTGTCACCTCTTCGAACGGCAGGAACTCGCTGTAACCTGCATTTACGAACAGGCCGTCCAGGTGCCCGAACTCCCGCTTGATCGTGGCGAACATCGTATCGAGGTCGGCGAGTTTGCTGACGTCCGCGCGAACGGCGAGACTTCCGGCTCCCAGCGTCCCCTTAGCCGCCTGCAGCGTCCTCTCATTCAAGCCGCAGATGGCGACGCGCGCGCCCTCTCGGCCGAATTCCTGCGCTGTGGCCAGCCCGATCCCGCTGTTACCGCCGGTGATGAGGATATTCTTGTCCGTTAGCCTACCCATTGTCGTCACTCCTTCAGATTAAACATATCCGTGTCAGTTACACTTTCAGGCAAATTTAGCCGACGCCGCGTACCAGCTCCGCGAGACTCGTTTTGCTGAGAGCCTGCTCAACGGCGTCGTTCGCAGCGTTGAAGATTGGGCCGAGCCTTCGTTTCATCGCGCAGGCCACCGCGCATCCTTCATGCACTTGGCTGCGCATGGCAAAAACGCCGGTCTCGCTTTCAACCGCCTTGTAGATCTGACCGAGTGTTATGCGAGATGCCGGGCGCCGGAGACCGACGCCGCCGTGACGGCCTTGGCAAAGAGCGACCAGTCCCTCCCGCTCGAGGAGCTTAAGGATCTTCCGCACCACGACCGGGTTGGTCTGGAGGCTTTTCGCGATTGCCTCCGAAGTCGTTCCCTCGTCGCTGTCAAGCTCGAGCATCGCGTCCGATTCGCCACGATCCCTGCCAGCACAGGCGGTGTTCCCGGTGATGCCGGCGTTGTTGACCAGGTGGCAGTGTTGCCGTCGCCGCCGGCTAGCTGAGCAGTGACTTATCTCGGCTTTGTGAGAAAGTTGGCGGCGCCGCAGTACGAAACCCTAGTGGGTGAGTCGTGGCAAGTTCGAGCTTACCATCAATCGCAGGCGGCAAAGGCGTAGTGCATCGCTACTTCCGCCGAGCCGCTCTCGCTTGCCGCCGAGCTGATTGGGTAGTCTGACAGTTTGCTGCGGCGCACGAGTTCGGATTTGGCACTTTTCGGACATCCGACCTGCACCGATGAATGTCCGCTATCGAGGGTAAAGCGGACATGACGCGAACGGGCCGTTTGTCGGCTAATGACCCAAAGCGGACATCAAGAATCTTATTCGGCGTTTCCTGGCTTGCCCGCGGGCTGATCTTCGGATTTAGATTCTTTGCAAAGGCGTTTCACGTCAGCTTCGGCCTGGTCCGGTGTTTGATAGTTGCCGACCTTGGTGACAGTCTTGTCCTTTCCCGTCGGCTCTATGTCCACGACGATGCACTTCCCGTCGGATGCGCGAACGATCCACCAATTTGCGAGAGCCGGATCGGCAACGGCGACGAAAAGAACGGCTATCAATAAAACCCTGTGTGGCATGCGTCCTAACTGAAGGGCACTAAGAGCCATCAGGCGGATAATCGCCCTCTTCACCGCCGGCGGGTGGATAGTCTCCCTCTGCGGGCGGATAGTCGCCGTAGTCGCCTTCTGCGGACGGGTAGTTTCCGCTAGCGGCGGGCGGAGGGGCCGGATTGCCGTGCACGGACGGAGAATAGGCATACGCGGGCGGGGGCGGTTGGTAGCCATAAACCGGTGGCGGATAGGCGTACGCGGCGGGAGGCGGATAGTAGCCGTAGGCCGGCGGATAGTAGACATAGGGTGCAGGGTAGCCATAGCGCCGGTACTGGCGCCTCCAGTAGCCAACCTTCTCAACCGCGGTGACGATGACCTTGGCGCCGCTGACGCCCGATTCCGCTGGTGAAATCGCCGTGGCGGGGGTGAGGGAAGCCCAGCTAGCACCAACGATGACGGCACTGAACAACAATAGATGACGCATGACTCACCTTCCGGGGGGTTTGGGTGCTTCTCCAGTCTAACCCGAGACGCACCACATAGGTTGCGCCTATATCAGGGAATGGTGAAGGGTCATCCCGGGGCCATGCGCGGTGTCGGCGGCTTCGCGATGATCTGCCATCGCAGTGCCGAACCGTTCTTGCTTAAGGGCAAAATAGGCCGAACGCTAATTTTGCGGGAGCGCAAGCCTCAATGGGCGTCGGATAAGCCAGCTGGTCCAATTGGCACAAAGCGGACATACCACCTGCACTGACGAATGTCCGCTATCGGGGGTAAAGCGGACATGACGCGAAGGAGCCGGAGGTGCCGAATATCCTGATCAGAAAATCGATCGCCCATCTCAAGGCGGAGGCCGAGGAGACCGAGGTGCAGGCTTTGGTCGCCCACGGCGGCGTGCCATTGAAGCGCACGCTTTCAATGTGGAGCCTCGTCTCGCTTGGCATCGGTTGCATCATAGGCGCCGGCATTTTCGTGCTCACCGGTCATGCCGCAGCCACCAACGCCGGTCCTGCCATTGCGCTCTCCTTCGTATTTGGCGGCATTGCCTGCGCGTTTGCGGGTCTTTGCTACGCGGAAATGGCGTCCACCGTCCCAATCGCGGGGAGCGCCTACACCTATGCCTATGCGACCATGGGCGAATTCATCGCCTGGATGATCGGCTGGGACCTGATCCTCGAATATGCGCTTGGCGCGACGACAGTCGCCATCGGCTGGTCGGGCTACGTCGTGAGCTTTCTGCGCGACCTGGGCATCCCGATCTCGGACCAATTTGCAACCTCGCCGCTCGCCTATGACGCGGCAGCAGGCGTCTGGAGCCGCACCGGCGCCGTCCTGAACGTTCCGGCCATGCTCATCATCGTGGCGATCTCGGCCCTTCTGGTCATTGGCATTCGTGAATCGAGCAGGGTCAACAACGTCATCGTCGTCATCAAGGTGGCGATCGTGGTTGCCTTTATCGCGGCGGGCATTGCCTTCGTCAGCACGCAGAATTGGGTGACAGCAGGCAACCCAGAAGGCGCCTTCATCCCGCCAAATCAAGGGCCCGGCATTTTCGGCTGGAGTGGTGTTCTGCGCGGCGCCGCAGTCGTGTTCTTCGCCTATATCGGCTTCGATGCGGTCTCGACCGCTTCGCAGGAGGCCATCAACCCTCAGCGCGACATGCCGATCGGTATCCTCGGATCGCTTGGTGTTTGCACGCTGCTCTATGTGCTGGTGAGCTTCGTCATCACCGGCATTATGCCCTACGACAAGTTGAACGTGCCGGACCCGATCGCCGTTGGCGTCGACGCGATCGGCCTTACTTGGCTGTCGCCCATCATCAAGCTCGGCGCGATATTGGGCCTAACCTCGGTCATCCTCGTGCTGCTGATCGGCCAGCCGCGCATCTTCTATTCCATGTCGCGCGACGGGCTGCTGCCGCCCTTCGGCGCCAAGATTCATCCGCGCTTCCGCACGCCTTACGTCAGCACCATTACCGTCGGCATCATCGTCTCGATTCTGGCGGGGCTGCTGCCGATCGGCCTTGTCGGTGAACTTGTGAGCATCGGCACGCTGTTCGCATTCGCCATCGTCTGTCTCGGCGTCCTTGCGTTGCGCGTCTCGCAACCAGACATCGAGCGGCCCTTCAGGGCGCCGGCGATCTATTTCGTCGCACCTGCGGGAGCGCTCTCGGCGGTGCTGCTGATGCTAGGATTGCCCGGCGACACGTGGCTCAGGCTTGGAGTTCTGGCTGATCCTCGGCCTAGTCGTCTATTTCCTATACGGCATGCGCCACAGTCGGGTCGCTCATGAAGCAACCTAAGCCTGGGCGGTTGCACATATCGCACCAAGTCGCTCATGAATACGTGGTGACATCAAAAAAGAGCTAACATCGCCGCGCGTGCCGTGTGTGGTCGTTACTCCCGATCACACGTCCTCGCAGGAAGCTTCGATTTGCCACCACCTTCTATCGCTTTGTAATTGGTATCGTTCGCTGTTTGCCGATTGCTTCGGGACGCTTGGGGACCTTTATTTTCAATACGCCGTTGTCGAAGCTAGCCTCAACTTTGTCCTCATCAACGGTATCTGGGAGGCGAAGTGAACGTTGGAAGCTGCCGTAGCGGCGCTCCATCATGCGATAATTCTCCTTCTCCTCATCATGCTCGTGCTTCTTCTCACCTCGGATCGTCAAGACGCCGTCCTGGAGGGCGAGCGAGATATCCTTCTCGTTGATCCCAGGAAGTTCGGCCTCAACTACGATTTCCTTATCGGTCTCCCTTACGTCAATATGTGGGGTGAGCGTAAAGCCTCGGCCTCCGCTGGTGCCGAACATGCCAGAGAAAGCTGGGAGCCCACCCATGAAGCTGTCAAACAAGCTATCCATCTCCGCTCTGAGGGCGCTGAAGGGGTCTGAATAACGGGGTGCAAGGTCTTTTCTGCTGGATCTGTCGGGATCGTTGGTCATGGTTACCTCCTATGGCAGCCTTACAGGCAGATCTAGGAAGCCACCAACACTCCTCGCAAGAGGGATAAACTGATGGGTGCCGGTGCAATCCGATGTCTGCTATTGGCACAAAGCAGACATGCTCAATGCGCTGACGAATGTCCGCTTTTGGGGGCAAAGCGGCCAGTGACCAACCGCTGCTTACCAATCGCGATTTATGAGTACACGGCCTAGTCACTAAGCCCCACTCCTCGCGGATTATGGGAAGTCAGCCACCCCCTGTCGGTCCCGTCGAAGAGAGACCCCCCAGGAGGGTCTCTCCTGAGTGGCAGGAGCGAGTCTCGGGGAAGCTTGGCGAGCCGTTAAAACCGAGAAGCTGGACAGAATGGATGCGGTCGTGGATGCCTTCGTGGCTCCCTAAATTTTGATGGATGAGGACAAGGTTGAAGCGAGCTTCAACAATGGTGTTTTGAAAGTGAGCCTTCCCAAGCGCCCCGAAGCGATTGGTAAACAGCGCACGATACCGATGAAGAAGGGGTAGGCTGAAAAATCGGTAGCGCCGTCATGCTACCAGGCAAGTTAGTCTCGCCTCCTCAGTTGTGAAGGCGCTCACGCGGTTGACGTGAGCGCCTCTTGCGCCAGACCCTTCAAGGCTAATGTGCTGATGAAATCGGTCAGCCGCGCAACGAAGGCCTCGTCGATTTTCAGGTTAAACGGCGGCTGCGCGAACTGCTCGCGATTGCGTACGAACACGCTGCATTGACCCATCAGTGAGATGGCGGCGCACATGGCGTCCTGGTCCGAAGTTCCGTGCGGAAGGAAACGCCGCACGAGCGCGGTGGCGCTGGCGAGAAACGGCATGGCGCCCGTCTTGACGAAATTGGTCAGCGCCTTGCTGGGACGGACGTTCTCCCAAGCGAAGATGCGTATGTATCGGCTCATCTGATCGCGGGCAAGAAGCGGACGTAGCTGTTGATGCACGAAGCTGCGCAGGGCTTCCTCGCGCGGCATGTCCTTAAGCCGCTCGGGGTCGAAATTGTCGAGCCGTAGATAGCCCTCGAAGGCGACCTTGAGCACCTCGAAGTAGAGCCCCTCCTTGCCCTTAAAATGGTAGTTGATCGCTGCCTGATTGACGCGCGCTTTGGAGACAATCGCCCGAATGCTTGTGCCGTCATAGCCCCGCTCGGCAAACAGGGCGACCGCGGCCTTCATGATGCTGTTGCGCGTATATTCGGCACGGGCGGGACATTCGCATCCAGTTGAAAATTCAAACAAGTGTTTGAATTCAGTTTACGCGCGCTTGCGCGCCAATGCAATCGCCGGATCATGCCGCGAGGCGCCTGCCCTTTGCGGCGGCCTCACAATGATTTTCTCTATTCCGCCCATCCCCACTCGGTCATTTTTTGGTCACAAACGAGTGTTTGAATTTCAAATGAGCGTTTGAAACTCCTTGTAACAGTACGTGATCGGTGAGGTGAGCGAAATGGCAAAGTCGAGGGAAATGGTTCAATCCGCCAACATGTCGCCGACCAAAGGCTTCGCGGCGTGGCAGGCTCTAACCAAGGCGTTGTTCGACGACTACCGCCCAGAGCTGCACTATATGCGTGGCCCGGGGCCCAAATGGCGCGAGAAGCACGATTGGGCCGTGATTGACGGCCCATCTCCGGCCGTGACTAAAGCACTCCGAGGCCGCCGAATCAAGGTCGGACTGCACAATTTCGGCATCGTTCACACGCGCCACGATAGCATCCTCGGCCGCAGGTACGGGAGGGGCCGACGGAACTGGTATGTTGGTGGTGCCGACGTCAGATCCTGATACAGGAGATTGTAGCCCGGGAGTTAACTCGGATTTGTCTGAGTTTGCTTGGGGGCTGGGCGATCCACCCGAGGACCCTGCTTCTCCCTTTTTGTCATTCGGTTCCAGGGTTCGAGCTGGACCAGCCGGACTGGGCTCCTCCTTGGGCGGCGACTTCGGTGACATTGGTTCGCTCGCCGGCTCCGGGGTCTCGGAGCTGCTGACAGTCGGGAAACGTTCCAGATAGCCGCTAGGGCCACGAAATATGTGGGGCATGTAGCGATAGCGGTTTCGTTCCTGTGCCGTCAGAAAATGGCGCCAGCGATAGAAGCTTGGGTTGGTGGCCGCATAGGGTGGCAGGTCGTAGTAGGCGTCTGCCGTCGGGTAGTGGCCCGCTTTATAGGGATAGGGAGGATAGACGGGAATTGCGGGTGGACCACCTGCCGGAGTGCTATGGAATTGGAGTGCGCTCGCCCGCACATAGCCATCATATTTGTTCCAGGCCACCCCGCACCAGCCACGCGAGCAGCGGCCGACATTCACCAGCGTGCCTTCGGAAAGATTGAGAATAAGCTCGGCTCGCGCGTTGGGCGCCATCCGAAGCGCAACGTCGGTGTTGGTCTTGACCATTATGGCGAACGCGGTGCCGGTGCTCATGGCAAGCGCCACCGCAGCGGCGAGCATTCTGATCAAAGCGCGTATCCGAGAGCCCCCCTCTCGATTCGTCAACTTGGCACAGGCTCGCCTCAAATTCATGCGGCATTGCGAAAAACTAACCGCTTTTTGCGTGGTACGTGGTCTGCAGGGCCAAGTTCAAGATTCCACGACCCACCGCTGCCGTTCAACGAAGGGCGTTGCAAAGCTAGGCGCAGCCGTTCCTCGTCACAGCTTCTGGACTGGGGTCAGGCACCGGGAGCGGTGTTTGCTTTTGCTCCGAGAATGTCCCTTATCGGAAGCAACCGCTCGTCAGTGAGGCACCGAATCACGCAGCACCGGGTGCTGACGAGCTAGGCTCTTCCCACCGCGTTCTCGGGCAAAGGATTATCGGGCCGTTCAGGGGAATTTCAGGAACCCAACGATTTAGGTTTTTGCTTGAGGTCCTAATATCCTCGGTAGTAACCGCGCGGGGGCCGATAATAGCCCTGCGGACTGCCATAAGGCCCGCGGAACCACCCACCGAAAAGACCTCGTCTCGGAGGCGGCGGCGCAAAGTAGCCAGGCCCGGGCCGCCAGGGAGGCACGCCATAAGAATAGGCCGGCTCATCCGGCACGTTTAACTCATCGCCCGGCGTGACGCCGGCAAGAACGACCTTGGTATTTTCCATGCCGTTCGTCTTGACCAGGTCATAGAGAATGACGGCATTGTCCGGCGAAATGCGCACGCAACCGTGCGACAAGGGTTTGCCGAGGGACTTCACTTCATGACTGCCGTGAATGGCATGCCCATCCTTTATGAAGAAGATCGAATGAGGCATGGGGGCGTTGTCCCACTGTTTGCTGTACCAGACCTCATTCATGGACGTGGGCGTAAACGTTCCCGACGGCGTTGAATATCCATACTTACCGGTTGAGACCGGCCAAGAATATTTCTCGATGCCATCGACCAACACCGTCATCTGCTGACGCGACTTGTCGATGTTGATCGTAATCTGGGATCCGCTTTGAGCGGGCTCAGGACTGGCGGCTGACTTCGCAGCTTCGGGCGTCGAGCCCGTCTGAGCGGCAAGTCCATCGGACTTTGGCTGCGAGGCCGCCTCGCTTGGATTTGGCTGCTTGGCCGCTTCGGTGGACTCGGGCTGTTCGGCTACTTCGCCAGGCTTGGATTCAGCATCTGGTAGATTACCCTCGGTCTGCGTGTTCGTGCTCGTCTCTGGACTCGCAGGCGACGCAAGCGCCCGAGCCTCCCGCATGGCCTTGCAAGCTTCGCTCAACTCGTCCGTGTGCTGATCGAGGCAAGCCCCAATGTTTGCCCTCGTCTCGTTCTTGCAAAACTTCTGCCGATCCTGCTGGCACTCGCCCTCGGCCATCACGGTGGCTGGAATTGCCAGGGTGGCTGCTAGCGAAGCTGCTAGGATGGTCATTGCGGTTTTCGTGATCATCCCCTGTTTTCCCCACGATTCGCACTATAGGAGAAGAGCCTAGGAGCGGTTTCCCATTAACGGAAGAATCCCCCAAAAAGCCCAACCGGCCGCGCGGGCTGGCGGCGCTGCGGGATCTGAGTGGCGGCATGGTAGCCGCGTGGATCCGGCCCTCTCACCACGATCTTGGTGTTGCTCACGCCGCGCGCGGAGACGAGCGCGAACAGGGTGGCCGCATTGCCGAGCGAGAGCCGCACGCAGCCATGCGACGCGGGCGTGCCGAGGCCGGGATGGTTAGAGCCGTGAATGGCGTGGCCGCGCGAACTAAAGAAAATCGAATGCGGCATCCCGGCATTGTCCCACTCCCGCGAATAATGCATTCGCTCCATACGGAACGCCTTATAGGAGCCGGGCGGCGTCGAATATTTGGTGGCGCCGGTCGAGACGCGCCAGCGGTAGCGCACGTGACCATTGACTGTGACGGTCATGCGCTGCGTTGGCTTGTTAATTGCGATAAGAATATCGGGAACCGCTGCCTTGCGTGGCTGGATGGTCGTGGACGCCGGATTAGCCTTCGGGACCGCCGAATTGGAGCCAGTAGGCGTACCCGGTGACTCGGACTGGGTCTCGGTGCCCGGTGTGGCGGTGCTTGGAGTTTGGGACTCGGAGCCGGGTGAGCCGGTGCTTGGAGTTTGAGACTCGGAGCCGGGTGAGCCGGTGCTCGGAGTTTGGGACTCGGAGCCGGGTGAGCCGGTGCTTGGAGTTTGGGACTCGGGGCCGGTCTGGGCGCTCGCAGGAAAAGCGAGCATCGCTCCCAGAGCAGCAACGCTTAGCAAGCGGCAATGTCTCAGGAAAGCTGATTGGTGCATCTGACCACTAACCCCCCGAGTGCGCCCAAACGCGGTAAAAAATCGGCCCGGAAGTGGGACACACGAGTCAGGGATTAGCCCCTCAAAAGTTGGTCGATTTTTGGCTTGCGAGCTTCGTCCAATCGCGCCCCCTGTCACTCACGTACGCTATGGGGGAGGGCTATAGTATCTAATCCACGGTATATCCGGCATCCGACCCCTCCATCGTTGCACGATAATTATCGGAAGCAAACAGCTCTCAGTGGGGCACTAAATCGTGCAATGCCGCGTCATGAACCCAGCAGCTATTTCGCATCAGGCTCGACAATCTTGCGCACGATTGTGTGGTGAACTCACACCGCATCTTGCTCGCCGGGACCCACGCATGGGGGAGGGTTATGGATCCTAATCCGGGTACACCCCGGCACCCACACCATGCTACCCGCTTAGATTGCTGGCTCCATCGCCGGCGACGCGAGGTCGCTTGCCACCGGCAAGTTGCTTGGCGACCTGGGCGCTTGGTGCATTGAAGCCAGCCGAGACCCGAAGCGATCACGTCACGGCAGATGGCCGGAAAGCGTAAATTGAGACTTCGTTCGCTTGAGATTCCAGTTCTCCGCGCACCACATACCCATTTCGCGTGAGCAGTTGCGTCAGCTTGCGGCCATCCGTTTTGTAATTGTGGATTTCAATGCTGATCCATCGGGGAAAGGGACCCGCTTCCAGAATAGCGGGGAGTACTACGTATTCGCTTGCCTCAATGTCGAGCTTGAGCCAGCAGCTCGGGCCTAAGGGAGACGGGAGCTGTGAGTGCTCTTGCTACTCAGTTTCTTCAAGGCATTGGCGCATATCGGTTATACCAGCAGGTCGAACGAGTGTGACTGAAGCTGAGCCAACGTTACGGCCTCTAAAGTAATCGTGTCCGTACCGGAGGTAATGACGGCGTTTGATCCGACGTCCGTGGTGTGATCCCAAACGTCCTGCAGACTATTGAAGTCAAGCCCGCTGAGGTCGAGCGTGTCGTGATTCTTGGCAGTGCCGATTTGGAAATCGGTCACGGTGTCATTACCAAAACCGGGAAGGAACACGAGAGTTTCGTTGCCGCTGCCGCCGCTGAGAATATCGTTACCCAAACCGCCGATCAGCGTGTCCTTTGCGCCATTGCCGATGAGGGTGTCATCGCCTAGCTCCACCTCCACCGAACATGAGAAAAATTCAGCATACCTCTGATCTTCAGCTTCTGCCGCTCAGTTTGAGGGGAATAACGGACATGACGCGGACGTGACGCGATGTCTGCTCATGTGAACAGTGGCAGCCAGCAGCCATGCAGCTCAAGCTGATCGACTGGGTCGTGGTGGCGGCTTACGCCGTGCTGTCGCTCGCCATCGGCCTGCGCTTCGCCCGCCGCGCGGGACGCAGCCTCGAACAATATTTCCTTTCCGGGCGGACGGCGCCATGGTGGCTGCTCGGCACCTCGATGGTGGCCACCACCTTCTCTGCCGACACGCCGAACCTTGTCACCGACCTCGTGCGTACCGGCGGCGTCAGCACGAACTGGCTGTGGTGGGCGTTCCTGATCACCGGCATGCTGACAGTATTTTTCTACGCCAAGCTGTGGCGGCGGAGCGGTGCGCTCACCGACATCAATTTCTACGAGCTCCGCTACTCTGGCGCGCCGGCAAGGTTCCTGCGCGGCTTCCGCGCCGTCTATCTCGGCGTGTTCTTCAACATCGTGATCATGGCCACGGTGACGCTCGCCGCCATCAAGATTGCGGGTGCCCTGCTCGGGCTCGACCCCTACACCACCGTCGCGCTCGCCGCGCTTTTGACCATGGTCTACGCCACCACCTCGGGGCTATGGGGCGTGCTGGTTACCGACCTGTTCCAATTCGTGCTGGCGATGATCGGCTCGGTCGCCGCTGCCTATTACGCCGTGACGCTGCCGGAGGTCGGCGGACTAAGCGGGCTCGTCACACATCCCAACGTCGCGGGCAAGCTGTCGCTCCTGCCGGATTTCTCAGACCCAGCGCAAGTCATGACGGTGCTTCTGATCCCGCTTGCCGTGCAATGGTGGAGCACCTGGTACCCAGGGTCGGAGCCCGGCGGAGGCGGCTATATCGCCCAGCGCATGCTCGCGGCGCGCACCGAGAAGGACGCCATGGCCGCGACGCTGTGGTTCAACATCGCCCATTACGCGCTCCGCCCCTGGCCGTGGATCCTGGTCGCGCTCGCCTCGCTCATCGTCTATCCGAGCTTGAGCGATCTCGCTAAGCGCTTTCCTTATGTCGACCCCTCGTTCATGCGCAACGACCTCGCTTATTCGGCGATGCTACTATTTGTGCCGCATGGTGTGCTCGGGCTGATCGTGGCCTCGCTCGCCGCAGCCTATATGTCGACCATCTCCACCCATCTCAATTGGGGCGCGTCCTACGTGGTCGACGACGTCTACAAACGCTTCCTCAAGCCCAATGCGACGGATGCCCATTACGTCGCGGTCGGCCGCGCCGTCACCGTGGCGCTGACGCTGCTTGCCTGCCTCGTCGCACTCGCGCTGCACAACGCCATGCAAGCGTTCCAGATCTTATTGCAGATCGGCGCCGGCACCGGGCTCATCTTCCTGCTGCGCTGGTATTGGTGGCGGATCAATGCCTGGGGCGAGATCGCCGCTATGGCGATTTCCTTCCTGGTCGCGCTCTATTTCCAATTCGTCCATGTTCGGCTGTTGGGCTTTCCGCCGCTGCATCCGTCGCTCGCGCTGGTCGCCGGCGTCTTGATCACCACCTTGGGATGGCTTCTCGTCACCTTCGCGACGCCGCCGACCGACCGGGTGACCTTGCAGGCCTTCTACGACAAGATCAGGCCGGCAGCCTTTGGCTGGCGCGGCGGTGTCGATATCGGCGAGGTGGAAGCAGCGCCCGGCAGCGTGTCCGCCGGGCTCATCGCCTGGTTCCTCGGCTGTGTCGCTGTTTACGCTTCGCTGTTCGCGACCGGCTACCTTATTTACGGCCGTTGTGGATTTGGGTTCGCCTGCCTTGCGGTTGCCATCGGTGCCGGTTTCGGACTCTACCGCACGGTTCCGAAAATTGGGTTCTGGACGTCGTAACGCCACGGCGCCGCCAAGAGGATTAGCTCGTAAAACATTCACCGGCAGACATCGATCAGGTGCAAATTTCCGAAATTGGCACATAGCAGACATTGATGCCGACGATGAGCATGTCCGCTCTTGGGGGGAAAGCGACATCCCTGATCTGCGCTCTAATGTCCGCTAATGACCCAAAGCGGACATTTTTTGGAGCGCCTGTGCTCAAGGCGCGATGAAAACGATCGGGCAGTTGACTGTCGCGACCCCAGGAGCGAGCACCTTGGCCTTGAGCGCAGTTGCCCGGTCGTGCACCGACGGAAAATCGGCGTTGTCGTAAACCGAAACCAGCCACAACGGTGAGTATCCCACATCGCCTGGCAGCGTGAACGGGACGTTGTGAGTCTGCGGAGAGTTGGGCTCGGTGCGGAATCCGGAACCAGGTCCGCCGTTGGGTTGGTCTGGATTGATGTTGAAGGTCACGTAGATCGGCGACAGTGGAACGTTGCCTCCCGCCGCCGCCAAGGGCGCTTCATCGAAGCTGAAAAACTTCGCAACCTCGCCTCCATACCAGGCGCGATGCAGCTCGGGGCTTGCGCCGTTTAGGCGCATGCTCGCTTTCGACTTGTCGGGCACCACCGGCATGTTCCGCAACGTGTCCGTCTGTTGCATCTGGTAGCCGGCGTCGCGCAGCGTGCCCGCATCGGTGATCGAATTTGCAACGTAGTCCTTCGGCACTGTCACCTTCCACACCTGGCGGAAGTCGTTGTAGCCTTTCTCGCCCGGCAGCGTGTCGATGATATCGAGCTGGCCTTCTACCGGCTTCTCCTCGCCTTCGCGATAGAGCACATAGAGCGGCGCCGACGCTGTGCCCTGTACGTCGAAATTGTAATAGCGCACGGGCTTACTGGTGGTGGGCGACAGCCCTTGCGTGATGAACGGTCCGGTGTCGAAATCGACAGGCTCGTTCGGCCCGGGAATTTTGTTGTCTGCCGTACGCACCTGCAGATGCGCTGCCTTCTCGCTGAAGCGGTCCACTGCCGCAACCGGCGCCTGGTCCGGATCCACAGGCTTCATCGCCACCGGCGCAGCGCTACGCCCCGCGGCGAAGACGACCACTGCCGGCAGTCCTGATCCGCCAAAGAACGCCGAGACGGTTCCCGAAGTCGCCGCGACATATTGCTTGCCGTCGAGCGCATAGCTGACCACGCCGCCGCCAATGCTGCCGCCGGTGTTGAAGCGGTAGAGCACGTCTCCGGTCTTGGTATCCAAGACGAGAAAGTCGTTGTTGAGGTCGCCGGTGAAGAGAACCCCACCTGAGGTCGCGGTGACGCTGGCCACGAGCGGCGTGGGCGAGCCGTATTTCCAGCGCTCCTTGCCGGTCGAAGCGTCGAACGCTGTCAGCCAGCCCTTGGACTTTTCACGCGGGTCCGAGGCGACGGCGCCGCCGTAATAATGCATGCCCTGCATGACCGGCGGGTCCTTCGGCGCTTTACTGAAGACGCCGCACCAATCGACCGCCGGCACGAACAGGCTGTTGCTTCCGGGATCATAGGCCGGCCCGTTCCACTCCATACCGCCTAGGAGACCAGGGCAACGATGCACGCCTTCCACCGTCGGAAGTGCGTCGACATTTTCCCGCGTGGTGATCGGCACCTCGTAGAATTGCTCGTGACTTTCCCGGTCGAGCAATCTGAGCAGGCCATCCTTGCCGCTGACGCTGATCACCTTGCGCTTCTTTCCGCCGACGGTGGTCTCGAACAGAGGGCTCACCTGGCTGAGGTCGGCGTCGTGCACGTCGTGGGGAATAAACTGCTTGTACCAGAGAAGCTTGCCGGTCTTGACGTCGAGCGCCACGAGCGAGTTCGTGTAGAGATTGGCACCAGGCCGGATTTCGCCATAGAAGTCGGGCGCGGGGTTGCCGACCGGCAGATAGACGATGCCGGCCTTTACGTCGAGCGAAAGCGGTGTCCACAAGCTGCCACCGCCATGCTTCAGCGACTCCGGGTTCTCCCAAGTCTCTGCGCCAAGCTCACCCGGATCAGGGACAAGATTGAACTTCCAGACCGGTTCGCCGGTCTCTAGCTTGAAGGCGCCGATCCAGTTCTTGGCACCGAAATCGGCTCCTGAGGGCCCGACAATGATGAGGTCCTCAAAGATGAGCGGCGGCATGCTGAGATATTGACCTCCTGCCGCGCTCGCGATCGGCTGGCTCCAAAGAAAAGAGCCGTCGGCCATATCGAGGGAGATCAGATAGCCGTCGGCCGTACCGCGCACGAGCTTGCCGTCCTTGATGGCGGCGCCGCGATTGGCGGGCGAGATCTCCTGGCCCTTGGGCTGCCAGATATAGGTCCAGCGCTCGCGGCAGGTCTTGGCATCGATCGCGACGGTGGCGCGCCCGAAGGTGAGATACATCGCCCCGCCATAGACGAGCGGGCTCGTCTGCACAGAGGCTGGCTGCTCCGAGCGATAGAGGCACACCGGCCGCATATTTTTGGCGTTGGCGGGCGTGATCTCTTTGATGTCGACGAAGCGGGAGCCGGAATAATTGTGCGAAGCGTAGAGCCAGGTGTCGGTCGCGGACTCGGCGCCGTTGAGCTCGTCCTGGGTGGGACCGATGATCTTGGCGACCGCAGGTCCGCTCGGCTTCGTCGCTGCGGTCGTATCTTTGAGCGTGGCGAGATAGGCGTAGAGATTGGCGCGGCCAGTCTCGTCGGGCACCATCACCGTCATCGCCGTGCCGGGCACGAGCTTGGTTGGATCCGCCAGGAATTGGATGAAGGTCTTGGCATCCCAGGTCAGTCCGGAGCCGCTGATCGCCGGGGTGTAGTGGAAGCCTGACAGCGATCCTGCTTTCCGTTCGGCGACCCCTGCGAGCGAAGGGCCGATGCCGTTCACGCCTGGTTGGTTGGAATGGCAGGCCAAGCATTGTGCCTGATAGATTTCCTGGCCTGCGCCGACATCCTCGGCGGCTAGGGCCGGACAGGCTGATGCGATGGCGACGAGACTTGCGGCTAAGTAGAGAGGAGAGACTTGCATAACGACCTCCCAATGCGTGAGGCGCCAGGGTGAAATCGCTACTGAACGGTCGACGTAATAGAGGCGATCACCTCCGATGCTTTTTTGAAGACTTCGTCGCGATCCATGATTCCGTGCCGGTGGGCGATCCAGGTGAAATCCGTATAGTTGACCCAAACGTCGCCCTTCTCATCCTGGTAGACCAAGACGCGCACGGGCCAATCGAGCCCAGCCGATGGATTGGACGTCAGGAACAGCGTTCCGAGCGGCGGATTGCCGAACACGATGAGCATTGACGGGCGCAATGTGACACCGGCATCGGCCGCGAGCTTGGACTGGTCGATCTCGTTGAAGAACATGATCCCCTTGTCGGCCACGTCCTTTTTGATGCGCTTGATGGTTTCGGGCATGGAGTATGCGCTCTTGATGCGCACGATGCCGTCGTCGCTGGCTGCTCTGGCCGCTTTGGATGGCAACAACATTAGGGCAAATGCTAACAGCACCACCGAGCAAATGTTCCGCATGAACATAAACGTTCTCCTCTGGCTACCGGTGTGAACGTCTCCCACCCATCGGACCTAAAAGCTCCGACCGGATCGCCGTGGCTGCCCAATGGGACATCAGCAAACGTAGTATCGGATAACCCTTTTTGAACAATACTTCGTCGCTATCGAAAGCATGCGCTGAGTGCGCGGAATTGCTGGCCAACCGGCATTTCCGTTAAGACGGCTTCGGCCTATCCTTCCTGCCATGTCTCGGCCGTTCTTTTTCGGCCGAAGCATTAGCCAAAGGGAGTCAACGGAGATGTTTCACTTCAATAGCAATAACCAGCTTGGCCGCAGCTTGCTTCTCGCCGCCGTCCTGGCTGGTTCTAGCGTCATCGCGTGCACAGCCTTCGCAGGCGAGTGCCCAGCCGATCAGAAAAAGCCCAATGCCCGCGAGGCGGTCGACTTTAAGCCAGTCGGCGTAACCGACACCGTCATCGCCTCAATCGACGTCGCGAAGGCGCCATTCAATATCAACGATCGCCTGTTCCGCATGCGCAAGCTGACCATCGAGCCGAACGGCATCGTGCCCTGGCATAGCCACGCCGATCGGCCGGCGATCATTTACATCATCGAAGGCGAGATCAACGAATATGCGAGCAACTGCGCAGCGCCGATCGTGCACAAGGCAGGCGACGTGGTGGCCGAGACCCCGGAGGTCTCCCATTGGTGGAAGAATCTCGGCGACAAGACCGTCGTCCTCCTCTCCGCCGATCTGTTGAAGGATAAGAACGACCATAACATGTGAGGCCTTTTCCCCGGCGACCTTGTGCGCGCAGAGTTCCTCGCTTCCGGGACCTCTCCCTACTCGGCCGCAAGCCCCTGAGGCGCGGACTGCCGCGTTCTGACCTCGTCGGCCGTCGGCTGTTCGGCCGCCGGCTCGGCACCTGGCCGCGGTTCGTGCAGGACGACGCCATCGAGCACTCCGAACTCGCCGATCCAGGGGTGTTCCGCCAGCGCCCGCATGGTGTCGGCGTAGCCTGCGTCCCAGCGCATGCGGATGCCCGCGGGGTTGAAGTCGATGTCCCTGGTGTGGCTCTCATTGTCGAGGCGGGGGGCGAGCAGCCGCACCACATGCATGCGCGTCTTGCAGCTATAGCCGGCAAGCTCCTTTACCAGCGGATCCCTCTTCACCTCATCGGGGACATATTCGAGCAGCTGGGCAATGACATGGCGAAGCCTGTGCGTCTCGCGCTGGCGCAGGATGTGGCTCGCGATCCGGCTCGAATATTGGATATCCTTGGCGCGGTTCAGAATCTCCCAGATGGTCTCGGGCTCGTCTCCCGTCGGGTTCCAGAGGTGTACCGCGAAGATGACCGAGTTGCGCCGAGGCTGATCGTCGAAGATGCGCTCTGTCGGTGTGTTGGAGAGGATGCCGCCGTCCCAATAAAGCTCGCCGTCGATGCGCACCGCGGGAAAAGCGGGAGGCAGCGCGCCTGACGCCATGATGTGGTCGGGGGCAAGCTCCATCTCCTTAGAATCGAAATAGCGCATCATGCTCGTCCGCAGATGCGCGGCCCCCACGGTCAACCGGGGATGGTCTTGATTGATGAGCGAGAAGTCGACCAGCTCTTCCAGCGTCCTGCGCAATGGCTCGGTCGAATAGAAGCCGGCGTGGTCGACACCGAGTGGGACCTGGGCCCCGAGGAAGGCGCGTGGATTGGTCTCGAAGAAGCCGGGGATGCCGCTCGTCAGCGTCGTCCATGACGAAACTGCTTCGGCGATGCCGGTCCAGGCCGGGAACGCCCCCCAGAAGGTGCTGTACTGCATGCGCCGCCAGAATTCTTTGAGCTTCGGAAGACGGTCCTCGACTTTGTTGCCGGCAATGAGGCTAGCATTGATGGCACCGATCGAGGTGCCGATCAGCCAGTCGGGCTCGACGCCCGCTTCGTGCAGCGCCTGATAAACGCCGCCTTGATAAGCGCCAAGCGCACCGCCGCCCTGCAGCACGAGCACGACCTGGCCGTTATTGTTGTTGCGGATCTCGTTGACCGCTTCGAGCGGGGTAAGACCTTGGGTCGTCGGCATGGCCGTTCCTCCGGACTGTTTCTTCTTGCGCACAGGACCGCTCTGCGCCTGCCGCGTCCGATGTGAAAAACACGGCAATTCCGCCGAACTCATACGGTGGCGAAGCGCTTGTTCGGCTAGCGGGCGAGAAGCACCTCGCCGATGTTGCTCGCGCGGATGCCCCTGGGCTTTCGCCTGGCTTCGATCTGTGCATCGACCAGCGATGCATAGACATAGCCCGGACAGATCGCGTTGCAGGTGATGGCGGCCTTGAGCGCTGTCACCTGGGTAAGACCGAGCATACCATGCTTTGCAGCCACGTAGGCCGCTCAAAGGGCGCGCTGAGGCAGGGCGGAGTGTCCGAAGAAGTGAAGTCATGCCCAAGATATCACTCGTGGAAGCTTTTATGGTCTTCTTAGCTATCGGTCCTGCGGCGAATGGAAATGTCTGCTTTTGGCACATAGCAGACATTGATGCCGACGATGAGCAATGTCCGCTTCTGGGGGTAAAGCGGACATCCTGAAATGTCCGCTAATGACCCAAAGCGGACATTCGTTCTCATCCATCTCCGTAGCGAATTTTGGCTATCCTGCTAACTTAAAGCCCTATGCGGATCGATCAGCTACGGGAACCGCTGGGTCGCTGGTTCGAATCCGGCCCGGGGAGCCAACTCTTACCCCTCCTAAGTCTCTGCCTGGGTCTCGGGGCCCTGCCCGGGGCCCTCGGGCGGCTGCATGGGTGCGAACAGGTGCTTCTCGATGAAGCACAGCCCAACGGTGCCGCAGGCATGAACGCAAAGCACGGCGAGGTTCTTGTCTTGCAGGGTGATGCCCTGCGCCGTGCCGTGCCGGTCGCCCGCCGCGGCTGATACCGGCGACGCCGCCGATGACGCTCGTAAGCCCTGGCCCGCGCGGGATCGGCGTTCCTGCACGGATGCTCCGAGGCCGCTAGCTGGTGTAGCGCGCAGTACTGAGCCTCTGGCGTAAGCGAATAGAGACACTCGACGAATAACTCGCGCTTCGTTGCCGGCTTGATACCGTAGTGCTCGAGCGGACGCACGAGGGCAGATTGGGCGCAGAAGTAGTCAGATATCTCCTGCGCAGAGAAGCCAGAGCTGCGGCCTTTGCCAGCGAACGCCGCTGCAAAGGCATCTACAATGACGCGGGGGACGGGTTGCATCGGCTGGAGAAGATAGACTGAGGGGCGCGAGCATGCCCCCCACTACATGATCTGCCGTTCCGCGTCGAGGTCGTACGAGCGCGACAGCCACGTTGACGAGCTGGTCGCGCTGGTCGGCGATCACGCCGTGGCGCGCGCCGCGTTCGACGAGGCGGTGAGGCGGAGGCCCGGCCGCATCGTCACGCTTAAGCAGAAGGCGCGGTTGCTGGCCGATAGCAGATCCTGATTATCAACAACACGCGAGCCATGTCCGCTTAGTTCTCATAGGCGGACTTTGATGGCGTAGGCCGCTCTGTCCGCTTAGTGCCATTAGCGGACATCGTGTCTGCAGCTCACAGCATGAGGGCGAGGCGCTGAACGAACCAGACGGCGGCCAGTGAGCCGATGCCATAGCCGGCGGCGGAGCGAGCCCAGGGCAGCTTCACAAGCAGCAGACGGTCGACAATCGCCTTCAAACCAAGCACGGCAAAGACAAACAGGAGCTGACCGGCTTCGACGCCCAGATTGAAGGTAAGCAGCGCGAGCGGCACGTCAGACTGAGGCAGGCCGATCTCCTTGAGCGCCCCGCCGAAGCCAAGACCGTGCAAGAGGCCAAATGCGAAAGCGATGATCCATGGCGCGTTGCTTGCGAGGTCGGTCTGGTGACGCCTCTCTCGAATGGTCTCTGCTGCTACGAACATGATGCTGAGCGCAATCACCGCCTCGACAGGCGCCCGCGGGATGTGAGCCCAACCCAACGCGGCCACCGCCAACGTGATGCTGTGCGCGATGGTGAAGGCCGTAATGACCTTCACCAGCATCCACGGGTTGCGGACGAGAAGAAGAAGAGCCAGCACGAATAGCAGGTGGTCGACGCCGAGTAAGATGTGCTCGACGCCGAGAAGGAAATAGGTTCGGGCGGTATCCACCCAAGTGGGCGCGGCGGCGACCGTGAAGAAAGGCCGGTCTGGCGTCAGCCTGGTGGCCTGAACGGCCCCATCTACAAGGGCCACTCTGACGACCACATCGGTAAAGGTGCTGGCAAGCCCTTCGATCGAGACCTGATGGCCGGCAAGTCCGCCGGTACAGCGGACGACAAGGCGCTCGAGAAAGGCATTTTCTGCGCGCTCGGTGCGCGGTGGCTCAGCGTTAGAGCATTCGCTTGGAAGGCGGGCATATAGTGCAAGGCGCATGTCGCCCCGCGCCGGCACTTTGAAGCGAACATCGTAGCTTTCGGAGCCGGTTTGCCGAAGCTCCAAAAATCCAGGACGTAATTCATGGGCAAATCCCGCGCCTTGCAGCGCGAGCAATAGCGAGAACGTGAGAAGGAGACGGATCACCGCGCCGTTCCGTCTTTCCGGGAGTCACCGGAAGGCACGACGACATCGTATTTAGCGCGCAGCTGATCATATGCCTGCGCCTGAAATTCGTCGCGCTTCTGTGTCCGCCAGTTTTGCTCAACCGCATTTCGAATCTCATCAAGCTTGGGGTCATAGCCATCAATGCGCTCGGCGACGCGCACAAGATGTAGGCCAAACGGAGACTCGATGGGGCCGGCCCATTCGTTTTCGGGGAGATCGGTAAGAGATTGCGTGAACCTGTCGCCGAAGTTTCGGCCAATGCTGCTCAGCGTGGAGAGTGGGGTCGAGGCTGGTAGTAGCGTCGGATCACCGAGGTTTGCGGGCAAATCGCCCGATCCCGATGCCTTCAACGCTTCCAGCGTTTGGTGGGCGCGAATCATGGTCACCTCGTCCGCTTTCTTAGGGTTCAAGAAGACCTGCTGGAACGCTACGCGTGGCTCGACTCTGAACTCGGATTTGTGCGTATTGAGAAACGTCTGGAGCTTGGCGTCATCGGCGACCAGTAGTTCACCGCTCGGCTCTGTCACGAACTCCATCTTCTGCTGCATACGCCGACGGATTAGTGTGTCGTCACGATCCAGGCCTAGCTTGAGCGCCTCGCGGTAGTAGACCTCTTCCTTGATGTAAGCGTCGACGAGACCGCGCAACTCCTCAGGTGTAGGAGGGCGCTGCCAGGTCTTGGCGAAGACCTGAGCTATCTGTTGCACTCGCCCCTCCGTTACGACGATCCTATCGCGCAGCTCGTCTGCGTTCTTTCCGATCAGCGCATAAGTTCCGAAAACCAACGCACCGATAAGGATGAAGTGGACCAGCGGCTCTCTGATAAGCCTTGAGACGAAAGTCATTGCAGTGCCCGCTCGGGCTGTCCGGCGTCCATGAAGCCCTCTTGTGCAACGGCGGTAATCGTGAGGCAGCTCGCGGCCGCGGTCATCACGAGTGATGCGAGGCGCTTAGCCATGAAATCCTCCCTAACAAGCGTCGTTTTCAGCCTTTTGGCGTGTACCAGATGGGCGAGGTGTAGGCGCGCTCCTGTGTCGTCATCGGCACCTCATGGGGCATATCGATGTCAAATCGCTTCGCCTCGTAGGCTGTCCAGCGCGGCGTGGGGATCTCGATAACGCGCGCATAGTAGAACGCGCGTTGGGCCGGATCGAACTCCGGGTCCTTCCAGACGGCGATCAGTTCAGGTGCGCCGATGCTGTTGCTCCACGTCGCGTTCTTGACATCGACGGTGTTGCCTACCGGAGGCACTTTCCCGTCCGCGCCAGGCTTGCGCTCGCCGCTCCAGACAACGTCGTAGACTTTTTCTTGGGTCTCACCAGTGGCATCGAGCCAACCTTTGACGATCTGGATGCGATCGAGATTGCCGCTATAGGGGTCCTTCATGGCGGCGACCAGGAAGCTGGGCGACTTGCCACTCGGGGCATCGCGCAGATCGCCACCCATCGGCACTCCCTTAGCGTAGCCTGCATTGGCCGGCAGACGTGTTCTCGTGTCGGATTCGGTGAAATCCCATCCACCGAAGAAGCGGACGGTCACTCGCGGGCCGGTCGTGGCGTAAGTCTCCTTCCGCTTCATCGCATCGAAGATCGCCTCGCGGGTATTCTCGGTCGCCCATACCCCTGCATAGCCGCCTGCCGCCTGCTGCCAACCCTTGATGGTAAACTTGGGGTCGGGGGCCTCAATGACGACATGCTCCCAGCGGTGCGGCTCGGGCTCCACCCCGGAGTGTTTGCCGAAGAAATTCTCCTCCTCGACGGCCGCCATTGCCGTGTGGGCATCCGTTGAGCCGACCATACCGAACTTGAAGGGGTTCACACCGAGCTCCTTCTCCAGCAACAGGCCGGTCTTGAGAGCTTGACGGGCGTACTCCCATTGCAACATGTCCGGGGTCTTGGCTTCGGTCCCGTTCAGGTTCGACTTGTCCCACTTCTCGTAGTCAGCGAACTCATCGTTCGGCGACAGCATCGGGTGTGCTTCCCCATCACCTTTGATCTGTGTGACTTCGACGAGCGGTTCGTATTGGATGCGCATGGTGGCCAGCTCTTTGGTGAGCGGCTTGCCGTCAAAAGTCTCGACCGTAAACATGCGCCCATTGCTCAGGTTGCCGTTGTGCGGAATGGCCAAGACTTCACCCCCGGTCGCCTTCTCCAACGCGGCGAGATGTTTCCAAAGGTCCTCCGGGTTTTTACTGTCATACTGCGAGAACGGCACGGTGCGGTTGGCGACACTAGCATCACCGCGGAAGATCACGTTGCGGTGCAGGTTGTAACCGCCGATGGCGGTCCATTCGTAGCCGATCAGCGCGGTGAAGCGTCCGGGATCGTTGTATTTGTCGGCCAACGCCGTATACGCCTGCCAGGCATTCCGTACTGCCTGGTCGCTCTTGATCGGCGGCTCGTCGCCGGACAGCGAGCCCACGATCTCCATTGCCGTAGCGAAAATCTTGTCATTGTCGCCGCTGGTCAGTGCCTCGTACCACTTCTTGCCTATCTCAGTGGAGAGGATCTCTCGGTCGCCACTGAGTAGTTGCGGCATCAGGCCATACATTTCGGCGTGATCAGCAATCACCAAGAAGTCGAGCGGCCGCGAAAGCTTCGCGCGAAGTCCATGCGTGGTGGTGATCTCCTCTCCCCGCGCAAAGCGATACGCGTCCTCCTGGCCAATGCGGCACATGGTGCCTGCATCAACCGAGACGGCGGTATGCAGGTGGGTGTCGCCCCATAAGACGCGGGTTGGGAAGTCTCGCCCGACGTAGGGCGAGAATTGCGGAACGGCAAGCTCTTTAACGCCTTCCTTGGTCGGAAGCTGGTCTGCCAGTGCGTTCGCGGAAATCAAGCAGGCGAACGTTGCGAGGCCATACCACGTCAAGGATGGCTTGGCTGTCATGGCTTCCTCCCTTCGCTTTGCGTCCATCTCCGTGGCTTAAAATACGAGAATACCAAATGGGCAAGGGATAGGTAGCGGGCAGATTTTGCTCCGAAGGGTGTGGGTTCCTGGCGTCTCCCGAAATAGAAATAATTGACATCGATGAAGTAGGTGCCCGGAGGCGGGACAAATCCCGCCATGGAGGTCTTTGTTCCCAGAAGATAAAAGCCTGCAGCGTTCTCCGCTGCTTGGGAGTGGCCCGCCACAAGGCTTGCGGCGCCGAGCCGAGGCAAGAAGCACAACCGCGGCTCTCGCTTGGCGAGATTTCATTCTCATGATTTGCGCCGGGAGCGCCTCATCAAATGGCCCATCGTCACGCAACTATAATCGCAGCCCAGTGCCACTCATGTTGTAGGTCTGCCACATTGTGATCGGATATTGGCTCCTCCTGGATACTGTTCTGCGCAAACCACCAGCGCCAGCCCTTCCCTGGTTGTTCATAAACAATCTAAGTGCGGCGAACGACTAATTTGCCGGAGCAACTCTAGAGGCGCGCGTCGGCTTCGGTCGGCGCGCCATGCTGCTGTTCTTAACGAAGGGGATTGGAACCCCGCGCTTTGGGCTGGTCGAGCATGTCAATGCGTTTGTGAATGAAAGTGAAACGAAAACCCTCGCCTCGCTTGACAGGGGAACGAATGTTACTCAGGTCGGGTTATGCCTCTATGAGTTTCGGAGGCCGAACCGATGGAAAATTGCCAATATCGCGGCTATCAGATTGAAACTCGGCGTGAGTGGTCGAATTGGTGCGTCAGTGTCTATCGCACACGCTCCGACATACCGATCTTGCCGCAACCAACGTTGCACACTACGACGCCGCGAATGGACGATGCGGTAGCCGAGGCCAAGCAGAGCATCGATCTACTTCTCTCGCATCTAAAGTAACTGGCAGGGAGCGAGTGGGTCTGAATATGCGTTCTGCTTTCAGTGGACCGGTGAGCTAATTCCCCGAGCACGCTCAGGCAGCCGGTCCCGCCGATTGTCTTGGGAGTCAGTTAGTTCCTGCGTAGAGAAGCCCCGGTAACCCTGCCCCGGGGCTTCTTCATGTTAGCCCGGTAGTTACCGGGGCGTCGGCTTCGGTCGGCGCTCCTTCATTCAGCACTCATCTTCCGCACTAGGCGCTCCTGCCCTTTTTCCTGCTATAGTGCAACCACAGGGAGGGGGGCTTCCCAATGAAACCGTTTCTGATCGCGCGTATGGTGCTGACGCTTGGGGCCTGCGCAGCCCTGTTGATCGCGATTGTGGTGCTTTCGTTGGTGCCAGCGCACGATCGACCGGTCACAGCACTCCCGCACGCACTTGAGCATCTGACGATCTTTTTTGCAGCGGGGTTGGCTTTTGGAATTGGCTATCCGCAGCGCCATGGGTTCCAGTTTCTTGCGCTACTTGTTTTCACGGCTGTCATCGAGATGGCTCAGCTCGTAGTTCCCGGACGACACGCGCGTCTAACCGATTTCGTCGTTGATGCTGTGGGGATAATGACGGGGCTATCACTCGGGTTAATAGCATCGCCCAAGCTCTTGAGCAGGCCCCGATAGGCTCCGTTACGGGGGAGGCTATGGATCCTAATCCACAGGTACACCACCTACGTTACGCGGGTGGGGTGTAATATCTATTCCAACGGGTGTATCCGGGCACCCTACCGCTCCCGTTCAACTCAATTGTTGCACAGCTAGGCGCAGCCGCTCCTCGGTCATAGCTTCTGGAACTGCTTGAGCACAATTGTCCAAGCGCTTGGGCGTAGGTTTTTTTTGCGTCCAGGGGAATCCAGTAGTAACATGTGTGGTGCGCGTCCCTAGTTCTTGTCGCGTAGGCGCGTCAGTAAGCGTAGCGAGGCCCAAACCGTAGCCAGGGCCCGTTCTCGAGTTGGCGTTCTTGCGATGAGTAACAGCGTCGAAGACGGCATCATCGTCGAGTTGGACGGCGACGAAATTGTCGTTTGGAAGCCGGGAACGGTTTTTCTTATCGCTTTCAAGAAACCAGATTATCAGCGGCATCTAGTCGCCGCGCGCAGTTGGCTTGCCGACTTCACTTCCAAACCATTAGCAGAGTTTCGGGCTCTAGCGGCTGAGCTGGCCGGCAACAAGGCGCGATCGCTGGGCTGGATCGTTGAAGCCACCTTGGCCGGCACCAAAAATAAACTTGGCCGCCCGGTGCCTGAACACCGGCCCAACCCGCCATGGTGCTACCCATGAAGAAGAACGTAACCAGCGAGGCAGTTGTCGTCGTTATTGACGATGACGCCTCAGTCAGGGCAGCCCTAAAGGAGCTTATCGAGTCCGTCGGGCTAGAAGCCAGACTGTACGCGTCGGCGGGTGCCTTCCTGGAAGCCCATATTCCAGACACCACGAGCTGTTTGGTCCTCGATGTGCGGTTGCCCGGAATGAGTGGCATCAAAGTTCAAGAGGAACTGTCGAGAGCTGGGGCTAACCTGCCTATCGTATTCCTCACCGGCCATGGAGACGTTGCGATGGCAGTGCGCGCAATGAAGGCAGGTGCAATCGACTTCCTGACCAAACCCTTCCGAAGTCAGGACCTACTGGATGCCGTTTTCGCGGCCCTGGAACGGGACAATGTCCGTAGAAATATGCAGCAACTGCACTCGGCTATTCTAAAATATCATCGGTCCCTAAGTCGGCGGGAGCGAGAAGTGATCAGAAGAGTAGCAGCCGGAAAACTGAACAAGCAAATAGCTGCCGAGCTGGGGTTGAGCGAGGTCACGGTGAAGGTACATCGCGCGAGTGCTATGCGAAAAATGCACGCAACGACGTTGCCCCACCTAATAAAAATGCTTGAGCACGTTGAACAGTGCGACATGACCTCAAGGTCGCCCAACTTACTGACGGCCTGAACTCCGCATCCTGGTGAGGATCTCAGTCGCCGGGTCATGTCCCGTCATACGTACCACGTCAGCATAGGCAAAATCAGCTTGCTCACTTGTCGTGCGCAAGAAGTGATCGAGCCCAAGCTTTACCACCTGCCCACGCGGCCCCTCGGGAGCTAATCCCTCCAAGAGCAATGCCCGTCTCGGATGGCTCCAACTCGCAAAAAGTTGGCCGAGTTGACAATGGCGGTCACCGATCCCTCGGGGTATCCACCCCTCCATGCCGCCGCTGAAATTCATCTGCCCCACAACCGCGATCGAGGTCGATACGGTCATAGACCTCGACGAAGGGACCTTTGCGCATTTGGACGACGACACTGAATTGAATTGCCCGCACTGTCCCGAACCGCACCGCCTTGGCGAAGTTCAATCGTGGCTCGGTGATTTCCAGCCCGAGCTCGATTAAGGATGATTGAAGAGGGAAGGCGTTAAGAGCGGGGGGGCCAGGGCCAGAGCGGGGACAATCACCTCTGGCCCCTCCACTCTTTCAAGGGAGCCCCCGTGCATGGGGGTGGGGTTATGTGTATCTATTCCACGGTCTGCCCCGGCATTCCCCACCCCTCGCATCGTTGCACGTCCGATAACAACCATGATCGGAAGCAAACAGCTCTCAGTGGGGCACTAAATTATGCAATGCCTCTTCATGAACGAGGCCGCCTATTTCGCACCAGGCTCGACAATCTTGCGTGTGATTGTGTGGACCAGCCGCACACCTTCCTCTTCGCTGTCACCAATCAACCCCTGCGCAACTTTGCCGTCAGTCCGATCGCGCGCCACCATACTTGTTGCCTTTCTCAAATGGCATGTGAACTCTTAGCTAAGCCTTTGCGCAGCTTAGTTAAGCCTCCTTGCGTTGCCTGCGTTGCGCTTGAACTCACTACGAGACAGCTCTCTTTAGAATGTCCCATTTTGTAGAGCCGGACTTGATGCCTGTCCGACCCCTGCCGCTCGCTCCTAGTTCGATGCTTCCTTTCAGAGCCTCTAGACCACGAATTAGTGCAGCGTCCATGGCGTTTAGAGTTGTCTCCCCAGCCGATTCAAATTCCAGCTCTACGGTGGCCGTCATCTTCATTGCTATTACCCTTTGCCCAACTGAGGTCTCATCTTCTTGGCCTATTTACCCCACCAACTCATCGGTTAGTTGCTCATCGCTCAACGTATTGACCTCACTGACCCTTGGTGGAAGTGAGGAAGGCATAGCTTGGCCTAGCACTGACCAAGCTACTGACCCTCGGAGCCAAACCCGGAGCCGACATAGGCGGATCGAGACAACCTCATTAGAGGGAGGCCGGGGTCCATGCTGTCGGCCTTTACGTCCCACCTTGACGCGGGAACACCGCTCGCTGATCCGCCAGCATTGCGGCTACCTGTGGGTCGGCGCTAGCCGGAGCCCACTCCTGAGCTTCGTGAGAAGCCCTTGATGCCGATGCCCTTAGGTCTTTGTTACTCGGGTGCTCGCAGCGACATGGATAGACGCACGGCCCGAGGCTCGTAGTGAGCTGGCTATGGAGACCAGCCCACCTGAAAGGCGCGGCAAGTTGGGTTAGCGTTCGCGTTGTGGCCGGTGGAATGGTTAGCCACTGCGCCAAAAATGATTTTGGCGTCAATACGCGCCGTTATGCCGGTTTGACACTCTAAGCCGTTGATTGGTTGGATCCGCGCACACCGGCCCGGGGAGCCAAATTAAATCAAATGGTTAAGACCCTTTTTCCCTCCGGCGAATGTACGGCTTATGTACGCTTGACGATGGCGGATTCACGGACGCACCATGCTCGCCGGGCGGGGAGTTCACGCTTCCGGCCCGGCACTTGCCAAAGCAACCTAAGCTAGATTGCGGGCGGAGTACCTACTCACCACGGCACAGGTGAATGACCAATGGGAGGACGGGCCCCGGCGCGCTGCTCCGATCATTTGTTTCGAGAAGCGCATGACCCGCCTGCTCTGGCTCAGGGCGCGCTCTAGCCATTGGCCAATTCTAACAAGATTTCGACCCGGTTAGACGTTGTCGAGGGTCGCGCTGGGTCTTATGTGCGCGTCACCAACTCAGTACCCCGCTTCCCGACTGCCGCAGCGGGGGAGTGGTGCGGTCGCAGTTGGGGAGAGGCGAGAACAGAGGGCATAGCCCCGTTCGGCAGTTCTGGCCCGGGCCCAGCCATCCTCGGACATGATGGGTCAACCCATGCTTTTGAACACTGCATTGCTTATCGTTGCCATTGTGCTGCTGGTCTTGGCGATTTGGGGCTGGGACAGCGCAACCAATAGGCCAAGGAAACGCGAGCGTGACATCCCCTGGTGCTAACAGCTCTCCGTGGCGGGGGCGAGGATGGCGGAAGGGGTTGACGCTCCGGCCAGGCGGTCGGGGCAGCCTCGCTGTTTAGGTGGCCTAAACCTTGGTCTAGGTGTCTCGAGACCTATGTGCACTGGTTCCTTGCACTCGAAACTTGCTATTCATACTCCACCGGCCCGAACGTCTATTTTTCATCGGTAGCGCCCCCCGTCTAGCCGAGACGTGGTCCGGTTGTGCCGGCTCCCCAACCGGTGCAGCGGAGAGGCTCCCGTGTCACCCCCGTGTACGGGACTTCTCATTCCCTAGGAGATGCAACCTGAGCAGAGGGCGTCGGCCGAAGCCGACGCCCTTTTCGTCGCATCGACCGCGCCGCTAAGGGTGCGTAGCGTGCAATAACTGGCGTCTCAGCCAGCGACGAGATGAGGGAGAGTGAAATGTCCAAGTTGAGCGTTGTGATCTTTGCCGCCGCCCTGCTGGTGGGTATGTGTTCCACTCGATCGGGCGCCTACGCCCAAAACGATGAAGAGGCGTCGCCACCCACTACTGCGGAACAACCCCAAGCACCTGATGAAGGCGCAAAGGAAGATACAGATGAGGACGCCGCTGAGGGCGCCGAGGCCCCTACCGACGAGGGCGCGCCCATTGAGATGCCGTCGGAGGAAAATTCCGAACAGTAGCCAAAGGGCGTCGGCTGCACGGGGCTTTTTAATGACAACCCCCTCCATCATTTTGCATTGCACAGTGACGCTTGCGCCACACCGATAGTCGCGACGTTGTAATACGATCTTGGCGTGGGGTATCCGCCCACAATGGAGAGCCTCGGCGCCTATCTCTTCGCCGGGGCTTTCCGTTATCCGGCGTCGGCGTCAGCCGCGCCCCTCGCGTTTAGCGGAACTCGGAAGGTGCCAAGGTGGTGAGTAGGCGGCGGGGACATGGAGGAGTCTCGTGCCGGTCTTGGACACCTTCCGCCGCCTTCCACTCCGCGATTGATAAGGCGCGGGAAGCTGGGGTGGATTGTGTGACATGCTCCGGGAGTCTTCGCAGCAACGGGCATCTGCGTTGTGCTGGTCGGATGGACGATCTCGCGCTTTCTTAAGCGCTCATGAAACTTCTATCGCACCTTCAGCGTCCGCCGCGCCAACAAGCAATACGTCGCCACCCTTGGGATCGGCGACACCGACAGGAGCGGGTTCCGTGCCGCCCGCCCGAACACCGGCGTCAACCGCGCCTTCAAGCACGACGCCGCAAGCGACCGTTGATATCAAGGCCGTACTCCGCGACCTCGCTAAGAGCAAGAAGCAGAAGCTCAACTACGATAAGTCGATTGTTGATTTGTTGAAGCTGTTTGATCTCGACAGCAGTCCTGCCGCTCGCAAGGAACTCGCTACGGAACTTGGCTACTCGGGCGACACGAAGAACTCCTCGAAAATGAATGTGTGGCTTCACAAGCAGGTCATGATCAAGCTTGCTGCCAATGGCGGGAAGGTGCCGCAAAAATGGATGGAATAGATTCTGACACGTGCTTGCGTGCGGGGGCGTCGGCTTCGGCCGGCGCCCTTTATCATGTCTCGTCTTTAAGCGGGGGGCAGGACGCCTCGTCTTCGCAAATGCTCGAAATATTCGTCCTTAGACATCTGGCATCGTCCGAGCCTGACGGCCTGCGTCTTGGTTCAGCACTCGGCTCGTCGGTAGAGGGCGAGAAAGCGGGTAGGGTGTGGGATAACGCGGGCGAGAAGTGCGTAGAGAAGCAGTAAGCGTCTCATAAGAAGAACTTATCACAGTAATAATAAAAATAAGTTTGTGCCGGGAGCGAGCGGCTCCTATTTGCCCTGACGAGAGGCATGGAGGCCGCCTCATGGCAGTGCGATACAATCAAAGTCCACTCAAGTTCATTTGCCCTGTCACAGACCGGCAGGTCGATACGGGTGTTGATCTCGATGAGGACAGCTTCGCGAAGTTGGATGACGGTACCGAGCTGGGCTGCCCTGCCTGTGCCGATGCTCATCGGCTGGATAACGTGCAGTCCTGGCTTGGTGACGCCATTCCTCTTGAGCTCGTCCATTGACCTTCGGCGTTTCGCCTTTGGCCGTCTCTATCTCCACCTCTGGCGCTCGTTGCTCGATCTTGGCTTGCACTAGCTCGTGCACGGCGCGGGCATATTCATTCGGCATCTTCTGAGGCTCGAACTTGCCGGACTGTTGGTCGATCAAATCCCGTTTCACCGCATCAGGCGCGGGCTCGCCTCGATCTTCTCGAAGTAGGGCCCTGGTTTGCGCAGCTTTTCGGCATTGGCTCCGAGCTTCCCTTGGCATTGCCCCGACACGCCGCAAAAGTGCCCCGCTCCCTTGGTCCCTTCCAGCCGTTTTAGAGGCCAACTCAAGGATCAAGAGGAAACGTCATGAAGCAATATCTGGTGGCTGCGGTTCTTATCGCCTCGTTCGCCACGCCTGCTCTCGCCGAGCAGTTCTGGGTCTCCTATGACGGCAAGCGCTGCGAGATGTTCAGCCACAAGCCAAAGGACAGCATGAATATTCTCGGCACCTACGATTTAAGGAACCAAGCCGAGAAGGCGATGAAGAAGATGGATCAGTGCAACAAGGGCTAAGGCCCTTCCGGCTTTCGCCGGCAGCGCGCCGCAAAAGCGCCGCCGAGCTTTGATTCGCTACCCCACGGCTTCGTTCGAGGGTCTCGTTCGAGGCCGTGGGAGACATCCAATGACACGCTTGCTCCTCGCCCTCGTGCTCGCCTTGCTTGCCGCTGGGAGCGCGCGCGCCGACCTCGTGATCAAGTCGAGCCCCGGCGGATGGGTCGAGGATTATCTCACGGTCTTTTCGCGGGTGCGCCAGTCTGGCGAGAAGGTCATCATCGACGGGCCGTGCCTCTCAGCCTGCACGCTCGTGCTGAGCACGGTCCCGTCAAATCGCATCTGCGTGACCAAGCGCGCCGTGCTCGGCTTCCATGCACCGCGCATCATCGATCGGCGTAGCGGTAAAAGCGCGCGCGCCCCAGAGGCGACCCGCATCGTCATCGACTCCTATCCTGCCGGGGTGCGCGCCTGGATCAAGAAGCGTGGCGGGCTGTCGCAAAAGCTCATCTATCTGCGCGGCCGCGAGCTGCAATCCATGTACCGCCGCTGCTAGCGTCGCGAAGGCTGGACGTTCCTCTCTCTGCAGTGTGGCAAAGGCCACAGCCGCGATGGGCCAGAGTGCGCCATGATCTCCGCACGATCCACCATGGCCTTGAGCCGTTGGCGTCCTTCGCGACGGAATTCGGGCCTGCACAGTCAATGCCAGCGTGTGGGACAGTATCGAGGCGTAAGCAGACTCAGGCTTGCGCATTCGCGTCAGCCTGAGCCCCGGTCAATTGCTGCGTGTCGACAGCCTCGAGGCCGAAACGAAGTCGCTCGATCTTAAGTGTGGCGACGATGCCAACACGCTGCCGATAGCCGACGCAAGCTAGGCGTCGACGCAACGGCTCATCGCGTCCAATCTGCTGACGTCGGTGCGGCGCTCTCGGGCGTCGCGTCCGTTCTCCCCTATTCGGGGATCACCTGCATGGTCGCCGTACCCGGCATCGTCTGCATCATGACCGGCGCGGTCCCCGGCGCTGCCGCCTGAGCGGGTGCCGGTTTGGGCGCAGGAGCTGGTTGCGGGACTGCCTGTGCCTGAGCCGGGACCAGTGCTGGCGGCGGAGGCGGTGCTGCCTTCGCCTGGGCTGGCATAGGCGCAGGCGGCGGCTGAGGTACCGCTTGCTGGACGGGGACCCGTGCTGGCGCCGGAGGCAATGCTACTTTTGCCTGAGCAGGTGCGGGTGCCGGAGGTGGTGCAGGTGGTGGGACCGGAGGCGCTGCGGCCTGTGCCGGCGCTGGAGCCGGTTTTGGCTTCGGCTTCGCCGCCGGCGCAGGTTGTGGCGCTGCGGTCGCCGTCGCCGCTGGCTTCTTGGCAGGCTTCAGCTGTTCCGGAGACCCGGTGCCCCGGCGCCGCCGTGGCGCCTGGCGCTCCGCCCGGAGCGGTGGTCGAGCCCGGGGGCACACTGCCGTCTGCCGGCAACGGTGGGAGCACGGCCTGGGATTCCGTCAGCGCTCCGTAGCCGCACCCCTGATAGTCGGCGCATGGCTTCCACGACCAACACACCGCGTCGGCCGGAAGCGTCAGAAACGTCAATGCGGACACTGTTAGGGGGACAGTGAGCAGAATTGATTTTGCTTTCATCGCCCCCTCCCCATTACCCCTCAATCTTCATGCACGATGCACGCGCAAGTGGCCGAATTTTTTACGGTGCACACTTGCTTTGCTGAGAGCGGAAGCGGAGTCGAAGTTGACTGACGTAAATCCCACCCTTTGCGAAGCTGCGGGCAACCAGCTTCGACTACCTCGCACCCCGCGTGCCTAAGCGATCATGGCTCAATTTTTGGGCGTAGTGGCAATTGGTTTTGCTAGGATTTTGAGGGAGATCGGCCAAGCTCTGCCACAATCTGGCGAGCAAAATCGGTGAGCGAGGGATCGCGCGCACCCATGACGAGGACGAGGTCGCCGGGCTCCGCCTCTTCAGCAATGCGTGTTGCAAGCCAGACGCGAGACGGGGCGAACTCGGACTTGACCCCGCGGTCGGCAATCTCGCTCACGATGTCGGCGGCCGAGAAGTCGCGGGACGCCGTGCCGCCGGCGTAGAACACTTCGAGCATCCATAGACGGTCGTCGGTACGGAGCTCGCGTGAGAACGTGTCGACGAAGTCCTTCCGCAGGAAGCGTGTCGGCCCGTAGCCATGCGGCTGGTAGACCGCGAGCACGCGCGGCGCATTGAGCTTGGCGGTGGCTAGGGCGGCGGTGATCTTGTCGGCGTTATGCGCGAAATCATCCACCACCGTGACGCCACAGGCCTTGCCCACGGTCTGAAAGCGCCGGCCGACGCCCTGGAAGGAGCCAAGCGGCGCGACCATGTCGGCAAGCGGCACGTCGAGCGTGCGACAGGCGGCGATGGCTGCAAGTGCGTTGGCGACATTGTGCCTGCCAGGCACCGGCAGGCTGAAGCGAACCTGCTCCACCTGAAAGCGGCTTCCAGCGGACACAAGCTCGACGTTTTGCCCGCGAATATCGGCGCGCGGCCCGAAGCCGAAACGGAGTGTGCCGCCGGCAAGCATGTCGAGATTCTCGTCCTCGCCTACGACAAGAGTCTCGCGCGAGCGAGCGCGCAGCACAGCGAACATCTCCGCCACCTCCGTCATCTCCTTATGGTCCCGCTGGAGATTGAGGATGACACCGACGGCAGGCGCATAGCGCACGAGCGAGCCGTCGCTCTCATCGGCCTCGATGACGAGGAGGTCTGAGCCGCCGGCGAAGGCGTTGCCGGCGTAGCCCTGCGCTTGAAGCAGGCGCAGGTCGCCGCCGGTGATCACCGACGGGTCGCGGTCGGCGCCGGCAAGAATCTCGAAGATCATCGCCGTCACCGTCGATTTGCCGCTGGTCCCGCTCACTGCCACGGTGCGATTGGAAGCCACGAAGTGGCCCAGGAGCTCGGAGCGGTGGACGATGGGAATGTCCCGCGCGCGCGCCGCGGCGAAATCGGGCACCTGCTCCTCAACCGCGGTCGACACCACGAGCGCGGCGCAATCCTCGGTCACGCCGCTTCCGTCCTGAGGCATGATCTCGACGCCGAGGCGTTCGAGCTGTGCGCGGAGCTCACCGCGCTCGCCGCGATCGAAGGCGCGGTCGCTACCGCTCGCGTGTCCGCCTGTCATCGCCTGGAACTGAGCGAGCGCGCTCATGCCTGAGCCGCCGATGCCGGCATAGTGGAACCGTCCAACGCCACGTGGATCGGGAATGGTTCGCGATGCCGGCGCTGCGATCAACACGTGATCGCCTTCGCGCATTTCCGTGAACAGGCTGCAAATGTCAGCGTTGGAGAGGCGTATGCAGCCATGCGACACGGGCCGGCCGAGCAGCCGCTCGTGATTGGTGCCGTGCAGATAGATGTAGCGCTCGAGCGAGTCATGGCCCGGCCCGCGGTTCACGCCGTCTTCGAGCCCGTCGAGAGTGAGAATGCGGGTGAGGATGAGATCATCGTCGCACGCTTCTCCGGTCCAGGTCTCGCCGGTCGGCTCGCGCGAGGCGAACACGCAGCCCGCTTCAGCCTCTTGGCCGATGCGGCGATGCACGCGATGCCAGCCCGGCGGCGTGCGATAAGAATTTTGCGTGCCGCCGATCCCTGCCCGCGCCGTCGACACTGGCCATGTGCCGCGCGCCTCGCCCCCTTCAAGCAGAATTGCGCGCTGGCGCTCGACATCGACTACGAGGAGACGCGAGGGGAGCTCTGAAGGGGCGCCGCGGCGGGCAAGTGCCGCACGGGCAAGGTCTAGGGCGCGCGCGGCGAGGCTTGGATCGACGGGACGGGTCATGGGCTGTGCACTCTGCCGCAAGGCCAGCCCAAGCGACAGGGTGAATTTCCTATCTCCAGCGCACCCTAAGCTTGCTGGGGCGAAATCTGCTTCCAGCGGGAGCGGAACGCCGGGTTCGAGTAAAGCAGCCCTGGAATGTCCGACGAGGCCGGCGATTGCGGAATGTAAACGCCGCGCGACTCCACTGCGTCGCTCTCGATCCCATAGACCTGCAAGCCCGGTATTGCTGGCTCATCGGGATCGGAGGAGCGCGGCGCCGTCGGGATTTGTCGCGCTCGTCGTGTCGACATCCTACGCTAGGGCCGCACCCGGCAAAAGGAAGGCGGCGGTCACTGCCAAGACCAGGATTGCTCGCATCGACGTCCCCCCTTTGACGGTGGAAGTATCGCCCGCTCGGGCAACGCCCGCGCCATGACACATGGACGCACAGCGTGCGGCCCTAGGCTGGCACGAATTTCAGCGAGACGCCGTTGATGCAGTAGCGCAAGCCGGTGGGCGGCGGTCCGTCGTCGAACACATGACCGAGATGGCCGCCGCAGCGGCGGCAATGGACCTCGTCCCGCACCATGCCGAAGGTGTAGTCGGTGTCTTTCAGCACCGCGCCTTCGATGGGCTTATAGAAGCTCGGCCAGCCGGTACCGCTATCGAACTTGGTCTTGGACGAGAAGAGCGGCAAATCGCATCCGGCGCAAATGAAGGTACCGGTACGGTGCTCATTGTTAAGGGGACTGGTGAAGGCACGCTCGGTGTCCTGCTCGCGCAGCACCGCATATTGCTGGGGACTCAAAAGCCTGCGCCATTCCTCTGGCGTATGGGTCACCTCGAAGCTGCCGGCGACCGCCGTGCCGCGTCCGCCGAACAGGCGAAACCCAATCGCGGTCGCACCGATGGCGGCGACGGCAAGAGCGCCGAGGCCGATCTCGCGGCGTGTGAAAGCCATCTTTCTCTCCTTGTTGTCAGGGCCGCTCAAAGCGCCCGCGCGCGCCGAGACTTGTCCGGCGCTTTGGTTCTCTGAACGCTAAGATGTTGAGCCGCCACCGGCAATTCAACTTGCGCGCACGTCTCTTCACATGCGCGTTGGCGAAAGTTGAGAAGCCCCTGCCTAGCCGCGCGAGGCGACCTGCGTCTCCGGAATCACGATGACGCAGCGCACGCCCTTGGGCGGAAAGGACAGCTTCACGTCGCCTTCGAGCGCTTTTCCCACCACGCTCTCGATCATGGCGCGGCCGAATCCAGAGCGCTCCGGCGTGATCACCGGCGGACCGCCCTGCTCTTCCCAAGTGAGCTTCAGCTTGGCGGTGTCACAGAACTGCCAATGGATATGCACGCGGCCGCGGTCGCTCGACAGCGCGCCGTATTTCTGCGCGTTGGTGGCGAGCTCGTGCAGTGCGAGTCCGAGATTCTGCACGGCTTCCGGCTTCAGCATCACATCCTCGCCGTCGATGTCGATCTGCCCGCCCGCGCGATCGGCGTGCATGTTCAATTGCTGCTCGACCAAAGTGCGCAGCGACGCGCCGTGCCAGTTGTCGGCGACGAGCAGATCCTGCGAGCAGCCGATGGCGACAAGTCGCGCGCCGAACCGGTCGAGAAAGTCGTCGATCGTCTTGGTGCGCGAGGCAGTTTGTCTGGCAATGGCTTGAATGACGGCGAGCAGGTTCTTCGAGCGGTGGGTCAACTCGCGCAACAACAGGCGAAGCTGGTTCTCGGCCTCTTTCCGCTCGGTGATCTCGACGGCGACCGAGGTGGTGCCGACGACATCGCCGCCGCTGTCGTGCAGCGCCTCGGTGAGGAGGTAATAAGATCGGCTCCGGCCGAATAGGTCGAAATCGGTTTCGATGGTCTGCGACTCTCCGGTCTCCATGGCGCGCTTCTTCGCTGCCATGAAGGGGTCGGCAGCCTCTGGCGGCAGAATTTCCGAATCGGTCTTGCCGATCAGAAATGCCGGATTGATGCCGGAGGGCGGATTGTGGACCCAGGTGAAGCGCATGTCGCGATCCTGGGTGAACACCATGATCGGTGAGCCGCGCAGCGCGATCTCGAAGCGTTGCTTCGCTTCGGCCAATTCCTTGGTGCGCTCGGCGACCCGCTCTTCAAGTTGCTGTCGAGAATCTTTCAATTCATCGAGCGTGCGCAGATGCGCTGCGATCTCCGATTGAAGACGGTCGCGCGAGGGACGCTTGGAGAGCTCGGGCGTCAGCTTCCAGGTGACGGCTGCGGCGGTGACAGCGAACAGCGCACTCAATGCTGTGAGGGCGTCAACCACTCCGTGCCCAGGTCCAAACAGCGCAGAGGCAAAATGCGCAAGCCCGGTGGTCGAGAGGAATAGAATGAAGAGCGCAAGAAGGGCCTGATCGGTGCGGCTCCGCTCACCCCTACGGTAAAAGACGAAGAACAGCGCCGCAGGGATGACGAACAGAGAAACGGCGATGATACCGTCCGCGACGGCGTGAACCAGGTCGAGCCCCGAGATCATCGCTTGAGACTGAACGGCTGAGTCCTCCGTGCCGGAGAGGAGACTAAACAATGGCGCCATTTCATCAGTCTTAGCCTAAATCATACGTCCGGGGGCGACTGCGCAAGGTGCCGATTGCCCAGTTCTTAGACAGGTAGAACACGGCGGGGAACCCTTTGGTTCTCGATCCTTACGGTAATTTCACGCAAGCGGTTGTGAATGGGTCAAATTGCGGAACCTTTTTCCGGGCGAAGCGACCGCTTCCCCCCAGCCCACTCCCCCCGCGGCGATCGAACCAAACCGCCGCAGCCGTCCCGCCGGTTGCGGGCGTTTCCCTTGCAACTCCTCGAGGAAAGGCTACCCCCACGGCCAAGGGGCCATGGCGATGCGAAGCTCCGCCCACGCTGGGTGGGGCTAGAGGAGGGCCATGATCAGGAAGATCAAGAAGACCACGATGGCGATGAAGAACAGGATGCGCGCGACGCCCGCCGCAGCCGACGACACGCCGCCAAAGCCGAAGACACCCGCTACCAATGCAATGACCGCAAAGATGAGCGCCCAAGTGAGCAGCGCCATTTTCACTCTCCCAATGTTGGCCGGCTTTCAGGGATACTGACTCGCCCCAACGCCCCCAGAACGCGCCGTCTTCCGATTCCGTTCCGAGAGGAACATGACGGGGAGGCCGCACTTCCGTCAAGGGCGTGCCCAGAAGCGGGCAACGACGCGGAGCAAATCGTCTCCGGTGAAAGGTTTACCGATCAGGGGAGCACGCTGATGCTGCGCCGGAAGCTGTTCGCGCCCGTATCCGCTCACAAAAGCGAACGGCACACGGCGCGCAATGAGTGCATCGGCGACGCGGCCGACTGGCTCGCCGCCGAGATTGGCGTCAAGCAGGGCGCCGTCGACGTGCTCGCGCTCCAATGCGGCAAGCGCATCGCGAACGGACGCCAACGGTCCGATCACCACGAGCCCACCCTGCTCCAGCGCCCCGGCAATATCGAGGGCGATGAGAAACTCGTCCTCCACCACCAAGATGCGCTTGGCTGTGCTCATTCTCTCCGTCCCTCGCGCTTCTTCCGTTCTGCAAGCTTAAGCTTTCCGCCGGAGCGTTTCAGCGAATTCGGCTAGATTGATCAAGTGCCCTTTTGGCTCCCTTTTGGCTCTTGGCAGGGCCGATCTGGGAACCACGCCTAGGCCACGGCGTTGCTCAGACATAACTTTTCATTCCCCCCCCGACCGCCGACCCAAGGCGGGTCAAAAAATAGCGAAAGGAGTAACGCTCATGAACTGGGATCGCATCGAAGGAAATTGGAAGCAGCTGCGCGGCAAGGTTCAGCAGCAGTGGGGCAAGCTAACCGACGACGACCTCACCACCATCGAAGGCCGCCGCGTCGAGCTCGTCGGCAAGATCCAGGAGCGCTACGGCATTGCCAAAGACGAGGCCGAGAAGCAGGTGGATAGCTGGATCCGCAATATGTAACCAACCATCGGTCCGCCGCGTCTCCTCCTCCGAAAGTAGGCGCGGCGCGGCCTCGAGTCCCGCACTATTTCCCCTATGACAGAGAAGCCTGGGCACGGTCAGTCGTGAGCGTCCCGCTGCCCTACCAATCCGGCCTGCCTCAGGCCCTAGGAGGGCGACATGCTGAGCACGATCCTTATCATCATCCTGATCCTTATCCTGGTGGGCGCGTTCCCATCATGGCCGTATAGCCGCGGCTGGGGCTATGGCCCGTCAGGCGTGGTCGGGCTGATCCTCGTGATCCTGCTTATTCTTTTGCTGCTTGGAAGAATCTAGCGCTTAGCGAGAGCGGGCCGCGCTGGTCCGCTCTCGCTCATTCAACGACACTCGCCGAAAAATCTAAGCCACGGCCGGCCGGTCGCGTAACTTCGCGCGCCGCTCGAAGAAGAGCGCCTGACTGACGATCGCCTTCACGGTGTCGGGCTGATAGGGCTTGGTGATCAGGAAGGCCGGCTCAGGTCGCTCGCCGGTCAACAGCCGGTCGGGATAAGCGGTGATGAAGATCACCGGCACCTGGAACGAGCCAAGCATCTCGTTCACAGCGTCGAGGCCAGAGCTGCCATCGGCGAGTTGGATGTCGGCGAGCACGAGACCCGGCTTCTCGTTGGCGATGGCCTTCACGGCTTCGGCATGCGTCCGCGCCACACCCATGACCCTGTGTCCCAAGCCCTCGACGATGCCTTCGAGATCCATTGCGATCATCGGCTCATCCTCGATGACGAGCACGTCGGTCGCGACCTGGGCAGCAATCTCGCGGCCGGCCTGGTCGATCAGTTTTTCCACCTCTCTCTTGTCGAGACCGAGAATGGCGGCAATGTCAGCGACCGGGAAACCTTCGACCGCGCTCAGGAGGAAGGCCTGGCGCGGCAGCGGCGTAATCGATTCAAGCTTGTGGTCCGCGGGCGTTGGGGCACTCGTCTGGATATCGGGCTTGAGATTGACGCCGACCGAGTTCCACAGGCCGGTGAAGGTCCGGAACAGGGCAACCCTCGGATCGATCTTCGAATCGAACAGCGAGGGGTCCTCGATCAGCACTTCAAGCGTGGCGGCGACATAGGCATCGCCGGCAGCCTGGTTGCCCGCAAGCGCGCGGGCAAACCGCCGCAAGTAAGGAAGATGCGGCGCAATGGCCTGTGATATCGACATGCGCTCCTGACCTTTTGGGTTAAAACCTCGTAGCACCCAATAGCACTACAGCACCCAATAGCACCACAGGGCTCAATGTTGGCAATGGAAACCCGCGTAACAGTGTGCTTAAACGCTGTCGGGGCCAAAAAGGTTTCCCGGGACGCTGGAACCACTTGAGGTTGGGCGCGTTACTGAACGTAACGTAAGGTATGGAGCGTATCCGCCGTTTGGTAGGGATCCCCGGCGGATTGGGGACGATTGTGGACCAGGCAGAGAAAAAGGAACGCCGGCGGAAACAAAGGAACGCCGGGAAGACCATGACTCAAGCAACAGGGACTCAAGCGCGGCAGGGCGCATCGCTCTCCGCGGAAGAAGGTTTGTCGCCGAACTTGCAGGCCCATATCGGCCGCCATCTCCGCGCCGTGTTCGACGAAGTCGCGCGAGAGCCAATCCCCGATCGTCTGCTCCAGCTTTTAAAAGACCTCGAGCGAAGCGGAGACAAATAATTTGCGTCGAAAGGTGTCAGAGAGCCTGCGAGAGTCCCTCGTAGGCGAGATGACAAATCTTCGCGCGTTTGCCGTATCGCTCTGCGGCGATCGCGAACGAGCGGACGACCTTGTGCAGGAGACCCTGTTCAAGGCGTGGAACCATCTGGACTCGTTCCGCGAGGGCACCAACCTCAAGGCTTGGCTGTTCACCATCCTGCGTAACACCTACTTCTCCGAACGCCGCAAGCGCCGCCGCGAAGTCGAGGATGCTGACGGAAGCTATGCCGCGACGCTCGCTACTCATCCCGAGCAGCACGGGCATATGGAGATGCAGGACTTCCGCGCCGCGCTGACCCGCCTCCCCGACGATCAGCGCGAGGCTCTGATCCTGGTCGGCGCCGCGGGCTTCTCCTACGAGGAGGCTGCCGAGATTTCCGGCTGCGCGGTGGGAACGATCAAGAGCCGCGTCAACCGCGCCCGCAATCGCCTCGGCGAGATGCTCGGCATGGACGAGACGGGCGAGGACGAGCCCGGCGTCAAAAGCGCCTGACGCTTCCGCCTGCGGTCTGGTAGGCTATTTTCCAGAGCGACGAGGATTGGAGGCAGTTCCTGCCATGAGCGGCGACGCGATCGACCTCGACAAGGCAAAACTCGATCCGGCTTCCGTGTTCCACACACCGAACGATGTGCTCCGCGCGGCCGGTCTTTCCATCGAGGACAAGAAGGCGATTTTGATCCGCTGGGAAGAAGACGCCGAAGCCCTGCTGCGCGCCACCGAGGAAGGCATGCCGCCGGAAGACAACCGCAATCCGGCGGAGCTCCTGCGCGCGGTGCATCTCGCTCTTGAGTCGCTCTAGCCGAGCGGCCGTTACGATTCGACTGAACTCAACGGCGCAACGTCTTCGGCTCACCCAAGGAACAGTGACGCTTGATGCGGCGTTTCTTTCGGTAAGCAACGGAAAGGACGTGCGCATGATCACGCAGCTCAATCCCACCGAGGCCAGGCAGGCGACAACGCGGCCGCGGGCCATGATTCTTGTTCTCACTGTCTCGCTCATGCTCGCAGTCATCGCCGGCCTTGCCCTCGCCGTTGGCTGGATTAGCCTCCCCTAGGGCGCCTGATCGCCTGGCCGCTGAACGGCGGTTGAACGGCGGCCTCAGAGCCGGTTCAGCGGACCTTAAGACGCTATCCATCAATTGGGAGAATATTGGCACCTGAAAGGAGGCCGCGACCCATGACATGGATCATCCGCAATGCATTTCTCGCACTGGTCGCCTTTGCCACGCTCGCAATCATGTTGATGCTGGCGATGTCGGTCGAGGCAACCGACCTGACGTCGGGCTACAGCCCGAGCCCGTCAGGAATTCAGATCAGCGTGCGCTAGCTCGCGCGCTGCCTTCGGCCCACGCTCGAGCCCCAGAGGTTCGGCGCGGATCAGTCCCCGCACGGAATTGCCGAGATAGATGCGGTCGGCGCGTCTGAGATCCGCGAGCGTCAGCACCGCTTCGCTCGCCGCGGCGCGGGGCAGGTCGATCAATTCTTCGCGCAACGTCCCGGGCAACAGCCCGCAGGTCAGCGCAGGCGTGAACAGGCGCCCGTCAATCTCGAGGAAGAGATTGGTGCGGCTGCCTTCGGTCAACTCGCCCTTCCTATTGAGGAACACAACCTCGTCGCAACCGGTCGCAGCCTTCTGGCGCTCCACCTCGCGGTCGTAGAATTGGCGCCGCGTCGTCTTGTGGAAGAAAAGCGGGTCCTTCTCGTCGACGCGCTGGTCGGAGATGGCGAACCGCCACACCGTATCCCTGGAGGGAAGTTCGATCTGCGACGAGGTCACGGTGATGGTGCCGTCCTCGGCGAGCAAGAGCCGCACCATGTGCACGTCGGCATCTAACTTCTCGACTTCGGCCGAGAGCGCGCCAAGCACCTTGCCTCGATCGTACGGGTAGCCGAAATGCGCGGCGGAAGATTGCAGCCGGACGAGATGGCGCTCGAGCAGATGGAAGCCGAGCCCCCTCTCCCAGCGGATGGTCTCGATCAGCTCGAATGGCGCATCGGCCTTGGTGAGGAAGTGCGCCTTGAGTAGGCACTCCTCGAATTCAGCGTCAGCCTTTGAATCGGAGACGACGCCGGAGCCGATGCCCATCTCGCCCGCCCCGTCAGCGTCGATGTAGAGCGTACGAATGGCGACGTTGAACTGGCTGTCGCCGTTCGGAGCGATATGGCCTATGGCGCCGGTGTAGACGCCGCGGGGATAGGCTTCGAGCTCGCGGATGATCTCAATGGCGCGGACTTTCGGCGCGCCGGTCACCGAGCCGCAAGGGAACAACGCCTTCAGCATGTCTTTGAGCCCCATGTCGGCTCTGAGCTCAGCGGTGATGCCGGAGGTCATCTGATGCACGGTGCGATAGGTCTCGACGGTGAAAAGGTCGGTGACCTCGACCGAGCCGATTTTGGCAATGCGGCCAAGATCATTGCGGAGCAGATCGACGATCATCAAATTCTCGGCGCGCTGCTTCTCGTCAACGGTGAGCCAGGTCTTGAGACGAGCATCCTCGCGCGGCGTGCGCCCGCGGGGAGCGGTGCCCTTCATCGGGCGGCTCGTCACATGCTTGCCTTCGCGGCGGAAGAACAGCTCCGGCGACAGCGATAGGACGTTGAACTCGCCGGCGCCGACCAGCGCGCCATATTCCACCCGCTGCTTGCGGCGGAGCGCGGCGTAGAGCGCGACGGGATCGCCAGAGAAGGCGAAGCGATATTTGAGCGTGAGATTGATCTGATAGACGTCGCCCGCGGCGATGTAGTCCTGCACCTTGGCGAAGGCGCCGGTGTACTCATCGCGCGTCCAGGAAAGCTGCAAATCCGAGATAGTCGAGCGCTCGAGTGCGCCGTTGGCGTCGAGCCAGGCACGCGTCTCCGCATCCGTGAAGCGGAGGGGCTCGCGGAAGAGGCCGATCCAGAAGAGCAGCTGCTGGCGATCCCGAGGCAACAGGGCTTGCAGCTTCGGCTCGAGGCAATAGCCGAGTTCGTAGGCGAAGAAGCCCGCGGCGTGCAAACCGCGCGACAGGCCGTCGGTGACGATGTCGAGGGCGGCTTCGACGTCTTCAGGACGATAGGCGGCGATCACCCGCTCAGGTTCTTCGAACAGCAACGTCCGCCCTGAGGCGCCAGGGGCCAGCGCGGTCAGACTGTCGTCGAGGAGAATGAAGAGAGTGGCGGTCATATCACTAAGGCCAATCGCCCGCTCAAGCAGCAGCATAGTCCATATGGGAACAAAGCACGCAAATATCGAGGAAATTGGGCCCTAGGCCAGTATCAGCATCTCACCCTTGCCGAGCACGGCCATATCGCCCATCAGGCGCCTCGCGCGGTAGCCGACCTTGAAGCGTGCGTCGGTCGCCTTGAGGTGCCGGTCCAAGATGCGGAGCCAGGTGAAATCGAGCGTGCCGCAGTCGCCGAACGTTTCGAGCAGTTCCTTCGGCTCCTTGTCGAGGATGAGCGAGCCGCGGCGCAATCCATAACCGGCCCAGCGGCCGACGGGGCCCTTGAGCAGGATGGTGCCGGCGACCATTCGCGCTGCGGCGTAGTCGCCCGCGCCGCGGCGGCCGATGATGAGCCCGCGCCGCATGCACTCGCCGAGAAGCGCACCGGCCATGCCGCCAATCGAAAGCCTGCCGCCGCGCATGCCATGCGCCTCGCCGACGGCAACGCCACCTGCCCGTTCGCCCGCATTGCGCGCGATGTCGATCATGCCGCCGCGCATGCTAGCGCCGGCAAGGGCTCCTGCCGAGCCGCTCACAGCAATCTTGCCGCCGCGCATCTTGGAGCCAAGATAGGCGCCGGCATCGCCGTCGATGACGATCTCGCCCTCGGTCAGCCCCTGGCCAATCCGGTCGCATCTTGCGTCGGTGCCGATGAAGCGGAGCTTGGCGACGTCGGTGCCCTTGAGCTTGAACGCATCGCCGACGGTCACCGCCTCGCGCGTCGTGCCGATGGCGAGCGCGTGTATGTCCTTCGGCTTGAGGCCGGCGAGCGCGGCAGGCGTCAGCGGCGACAGGTCGAGCCGCTGATTGGGCCCGGTTCGAAGCTCGAGCGTCAAACTCACGCGATGATCTCCTTGAGGTGGAAATGATGAGGCCCGAGATTGCCGCCGTAGTTTCCGGCAGTGATACGGGTGATGCCTTCCCTCGCGCCGCCCTTGGCGACGGCATGGACACCGGCGCGCATCGCCGCGGCAATGGCAGGCGCGCTTAGGCCGTCGATGACGATCTCCATAACCGCCTCGACATTGAGGGGCAATTCGGTGTTCACCGCAGCCTTGAGCGTCGGGCAATACGCGTCGTTGGTCGAGGCGATCTGACCCTTGTACTTGGAGCCTACCTTCGAGCCGGAGCGGACGATGCCGCCGGGAAACGGCGTGATCACGTCAGGCACGTCGCCGATCGCCTTTACCGCGCGCTCGCACGCCGAGAGCACGGCGCGATGCGAGCGGCCGAGCACCAGGAGATTGCCGCCACCGACCGCCTTCTTGGTGAGGCCCGTCGTCTGCTCGCAGACGAATTCGCCGTCCATGACCGGAATGCGCCAATAGCGGCGCCCGCCGATGACCTTCGACATCTGCCAGCCGTCGCCGAAGAAACGGAGCGAGGCGCCGAGCTTCAATTTCTTCTCGCCTTCGAGGCCGGCGAAACAGGCTGACCCCGGACTCGTCAGCACACATTGGCCGACGCGGTTGCGGAGCTGCTTTTGTAACTTGTCAGTGTCCATGGCGAACATCAGCACCGCGACGCCTGGCCGCCCATCCAGCGTCTCCTCCGCGGGGACCATCCGCTCGATGCCGGCTTCCACGCCGCAGGCGATCACCGAGGTGGCGAAGCCCGTCGTGGTCTGGGCGGCGATCAGCGCCCATTTCTGGGTCGGCGCGGTGATGACGATGCGCGTGCCGACCATGGGAAAGGCCTCGGCAAACGTCTCGACGATCTCGACGCCTTTGATCTTCAATTTGGACATGACACCATTTGGAACCGATCTTTGGCGGGATGGCGGCTAAAGCCCGGCACGCCGCCATGGGGCCGCACCATTAAACAGGTGCCATCGCCCGCGCAAGTGCGCGAATGATCGCCCCGCGAGCTTGGCCCGGGCCGGCTTACTTCTTCGGCTTGTCGTATTTGATATAGGCGAAGCGCATATCCTCGGCTGGCGTGCCTACTAGCGCACCGCCCTCGTGCCCAGGTTGCCAGTGCACGACGTCCTCGATTTTCTTGGCGAGGGTAAAATCCTTGTCGGTGATGCCCTTTGCCGCATGGTTCATCAACCTGACCTCGACCCAGGCATAGGAGGCGGTGATGTCGGGGTGGTGCCAGGCGGCCTCGGCAAGGTGGCCGATGGTGTTGATCACCATCAGCGTGCCCTTCCAGCTATTGGTCTTATATTTGCGCCTGATCCAGCCGCCTTCGAGATACCAATGCGGCAGCTCTTTCTTGAGCCGTTCCTCGACTTCAGCGTCGGTGTAGGTTCGCTCAGAAGTTGCCATTGGACCGATCTTTTGAAACAGTGCGGCTCTGCCTGCACCCACAAGCATATCCCAGAGGCTTCGAGCCAACAATGGAGGAGGCCTTGCGTTCCGCGTTCACAGGCGCTGACAGGGTTACAGCGCCATATGAGTCCGTTTCGGTAGGCACCAGCGCGCGCCTGCATTTCGGCTTCCTCGATCCGAGCGGCCGCGGGCCGAGGCCCTTCGGCAGCTTCGGACTTGCGATCGACCGGCCGCAAACGAGACTGAGCTTGCGGCGCGGTGACGACTTCAAGGTGTCGGGCGTCGAGTGCGAACGCGCCACGCCCTATCTCCGCGCGATCGCGGCGAGCTTCGGACTTGCGACGCCCTATCACTTGCATCTCGACGAGGCGATCCCGGCGCATGCCGGGCTCGGGTCAGGCACGCAGCTTGCGCTTGCCATCGGCTCAGCCGTCGCGGTGCTGGAGGGTTTGCCGCTCGACCTCACCGGTATTGCCGCGCGGCTTGAGCGAGGGAAGCGGTCAGGCATCGGCATCGGCACGTTCGAGCAAGGCGGCGCGGTGTTCGACGGCGGTCCGAGCGACGGCGCGCTGCCGGAGGTGCTTTGGCGCGTCCCCTTTCCGAGAGAATGGCGTGTGCTGCTCATCTTCGATCCGGCCGAGACCGGCGTGCATGGGGCGAACGAGATCGCGGCCTTCGCGGCGCTGCCGGACTTCCCCGAGGCGGAAACCGAAGATCTCACCCGGCGCATCCCGCAGGCTGCGCTGCCGGCGATTGCCGCCGAGGACTTCAAGACCTTCTGCGATGAGGTCGGCTATTTGCAGAAGGAGATGGGCGCCTATTTCGCGCCAATCCAGGGCGGACCCTATGTCAGTGCGGGGGTCGCAGCGGTTCTCAAAGGCCTCGCCGGGGACGGCGTCACCGGGCTTGGGCAGAGCTCCTGGGGGCCGACAGGATTTGCCTTCGCTGCCTCCGAAGCCGAGGGCGAGGCATTGCTTGCGGCCGCGCGAGGCCATGCCAAAGGCGCCAAGCTTCGTTTCGAGCTGGCGCAAGGACGCAACGACCCCGCCATAGTCGAGGCGCGCTAGTCGCGGATTCTTAGGCTTCACCTTGATCGAAACGCTTTTTCGTCACGCCCCTTGTGGTAAAGCGTGCCAGCCAAAACGACGGAGATTTGACGACCATGGCGCATCCCCGCATCCTGCACATGATCACGCCGCTCAAGCATATGAGCCCGTTCGACGTGAACATGGCCCTCGACGCAGGCTACGACGCGGCCATTCCCTATACATCGGTGACGGTCGAGGACGTGACCGGCCTCGTGCAGGATGCGATCTTCTCGCGTGGGCCAGAGGGCGTGAAGAAGACCGCCATGTTCATCGGCGGCAAACGCGCGATCGAGGCCCTCGACATGATGAAGCGGGCCAAGGCGGCGATGGTTCCGCCCTTCGAGATATCCGTGTTCGCCGATCCCGCCGGCTCCTTCACCACGGCGGCGGCCATGGTCGCTTGCGCCGAGACGGCGCTGAAGAAGACATTCTCGACCGAGCTCAAGGGCAAGCGCGTCGTGGTGTTCGGCGGCACCGGCGTCGTCGCGTTTGCCTCCGCCGTCATTTCTGCGGTCGAAGGCGCCGAGGCGGTTCTCGTCGGCTATGACGGACCGGAACGCGTGCGCAAGCTCACCGAGGAAGCCAACGCCCGCTTCGCGGTCAAACTCGGTTATGCCGACGGCTCGACCGAAGAGCAGAACACCGAGCTTGTGCGCGGCGCCGAGCTGATTTTCTCCGCCGGTCCCGCAGGGAAGAAGTTGCTTTCCACCGACCAGCTCAAGCAGGCGACCAAGCTGCTCGTCGCGACCGACGTGAATGCGGTGCCACCTGCCGGCGTGGAAGGTGTCGGCGTGAACGACAACGGCGTGCCGATCCCCGGCACCAAAGCTGTCGGCATCGGGGCGCTCGCGGTCGGCAGTATCAAGTACCGCACCGAGGCCGGACTGTTCGACAAGATGATCGAGTCGGAGAAGCCGCTTTATCTCGACTTCCGCGACGCCTACGCCCTTGCCCAAAAGCTCGCCGCCTGACGGGGCTTCGCTTTTGGTTGTAGCGGTGTCCGGCCGGGCGCTCGCGGCCGCCGCGAGGAGGGCGGGCTATGTGCCGCTCGTGGCCGATTTCTTCGCCGATGACGATACGCGCGAGATCGCTCATGCCTGCCGCAAGCTCGACGATCTGAAGCGCGGGTTTCAGTGGAAGACTCTCCGGCCGGCGCTTGAAGCGCTCGCCGAGGAAGCGCCCTCGCCTCCGCTCGGCGGCGCTATCTGTGGCGCCGGCTTCGAGGATCGCACCCCACTCCTCGCTAAGATCGCAGAGCGCTGGCCACTGCTCGGCAATGCACCGAGCGTTGTGGAACGGGTCAAGGATCCTGAGCTGTTCTTCGCCGAGCTGTCTCGCCTTGGTGTCCCGCATCCGAGAACGATCACCGACCCGGCGGCTGCGGGCGACGGCTGGCTCGCCAAACGCCAAGGCGGCGCGGGCGGCAGCCACGTGGTGGCAACGCCGGCGAGGCGCAAAGACGCTGGCCCCATCTATTACCAGGAGCAGATCGAGGGGCGCCCGGTCTCGGCCCTGTTCGTTGGCGCGGGGGGGCGCGCCTACGTGCTCGGCTTCAGCGAGCAATGGGCGGCGCCGACCAAGCACGCGAAATGGCGCTATGGCGGCGCGGCGCAGCCTGCCGAGCTTTCGCCAAAGCTGAAGGCGCGTCTCACGGAGCAAGTTGAGCGGGTGGCCGCGACATTCGGCCTATTGGGCATCGGCAGCGCCGACTTCCTGGTCAACGGGGAGGAGGCCTATCTGCTGGAAATCAACCCGAGGCCTGGCGCCACGCTCGATATCTTCGACAGCGAGGCGGAACCCTTGCTCCGCACACACCTTGCGGCTGTGCTAGAGCACCGCCTTCTCGACGGTCCCCTAAAATTGTCCGAGGCAACTGCCTCGGCCATCGTTTACGCAACTGAACCCCTAACGGTGTCACAATCGATGGTCTGGCCGGAATGGACCGCAGATCGGCCTGTCTGTGGGGATTGCATCGAAAGGAACCGCCCGATATGCACTGTGTCGGCGCGAGCTAGGACCAAAGTCGAAGCGAAGCGGCTCGTAAGCGAACGAATTTCGACCATTTTGGCCGCCTGCGCTGGCCAAGAAGGAGGGACAGAGTGGACGTGATGAACGAGGAGACGATGAAGGCCCGGCCACAGACCGACGGGCCGAGCGTCAACAAAGAGGTAGAGCGGGTCGTGGAGGGCGTCATCCGCGATGCCCAAGCTCTGCGCGTGGACGTCTCGCAGGGCCCGCTCGGCGAAACCCGCATCGATTGCGGCGTGCGCACCGTCGGCGGCTTGGAAGCCGGCCGCCGCATGGGCGAAATCTGCCTCGGCGGCCTTGGCCGCGTGACGCTGGAAACGACCGACACCTCCTCCGACTGGCCCTTCAACGTGACCGTGCACACGGCCCAGCCCGTGCTTGCTTGCCTCGGCTCGCAATATGCTGGCTGGAGCCTTTCCGTCGAGGAGAAGGGCAAGAAGTATCACGTCCTCGGATCTGGCCCCGCGCGCGCCCTCGGCTCACCGGAAAAGCTGTTCGACGAGCTCGGCTATCGGGACAAGGCCGACCGCGCCTGCCTGGTGCTCGAAGCCGACCGGGCTCCTCCGGCCGCGCTGGTCGAGCATGTCGCCAAGGCCTGCAAGGTTTCGACCGACGCCCTTACCATCGTCTATGCGCCGACATCGAGCCTCGCCGGCACGGTACAGATCGCCGCGCGCTGCCTCGAGGTCGCTCTGCACAAATCGCATGAGCTTCATTTCCCACTGCACAACATCGTCGACGGCATGGCGACCGCTCCCCTGCCCCCGCCGGCACCAAGCTTCGTCGTAGCCATGGGACGCACCAACGACGCCATCATCTATGGCGGGCGCGTGCAGCTCTTTGTTTCTGGTTCGGCCAAGGCCGCCATGACGCTCGCCGACCAGCTGCCGAGCCTCAAGTCGAAGGACTATGGCAAGCCGTTCGCCGACATCTTCGCCGCTGTGAAGGGCGACTTCTACGCCATCGACCGCATGCTGTTCAGCCCGGCCAAGGTGACCGTCACGGCGCTCGAGTTGGGCGAGAGCTTCGAGGGCGGCCACATCGACACGGCGATCCTGTCCCGCTCTTTCTCCTCTTAAGAACCATGGCGACCGACGTCGTCCTCTTCTGCGAGCGCAAGAAATGGCACGGGCGGAGCATCTCGCGGGCATTGCGCGCGCGGGGCATCAGGCCGCTGACGGTCTCGCTCGCTGCCTGCGGCTTCACCACGGCGACGAAGACCGGGCTCGCCATTCCCGGTCTCGGCGACCATCTGCCGAAGGGCGCGCTGGTGCTGTTCGTGCCTGGCGGTAGCTTCGAGCAGGTCACGACCTATCTCGGTGTGCTTCACGCCATGCGCGAGCTTGGCGTCACGGTGTGGAACGATGCGCGTGCCATCGAGCGCTGCGTCGACAAATCCACTACCACCTTCTTCCTACAGCGCGCCGGCATTCCGACGCCCTGGACCTGGACCGGCGCCAATCGCGATGAAGCTTGCGCCGTCGCTGAGACCACGCTCGCCGAGGGCCACACGCTCGTGCAGAAGCCGCTGTTCGGAGCGCAGGGCGAAGGCTTGCGGCTGATCGTGTCGCCGGACGACCTCGCCCCGCCTGAAGAGGTGAACGGCGTCTATTATTTGCAGGAGTTCATCCCACCGGCCGACGACGCCTATCGCGACTGGCGGATTTTCGTCTCCGCCGGCCGGGTCGTCGCCGCTATGATCAGGCATGGGTCGAGCTGGATCACCAACATCAAGCAAGGCGCTCGCGCCGAATCCGCGATCCCCTCGAAAGAGCTCGCCGATCTCGCGCTTCGCGCCGTCGCTTGCGTCGGCGCAGACTATGCCGGCGTCGACATCATCCAGGACCGTGAAGGCGCGCCTCTCGTGCTCGAGGTGAACAGCATGCCGGCCTGGCAAGGGCTACAGCGGGTCACGCGGACACGCATCGCCAATTCCATCGTCGCGCCCTTCCTCGATGCTTGCCTGGGTCCGACGAAGGCGAGCCTGTTGCGCGGCCAAGAGGGCGCGTGAGGGCGCCCCTCACAGCGACGCAGGTTGCCCAAGCCTTTCGTGATGCCTGCCTCGCCGAGCTCGACGCACTGAAGCCGGGCAATGTGCATCGCTTCGGCGACGACCCGCGCATGAGCGTCACCGACTTCGAGACAAGCGCGCGCGTCGCCGCGTCGCCCTTCGCTCAAGAAGGCGCCTCGGTCGGCACACGCATTCGCGCAAGCGTCGCGGCGACCATCGCCGCTGTCGGCCACAACACCAATCTCGGCATCATCCTGCTTTCGGCGCCCCTGGCATCCGCCGCGCTGAGCGATCGGGCGGGCGATCTTCGCCAACGGCTCGCCAAGGTGCTCGCAGGCCTCACCGTCGAGGATGCGAAGGAGGCCTATGCTGCGATCCGGCAGGCGAACCCTGGCGGCATCGGAGAGGTCCCGCGTCATGGCGTGGACGCCGAGCCGGCCATCACCCTGCTCGAGGCCATGAAGGCGGCTGAAGGCCATGACCGCATCGCCTGGAACTATTCCCATGATTTTGCCGATATTTTCGATTTGGGGCTGGCGCGCTTCAGAGAGGCGGCCAAGAGCGGGTGGCCGACGCCTTTCGCAACCACGTCGATCTATCTCGGCTTCCTTTCAACGATCCCCGACACCTTGATCGAGCGGAAATTCGGACACGCCCAAGCCCTTGAAGTACAAGCGGAAGCCAAAGCCCTGGCGGGCAAGCTGAACGACAACGCAAACCCGACCACAGTCGAGCCGAAGCTCAAGGATTTCGACAGGTCACTGAAAGCCCGGGGTCTCAACCCGGGAACATCCGCCGATCTAACCGTGGCAACGCTACTCACAGCTTCATTTCAGGCCTTAGAACAGCGCGGATAAAGCCTCATTTCGGGACGAACAATCGACTTGCCGATCCTTGGAAGCCCGGACTATCTTCTCCCCGCTTAGCTCCGACCAGGAGTTGCGGACGGAGGCATGTTCATCGAGAGCACTTTCGTCGGCTTGCCGCGATGGCTTTCGTCGCGGCGCAAGCTGGTGTGAATTGGTGTCAGCGAACTAGGGAGGGCTTGGTTACATGGCCAAGATTAGTGGAGTTGGTGTAGGTGAATCGCTCGTCGGTGACGGCAATGAAGTTGCTCACGTCGATTTGCTGATCGGTCCTCGCGGCAGTGCCGTGGAGACCGCTTTCTGCAATGCTTTGACCAATAACAAGGACGGCTTCACCACGCTTCTCGCGGTGATCGCGCCCAACCTTTTGTGCAAACCCCCAACGATCCTTTACAACAAGGTGACGATCAAGGACGCGCGCCAGGCGGTGCAGATGTTCGGTCCGGCGCAGTACGCCGTGGCCAAGGCCGTTGCCGACTCAGTCGCCGAAGGCGTGATCCCAGCCAACGAGGCCGACGACCTCTACATCACCGTCGGTGTGTTCATCCACTGGGAAGCCAAGGACGACAAGAAGATCCAGGACTTCAACTATCGCGCCACCAAGGAAGCCATCGCCCGCGCCGTGAAGGGCGAGCCGAAATCTTCCGAGGTTACCGCGAAGAAGGACTCGGCTCACCATCCGTTTGCCGCCGGTTGAAAGGGAGAACCCCCAGGTCGGGACAAACCCGGCACTCAACCGGGCCTGATACAGCGGTGGCTCAAGAAGCTGGGTTTCTAATCTGAACGAGATCGCCGCCTTTGCAAAAAGGCGGCGATTTCACTTTGCGTGACCGCGCCACGATGGAGCGCGGTGGCGATCACCGCGCCTCCCGCACCCGCTTCGGCGGCGGCTTCAAGGTCGCCGATGTCGCGCATGCCGCCAGAGGCGTAGACCGATCGCGTCCCTGCGCGTTCCACGACGCCGCGCAGCAGCTCAAGGTCGGGACCGTCGCCGGTGCCGACGCGATCGAGGCTCATGGCAATGATCCGCTCAGGCCAGTGGGCAGGCTCGGCAAACAGCCCCGCGGGCCCGCGCTGCCCCTCGGCATCGAAGTCGAGCGACAGCATCAGGCCCTCGCCGAAGGTGGCGCGAAGCTCCTGCCAATCCTCGGCGAAGCTCAAGCTTTCAGTGCCGATGACCAATGTCGCGCCGAGCGGCAGCCAGAAGGCGCAATCGCTTACGTTGGAGAAGCCAGCATCGATCCACAGCGCCGTGTGCGGTAATGCGCTCGAGAGATCGCGGCAGAGCTCGAAATGATTGCCGACGCCTTCGATGGCATCGAGGTCGGCGATGTAGAGCGCCGGCGCGTCGCTAAGCGCGAGAATAGCGCGGGCGATGGTGACCACATCGTCGGCGGGGCCAAGCGGGGTCTCGATCGGCCGGTATGCGGCGCGCTCTCCGCCGCTGGCATGGACGACAGCACCGTCCTTCAGGTCTATGGCGGGGATGATGGCGAAGTCGTTCATGGTGTATTTGCCTATCTCTCAGCACCGTCATGCCCGGCTTTATGCCGGGCATCCACGTCTTTTTTTTGCCGCGTGGATGGCCGGGACAAGCCCGGCCATGACGTGGAAAAATGGGAGTGGCGAAACAAGAGGACGGAATGACACGGGTCTTTGGCTGGGATCTTGGAGGTGCCAACGTGAAGCTCGCGCGCATCGACGGCGGGCGCGTGGTTCATGTCGCGCAAATCCCCTGCCCGATCATTCCTGAGCGCCACAAATTCGATGACGCGGTCGGTGCGGCGCTGCCGCTGATTTCCTCCCCCGCCCTACATGCCGTCACCATGACCGGCGAATTGTCCGACGTGTTCGGCGACCGGGCGGAAGGCGTCGCCTATCTGGTCGCGCTGATGCAGAGGGAAGCGGCGAGCCAGGCACTTCGTGTCTATGCAGGCAGCTCCGGATTTCTCAAGCCTGAGGATGCCAAGAGCCGGATGCTCGAGGTGGCCTCAGCAAATTGGCATGCGACCGCGGCGTTGCTCACCAGGCGCTACGCCGATGCGTTGCTCGTCGATATTGGCACCACCACGACCGACCTCATCCCGATCAAGGCCGGCGGAGTCGCCGCGCGTGGCGCCACCGACGCCGAGCGGCTGACCGAAGGAGAGCTTCTCTATACCGGCGTGGTGCGCACGGCGGTGATGGCGGTAGCCCACAGCGCACCCCTCAAAGGTCGCGTGCAGCGCATCGCGGCCGAGCGCTTCGCCACCATGGCCGATGTCTGGCGGCTCACCGGTGATCTTCCCGACGACGCCGACCTCTATCCGAGCGCTGACCAGCGCGGAAAGAGCGGACCCGAGAGCGCGGCGCGGCTCGCCCGCATGCTGGGGCGCGACGCCAGCGAGGCAGAGCTCGGCGAGTGGGTCGCGCTCGCCCGATACTTCGCAGACTGCCAGATTGCCGAGATCGAGCATGCTGCCCGCGGTCTTGCCGAGCGTGTTGCTCTTCCCCAGGACGCGCCGGTCATCGGTGCGGGTTGCGGGCGTTTCGTGGCAAGGTCTCTGGCTGAGAGGCTCGGACAGCCCTATCTCGACTTTGCCGAGATCGTCGACGCGGCGCCCGAAGCGCGCGAGATGGCAGCGCGCTGCGCCCCCGCCGTCGCCGTTGCCCTGCTCGCAGCGACAGGGGAATGAAGCTCACTTTTTCTTTTTGCGCGTATTCCGGTTCACCTCGAAGCGCATGTCGCTGCCCTCACCGCATTCGTTCTGATGGACGACGACATCGACCGCGTCGGCGAAGGCGTAGGGGCCCTCTTGCCGCGCCGTCTGCGAACTGACCTGCCGATTGTCGCAGATCGCAGACGCGAGCACCGCTGGCGCGTTCTCAACGAGGATGGGGCGATTGCCCCTGAACATGTTGCGGGCAAGCTCGACCTTGGCGACGGCGCCACGCTTGCCGGCGATCTCGATGCCAGGGCCTGCGTTATCGATGAATTTCGAATTCTGGATGCGGACATTGACGATCTTCTGCTCGGCATGATCGGGCTCGAGATCTATGCCGGCGCTCGGCCGTGTGCCATGCGTGTTCCTGAACACCGAGTTGGTGACGAGCACGCTGTCGGCTTCGACGATCGACAGGCCTTGGCGGCGGTTGTTGTCAGCGATCACGCCGCAGAACTTCGTGTCCTTGACGCCTTCGACGTAGAAGCCGTCGCCCCACATCTTGCGCGAGGTCACGCCGCTGATGGTGACGCGCTTGGCGCCGTTATCAATGCGGATGCCCATGCCGGCTTCGCCAGCCTTACCCGTGTGCTCGGTGCGGTCGCCTTCGAGCGTGCCGCCCACCACAGTCACGTCCGACACGTCTGAAATTGAAAGCACGGCATATTTGCGCGAGTCGTTGGGGAACGCCTTGAGGACGGCATCCTTGGTGAGCTTCAACGTCATGTCGCTCTTGAGTGATAGCCGCTGTTTCTTCTTCACGGCATCGACCATGTAAGTGCCGCCAGGCACGAGGACGATGCCGCCAGTGCCGCCGACCTCGTCGATGGCCGCTTGGATCGCTTCTGTATCGTTGGTGCGGCCGTCGCCCTTTGCACCCTTGTCCCGCACATCCACCACGAGCGGCGATTTGGGCGCCACGACGCATCCTTGCAGCACTGCCGTTTCCGCGGCGGTCACAACGCCGGCGAAACATCCCGCTGCGAGGAGCGCCGTCAGGAGCAGGCCTCCTGCCTGAAGCTTGTTCTTGCAAACCATGCTGGTCAGCGCACCCTTATCTCCCCTCAGCCTTGAGGGGGTCGGGCAGCAGGCGGCATCATTTACCCCCCGATGCCGCGAGGCTGGATTGCGGCCGTCAGTCTCTCCGAAAGCGTGGAGCATCACCATATATGTCTCGCGCCTCCCGCCCCAGGGGACACGCGCGGTCATTACAAGGCAAGACACCATGTCCGACACCGATCTTGCACTCTCAATCGCTCTCGGCATCGGGCTCGCCGCGGCAACCGGCTTCCGCGTTTTCCTGCCCATGCTGATCACGAGCGCGGCTGCCTATAGCGGCCACCTCCCGCTTGGAGAGAATTTCACCTGGCTCGGCACCGCGCCGGCGCTTGCCATGCTCGGCGTTGCCGCGGTGGTGGAGATCCTCGCCTACTACATCCCCGGGGTCGACAATCTGCTTGACACCCTCGCCACGCCATCCGCCTTCGTCGCCGGGACCATCATATCGGCGGCGGTGATGACCGACGTCTCGCCGATGCTGAAATGGACCACGGCGATCATCGCAGGCGGCGGCATTGCCGGTGTCACGCAGGGGGTGACAGCGCTGCTCAGGGCGAAGTCCACCGTGTTCACGGCAGGCGTCGGCAACCCGGTCGTCGCCACGGCGGAGCTTGGCGGCTCCCTGCTTGTGTCGCTGCTTGCGCTCGCAGCGCCGGTTATCGCCGTTGTGGCGGTGGTCGTGTTCCTGTGGTTTGCCATCCGCCTGATCCGAACGATCGCCAGGCATGCTCGCCCGGCGAAGACAGAGGCAGGCGGTTAACCAAGGCGCCTCCTGCCGGCATCGCTGCAAGGATTGGTATCGCGCCGCGATACGCTTCGGCTTATTGTTGGCGAAGGGATAGAACCGAAAAAGACGGAGCGTCATATGCGTCATGGTCTCATTGCCGTCGTGGCGATTATCGCCGGCCTGATCTTCGCAGCGGGCACGAGCAACGCTGCCCCAGCCACCGTCCTCACCGCGCCCGCTGCGACGGCCGAAGGCAGTCTCGTGCAAGAGGTTCAGATCTTTCCGCGCCGTTACTACCGGCAATACCCCTATGGGGCTCCGCCCGTCGTCGTGGTGCCGCCTGCCGTCCCTGTCGTGCCGCCGGCAGTGGTCGAGGAGCCGGTCATCGTGGTGCCGCCGCCCCGTCCGGCGAGCTGCGGCGAATATCGCTATTGGAACGGCCAGTATTGCGTCGACGCCCGCTACAACAGGCCTTATCTCGGACCGCGGCCGTAAGGGACGCGGTTAGTCGGTCACACCTTCGACGGCATAGGCCCCGACCGTCGCGTATTTGTCGCTGATCTTGCGGATTTCCTTGTATTGGGGGGAGTTCCGCCAGGCCAGGAGCTGGTCGAGGCTATCGAACTTCACGAGTGCGATGCGACGCTTCGGGTCGCCCTCGATCGGGATGATCTTGTCACCGCCGGCGAGCGACTTTCCGCCAAAGGCTTTGACCGAGGCTATGACCTTCGGAAGATATTCCTTGAGGTAGGGGTCGATGTCCCGCACCACGATCTCGGAGATGTAGTAGGCGGCTGGCTTGGCTTCCGCGCGAAGCCCCTGGACGGCGACGGCGCCAAGTCCCAAGCCGGCAAGTACAGCCAGCGCGATGGCGTAGAGCGTTTTCATGATGTCTCCTTCTGCCCTGTCGAGCAGATTTGTACTCAAGCGGGCTTCAGCGTGCAGAGCGAATAGTGCTCATACATGACGGAATCCAACGGCCGGCGTGGCCAATAGGTGCGGTGGAGCGTCGCCACTGTCGTCACGACGGCAACGGCCAGCCGCGCCTCTTCCGCAAGAACCGGTAAATCATCGATACCGAGAAGCCAGGGCGCGCCCATCGCCGCGAAGCGCTCGACGAAGGTTGTGACTTTCGCGTCGCCCGTGGTCCGAGCGACCACTGCCTGGTCCATAAAGTCAAAGGAGAGGCCGAAGGTGGGCACGCTCTCTTTCAGCTCGGCCAAAACCTGCATGACCGGGCCCTTGGTCAAATACATCGTATTGCCCTCCCAGATGAAGAAGGTGGGCAATTCGCGTTTGAAGCCGTTCTTCTCCAGCAGATCGAGAACGCCGGCGGCGACGTAATCGCCTGGGATGTAGGTGACTTCGGCGGGGACCTTATGATCCGCGAGCCGCGCCTCTTTCAAGCTCAACGTGTTCGCGTCATCGATCTCGAAATAGGCAACGCCTGGGAGGCGCTTCCGCGCGGCTCGTGTATCGAGCCCTGCGCCGAGGATGACGACCTGTTGAAAGCCGCGAGCGAGATGCTCGTCCAGCCGGTCGTCGAAGTAACGCGTTCTGAGCCTGACATTGGTTGCCGCAGCCGGGAACCCATCTGAAATAGCATCCGCTGCCCGCTTCGTTCTGTCATCGAGAAAGATAGGGACGATCGGATCGAGGTAGAGCGGATGCGGCTCGGCGTTTTCACGAGCGCGGAATTCGGCCACGACAAACGCCGTTCCACTGACCTCCCTCACCTCGTTCATTGCGGAACCTAGCGCTGCTCGGACGAGGCATGTTTGTAGTGCTCTTCAATCTTCTCGACAAGCAGCCGCCAGGCCTCGTGCTCGCGGGGACCAGCAGTCTTCTCCACCGCGATCTGGAGATAGCCAAGCTCGCGCTCGATCTTTTCGCGCGGCAGCATATGCAGCCTGCTCGCCAGGATCGCCGCCTCGACCACCGCGGCTTGCGCGCGGTTGAAGCCCTGGAACGGCGCATGGCTCGCCTCGAACAGCACCCTGCAGTGGAAGCGCGGCCGCTGCTCGTCCTCTTCCACACGATCGACCTTTAACTCGGCATGGGCGAGCGCGCCGTCGAGGATGGCGCCGGGCACGCGGTTTGCAGGCCGCGTCGGCCAGTCGCGATTGCCGGTCAGGCAGCCGGCAAAAATGAGCACGTCGTCGGTGAAGTTCGCCACGGCGTAAGGATTGGCGCGGAGGTGATCGAGCGTGGTGGAGGGCTTGAACGGCGCGAGGATCCACCCCTCCTCCCCGGCGATCAGGCCGAGCGGGGCGATATGCACGTTTCCCTCGGCATTGATGGTGGTAACGATGGTCTCGCGGATCATCGGCATGGCGTGTCCTCCGGATTGGCTGCCTTGCCTATGAGGCTTGGCGCTTCTTCTTGGCGATCAGCGTGTGACCGGCTTCCTTGAGCTTGGTCTTGTCGTCGGCCGGGGCGTCGGTGGCAACGCCCCAGTCGAGGGGCTCGTCCTGGGCGTAGCGCTTGGCGAGCCGCCAGGCGATCTCGGCGCGGGCGAGCTCCACCCCGAGGTAGAAGGCATGCGCGCCGTCCTTCTCGGTGTCGAGCTTCGGATAGAGGTCGAACACGTCCTGCGCGATGTGATGGCCGTCGCGGTTATAGATATGGATGCCTTCCTCGGCGATCTCGATGCGGAAGTTCTTGTCGCGCACTTCCGCGGCACTTTCGGCGATCTCCTCCGGCGTCTGCGGAAACGGGCGGCGGGCATGCAGCGCGAGCAGCCCAGAGGCGTAGTCCTTGGGGAGATCATGGTCGGCGCGGGAGGCGTACATGATGCGCCGCGCAAGGTCGTGCTCCTCGACGGTGCGCCGCGTATGCGGGCTCACCTGCACCACGAGCACGTTCTTGATGTGTAGCTCCGAGGCGATGCCGAGCAGCACGGCGGTGATGCCGGTCGTGTCAGCGTCGGTGAGCTCGGTGAGATTGCCGGTGCCGAGCAACATCTCAGCCTTGGGCCGGTCGCGCCGGACTTGCGCGTAGCGCTCGAGTGATTCCATGAAGCCGAAATTGATCGGATCGAGCACGGGGTCGGCGAGATAGGCACGACCTTTCTTGTCGAGCGCATCCATGGCTCGATAGAGCGAGGGAAGATCGCCATGCTCCTTCGGGATCAGCACTGGGGTGGATTTGACCTTGTCGGCGATGTGGAGCGTGTCTTCGTTGAGGCTCAGGAGAAAGTCGGCGCCTGCCTTGCCGCCGCGCAGTAGCTCGTCCGCATCGGCGGAATCGACGCTAACCTCGTAGTCCTTCTCTTTCAGGGCGCGAACCGCCTCTTCCAGACGCGGGAAGGGTGTATCGGGGAGACAGCCGAGATCGATGACATTGGCGCCCTTGCGCACATAATCCTCGGCGCGCTTGAGGATCGCATCGACGGTCACGGTCGAGGCATCGACGATCTCGGCGAAAATCTGGATATCATATTTGGTCATGTCCGACGCCTTGCGCGCACGGCCAAAATAGCCAGGGATGTCCTTGAGCTCGTCGGGTCCGCGGACGAAGGGCACGCCGAAACGCTCGCTCAGGCGGTCGATGTCGGCGCGGCACCTGCCAGGCAGCAGGATCTTGTCGGCCTCAACAGGCTTCGGCAAACGCCGCATGATGATCTCTTCGGTCATCAGCGCCGCAACCTTCACCCCGATGTCGAGCACCTTCCAGTCGAAACCGGCCTTCATGCCTTCGAGCACGGCCTCGAGCCTCGGCCGTGCGAGGTGTCCGGTGAGGAAGAGGATGCTTTCAGCCATCGACGTCCGGTTGGCACTTTGCCTTGAGCTGAGTTCTAACCCGCCCTGCCTAGAAGAGCGAGCCCCGGGGCTCGTGCTTAACGCATTGACGTTAGTCGATGGTTGCGCCGCAGCTTGCTTCGCCTGTAGCCGAGAGGCTCGCGGCCAGCGGCGCCTGATCGCCACGGCCGAGGAGGAAGACGGGAAAGCCCGCATCCCTGAACATGGAGGGAAAGGCCTCATCAACAACGCCGTCGCGGGCAAGCTGCTCGGCACTGAATTGGGTGCGCTTCCGCTCGATGGATTTGATGACGTAGCAGCATTCGGCGCCGAGGCGCCTGCCGAGCCAGAGCGCGAGACTATCGGAGGTCACGGTCCAGGATTGCGGAATGTCGCTGCGATCGGCGACGAGGCTGTAGGGCGCCCACACCGCCACGCGTGCCTGCTCGAGAGTTCGGCGCAATGCGTCCTCGGTATCGCCGACCTCGAAGCCCACACGCAGACCCGCAATGGCCCAGGCGAGCTGGTCCATGGCAAGGAGCGCCATGCGGTGTGCAGCGCCGTCGCCGAAGCCGAGCTTGGTTTGCGCGGCACGCACCTCATCGGCCAAGGCTCCTCCTCCAGACACGAGGACGACCGGCCGCGGGCTCGCGGCAATGACATCGAGCCAGGTGGAGAGCTCCCACGAACGCACCACGCTGCCGCCGAGCTTGACCACGGCGAGGCCTGGTTGCGGCGCGAGGCCGCGCCGGTCGGCATCGGCCGACAGAGCTTGGGCTGGCATCAGGTGCGCTCGCGCCGGCGGACGATCTCGACGCCGACGGCGCCTGGCTCCTTGTCGAGCTTCTCGATCTTCACCTTCACCGAGGCGGCGCGGGGATGAGAAAGACAGCGCGCGGCAATCTCGTCTGCCAGGGTCTCGACCAGGTTGATGTGACCCTCGGCAAGGATGCCTTTGATGGTGGCGATGATCATGTCGTAGTCGAGCACGCGCTCGATCTGATCGTCGATCGTCTGGCTGGTCGGCGTGACCTCGATATCCACCGAGAAGCGCGCGCGCTGGGTGACGCCCTTCTCATGGGTGTAGACGCCGATCTCGGCATCGAGCACCAAATCATGCACGAAGACGCGGTCGTAGGGCGCATCGGTGGACGTGCCGCCGGTCGATACGCGGCCGGCGCGTGTTGTTCGCTCTTCTACCGTCGGCATTGGAACTCCGTCGAAGCCAAGTGCGCTGATCCCTAGCATAATGCCTGAGCGGCGGCTTCGGTCATTCTTGCGCTCGGCTTGGTTTCCGCAGGTAGCCCGATATGCGGGATCAGGGCGCGGATGGCCTCGCAAGAAGAGGAATCGAGCGATGCGATGCGCTGTCCTCGACAGAGCGCGCCGCGAAAACCGAGGAGGTCCGGCGAGAGGGTCAGCAGGCCCGGCACATCGGCGCCGCTAAGCGAGCCGGCAAGACCGGCCATCAAGCGTTGCGCCTTGGCGTGGGCGACGAAGCGTCCGATTTCGGAGGCGTCGAGATGCGTGAGAAGCGAGCCCGCATGCTTGTCGGCAGTGTCGAGCATGATGCCGGCCGCGCCCATGTCCGAAGCTGCGGCCACGGCATCGAAGTTGGGCAGTACGTCGGCGAACAGAACGAGGATGAGGCGGACGCGGGGCGCGATGGGACGAAGTGCTTCGAAGCAGGCTTGTGGGTCCCCGTCGGGAAACAGCCCGAACTTGACATAGTCGACGCCGCAAGATGCGCGCTCGAGCACCGCGCCGCGGATCGCTTCGGACTGCATCGGCAGATCGCCGATCGTGGCGCTGACCAGCACGCGTCCGGCGATCAAGTCCACGACTGACCTGGTGGTTGCGGGACCGACCGCTCCAAGCGCGCCTTGTGCAGGATCTTTCAGGTCGATGATATCGGCGCCGGCAAGAAGCGCGATCTCGGCTTCGGCCACGTTGCGCACGCTGCCAAGGAAGAGGGTCATCTCTGTTGTTAAATCGGATCCCGGAAGCGCTCTAGCGGAACCAGCCAAAGAGCCCGCCGCCGCCGCCACCTCCGCCGCCGCCTCCCCCGCCGCGCCTGCGGCCTTGCGGTTGCCCAGCTCCCGGACCCGACGGACTGTCGAAGAATCCGCCGCCTTCGCGGGCGACCGGCCTCGTTCTCTGCTTCCGCAGCTTGAGCTCGTTGGTATTGCCGTCAGGATCGGTCACCACCACGGAATAGGCCTGCCAGTTCCATTTGGCCGCGTTCGTCCCCCAGCTATAGGGCTCGATCGAGACAACCTTGTTGGCATAGAGGTCGATGACGGCGGTGTAGACCAGCTCCTGGTCCGTCCCCTCGCCAAGACCGCCGGCGGCATAACGCAAGAGACCGATGCCGGCGAGCGTGTCTTTCATCTGGCTCCATTCGATGATCTTGGGCTTGCCAGCACCGAACATCTCAAGCTCGGCGCGGAGCTTCTTGTATTTCGGGTTGGTGGCGACGTAGCGCCCTGGCGACGGCTCCGTGACCACCCAGTCGGACACCGGCGGCGCCAAAGGTTGCCCCTGCTCCGGCGGTACTTCCTGGCCGAGCTTTTCGAGTGCATCCCGGCTCTCGCTCTGGAACTGATCCTTGGCGAGCGCGGCCTGGTAATCGGCGATCGCTTCCGCGGTCTTACCGGTGGCTTGGTAGAAATCGCCCCGGAGGCGCAAGGCGACCGGATCGTCGGGGGCAATGGCGAGCGCCTGCTGGACGTCCTTCAGCGCTTCATCGTCGGGCTGGACGACCGAGGCGGCTTCCGTTCCGGGCGTGGCATTGGGGTCGGCGGGCGCTGCGGCATTCGGATCGGCAGCAGCCGTCGCGCCGGGGGCAGCCGCATTCGGATCGGCGGGAGCAGCCGGGGCGTTTGGATCGGCCGGCGTCGGCGCGACAGGCGCAGCGGCATTCGGGTCGGCAGGAATCGCTGCTGCATTTGGATCAGCGGCGGTGGCCTTCGTTCCTGGAACAGCATTTGGATCGGCGGGAGCTGCGGCGTTCGGATCGGCAGCCGCCGTCGCCCCAGAGGGAACCGCGTTCGGATCGACCGGAGGGACCGCGGCATTCGGATCGACGGGAGGAACCGCGGCATTTGGATCTGCTGGCGTCGCGCCGGGTAGAGCGGCATTCGGATCGGCAGAGGCGACTGCGCCGGGTACGGCAGCATTCGGATCGCCGGCAGCCGGCTCGGGCTGCTTCGCAATGGTAGACACGGGCTCTGGCTTCTTCGGCGGAGCGGCCTTCATCCTTGCCTCGGCACGCATGGCGTATGCTTTCGGGTTTTGCGGTGCGAGCTCGATGGCGCGGGTGAAATCGGCGATGGCATCGGGAAGTCGGCGGACCTGCGTGTACACCTCGCCGCGTTCGATATAGGCGTCGGCGAGGTCCGGCTTGAGCGTGATCGCCTTGCTGAGATCCTCGACCGCGCTGTTGTATTTCTTGTCGGCGGCATAGGCCTGGGCCCGCAGAAGGAGAACGTCCGGCTGGTCTGGCTTGGAGGCAAGGACTTGCGTGAAATCTTCGGCTGCCTCGCCATATTGCTGGAGCGCAAGGCGAGCCTCGCCACGGTTCTCATAGGCGGCGTCGTATTTGGTGTTGAGCGCGAGTGCACGCGAATAGTCGCGCACCGCCGCGTGGTAGCGCTGTAGCGCGGCGTGTGCCTTGCCACGTCCGTTGAGGGCGACGGCGCTGGTCGGCATCAGCTCGACCGCCCTACGATAATCCTGGAACGCCGGCTCGTATTGCGAGAGCAAGGCATGGGCATTGCCGCGGTTGTTGTAGGCCGCACCGTAGTTCGGCGAGAGCGCGATGGCGCGGTCGAAATCCTTCACCGCCTCGGCAGAATGGCCGAGGTCCATGAGCGCATTGCCGCGGTTGTTGTAGACCGAGGCGTTCTCGGGCGAGATCTGGATCGACTGATTGAAATCGTCGACGGCTTCCTTGGTCTGCTTCAGACGCCATTTGGCGACGCCGCGATCGCTGTAGATGCTCGATTTGACGAAGTCGGCGATCTCGGGATTAGACAGCGCCTCGTTATAGGCGGTGACGGCCTTGTCGTATTGGCCGCGCAACAGCGCCGCCGCTCCCTCGCGGGCGCGCAGCAGCGTCACATCATCGGCACCAGCCGGGATCGCCCCGGCGATGAGGACGAACACAAAACCGCAAAGGATTAGGCAGCGTCTGGTCATGAGCTCAGCGAGCGGAACCAGGCCTTTTCGGCCCACTCCGACTCCCATGTCCCCCATAAGGTCGCACTGTGTCAACATAGGGTCACCGGGTAAACTGACCTTAAGCCAAGACAAGAGTTTCACCCGCCATTTTTGGCCATTTCCGCCAATTCTTCCAGGACTGCCGGAATCATCTTGGGGAGATCTTCGGCGATCAGTCCCGGACCGAAAAGCTGCGCCGCACGCCCATGCACCCAGACTGAAGCGGAGACGGCTTCGAAGGGCTCCATGCGCTGCACCAAGAAACCGAGCACGATGCCGGCAAGCACATCGCCTGTGCCGGCGGTGGCGAGCCAGGGACTCGAGGTAGCGTTGATCGATGCGCGCCCGTCTGGCGCGGCGACGATGGTGTCGGAGCCCTTCAACAGGACAATCGCGCCTGAGCGCTTGGCGGCGGCGCGGGCGGCGTCGAGCCTGCCCCCCTCCCCGATCGCACCGAACAGGCGCGCGAATTCGCCTTCATGAGGTGTGAGCGCGACCGGCGCTGTGCGCGAAAGAATTTGTGCGAACAGCGCGGCGGCATCATCGGCAAAAGACGTGATCGCGTCGGCGTCGAGCACGATTGCGGCCTTGCTCGCGAGGGCTGAAAGCACCATCACCTTGGTGCGCTCGCCGACGCCGACACCGGGGCCGATCAAGACGACATTCTTGCGCTCGTCAGCGAGGAGACCGGCGAGGTCCTTTGCATCGTCTACGGGCCGCACCATGATCGCGGTCAGTTGCGCGGCGTTGACGGCCACCGCGTCCTTGGGCGAGGCGACGGTGACGAGGCCTGCGCCCGCGCGCAACGCGCCCAGGGCCCCGAGCCTTGCCGCGCCGGTCGAGAAGGCTGGACCTGAGGCGACCACGGCGTGGCCGCGGGCATATTTGTGGCCCTGCGGCTGCGGCCAGGGAAACTGCGCGAGCCACAACGCCGGCTCGTTGACGAAGGTCTGCGGGTTGATGGTCTCGAGCACGCTGTCAGGGATACCGATATCGGCGATGCGTGTCTCGCCGCAGAGATCGCGCCCCGGCAAGAGCAGATGCCCGGGCTTTAGGCGAAAGAAAGTGACGGTCGCCGCAGCTTCAATCGCCGCGCCCTTGAACGCGCCGGTGGTACCGTAGACGCCGCTTGGCACATCCACGGCGATCACGGGAAGGCCGCTTGCATTCACAGCCTCGATCAGACCGGCAAGCTCGCCTTCGATAGGCCGCGCCAGCCCTGCCCCGAACAAGGCATCGACCACGATTTCGGCTTTGGCCAAGAGGTCTCGATGCAAAGGCTCGACGCGCCCTGCCCAGAGCTTGGCCATCGCTGCCGCATCCTGTGGCAGTCGCGATGGATCGCCGTTAAAGCCAAGCCTGACCGCATAGCCTCTTTCGACCAAATGGCGGGCAGCGACGAAGCCGTCGCCACCGTTGTTGCCGGGACCGCAGAGCACGGCGACGCTGCGCGCATCCGGAAAGCGTTGGGAAACCTCATCGGCCACCGCGCGCCCTGCATTCTCCATGAGCACGCGGCCGGGCACTCCGCCCTCAATGGTAAGGCGATCGGCTTGGCCCATTTCCTCGGAGGTCAGCAGCTCGATCATCGGTCACACGATAACGCAAAGCCCCAACGAAAATGAAAACGCCCCCTCCGAAAGGACCCTGATGAAATGCTATGCATCGTGCCTAATTCTTAGGCTATACGTTTCGAGGCAGCGCCGCCTCCCAGCGGCGTCACGCCATAAAGTGTTGGAATCGGAAGGAAAATTCCCCCTGACAAGTTTGGCATAGGGCGTGCTTGGGCGGCGGCAGGAGGCCAGCAGGCTACGGGCGATAGCGCGCGCGGCTTAGGTGTTCTCGTATGCCCAAAGGGGAGGTGCGGTGGAAAGCATGAAAAAAATCGAAGCAATCATTAAACCGTTCAAGCTGGACGAAGTGAAAGAGGCCCTGCAAGAAATCGGGCTGCAAGGCATCACCGTCACGGAAGCCAAGGGGTTCGGGCGCCAGAAGGGCCATACCGAACTCTATCGCGGCGCCGAGTACGTGGTCGATTTCCTGCCGAAGGTGAAGCTCGAGCTCGTGCTTGGCGACACCATGGTGGAAAAGGCGATCGACGCGATCATCGCGTCGGCGAAGACCGGCCGCATCGGCGACGGGAAGATTTTCGTGTCGAATGTGGAAGAAGCCGTTCGCATCCGTACCGGCGAAACCGGGAACGATGCTATCTGACAAGGACCGCTAGGAAGGGCCGGCCCGCGGATAGCCGGCAATTCGAAACCAGTTGCGCCGCTTCGCTAGAACCCTGCGCGGCGGCATCAAACATGCGAGGAACAGGGGAGTGAAATGGACGCCAAGCAAGTAGTGAAAAAAATCAAAGACGACGAAATCAAATATGTCGACCTCCGCTTCACGGATCCGCGGGGCAAGATGCAGCACGTCACCATGGACGTGCGCGAGATGGACGAAGAGGCCTTCACCGACGGCATCATGTTCGACGGCTCGTCAATCGCCGGCTGGAAGGTGATCAACGAGTCGGACATGAAGCTGATGCCCGACACCTCGACCGCCGTGATCGACCCGTTCTTCGCGCAAAGCACGCTCGCCGTGTTCTGCGACGTGCTCGAGCCCCTGACCAACGAGCCTTACGAGCGCGATCCGCGTGGCATCGCCGGCAAGGCGCAGGCCTATTTGCAGCAGACGGGAGCCGGCGACACCGCGGTGTTCGGTCCTGAGGCCGAGTTCTTCGTATTCGACGATGTCCGCTTCGCCGCCGAACCCTTCAATTGCGGCTACAGGATCAACTCGACCGAGCTGCCGACCAACACTGATACCGAATATGAGATGGGCAATCTTGGCCACCGTCCGCGCACAAAGGGCGGCTACTTCCCGGTGCCGCCGATCAACTCGGCGCAAGACCTCCGCTCGGAGATGCTTTCCGTCATGGCCGATATGGGTGTGGTTACCGAGAAGCATCACCATGAGGTTGGCGCGGCGCAGCACGAGCTCGGCATCAAGTTCGGACCGCTGGTCAAGATGGCCGAACTCGATGCAGATCTACAAATACGTGATCCACAACGTAGCGCAGGCCTACGGCAAGACCGCGACCTTCATGCCGAAGCCGGTGTTCGGCGACAACGGCTCAGGCATGCATACCCACCAGTCGATCTGGAAGGGCGGCAAGCCGATGTTCGCAGGCGACAAATACGCCGACCTCTCCGACATGGCGCTCTGGTACATCGGCGGAATCCTGAAGCATGCCAAGGCGCTGAACGCCTACACCAATCCGCTCACCAACTCCTACAAGCGGCTGGTGCCGGGCTACGAGGCGCCGGTGCTGCTCGCCTATTCCTCGCGCAACCGCTCGGCGTCCTGCCGCATCCCGCTAGGATCGGGCCCGAAGGCCAAGCGCGTCGAGGTCCGCTTCCCCGATCCGGGTGCGAATCCCTATCTCGCCTTCGCCGCCATGCTGATGGCCGGTCTCGACGGCATCGAGAACAAGCTCAATCCCGGCGATCCGATCGACAAGAACCTGTACGACCTGCCGCCCGAAGAACTTGAGAAGGTACCGACCGTGTGCGGCTCGCTCCGCGAGGCCTGCGAGTCTCTCGACCAGGACCGCGCCTTCCTGAAGAAAGGCAACGTCTTCACCGACGATGCTATCGATGCCTATCTCGAGCTCAGGATGGAAGAGGTGGAGCGGCTCGAGATGATGCCGCACCCGATCGAGTTCGACATGTATTACAGCGTTTGACGCGTGGTCCTTGGGGGGACCAACGCGAATGGGGCGGCCGAACTATTGGCCGCCCCACTTTCCGCCCAGGCTGCCTGACCTTCTTGACCCCCTCGCCCGCGTAACCCCCGTAGGACGCGGGATGAGGCGATTGTCGAAGGTCCCTGCCAGGCTCCCCCGTCTAAGCTTCCCTCACATCCAATAGAACACGCCCCAAATCATCGCCGCGAAGAGCAGCGTATAGAGCCACTGTTTGTTGCTCGCGTACCAACCCGCGAGCAGCGTCGGGATGCCGAACGCCACGAAGCGATAGAGCGACACGCTGGTAATGAGCGCGATGCCGGCGAGTATCCAAAGGTAGAAATCCTGGGGAGCGGCCGCGCCCTGGCCAGCATCGACCAGGAAACTTTGGCCGCTGTTGGCGCTTGCCTCGATCACGCCGCACAGCGAGGCAACGGTCAGCGTGACCAGAATCGCGTTATGCATGATCGTCATTGCCGAGCTCTCCCTCATTTGAGGCAAAGTTTAGGGAGCGCCCGGTAAACAAACGGGAAAGGGGTAAGCTTAAGCCGGGGTTAATGGGCGGCTGCCTCATGCTGAGGAGCGGCCGTGAGACCGCGTCTCGAAGCATGAGGCTCGCCCTTCGAGACGGCCGCGTTCCACGGCCTCCTCAGGTGAGGCGTCCTCACGCGGCCTTCCACTTGATGGAGCAGCCCATGGAGGACGTCTGCTCGCGCGGTCCCTTCCCCGTCTCGGCGACCTGCTTCATCGCCTCGAACAGTTCGCGGCGCGCGTCCGCGGGAGCCGCCTCTTTCCGACTCGCATCGAGGCGGCCGCGATATTGCAGCTCGAGCTTGCAGTTGAAGCCAAAGAAGTCAGGCGTACACACCGCGTCATAGGCGCGCGCGACCTCCTGGCTCTTGTCGTAGAGGTAGGGGAAGGTGAAGCCGTGCTCTTTCGCGAACCGCTTCATGTTGTCGAAGGAGTCTTCAGGATAGTCATCGACGTCATTCGAGGAGATGGCCACGGTGTTGATGCCGTAGCGCTTGAGCTCGTTCGCATCGCGCACGATGCGGTCGATTACCGCCTTCACGTAAGGGCAGTGATTGCAGATGAACATCACGAGCGTGCCATTCTCGCCCTTGAGCCCGTCGAGGCTGTAGGTCTTGCCATCAACGCCGGGCAGCGAGAAGGACGGCGCCTTCCAGCCAAAATTGCAAATCGGGGTGTGCTCAGCCAATGCGCTTACCTCGTCAAGACTCTGTCATGGCACCGCTCTAACTTGCTTCTCTCTTCAGTGCGTGGATATCTGTTGATATGGCGAAACAAGAGATTTTCTGCAACAGGGCGGCGGCAGCCGAGGCCAACGACGATATTCCCCGCAGCCCGGATTCTGGGGAATCCATCGGCGATATCATCATCAAGCGATACAGCCGGCGCGACATTGTGCGCGGCACGCTCGGCGTCGCTGCCTCAGCTGCCCTGTTCGGCCCCGCCGCGCTTGCCGCAGTCAACGCCAAGGCCGAAGCCGCGGGCGACCGTTTCGACTTCGAGGAACTGAACGCAGGCATCGACGCGAACCATCATGTCGCACACGGCTATCGCGGCCAGGTGCTGCTCAGGTGGGGCGACCCGCTCTTTCCCGATTCACCGCCCTTCAATCCGACGGCACAGGGTGCTGCCGCGCAATTGAAGCAGTTCGGCTACAACAACGACTATGTCGCCTTCTTCCCACTCGATGACGCTGGCAAGCGCGGCATCCTCTGCGTCAATCACGAATACACCAACGAAGAGGTGATGTTTCCCGGCATCAGCAAGCGTCAGGACACCTCCGGCTTCGAGGACATGACGGCAGAGCTCGTCGACATCGAGATGGCCGCCCATGGGGTGAGCATCGTCGAGATCGCGCGGGAGGGCGAGAATTGGAGCGTCGTGCTCGGCAGCCCCTATAACCGCCGCATCAGTCCCAGCAACACCGAGATGGAGGTCGACGGCCCTGCGGTAGGCGATGCGCGTCTCAAGACCAGCGCCGACCCGACGGCTAAGACCATTCTCGGCACGCTCAACAATTGCGCAGGCGGCAAGACGCCGTGGGGCACCTACCTCACGGCGGAGGAGAACTTCCACGGCTATTTCTGGTCGGACCATTGCGTGCCGGGCGGCGCCCGCCCCAAGGGGCTCGGCGGCGATCAAGCCAAGAGCTACGCACGCTACGGCGTTCCGGGCTTCTGGCAGGCCTGGGGCAAATTCCACGACCGTTTCAATGTCGACAAGGAGCCGAACGAGCCGAACCGCTTCGGCTGGATCGTGGAGATCGATCCCCGCGATTCGTCCTCCGTTCCGGTGAAGCACACCGCGTTCGGCCGCTTCTGCCATGAGGGTGCCGAGTGCGTGGTCAACAAGGACGGCCGCATCGTCGTTTATTGCGGCGACGACGGGCGCGGCGAGTATGTCTACCGCTTCGTCTCCGACGGCCGCTATGACCCGGACAACCGCGCTGCCAACATGACGCTGTTGTCGAATGGCACGCCGTCGGTGGCGCGCTTCGATGCCGAGGGAAAGGTGACATGGCTGCCGCTCGTTTTCGGCAGACAATGGCTGACGCCGGACTTCGGCTTCAAGTCGCAGGCCGATGTGGTGATCGACGCGCGGCTCGCCGCCGACCTCCTCGGCGCGACCCGAATGGACCGGCCGGAAGACGTGCAGCCGAACATGGTCAACGGCCGCGTCTATGTCATGCTGACCAACAACACCAGCCGCAAGCCTGAGGACGTGAACGCAGCAAACCCGCGCGCCGACAACGCCTTCGGCCACATCATCGAGATGACACCGCCGGACGGCGACCATGCCGCCGATGTGTTCGCCTGGGAGATGCTGGTTCGCTGCGGCGATCCCTCCGTGGCTTCGGTTGGCGCTCTGTGGAATCCGGACACGTCGAGCAATGGCTGGTTCGCTTCGCCCGACAACGCTGCGGTCGACAATCAGGGACGGCTGTGGATCTCGACCGACCAGGCCGACAACTGGGCACGTACGGGCCGATCAGACGGGCTCTATGCGCTTGAGACCGACGGCGCGCGCCGCCGGACCTCGAAGCTCTTTTTCCGCTGCCCCGTTGGCGCCGAGCTGTGCGGTCCCTGCTTCACGCCCGACGGCGAAACGCTGTTCGTCGCCGTGCAGCATCCTGCCGCAGACGGGGCCGAGGCGCTGATCGGCTTTGGCCGCCCATCGACCTTCAAGGACCCTGCGACCCGCTGGCCTGACTTCGATCCGAAGATGCCGCCGCGTCCCTCCGTGCTCGCCATCACCAAGGACGGCGGCGGCAAGATTGCCTGACGTGCTTGCGGCAGCGCACTTGAAATTGCCGCTCATGCGTGCGAGCTAACGTGGGTCCCCAATCTCGTAGATTCGTTTGGAACCGGCGCACACCATGCGCAAAGCCGCAACATCACGCGACCTCTTCGCCAAGCTCGAGGATGAGCTGAAGAAGAAGCCAATCGCCGCCGCCAAGCCAGCCAAGGCGAAGCGGAACGGCGGGACTTCGTCCGACGACGCCTATACCGCGGCCGATATCGAGGTGCTCGAGGGGCTCGAGCCGGTGCGCCGGCGCCCGGGCATGTATATCGGCGGCACCGACGAGAAGGCGCTGCATCACCTGTTCGCCGAGGTGCTCGACAATTCCATGGACGAGGCGGTCGCGGGACATGCGAGCCGCATCGAAGTGAGCTTCGAGGACGACGGCTTCCTGAGCGTCACCGACAATGGCCGCGGCATCCCTGTTGACCCGCATCCGAAGTTTAAGAAGAAGTCGGCGCTGGAAGTGATCATGACCACGCTGCATTCGGGCGGCAAGTTCAACTCCAAAGTCTATGACACGAGCGGCGGGTTGCACGGCGTCGGCGTCTCGGTGGTGAACGCGCTGTCGGGGACCCTCGAGGTCGAGGTGGCGCGCGGGCAGAAGCTTTACCGGCAGACCTATACGCGGGGAGAGCCAGACGGCCCGCTGAAGAGCCTGGGACCGGTGAAGAACCGGCGCGGCACCACGATCCGCTTCAAGCCTGATCCAAAGATCTTCGGCAAAGGCGCGGCGTTCGTGCCGGCGCGGCTGTTCCGCATGTCCCGCTCCAAGTCCTATCTGTTCGGCGGCGTCGAGATCCGCTGGTCCTGCGCCGCGGCGCTGCTCGCAGGCGACAAGGAGACGCCGCAAAACGCGGTGTTGCACTTCCCTGGCGGGCTCAAGGACTTTCTCGCAGACCGCATCGAGGGACTCGAGACCGTCACCAAGGAGTTCTTCACCGGCAAGAGCAACAAGCGCGAAGGCCATGGCGCGGTCGAATGGGCCATCGGCTGGGTCGCAGGCGAGGACGGCTTCCTCAACTCCTACTGCAACACCGTGCCAACGCCGGACGGTGGCAGCCATGAAGCAGGGTTGCGCTCAGCTCTGGTCAAGGGCTTGCGCGCCTATGGCGAGCTCACCGGCAACAAACGCAGCGCGCAGCTCACGGCCGAGGACGTGCTCGCCACCGGCTGCGCCCTCCTCTCTCTCTTCATCCGCGAGCCCGAGTTCCAGGGCCAGACCAAGGACCGGCTGGCGACCCAGGAAGCGACCCGTATCGTCGAGACGACGGTGCGCGATGCCTTCGACCATTGGCTGACCGGCAACCCGCCGCAGGCCAATCGCCTGCTCGAGTGGGTGGTGGACCGCGCCGAGGAGCGGATTCGCCGCAAGAAGGAAAAAGAGATCGGCCGGCAGACCGCCACGCGGCGCTTGCGGCTTCCCGGGAAGCTCGCCGATTGCGCGCTGAGCGCGGCTGAAGGCACTGAGATCTTCATCGTCGAGGGCGATTCAGCCGGAGGCTCGGCCAAGCAGGCGCGCGACCGGGCCACCCAGGCCGTGCTTCCCTTGCGCGGTAAGATTCTCAACGTGGCGAACGCAAGCTCGACCAAGCTCGCCGACAATCAGCTCATCGCCGATCTGGTGCAGGCGCTTGGCTGCGGGACGGGAACGCAATACCGCGACCAGGACCTTCGCTACGAGAAGGTGGTGATCATGACCGACGCCGATGTCGACGGCGCTCATATCGCCTCGCTACTCATCACCTTCTTCTACCGGGAGATGCGCGGGCTGATAGATAACGGCCATCTCTATCTCGCCGTGCCGCCGCTTTACCGCCTAAGCCAGGGCGCCAAGACTGCGTACGCGCGGGACGACGCGCATAAGGTCGAGTTGCTCAAATCCGAGTTCAACGGCAGGGGCAAGGTCGATGTTTCGCGCTTCAAGGGCTTGGGCGAGATGCTGCCGAAGCAGCTCAAAGAGACGACCATGGACCGCAGCGTCCGCACCCTGCTCCGCGTCGAGATCGTCGAGGATGAGCGGAACCTGACGACCAAGGTTGTCGATCAGCTCATGGGCAACAAGCCGGAAGCGCGCTTCCAATTCATCCAGGAGCGCGCCGAATTCGCCAAGCCCGACGAGCTAGACATTTGAGCTAGAGCCAGCGCGGGACGCGGGCCTGGTACTTGCGATAGGCATCGCCGAACTTCGCTCGCAGATAGGCCTCCTCGCGCTCGACCACGCCACGCTGCAGGATGATCAGCACCGGGATCAGCAGCACGAGCATCCACGCGCTGGTCAGCATGATGGCGAGACCGAAATAGAAGATCACGAAGCTGATATAGATCGGGTTGCGCGTGAAGCGGTAAGGGCCGGCATCGAGCAGCACGGTGGACGGCTCGCCGGGAACTGGGCTGGTTCCGGCTTGAAAGAAGCTACGCACCGAAAGCACGAATAAGCCGAGTCCGATCAGTGCAAATCCACCGCCCACGCCGAGCGCGCGGGTGTTGCCCGAGAAAAGGCCGGGACCGAGCGGCACGAGCCAGCTCAAAAGGCAGCCAAGCACGATGGCGCCAAGGAACAGGATGGGTGGCTTGATCACCACATCGGCGTAGTCTTGCATGATCTTTCCCCCCGCTTTCGCAGGGGCCCCTGTCATAATCTGTCACAATGAGGTGCGATACTCTATAAGTCGCCTAGGCGAGGCTGCGTCAACGCCGCGCCAGGGTCGAAGACAGGGGGGGCCCCTTATGCTCAAGTCCATCTCGCGTTCGATCGCGTTCCTAGCGCTGGCGCTTATTCCTCTATCCTCCGCGACCGCGCAGGAGGATGACGCCAAGATCGTCGCCAGCGTTCCGACCGAGGTCGCCGACATCGTGACCGGCGGCTCGTGGTCCGCCGATAAGCAAGGCGGCTTTTACCGCGCCTTTGTGATCATGAACGGGAACCAGGAGACCTTTAGCGCACGCGTCTTCCTGCAATGGCTTGCCCTTTCCGAGACGAACCTCAATCCGACGGTGGTGGCGACCGTGCCGATCAAGGAGGTCAACGATCAGAAGCTTGCCAATGCTTCGATCGAGATCGAGGGCGAAGAGAGCAAGGACAATGAAATCACCATCGTCGTCAGCTCCTATTTCGAGGCCGACAAGGACATCAATCTGTTCGTGAAGGGCACTGCGCCCGGTAAATACGCCATGGCAAAGACGCCGAAGCGCGCGGCCTCGTCTGCTGCGCCAGTGCCTGCGACTAATGTCCCGAAGGATGATTAGCGAGAGAAACCGGATGAACCAGGCGATGATTGGCCATTTGCCCCCTTGCGCGGATTGCCCCGGCCCCTTATTTGAGGAGCAAGCATTGCAGGGTATAAGGCCTCATTGCTTTGGTAGATGTCTTGCGCAGGCTGCACGAATTGTTGCAGCAAATAATTGCGCCATTAGAATGAAAGAAAATGCGCGTGGTGCTTCGGGCCCGCGCCTATTTTGCTAATACATGAGCTTTTCACAACTTGGACTGAGTTCAAAAGTTTTATCCGCCGTTACCTCGGCGGGCTTCGAGACGCCGACCCCCATCCAAGCCCAAGCCGTACCGCACGCCGTCACCGGACGTGACGTGCTCGGCATTGCGCAGACCGGCACCGGCAAAACGGCTTCGTTCGTGCTGCCGATGCTAACGCGGCTCGAGCGAGGCAGGGCAAGAGCTCGCATGCCGCGTTCGCTGATCCTGGAGCCCACGCGAGAGCTTGCCGCTCAGGTCGCCGAGCACTTCGAGATCCTCGGCAAGAACCACAACCTCACCGTGGCGCTGCTCATCGGCGGGGTGTCTTACGAGGATCAGGACCGCAAGCTCGATCGCGGCGCCGATGTGGTGATCGCCACGCCAGGTCGCCTGCTCGACCATTTCTCTCGCGGCAAGCTTCTCCTCAACGGCATCGAAATTCTCGTCATCGACGAGGCGGACCGCATGCTCGATATGGGCTTCATTCCCGACATCGAGCGCATCTGCAAACTCCTCCCCTTCACGCGCCAGACCCTGTTCTTCTCGGCAACGATGCCGGGGGAAATCCAGCGGCTTGCCGACAACTTCCTGCACCAGCCGGAGCGCATCGAGATCGCGCCGCAATCGACCGCCGCCGCCACCATCGTGCAGCGGCTGAAGAAGGCGCCTGACGACGCCGCTGGTAAGCGAGAAGCGCTCAGGGCTTTGATGCGCGAGACCAACGTCAAGAATGCCATCATCTTCTGCAATCGCAAGAAGGACGTCGGCATCGTGCACCGCTCGCTCCAGCGCCACGGCTTCAGTGTCGGTGCGCTGCATGGCGACCTCGACCAGCACCAGCGTACGGCCACGCTCGACGCCTTCCGCAACGGCACCATCGCCTTCCTTGCCGCAAGCGACGTGGCTGCCCGCGGTCTCGATATCCCCGACGTGAGCCACATCTTCAATTACGACGTGCCGATCCATCCTGAGGACTATATCCATCGGATCGGGCGCACCGGACGGGCAGGCCGCGAAGGCTTCGCAGCCACTCTGGTGACGCCGAAAGAGATGAAGGCGATCAAGGCGATCGAAAGGATGCTCCGCCAGGAGATACCGTGGATCGATGGCCAGCCGAGCGCCGACGAGGGTGAGCGGTCGTCAGACGATCGGGGCCGCTCGAACGGACGATACCGGCGCGGGTCCCATGGGGCCCCGCAACATCGGTCAAAGGGCCCGCGCAAGGACGCTGGGGGCCGCGAGGGGCAAAAGCCGCAGCAGCCCCATCCGCAGCAGCATCAGCAGAGGCGAGATCATCAGCAGCCAAAGGCCGCTCAGCCAACGCATAACTCAGCACCGAAGCCAGCGCACAGCCCTGCCCCGAAGTCGGCTCACAGCCCTGCACCCAAGCCAGCCTACACTCATACTCACGCGCACCACGCTTCCGCTCCGAAGCAACCGCCGGCTCCTAAGCCTCAGCAGCAGCCGTCACGTGGCGGCGTACGCGGCATGGGCGAGCACGTGCCGGCCTTCATGATGCGCTCGGTGCGCCCGCTCGATTAGGGCGCCCTGCTCTTTCCTAAAATCTCAGTGGAGTTCAGCTTCGCCTAGCTGTCGTGAGCAGCTTCGAGGCTCGTCTCGGCTGCCGGCGTGAGCGAAACGGATTTGCCGCAGCCGCAGGCGCTCGTCTGGTTCGGATTGTTGAACACGAAGCCAGAGCTCATGCGGTCGCTGCGGTAGTCCATCTCGGTGCCGAGCAGGAACAGGACCGCGGTCGGGTCGATGAGGATGCGCACGCCCTTGTCCTCAACCACCTCATCATGCGGCGCCTTCGTCTCGGCATAGCTCATGGTGTATTCCATGCCTGCGCAGCCGCCCTTCTTGATGCCGATTTGCAGGCCGGTTGCGTCCTTGCCGGAGGCCGATATGAGCGCGCGGATGCGCTCGGCGGCGGCATCGGTCAGGGTCATAAGTTTCGATGCGGTCATGGTGTGAACTTGGGATAGATCGGGGTGCGGTTCAAGTCTCAGAACATGTTGAGCGCAAGCCGTGCCTCATCAGACATGCGGCTCGGATCCCAGGGCGGGTCGAAAACGAGGTTCACCTTCACCTGGCCGACGCCGGGGACGGACGCCACCGCATTCTCCACCCAGCCAGGCATGTCCCCCGCAACAGGGCAGCCAGGGGCGGTGAGCGTCATGTCGACCTCAATATTGCGCTCCGGGTCCATGTCGAGCCGGTAAATGAGGCCAAGCTCGTAGATATCCACGGGGATCTCGGGGTCGAATACGGTCTTGAGGGCCGCCACGAGGTCGTCCTTGAGCTGATCGTGCTCGGGGGACGGGGCGGGAGGGGATGCCTCGGCGGGCGTTTCAGGCGCCGCTCCCCTATCCTCATTCTCTTGAATCTTTTCAGACATTTGGATCATTCGCCTCAAGCGAACATTTCACGGGCCTTATGCAGCGCCTCGACCAGCCGGTCGACCTCTTCGACCGTATTATACATGGCGAATGAGGCGCGCGCAGTCGAGGTGACACCGTAGCGCGCGAGAAGCGGCTCGGCGCAATGGGTGCCGGCCCTGATGGCCACGCCATAACGGTCGAGGATGGTGCTCACATCGTGCGGATGGGCGCCCTCCATCTCGAAGGAGATGATCGACCCCTTGTGCTTTGCCCGGCCAAAGATGCGGAGCCAATTGAGCTCGCCGAGGCGTTCCATGGCATAGGCGAGCAGAGCGTCCTCATGGGCCTTGATGCGCTCGCGCCCCACGCTCTCGACATAATCGATCGCGGCGCCAAGCCCGATCGCCTGGACGATGGCGGGGGTCCCTGCCTCGAAGCGGTGCGGGGGTGTGGCATAGGTGATGCGCTCGGTGGTCACGGTGCCGATCATCTCGCCGCCGCCCTGGTAGGGCTGCATAGCCTCAAGCAGCGCCTTCTTTCCGTAGAGCACGCCGATCCCGGTCGGACCGTAGAGCTTGTGGCCGGTGAAGGCATAGAAGTCGCAATCGAGGTCCTGCACGTCGACGGGGAGATGCACCGCGCCTTGCGCGCCATCGACCAGCACTGGGATGCCGCGCGCATGCGCTATCCGGACCACCTCCCTGATCGGAACCATGGTGCCGAGCACGTTCGACATATGGGTGATGGCGACCATCTTGGTGCGCGGGGTGAGCAGCGCCTCGAACTTGTCGAGCAACAGCTCGCCGTCGTCGGAGATTGGCGCCCATTTCAGGACCGCACCCTGCCGCTCCTTCAGGAAATACCAGGGCACGATGTTGGAATGGTGCTCCATGATGGAGAACACGATCTCGTCGCCTTCGCCGATGACCGGACCGCCATAGGAGCTCGCAACGAGGTTTATGGCCTCGGTGGCGTTGCGGGTGAAGATGATCTCGGCGTCGGAGCGCGCGTTGATGAAGCGCCGCACAGTCTCACGCGCCTTCTCGAAATTCGCGGTTGAGAGGTTGCTCAGATAATGCAGCCCGCGATGGACGTTGGCGTATTCCTCGCTATACGCGCGCTGGATGGAATCGAGCACCGCTCTCGGCTTCTGCGCCGAAGCGCCGTTGTCGAGATAGACGAGCGGCTTGCCGCGGATCTTCTGGGCAAGGATCGGAAAATCGGCGCGGATCGCCTGCACGTCGTAACCGACGGGTCTTGCGCTCTCCTCGGGAATCGATTTCGGCAAGATCGTCATGGTCAGCCGCCGTCAGTCGAAGGTGACGCCGAGCCACTCGGCCGACGCCTTGGACAAGGCCTCGCGTAAAGCCTCATGATCGATGCGCTCGACGGCCTCGCCGACAAAGGCCTGGATCAGAAGCGCACGCGCCTGAACCTCCGGAATGCCGCGAGACTCGAGATAAAACAGCAAATCTTCGTCGATCTGGCCCGAGGTCGAGCCGTGGCCGCAGACCACATCGTCGGCGAAGATCTCAAGCTCCGGCTTTGAGTTCGAACTCTGCCGTCTCGGAGAGCAGCAGCGCCTGCGCCATCTGCTTGCCGTCGGTTTTCTGGGCGCCGGGCGAGACGATGATCTTGCCCTGGAACACGCCGCGCGCCTCGTTGTCGAGCACCGCCTTGAACAGCTCGCGGCTTACGCAGCGCGGCACGCGATGCTCGACCAGAAGCGTCGTATCGCAATGCTGATGTCCGCGCATGAGGAGCGCGCCGGACACATCGAGGGCCGATCCCTCGCCAGTGAACGCCGCATAGATCTGGCTGCGGGAGAGCACGGCTCCGGTCGAGAACTGGAAGGCCTTGTAATTGGCGTCGGCATCGAGCTTGAGCAGCCAGGTGACGAGGTGGAACGCGGTTCCGCTCTCCCGCTGGAGCTTGACGTGGTTGAGGCTTGCTTTGTTGCCGACCTCGATTTCGGTCACCGCGTTCCTCTGAAGCTCGGTCTCGCCGAGGCTAGCATAGCTCTCCAGAAGGTCGAGCGAGGCGTCCTCCTCGACCAGGACCACGCTCCGCGTGATCACGCTCGAAGGGTCGCTGCCGCCGTCTAGATGCATGACGTGCACCGGCTTGTCGAGGCTCACGCCCTTGGCGAGACGGAGGCCGACGCCACCGCTCATCAGCGCGAGGTTCAAGGCCGCCACCGGATCGCGGTCTTGGCTGTTGATCTTGCCGAGCGAGTCCTTCAGCCAGCGCGGCGGCTTCTGCAGCGCCTCGGTGATGGAGACGACCTCGGCGCCGGCCGCCTTAAGCCCGGCAAGGCTAGAAAGGTCGGACCGAAGCTCGCCTTCGACAATGACGAGCCTATAGGCGTCGAGATCAGCGATGTCGGCGCTGAAGGCGCGGGCAATCTCAGCCTCGGTTACGGCGACGCCTGTGGCACGGGCAAGCGGCAGAGCTTCGGTGAGCTTGGAGCGTAGGTCGGTGTATTTCCACGCCTCGACGCGGCGGTGCGGCAGTCCAAGTATGCCGTAGGCATCGATCGCCTTGGCACGTAGATCGGCCACCCAAGGGTTGCCGGCGCCTGGCAGCCCTTGCTCGGCCGCGTTGAACAGGTCGACAAGGGCCTGCTCGGCGCGCGTCTGGAACTGCTTGACCGGAAGCTCCATGCTCAAATCCCTTTAGGCCGCTGCTTCGCCGAATTCGGCGTAGCCCGTCTGCTCGAGCTCGAGCGCAAGCTCAGGGCCACCGGAACGCGCCACGCGTCCGTCGGACAGCACATGCACCCGGTCCGGAACGATGTAATTCAAAAGCCGCTGGTAGTGGGTGATGACCAGCATGGCGCGATCGGGGCCGCGAAGTGCATTCACCCCCTCGGCAACGATGCGCACGGCGTCGATATCGAGGCCTGAATCGGTCTCGTCGAGAACGCAGAGCGACGGGTCGAGCAGCGACATTTGCAGGATCTCGTTCCGCTTCTTCTCGCCACCGGAAAACCCGACATTCAGCGGACGCCGCAGCATCTCGGGATCGATCTTCAAACCTGCCGCCTTCTCGCGCACGAAGCGCAGGAAGTCCGGCGTAGAGAACTCAGGCTCGCCGCGGACCTTGCGCACGGCGTTGGCGGCGGCGCGCAGGAAGGTCATGGTAGCGACGCCGGGGATCTCCATCGGGTACTGGAAGGCGAGGAACACGCCGGCCGCGGCGCGCTCCGACGGGTCCATGGCGAGCAGATCCTGGCCGTTCCAAGTGACCGACCCTTCGGTGACCTCGTAGCCCTCCTTGCCGGCGAGCACATAGGCGAGCGTTGACTTGCCGGAGCCGTTCGGGCCCATGATGGCGTGGACCTGGCCCTTGGAGAGTGCGAGGTCGAGGCCTTTCAGGATCTCGCGGCCATCGACATTGACGTGAAGGTTATTGATCTCAAGCATTACGATATTTCTCTAACTCGCTGGAATTGAGTTTATTTCGTCAGTCCGGATTAGCCGACGCTGCCTTCCAATGAGATGCCGATCAGCTTCTGCGTCTCGGCCATGAACTCCATGGGGAGGTGCTGGAGCACGTCGCGGACGAAGCCGTTGACGATCAGGGCCACCGCCTCTTCCGGCGAAAGGCCGCGAGAGAGGCAATAGAACAGCTGGTCATCGGAAATCTTGGAGGTGGTCGCCTCGTGCTCGAAGGTCGCCGAGGAATTTTTCGCCTCGATATACGGCACGGTATGCGCGCCGCATTTGTCGCCGACGAGCAGCGAGTCGCAGTTTGTGAAGTTGCGCGCGTTCGTCGCCCGGCGATGCGCTGAGACGAGCCCGCGATAGGTGTTGTTGGAATGCCCTGCGGCGATACCCTTGGAGATGATGCGGCTCGACGTGTCCTTGCCGAGATGGATCATTTTGGTGCCGCTATCGACCTGCTGATAGCCGTTGGAGATGGCGATCGAATAGAACTCGCCGCGACTTCCGTCGCCGCGCAGGATGCAGCTCGGGTACTTCCAGGTAATGGCCGAGCCGGTCTCGACCTGCGTCCAGGAGATCTTCGAGTTCTTGCCACGGCAGTCGCCACGCTTGGTAACGAAATTATAAATGCCGCCCTTGCCTTCCTTGTCGCCTGGGTACCAGTTCTGCACGGTCGAGTACTTAATCTCGGCGCCGTCGAGCGCGACCAGCTCCACCACGGCGGCGTGAAGCTGATTCTCGTCGCGCATCGGCGCGGTGCAGCCTTCGAGGTAGCTCACATAGGCGCCCTTGTCGGCGATGATGAGCGTCCGCTCGAACTGGCCGGTCTGCTCTGCGTTGATGCGGAAATAGGTGGAAAGCTCCATCGGGCAACGCACGCCCTCTGGCACATAGACGAAGCTTCCGTCGGAATAGACCGCGGAATTCAGCGTGGCGAAGAAATTGTCGGTGATGGGGACCACGGAGCCCAGATATTTCTTCACGAGCTCGGGGTGGTTCTGCACCGCCTCCGAGATCGAGCAGAAGATGACGCCGGCCTTGGCCAGCTCCTCCTTGAAGGTGGTGACCACGGACACGCTATCGAACACGGCATCGACCGCGACGCGCGGCGCTCCCTTCACACCAGCGAGCACCTCCTGCTCTTTCAGCGGGATGCCGAGCTTGGCGTAGGTCGCGAGCAGCTCTGGATCGACCTCCGAGAGGCTCTTCGGTCCTTCGGTGCTCTTCGGCGCGGAATAGTAATAGAGATCCTGATAATCGATCTTGGGGTGATGCACATTCGCCCAAGTCGGCTCCTGCATGGTGAGCCAACGGCGATAGGCCTCGAGACGCCAATCGAGCAGCCAAAGGGGCTCATTCTTCTTCGCCGAGATGAAGCGGACCACCTCCTCGGAGAGACCCTTGGGGGCCTTGACCAATTCGATGTCCGTGAAGAAGCCGTATTTGTACTTGTCGACGTCGATCTCGCGAACGCGGGCAACTGTCTCTTGCACTGCCGGCATGTCTCTACTCCAAAGTCTTTCGTCTTATTCGCCGCTTATGCCGCTTCCTGGCGCTGCCGCATCCGCTTGATCAGCTCGCCCCAGGCACCGATGAATCTCTCGATATCGGCACTGGTGGTGCCAAAACCAAGGCTTACGCGGATCGCGCCTTGCGCTAGCTCGGGCGACACGCCCATGGCGCTCAACACATGCGAGGCCTCGACCTTGCCCGAGGAGCAGGCGCTGCCTGAACTCACCGCAACGCACGCAAGATCGAGCCCGATGACCAAGGTCTCGGCCTTGGTGCCCGGAACCGCGATGCAGCTCGTATTGGGCAAGCGCTCGACCTTGCCCGCCAGCACCACAGTCTCGGGCACGAGCCCCAAAGCCTTCGTCTCAAGCTTATCGCGAAGCGCGGCAAGCTCGGGGGCCCACTCCGCTTCCGCGGCGGCGAGTTCCGCCGCAACGCCGAAGCCGACGATGCCGGCTACATTCTCAGTCCCCGCCCGCCGCCGCCGCTCCTGGCCTCCGCCTTTGATCAAGGGCTCAACCGCGGCACCTTGACGGAGCAAGAGAGCGCCGACTCCCTTTGGACCGCCGATCTTGTGCGCCGAAAGCGTCATCATGTCGGCGCCAAGCGCGCCGAATTTCAGCGGCAGCCTGCCCGCGACTTGAACCGCATCGCTATGCAGAAGACCACCGGCGACGTGAACGAGTTTAGCGGCCTCAGCGACCGGCTGGATGGCGCCAGTCTCGTTATTTGCCGCCATCAGCGAAACGAAGGCTCTCCATCCTCCAAGATGGTGTTTCGTAAGCTCTTTCTCAAGCGCGGTGAGGTCGATAACGCCGTCGCTTGAGACAGGAATTCGGGTCGTGCTCTCGCGATAGAACCTGCCGCCGGCAAGCACCGACGGATGCTCGATCGCCGACATGTAGCACTGCCAGGCCTCGCCCGCCTGAGCGGCAAGCGCGAGCGCATTCGCCTCGCTGCCGCCGCTCGTGAAGATCACGTCTTCAGGTCTTGCTCCGGCAAGCACAGCAACCTTGGCCCGCGCCGCCTCGACAAGCGCCCTCGCCTCCCTACCCTCTGCGTGGACCGAGGAGGGATTGCCGTAAGTGTCGAAGGCGGCGACCATGGCGTCGCGCACCTCCGGCCTGAGCGGCGCGGTGGCGTTATAGTCGAGATAGGAACGCGTCGTCATGCCTCAGAAGCTCGCTGGCCAAGAGACCACCGTTAGCGCTTGCACGAGCCCCCATCGCGCATGCTATGAAACGCGGCCCGAAGCTGGGATCGCTCCGTCGTAACCACAAAGAGCGTCCTTGTTTGGAACAATTCTAAATCTTACATTTGTATAGGTTTCCTGAGCCACAGAGTCAAGTTTTGCGCGGCGGCGTGCCCCGCCATTGCCAAGACTCCCAGCCCCTTTTCCCAGCATCGAAAACGTCGTTCGAGGTCAAAGTTTCATGCCCGAGGTGAATATCAGCGGTCCAGCCGGCAGGATCGAGGCCCGCTACCATCACAATCCCCGCCCCAATGCACCGGTTGCGCTCATTCTGCACCCGCATCCGCAGTTCGGCGGCACCATGAATAACCAGGTTGTCTATCACCTGTATTACGCCTTTCAGCGGCGTGGCTTCTCGGCGCTGCGCTTCAACTTCCGCGGCGTGGGGCGGAGCGAAGGTTTGTTCGATAACGGTCCCGGCGAGTTGGCCGATGCCGCCACTGCGCTCGACTGGATGCAGGCCTACAATGCCGATGCCGGATCGTGCTGGATCGCCGGCGTCTCCTTCGGCGCCTGGATCGCCATGCAGCTCCTGATGCGGCGGCCCGAAATCGAGGGCTTCATCTCGGTGGCGCCGCCGGCCAACCTGTACGACTTCACCTTCCTTGCTCCCTGCCCGTCGTCAGGCTTGATGGTGAACGGCGCCAAGGATCGCGTGGTGCCGACGGAGTCCGTGCGCGGACTCGTCGACCGGCTCAAGACGCAAAAGGGCATCATCATCGACCATGCCACCGTGCCTGATGCGAACCATTTCTTCGAGGGCCGCATGGACGGCCTGATGGAAGTGGTCGACGCCTATCTAGACAAGCGCCTCGGCAAGAAGAAGAAGCGGGAATTGGCGGCCTAACCTTTCCTCTTCCTTGGCGAGTGGCCGCCGCCCCTCCCGTGCAATTCAGGTGCAAACCTGATACAGCCGTGGCTCCGACGATTAACTGTGGACGCCCCGCCGGCCGCCATCATGAGCACCACCAAATTGGAGTTCCTGAACGAGCTTAAGGCCCGAGGCTACATTAACCAGGTGACCGACGAAGCGGCGCTCGACAGGCTCGCCCGATCCGAAACCATCACCGGCTATATCGGCTTCGACTGCACGGCGCCGAGCCTCCATGTCGGTAATCTGCTCGGCATCATGATGCTGCGCAAATTGCAGCAGGCTGGGCATCGGCCGATCGTGTTGATCGGCGGCGGCACCACGAAGGTCGGCGATCCTTCCGGCAAGGACGAGGCGCGCAAGCTTCTCACCGACGCCGAAATCGCGGTCAATATCGGCGGCATCGAGTTTGTGTTCGGCAAATTCGTGAGCCTCGGTCAAAGCGACAATGACGCAATCCTCGTCAACAACGCCGATTGGCTCGACGAGCTCAACTACATCGATTTCCTGCGCGACTATGGCCGCCATTTCAGCGTCAACCGCATGCTGTCCTACGACTCAGTGAAGCTCAGGCTCGAGCGCGAGCAACCGCTCTCCTTCATCGAGTTCAACTACATGGTGCTCCAGGCCTACGATTTCGTGGAGCTCTACCGGAGGTTCGGCTGCCGCCTGCAAATGGGCGGCTCGGATCAGTGGGGCAATATCGTCAACGGCATCGAGCTCGGGCGCCGCACCGATGGAGTGGAGTTATTCGGCCTCACCACGGCGCTGCTCACCACGGCGTCGGGCGCCAAGATGGGCAAGACCGCCTCAGGCGCCGTCTGGCTCAACCCAGACATGCTAAGCCCATATGACTATTGGCAATATTGGCGGAACACCGAAGACGCCGATGTCGGCCGCTTCCTCAAGCTGTTCACCGAGCTGCCGCTTGCCGAGATCGATCGATTGGCGAAGTTCGAAGGCGCCGAGCTCAACGAAGCGAAGAAGATCCTCGCCACTGAGGCGACCGCGCTGCTGCATGGCCGTGAAGCCGCCGACCGCGCCGAAGGCACGGCGCGCGCCACCTTCGAGCAAGGAACGCTATCGGAGACGCTGCCAACTTTCGAGATCCCTCGCGCCGAGCTCGAGAAAGGCTGGGGCATCCTCACCGCCAGCACGCATGTCGGCTTTGTCGCCTCAACCAGCGAGGCGCGCCGCCAGATTAGGGGCGGCGGTCTCAAGGTGAACGACACGACGGTCACCGACGAGAAGCGCCTGCTGACGCTCTCAGACCTCACGCCTGAGGGCGTGATCAAGCTTTCGCTCGGAAAGAAGCGGCACGTGCTGATCCACCCTGTCTAAAAGCCTAACTAGCGAGGGGTAGTGAAGTCGGAAGGTGGCGTCGTCGTTGACGAGGCGGCGTTCTGCCCCTCGCCTCTGAACTCGAAGATCTGGCGGAAGATGCCAGGGGCCACGACCGAGATCGGGTTCACGAGCACGTTCGGGTCGTCCAACTGACCCTGGATGGCGAAGGTGATGCCGACCACGCCTTCCCCCTCGCGGCCGACGAAGATGCCGCCAAGGATCGGAATCGCACCAAGCGCGGAGTTCAAACCATAAAGGGGCACATAAGTGCCCCCGAGATTGACCGTCTTCGTCTTGAAGTCGACGCGGCCGCGCATGGTGGCGCCGAGCGCAGGGCCGTTTACATAGGCGTCTTTCAGCTGAAACTGCCCATTGCCGACCGAGAACGGCGCGCGGAGCTGGTCGAATGCGATGCGATTTTGCCTAACCTGCTTCTTGCGCTCGCCGCCCAGTGCCGCCTGGGATTGAGGATCAGCCAGCACGTCGCTCACCACGGAATCCCCGAGCACGGCGAAATTGCGTGCCCACAGCGTGCCAGCCTTCATGCCGGCGTTGCTCGCGTCGAGATTGACCTCGAGGGAAGCCTCGCCACCATCGACCTTGGGATAGAAGCCGATGAGGCGGAAGGCCGCGCCCGCGTCGCGCGATTCGGCGCGGATGATGCGCGCGCCGTTCGTCCTGTCGAGCTTGACCGCGAGCGGCGAGCGGCCATTGAGCTTGCCGGTGGCGTTGAGCTCAACCAGCCGGCCATTTCGTTTCTTGAGCGTTGCCTGCACATCGGTGACGGTTGAGTCGTAGAACCCGACCACTGTACCGAACCGCGCCGTCAGATTGACGCTGAAGGGATCGCGCGGGTCGGCGACCTCGGCAACCTGGCCGGCCGAGAACAGCGACTGGAAGAATTGCTTGCCATTATAGCTCGGGCCATGCGCATCGACTTCGAGCAAGTTGCCGTCGCGGACCGCGGCATTGATCTCGACATGGGTGAGCATGTCGAAGGAGAAATCGGAGAAGTTGAAGGATTTGAGGTGCTGCTCGGGATCGAGCGAGATCGAGCCGTCGATGGCGATCTCGTCGCCCAGAATTTTGAAGTTCTTGAGATCGGTGGAGCCGTCCTCGTATTGCACAATGTCGAACTGCAGCGATGCGGAGCGGCCTTGCGGCTTGGTCCAGCCCATGTTGCCGAACACGAGCTGCGCCGGGGTGAGGTCGGCCTGCATACTCAGGCTTTGCGCACCTTCGGCGGTGCGCGCGACGGAAAGGGTCACGGGCAGCGGCCCCTTCAACAGATGCGAGATCTTGAGCCCGAGGGCTTCGCGCGCCGGCTCATCAAGCGTGGCGCTGATCCTGATCGGCGGCTGGCGGTCGTCAGGCTCATGGAAAATGCGCTGCCAAGCAAGCTCTGCGGCCACGCCCTTGATCAGAATTTGACCGCGCGCGTCGAGCGCCTGCTCTGTGACGTTCACATCGAGCGCGCCGCCCTCAACGCTGATATTGCCGACAACGTTCGAGGCGATGGCCTGGTCGAGCCGTGCTTCGCCACGCAATTTGATATCCTTGAACTTGAGGTCCTCGCGCATCGGCATGTCGAGTACGAAGTTGCCAGTAGCGGTGCCGCCGATTGCATTCGGCTTCATGCCGACGGCCTGCATATAGCCGAGAGGCTCATGGTCGAGGAGTTGGAGCACAGTTGCGGTGGCGCCGGCGGCCTTGAAGGTGATCTGGCCTTGCTGCGGCTCGGGCCGCAGATCGGGAATGAAGAAGCGGCCCTCGCTGAGGGCGATCACCTGGCCTGACGGCAGGGCAATTTTCGCTTCCGGGATATCGACCCAGAAGCTGATCCCCGACACCAGCATCTTGGCACCGCCGGTCAGGATCGGCGGCAGCTTCTCGACATAAGTGAGGCTCATATTGGCAAGGTCGAGCTCGACGTTGACGGCCTCAGGCGCAAGCTCGGCGCCGGCCTGCATACGTGCAAGCTCGCCTGGCTCAAGCGAAACTGCGACCTTGCCGCCAAGCACCTCGCCGCCGCGAACGTTCTGCAACACCCATTTCCGCGCATCGCCGGCGAGGAATTTGGGCCAGAACGACTTCAGCATGTCGAGCGGCATTGTACTGACCGTGCCGGTCAGATGCACCTCGGGAGACCCCGGTGCGTCAATGACGTTCCCGGCAAGCTTGATCGACGCGCTGCCGGAGCGGATGACGAAACGAGAGAGCGTCATGCTGCCACGCTCTGGCGTGACGCTGCCTTCCGCCGACCACTCATCCACCTTGACGGGAGAGAGACCAAACTCGGGGGAGGCGAGCACCGCATCGTCGGCTTTGATCTTGAATGTCCAGGAGGGCGAACCGCCGTCGTCCACGGCGGGGCGGAACTGGCCGCTGATCGTTGCCTGGCTCTCTCCCCATTTGAGCGTTGCGCGCTCGATCTCAAACACATCGTTCTTCTTCGCGTAGCGCACACGCAGATTGCCCTCGTCGATCTGCATGGCATTTTCGGGATCCCAGGGGGGTGTGATGTATCCCTTCTCGAGCTGCAGATCGGCATCGCCGGAGAGGAAGCGACCCTCGGTTGAAAGCTCGACGCTGGTTTCTCCGGTCACCGGCAGATCGATGGCTTTCAGGCCGGCGATGGCCGGGAAGTTCTCAGCGAGCCCAGAGGGGACGAGATGTTGGATCAATGCCGTGATGCCCAAGCTTTGCCGCTTCGGGCGTTGCTCGGTGCGGAACTCGAGCTGCCAGTCGCCTTTATTGGTGGCGAGGTTGGCTTGACCGATGAGGACGCTCCGCTCGTTCTTGTGCTGAAGGTCGATGGAGAAGTCCGGAACCTGCCACAGGGTCTCGACGCCGTCCCGGCTGAGCACGACCTGCGCGTCCTTGACGCCGAAGCGAGTGAGGTAGGAGGTGTTGCCGCGGCGCGCCCGCTCGAAGACATCGGCAACCGTCCGTGTCACGTCGAGCTGGCGCCCGGCGCTTGTCGGTATTGCCGGCTCCGCGCCTTTGGCGATGACGCTCTCCGCCGGAACGCCGGGCTGCCCGTCCTGAGTGGCAGGTGGACTTGCTTGGACAGTGCCTTTAACGAACTTCTCCACCTCGATGCTCGACGGACGGTAGAAGCTCAGCGACAGGCCGTTGTCCGAGGCATAGAACAAGAGCCGCGGGCCGATGAAGTCGACGCTGCCAGGCGCGATGCGCCCCGACAGGAGTGCCGAGCCGCTCATGCCGATGGCGGCGAGCGGCGCCTGGGCAACGATCGAGCCGTCGGTATCGATCAAGCGGATGTTGCGCAACCGGAACAGCACGCCCGGACCATCGGGAGAGCGTTGCAGGATCGCGTCGTCGATCTTCACATGGAGGTCGGAGAGCTCGCCGTTGATGGCCTCCTCGATCATGGGGACGAGGCTCGGCATGGAGATCGGTCCCTGGGCGAGCCGGCCGTAGCCGCCAACGATGGCGATCATGCCGACAACGAGGATGCCAGCGAAGATCTCGCGACACACATGGGCGCCGCCCGTCGATATTTTCCTGAGCTCAAGCTGAACCGGTTCAGGCACGAGCTTGACGAGCTCCCTGCCCTTCGCAGGCAGAGTCATGAGCGCCCTGCCGCCTTCGGAGATCTTGACGAGAGCGCCTGCCACCGGCTCGCTCGGGGCGGCGGAACTGGCCTCGCCCCTCCAGCCCTCGACGGTGCGACGCAGATTTTCGGTATAGATCCGCAGGAGCGCTGCCGCGCGGCGAATCTCTCGGGAGTCCGCCAAGGACTTCACGCGCTCGGTCACGCTCGCGGAAAAATCGCGCAAGGCACCCATCAGCGCAAGCGGCGGCTTGGCTATGGGCAACAAGCGCTGCCTCAGCTCGCTCATGGCCCCTTGTTTCGATAACCCCCCAGAGTCAAGGACATAAGAGGCGTGAAAATCGACCAAAGGAAGGCGATCCCCGCCCAAACATCGCTGCCAAAACTCACCTCCAATACTCCAAGAGACCGAGGAGATGGCTCATGACAAGCTAACATGGAGACTATATTCTTGGTTAAAGGCCGGGCTGGGTCTTCTGGCTCGTTGCCGGGCGAACTTCGCGACGCATTGCTGGGAATCGATCGCTTTTGCTGGGGCGTCGCGCCGCTCTCCTTCGGCGCTGGAGGAGGCGTTTGCGTTTTGTGCGGGAGGTACCATCATGTTCACCAAGAAGCCGGAGCGGGAGATGAGCGGCGATTCTCCGCAACGGATGCCTGACCGGCCGAGTGACACATCGCCGTTTGGCGAGCGTCCGGCGGGTTACGTCAAGAGCACGAGCCCGAGCAAGCTCGTCCCCTCCATCATCGGAGAGGACCTGACCATCACCGGTAACGTGTCCTCCAAGGGTGAGATTCAAGTCGACGGAGAGATTCAGGGCGACGTGCAATGCGGCTCGCTCCTGCTCGGCGACAAGTCGCAGATCAACGGCTCGGTGCTCGCCGAGGATGTCGTGGTGCGCGGCCGCGTGCTCGGCTCGATCCGAGGCTTGCGGGTAACGCTGCAAGCGCAGTCACATGTGGAAGGCGATATCTACCACCAGAGCCTCGCCATCGAGCAGGGCGCCTATTTCGAAGGAAAGTCGCGCCGCACGGACGATCCGCTCTTGACCAAGGCGGACAAGCCCGCCGCGGCAAGCACCGCGACAGCGCCCCGCGCCGCGGAATAATTCGCCGTCGCCAGCTCCGGACGTTAGGCGGGTCGCTCTTCCGCGCGGATCCGCTCGGCCAGCGCCGCTTCGATGAACTGATCGATATCGCCATCGAGCACGGCCGACGGGTTGGTGCTTTCCACGCCCGTGCGCAGATCCTTCACGAGCTGATAGGGCTGCAACACGTAAGACCTGATCTGATGGCCGAAGCCGATGTCGGACTTGGCTGCGGCTGCGGCCTGCGCTGCTTCCTCGCGGCGTTTCAGCTCGGCCTCGTAGATCCGCGCGCGCAGCATGGCCCAGGCGGTGGAGCGGTTCTTGTGCTGCGACCGCTCGTTCTGACATTGAACGACGATGCCAGTCGGCAGATGGGTGATGCGCACGGCGCTGTCGGTGGTGTTCACGTGCTGGCCGCCGGCGCCGCTCGAGCGGTATGTGTCGATGCGCACGTCCTTCTCGTCGATGTCGACGGCGATGGTATCGTCGACGGCCGGATAGACCGACACCGAGGCGAAGCTCGTATGCCGCCTCGCATTGGAATCGAAGGGCGAGATACGCACGAGCCGATGCACGCCTGACTCGGTCTTCAGCCAGCCATAAGCGTTGGCGCCCTTGACCAGGATCGTCGCCGACTTGACGCCGGCTTCTTCACCCGGATGCTCGCCGATGATCTCGACCTTGTAGTCGCGTCCCTCGGCCCAGCGGATATACATGCGCTCAAGCATTTGCGCCCAGTCCTGGCTCTCGGTGCCGCCGGCGCCGGCATGGATCTCGACATACGTGTCGTTGGAGTCGGCTTCGCCGGAGAGCAGCGCCTCGACCTCGCGCTTATGCGCTTCGGCCCTGAGCTTCTTCAGCGCCGACTCAGCTTCCGAGACGACGCCCTCGTCGCCCTCCTCCTCGCCAAGCGAAACGAGCTCGATATTGTCGTCGAGCTCGCGAACGAGACGCGTGAAGCCGGAGAGCGCGCCGTCAAGCTGCTGCCGCTCGCGCATGATGCCTTGCGCGCGTGCAGAGTCGTTCCAGAAATTGGGAGCTTCGACCTCGCGGTCGAGCGCGGCTAGCCTTTCCTTGGCCCGGTCAGGGTCAAAGATGCCTCCTGAGCAGAGTCAAGGACTGCTTGATGTCGTTGACGACCGCTTCGGTTTCGGCGCGCATTTCTTTCCTCGCTTCGCGAAATAGCGGAACGAGCCGCCAGGATCGCAAGGTCCCGGCGGCAAGTCTCAGAATTATTAGCCTCTAGTAGAGTCCGCCGGTGCCCGATGTCAAAGCCCGGTCGTTGCCGGGCGCCTGGAACGGGCCTGGGGGAGGCGGTCCGGGGATCTGACCCGGAACCGGGAAGGCGGCTTGAGGTGCGGCCTGGCCGAATTCTTCTTCAGGCACACCCTCAGTATCGGTGGCGACCGCACCCAAAGGCTCTTGGGTCGGCTTGAATGCCTCCATGATGGCCTTGGGGTCGCCAGGGCCCGCCGGCAAACCGGTCTTCAGGTTCACCCGGACGAGCTTGATGCCAGGCGGAGCGCGGAACGGAATTGGGGGCTGATCGGCAAGCGCGATTTTGAAGAAATCTCGAACCACAGGCGCGGAGACATTGCCGCCGGTCTCGCCATGCCCCATGGGCGAGGGATTGTCAAAACCAAGATACACGCCGACGACGAGGTCGGGCGTGAAGCCGATGAACCAGCCATCCTTCTCGTCATTGGTGGTCCCGGTCTTGCCGGCGATGGGCCGTTCTAAAACCTTGAGCTTCATCGCCGTGCCCCGCTGGACCACGCCTTCCATGATGGAGACCATCTGATAGGCGCTCATAGGATCGACGATCTGCGGACGGTCGTCGACGAGCTCCGGCTCATCCTGGCCGCTCCATTCCCTTGCATCGCAATTGACGCAGTCGCGGTCGTCATGCTGCCAGACAGTGCGGCCGTAACGATCCTGGATGCGGTCGATCAGTGTCGGTTTGATCTGCTTGCCACCATTGGCGATCATGCCGTAGGCGCCGACCATGCGAAGAAGCGTGGTCTCGCCGGCGCCGAGCGCCATAGACAGCATCGGCATCAGATTGTCGTACACGCCGAACCGCCGCGCATATTCGACGATAATCGGCATGCCCATGTCGTTGGCAAGGCGCACCGTCATCAGGTTGCGCGACTTCTCGATGCCGAAGCGCAAGGTCGAGGGACCTGCCGCCGAGCCTGCCTCATAGTTCTTCGGGCACCAATTCGGCATTCCCGCTCCCTGACTGATGCAAAGCGGGCCATCGACGATGATGCTCGCGGGCGTATAGCCGTTGTCGAGCGCGGTGGTGTAGATCAGCGGCTTGAACGAAGAGCCTGGCTGGCGGCGTGCCTGCACCGCCCGGTCGAACTGACTCTCGGCGAAGCTGAAGCCGCCGACGAGCGCCAGCACCCGACCGGTATGCGGATTCATGGCGACGAGCGCCCCACCAATCTGCGGAACCTGCTCGAGCGACCATTGCCCCGCGACGTCTTTCTCGGTGTCAGTCGGCTCGCGCGGCGAAACATAGATGACGTCGCCTGGCTTCAGCACATCGGTCATCACGCTCGGGCTTCCGCCCATGCCGTTCTTGAGCTTAGGCCGGGCCCATTTCACTTCGGCAAAGGGAATGGTGCCGGTCTCCCGCTCATCCGAGAGCTTGCCAGCCGATGTGCGCGTCGGGCGCAAGCCGATCTTCGCCGTGTCCTTGTTGGCCTCGAGCACCACGGCGAGCCGCCAGGGATCGATGTCGCCCCACACATTGATGGCAGCGAGCGTCTTGCCCCAATCGCCGTCGAGCTCGATTTTCTTCATCGGCCCACGCCAGCCGTGACGATGATCGTAGGCGACGAGGCCCTCGACCAGAGTCTTGCGGCCAATCTTCTGCAGGCGCGGATCGAGTGTCGTGCGCACGGAGAGACCGCCGCCATAGAGCTTGTCCTCGCCGAAAAGATCAATGATGTCGCGGCGCACTTCCTCGGCAAAGAACTCCGACGCTGCGAGCCGCGCACCGGTCTGGCGCACCTTCACACCGAGCGGTTCGGCCTTTGCCTTTTCGGCGTCCTCTTTAGTGACAAAGCCGTTCTCGACCATGCGGTCGATCACCCAGTTGCGGCGGGCCACGGCGCGCTCAGGAAAGCGGAACGGATTGTAGTTGCTCGGCGCCTTGGGCAGCGTTGCGAGATAGGCGCAGTCGGCGACAGAAAGCTCGTTCAGAGACTTGTCCCAATAGGTCTGGGCCGCGGCAGCCACGCCATAGGCGCCGCCACCGAGATAAATCTCGTTCAGATAAAGCTCGAGGATCTGCTTCTTGGTGAAGGCGCGCTCGATGCGGATGGCGAGGATCGCCTCCTTCAGCTTGCGCTCGACGGTCTGGTCGCTCGACAAAAGGAAGTTCTTGGCGACCTGTTGGGTGATGGTCGAGGCGCCGACCATGCGGCGGCCAGATTGGGCGCTCGACATGTTGGTGACTGCGGCGCGCAGGATGCCCTGAATGTCGAGGCCCCCATGCTGATAGAAATTCTTGTCCTCGGCGGAGATGAAGGCTTCCACCACGCGGTCGGGGATCGCGTTGAAGGGCACATAGATGCGCCGCTCGCGGGCGAACTCGGCGATCATGTTGCCGTCATTCGCATGGATGCGGGTCATGACCGGAGGCTCGTATTTGGCGAGCACTTCGTAGTCCGGCAGGTCCTTCGACGCCTTCCACAGGATGAAGGCTGCCGCCGCGGCGACGGCGACGAAGACAATCATGCTTGCCGCAAACATGAAGCCGAAGAAACGCAGCAGGAACCCGCCGCGCCGGCGGCGCCGCCTTTGCTCTGGCGGTTGAATAGGAGCCGTAATGTCCATGGGTTAAAACCCGTCCGTCGCCAAGTTGTAGTCGTCCGAGGGGAGCCAAGCAACCCTAGCCAACATTATGGCGACAAAACGCTGCCTCGGCCCGAATTCAGCGTGATTTTTTGGGGGTAGTCGGACGCGAGGCTGCGACGAATCAATACGGCATGCGCGCGACGCGCTTGGCAAAATAGGCGTCGATCGCCGCGCCGACCTTCTCGGCCATGGCCAAGCGCCAACGCTCGGAGGTGAGCTCTTTCTCGTCCTCGGGATTGCTCAAGAAGCCAAGCTCGAGCAGCACCGACGGCACGTCAGGAGATTTCAGCACGCGAAATCCTGCCGATTTAAGCGACTTCCGATGCAGATCGGACGAGCCCATCTGACCCACCACGGATTTGGCGAAGATGATCGAGCGATTCTGCGTCTCACGCTGCGCGAGGTCGATGAGGATATTCGCAACCACCTCGTCGCGATCGCTCGGCAGATCCACCCCGGCGATCGCGTCGGAGAAATTCTCCTTGGCGGCGAGCTCCTTCGCCTCATCGTCCGACGCCCGCTCCGACAAGGTATAGACCGTTGCGCCCCTCGCCTCGGCCGTGCTCTTGGGAAACGAATCGGCGTGGATCGAGACGAACAGATTGCCGCCCTTGCCTTGGGCAAACTCGACGCGCTCGCGCAGCGCAAGGAAGGTGTCGCCTTCACGCGTCAGATAAACCTGGTAGTCACCCTTCGCCTCGAGCTTCTGCCTGAGGGTCTTGGCGAAGGCGAGCACGACCTCTTTCTCGGTGATGCCGGTAGCGCTTGCCGTCCCCGGATCGATGCCGCCGTGACCCGGGTCGAGGATGATCACGGGCTTCGCCTTGACCGAAGCGACTTCGGGCTTCGGCTGCGTGATCGATCCCACTGCCGGCGATCGTGCATCGCGGAGCTTAGCAAGGAAGGTCGCGCGGTCGGTGGCCACGAGATCGACGACGAGGCGGGCAGGCTGATCGCCCCTCGCCTCGAGCACGAACGCCTTATCCACGAGGAAGGGCCCGTTCATATCGATGACGATGCGCGACTTGCCCGGCGCGAACAGCCCGTAGCGGTAGCCGGTGACGAGGCCCCTCTTCTCGGTGCCGAGACCCTCAGGCATCTGGAAGCTGACCTCAGGGAGATCGACGATGACGCGATAGGGATCGGCGAGCGAGAAGACGTTGACCTCGACCTTCTTCGACAGGTCGGCGATGAACCGGGTGCGGGCCCGGTCGCCAGCCAATCTCGCATCCTTGGCGACCGCCTCGCGCTGGCGCGCGCCGGCGTCCCAAGCCGGCAGGCAAAGACCTGCGGCCAGAATCGCACCCAAAACCGCGCAGGTGGGGATCGCCCCCAGCAAGGCACAGAAACGTCGCATCTTCCCTCGCCTGCCCCATTTTCAACCCTGGGGCGCGGCAACCACTTTCGCCCCAGTACAGCCCTGGGAGCCACCCGATTTGAGCCGGAAATCCGTTATGGATACCAGAATCTTAAAGCCTGTTGGTTAAGCGAAGCTTGTGACCCTTTGGGGGCGAATTGATTGGGAGGCTTGCCAAATCTCCCGCGAAGCCCGTAATAAAAGGCAGGCCCTATCGATTGGGCCAGTCCCCGGGCGCCTGGACGCTCGCTAGCGATACTGGCTCGGGGCCTCGTTTGTTTCGCGCGTCAGGGCCTTAACTCGGGAAGCGGTCCAAGACGCGGAAAGCCGGCGGCCAAGTGAGAGAGGGCCGCATTCCAAGCTTCTCAAAGCTCGCGCCAGTCGCGGGTTAAGGTTAGCGATGCAGGTTCGAACCAAAGAGCTAAGCGTAGGAAAAGGCGGGTTTTTGCTCTGTTTGGCGAGTGCGGTCGAGCCAAGCAGGGATGGTGGATCGCCTCCCGTGCGGCATCGCAGCGAATCGTGGTCCATTCAACTTAAACGCGCGCGGCGCCCGGGTTCATCTCAGGTGTGGCAGGTTTTCGCGCCTTCCTCGGCCAGCGCGGCGGAGAACACACAACATGCCAAGCAAAATGCTGATCGATGCGGCGCATCCCGAGGAGACCCGGGTCGTCGTGGTAAAGGGCAACCGCGTCGAGGAATTTGATTACGAATCAGCGAACAAGAAGCAGCTCAGGGGCAATATCTATCTCGCAAAGGTGACGCGCGTTGAGCCGTCGCTTCAGGCGGCCTTCGTGGACTACGGCGGCCACCGCCACGGCTTCCTCGCCTTTACTGAAATTCACCCCGACTACTATCAGATCCCGGTCGCCGACCGTCAGGCGCTGCTCGACGAAGAGGCCGAGGAGGAGAGCCGCGCAAGGGACGCCGAGGCTGCCGAGGACGACGAGGCAGCCTCTGGCGGCCGGCGGAGGCGTGGCCGACGCGGCCGCGGACGCCCGGATCAGGCTAGTCACAAAGGACGCGGCGGAGAGCCGCACGGTGCAGAGCCATCGGCGGCTGAAAGCGCGCCAGAGGGCGAAGCTGCGCCCGAGCCGAGCGAAGCCGGCAGCACTGTCGTCATGGAGGCGAGCGACCTCGTGCACGAGGTCTCCGAGGCGGCAGAGCACAGGCAAGACGCCGACGACGAGGTGCCTGACCGTGTCGCCGGCTCGATCGAAGAGGTCGAGGAGGATGACGAGGCGGACGCTGTCGAGACCGTAGGACAGCGCGTCGTCGCCACGGAGGCGAGTGGCGAGGCGGCAGCCGAGACTGTGGAGTCGGTCGGATCCGAGGATGCGCTTGAGGAAGTGCCCGAGCGCGCACGCCGTCGCCGCGGACGCCCCTACAAGATCCAGGAGGTCATTCGCCGGCGGCAAATCATTCTCGTTCAGGTGGTGAAGGAAGAGCGCGGCACCAAGGGCGCTGCGCTCACGACCTACCTGTCGCTCGCAGGACGTTACACCGTGCTGATGCCGAACACGGCGCGCGGCGGCGGCATCTCGCGCAAGATCACGAACCCAACCGACCGCAAACGCTTGCGTGAAATTGCCGGCGAGCTCGAAGTGCCGGAGGGCATGGGCCTCATCATCCGCACCGCAGGCGCGCAGCGGACCAAGACCGAGATCAAGCGCGACTACGACTATCTCCTCAGATTGTGGGAGACCGTGCGCGACCTCACACTGAAGTCGACGGCGCCGAGCCTGGTCTATGAGGAGGGCAGCCTGATCAAGCGGTCGATCCGCGATCTCTACAACAAGGATATCGACGAAGTTCTGGTCGCAGGCGACGACGCCTACCGCGAGGCCAAGGACTTCATGCGCATGCTGATGCCGAGCCATGCGAAGAACGTGAAGCCTTACAAGGAACCGGAGCCGGTCTTCATCCGCTATCAGGTGGAGCGGCAGCTCGCTGCGATGTTCTCGCCGCAAGTGGTACTCAAGTCCGGCGGCTATATCGTCATCAATCAGACCGAGGCGCTCGTCGCCATCGACGTCAATTCCGGCAAGGCCACGCGCGAGCACAATATTGAGGACACCGCGCTCAAGACCAATCTCGAAGCGGCAGAGGAAGTCGCACGCCAGCTTCGCCTGCGCGATCTCGCTGGCCTCATCGTCATCGACTTCATCGACATGGATGAGCGCCGCAACTCGAGACTTGTGGAGCGGCGCCTGAAGGAATCCCTGCGCAACGATCGCGCGCGCATCCAGGTCGGACGCATCAGCCATTTCGGCCTCCTGGAAATGTCGCGCCAGCGCCTGCGCACCGGCATGCTCGAAGGCTCGACCAGCTCTTGCGCCATGTGCCAGGGCACCGGCATCGTCCGCTCCATCGAGTCGGTCGCGCTCGACGTGCTGCGCTCGCTTGAGGACCGCCTGATCACCGACGGCGTCGTGCCGCTTGTCGCCACCACGGCGGTGGACGTGGCGCTCTACATCCTCAACCAAAAGCGCTCGCATCTGAAGGATATCGAGCAGCGCTACCGCATCCCCATCACCGTCACGGCGGATGAGAATCTGCATGTGTCGCAGTTCGTCATCGAGCGCTCCGCTGAGTCCGAGATCGGCGCGGGCGAGCACAACGTGGTGCAGATGGACTGGGCCCATCACCCGCCGCAGCCGGCACCCGTAGCTCCAGCGGAGTCCGAGGGAGACCAGGCGCGACGCCGCTCGCGGCGCAGGCGCCGCAAGCGCCGCGGCCCGGGCGAGTCCGATTTCGAGCCGGCTGAGGTAATTTCAACCTTTGGCGAAGCCGTGGATATTGACGAGGAAGAGTCCGAGCGCGAGCCCGCGCCGCGGGAGCCCCGAGAGCCGCGAGAAGCGCAATCCTCTGACAATAGCGGCCAGAACCGCAAGCCTCGCCGCAGAGGGCGGCGTGGAGGCCGTCGCGGCAGAGGTCAGCGTCCGGAAGGTGGCGAGCGGCAAGGTGAGGCGCGTGGCGCACCACCAGAGGCGCGCGACCATGGCGATGCTGTCCGCCCCGAGAGTGAAGCCCACGCGCAGCAGAACGGCAATGGACGTCCCGCCCCCGAAACCGCTTTGCACAAGGAACGGGTCGAGCGGCGGGCGCGCGAAAGCGAACCCACCTACGCCGTACCGGTGACCGAGCGGCCCGTGGCGCCGCCCGAGATCAAAATCGAAAGCGAGACCAAGGAAGACAGTACGCCGCCTCGTCGCGGCTGGTGGCAGCGCTAGCCCTTGAGCCAGCGCTTGATGCGGGAGGCCGCCTCGCGCATTGCGGCGTGAGGCCCGGCGTAAGAGAGGCGCACGAAGCGATTGCCGCGGATGGGATCGAAATCGATCCCAGGGGTGATCGCGACGCCGATCGTCCTCAGCATGCGTTTGGCGAAGGCGGCGCTGTCCGATGTGAGTGCACTCACATCGGCATAGAGATAGAAGGCGCCGTCGGCGGGCAGGATCTCGGTCAGGCCGGCCGCCGGCAGCTCGTTCAGCAGGAGCGCGCGGTTCGCTGCATAGCCAGCCTTGATCGCCTCGAGCTCCTCGATTCCGTCGAAGGCGCCAAGAGCGGCAACCTGCGAGATCGCCGGCGGCGAGATGTAGAGATTCTGGGCGAGCCGCTCCATAGGCCGCACCAACTCCTCAGGCACTATCAGCCAGCCGATCCGCCAGCCCGTCATGCTGAAATATTTGGAGAAGCTGTTGACGACGACGGCCGCGTCCCAATGGGCGAGCGCCGTGTCGGCGGGCGCCTTATATTCGAGGCCGTGATAGATCTCGTCGGAGATCAGCCAAAGGCCTTGGCGCCGGCAGCAATCGGCTAGCTCGGCCAAGCTTGCCGCGCCGACCATGGTCCCGGTTGGGTTGTTCGGGCTTGCGACCAACAGGCCGGCGGCCTCTTTGCCGAACCGACCGAGATCGCCGGGCGACGGCATCCATCGGGACGCGGCGCCGGTCTCGACCAGGATCGGCTTCACGCCAAGCGCGCTGAGGATCTGCCGGTAACAAGGATAGCCGGGGGACGGCAGCAGCAACGCATCTCCAGGATCGAGCACGGCGAGGAAGGCAAGCACGAATCCGCCAGATGAGCCCGAGGTGACGACGACGCGCTCTGGCGCAACGCTGACTTGGTAGCGCTCCTGGTAATAGCGGGCGATGCGTTCGCGCAAAGCCGGAAGCCCCAAGGCATCCGTATAGCCCAGCCGCTCGGTTTCGAGGGCTTGGCGGGCGCGCTCGCGCGCTGCACGGGGCGCCGGCGTGCCGGGTTGGCCGACCTCCATGTGAATGATGTCGCGGCCTTCGGCTTCATGCACATTGGCCTCGCGCATCACGTCCATGACGATGAACGGATCGATGCTGCTCCGCCTCGCCAAGCGGCGCGGCAAGCCGCCGCTCCGCCGTAGGTCCAGGCCCAGGTCTTGCACCATCTCCGCTCGCAGTTTCTTGAAGGGATGCGCGGCGAAACTGTCACGTTGTCGCCGCATTCAAACGCCAATCAAGCGATGTTTACGGCAAAGGCATGGCTTGAGGCGACAGGCCTTTTGCGCCGTCCCACGGCTGGAGGGCGAACCAGCATCTTGGCCCAATACCGGCAAGACTTCACCATCAAGCGCGATGATGCCTGCCCCTCTAACTAGCTCCCTGCTATACCTTCGCCGCGCCGCCGTCGGCGGTCTGATCATTTCGCTCGTCAGCGCGACCACGGCCGAGGCCGGTGGCATGATCCGCGACGCCGAGACGGAATCCCTGATTCGCACCTATGCGAAGCCGATTCTGAACGCCGCTGGCTTGAGCGGACAAGCCATCGACATCCACATCGTCAACGACCGCGCCTTCAACGCCTTCGTCATCGATGGGCACAATATGTTCATCCATGCCGGCGCGCTGATGGAAGCCAAGACTCCCAACCAGATCATCGGCGTGATCGCCCACGAAAGCGGCCATATCACTGGCGGCCATCTTTCGAGACTGCGGAACCAGATCTCGCGAGCGAAGTCGGCGGCCCTGATGCTCCAACTTCTCGGCCTCGCCGCCATGGCGGCAGGCGCCGCGGTCGGCGCAGGCAATCTCGGGCAACTCGGCATGGGGGCCGCCTTCGGCGGAACCGACGCGGCGATGCGCATGGTGCTCGCCTACCGGCAGGACGAGGAATCCTCCGCAGATCAGGCGGCCATCACCTTCCTCAACGCGACCAAGCAATCGGCGCGCGGCCTGCTCGAGACCCTCGAGTTCATGAACTCCAAGCTGATCGGCGTGCAGGGCATCAACCCTTACCTCCAATCGCACCCGCTCCCCCCGCAGCGGCTTTCCCAGCTTCGCCTGCTCGCCGAGCACAGCCCATATTACGACGTCAAGGATCCCCCCGAGCTTCAGGTCAAGCACGATCTCGTGAAGGCGAAGCTCTACGGCTTTCTCGACCGGCCAGACACGGTGTTCAATCGCTACCCGCAAACCGACCAGTCGATGGCCGCTTTTTATGCGCGCGCGATTGCCACCTACCGCAAGTCCGGCGTGCAGGCTGCGATGCCCCAGATCAACGCGCTGATTACGGCCAAGCCCGACTGGCCGTATTTCCACGAGCTCAAGGGGCAGTTCCTGTTCGAGAGCGGCAATGCCAAAGAGGCCATCCCGCACTTGCGGCAGGCAGTTGCGCTTTCGCCTGAAGAGCCGCTCATTCGCATCATGCTGGCCCAGGCGCTGCTCGGCACCCAGGACATGAAGAATGTCGACGAGGCGATCTCCAATCTGCGCATCGCGCTAGCGCGTGAAACAACCTCAGCGACGGGCTACCGCCAGCTTGCCGCGGCCTATGGCCGAAAAGGGGACGCCGCAAAGGCGTCCGGGGCGAGGCAGGCCTACCTGGCACAAGCCGAGCTTGCATCGGCCGAGGCCTATTTCTATGAAGGGCGGCTGAAACTCGCCAAGCAGCAAGCTAAGCGCGCCAAGGCCGGGTTAGTCGACGGCACGCCGAACTGGCTGCGCGCCGACGATATTCTCGCTTTTCAGATGCCGACCGCCGACTGAGGCACCCCCCGGAGAGTCAAAAATGAACCTGAACAAAGTCCTGTTGAATGTGGTCGTGGCCGCAACCGTATCGGCGGTGACAGCGGCCGGCACGAGCTACCTGCTCTTCCGCTACGCCACGCCCTCCGGGAAGGCTCAAACGAGCTCGACCGCGCCGATCTCGCCGGAGCAGGCCCGTGTCGAGCAGATCATGCGCGACTACCTTACCAAGAACCCAGAGATCCTCGTCGAGATGACCACCGAGCTCGACAAGCGCCAGGCTGCCCAGCAGGCCGAGCAGCAGCAAAAGACCATCTCCGAGAATGCCGCCGCGCTCTTCCGTTCGCCGGTTTCACACACGGCCGGCAATCCTGACGGCGACGTGACCGTGGTGGAATTCTTCGACTACAATTGTGGCTATTGCCGCCGCGCTCTTCCCGACGTGGTCAAGCTCACCAACGACGACGGCAAGGTCCGGCTGGTGCTGAAGGAGCTGCCGATCTTCGGGGATGATTCAGAGGCGGCCGCCAAGATCGCGCTCGCCGCCGACAAGCAGGGCAAATATTTCGAGATGCATCAGAAGCTGTTTTCCGAGTCTGGCAAGGCCGACAAGGAAAAGGGCTTGCGCATCGCCAAGGAGCTCAACCTCGACATGGAGAAGCTACAAAAGGATGCGGAGAGCGACGACATCAAGAAGGCTCTCGACGAGGCCAAGGACCTTGCCCAGAAGCTCAACCTGCAGGGCACGCCGCTCTTTCTTATTGGCGACCGGGTCGTGCCTGGTGCCCCTGACGACCTCTACGATCAGTTGAAGGCAAAGGTGGTCGAAGTCCGGGAGAAAGGGTGCGCAAGCAGCTGTTGAGGCAGTCCCGGAAGCGGTAACCGCCTGTTTGCCGCTTTTTGCTACACCCTGGAAAAGCTGTTAAAGGGGCGCGGGCCTCACGCCCCCTACTCCACGCATGTCTCACGCCATGACCAAGCCGATCTACGTCCTGAATGGTCCCAATTTGAACCTGCTTGGGTCGCGGGAGCATGACGTTTACGGCCATGAAACGCTGGAGGACGTACGGGCCCGCTGCGAGCGGAAGGCGGATAAGCTGGGCTTTGCCGTCGATTTCCGGCAGAGCAATCATGAGGGGGAGCTTGTGGCCTGGATCCAGGAGGCGAAGGAGAAAGCTGCTGGCGTCGTCGTCAATGCCGGCGCCTTCACCCACAGCTCCATCGCCATGCTCGACGCCTTGCTCGCCACCGAGCTCCCTTGCGTCGAGGTGCATCTGTCCAACATTTTCAGGCGCGAGAGCTTTCGCCATAATTCCTATATCTCGAAGGGGGCGAAGGGCGTGATCTGCGGGTTCGGGCCCTTGGGCTACGAGCTTGCCATCGAGGCCCTTGCCGCGTCGGTCAAAGCAGAAAGACCAGCTGATGGCTGAGGAGCGGACGCCGGTGACCAAAAAGGAAGGGACCTTCGACAAGGACCTCGTCCGCGAGCTTGCCGAGCTGCTCGACGAAACGGGTCTCACCGAGATCGAGATCGAGCACGAGGGCAAGCGCGTACGCGTGGCGAGGACCGTCACGGTCGGCGCGAGCGCCATCTCCGTCGATGCAGGCCGGTCGGCGCGTGAGCCGGGCGAACGCGGCGGCAAAGAGGAGCTTCACCATCCCGGCACGGTGCATTCGCCAATGGTCGGCACCGCCTACCGCTCGCCGGAGCCGGGCTCGCCCCCCTTCGTCGAGATCGGCTCGCGCGTGACGGCGGGCCAGACCATCCTCATCATCGAAGCCATGAAGACCATGAACCACATCCCGGCCCCTTATGCCGGCACCGTGCTCGCCGTCCTCGTCGACGACGGGCAGCCCGTCGAATATGCCGAGCCGCTTGCCGTCATCGAGAAGGGCTAAGCGCTTCCCCGCATGTTCGACAAGATCCTGATCGCCAACCGGGGAGAGATCGCGCTTCGCATCGAACGTGCCTGCAAGGAGCTCGGCATCGCCACCGTCGCGGTGCACTCCACGGCCGACGCCGACGCCATGCATGTGCGGCTTGCCGATGAGAGCGTGTGCATCGGCGGCCCTCCCGCGAAGGACAGCTACCTCAACATTCCGCATATCGTCTCTGCCTGCGAGATCACCGGCGCCGACGCCGTGCATCCCGGCTACGGCTTCCTCGCCGAGAATGCCCGCTTCGCCGAAATCCTCGAAGAGCACGAAATCACCTTTATTGGTCCGAGCGCCGAGCATGTCAGGCTCATGGGCGACAAGATCCAGGCGAAGATGACCGCAAAGTCGCTCGGCCTGCCGCTCGTTCCCGGCTCTGACGGGCCCATCACCAGCCTCGACGAGGCGAAGAAGATCGCGAGCGACATCGGTTATCCGGTGCTGGTAAAGGCCGCGGCTGGCGGCGGCGGGCGCGGCATGAAGGTCGCCCATGTCGAGGAAGAGCTCGATGCGGCGCTTGCCACGGCGCGGATCGAGGCCAAGACGAGCTTTGCCGACGACACCGTGTACCTCGAGAAATATCTCGGTCATCCCCGCCATATCGAAGTTCAGGTGCTGGGTGACAGCCAAGGCAACGCCATCCATCTCGGCGAGCGCGACTGCTCGATCCAGAGACGGCACCAAAAGCTGTGGGAAGAGGCGCCCTCGCCTGCGTTGAACGAGAGCGAACGCGCCAAGATCGGCGAGACCGTGGCAAGCGCTATGCGGAAACTCGGCTATCGGGGCGTGGGCACTGTCGAGTTCCTCTACGAGGGCGGCGAGTTCTATTTCATCGAGATGAACACGCGCCTCCAGGTCGAGCATACGGTCACCGAGATGATCACCGGAATCGACCTCGTCATCGAGCAGATCCGCATCGCTGCCGGCGCGCCGTTAACCCTCAAGCAGGAGGACATCCGCTTCAACGGCCATGCCATCGAGTGCCGGATCAATGCCGAGGACCCACGCACCTTTCGCCCCTCCCCCGGCATGATCACGCATTTTCATCCGCCGGGCGGCCTTGGCGTTCGCGTCGATTCCGGCGCCTACGCCGGCTACCCCATCCCGCCCTACTACGACAGCCTGATCGGCAAGCTGATCGTGCATGCGCGCACCCGCAACGAATGTCTGATGCGGCTTAAGCGGGCGCTCGGCGAATTCGTCGTCGACGGCATCGACACGACCATTCCATTATTCAAGGCTCTGATCGCGGAGCCTGACATCGCCGATGGACAATATGATATCCATTGGCTGGAGAACTATCTGGCTTAACGCCTGCACGGAGCCATCTCGAGTAAACCCATGACCTCCATCGACGACGTCATGATCGAGATCACGCCGCAGGTGCTGCTCAAGGCTTATGCCTGCGGCATCTTCCCCATGGCGGAAAGCGCCGAGGACAACGCGCTTTATTGGATCGAGCCCGAGCGGCGGGGCATCCTGCCGCTCGACTGCGTGCATGTGCCGCGCAGGCTCGCCCGAACCATCAGGCAAGGCGACTTCGAGGTTAGGGTCGACGACGATTTCGAGGCGGTGATCGATGGCTGCGCGGCGCCGCGGGCCGGACGGCGCAGCACGTGGATCAATGGCCGCATTCGCAGCCTCTATGCCGACCTCTTCGCTCTTGGCCACTGCCATACGGTGGAGGTGTGGGACGACGATGAGCTGATCGGAGGCCTCTACGGCGTACATCTCGGACGCGCGTTCTTCGGCGAAAGCATGTTTTCTCGGGCCCGCGACGCGAGCAAGATCGCGCTCATCTATCTCGTGGCGCGTCTCAAGTTCGGCGGCTTCGAGTTGCTCGACACGCAGTTTCTCACCGGCCACCTTGCCCGCTTCGGCGCGATCGAGGTTGGACGCGCGGAGTTTCAGCGCCTGCTCGAAGCCGCGCTCTACTGCCCCGGGAATGGGAACGGGAATGTCGCCGGCGGCGGCGCCGGCTTTGGCCGTGGTTTCTTGGGCGCTGGTGCTGGCGCAGGCGCTGGAGCTGGCGCGGGAGCCGGTGCGGCTTCGGCAGCAGGCGCGGCGGGTGCCTCGGGAGGTGCTTCCGCGGCAGGGGCCTCAGGCGCAGGCGCACCGGCGGGAGCCTCAGCGGCAGGCGCTTCTCCGGCTGGCGCGGCAGCATTCTGGTCGCTGCCGGGCGGCGCGACTGGCTCGTTCGTCTTGCAGTTGGTGAGCCAGACGTCGAAGACCGGGTGCTCAACAGCGTGAAGGCCGGGGCTGTCGGCAAACATCCAGCCGGTGAAGATGCGCTCGACCTCTCCGTTGAGTTTGATCTCGTCAACCTCGACGAAGGATGTGGTGTGCGGCGCCTCCGTTGGCGGGCGCGTGTTGCAGACCCGAGGCGTCACTTTGAGGGCGCCGAATTGCACCGTCTGGTCGATCGGTATTTCGAGATGCGAGATGCGCCCCGTCACCTTGTCGAGCGCGGCAAAGATGGCAATCGGGTTCTGGATCTTCTCGGCGCTTGCGGGCGTGGCCCCGAACGCGCCGATCCCTGCCATGAGCAGCATAAGTAGAGCGACGAGAGCCTGGCGCAGCCGCGCTTCAGAGTGTTGCATCATGCACCCAACCTTCTGAACGACGTCGCGCCCACCGTTCCCGCGCGCTCTTGCTAGTCAACGCCTCGGCCATGAATCTGGCATAGGTAAGGCGTATCAATGTGGCGCCCTGCCTCACACAACTCGCTCAGCGGCGAAGCGCAGCCGGATATGGTCCGCGGTCCATACGCCATCGGTATCGCAAAGCGACGGCCGCAGCAGCTCGATGACCTCGGCAAAGACTTGCGCCCGCTCCGGCTCCTCGAATTGCTCGAAGAACGAGCGGCCGAAGGTCTCGAGCCAGCCCTTCATGCCGATATCAAGCGGCGTCGGGCGCGGCACGAGCATGATCGACCTGACGGCAAAACCACCCTGCTCGAGCAAACGGCTATATTCGGCAACCGACGGGAAGAACCAGGGTGCACCTTGTCGAGATCGAAGCGCCCCTTCACGGCATAGTCGTCGGCCTGCCAGCGCTGAACCGGCTTTGGCGGGGTCATTGCGACCGTGCTCATTTGAAAGGCCCCGGCTGCCACGGTTCGTAGTCACGCTGTCGCGTCTTCCCGGCGTCAGGGTTGAGAATGCTGCCCGGCGGGCGGTAGGCCTCGGGGCTGCCGGTGCGGTTCGGCACATAGGGCTTCTGCCAAGGCTGAGCGTGGTAGGATTCCTCGGTCGGCGGCACGTCGACGGTATAATGCAGCCAACCGTGCCATTCCGGCGGGACGAGCGAGGCCTCGGAGAGGTCGCGGTAGAGCACCCAGCGGCGCTTCCCGTCCTTGGTCTGGAAGTAGACGTTGCCGAAGCCGTCCTCGCCGACGCGGGTGCCGAAGCGCCAGGTGAAGAGGCGGGTGCCGATGGTGTTGCCCGTCCACCAGGCGAAGAGCTCGGTCAGGAATTTCATGCGTGACGATCGCACCGCTTTGATAGGTCGGCCGGACTATGGCGGCAGCCCAAGGGTCTGTCCAGACGGGTCTCCACGCAGGCGTACCGTCGTCCTCTCTTCTTATTATATAGGGGAAGTGGAAGAGGCGGCTCATAGGCCGATCGAGAGTGGGCTAGGCCGACCGGTTGTTCACAGGCCATCCCCAGACCACTCACAGGATTTAGTGGAATTTAAAGAACTCTTCCCTATATATTGATCTTACGTTGAAGACAGCCCCGAATCGCCTCACGTTCGCTGGTTCGAAGTAAGGCTTAGAAGCGGGGGAAAGAAAGCATGCGGATCGAGAGACGTTTCACTGAGCTTGGAAAATCGCCTTACGACGCCATCCCCTTCCGGGAAAGCGCGAGCGAGATCCGCAATCCAGACGGCTCAGTGGTCTTCCATTTAGAGAGCTTCACGGTGCCTGAGCATTGGAGCCAGGTCGCCGCTGACATTCTGGCTCAGAAATACTTCCGCAAGGCAGGCGTGCCGGCGGCTGCCAAGAAGGTCGAGGAAGAGACCGTCCCCTCCTGGCTCTGGCGGTCTGTCCCAGACCAAAGGGCGCTCGAGTCGCTGCCCGAGAACGAGCGCTTCATCGGCGAAACCGACGCCCGCCAAGTGTTCGACCGCCTGGCCGGAACCTGGACCTATTGGGGCTGGAAGGCCGGTTACTTCACAACCGAAGACGATGCGAGCGCCTTCTTCGACGAGCTTCGCTACATGCTCGCCATACAGATGGGCGCCCCCAACAGCCCGCAATGGTTCAATACCGGGCTCCACTGGGCCTATGGCATCGACGGCCCGAGCCAAGGCCACTACTACGCGGATTACGCCACCGGCGAGATCAAGGCGTCAGAGACTGCCTACGAGCACCCGCAGCCGCATGCCTGCTTCATCCAGTCGATCGATGACGACCTCGTCAACGAAGGCGGGATCATGGACCTCTGGGTGCGCGAGGCGCGCCTGTTCAAGTATGGCTCCGGCACCGGCTCGAACTTCTCCAGACTCCGCGGCGAGAACGAGCCGCTGTCAGGCGGCGGCAAATCCTCGGGCCTGATGAGCTTCCTCAAGATCGGCGACCGCGCAGCGGGCGCCATCAAGTCGGGCGGCACGACCCGTCGCGCGGCGAAGATGGTGGTGGTGGACATCGACCATCCGGACATCGAGAACTACATCAATTGGAAGGTGATCGAAGAGCAGAAGGTCGCGGCGCTCGTGACCGGCTCAAAGATCCTGTCTGAGCGGCTCAATGCCATCCTCAAGGCTTGCGTCAATTGCGAGGCCGATGGCGACGGCTGCTTCGATCCCAAATGCAATCCGGCCCTGAAGCGCGAGGTGAAGGCCGCGCGCAAGGCCAAGGTGCCGGACAACGCCATCCGCCGGGTGATCCAGTTGGCCCGCCAGGGTTATACCTCGATCCATGTCCCGATCTACGACACCGACTGGGACTCGGAGGCCTATCGCACAGTATCGGGACAGAACTCCAACAACTCTGTGCGCGTCACCGATGAGTTCCTGCGCGCGGTCGAGGCCGACGCAGACTGGCATCTCACCTTCCGCAAGAACGCCAAGGTTGCCAAGACGCTGAAAGCCCGCGAGCTGTGGGAAGAGGTCGGCCACGCCGCCTGGGCCTGCGCCGATCCAGGCATCCAGTTCCACACCACGATCAACGATTGGCACACCTGCCCTGCGTCGGGCCCGATCCGGGCGTCGAACCCCTGCTCGGAATACATGTTCCTCGACGATACGGCCTGCAATCTCGCCTCGCTCAATCTAATGGCCTTCCGCCACGACGACGGCAGCTTCGACGTCGAGCCCTATGAGCACGCCATCAGGCTGTGGACCGTGGTGCTCGAGATCGCCGTCACCATGGCGCAGTTCCCCTCGCGCCGCATCGCGCAGCTCTCCTACGAGTACCGGACCCTTGGCCTCGGCTACGCCAATATCGGCGGCCTGTTGATGGCCTCGGGAATTCCCTACGACTCTCCGGAAGCAAGGTCGCTGTGTGGGGCGCTCTCCGCCATTATGACCGGCGTTTCCTATGCCACCAGCGCCGACATGGCGCGGGAGCTTGGGGCCTTCCCAGGCTTCGAGGCGAACCGCGAGCACATGCTCCGCGTCATGCGCAACCATGCCCGCGCCGCGAGAGGCGAGGCTGAAGGCTATGAGGACCTTACGACCGCGCCGGTGCCGCTCGATCATGCCTCATGCCCGGACCCGAAGCTCCTCGCCCACGCCGTGCACGCCTGGGAGCGCGCCATCGAGCTTGGCCGTCAGCATGGCTACCGCAACGCGCAAGCCACAGTGATCGCGCCGACCGGCACGATCGGCCTCGTCATGGATTGCGACACGACCGGCATCGAGCCCGACTTCGCGCTGGTGAAGTTCAAGAAGCTCGCAGGCGGCGGCTATTTCAAGATCATCAACCGCATGGTGCCTGAGGCCCTCACCGCGCTCGGCTATGACGAGGCCGTGATCAAGCGCATCATCGACTATGCGGTCGGCCGCGGCTCGCTCGCAGGCGCCCCCGGCGTCAATTACGAGACGCTCTCCGCGCGCGGCTTCACCGCCGAGAAGATCTCAGCAGTGGAGAAGGCAGTGGCGACCGCCTTCGACATCAAATTCGCCTTCAACAAATGGATGCTTGGCGAGGCCTTCCTCACCGGGCCGCTTGGGCTTGCGCCAGAGCGTATCGACCAGCCCGATTTCGACCTCCTGACGGAGATTGGCTTCTCCAAGCGCGAGATTGAAGCCGCCAACGAATATGCCTGCGGGGCGATGACGCTCGAAGGCGCGCCCGGCCTCGATCCGGAGCATCTGCCGGTGTTCGACTGCGCCTCGCCTTGCGGCCGCAAGGGTAAGCGCTACCTCTCGGTCGAGAGCCATATCCGTATGATGGCCGCGGCTCAGCCCTTCATTTCGGGGGCGATCTCCAAGACCATCAACATGCCGAACGAGGCGAGCGTCGAGGACTGCAAGGAGGCTTACCTCCTCTCCTGGCGGCTCGCGCTCAAGGCCAATGCGCTCTATCGCGACGGCTCCAAGCTGTCTCAGCCGCTCAATGCTCAGCTTCTGGCGGATGAGGAGGAGGAGCAGGACGAGGTGCTGGCCTCCATTACCTCCGACCAGCCGCAGACGCAGCGCGCCATCATATTGGCCGAACGCCTCACGCAACGTGTGGCCGAGCTCGAGGAAGAGAAGTCGAGGCTTGAGCGTCAATTGAGCCAGGATCGGCGTGGCCTTCGGGCGAAGCTGCCAGACCGGCGTACGGGCTATATTCAGAAGGCCGTGGTCGGCGGGCATAAGGTCTATCTCCATACCGGCGAATACGAGGATGGACGGCTGGGCGAAATTTTCCTCGACATGCATAAGGAAGGCGCCGCCTTCCGGTCGCTGATGAACAATTTCGCCATTGCCGTGTCGGTCGGCCTGCAATATGGCGTGCCGCTCGAGGAGTTCGTCGAGGCCTTCACCTTCACCCGCTTCGAGCCTGCCGGCCTCGTTCGCGGCAATGCCAAGATCAAGAACGCGACCTCAATCCTCGACTACATCTTCCGCGAGCTCGCAATCTCCTATCTGGAACGGAATGAGCTTGCGCACGTGAATCCAAACGAGAACGGCCACACAGGGGTCGGCTCTGGCGAAGACCAGAAGGTGCGCGAAGCTACCGAGCTTGCGACCGAGACACGCGTCTCCAGCGGCTTCGTACGCAGGCGGGCAGGCGGCCAGGACAAGCTGCAATTGGCGAGCCTCAACCGCGTGTCTGCGGCGCGCGTAGCCAGCGCAGGCCATGTTTTCGAGGCTGAATTGGGGGCAGCCGAGGGCGCAACTTCCTCCGCGGTGACGCAGACCGTGGCCCGCGCCGTCGAGGCTCTTGCCGAGCGGAACGCGTCAGACCTCATCAGCGAAGCCCGGGTGAAGGGCTACGAAGGCGAAGCCTGTCAGGAGTGCGGAAACTTCACGCTCGTGCGCAATGGCACGTGTCTCAAATGCGATACGTGCGGCTCGACGAGCGGCTGTAGCTAAACCGGAGACACGCTTTTCGCCATGCATTCCCCCGCCGTCACTGCACTGGAAGATACCGCGTGTCGGTCGCGCGCGGCTTCACAGCGTAAGATGTTCGGCGATCGATACGCGCGCGAGAAAGTCGTAATCAATTCGACTCACGCATCGTCGCCGGTCGATTCCATGCTTGCGGACGCGACTCGTGGTTACCGGAGCGACCTGCGGGAGAGTGCAGAAATAGTTGTACATAGCCGCGCGATGCAGTATGCGAAATATCACGATAGGAAAATTCGGAGCGCGAATCGCTCACCGAACGCGCGTTTCGAAAATCTTATCGATGAGCCCTGCGTTAAGACCTATGAAGGAAAGTGCGTGAACAATGCAGAGCTTTTCCTTCGGACGCGAATTGCGCGTGTCAATGAAATGCGATGCGTGCAGAGCGACGAGTGGATGTAGCTAGAGTGTTCTACCAGCCAGCCCGATAGGAGGGATGCACTATGGCAGTAGCAAAGAAAGCAGCAGCGAAGAAGGCAGTTAAGAGGAAGGTCGTGGCCAAGAAGGCTAAGACTGCTGCAGTTAAGCGCGGCGTCCGTCGCAAGGTTGCGAAGAAGGCCGCTGTCAAGCGTAAAATCGCTCAAAGCAGATAGCATATCGAAGGCGCGGGGGCTTCGGCTCCCGCGCCTGCCCACCGCCGAATGGGGGAGACGAAAGCGTCTCGAAGTATCGGCCTCAGCTCAGACTTTAAGATTTCCCCTCGGCCTCGCCTACGAAGGCTTTGAACTTCTCTGCGGCGATCAGCTCCCACAGCGCGCCAAAGACATGGTCGAGCGCGTTCGCTTCGACCGAACGCAACACCACATAGGTGCCGAGCTTGCCCTTCTCGAAAAACGGATAGGAGCCGATCTGCACCTCGGGGTGTGCAGCCTGGATCGCCGCGAGCCCTGGCGCAACGTCGCCCTCCGGCGCCTCAATGCGGACGGACTGGGACAGCATCGGCCGTCCCTTCTTGAGCCGCGGGGCAACGGCGTCGAGCATCACCTGCATGATGCGGGGGATGCCTGCCATCACGATCACATTGCCGAGCATGAAGCCCGGCGCCCTGGACACGGGGTTATCCACAAGTTCTGCGCCATGGGGGATGCGGGCCATGCGCAGCCGAGCCGGGGTCAGCTCGAGCGCGCTATAGCCCTGGCGCATAGCCTCAACCGCGCGGGGGTCGATCGCCACCTCGACGCCAAAGGCCTTGGCGATGGCGTCGGTGGTCACGTCGTCATGGGTCGGTCCGATTCCGCCGGTGGTGAACACATAGGTGTAGCGGGCGCGAAGCTCATTCACGGCGACGACGATCTCCGCCTCGATGTCGCGGACTACCCTCACCTCCTGAAGCGCGATGCCGATATCGTTCAGGTAGCGGGCAATATGGGAGATGTTCTCGTCCCTGGTGCGGCCCGACAGGATCTCCTCGCCGATGATGATCAGCGATGCGGTGACGGTATCTGGACTTCGATCGGTGTTGTTCATGGCTCTAGCTGGACTTGCCTGTCTACTATTGCCCGTCATGGCCGGGCGCGTCCCGGCCATCCACGATTTCTGTTAAGCCAATAGGTGGATGCCCGCGACAAGCGTGGGCACGACGATGGTGAGTTGAGAGCGGATAGGCAACCCCACCCGTTGCACAACGGGCCATTTCACCTTAAGTGAAGTGATCACTCATTTACCAAGCGTGCACGATGTCGAACCTCGAATTCGCCCGCGCCCAAGCGCGTGACACCAAAATCAAGCTGCATGGCCCTGACGCCTTTGCCGGCATGCAGAAGGCCGGTCAGCTTGTCGCCGAGGCCCTCGACCTGCTCGTCGACCAGGTCAAGCCGGGCGTGACCACCGAGGCGCTCGACGCACTTGTGTTCGATTTCGCCATGGCGCATGGCGCCATCCCGGCGCCGCTCAACTATCGCGGCTTTCCGAAGTCGATCTGCACATCGCTGAACCATGTGGTCTGCCATGGCATCCCTTGTCCGCGCGCGCTGAAGGAGGGCGACGTCCTCAATATCGACGTGACCTTCATCGTCGACGGTTGGCACGGCGACTCGAGCCGCATGTACGGCGTCGGCAAGATTGCCCGCGCCGCCGAGCGCCTGCTCGAGGTCACCTACAACGCGCTGATGCGCGGGGTCGCGGCTGTAAGGCCAGGCGCCACCACCGGCGACATCGGCGCCGCCATCCAGGCCTATGCCGAGGCGGAGCGCTGTAGCGTGGTGCGCGATTTCTGCGGCCATGGTCTCGGCCGCGTGTTCCACGACCGGCCGAACATCCTGCATTACGGCGAGCCAGGCGAAGGCCTGCAGCTCAAGCCCGGGATGCTTTTCACCATCGAGCCGATGATCAATCTCGGCAAGCCTCCGGTAAAGATCCTGTCCGACGGATGGACCGCGGTCACGCGCGACCGGTCGCTGTCGGCGCAATTCGAGCACACGGTCGGCGTCACGGAGACGGGATGCCAGGTATTCACCCTCTCCCCTAGGGGTCTCGACCGGCCACCACTCACTCGGCAATAGTTCGGCCTCTAATGGGCTTCAAGGATGCCGCTGCCAAGCCAACTATCTCGGCCATCGCGAGAGGCTGCGGCGGCGCTTCCGCGAAGCCGGCGCCGATGCGCTTCCCGACTACGAGCTCCTTGAGCTGATCCTGTTCCGCGCGGTGCCGCGCCGCGACACCAAACCTCTCGCCAAAGCTATCCTCGCTCAGTTCGGCACCTTCGCCGAGGGCTGAACGCGCCGGAAAAATGCTTGAAGGAAGTGCCGGGGCTTGGCGAGGCGGCCATCACCGTCGGAGGACGGTTTCCTCGGCATCGGAGGCGTGCAGGTCAGCGACGCTGAGAAGGCTACTCTGACCGATATGTCAAAGGCTCTAGGCACGAGCGCCTGAGCAAACATGGTCAGGTTACCTGCGCTGAAGCTCGTCGAGCTCCTGCTGCTCGAATAGGCACGAATGTCTGGGCTATTGTGCTACCTGCGCCCTCAAGCCGAGCGCGGGGACAGAGATGGACGCCAGAACCTGCCCGCATGGCGACAAGAATGTAGCAACTCTGAACTTCTACCTTCAAGTTCGAGTGGATCATTTGGCGACTTGGCATGCGGATCGCCTGGCAATGAGCATCGAGCGGAAGCATCCGACTCAAGACTAACAAATCTAAACGATTAAGAGGCTCGGTCGAGTGATGCTCAACCGAGCCTTAGCATTTGTAGGAGAATTGCAGGAAATAGGCCGACGGCCATCATCCGCGGTAAGCCGTAAGGAATTATTTGATCGGCGTTGGCGGCAATGGCTCCTGAACAACGGCCTGTTGATGGTGAAAACAGCCAGCTAAGCCAAGTGCGGTCGAAATGACTATTGCACAGGCGATAAGGACACGCATTAGTTCAGCTCCTTCGACTTTAATTTCGAGCATCTAAACATAAAGTCAGTGAAAGGACGAATTGGTGACATTTTGGGCACACCGCGAATATCAAATCCGATACCGGTGAGGGGGCGGAAATCGCGAAGTTTGACGGTGACTACGACACCGGCGAATGCCGATGCAGCGAATATTGCACGAGAATAGCCAATAATTTCCTATCGGTCAGTGCGCACCAGTTCGACGCGGCGGTTTAGCGCGCGGCCCTGTAGCGTTGAGTTATCGCCCTTCGGTTGGGTTGGGCCGAGACCCGCTGTCTGCAGGCGACGCGCGGCAATGCCTCGCTTAATCAACGCACCGGCTACAGCCTTAGCGCGCGCTGCAGAAAGTTTTTGGTTGTACGCCTGATCCCCGATCGAGTTGGTATGACCGTTGATCTGAAGGGTCCAAGTCGGATTGTGCGTCAGCGTAAGCGCGATGTCTTTGATCAACGCGCTAGACTCAGGTCGCATCGTGGCTTTATCGAAGTCGAAGTGTATCCCGTAAAGGTCATACCTACGCAGCGTGCTCAACGACTGCTCCATTGCCGACCGCATCGAGGCACCGGCAGCCACTCTCACAATTCTCTCCGTACGCGGATTTTTTCGAAGCTGAACCGGATCGCGCTTTGGATCATCATTGGGTTGTTCTTATTATCGAGAAAATAGAAGTCACCGGTTCCGCTTCTGTTGCCTGGCCCGGTGAACGTGCCGGAGGCATGTACGACAGGAATCTGAACGACTTGGTCGTCAATGATCAGCGGTACCTTAATGCCCTTTTCGATGAGCGTGAGCTGTCCGTGGATTTGGGAAAGCTTTGCGTCGTAGATCAGTGAGAGCGCAGTTTTGCCCGTGTTGCGTAGTTCCACGAGCGACGTTCCCGAGATACCGAGCGACGTAGTGTTCGGCATGATGAGAGGCATGCTCGTGGCGTAGCCCAACACGAACGTTTGCGAATTCTGCCGGTCGGCCATGCGGATATTGCGCCGAGTGTTCAATCCGCGCGTGCTTGAGTAGTTCAAGCCCAACATTTCGGGTGTCACTGCAGTGAAGGTGAAGTATGCTTCCGCATCGGGGCCAAATCGGTTGGCAAAGGCAGTTGTTATCTGCCCTCCGACGTGCGGCAAAAGCGGGCCGGCATACTCTTGAGCCGATGCTTCAATCTCGAAAATCGTGCCAGACCCAAGTACTCCACACGCAAGGAGCATTGCGCAGTATTTCATTCCCCGCCTCCCGCTCGATTGGACCTATCCGGATTTTCGAACCCTCACGGCGAGGGCGCCGGCTTCGGCCGGCGCCCTTTAATTGTGCTCAGCTTTGCCTACAATCCGCGAAGCACGTTGCCGGCTGCCAGGACCAAAAAGCCGACCAAGAGGAGCGTGAACCCGGTGGTGACATAGGGGACGCTGAGATGGGCGTAGTGAATAATTGAGGCGATCAAGGCAATGACGACCGCAATACTGAAAGTGATGACCTTGGGTGCTGATAGATCGAGCTGCATGTTCCCCCCTTTGAGCCCGGCTGGTGGGCTTGAAAGGTCAGTTTAGCTTCTCCCGCATGGTTTAGCGACTAGCATAAGCGTCAGGCTTCGGCCGCCGCCGAATCGCGAAGATCGAGTCGCGAGGCATTCTCGGCTGTAGTTAGTTGCGCTTTTGGCACTGAGCGGACAAACGTGCGGACAAACGTAGTGACCCATAGCCGACATCACGTTTCGCGACTAAGGAGCAACTACTGATCCTTAGCGGACCTCAACTAGGGGCGGACGGGACCTTTCAGTGAGCGGCACAGCCGTCGAGTATGCGAAGCAAATCGGCGTTATCGATGATTTGGGCGTTCGGCGAGGGGCTCAAGCAAGTTCTCGCATGCGGTCGATTGAGGTTCGTCTTCGATCTTGCCTCCCCGCCTAACGCACTGACTCGGTGGCGGAGCAATGCCGCGCTCGACCCAATCCTCGAGTAAGTCAAAAGCTCTCTGGGCATGGGGTTGGATTAGTTCCAGGTTTGGGAGTTGTTTTCCGACCGCAGCGCCCATAAGGGAGTCTAAGTGATTCCCATTTTGGACCTCATAGAGGCGATGATTTTGGCCGTGCCCTGCTGCCTCAACCATGGCCTTGTAAGGCCGTGCATGACCCTTCAGGGGAATCAAGGCATCCAGCGTCCCGTGGACGCTGATCAGAGGTTTGCGAACTATGCCATTGTTCGCGAATGTATCAATGGTTTTCCTCACGCTCTCGGGGCGGTTCTCGTAGTCATAGTCTGCAAACCCGGCGTAAGGAAAGGGGCTTTTATAATCTGGATCAAGTTTGCGGACATACAGACACTCGGTAACTTCCCATGATAGTGTGCGATTCAGGGTCCAAAGAGAGGTATCATTCTCGACGAGGTCTGGCGGAAAATCGGCGGCCTCGATGGCTCTGGCCTCATCGCTGTTGGGATCAAGACCTTTAGCGCGGTAAGAGGGGAACTGTTTCAGGCCAACCGGTAATCTCCCAATGAAGTTCGGACCCTCGCGTTTCCACAAAACCGCTTCCCACGCGACGCCTCCATCGAAGGTCTCGGGGTGGTCTTCAATAGCCTTGCGCACCTGGTAGCCACCATTCGATACTCCCATAGCATAGGTGCGAGATGGCTTACGCTTGTAGTGCTCTTCGATGAGTGCCTTGGCGATCAGAGCAGCCTGATTGATCCGCTCGCCCCACTCCGCTAAGGAGTTCTCGTTGTCCAAAAGCGGGAAGTAGATCAGCGGATTGGACGCGGATCCAGGGACGGAGTCCGAAACGGGGTTCAGCGGACAGGCATTCGGGTCACTCTTACTAGTCGGCCCAGAGTTCAGCGTCCCTTTGTTTTGGGAGGCGTAGGCGTAACCTTTCTGCAAAACGTAGTCGCTGATAACGAGGTCACCGTTGAATTCGCTGCGCGTTCCGGAGGCTCCCCCCACCACAAGTTTGCCGTTCCACACTATGGGGAGTCGGAGCAAAAATTGCCCTTTATGGTCATCCTTGAGACTTCCTCTGATGATGACCCCGGGGACGGCCCCAGTAATAGGTGTCCAATCGGCTGGGTCGGCAGGCGCAATAGCCAAGGCGTCCCGCCACTGAAAAGTGGTTGGCATCGTGGCGCGTTGAGGAGCCGTGGTGAGATCTGGAAGGGTCTTGATTGTAAAGTTTACAAGCCACTCGGCAATGACTTTACTTTTTTCATCCAGACCTGGCTGGGCGCGGCTCGGGGTTACTGTCGAAGCTACCAGCGTGAGCATCAGTACCAGCTGGTACTTTGTCATACTCCTGGCAGCTTTTGCCCAATTCGACTTCATAGTCCCGGCCTCCTTTAGAACCCGCGACCACTAACCGGCCGAACGCAAGTGTTGACTTACCAACTCGGAGCCGTCCATGCATGGTACAATGCAGACCTATGCTCATCGAGCCTCAGTGTCTGTTGTTGGCACATAGCAGACATTGATGCCGACGATGAGCATGTCCGCTTCTGGGGGTAAAGCGGACATCCTGATACCCCTCAACAATGTCCGCTAATGACCCAATGCGGACATTTCCTTCGCCTCTATGAAGCGGCTATACCAACATCAGCCGCCAGCCCGCAAGACGAAGAGGGGATGTCGATGAGCAAGAATGGAAACAAACTTAGCCGTGGTGGGCGGCGCTTCCCGCATTGGCTGCCAGCCATGACCGTCGCCGCCAGGGCCAAGAATGGCTCTCGCGCATGCTTGCTCTCTCTGCGCACATGCCTGTCACTACGTCGCAAATGAAGAAGCCTCGTACGGGGGTCCGCTGGCACTAAGCGGACCTAATTCGCTGGTCGCGACAAGTCCGAAAAGGATCGCGAAGCTGACATTCTTGCCGAGGGACGCGCCACTGTAAAATCAAGCGGTTGTCCCAGTTCCGCATCCTGTTCCTTGACAAGCGAAACCAGATCGTCGCCGACGAGGTGCAGCAGAAGGGGCACCGTCGATCACACGCCGGTCTATGTGCGCGAGGTGGTGAAGCGCGCGCTCGAGCTGTCGGCCACTGAGATCGTGCTCGTGCACAATCACGCCTCTGGCGACCCCACGCCGTTGCGCCCGATATCGAGATGTCGAAGCAGATCGTCTCGTCGGCGAAGAATCTCGGCATCGCATGACCACATCATCGTGGGCAAGCAGGGCCATGCGAGCTTTCGCGAGCTTGGACTGATCTAGTTCGCCTGATGTTCGGCTGGGGCTTGAGGCTCGGCTGGGGTTTGGGGTACGGCCTGAGGCTGAGGCACGGCCGGAGGCTGAGCACTGGACTCAGGTTTATCCTTCGGCTTGTTCTTGGCCTCATTTTTGTCCTTGCCCTTACCTTTGTCGGCCGATTTGTGCTTGTCTGGCTCGTCTGGCGACGTGGTCTTGGCAACGGCGCCTTTAGGCGACTGCGATCCACGGGCGAGCTTCCACGAAATCAGGGCGGTCGCAGCTCGCAAACGCCGGCGGCTTGTCCTTATCGACATAGCCTAGGCAGTTTCCCTTCCCCACATATTGCAGCTTGTACACGCCGTTCGCGTCGAGCTTCTCTTTGAGCGCGCGCCTGAGATCGGTGATGTCCGTGCTGAAACTGAGTAAGGTCTGCTCCAGATGCGCGATATGGGCATAGAGGCACGTCATCCTCTCTCCCGCATCCTTGATGGCGTCGCAGTTCTGTAGATCCCCGAACGCGCGCGCCGGCGTAGCCGCCGCGAGCGCGCAGAGCGCGGTAACCGTGATCCCAAGCCTACGCATAGTTCGCGCCTCCTCGACCATTTCAGCCGTTGCAAGCCCGACCATCGCGATCGGAGCAAGCCGGAATATCCAATGAGACTGAAGCGGCAAATAGAGCGACACCCCCGCGCCTAAGCGCGAGGTTGTCACCAAAATCCAGTTGTGAAAGATGCCTGCCTAGGCTGGCGGCGGTCCGAACACGAGGACGGCGTTGAGCCCGCCAAAGGCGAAGGAATTGGACATCGCGTAATTGACTTCGCGCTTCCGCCCCACATTCGGCGTGTAGTCGAGGTCGCATTCCGGATCCACCTCATCTAGGCCGACCGTTGCGGGAACGAACTTCTCCTCGATGGCCTTGACCGCGGCGACCGCCTCGATGCCGCCACCGGCGCCAAGGCAGTGGCCGTGCATCGACTTGGTGGAAGAGATCGAGAGCTTGTTCGCGGTGTTGCCGAACACGCGCTTGATGGCGCGGGTCTCGTTGATGTCGTTGACGGCGGTCGCGGTGCCGTGTGCGTTCACATAGTCGATATCGCTCGGCGATACTGCGGCATCGTCGAGCGCCATCTGCATGGCCATAGACGCACCGTCGATCGAGGGGTTGACCATGTCGGCGGCGTCCGCCGTCATGCCGTAGCCCATCAGCTCGGCGAGGATCGGAGCGCCGCGGGCCTTGGCGCGCTCGTATTCCTCGAGCATCAGGATGCCGGCGCCTTCGGCGAGAACGGTGCCGTTCCGCCTCTTGGCGAAAGGAAACAGTCCGTCGGGGCTCAACACCCGCATTGCCTGCCAGGCCCGGGTGGCGCCCCAATTCAACGAAGCTTCGGCGGCGCCGGCAATGCCGAAATCGACCAGCCCTTCGCGGATCATGCGGTAGGTCAGGCCGATCGCGTGCGTCGCGGTCGCGCAAGCGCTGACCACGCCGAAGGTCGGGCCTTTGATGCCGTATTCTATGCTGACATGGGCTGAAGCCGAGCTGCCGATGGCCTTGAGCAGCGTCAGCGGATGGGTGGCGCGCTTATTCTCCTTGAACAGCATCTTGTAGGAGAATTCGAGGGTGGTCAGGCCACCGACGCCCGAGCCGATGATGCAGGCCGAGCGATAGCTCTCGTTGTCCTTGAGCGGCAGCTCGAGCTTGGACTGGGCCACGGCTTCCTGGGCGGCACACCCGGCATATTGAGAGTATTTGTCCGCGAGTATGAGCGGCTTCGATTTCAGCCGCTCTTTCGGATCGAAATCGGGGATCTCACCGGCGATGGTGATGTAGAGGTCTTCGGTGGAGAAGCTCTGGACTTGGCGAATCCCGACTTCGCCGTTCTTGAGGGCCGCCCAAAAACGATCAACGCCGGTGCCCAAAGGTGTAACCACGCCCTGGCCGGTGACCACGACGCGGCGGCGCCCATTAGAATGTGTCATGCCTTGCTAACGTAACTCCGGAGATTTTAAGCGCCCAGGAGGCCCGGGCGGAAAGGCACATCAAGCAGCTGCGCCCGAAGCCTTGGTCTCTGCGATGATGCTTTTCACGCGATCGACGACAGATCCCACCGTCGCGAACGCCTCAACCTCTTCATTCGCATTATACGGGATCTCGATCCCGAAAGTATCCTCAATATCGAACACGATTACCGCGAGATCAAGCGATTCGATCTCAAGCTCGCTCAGGGGAGTTTCGAGCGTGACGGCCTTCGATGGATCCTTCATGTTCTTACGCAAAATCTCGATGATCTTGGTAGCCACATCATCCATATCGCTCTCCCTGCCCCGTTTGGGGTCCGTGTCCAAGAAGCCCTCCCGCTAATTCATAGCATTACAGAGGGCAAGTCAGGTATTGGAATAGACTTAAAAACTGGTCGAGTTTACGCCGTCCTCGTTCGATTCAGGCGCCTATTTGCGGCTCTCATCGCGAACAAAATTGGCCTTTTTTGGCCTTGTGCGCCACGGTTTCAGCATATTCGTCTAACCCTCAGCCGGACCATCGGCCCGACGTCGGCCCCTAGCTGTGCTATGTTAGTTGTCAAATGAGACTCAACAAGAGCCCCTGCGGCCAATTGCCTCCGATTTTTGCGGCCACCTCCGGCCAATTAACCGGAGAGAGGCTAAAAAGCGGCACCTGCGTCATGGCCAAACCTGAATTAAACCTGGCACCCGCGCCAACCGGCACGGATAAAGCCCCTGAGCGCCCTTGGCTCAAATCCTACCCCAAGGACGTCGACTGGGGCATGGACCTTGAGCCGGTCCTGCTCACGAGCTTGCTCGACCGAGCCGTGGCGGCCTTTGGGCCGTTAGCCTGCACCTATTTCATGGGAAAGCGGCTGAGCTTTGCCGAGATCGGCAGCCTGTCGGACCGGGCGGCAAAAGGGCTCCAGGCGCTGGGTGTTGAAGAAGGCGTCAAGGTCGGGCTCTTGATGCCCAACTCACCAGCCTTCGTCGTCTTCTATAACGGGATCCTCAAGGCCGGGGGCACGGTCGTCAATTTCAATCCCCTCTACAGCCAGGAGGAGCTCGAACTGCAGGCCCGCGACAGCGGCACCACGATCATGGTGACTCTCGACCTTGCCGTGACCTTCGACAAGGTCGAGGCGCTTCTTGCCAGCGGCGCCGTCGACAAGGCGGTGGTCGTGAACTTTGCCTCCCTCCTACCGCGGCTGAAGGCGATCGGCATGAAGCTCAAGCGGGGGCCAAAGCTCCGGACAATCGCTTCCTCTCCACAGAAGGCCAAGATCGTCGCCGAGCAGGCTTTGCTCGCCAATGACGGCAATTATCGGAAACCAGCCATCGGAACGGACGCCATCGCCGTGCTGCAATACACCGGCGGTACAACTGGCACGCCCAAGGGCGCCATGCTCAGCCACGCCAATCTCTCCATCAATGTGAAGCAGGTGATGGCGTGGCGCGGGCAGACGATACGGGAGGGCGACCGTGTCATCGGTGTCCTACCCCTCTTCCACGTGTTCGCTATGACCACTGTGATGAATTTCTGCATCGGCCAGGGCATGGAAATGGTCCTCTTGCCGCGCTTCGATCTGATCGAGACCTTGAAGCTGATCACCAAGCTCAAGCCGAAGATGATGCCGGGCGTGCCCACGCTGTTCAACGCCATGCTACAGCATCCCCATATTCGCAATTTCGATCTTACCTCGCTCGAATTCTGCATCTCCGGCGGAGCCGGGCTGCCAATCGAGGTGAAGCGCGGCTTCGAGACGATGTGCCGCTGCACGCTGACGGAAGGTTACGGCTTAAGCGAGACCTCGCCGGTTGCGGCCTGCAATCCGCACGACCGGCCGCCAAGGGAAGGCTCGATCGGCCTGCCACTTCCCGGCACCGACTTCAGCATCCGCTCGCTCGAGGACCCGACGGTCGAGGTCGAAAGGGGCGAGGCAGGCGAGATCTGTATCGCAGGGCCGCAGGTGATGGCCGGCTATTGGAACAAGCCCGAGGAGACCGAGAACGTGTTCGTCGGCCGGTTCTTCCGCACCGGCGACGTGGGCTACATGGACGAAGAGGGCTTCATCTTCATCGTTGATCGCATCAAGGACATGATCAACGCCTCTGGTTTCAAGGTCTATCCGCGCCGCATCGAGGATGTGCTCTACGAGCATCCCGCCGTGGAAGAGGTGACGGTGATCGGCATTCCCGACGCGTATCGCGGCGAGGCGCCGAAGGCTTTCATCAAGCTGAAAGACGGCGTGCAGGCCACCAAAGCCGAGCTCATCGAGTTCCTGCGGCCGCGGCTGTCAAAGATCGAATTGCCTGCCGAGATCGAATTCCGCGACAGCCTGCCGAAGACCCTCGTCGGCAAGCACTCCAAGAAGGAGCTGCGCGCCGAGCGGGCGGCGAAAAGCCAATCGGCCTAGAGCGCGTTGCTAAAACGTGGATGGCCGGGACGAGCCCGGCCATGACGAGGACCAATCGTTAGAGAAAACGATGCCTAGCGGGGCCTAAGCCAGGGCAGGACTTCTTCCGGCTCTTTCGGCTTGGGCTTCGGCTTCACGACGCGAGGGGCGGCGCTAACGGGTCCAGCGGCCTCAGCGGCCTGCGTCCTTGGCTTGGCCTTCGGCTTCGGGGCGGGAGCCGGCGGGGCCTGCTCCTCCTCGATGGCGGCTGACTGGACGTTCTCTTCTGAGACCTCTTGCTCGGTCGCTTCCGTCCCGGCGGCGGGACTGGTCATCACGATCATGCTCGACACGTTATCGCCGGAGAGCGGCAGCGGGTCTGGACTGGTCGCGGTGGTAACGAGGCCGAGACCGACATTATTGTGCTGCTGGGCGCTGTTCGGCGAAGCCGATTTCACCATCTTCTTCGGGGCGACCGAGATCCTCGCCTCGACGGGCGCAGCTGCGGGCGGCATTCCGACCGTCAGCGGGGCAGTGGCAATTGCCTTCGGCTCCGGAAGGGGTTCACGCGCGGCCTCGATGACCGGCGCGGGCTTCGGCATTGCCTTTGGAGCGGGCTCCTCGGGCACGACCGGCGCTTTCACCTCGATAGGCTTTTGCGCGGCAGGCGCTCCCGGCTCATCCGGTTCGGCCGGAGCAGGCGCCTTCACCTCGATTGGCCCTTGTTCCTCGGGCTTCACCACTGACGGCGGAAGCTTGGAGCGGGTCCAGACCTTCTCGCCGCACAGGAGCCATGCCTTGCACCCCTTGAGCACGATCTGGTTGCGGGAAGCGAGCGTCACCTTGACGTCGTTATAGACCTTGCCCTCCTCAGGATTGTAGACGCTGCCTTGCCAGGAACTGGAATCGATCGCCACCATGTTGATGAACAGCGCGAGACCGATGATTGGCCGGTCCCGCATGGAGGTATTCTCGTTACGGGCGTCACGCAGCGGCCGCCCACGCGAATCCTCAGGGGATCTCAGCCAAACGATCTTACTGCAGATGCCGCGGCCGCACTTCTTCACCTCCATCTTGGCCGAGCCGTCTTCCTTGGCCCAAATGCCAGATGGGTCGGCGGCGGAGGCATAAGAGGGCACGCCGGCTGCCATAAAGATGGCGGCCAGGGCTCCTAGTGCCGGGGCGAATGCGCGATGCTTCATAAGAGCAACTCCTCGAAAAACTGTCGCGCCGACGGCGCAAAGACGCCAGCGATATTTAACCTTACGCCCCCGGTTCCTAATCAGGCCTTTATAAGGCCATTCTATGGCTCTTCGGCCCGGGGTCCACACACCCCTCATGACGCAGCCGCCTGGACCGGCTCGCGAGCGCGCGCACCTTCCAGGATCGCTGCGACGCCCATACCGCCAGCGGTACAGACCGAGATCAGCCCGCGCTGGCCGCCTTGAGTATGCAACAGCTTGCCCAGAACCGCCAATATGCGCGCCCCGGTAGCGGCAAAGGGATGGCCGAAGGCGATGCTCGAGCCTTTGATGTTGAGCTTTGACCGGTCGATGGCCCCGAGCGCCCGGTCGCGCCCGAGCCGCGTGCGGCAATACTCTTCCGAATCCCAGGCCTTCAAGGTGGCCAGCACCTGCGCCGCGAAGGCCTCGTGAATTTCATAATAATCAAAGTCTTGCAGCGACAGGCCGCTGTCTTTTAGGAGGTCGCTGACGGCCACTGTCGGCGCCATCAGGAGCCCCTCGCCGGCAACATAGTCGACGGCTGCGGTGCGCCCGAGCGTGAGATAGGCCTGCACCGGGATCCCGCGCTTCGTAGCCCATTCCTCAGAGGCGAGCAGCACCGTTGCGGCGCCGTCGGTGAGCGGGGTCGAGTTGGCTGCGGTGATGGTGCCGTTCGCGCGGTCGAAGACCGGCTTCAGCTCGGCCATCTTTTCCAGCGAGATTTCTTCGCGGAGGTTGTTGTCGCGGAACACCCCAGCACAGGGAATCACCAGGTCGTCCATGAAGCCCTGATCGTAGGCGAGAGCCGCCTTCTTGTGGCTTTCATAGGCGAGCAGGTCTTCCGCCTCACGGGTGATTCCCCATTCCTTGGCCATCAGCTCGCAATGCTCGCCCATGCCGAGGCCGGTGCGCGGCTCCGAGGTGGATGGCGGCTGGGGGGCAAGCTCCGCCGGGGTGAAGCCTTTGAAGATCGCGAGCTTCTCGCCGAAGCTTTTCGCCCGCGAGAGCTGCACCAGGCGTTGGGCGAAGCTCCGCTTGAACACGATCGGCGCATCGCTCGTGGTATCGGAGCCGAGCGCAATGCCGCAGTCGATCTGACCGGTGGCGATCTTGGCGCCAAGGCCGAGCGCGCCTTGCAGGCTCGTGCCGCAGGCCTGCATCATGGTAATTCCGGGCGTGGTTGGCGCGAGCGCGCTGCCTATCACCGCTTCGCGTGCAAGGTTCCAGTCCTTGGCGTGGGTGACCACGGCGCCGCCGACGACCTCATCGATATGCGCGCCATGCAGCGAGAACCGGTCGATCAGGCCGTTGAGCGCCACGGTCAGCATGTCGAGATTTGACAATTCGGCGTAGGCCGTATGCGAGCGGCAAAAGGGGATTCTCACCCCGCCAAGCACCGCGACACGCCGCATCTCTTGTTCCTTCATGATGGCTTGAAATTCCCCTCGCCGCTTACGCCGCTTGCGCGGTGGCGCCTGCCTCTTGGCTGCGGCGGTAATGCATCGGCCCGCCGCGGAAGGGCGCAAAGCCGGTGCCGAAGATCACGCCGGCATCGACGTGATCGGCGTTGGCAACGATCCCGTCGGCAAGCGCGCGCTCGCATTCGTCGAGCATCGGCTTGATCAGCTCGCGGCCAAGGCGGTCGAGCTCGGCGTCGTCGTAGACGGTGTCCTCGCGCTTTGGCTTGCCGTTCTCCCAGACGTAGAACCCCTCGCCGGTTTTCTTGCCGAGCTTGCCCGCGCTCACCAAACGCGACAGCGGATTGTCCTGCGGCGCGTCGGAGCCAAGCTCGGCGCCGACCTTATTGGCGATGTCGAGACCGACCAGGTCCATGAGCTCGAGCGGTCCCATCGGCATGCCGAATTTGAGCGCGGCCTGATCGATCTTGTCGCGCGGCGTGCCTTCAGCGTAACGGCGCACCGCCTCCATCATGTACGGCGACAGCACGCGATTGACGAGGAAGCCGGGGCAGCTCTTCACGATCAGAGGCAGCTTCTTGATGACGATGACGAAGGCGGTCGCCTTGCGCACCTCCTCTTCCCACGTCCCTTCCCCGTGCACCACCTCGACCAGAGGAAGCTGCGCAACGGGATTGAAGAAATGCAGGCCAACGAGCCGGCCCGGATCCTTCAGCGGCTTGGCGATGTCCTCGAGCTTCAGCGATGAGGTGTTGGTGGCAAGCACGGCGGCTGGCTTCATCTGCGCCTCGAGCTCTTCGAACAGCTTCTGCTTGACCTCGAGCTTCTCCACGATGGCCTCGATCACCACGTCGGCGTGCTTGACGTATTTGCCCTTGGGATCGGCGATGAGGCGCGCGACAGCGGCGTCGATCGCGGCCTTGCCGCGGAGCTGCTTCTTGAACAGGCCCTTGGCGCGGGCGAGCGCCTTCTTGAGCTGTCCCTCGTCCAGATCCTGCAAGCTCGCCTGCATGCCGCACACCACGCACCAAGCGGCGATGTCGCCGCCCATGGTGCCGGCGCCGACGACATGCACAAATTTCGGCCTGAAGCCGTTCTTCGGCGCTTCGTTCTTCAGCATCTCGGAGAGCATGAACACGCGGCGGAGATTGCGCGACGTATCGCTCGCCATCAGCGGCGCGAAGATTTCGGTTTCGGCGGTCCGCATGCGCGCGGGGTCGTCGCCATATTGCTCGAAGAGGTCGATCAGCCGGTAAGGCGCCGGGTAATGATCCTCGCGCACCTTCTCCGCGGTCTTGGAGCGCATCTGCTTGGCGAGCAGCCCGCGCACCGGCTGCTTCAACATCACCTGCTTCCACCAGGGCGCGCCCTTTGAGCAGCGCTTCTGGAGCACGGCTTTGCGCGCCGCCCAGCGGAGATTGTGATGGGTGGGAACCACCTGATCGATCAGGCCCATGGCCTTCGCCGCGATCGGACGCAGCATGCGGCCCGTCAGCATCGCCGTCATGGCGTCCATCGGGCCGGCGAGCTGGATGGAGCGCACCGTGCCGTTGAGGCCTGGGAAGATGCCAAGCTTCACCTCGGGGAAGCCGAGGCGCGTCCCCTCCTCGCGGTCGGCGATGCGATAGTGGCAGGCAAGGGCAAGCTCGAGCCCCCCGCCGAGGCAGAAACCATGAATGGCGGCGACCACCGGGATCGGCAGCTTCTCGATGCTGTCGAACAGCCCAAGCGTCTCCTTCACCACCTCCTTGACCTGAGCCTCGGTGGCGAAGCGCGAGAATTCGCGGATGTCGGCGCCGACCAGGAATCCGGTCGGCTTGGCGCTCATCAGCACGAGGCCCTTGACCTCGCCGTGGATGGCGGCGGTCTCGGCCCATTTGACGATCTCGCCAAGCTCCTCGATGAGCCTGCGACCCATCGAATTCACGCGCTCGCCTTCGCGGTCCATGAGCGCCCAGGCGATGCCCTCGTAGTCGACGGAAAGGCGCCAGTCGTGAAGCGTGGGGAGCGGCGTCGGCATGATCGTCCTTATTCGGCGGCGATTGAGTTCTTTGGCGGGATGAAGCTGTGCGCCCCTGCGTTGCGCGCAGTCTGCTGGCCGCGCGCGAGCTCGGCGGCATCGAAATGATCGACGGCAATCACGCGTGCGGTGAGATCGCGGACCTCAGCGAGCGCGCTCGCTTCCTCGGCGGTTATGATATTCTTCTTCTCGGCCTCGGCGATCCAATCGTTGTTGTAGTCGCGGCGAACCTCGCCCTTGCGAATGGCGCGTTCGAGCTTCTTGTCGGCTTCCTCGGCGGCGATGACCTTCAGCAGCGTGTGCTCGAGCAGGCCAACGCGATCCTTCGGATCGTCGGTGATGAAGATGTCGCGGGTGAGGCGGTCGCGCAACTCGCCGGGCTGAAGAGCCGCCCGCACGATCGCCTTGCCGTCCTTGTCGGACGCGGGATTGCGCGCGAAGCCGTACGGGAACACCAGCGGGCGCATCACGAGGCCGACCGAAGCAATCGGAAAATTGTCGAGCGTGCCGGCAAGAGCCTTGTCGAAACGGTAGAGGCAATTCTCGGCGCAATAATCAACGAACTTCTGGTCGGCGCGCGGGCAACCGTCATCCTCATAGCGCTTGAGGATGCAGGACAAGAGATAAAGCTCGGCAAGCGCGTCGGCCATGCGGCCGGTGATCTTCTGCTTCACCTTGAGCCCACCGCCAAGCAGCGCCACGGTCGCGTCGGCGACAAGCGCAAACGAGCGGGAAGCGCGGGCGAGTTGCTTCCACCAGCGCCGCGTCGCGCCGGAATTTGGCGGGGCGCTGGCGAAGGCGCCGAGCGTGAGATTGTGGAACAGCGAACCGAAGATGTTCGACAGCGTGAACGCAACATGGCCGTCGAAAGCGCGCTCGAAGTCGGGCACGCCCTTGTCCTGATCGCGGTTCTGCAGCGCCTCGATCTCGGTGAAGAGATAGGGATGACTGCGGAGCGCGCCTTGAGCAAAGGTGATCAGCGTGCGGGTCAGGATATTGGCGCCCTCAACCGTGATGCCGACCGGCACCATCTGATAGGCGCCCTGGATGTAGTTCGAAGGCCCGTCGCAAATGCCGCGACCACCGTGAATGTCGAGCGCGTCGTTGACGCTTTGCCGCATGCGGTCGGTCGAAACATATTTGAGCAACGCCGAGATGACCGCGGGCTTCTCGCCGGCGGAGACCATTGAGGCGGTCACGGCGCGCGCGGCCTCGAGGCCGTAGGCCGTCTCGACCATGCGCGCCAAAGGCTCTTCCACGCCCTCCATGTAGCCGATCGGCAGATTGAACTGCTTGCGGATGCGGGCGTAGGCCGTGGTGGTGCGGAGCAGAGATTTGGCGGCGGCGGCGCTTGTGGCGGGAAGCGAGATGGAGCGCCCCGCTGCGAGGCAGCTCATCAACATGCGCCAGCCCTGCCCTGCCCGCTCCTTGCCGCCGATGATCCACTCCATCGGCACGAACACGTCCTTGCCGGAGGTTGGACCGTTGGGGAAGGCCGCGCCGCATGGCAGATGCCGCCGCCCGATCTCGACGCCTGGATGATCGGTGGGGATGAGCGCGAGCGTGATGCCGACGTCATCGCCCCGGCCGAGATGGTTCTCAGGATCGAACAGACGGAAGGCGAGGCCGAGCAGCGTCGCGTTGGGCGCCAAGGTGATGTAGCGCTTGTCCCAGGTGAGCTTGATGCCGAGCGTCTCCTTGCCCTCATGCCGGCCGTTGGTCACCACGCCGACATCGCGCATCGAGGCTGCGTCGGAGCCTGAGAACGGCCCGGTGAGCGCGAAGCAGGGAATTTCCTCGCCGCGCGCAAGCCGCGGCAAATAATGCGCCTTCTGCGCCTCGGTGCCGTATTTCTCGATCAGCTCGCCTGGCCCGAGCGAGTTCGGCACCATGACGATGGTGACGCCGTCTGGGCTTCGCGACGAGATCTTGCCGAGCACCAGCGACTGCGCCTGCGCCGAGAAGCCGAGCCCGCCATGCTCCTTGGAGATGTGCATGCCGAGAAAGCCCCGGTCGCGGACGAAATCCCAGATGTTCTCAGGCACGTCGTGCAGCTCATGGCGGATGCGCCAGTCATTGAGCTTGCGGCAAAGCTCCTCGGTGGGACCATCGAGAAAGGCGCGCTCCTCGGGCGTGAGCATGATTGGTGGCACCCGCCGCAGCCGTGCCCAGTCCGGCGTGCCGGAGAAGAGCTCGGCGTCCCAGCCGACCGTGCCGGCTTCGAGCGCCTCGCGCTCGGTATCGGAGATGGTCGGCATGGCGCCCTTCAGAGCGCGATAGGCCCGCAGCACGACATAGTCGCGTTTGATGCGCGGCAAGGTCAGGGCGAAGAGGCCGCCTGCGACGAGCCAGCCGAGAACTGCCCAAAAATTGAACACGGGCGCATGGAGATGGCCCGAGCCGAGCCCAACCTGCAGGGCCAGGGTGAACAGCGCGATCGCCACGGCCCAAGCCCGGAGCGGCGCACGGTTCATGGCGAGTGCGAAGAGAGCCGCGAGCGACAAAAGCGCAAAGATGAGCTCAGCCATGGGGACTCTCCAACCGGTCCAATGCCCCCTGCCCCGCGCCTGACGCCATCAAAGCCTGTGTTCTTGTGACGGACGGCGATTCGGTCCGTTCGGCTTTGCGCCTTCTATGGTCCGCCTCCGTCATCGACTCAAGCTCTTTCTGGACCCCTCCGCGCCACTCTTTGCGCCCAAATGATACCGCCAGATTAACAGCGCCGGGCCTGTGATATGCCAGTGCGCAAATGTCGCTTACCGGCCCCACGGTAAGAGACCGGAAGCTCAAGGAGCTTTGATCATGCGTTACCGAACCAGGTTGGTGTTGCTCGTGACCGGGCTCCTGGCCAGCGCCGTCATCATCATCTCGGCGTTGCTTGCATGGAACACGCGCAACGCGCTCCTCACCTCGGCCGAGGCCTCAGGTCAGATGGTGGCCAATCTCCTGGCGCGCAGCGCCGGCCTCGCCAACGAGATCCCGAACGAGGTCGAGGAGATGCTCGGCACCCAGATGGTGGCTGAAGCGCGGATCACCGCGCATTTCGTCGACGCGGCGGAGAAGGCAGGCTTCCCGCCCGAGGAAATCAATCGGCAGCTACGCCAGCTTGCCGACACCACAGTGCTCGACGAGTTCTGGATCACCGATGAGAAGGGCCACGCCTACCTCCGCAACATCGACGTGGACTTCACCTTCAGTCCATCGGCGCTGGAGCAGCCTCAGGCCTATGCGTTCTGGCCGCTGCTCAGCGGCAAGAAGGATCAGGTTATTCAGGAGGCGCGCCGGCGTGAGATCGACGACCAGCATTTTAAATACGCCGGCGTCGGCGGCGTGGATAAGCCACGCATCGTTCAAGTGGGGTTCAACGCGAAATATCTCGCCGACCTGAAGGCGCGGGTCGGTCTCGGCCGGGCGGTGCAGGCGCTGCTCGCGAGCGGCGACATCGACGCCATCTGGGTGTTCGACACCAAGCTCGGCCAACTCGCCGGCCCCGAGGTCGTGGGCCCCGCTTCGGCCCGGTTCCCGAGCGAGGACGAGATCACCTCGATCAAGGAGGCACTGCGCGATCACCAAACGCGTTCGGTGCTGTTGTCCGATGCCTTGAGCGTCATCGCGCCGATCAATACGGACGGAAAGGGCATCATCGGCGCGGCACTCGTGCGTATCCCGACCGAGCGCATGTGGCAGGCGGTGCGGAATCAGATCGGCATCGCGGCGCTCATTGCGCTTGCCGTGCTCGGCGCAGGTGTCGCTCTCATCTACCTCACCGCCAAGCGGCAGGTCGCGCCGATCGAGCGGCTGACCGCGGCGGCAACGGCAATCGAGGAGCGAAGGTTCAATCCGAAGTCGCTGGAATTGGTCGGGGCGCGGCCGGATGAGATCGGCAGGCTCGCTCGCGTGTTCTCAGGCATGGGCCAGACCGTGCTCGCCCGCGAAGAGAAGCTCGACACGCTCGTGCAGGAGCGCACCAAGGCGCTCGCCGAGCGCACCGAGCAACTCGAGACGCTGTCGACCAAGCTCTCCAAATATCTCTCGCCGCAAGTCTATGCCTCGATATTTCAGGGCACGCAGCCGGTCGGGATTGCGTCGAATCGCAAGAAGCTCACCATCTTCTTCTCCGACCTCGTCGGCTTCACCGAAACGACGGAGACACTCGAATCGGAGGAGCTGACCGCCATTCTCAACCGCTATCTCAACGAGATGGCTGGCATCGCGCTGAAATACGGCGCCACGCTCGACAAATATGTCGGCGACGCCATCCTGGCCTTCTTCGGCGATCCTGAAACGAGAGGCGTGGCCGAGGACGCCAAGGCCTGCGTCGCCATGGCGCTCGAGATGCAGACCCGCATCGCCGAGCTCGATGCCGAGTGGCGCGACATGGGTCACGAGCGCCCCTTCCAGGCGCGCATGGGGATCAACACCGGCTTCTGCACGGTGGGGAATTTCGGCAGCCAGGACCGCATGGACTACACCATCATTGGGGCTGCGGTGAATCTCGCTTCGCGCCTTGAAGGCGCTGCCCATCCAGGCACGATCCTGATCACTCGCGACACCTGGTCGCTGGTGAAAGACTTGGTTAATGCGAAGGAGACGCCATCCTTCAAGGTCAAGGGTATTGCCCAGCCGATCCAAGCCTATGAGGTCCTCGGCCTCTCCGGCGCACCCTCAGCCAAGATCATCCGCCGCAACGCCGGCGGCTTGCGCGTCACCATCGATCTCGGCCGCAGCGACCGCGACGAGGCCGTGCGCGTGCTGAAGGAGCTGATCGGCGAGATCGACGGAAACGCTCGGAGAATGGGCTAGGCCTTGGCGGCGTTGTTGTGGCGGCCCATGCGGCGATCGATGCCGATCAGTGCGAGGCCGAGCCCTAGGAACACGAGCACCAGCACGCCCATGTTGAGGAACATCTTGTCGTAGCCGAGCTCGCCGACATTGATGAAGGGATAGGGGTAGAAGCCGGTCGCCGCGCCGTGGATCAGCGAATAGACGGCGTAGATGAGCGGATAGAGGAGCCAGGCGAAGGCTGACTTCCACCGTATCGTTCCCTTCGGCACGAACAGCACCCAGTCGATCACATAGAGCGCCGGCGTCACCACATGATCGATGGTGTCGGCGAGAAGCTGCCAGCCTTGCGGGTTCCACAGCTTGGCGAGCAGGTAGTGATAGATCACCGCAACGATGATGATGTAGGTGAGAATCACCGTGCGCACCGAGGGCCGCGTGAAGAAGGCCCGCCAGGGCAGCGTCAGGGCGAGCGCGACGAGAATGTTGGTGAGGATGGTGAAGAAGCTGAAATAGCGGACCGTCGCCTCGATGAACGGCGCGCCCGGCTTGGTGACGGTCAGGTAGTATTGCAGGAGAATGGCGAACCAGGCCAAGGCGGCCGCGCCAATGCGGTAAAATTTCTCCACTCCCCCCTCCCCGATCGTTGAGTCCTATCACGCGGTTCGGCCGCCGGGCTCAGGAGGCTTCTTCGCATTTCTAGCCTGGAAAGGTGAGACGGAGGTCGCTGTAAATCACAGTGTCAGCATTGCGCCCCGCTGCGCGGCATCCTGGAACTTTACATACCGAAACGCTTGGAACGTGACGTGGGGAGATCACGACCCGCTTGGCTGCGACTTCGCTGTGAACACCGTGCCGTCGGTGTCGACCATGGAGACGTCGAGTTCGTTGTCGCCGCCGCGGCCGAAAGTAAACCGGAAGTTCGGGTTGGTGGAGATCGAAAAAGTGCTCTCCATGTGGAGCACGAGATCGTTGCCGCGCTTCACCGTCATCTCCTTGACGAAGCGGGCCGGGATGTAGCCGCCGGTATCGATATCGAGCTGCATGCCGTTCGAGTTCGGGTGCTTGAGCATCACCTGCGCTTCGAACAAGGGCGCGGTGGAGAGCGCCGGCGGGAAGGTCTTCACCAGCATCTTGCCGAGATCGACATTTTCCGTGTCGGGGTCCTTGGCGTTCATGGCCGCGCAGCCGCCAGCGGCCTGCACGAACTTGGTCGTCATGTGCAAGCTCCCTTCCTCGGTCTCGAGGATCGCGCGAACATGTGAGAACGTGTCAATGCGCACGCGGGTCGAGACCGAGCGCTCGCCGCCCGTTCCTGCTGCAGGTCCGAACTCGATTTTTGCCACCACCGGGGTGGGGTTCTTGTCGATGATCAGGGTCAGAGATTTGAGCTTGTCCTTCACCTCGGGCGGCACGCGCACCGTAAGGGGAACGAGGGATGCATCGAGCGCCGTGACCGGCGCATCGAGAACGACCTTGCCATCCTCCGCCTGGATGGCGCGGTCGCCGAAATTCACCTGCTTCAGCGCCGGCCAGACATCCTCCTCGGCGCTGGCCGGCAACGCCAGGGCCAAGAGCGACGCGGCGAGCGTCGCCGCCAACAGAGCGTTGCCGACATGATTGGCTTTACAGGGCATCAATTCCTCCTCGGTCGTCTTTGACATTTATATCATTCCCATTACGGACAATGGCGGATTTTGGCCGTTTCCATTGACTGATGTAACACTGCATGTAACACATGCGCGAAAACTCCACTGAGTTATAGCTGCTACGCGCAACGACCGCACCCCGTGCCATCGGTGAGTGCACGCCCAGCGGATGCGATCGTTCACGCACCGCCTGTTAACCGCTGGGTCGCTGGTTCGAATCCGGCCCGGTGAGCCAATAAAACCAACGCGTTGCCGCCTCTCTCACTTTCTGCAAAATGCGCCGGGTTACAGCGGGGATACAGGCGTCCCAGGGCGGGCGAAAGGGCTGTCGGGGCATGGGGACACCGCACAAGGCTTCTGGGCCTGTACGGGCCGACATATTGTTGCAGCTTAGGGCCATTGGGGATGAGCTATGTGGAAACGCAAGCGCAAGGCGGAGTGGCGTGGCCTTCGCCGGTACCGGCCCGGGGCGCCACTAGGCGGACATCCCCTGATACCCCTCACCAATTTCCGCTAATGCGGTGCATGAGTCGGCTTGTGGCACTAAGCAGCAACAGCACCTTGTCGCAGTAAGGCGCGCGAGCAATTCCCGCTCCTGCTGTCGGGCTAAGCTGTCGGTGTGCGGTTTCAAACCGCTGGGAGGGCATTCCATTCTCAAGGAGTTTCCGTACCTCGGCACCCCGCATCAGAAGTAGAACTAGCAGCGCGCGACAGGACGACCGCGTAGCGCCTTTGGTCAGGAACGCTTATTTCTGAGATGGGTCATCAGCGGAAGTCCGCGTCATGTCCGCTTTGCTCCCAACGGCGGACATTTGTCGGTGCGGGTGGGATGTCCGCTAAGTGCCAGAAGCGGAAGTCGCTCGCCTAGGGCGTAGCGGCGTCCATTAAGCACCAACGTGGAAGTCATCGCTCCCAGATCGGGTTAACGGCGTCTCTGGCGCGCCGTCAGTGCCGCCGATTCGCGCTGTGGGATTTTTCAACTGGCGCTAACATCCTTCCGCTCGCCGGCCGCAATACACCGACCTTATCCAGGCGATAATCTTCCAGAGGTCGTCATCGGTTTTGATAATGTCTCCGAAGGGCGGCATCGGCCCGACGACAGCCTCGGAGCCCTTTCGGCGGTAGCCTAGCTTTCCAAACGCATCGCCGGGACTCAACTTACCTGTGCCAAGTGCGATCAGCCGGAACAGTGTGTCGTCGTCATCACCATAGATCCAAATAGGATTGGTTAAAGGTGCGGCCATGCCACCACCGCCGCCCCCGCCGTGGCAGCCATTGCAGCCTGCCGCCATGTATTTGCGATGGCCTTCCTCAACGACGCTGGCGAAGTCTTGGTAGGGACTATTCAGCTGACCTTTAGGCGTGCTTGCTACCCGCTCCAAAGGCGTCATGATTTCCGCTGCCGTGACCTTACCGCCTCCGGTCGGAGCAGTTAGGGTCAGAATAATTAGAAGCCAACCGACTGTCCGATGCATGGCACTTCGGCTCGCGGGCATACGATGCATCACGCGGAAAAAGTGGGCCTCAAACGATTGCGCCGTCCAAGGCCCAGTGAGAGAGGCAAGGAATGAAACGAGCAGTTTCCGGGTTACCCGTCCTCCCGGTCAAAAGCCCGATGCATTGGCTTTGATGGGTTGTCCGGGTGGCTGGATCGTGATGCCGGAGGCAACCGAGCTATCGGCGTCGATGATCGTAAGCTTTTCAGCATTTTCACCGCACTGCAGATTGAGCGACTTGAGCGACTCCTTCTGGGCACTGTCGATGTGGACAATCTGACTTGGTTCTAGGCTAATTCGAACGCGCGCCGCCGTGGTCATACCGGTGTGGGCGTCCGTTTTGTCAAAGACCACCGCATGGACAGCGCAGCGACCGTTGTCGGGCTCATAAAACGCTATAACACGTTCACTGCCAACCTCGGTGAGAATGGCCTCGTGAGGCCCAACCGGTCCTAAATTCTGGGCCAGCTCGTCAGCACGTGTGGGGGTTCCCAGAGTGCTAAGGACGACGAGGCTGCCCATTGCAGCGAACTTCGAGAACTGGATACGACTGAGCGAGAACATTTAGGATCTCCCTTCCAGATTGCCTGCTCAAGACCCCTTGAGCGGATGACCACGCATCCTTTTTCGAACTAGCGCTGGCCTTGCCACGTAGCCCGATTCTTCTGGCGTGAATTCGCTCTTATTCCCTGTGCTTCGGCATCATCCTTTTGGATGAGAGTGACTGACAAGTCTGGACTGATGCATTTAGGGTACAGGGGGTCTTTTTCAGGCGAACAAAATCCCCCGCGGCGACGCCGGGTGAGCTCCTCACCGAACGACAGCCGCCCAACGAGCGACGGGACGATCAGTAACGCCATGCTGTCGCGGCGTCGGCGACAGCGTCGAAGGTCAGCACATTTTTCATCGCGACGTTGCAGGGCCTTTCATCGCGACGTTGCAGGGCCGCCTCTCCTAACTGAACCAATTTGGCGCGCTGACGGCGCCATCCGATAAGCCCTGCTGATCGACCAATAACCAATGATGATATGTGGTTATCGCGAACAGCGCCTATGAGAAGCCTTGTACCTATGTGGAACCTTAGCTCGTTATGCACATTTTCTAGATCAGATGCCGATCGTCTGTTGCCAGCGGTTCGGATCGAGCGCGCAGGGATGGCTAAGATCAGCTGAGAGGGTGACACCGAATGATACGGCCTCTTACGTTTTCTTTGACACCTTGGCGGTCCGGGACAGAGGCCGGGGGGGATCGGATCCAGGAGCAAGAGGTTGACTGCGCGATCTCGGATTACACCAACGCAATTGAATCCAATCCCCACAATCCCACCCCGTACTTCGCTCGGGGGACCGCGCATCTCGAGGCATTTGATTTCGACAGCGCCATAGCCGACTTCACCAGGGCCATTGAGATCGAGCCAAACGATGCCTCCGCCTACACCAACAGGGGTAGCGCCCACTATGAAAAGGGTGAGTTCGACCACGCCATAGCCGACTTGAACAAGGCTCTTGAGCTCAACCCGAAATCGGCCCTGGCCTATTGCAGCCTAGGCTGGGCCTACGAGGCGATGCACGACGAACGAAAGGCCATCGCGCACTACCGTAAGGCGCTTGAGATCGACCCCTCTCTGGAAGCAGCGAGAGACAACCTTAAGCTTTTGGGCGCAACGCCTGAGCGCCAGCCTTAAGCCCCAGGAGTTCAAAGGGCTCATAGCCGGTATTTCCCCTAGCGCCCGCCCGCTGGCTGTTGGCCCGCGTTGACCGGCGGTGTGGAACTCATGAACAAACGCATAAGCTCGGTCTGCTTCGAGGTGCCGGTCTTCGAGTGAATGTGTTGCAGGTGGGTCTTGGCCGTGTTCTCGCCGATCCCCAGCATCTCAGCCGCTTCCTTGACGCTGAGCCCTGGCGCCATGGTGAGGAGCACACGTAGCTCGCTCCTCGTGAGACCATAGAGCTCGGCGAAGGCCTCGCCTGGGAAGGGTGGCATCACGACTGGGTCTTGCACGAAGATTGCCACCATTCCCGAGAAGGTCCCGCGGATGCTTTGGCGTTCGCCGCGCTCGAGCGGGAGGATGGTGGCGATTAGACCTGCATTGTCTGCCCCGGGGAGAGCAATCGTAGCGCCGCTGGTTGGCAGATCGGCCTCGTCGCCAGTTGCCTCGTCAATGGCCTTGGCGAGTGCAAGTTTCGCCATGCGGTCGATGGGAGCAAGATGATTATTCGTAACGCGAATTGCATTGCTGGTACGGACTTGGTGCTCAGCGGCACGGTTCATGTAAACGATTCGGCCTTGGCGGTCCGTGAGATAGACACCGGAGGTGAGCCCATTCAGTGTTGCCTCTAACGCGTTCGAGCGAATGGTCGTGAGATTGAGAGCATCTGAAATCGCCACCGCCTCTCGTTGTTGCTGCTGACCCCGTTGGCGCTCGAGAACCCGCCCAAGCTGCTCTCCAATGCTTTGCACGACATGAAGGACATGCTGGTCGGGCGGTTGATTCGTTTCCGAGAAGAACTCCAGGACGGCCTGAAGCTTCCCCTCTGCGTAGAGCGGAAAGCCGAAGGCAGCGTGGAGCCCATGTTTCAGCAGGATTGGCTTCCTAGGTTGGTTGGCCGTCTTTGAAATGTTTCCTATACATTCCGACTTTCCACTCGCCCATACCTTACCGGGAACGCCCTGGCCAAGCGCCAACACAACTCCTGCTGTTTCATGAGCGAGCGGGGCTAGGTCATCGCGTTCAAAATTCCAAACTGGACTCGGAAGCAAGCGGCGTGGGGCGGAGACATCGTCTGGAAGGTAAACATGTCCAACGGGCCAGCCCGTCACCCGGCAGATCCGCTCCAGGCAGCCGCGAAGGAGATCTTCAAAAGAGCCGCCAAAGGCCACGTGAACAGTGGCTTGCCATAACGCCTCAGTTTCGAAGGCGCGCTGTCTTAGCTGATTCTCAATGCGGCGTCTCACCGCTACATCGGTGCTTAGAGCGAGGGAGAGCACGGAAGTGCTGATCGTGAAGGCCAGCAACAGTATGAATGAGTCGTTGAGGCTTGGCTTGGCGAAGAGCCCGCACTGCAACAGCGTACACCCAACCGCGAATGCGGAAATGATAAGCGCCACGGTAGCGGTATCCCGTGGGCCCTGACGGAGGGACGCCCACAGCAACGGCAGAACGATGAGAAAACCCAGCGCTTCGTGAACGGGGATGTGATGCATCACGGGACAGCCAAAAACCATCACTCCGACCGCAACTGCGGCAAGATAAGTCAATCCTGTTCCGGTAATTTGAGGTGGCGTGAGTGATGCTGGTTCGCTTTTGGCCCAGAGCAGCACAACTGGGGTAACAACAAGAGCCCCCGCCAAATCGCCGAGCCACCAGGTGAGCCAGACTGAAATGAAACTGCTCGTTCCAGCATAGCCAGCGAGCGTCAGACTGCTCACTCCTATCGTGGCACTGACCACCGTCGCGGCAAGGCTAATTAGCGTGAATTTCATTACGCCAATAGGCGTGTCGAAAACCTGCTCACCCTCCGCCCAATGCCTGACGAGGTAGCCCGCAATCACCGCCTCAAGAGTATTGCCGCCTGCAATGGCTAATGAGGTGAAAATCGAGCCTGCGGTAAGCTGATTGATCAGAAAGGCGGCAATAAAGATGGCAGGCGCAATCCGATTGCCCCACAATAAAATGGCTGCGATGGCCAAACCCGTCGGAGGCCAGATGGGTGTGGCGCTCGGATTAATCGAGGCAAGCCGCAGTCCGAGATAGGCAAGCGCAAAATATACCAACCCGACAAGAATTAGCGCGGCGACATCAGGTCCCAATCGTGCACGACCGTTGCCTAGTAGGCTTGTCGGGAGTGCTAGCGCCTTCGCCGGCATGCTGACTTGCTCCAATCGGAAGCCGCATTGACTGTCCCAGAAAGTCGGACCGAGATGTTGAGGGCAGCCCCCTTCGCAAATAGCTAAACCTAAGGTTGCGGCTCTGTCATTAGATTTGTTGATCGAGTGATCAGCTTTCCTGATCGTAGCAGAGCGCTCAGAGTTCGGAGCGCCGTTTTGCGCTGTTCTGAGACCATGCCGAGTCTTCGTTGGCCTGTTTACTCAAGAAATTGGCACAGTTTCACATCGCGCGGAGGGTCGATCACGTCAGATTGCGCCCGCCTTGACTTCGCCCTGATGGTACTGGGGGCGGGTTCGCAGGGCGGGGGCGTTCGGCTGGCGAGCTGGACGCCCCTTCAAATACCGGCGAGCTGGGCGCTCACGCGGTTGACGTAAGCGCCTCTTGCGCCAGACCCTTCAAGGCTAATGTGCTGATGAAATCGGTCAGCCGCGCAACGAAGGCCTCGTCGATTGTCAGGTTGAACGGCGGCTGCGCGAACTGCTCGCGATTGCGTACGAACACGCTGCATTGACCCATCAGTGAGATGGCGGCGCACATGGCGTCGTGGTCCGAGGTTCCGTGCGGAAGGAAACGCCGCACGAGCGCGGTGGCGCTGGCGAGAAACGGCATGGCGCCGGTCTTGACGAAATTGGTCAGCGCCTTGCTGGGACGGACGTTCTCCCAAGCGAAGATGCGTATGTATCGGCTCATCTGATCGCGGGCAAGAAGCGGACGTAGCTGTTGATGCACGAAGCTGCGCAGGGCTTCCTCGCGCGGCATGTCCTTAAGCCGCTCGGGGTCGAAATTGTCGAGCCGTAGATAGCCCTCGAAGGCGACCTTGAGCACCTCGAAGTAGAGCCCCTCCTTGCCCTTAAAATGGTAGTTGATCGCTGCCTGATTGACGCGCGCTTTGGAGACAATCGCCCGAATGCTTGTGCCGTCATAGCCCCGCTCGGCAAACAGGGCCACCGCGGCCTTCATGATGCTGTTACGCGTATATTCGGCCGGGCGGGACATTCGCATCCAGTTGAAAATTCAAACAAGTGTTTGAATTCAGTTTACGCGCGCTTGCGCGCCAATGCAATCGCCGGATCATGCCGCGAGGCGCCTGCCCTTTGCGGCGGCCTCACAATGATTTTCTCTATCCGCCCATCCCCATCGGTCATTTTTTGGTCACAAACGAGTGTTTGAATTTCAAATGGGCGTTTGAAACCCTTGTAACAGTACGTGATCGGTAAGGTGAGCGAAATGGCAAAGTCGAGGGAAATGGTTCAATCCGCCAACATGTCGCCGACCAAAGGCTTCGCGGCGTGGCAGGCTCTAACCAAGGCGTTGTTCGACGACTACCGCCCAGAGCTGCACTATATGCGTGGCCCAGGGCCCAAATGGCGCGAGAAGCACGATTGGGCCGTTATTGACGGCCCATCTCCGGCCGCGACTAAAGCATTGATGGCGGGTCTTCGGCCGTGAGTGGATACAGGGCGGTTCAATAGCCCCCTAGCTCTTCCTCGCCCTGCGGACCCAGGCGCGGGTCGGAAGGCACTTTTCCAGGCGCGTTGCCAGTCAAGCGAGCGGCCACTCCCGAAGAAATCGGAGACACCATCGTGTTTTTGGCGTGCAAGGCGCCCTTCCTAACCGGGCAATCCATTGTCGTCGATGGCGGCAAAATTGCTGCGTAGTGGTTGTAGTGCAATCCACCGCAATCTCCGTTCCCCTCCGCAAATGGAAGTCGGGCTGGGTTCATTGTCCGTTAAGCCGCTCGCTGGGGCAAGACACGCGTTGGACGTGGTCGCTAGTGCTCTTGCCGCCTGTCCGCGAGCAGCTTCTGCCAAGCGTGACGATCCTGCCGGGCCATACCGCCTCCCCGAACGACGCCCCGCAGGAGCCCGATCCCATTTAAAGCGCCTCTCTTGCGCTGCTTCCTCACGGACAAGTCCGCAAACGCGGTCGGGCCGTTCGCTGCTCCTAGGCGGCTTTCATGTAATGAGCTTTGAGCTCGTTCATCACCTTCGCCTTGTCGAACTCGGCGCCCATGGCGAGCATGGCGTCGGCGAAGCGGCTCGTAATTTCGGTGATCTGCTGCGGCGACAGCTGATTAAGAATGCCGATTCGCACCTGAACCGGCTCGGAGAGGGTCGGCCAGATGCCAAAGCCCTGCGCTCGGCATCCCGCGACGAGATACTTCTCTTTGCCTGAGAGCTTGCGGGGGAGATTGAGTACGATCAGGCTGGTCGTGTTGGAAATGACATCGCAGCCCATGCCCTCCACGGCTTGGCGGAGCGCGTTCTCGTGATAGGCGTAGTCCGAGGCCTTACGATGCCGCCCGTAGCCTAGGATTATGCGCAACGCCTCGTGGAACGCGGCCACCGCATAGCAGGAGTGGGTGCGGTGATAGATGGGCGTCGAGACGTCCCTGCCGTCGATGATGCCCCAATGACGTGCTTCGAGGATCGGATGGTGCACATAGGTGTAGCAGCCGCGCTTCTTTACAACGCCGATCGCCTTGTCGGCGAAGCTCACCGGCGCATAGGTGAGCGGCAGCGACAGAACACCCTTCTGCGGACACGACGCCCAGGCGACCACGCCCGGATAGTCGTCGATGTTGAACTCGGCGACACCGAGGCTGGAAGCGGCGTCGACAATGCCCATCACCCCGTGCTTGAGGCAGGCGTCGCTGAAGCCCTTGAGGTCGTTGATGCGGCCCGATCCAGTCTCCCAATGGGCCATGAAGGCCCACATCGGCTTGTGCTCGGCGAGCGCCTTGTCCACGAACTCGCCGATGACCGATTCGCCATGCGGCGTTTCCATCGTCACGACGTTCTTCGGCTTCGGGTTAAACGAATCCGCAGCCAACTCCTCGTTCGAGGAGGCCTTCATGCGGATGGTAAGGCCACCGATTCCGGAGAAGGTGCCGTTGGGGAAAACCACGACCGTGTCGCCCGGCAGGATCATCGAGAGCACGCAATCGACCCCGCTGAAGCCCGTGCCGCCCACGCCGTAAGTGTAGCGGTTCTTGGTGCCCCAGAGCTCGCGGAGCATCTCCTTGGCCTCAATCATGCCTCGCAGAACGTCCTTCTGCATGTGGTCGGCGACGCCTGTCTTGGCAAAGCGTTCGAGCACGCGAGGGTCGGTGTTCCCAGGCCCGGGACCGGCGGCGAGAGTTTCAGGGATTTTAAGCGGCGGATATATCGTCATGGAATCTCAGGAGGTCTAACGGCCATCTCCAGAGCAAGCGGACGCCAATTGGCTCTAAGTCCCGACTAGACAATATAACAACAGAATAGTTTCCGAACCCGTCTGGGGACATGATCGTCTCCTAAGCGGGGAAATAATATATCCGAATGAAGAGTGGACGCTGTCCGCTAAGGGTCGTTAGCGGACATAACGACCCGTCCGCGTCATGTCCGCTTTACCCCTGATAGCGGACATTCAGCGGATGAGCTGGCATGTCCGTTTTGTGCCAATAACGGACATTCGCAGCTGCTGGACTTGAAGCACATTCGGTAATAGACGCGGGCGCCACTAAGCCTGATTCAATGAACTAAGTTCTCCAGCGAAGTTGCTGGTATCCGAGTCGTGAGGACAATTTGCCACTACGTCCGCGTCATGTCCGTTATTCCCCTCAAAGCGGACATTCATCAGCGCGGTTTGCACGTCCGCTAAGTGCCATTAGCGGACATCGGCGCTGTTCGGCGGACCAGCGATCCTGACCTCGACACTCGGCGACTACCGCAGCTTTCCGTCAGTGTCACCGAATGCGCATGCCGACCGCAGCGTCGTAGTGCAAAGGCTTTTCGGATTTCGGCAACGGCGCATCCTGCGGGCCGATCGTTGCGCCATAGGGCCAGTCGGGCGGACAGACGGCTATATAACGCGCATAGCCACCAAGCCCGCCTCCGAACTTCGGATAGCCGACAATGACGAGCGCACCGGTCTCAGGAACCTTGTCGAGATTGGCGACGCCTTCAGCCTGCGCATAGCCTTGATGCATCAGCCACTGTTCGCCCTCGAGGGTCGGGGTCGAGTCCGTGTCGAGAGGCTCATGCCCGTGGAACAGGATATTGCGCTGTTCGTGCAGAAACTTGAGCGCGTCGAGCCCGACGCCGGGGAATTCCTTCAAGGTGGTGAGCTTCCGATCTGGCCAGGCCTTCGACCAATCCGAGCGCACCAAGACGACGGAGCCTTCCGGAATGCGACCGTGCTTCTTCTCCCAGCCCTCGATATCGGCGACCTGAAGCGCGTAGTTCGGGTTGGTCTTCACCTGATCGACGATCGAGATGACCACGAGCGGCCTGATGGCGTAGGTCGCCGGCAGCTCGTCGATCGCCGGATATTCCGGCGCCCAATGGGCGGGCGGGTCGAGCTGCGTGCCGAGCTGATCTGTGCGGAGCGCATATTCCGTCGCCCCGAAGCCGTGCTTTTCGTGGGTGTAGACATCGCCCTTCTTGGCGAATCCCTCCGTGTCCGAACCGGCCCTCGCCGGCGCGAATGTGGAGTTGGCAAAGCCCGCCCAGACCGGGATGTTTGGCGTGATCGTGTGCGTAAGATCGACGTACTTCGCGCCCTTCAATGCCGATTCATAGACCGGCCAAAGGCTCTTGCCCTCTGCCGCCTCGCTGGCAAACGATGTCATAAGCGTACAGACAGCGACAAGGGCAGCCAGCGATGCGACTAATCCAGGCTGCCTCTTACCTGATGCCATGGTTGACCTCCTTGCGCGCCCTCGCTCACCACAGCTACCTATGGACTAGCCAAGAGCCTATTGCGGCATCAACCTCAACGCCAGTCTACAAGGTGAGCAATAAGCGCCAAACTGGATGCCCGCAAATCGGGCTCATTCGAAATCGGTGGCGACATCGAGGTCCGGCTATGGCGTTCAGTCGGAGACTTGCTTTTCGATTTGCCGCAGGACGAATGACACTTGAAGAATTGGTGACCGATTCACGCGGCCGTAGAGCGTGACAGTGACCTTCTTATTGCCTTTTTGCACTGTTGTTGCCTCGAGCTGCGTGATGCGGTCCTCGAGATCGGCACAGCAATCGCCACCGAGGTCGGCGGCCTTAGCCGTTCCAACGCCCAGGCAACCTGCAAAGACGAATGCAACCGCAGACGCGGCGAAAGGCGAACCTTCTAGTCCCCGCATGACAGCCCCCGGCTCCTATGCTCACTTACGGTCTTCCGCTATGGGTCAGTAGCGGACTTTGCGCGCGCTCTCGCATGTCCGTTACGTGCCAATAGCAGACCTCACATGCACGAGGGAGTGCGGCCTATTGGATCTGTAGAAATCTTGGCGCTGGCAGTATTAAAGGACAGAGCCCTTTCGGAGAAACACTGTCTAGGAAAAGACGATGGTACCGCCCATAGTTCGTGTACCCCGCTCCGTATATCGCACCGCAGGCAACGACCGCGGCGAGCGCGCCATCCCGGAAGAGACTGCCATTGCGTTTACCTTCAATACCGCCTCGTACGCGGTAATGATGGCGACGCCCCAGGATCTGGAGGACTTCGCCATTGGCTTTAGCCTCACCGAGGGTGTCGTTTCATCCAGTGATGCCATCGAGGGTATTGATATCGTCGAGGAAGACGTCGGCGTCGAGTTGCGGATCTGGCTGAAGGCGCCGCATGCCGCAGAGTTCTTGGGTCGCCGGCGCAAGATGGCGGGCCCGACAGGTTGCGGGCTCTGCGGGATCGAGAGTTCTCGTCGAGGCAATGCGGCCGCCGTCCGCGGTGGACGAAGGTTTCGTGTTTACGCCGGATCAGATCATGACAGCGGTCAACTCGCTCTTTCCGCGACAGACCCTAAATCATGAGACCCGTGCAGTGCATGCCGCGGGCTTCTGGCACCCAGCCAGGGGCCTTGTGGCGGTGCGGGAGGATGTTGGGCGCCATAACGCGCTCGATAAGCTGGCGGGTGCCCTCGTCCGCGAGAATGCCACGGCGCAACAAGGGATTATTGTTCTCACCAGCCGCGTATCGGTCGAGATGGTGCAAAAATCCGCGGCGATTTACGGACCTTTAATCGTCGCAGTCTCGGCGCCGACCGCCTTGGCCGTGAGAATGGCTGACGCCGCCGGCATGACTCTCGTGGCAATCGCGCGCAAAGACGGCTTTGAGGTTTTCACCCATCCTCATCGCGTGAAGGGTGCGCTCTCAAGCCATGTAGCGTGAAGCTTGAGGTCGGCTACAGGCCGAGCTCGGCAAAGGGTATGAAGTCGACCGTGTCGCCCTCCTTTATTTCGCTCACCTCCTCGGAGACTTCGATCAGGCCGTCGGCATCTCGCAACGACGAGATCAACCCTGATCCGTCGCGGGGGAACTTGGCAACGGAGAGTTGCCCCCCGTTCGTCGCCAACCGTGCACGCCAAAACTCACGCCGCCCCGCCTTCTTGGCCTGGGCGAAGGCGGCCGGCAAGGGATAGCGCACGGGTTCAGGCCAGTCACCACCCGCGAGGCGCGCAAGCACTGGCCTCACATAGATCAGGAAACACACGAAGACCGCAACCGGATTGCCGGGGAGGCTGAGAACAGCGCAATTACCGATCTGACCGAAGCTCATCGGACGTCCGGGCTTAATCGCGATCTGCCAAAGGTGACGCTTTCCGATGTCATCGATTGTCTTCGCCACATGGTCCTCGGCGCCCTGACTCGCTCCGCCAGAAATCACGAGCACGTCGTATCGGCATGCGGCATCCTTGAGAGCGGCGCGTACGCGATCCGCATCATCCTCGAGCACCCCAAGTGCTGCCGGCTCGGCGCCCAGGGACTTGATCAGGCCGTCCAGCATCGGTGCGTTGGCGTCATAGACCTTGCCTTGCTCGAAGACGTCTCCCGGGCGCAGGATCTCGTCACCGGTCGAAAGGATGGCGACCCGAAGCCGCGCGTAGCAGCGAAGCCTATCTAGACCGCAGGCGGCGGCGGTCGCCACGTCTTGAGGTCTGAGCCGCATACCGGGCTTCACCAGGACGGCACCCTGCTTTGAATCCTCGCCGGCGAGCCTGCGATTGACACCCTGTTTCAAGCCGCCGGGTACAGTTGCAAACCACTGCCCCTCCTGCTCCTCGATGCCCACAAACTCCTGCATGGCGACGGTGTCATGCCCGCTTGGCATTACCGCGCCGGTGAAAATGCGAACCGCGCTGTCGGGCGGAGGCACTTCCGTGAAGGGATGCCCCGCTGAGGCTTCTCCTACGACCTTGAAGCGTGTCCCTTGCGCTTTGTCATAAGAGGTGTGGGGGAAGGAGTAGCCGTCAACCGCGGCGTTGTCGTGGGACGGGATGGGTCTCGGGGCAACGATGGCTTCGGCAAGATAGCGCCCAGCGGCATTGTCCAGGGTGACCTCTTCCACCTCAACGACCGGCCGCACCCGGGACTTCAGGATGGCGAGCGCCTCGCAATGCGGAAGCCGTTCCTTGTCGAGGACGAAGCAATCATCGGCGAGCTTGCGGGTCATCGCGGTGTAAGGTTGAGATGTCTGACAATGAAATCGGAAATTCCTCGTATATCATCTAGATGGAAGATAGGGAGGGACTCGATCTCATCGCCAGGCCGGTCCGAGGCAACCGCGACAATTTCCGGCACGCCAGTGAGCGGCTGCCGCGAGGCACTGCCCTCCCTGCGAAGCTCGATCTTCGGAAACTGCTCGCGCTTGAAGCCTTCGACCAAAATCAAGTCGCAAGGTCCGGCCTCTGACCGGACGTCTTTGAAGGACATTTCCGGACTATCGCCAATCTCATGCATAAGCGCCCAACGCTTGGGCGATGACAAGACAACCCTTCGCGCGCCTGCCTCTCTTAGCCGGTACGAGTTGCGGCCAGGGTGGTCGATATCGAAGCTCTCATGCGCGTGCTTGATGGCGGTGATGGCATAACCACGCCCGGTGAGTTCAGTAACTAGCCGCGCCGCCATGGTGGTCTTTCCTGAATTCTTCCAGCCGGCAATCCCGAAGACGGGTGGCCTCATGCGGCTTCTCCTCCGAGAAGTACTTCGGCCTCGGCGAGCTCCTCTGGACGGTTGAGGTTGAAGAAGGGATCGATCCTGCGGCCGCCCATCTCCCTGCTTGGAAAGAAAATCTCTTCGGCCTGATGCTCACGAACCCATGCTTGGACTTTTCGCATGCCGCCTGCAAGCGACGTTTCGATCGCAAGCGCGAGCGACACGGGCCACAGCCCGAAGACCGGATGCACTCCTTCCTCCGACCGCGCCACCAAAAGCTTTGGCTCGCCGCCTTCCAGACTTGCCAAAAACCGTGCCACGAGATCGGTGGGAAAGAATGGCGTGTCCGTCGCGGCGGTGATCACAAATCGGCTCGCTGGCCGATTGGCTATCGCCCATTCCATGCCGGCATGAACGCCCGCAAGTGGTCCTGCGTGACCGCCGACCCGGTCCGTGACGATAGGCAGGCCGAACGCCGCAAAACGGGTAAGGTCACCATTGGCATTGAGGATGAGATCGGAAACCTGGGGTCTTAGGCGATCCACGACATGCGTAAGCATGGGCGCGCCGGCGAGCGGCAGAAGGCATTTATCGCCGCCGCCCATGCGGCTCGATTTGCCGCCTGCAAGAAGAACGCCGACGACAGATTCAGGCAAGTTCATTATTCGAACGTAGGCCTATAGACCGGACGCTGTCACGTTCCGACTGAACTCGACCTCGGGACGCTCCTTGCCGTGAGAGGGTTCGATCCTCACTGCGCAATACTTGTATTCGGGAATCATTCCGATCGGATCAAGCTGCGGGTTAGTAAGTACGTTTGCCGCCGCCTCGACGTATGCGAATGGAATGAAGATCGTGCCTTCCTGGACGTGTCGATCGGCACGGGCAGTGAGTTCGATGCTCCCCCGCCGGGTGGTCACTCTCACCATTTGGCCGGGATAAACCCCATAGCGGCCGAGCGTGGCGGGGTTGAGGCTCGCGGTCGGCCCCGGCTCCAACAGATCGAGCACCTCGGCGCGGCGCGTCATGGCCCCCGTGTGCCAATGCTCGAGCTGCCGTCCTGTGATCAACACCAAGGGGAAGTCGCGGTCGGGCACCTCGGCCGGAGGCTGCACATCGACGGTAACGAGTTTGGCGCGACCAGACGCGGTGGGGAATCCCTCTCCGAACACGATTGCATCGCCCGGATGATCCGGCTCTGGACAGGGATAGATGATGGAAGATTCACGCTCCAGCCGCTCCCAAGTAATATTTTCGAGCGATGGCATGGCGAGCTTCATCTCGGCGAACACTTCGGCGGGATGGGTATAGGTCCATTTGAGCCCGAGGCGCTTGGCAATCTCGACAATGATCCAGAGATCGTCGCGTGTGTCGCCAGGCAGATAGAGGGCTTTGCGGCCCATCTGCACCTGACGGTTGGTGTTGGTGACGGTACCGTTTTTTTCGGGCCATGCCGACGCCGGGAGCACGACATCGGCCATCATCGCCGTTTCCGTGAGGAAGATGTCCTGCACGACGAGATGCTCGAGCTTCGCAATGCCGGCTCGCGCATGATCGAGGTCCGGGTCGGACATGGCAGGGTTCTCGCCCTGAATGTACATGCCGCGGATTTCACCGGCGTTGGCCGCGTTGATGATCTCGACCACGGTGAGGCCGGATTTTCTCGATAGCGGTGTGTGCCACAGCTCTTCGTACTTCCGGTGGACCTCCTCGCTCGTAACGTCGGCATAATCCGGATAAAACATCGGAATGAGACCCGCATCGGAAGCGCCCTGCACATTGTTCTGTCCCCGCAGAGGGTGCAGTCCGGTGCCCGGCCTGCCCACTTGCCCGCACATCAACGAAAGGGCAATGAGGCAACGCGCATTATCGGTCCCGTGTACGTGTTGTGAGATGCCCATGCCCCAAAAGATCATGGCGCGTTCAGCTCGGCCAAAGGCCTGCGCGACCTTGCGGATAGTAGCAGCGTCGATGCCGCAGATATCGGCTACAGATTCCGGGCTATAGCTCGACAAGTGCTCCTTCAGGCGCTCGAAATTCTCGGTATGGGCCTGGAGGTATTGGACGTCATAGAGCTTCTCTTCAACGATCACATGCATGATGGCGTTAAGGAGCGCAACGTCGCTTGCGGGCTTGAACCGCAACATGTAGGTCGCGTACTCGCGCAGCGCCGAGCCCCGCGGATCGATGACGATGAGCGTAGCGCCGCGCTTCGCCGCCTGTTTGAAGAAGGTCGCGGCCACGGGATGGTTCTCTGTCGGGTTGGCGCCAATGATCATGATGACGTCGGCGTGCTCGACCTCGTTGAAGGTGGCGGTCACGGCGCCCGAACCTATGCCTTCGATCAGCGCCGCTACTGACGAGGCGTGACAGAGACGCGTGCAGTGATCGATGTTGTTGTTGCGGAAGCGCGTGCGGATCAGCTTCTGGAACAGATAGGCCTCTTCGTTCGTGCATTTTGCCGAACCGAACCCGGCAATGGAACCGTCGCCATGCTGCTCGGCCACACGCGCAAGCCCGTTCGCAGCGACGTCCAATGCCTCCTCCCAACTCGCCTCGCGGAAATGACTGAGCGGGTTTGAGGGATCGACATCCAGACGCTTTGGCAAGCCCGGCTTGCGGATCAATGGCTTCATCAGCCGCTGCGGATTGTTCACATAGTCGAAGCCGAAGCGGCCTTTGACGCACAGGCGATTCTCATTGGAGTAACCATTCCGGCCCTGCACGAAAGCGATTGTATTGTCCTTGATCTGATAGCTGATCTGGCAGCCGACGCCGCAATAGGGGCAGACCGAATGAACCTGGCGATCGACCTCGCGGCTGCCATGCTGAGTAATCGGATCTAGGATCGATTTCGGCATGAGCGCGCCGGTGGGACAGGCCTGTACGCATTCTCCGCAGGCAACGCAGGTGGACAGCCCCATCGGATCGTCGAAGTCGAAGACGGGGCGGGTGTCAATGTTGCGGAAGCCCATGCCGATCACGTCATTAACTTGAACCTCGCGGCAAGCGCGTACGCACAGACCACAATCGATGCAGGCATCGAGATTGACCGCCATGGCGGGGTGGGACAGATCGGGCTTCAGAATGTCGTGGGCGGGGAAGCGCGAACTGTCGATTTTCTGGAGCTCGGCCCAATGCCAGAAGTTCGACACGCGATCCGGTGAAGCCTCTTGCGGGGGCTGATCGGCGAGTAATAGCTCCATGACCATCCGGCGCGCTTTTACGGCGCGATCGGTGGCGGTCTTCACCACCATGTTCGGCGTAGGCTTGCGTATGCAAGACGCAGTGAGCACACGCTCGCCCTCGACCTCCACCATGCAGGCTCGGCAATTGCCGTCGGCGCGGTAGCCAGGTTCCGGTAGCCAGCAGAGATGCGGAATGTCGATGCCTTCGCGCTTGGCGACCTGCCAGATCGTTTCGCCCGGCCGGGCGCCGACCACATTTCCATCAAGCGTGAATAGAAGTTGGTCTGTCATGGCCTTATCGCTTCGATATCCTAGTATCGATCCGGTTGGCCCGCTGTCTTTGTGCGAGCGTGCTTGCTTGAGAAATGTTCCAAAGCGGTAATAAAGGCATTGGGAGCCGCTTGCCCAAGACCGCAAATCGAGGCATCGCGCATGGTCTGGGCAAGCTCGTTGAGAAGCTCGCCGTCCCACTCATCCCTCTCGAGCAAGGCAACCGCCTTGTCGCAACCCACGCGACATGGCGTGCACTGGCCGCAGGACTTCATCCTTGAAGAATCGCAGCAAGTTGAGCACCACTGCGGCAATGTCGTCCGTCTCTGAAAAGACGACGATGGCATGGCTACCGACAAACGAGCCATATTTGTCGAGGGTTCCGAAATCGAGCGGCAGGTCGGCGAGACTTGCGGGCAACACGCCTCCGGAGGCACCTCCGGGGAGATAAGCCTTGAAGGTGTGGCCGTCTTCCATGCCGCCAGCGCGCTCGATCAGCTCAAGCGCGGTGATCCCAGCGGGAGCCAGGATGACGCCAGGCTTCTTGACGCGTCCCGACACCGACCATGAGCGCAAGCCTTTGCCGCCATTGATACCCTGAGCGGCAAACCATGCGGCGCCCTTGGCCAGAATCTTCGGCACCCAATAAAGCGTCTCCACATTCTGATTGAGGGTTGGTCGCCCGAACACTCCAACCTCGGCGATATAGGGCGGCCGGTTGCGGGGATAGCCACGCTTACCTTCGATCGATTCGATCATTGCCGACTCTTCTCCGCAAATGTAGGCGCCGGCACCGCGGCGAAGCTCAATCTGGCCAGGGTCACTCAGGCCAGCCTTTTCCAGTGCGCCTATCTCATGCGCGAGGATGTGGAGCACGGCCGGATATTCGTCGCGCATATAGAGGTAGATGCGCTCTGCATCGACTGCCCAGGCCGCGATCAGCGCCCCTTCGAACATCGAGTGAGGCTCGCGCTCGAGATAGAAGCGGTCCTTGAAGGTGCCGGGCTCGCCCTCGTCGCCGTTGATGGTCATCAATCGCGGGCCTGGATAGGACCGCACGATCTGCCACTTGCGCCCCGTGGGGAACCCCGCGCCGCCCAAGCCTCTCAGGCCTCCATCGGAGAGTTCGGCAATGACCGCATCCACGTTGCGCGCGCCAGAACGGCAGCTTTCGAGGATGGAGTAGCCTCCTGTCGCCCGATACTCAGCCAAATTCTGATAAGCGGGAATCTCGGGCTCGCGCCTGTCGCTTTCCGCCACGGCCTGCACAGATTCGACCGTGGCGTAATCGACATGCAGGTGTCCGACTTCGCACACCGGAGCGGTGTCGCAGCGGCCCATGCAGGGAGCCCTGAGGACGCGCACCGAGGATGGATTCTCGCGCGCTTTGAGCGAGGCGAGTAACGCCTCTGCGCCCTTCAGCTCGCAGGTGATCGAATCGCAAACCCGGATCGTGGTCGGTGGCGGCGGAGTCTCGCCTTCCTTCACCACATCGAAATGAGAATAAAAGGTCGCGACCTCGTAGACCGCCGCCTGTGGCAGGCGCATCTCGTCGCACAATGCGCGCAAGTGGGGGGCCGAAAGGTAATGGTAGCGATCCTGGATGAGGTGGAGAAATTCGATCAGGAGATCGGGCCGGCGAGGCCGAGAGCCAAGAAGTTCACGAACTTCGCGGAGCGCGTCGCCGTCAAGCTGTCGTCCCTTGGGGAAAGCTCGGGCCCGCTTCCGCGATCCCACGTTCAGGGCCCGCCGGTTCTGGCCTCCGTTGGTTGCAGCCTTCTGCCCCACGCTACCTCTTCTCCATTCTCTCGCGACCATGGAGCCAGACCGGCCAACGATTTAGCCGAATGTAGAGTAAATCCTTACCGCGCCTGGCGCTGACCGGCAAGTAAGCCCCACCGACGCCTTCTTTTCCCGCATTGCACGCATTACTGTTTAAGCGCGGTCAGTGTCCCTCCCGCTGATGTAAGGTGCCCAGATGCTGGATCTCTCCCAAGCCTTCCATGCCGCCCTACGGCAAATCGCTACGCTCGATCCACAACTCCTAGAAATCATCGGGCTTTCTCTAAAGGTCACGCTAACGGCGGTGGCTCTCGCAACCCTCATCGGCTTTGCTGTCGGTGGGATGCTGGCGGTGTACCGTTTCCCTGGACGGGGCGCGGTAGCCGCCATCCTGCATGCGCTTATGGGACTCCCGCCAGTTGTGGCGGGTCTGATTGTCTACTTGCTCCTTTCCAACGCGGGTCCGCTCGGCGTGCTGCAACTCCTCTACACGCCGGAAGCCATGATCATTGCGCAAGTCATCCTGGTTACTCCCATCGTTGCCGCGCTGACGCGCCAAACCTGCGAGGACTTGCTCGAGGAGTATCGTGATCAGCTCCGCTCGCTCGGAGCGTCATCGGCGGAAATCGTGACGACCCTCCTTTGGGATGGCCGCTACCGGTTGATCACCGCGGTTCTGGCCGGCTTTGGGCGTGCCATCGCCGAGGTTGGCGCGGTCATGATCGTCGGCGGCAATATCGACCATGTGACGCGAACCATGACCACGACGATTGCGCTGGAAACCTCCAAGGGCAATATTGCCCTTGCGCTTGCTCTAGGCATGATCCTTCTTGCGATTGCGCTCGCCGTCAATGTGGCCCTGATGGGTGTCAGAAGGCTCGCATCCCGTTTTGCCTATGCTTGAGCAGCCAAGATCGCAAGACGCCTTAAACTCGGGGGCGCCTTCCGCTGGGGGCTTATTGCCGCTCGAGCTCAGGCATCTCTCTCTCGAAACTAGCGGACGGCGGTTGATCGACCGCATTGACCTTAAGGTGCGGGACCGAGGCATCACGGTCATCTTGGGGCCGAATGGCGCAGGAAAGAGCCTACTGCTTCGATTGATGCACGGACTCATCAAGCCAACCGAGGGCGTCATTCTTTGGGGCAACGCACCGATGGATGACGAGATCCGGCGTCGCCAAGCCATGGTGTTTCAAAAGCCGGTGCTGCTCCGCCGGACCGCAGCTGCCAACGTCGCCTACGCGCTTGGCCTGCGCGGCATTGCGCGGAGCGAACGCGCCACTCGCGCACTGCAAGCTCTGGAGCTTGCCGGACTGCAACACCATGCGTTCACACCGGCACGGGTGCTTTCCGGTGGCGAGCAGCAGCGGCTTTGCCTTGCTCGAGCCCTAAGCCTCGATCCAGAAGTGCTTTTTCTCGATGAGCCGACCGCAAGCCTCGATCCCGCGTCGACGCTCGCCATCGAGCGGCTACTCATCGACGCCAAGCACCGTGGTATCAAAGTGATTGTCGTGACCCACGACGTGGGCCAAGCGCGAAGGCTCGCGCACGATGTAATTTTCTTGCATCACGGCCGACTTATCGAGCATCAGCCCGCGCGGCGCTTCTTCGAGCGTCCTGTGAGCGATACGGCACGAGCTTTCATAGCGGGCGGCCTCGTGCTTTGACATAGGAGGACGATCATGGGCGGTGCATTCGGACGGCGGGACATTCTAAAGCTCGCTCTAGCAACCCTCGCACTAATCGCCCTAGCCTTCACAACCTCTCCGGCGGCGGACAATTTCATCATCGTCCAATCGACGACTTCGACTCAAAACTCTGGCCTGTTCGAGCACATTTTGCCGCTTTTCACAAAGAAGACCGGAATTGAGGTGCGGGTGGTGGCGGTTGGCACTGGGCAGGCCTTAAAGAATGCTGAGAAAGGCGACGGAGACGTGGTCCTGGTGCATTCCCAGCCGGACGAGGAGAAGTTCGTGGCGAACGGATGGGGCGTGAAGCGCTATCCCGTCATGTACAACGATTTTATAATTGTCGGGCCCGCGACCGATCCCGCTCGGATTGCGGGAATGAGTCAAGCGCCGGAGGCGTTGAAGAAGATTGCCGAGGCGCAGGCTCCCTTTGCGTCCCGTGCGGATGACTCAGGAACGAACAAGGCCGAACTGATGCTATGGCAGCAGTCCGGCGTAGATCCAAAGAAGTCTAGCGGCAGCTGGTATTTGGAGACTGGCTCCGGCATGGGCGCCACACTGAACATCGCCGTCGGGAAACAGGCCTATGCTCTGACGGATCGGGGCACCTGGCTCGCATTCGCCAATAAGGACGACTTCAAGGTTTTGGTCGAAGGCGACGACAAGCTCTTCAACCAATATGGTGTGATCCTCGTCAATCCGGCGAAGCACCCCAATGTGAAAGCCAAAGATGGGCAGGCCTTCATCGACTGGCTCACGGGTTCAGAGGGACAAGCCGCGATCGCCGACTACAAGATCGATGGCCAGCAGCTCTTCTTCCCCAACGCCCGCCCCCAGAGCTGACAATGTTTACCGCCTCTTTGTAACCTTTTTACTTACGACGCCACCCGTGACGGCGCAGTAGGTCATCTCGACCAAGTTGTTATCCTCGTCCCATACCGCTCTTGTGAAGGTGGACTTGTCGAGATCAAAGAAAAGCCCTTTCAACGGATTTGCGACGCTCTTTGGCGCGACCCCAGTTTCCGCCTCGCGCATTTTTGCCCACGCCTGAGCCTCTTCAAACGTCTCCGGATCATTTGGCATTTTTTCGCGCTCATAACGCTAATCATTCCCATTCGAGTTCGGCGAAGGCCGCCGTCACGTTCCTAACGTGATAGTGATCGAACAGCTTCCAAGCGTCGCGCTCCTCGAAGCCCGCCGTCTTGGTCGCGTCCTCAAGCGTCTTGCCTTCCTTGATCAGGTTGCGCACGTCGGTGACGATGGCGGCGAGGTAGACCTGCTCGGGCTCGAAAGCCTCCGGCAGCTCCATGGCATGAGGCCCATGACCCGGAACGACGCGGGCGGCGTTCCGCTTCTTCAGATCGTCGATCAGCGCGAGCCAGCCGAGGATCGAGCCGTCAAGCGTTGGCACATGCACTGAGAAGAGGAGATCGCCCAAGAACAAAGTGTTGGTCGCACTGTCGGTGACGGTGAGATCGTTGTCGGTGTGCGCCGTCCTCTGCGTCTCGAGCAGGAGCGTGCGGCCGCCGAGATCGAGCGAGAGCTTGTCGTCGACGGCAAGGGTCGGCAGCACGACCTCGATGCCCTGGAATGCCTCCTTGCCGAGCATGCGCTTGCTGGTGGCGAGATAGCGCTCGGCGCGTGAACCGAGCCCGCGGGCAAGCTTGTGATTGGCGACGAAGACCGGAGCATCCTCCTTGAACACGGCATTGCCGAAGACATGGTCGGGATGCATGTGGGTGTTGATCACGTAGCGGATCGGCTTGTCGGTGACGGCGCGGACGGCGTTCCGCAGGCGCTCTCCCACGACGGCGCTCGCCAGAGTGTCGATCACAGCGACGGATTCGCTGCCGACGACGAAGCCGGCATTCGCCATGTCGCCCTCATTCTCAGGCGACTGCATCTCGACGCGTCCCTGATGCACGAACACGCCAGGTGCGATCTCGCTGAGCTCTACGGAGTCCGGCGCCGGCGCCGCGGCATGAGCCGGCACGGCGCGCAGAAGCGGCACGGCGGCGAGAGCAAGGCTCGCGCGCAGGAAATCCTGGCGGGTCAGCCGGGGGCCGCGGTCGTTGCACACTGTCCGGTTTCGCTTCGAAAAAGGGCTTGGCCAAGAGGGCTTACACACAGCTTGTCCACAGATCGGCTCGGTCAAGCAAGATCGGCGTTTTTGCTGTGGCCGACCTGCATCAGTCACCCAGTGAAAAAACGCACGATCCCGCGACTTACGCGCCCCGATTCTAGGGAAGGCTCAACTTTGGCGATATGCGACTAAAGTAGATCGCTGTGGCGGTTGCGCCGTTCTCGGACTAACCTCTTCCAGTTCGGGGGGAAACGCACATGCACGGACGATCGTTCATCGCCGTCATTGCTGCTGGTGGTCTTGCCCTGGTGTTTGCGTTGCTTGTTCCGGCCGCAGTCGTCGCCGAGGACGTGGCAACAGCAGAGCAACCGGTCGCCCAGACTCCTGCGGCCAATGCACTTCCGAGCGCGACAGCGCCCTCCTCCACGGCAACCGTGCCGGCCCCGAGCGCGCCGAACACGGCAAGCCCGACGCCACCGAGCGCCGCTGCTGAACCAGCCGCCCCCGCCGATCCCATCGTCGCAAGCGTTCGAAGCAAGCTTGGCGATGCGAATTTGCGCAAGGGCGCCGATCCCGCCGATCTTGCGGCGCTCGACGCCTTCTATGCCAATCGTAGCGGGCCGACGGTGTGGGTCACGCCCATGGGGTTCTCGGCGAAAGCGCAGGAGGTCATCAACGCGATCGGCAAGGCGGATGAGTGGGGTCTTTCAGCCTCCGCCTTTCAACTGCCTCCGGCCGGCGCACTGACGGACAGCCCCGACGAGCAGGCAGTTGCCGAGATCAAACTGCAACTCGCCATCTTGAAATATGCGCGCTACGCCCGCGGCGGCCGTGCGAACCCGGCAAGCTTAAGCAAGATCCTCGACCAGGAGCCTCCCATCCGCGACCCGAAGATCGTGCTCGGCGAGATTTCCGTCTTGTCTACACCCGACGCCTATCTCCAGTCGCTGCATCCGAAGCATGAGCAGTTCCAGAATCTGCGCAAGGCGCTGGTAAAGGCCCGCGGCGGCGGCGGTGCGAGCAAGCCCGCGAGCGAGCGCGACATCCAGCAGATTGTCATCAACATGGAGCGCTGGCGCTGGATGCCCGAGGACCTCGGCAAGGTCTACGTCCAGGACAACGTCCCGGAGTACATGCTCTACGTGGTGAAAGACGGGAAGACGATCCACGCCGACAAGATCGTCGTCGGCCTCTTGAGATACGCGACCCCGGTTTTCTCCGCCGACCTGAAGTCCATCGTGTTCAATCCGGAATGGACCGTGCCGCCCACCATCGTGCGTGAGAACCTTCTTCCCAATCTGCGCGGTGGAGGCTGGTTCGGCGGCGGCTCGGTGCTCCGCGAGCACGGTCTCAAGGTGAAATACAACGGCCGCGTCGTCGATCCCGGCAGCATCAACTGGGGCAGCGTGAACATGGGCAGCATCGCCTTCGTCCAGGCGCCGGGGCCGACCAATGTGCTGGGCAAGCTCAAGTTCGTCTATCCCAACAAGCACATGGTCTACATGCACGACACCATCAAGCGCGGACTGTTCAAGCCGGCGATGCGCGCCGAAGGTCATAACTGCATCCGCATGGAAAGGCCTGGGAAGCTTGCCGAGATCCTGCTCGCCGAGGACAAAGGCTGGGATGCGCAGAAGGTGCAGGACCTGCTCGCCAAGGGCTATGACAGCGCCGTCAACCTTGACCACCCCGTTCCGGTGCACACCACCTACTTCACCGCTTCTGCCGACGCCGACGGCAAGGTCACGACCTTCGCCGACGTTTACGGCCTCGACAAGAAGGTAGCGCCGGTGGTGGGCAGACCGCCTCCCGAGTCCCAGAAAGACATCGAGGAAGTGGCCGAACAGAAGCCCGAGGCCGAGGCAAGCGCGCACAACGCCCGCAAGAAGGAAACGACCGGCTCGATCGAAGGCCTGTTCGACACCGCGCGATAGACGTCTGGAGGGAGCGGGCTTGGACCACGGGCCAGAATGAGATCGCAGCTCCTGCCAAACACACCGCACCGGATCGCCACCAAGAGCAGCCACTACGTGCAGCTCGAAGAGCCGCAATTGGTGATTAACGCGATTAGGCGGGTGCTCGAAGCCGCCCGCGCTGAAAAGTCGCCCCGCTAGGCCGTGCCAAACACAATGGTGAATGGCCATTGGCTTCGAGGCTCCTTGCCGCTTTCTTGTGCGCTCCCGGCGAATTGGCTAAGGAGGCTTGATCTAGCCACCCTCATTTGTGGGAAGCCAAGACATGTCAGAGCCGGAACGGCCGCAACTCAGCCCCTATCAAGTCGAGCTCGAAGCCGGCAAGCGCTACGCCTGGTGCCGCTGCGGGCGGAGCAAGAAGCAGCCGTTTTGCGACGGATCGCATGCTGGCACGGACATCGAGCCGTTCATGTTCACCGCTGAGCGGACCGAAGCCGCGCTCCTTTGCGGCTGCAAGGATACCGGCGATCCGCCCTACTGCGACGGCTCCCATATGCTGCTCTAAGCTTGAGCATGCCTCGATAATGAGCTTCACGTTGTGCGCCGCTAGCCCTTATTGCTATGAAAGGGGGGCCCCCGGCGGAGGTCATGGCCAGGGGAAAGATGCGCTAGCCCCGGCTCGGGGGGAAGGAGGGCAGCGGCGCCAATGGCTTACTTCCTGCAACAACTCGTCAACGGGATCGCGCTTGGCTCGATCTACGGCCTGATCGCCATTGGTTACACCATGGTCTATGGCATTGTCGGCATGATCAATTTCGCCCATGGCGACATCTTCATGGTCGGCGCCTTCATCGCGCTCATCGCCTTTCTCCTGATCATGAGCCTTGGCCTGACGCTCATTCCATTGGCGCTCGTGCTCGTGCTGATCATCGCCATGCTGCTCACCGCGATGTGGGGCTGGACCGTCGAGCGCATCGCCTATCGGCCGTTGCGCGAATTGTTCCGGCTCGCGCCGCTGATCACCGCCATCGGCATGTCGATCATTCTCCAGAATTTCATTCAAATTGCGCAAGGCGCCCGCGTGAAGCCGCTTCAGCCCGTGATCACCGGCGGCTATCAAATCTTCGACGAAGGCGGATTTGCCGTAAACCTCTCCAACATCCAGATCCTCATCGTGGTCACGACCCTGGCGCTGATGGGCGTGTTCTGGCTCGTCATCACGCGCACCGCGCTTGGCCGCGCTCAGCGCGCCTGCGAGCAGGACCGGCTCATGGCCGCGCTGTCCGGCGTGAATGTCGACCGCACCATCTCGCTCACCTTCGTCATGGGGGCGGCGCTTGCGGCGGTCGCCGGTCTCCTTTACCTGCTCTATTACGGCGTGATCGATTTCTTCATCGGCTTCGTCGCCGGCATCAAGGCATTCACCGCCGCTGTGCTTGGCGGCATCGGCTCGCTGCCCGGTGCCATGCTTGGCGGCCTCATCATCGGCCTGATCGAGACCTTCTGGTCCGCTTATTTCAGCATCGAATACAAGGATGTGGCGGCCTTCTCGATGCTCGCCGTGGTGCTCATCTTCTTCCCATCCGGCCTGCTTGGCCGGCCTGAGGTGGAGAAGGTTTAGGCGTTGGCCGAGCTGGTCAAATCTTTGAGCCACCGGCTCCAGGCAGCGCTAACCGATGCATTGCTCGCGGGCTATGTGGCCTTTGCCCTGTTCTGCCTGACGCTCGGATTCAGGACCGTGGACAGCGCGGGCGGCCTCACGCTCAAGTCGCGGCCGATGTTGCTTGCGATTGCGGTCGGCAGCGTCTTCGTCGGCAGGCTTCTCCTCAATCTCTGGTGGAACGGCAACTGGAATGTACCGCGCCCGGCCTGGCGCCCGGTTTTGCCTTTCACCGCGGTGACCCGGTATGGGGCTGAGAACGGCGCGATGGTGCTGGTCATTGGCGCAGCATTGTTTCCGATCCTTGGCTATTTCCTCGAAAAGACGCTCCACCTCGGTCTGCCGCTTCGCTATCTGCTCGACCTGTCCATTCTGGTCCTCACCTATGTGATGCTCGGGTCGGGGCTCAACATCGTGGTCGGGCTCGCCGGCTTGCTCGACCTCGGGTACGTCGCGTTTTACGCGGTTGGAGCCTACAGCTTTGCGCTCTTAGCAATGAATTTCGGATGGTCGTTCTGGATGTGTCTTCCCTTCGCCGGGGTGCTCGCGGCGCTGTGGGGCTCTACCGTGGGCCTTCCTGTGCTGAGACTTAGAGGTGACTATCTTGCCATCGTGACGCTCGCTTTCGCTGAGATCGTGCGTATCGTGCTGCTCAACTGGACGGACGTCACCAACGGGCCGAACGGCATCTCCGACATTCCCCGGCCCACCTTCTTCGGTCTTCCGTTCGGTGCCAAAGGAGAGACGTTCAGCACGTTCTTTGGCCTTCCCTACGATCCGCTTCACTCCATCATCTTCCTCTACTATGTGATCTTTCTGCTCGTCATCATCACCAACCTCGTCACGCTGCGGCTGCGGCGCCTACCGATCGGGCGAGCCTGGGAAGCGATGCGCGAGGATGAAATCGCCTGTCGCTCGCTCGGCATCAACACCACCGTCTCGAAGCTTTCCGCATTTGCCACCGGGGCGATGTTCGGGGGCTTCGCTGGAGCCTTCTTTGCCACGCGGCAAGGCTTCATCAGCCCTGAATCTTTTACCTTCATGGAGTCCGCGACGATTCTTGCCATTGTGGTGCTTGGCGGTCTCGGGAGTCAGCTCGGGGTTGCGCTGGCAGCCATCGCAATGATCGGCGGCTTCGAGCTATTGCGGAACATGGAGTGGCTTCAGCTCGTCTTCGGCCAGGACTTCGACCCGTCGCTTTACCGCATGCTTCTCTTTGGAATCGCCATGGTCGGGATCATGTTGTGGCGTCCGCGGGGAATCATCTCGTCGCGAACGCCCTCGATCTTCCTTGAGCCGCAACGCAGCATTTCCGGTTTCCTGGCGAGGGAGCGCCGGACATGAGGCGGTGGCAGAAGGACGCGGTCCTCAAGGTCGAGCATCTCACCATGCGCTTCGGCGGCCTTACCGCGGTCGACGATGTGTCTTTCCAGGCAGGCCGCAGCGACATCACCGCATTGATCGGACCGAACGGTGCCGGCAAGACCACAGTCTTCAACTGCATTACGGGCTTCTACAAACCGACCGAGGGGATGCTCACCCTCACCCATCCCGACGGATCGCGTTTCTATCTGGAGCGCCTTGACGATCACGATATCAACTCAGAAGCCCGGGTTGCCCGCACCTTCCAGAACATAAGACTGTTCAAGGGTATGACGGTGCTCGAGAACTTGATGGTGGCGCAGCATCAAACGCTCAGCCGCGCCTCGGGCTTTACCATTGGCGCTCTCTTTGGCGTTGGCGGCTATCGTGTTGCCGAGGAGGAGGCGATCCAGCTCGCGCGGGAGTGGTTGCGTCGGGTGGGCCTGACCTCGCGCGCCGACACGGTTGCGGGCGAGCTTTCTTACGGAGACCAGAGACGCCTTGAGATTGCTCGCGCCATGTGCACGAAGCCCTTGCTGCTTTGCCTCGACGAGCCCGCGGCTGGACTCAACGCGCGCGAGAGCGAGGGACTGAACGAGCTGCTCTATTCGATCCGCGAGAAGGAAGGCATCGCTCTGCTCCTGATCGAGCACGACATGAGCGTGGTGATGCGAATCTCTGACCATGTCGTCGTACTCGACTATGGCAAGACGATCGCCGACGGTACTCCAGAGGAGGTCCGCAACGATCCACGCGTCATCGCTGCGTATCTCGGTGTCCCGGACGAGGAGGTCCGTGCGGTTGAGCGTGAGGTCGGCCTATGAGCGCGACCTTGCTTGAGATCAGCAATGTCACCGCCGGCTACGGCAATATCCCTGTCTTGCATGGAATAAGCCTCGACATTTCAAAGGGCGAGATCGTTGCGCTCATCGGTGCCAACGGAGCCGGCAAAACCACGCTCATGATGACGATCTTCGGGCGCCCGCGGGCGACCCGTGGCGACATTCTCTTCGACGGCCGAGATATCACGCAGTTGCCAACCCACAGCATCGCGCAGCTCCGCATCGCTCAGTCGCCAGAAGGAAGGCACATCTTCCCGCGCCTGACCGTATTGGAGAACCTTCAGATGGGCGCCCTCATCGCTAATGAGCCGAGCGGCTTTGAAGAGGATCTAGAGCGCGTCTGCGCCCTCTTTCCCGTGCTGAAGAAGCGCAAAGCCCAGCGAGGCGGCACGCTCTCAGGCGGAGAGCAGCAAATGCTCGCCATCGCGCGGGCCCTAATGGGGCGCCCCAAGCTGCTGCTGCTGGACGAGCCTTCACTCGGACTTGCGCCACTCATCGTAAAACAAATCTTCGAGACGATCGGAAAGCTCAACCGGCAAGGTTTGACGGTGTTCCTCGTGGAGCAAAACGCCTATCACGCGCTTAAGCTCGCGCATCGCGGCTACGTCATGGTCAACGGCAAAATCACCATGACGGGCACCGGTCGCGACCTGCTTGAATCCGAAGAGGTGAAGACGGCCTATCTGGAGGGCGGCGCGCAAGCGTCCCCGCCTAAGGGAGCCGCAAGGTGATCTTCCTGTCTGACGACGGACCGTGGGTCTTCCTGGTGCTGACAGTGGTCATTGGCGGCGCCGGGGCTTTTCTTTCTGGCCGTGGACTGGCGCGAAGTTGGAAGCCCTTCTGGCGGATTTTTTTGTATATGGCGCTGCTTGCCGCCGCGATGCGCTTCTTTCACTACGCCTTGTTCGACGGCACGCTGACCTCGCTCTATTACTACCTCGTCACCTACGCGATCCTGCTCATCGCCGCCTTGCTCGGCTTCCGCGCCATGCGGACCACGCAGATGGTCACGCAATATCGCTGGCTCTATGAGCGCACGAGCCCCCTCACCTGGCGGGACCGGGCGTAAAGGCCAATCCTGGTGCTTGCGCTTTCGCCGGATGCCGTAGATTGTGCGCCACATCCAGTAGGGAGGTGACAATGCAACGAATTACCGGGCTGCTCATCGCTTTAGCCGCAACTTTGGCCGTCTCTGGCTGCGGCGGAGGCGAAGACAATACGACCCCGGTCGCGGTGGTCGGCCCGATCACCGGTCAATATGCCTCCTTCGGCGCGCAAATGAAGAACGGCGGCGAAATGGCCGTCGCCGACATCAACGAAGCCGGCGGCCTTCTCGGCAAGAAGCTCGACCTCTCCATCGGCGACGACGCCTGCGATCCGAAACAGGCCGTGGCGGTCGCCAACCAGATGACCGCAGGTGGCGCGAAGCTCGTCGCCGGGCATTATTGCTCCGGATCATCGATCCCAGCCTCGAAAGTTTATGCCGACGGCGACATGGTGCAGATCTCGCCAGCCTCCACCAACCCCACCTTCACCGATGACCGCGCCGGACCCAACATCTACCGGGTATGCGGCCGCGACGACCAGCAAGGCGGCATCGCCGGCAAATATCTTGCTGCCCACTTCGCAGACAAGAACATCGCCTTCGTCGACGACAAGACCGCCTATGGCAAGGGCCTCGCCGCGGAAACCAAGAAGGCGATGGGCGAGGCCGGCAAGCAGGCGGCGATGGAGGAGTCGATCACCGCCGGCGAGAAGGATTATTCGGCGCTAGTCTCCAAGCTCAAGCAGGCCAATATCGATATCGTCTATTTTGGCGGCTATCACACCGAAGCCGGACTGATCATCCGCCAGATGCGCGACCAGGGCATGAGCACCATCCTCATGGGCGGCGATGCGCTGATCACCCAGGAGTTCTGGTCGATCACCGGCGATGCCGGCGAAGGCACGCTGATGACCTTCTCGCCCGACCCGCGCAAGAACCCGGCCGCTGCCGATCTCGTGAAGCGCTTCAAGGACAAGGGCATCGAGCCCGAGGGCTACGTGCTCTACACCTATGCCGCGCTGCAAGCGTGGAAGCAGGCGGCGGAGAAGGCGAAGAGCGTCGAGAGGGATGAAATCGTCAAGGCGCTGAACGACACCGAGTTCGACACGGTGGTCGGCAAGTTCAAGTTCAACGAGACGGGCGACCCCAACCTGCCGCCCTATGCGGTCTATCGCTGGTCGAACGGAACCTACGACCAGATCGATCCGCCTGCCGCGCCGGCAGGCTAGTCCTCCTTGGCGGCGCGCTTGGTCGCGGCGAACTGGGCCTCAAGGTCCTTCTCGAACGCGACCAAGTCCTCAGGGAGCGGCATGCCGAAGGCGCGCATCTCATTCAGCTTCTCGCGGATCTGCAGGTAAAGCTCATGCGGATCCTCGGGCTGGTTCTCCATCTGATTGATGAGGAGAGCTAGTTCCGCCTTCAAATCGTCAAATGCCATTGGCCGTTCTCCCAGGGACCAAAACCGAGCCGGATCGGACCATAATCCGGCCGATGCGGCAAGCAACTCCGCCCAACGCAGTTCCAGCATGTAAAAGCAGGCTCCGATTGCCCGGCGCCGAATTCCCCGGCATAGTCCTCGATGAATGACGGGTCATTAGGGGGACCGCGCCGATGGAAAAGATGACCTTCGACAACATTGTCGGCTTTTTGCTCGCCATTGCCTTTGCCCTCGTCATGGCAATCTGCATGTGGGCGGTTCTTGTCGGCGACTATATGCAGCCAAACAGCGTGATGAACGAGACGACCAGGCACACGATGCAGATCGTGGGTTACGCCGGTGGTCTTGCCGCGCTCGTCGCCTGGTGGGTGCAGCAATTCGCGGCGACCCGCGGCTTGCTCGTCCGCTTCCTGTTCGCGCTGTTCATCTTCATCCTGGCCTTCTGCAGCTTCGGCGGATTGCTCAGGGTCATCTACCTGATGTTCGCCTATCCGAATCAATTGGACTGGTCCTTAAGCGGGCTCTATTGGTCCTCGCTCAGCGACTTTTATTCCTTCGTGCTGTTCATGCTCGTGCCGCCACGCCCCGCCTATGCCGGCCTGATGCTCGCGGCAGCGCTCTATCTTGCGATCTTCGGGCCGCGCGGACCGAAAACCATAAGGGCATAAACGCCTGCCCATCGTTTGAGCGGGGCGCGCGGCTCTGCTAGATCAACTTACCTGCGCCATCGCAGGAAAGGGTCTTCTCGCATGATCCCCCGCTATAGCCGCCCCGAGATGGCTCGCCTTTGGGAGCCAGAGGCCAAGTTCCGCATCTGGCTCGAGATCGAGACGTTGGCCGCCGAGGCCATGGCCAAGCTCGGGCTGATTCCGAAATCCGTGCCGGAGGCGGTAAAGAAGCGCGGCGCCTTCGATATCGCCCGCATCGACGCGATCGAGCGCGAAGTGAAGCACGACGTCATCGCCTTCCTTACTTCGGTATCCGAGGCGGTCGGGCCCGAGGCGCGCTTCCTGCATCGGGGCATGACCTCGTCGGACGTGCTCGACACCTGCTTCAACCTTCAGCTGGTCCAGGCCGCGGACCTGCTCATTGCCGATGTCGATGGGCTGCTTGCCGCGCTGAAGACCCGCGCGGTCGAACATAAGGACACGCTAACCGTTGGCCGCAGCCACGGCGTTCATGCCGAGCCGACCACCTTCGGGCTCAAGCTCGCTTACGCCTATGCCGAGTACGTGCGCGCCCGCGCCCGGCTCCTCGCTGCACGGGAGGAAGTCGCGACCTGCGCCATCTCCGGTGCTGTCGGCACGTTCGCCCATGTCGATCCGCGGGTCGAGGAATACGTGGCGGAGAAGCTCGGGCTCCGGCCAGAGCCGATCTCTACGCAAGTCATCCCGCGCGACCGCCACGCCGCCTATTTCGCTGCGCTCGCCGTGGTGGCGAGCTCGATCGAGCGGCTGGCAACCGAGATCAGGCATCTGCAGAGGACCGAGCTGCTCGAAGCGGAGGAGTTCTTCTCGCAGGGGCAGAAGGGCTCCTCGGCCATGCCGCATAAGCGCAACCCGGTGCTATCGGAGAATCTTACCGGCTTGGCGCGTCTCGTCCGCGGCTATGCGCTGCCGGCGCTCGAGGACGTTGCGCTATGGCATGAGCGAGACATCTCCCACTCGTCGGTCGAGCGGGTGATCGGACCTGACGCCACCATCGCCCTCGACTTCGCCCTTGTCCGTCTCACCGGGCTGATCGAGAACCTCGTGGTTTACCCTGAGCGCATGCGCGCCAATCTCGACAAGCTTGGCGGCCTCATTCACTCGCAACAGGTGTTGCTCGCGTTGATCGAGGCGGGTGTGTCGCGCGAGGACGCCTACCGGCTCGTCCAGTGCAACGCCATGAAGGTGTGGGAAGGCAACAGCAATTTCCTCGACGCGCTGCTCGCCGACAAGGAGGTAAGGGCCGCGCTGCCGGAAAAAACGCTGCGCGCTCAGTTCGACGTCAGCTACCACTTGAAGCGGGTGGACACGATCTTCGACCGGGTGTTCGGCAAAGCTGGCCGAAAGCCTCGGACGCCGCGCCGCGCCTAGCGGCGTCCCAAGGGCCAATCGTAGGAATGCGGTAATAGTCGCAGCCCCAGCCCCGGCCATAGGTGTAATGGCGGCCGCCCTTGCAGCGATAGATGCGAGAGGCACGGAGGGCGCTGGCGCCCTTGCCAATGTGGCTTTGATAATAGCGCTGATTTCCAGATTTTGACGCGGAGGCCGGGGACACGAGAGGAGTGGCAAGAACTGCGCCGGCCAGCGCTGCGATTGCGAATGCTCGTACGAAACGCCGCATGACCAATTCCACCTCCCTACGCAAAGCTCACGCTTCAGGTGCGGCAGAATAACAAAGCTGGATGAAGGCTGTTCCTTGGCGCCCCCGCGGCTATTTGAAGCCAAACCTAGCGCAGCGGCCTCGTCTCGACCGGGCCCGTGTCGGGTTCGCCAGGCTCTTGCCCATACTTCTTGTAGTTCCCGAACCTGTCGTAGTAGCGCCGACCGCCATAGCCCCAGAAGGAGGGCGAGTAACCGTAGGGCGGGAGCGCCACGTTGTAGTCATAAGAATCGGGATCTCGCGCGCGTCGTAAGCACTTTGCCCGCGCTGGCTGCTGTCAGCGAGGGCCACGACGCTCGACATGGTCAGCAGCGCCTCAGCACCGACCGCGATTAAGACCTTATGGGTCATGGCCCTTTTGCGCATGCCGGTGCTATTTCAGGTAGCCCCCGTTGCCGTCGCTATAGCCCCGGAAGATGTGCGGCATGTAGCGGTAGCGGTTGCGCTCCTGCGCCATCAGGAAGAAGCGCCGCCTGTAGAAGCGCGGGTCGACGGCGGCGTAAGGCGGGAGGTCGTAATAGGAGTCCACGGTCGGGTAGTGGCCCGCCTTGTAGGGATAAGGCGGGTAGACCGGAACTGACGACCGCTCGCCGGCCAGCGCAGCGCTCATGCCGGCTGCCAGCACGACGGATGCTGCGAATAGTGTGATCCAAGCGCGCATTTGAGAGCCCCCTCCCCGCGAAGCACCATAATGACACAGCAGCGCCTCGCGGTCAGCTGCCACTTTCCGTGACTTCGCGTTTCACGTCGGCCGCGGTTTTGGAGAACCAGCCTGCGTCGGAGCCGACCGCTACGACGTTCCAGCCGGCGGCAACGAGGGGCTTCGCGTAGTCGACGTCATTGGCAAAAATCAGCCCCATGACAGACATTTCGCGGCATTTCCTCAGGATCAGAGTCACAGCATCCTCGACCTCCTTGGCGTGGATGTCGAGGCGGCCGGTGAGCGCCACGGAGAGGTCGTTCGGCCCGACGCAGACCATGTCCACGCCATCGAGCGCCAGGATCTCGTCAAGCGAAGCGAGCGCGCCTTTGGTCTCGATCTGAGGGCAGGCGATGGTCCAATCGTTGGCCGTGGTGAAATAGTCGCCGTCATGGCCAAGCCGCGCCCGGTACGGCCCCCAGCTCCTGTGGCCACGCGGCGGAAACTTCACCGCCTGGACGAAGGCTTCAGCGTCTTCAACCGTCGTTATCAGCGGGCAGATGACCCCTTGCGCGCCGGCATCGAGCGCCCTGCCGACGAGCCCTAGGTCGTTCTCGGCAACGCGCACGAGAGCGGGCATGTTGCTGGCCTTCGCCGAGGTGAGGCACTGCACCATTGCCTCATTGCCACCGAGTCCATGCTGCTGGTCGATTGAAACGCAGTCCCAGCCTGCCTGCCCGATCAGCTCGATAAGGAACGGTGAATTGAGGGTGAGCCAGGCATTGAGCAGCGTGCGCCCGTCTTTCGCTGCCTTGCGGAAGCGGTCCTCGGGCACGGCCGCTAGGCCTTGCCTTCGGATTCGATCTGGCTGACAGCCGCCGCCATGAGCTCGCCCATCACGCGCCGGATCTGGTGGTCCGATTCGGCGATGCCCTTGGCGTCGAAATCGCTCCTCACCTTGCGGAACACATCCTCCTCGCCGGGCTCGGCGAGGTCTGCCTTGACGATCTCGCGAGCATAGGCCTGGGCCTCGTCGCCGGTGAGCCCGAGCTTGTCAGCCGCCCAGAGCCCAAGCAGCTTGTTCCGCCGTGCAGTGGCCTTGAATTTCAGCTCCTCGTCATGGGCGAACTTCCGCTCGAACCCCTTCTCCCGATCCTCAAACGTCGTCATGTGCCGCACATCTCCTCATCAGGCGCCGAGAGGCGCCGCGTAAGCCGCAGAAATCAAGGAAATTTACCTCTCTCCCTGGCCGAGGGATAGCGCCTGGGGGCTCGAAAATCAACAAATCCCGGAGGCCGGGGACCGCGCCAGACCGGACGTTGTTTCTCCCCGCCCCTTACGTTAAGGTCGCCCTTGACCTGGGTTGATTCCGCAGAAGAGCAACGGGCGACGAGCGCGGTATTGGGCTGTGCCCCTTCCGTGCATAGCTGGCTTTGTCAGTTCTGACAGATAGTCCGCATTGAGAGGAACGTAACATGAACCGGCGCCGCCGCATTTACGAAGGCAAGGCCAAGATTCTGTATGAAGGCCCGGAGCCTGGAACGCTCGTCCAGCACTTCAAGGACGACGCCACCGCCTTCAACAACAAGAAGCACGACAAGATCGAGGGCAAGGGCGTCCTCAACAACCGCATCTCCGAGTATCTGTTCGTGAAGCTTGGGGAGATCGGCGTGCCGACGCATTTCATCAAGCGGTTGAACATGCGCGAGCAACTCATTCGCGAGGTGGAGATCATCCCGCTCGAGGTTGTCGTGCGCAACGTTGCCGCAGGCTCGCTCGCCACCCGCATCGGCGTCGATGAGGGCACCGCGCTGCCCCGCTCGATCGTCGAGTTCTACTACAAGTCCGACAAGCTCGGAGACCCGATGGTCACCGAGGAGCACATCACTGCGTTCGGCTGGGCCAATCCGCAGGAGCTCGACGACATCATGTCGCTCGCGCTCCGCATCAACGACTTCCTCTCCGGCCTGTTCCTCGGCGTCGGCATCAGGCTCGTCGATTTCAAATGCGAGTTCGGCCGTCTCTGGGAGAACGAGCAGATGCGCATCGTGCTCGCCGACGAGATCTCGCCGGATTGCTGCCGGCTGTGGGACGTCGAGACCCAGAACAAGCTCGACAAGGACCGCTTCCGCCGCGACATGGGCGGGCTGGTCGAGGCCTATCAGGAGGTCGCTCGCCGGCTCGGGCTGCATGTCGACAATCCGATGCGGGTGAAGTCGGGACCCGTGCTGGTGCGCTCGAAATAGGGCTGGCGGCGGCGATGAAGGCACGCATCACCATCACCTTGAAGCCAGGGGTCCTCGACCCACAAGGCAAGGCGATCGAAGGCGCGTTGCACGCGCTTGGCTTCGGCTCGGCGGGCAATGTGCGCCAGGGCAAATATATCGAGGTCGAGGTGGCCGAGAAGGACCCGGCCCGCGCTCGCGCCGAGATCGAGCGCATGTGCGAGGAGCTGCTCGCCAACACCATCATCGAGAACTACGCCTATGAGCTTGAGGCGGCTTGAGGTGCTGGCCTCATGGTTCGAGACGCGCCCTTCGGGCGCTCCTTACCATGAGGTGTGGGCAAGGTTAGCCGCTTGCTCTTCCCTCCCCCCTTGTGGGGGAGAGATAGGGAGGGGGGTCACGGGCTCTGACTCGTTGTGGCGCTTACCCCCCTCCGCACGCCAAAAACACGCGTGCTCCCCCACAAGAGGGAAGCGGGAGCAAGACGCAATGCTCGGGAGCCTTTTCGACCTGGAGGCAGCATGAAAGCTGCCGTCATCGTCTTCCCTGGATCGAACTGCGATCGCGACGCAGCGTTGGCGCTCGAAGCGGCGACGGGGCGCGCTCCTTCCATGGTCTGGCATGGTGATGCCGAGCTGCCGCAGAGCGACCTGATCGTCTTGCCTGGCGGCTTCTCCTATGGCGACTATCTGCGCTCCGGCGCCATGGCGGCGCACTCGCCCATCATGCGCGAGGTGATCAAGCGGGCCAAAGCCGGCACGCCGGTGCTCGGCATCTGCAACGGCTTTCAGGTGCTGACCGAGGCACGGCTGCTTCCCGGCGTGCTGATGCGCAACGCAACGCTCAAATTCATCTGCAAGGACGTGCATCTCCGCGTGGAGCGGACCGACACGCGCTTTACCGGCCGCTACGAGAAGGGCCAGGTGGTCCGCTTCCCCATCGCGCATAAGGACGGCAGCTATTTTGCCGACGACGCGACGCTTGCGCGGCTCGAAGGCGAGGGCCGCGTTGCCTTCCGCTATTGTGATACGCAAGGCCAGGTCACGGCGGAAGCCAATCCCAACGGCTCGCGTCGCAACATCGCTGGCATCTACAATGAGACAGGAACCGTCCTCGGCCTCATGCCGCATCCGGAGCGCCTTGCCGACCCAGCGCTCTCCGGCACGGACGGCACGAAGATGTTCAAAGGTCTGGTGGAAAGCCTCGCCGCTTGAATTTGGATGATGAAAGATGCCGCTTGCTCTCCCCTCCCCCCTTGCGGGGGAGGAATAGGGAGCGGGGTCCAGAGAAGACGCTGCCGCTGCTTACACCCCTCCGTTCGCGCAAGAGCGCGAACGTTCTCCCCCTCAAAGGTGGAGCGGAAGCAAGGCCTAGGACTCCCGCGGGGTGGATCGCTATAAGCTCGATTTCAGTCCCGCCGCAGCCAGTCGATTCGCAACTCCCGCATGAATAAGCCCCTCCAGAAGATCACACCGGAGCTGGTCGCCGAACATGGCCTCAGCGCCGATGAGTACCGGCTGCTTCTTGCCGTGCTCGGGCGCGAGCCGTCGCTAACCGAGCTCGGCATCTTCTCGGTGATGTGGTCGGAGCACTGCTCCTACAAATCCTCGCGGGTGTGGCTGAAACAGCTTCCCACCTCCGGCCCGCAAGTCATTCAGGGGCCAGGCGAGAATGCCGGTGTCGTCGACCTCGGCGATGGACAGGCGGCCGTGTTCAAGATGGAGAGCCACAACCACCCCTCCTATATCGAGCCCTATCAGGGGGCTGCGACCGGCGTCGGCGGCATCATGCGCGACGTGTTCACCATGGGGGCACGGCCCGTCGCCAATATGAACGCGCTCAGATTCGGCGCACCGGAGTATCCCAAGACCAGGCATCTTGTTGCCGGCGTGGTCTCGGGGATCGGCGACTACGGCAATTGCATGGGCGTGCCGACGATCGGCGGCGAGACCAATTTCGACGCGCGCTATAACGACAACATCCTGGTCAACGCCATGACCGTGGGGTTGGTCGATGCCAACCGTATATTCAAGTCCGCGGCGAAGGGCGTGGGGCTCCCGGTGGTCTATGTCGGCTCCAAGACCGGGCGCGACGGTATGCACGGCGCCACGATGGCCTCGGCCGAGTTCGACGAGGGGTCAGCCGAGAAGCGCCCGACCGTGCAGGTCGGCGATCCCTTCACCGAGAAGCTGCTGCTCGAGGCATGCCTCGAGCTGATGCAGGAGGACGCCATCGTCGCCATCCAGGACATGGGCGCGGCCGGGCTCACCTCCTCCTCGGTCGAGATGGCCGACAAGGGCGGCGTCGGCATCGAGCTCGATCTCGATCATGTGCCGATGCGCGAGACCGGCATGACCGCCTACGAGATGATGCTGTCCGAGAGCCAGGAGCGCATGCTCATGGTGCTGAAGCCTGGTGCAGAGCCAATCGCCGAGCGCGTGTTCCGCAAATGGGAGCTGGACTTTGCTGTGGTCGGCCGCACCACCGATACCGGCAAGCTCGTGGTGCGCCATGGCGGCGCCGTCCAAGCCGATATTCCGCTCTCGGCGCTCGCCCATGCGGCCCCGGTCTATGAGCGGCCCTGGATACCGAAGCCGAAGGCGGCTGAAATCGCCCCCGAGGACGTGCCGGCGCCGAACAGCCTGCTCAGTGCGCTCGAGACCATGATGGGCTCCCCTCACCTCTGCTCGCGCCGTTGGATCTGGGAGCAATACGACCACATGGTCATGGCCGATACGGTGCAGCGGCCAGGCGGCGACGCGGGCGTCGTGCGGGTGCATGGCACTGAGAAGGCGCTCGCCATTTCCTGCGATGTGACGCCCCGCTATTGCGCAGCCGATCCGTATCAAGGCGCCAAGCAGGCCGTGGCCGAATGCTGGCGCAATCTGACAGCGACCGGCGCCGATCCGCTCGCCATCACCGACTGTATGAATTTCGGCAATCCTGAGCGGCCCGAGATCATGGGCGAGTTCGTCGGCGCGGTTAAGGGCATGGCCGAGGCCTGCACTGCCCTCTTCTTCCCCGTCGTGTCGGGGAACGTGTCGCTCTACAACGAGACGAACGGCATCGCCATTCCGCCGACGCCTGCCATCGGCGGTATCGGGCTGATCCCGGACGTCGCCAAAATGGTCGTGCCGGGACTGAAGCACGACGGCGATGTGCTGATCCTGATCGGGCCTGAGGGCCATCACCTCGGCCAGTCGCTCTATCAGGAGCTTGCCGCCGGACGCTATGAGGGCGCTCCGCCCCACGTTGATCTCGAGGCAGAGCGGCGCGTTGGCGATTTTGTGCGCGGGCTGATCCGCAAGGCCCGCGTCTCCGCCGTGCACGACATCTCCGACGGCGGATTGCTGGTCGCGGTCGCCGAGATGGCGCTGGCAGGCGGGCTCGGCGTCGAGCTCGATGCTGCCCCTGCGGGGGCACCGGCACATGCCGTCTGGTTCGGCGAGGATCAGGGGCGCTATGTCGCGGCCGCGGGCTCCGAAGAGGCTGCACGCATCTTGCGTGAGGCGAAAGAAGTAGGCATTCCCGCCAGGCGTGTCGGAAAGGCGACGGGAGATACCTTGAAACTCGCGGGCGAAGCGCCACTTTCGTTGCAAGCGCTACGCACCGCCCATGACCGTTGGTTGCCGCGCTTTATGGACGGCGGCTAGAATCGGGCGGGGATACGAAGGAGATGACTCATGGCCATGGCGGCAGCTGATATCGAGCGGATGATCAAGGAGAGTTTTCCCGACGCCAGCGTGTCCATCGACGACGTCGCAGGCGACGGCGATCATTACGCCGCGACCGTCGTCTCAGAGGCCTTCCGCGGGAAGTCGCGGGTCGAACAGCACAAGATGGTTTATGATGCGCTGAAAGGTCAGATGGGCGGGGTGCTGCATGCGCTCGCGCTCAAGACCCACGCGCCGTGCTAAAGGAGATCGAATTGAATGAGCGAGCAGGATATTCAGGGCTGGATCGGCAAGCAGGTCACGGGCAACGACGTCGTGCTCTTTATGAAGGGCACGAAGCAGATGCCGCAATGCGGCTTCTCCATGCAGGTGGCGCAGATCCTCAACCATCTCGGCGTCGACTTCAAAGACATCAACGTGCTCGAGAACATGAGCGTGCGCGACGGCATCAAGGCCTATTCGAACTGGCCGACCATTCCGCAGCTTTACGTCAAGGGCGAGTTCATCGGCGGCTGCGATATCGTGCGCGAGATGTTTCAGGCCGGAGAGTTGCAGGAGCTTCTCGCCGCAAAGGGCATCGCCCACAACGCGCAGACGCTGACGGCTTAAACCTTCGCCGCCACAAAATTCCCTCGTCTCGGCTGCATGCTGCCTGATCGCAGCATGAAGAGGCATGGTGGCCATGATCAAATGGGAAATCAAAGGCCGCGAATTCGGCAACTGCAACTGTGACTACGGTTGCCCCTGCCAGTTCAACGCGCTCCCGGCCATTGCCGCGGGCTCGCCGTGTTAGACATCGAGAAGGGCTTTCACGGAAGCACTCGGCTTGATGGCCTGCGTGCAGCCGCGATCTTTCGCTGGCCCGGACCCATCCATGAAGGCAACGGCGAAGGCGTGCAGATCATCGACAAGCGCGCCACACCGGAGCAGCGCGAAGCTCTGCTCCACATCTTGCAGGGCGAGGATACCGAGCCTGGAGCGACAGTCTTCCAGATCTTTGCCTCGACCTGCGACACGCTGCACGAGCCGATTATCGCCGACATCGAGTTCGAACTCGAGTCGACGGTCGCACCGCGCGCGCCCTGATCGATGGCGTGCTGGAGACCCGCGGCGCTCCCATCTTGAACCCGGTCACCGGCGCAGAGCACCGGGTACGCATCGAGCAGCCGAACGGTTTTGAGTTCACAATTGCCGAGATTGGGCGCGGCTGGTCGAAGGCGGAGGGTCCGCTCAGTTTCGAGCTCTCAGACACCTACGGCCAGTCTGCCAATATCCATCTCTGCCAGAGCGGCGTCGTCTGCGCTGGAACGCTCCTGGGCGATGAACGGGATGATGGCGCTGCACGGGCCTGTGATCGCCGGCGGCCTGCTCATCGCCGTTGGCGTCCATCAGCTGACGCCCCTGAAAGAAAACTGCCTGACTCATTGCCGCTCGCCCGCCGCCTTCCTCGCCACGCATTGGCGGCCGCACGATGGGTGCATGGCGCATGGGGCTCGCCCATGGCCTATTGCGTCGGCTGCTGCGCCGCCCTGATGCTGCTTCTCTTCGCGGGCGGCGTGATGAACCTGGTGTGGATCGCGGGCCTAAGCCTTCTCGTGCTGGCAGAGAAATCCCTGCCCCGCGGCGAGCGCCTTAGCGTGGCGCTCGGAGTGCTAATGTTGATTGCAGGAACTGGCCTGATCGCCAGCGCGGTCGTGGATTAGCGCGAGTAGAACTCGATGACGAGGTTCGGCTCCATCATCACCGGATAGGGGACATCCGACAGTGTGGGCGAGCGAAGGAACTTCGCCGTCATCTTGCTGTGGTCCACCTCGATATATTCCGGCACGTCGCGCTCGGGGCTCTGAGCCAACTCAAGCACCAGGCCGGCATCCTTGGCCTTGTCGCGCACCTCGATCACGTCGCCCTCGCGGCAACGGTAGCTCGGGATGTTGACGCGGCGTCCGTTGACTCGCACGTGGCCATGGCTCACGAACTGCCTCGCGGCAAACACCGTCGGCACGAATTTGGCGCGATAGACGATGGCATCGAGCCTGCGCTCGAGCAGCCCGATCAAATTCTCTGACGTGTCGCCGCGGAGGCGAGCCGCCTCGCCGTAGATCGCCTTGAACTGCTTCTCGGTGATGTTGCCGTAATAGCCCTTCAGCTTCTGCTTGGCGCGGAGCTGCTGGCCATAATCGGAAAGCTTGCCGCGGCGGCGCTGGCCGTGCTCGCCTGGTCCGTATTCACGCTTGTTGTAGGGGCTCTTCGGACGCCCCCAAATATTCTCACCGAGCCGGCGGTCGATCTTATGTTTCGCGTGGACACGTTTCGTCATCTATAGCTCCAAAGCCGAATTGAGCGTGCTCGCTGGCTTCCGGACCGCGCGGCTGCTCGTCAAAACCATTTGCGATTGAAGGGCTAGAGGCCTGAGGCCTCGCCTTCGAGCGCCCGAACTTGAGGTCCGGAAGCGCCGCCCGCGTTCTGTTACACGGAATGGCGGGAAAGTGTCAATTGGCGCCGCCCGCCACTGGTGCCGGCGCGGCTTGCGGGGCCGCCGCCGCTGCCGGCGGCTGAGGCGCCGCTGCCGCCGTCGGAGGCGGGGCGGATTGCACATAGGCGGTGATCGCCGCGGTAACTTTTTCCTTCTGCCCGGGCTGGCATTCGAGCTTCTTGGTGGTGATGGTCGTCGCCGCGCCGTTGGCGGCGTTGGCTGCTGCGGCGCCCTCCTTCGCCTCCTTCGCCACGCTGTTCGGCTTGGCGCCGTCAGCCTGCTCGGTGATCTTCACATTGCCGGCGAAATAGGAGGTGGCGAACGTGTGGAGCGCGTGCATGAACATCATCTGTTCGGCGGTCCAGGCACGCATGCGCTCGGTCCTGATCATCGCGTCGAAATTCGCCTTTTCCAGCTCAAACAGCTGGCAGACCTCCGCGTAAGCCGAGCGCGTGGCAACGCGAATCACGCGGCGCGCATCGTCGAGCGGAATGAGATATTTGTTGGGGTCGGACTTATCGAGCTTGACCATCTCTCCGCTCGGGTCCGGCACCTGGTCCGGAAGGATGGAGAGCGCGAAGGTCGACATCACCCGCACGGCGCTGTCGCTGAGCCCTTTGGGGGCAGTTTGCTCGGCTTCCGGAGCTTTGGTGCGGTTGCCAAGCTCCTCGGCCACGTATCGGACGCTCGCCTCGTCGGCAGCGTTGAGCGGTGCTCCGGCTAGGAGCGTAAGCGCTGCAGTGAAGGCTGCGCCGCCCCAGTGAATCCACGCAACTCGCATTGATTGCCCCTCTCCCTGCGGTGCCCGGAAGCTAATCATCCTCGGAGGCCATCGCAATAGCAGAAACGGGGCAGAACTATGACCCCTCCCCCTTGCGTTTCCTTAAGTTGCTACCGCTGAGCGAGGCGACGATCCCGCGCCATGTGCGTACGTCCTGCTCAGTCGCGCCCATGCGATGGAACATGTTGCGGATGGCACGGATCAAGGTGGGGCGTTTCTCTGCCGGATACAGGAAGCCTGACCGGTCAAGCTCCGCTTCGAGGTGCTCGAAAAGCCCGAACAGCTCGGCGCGGGTTGCGATGCGCGTGCCGGTAAGGTCGAGCCCTTCCGCCGCCGGTCCATCGTATGTCGTGGCGCGGCCGAGCGTCGGCTCCGGCGTTTGCGCCCGAAGCCATTCATAAGCGACGAGCAGCACCGTCTGGGGCAGGCTCAACGAGGCAAAGGCGGGGTTGACCGGAGCGGTGACGATGGCGTCAGCGAGCGAGATCGCGTCGTTGTCGAGACCGCTCCGCTCCGGTCCGAACATGATGCCGATGCGCTCTCCCTTCCCTCCCCGCGCCGCGAGCTCGCGGGCCGCGCCTTCGAGCGTCAGCACCGGCTTCACCATGCCGCGCGGCCGCGCCGTGGTTGCGAGCAGGAAGTTGAGATCGGCCACGGCCTCATCGAGGCTCGGATAGACCGTCGCAGCGTCGATGATGGCGTCGGCGCCGGCAGCGGCGGCGCGCGCTCTATCGCTCGGCCAACCGTCGCGAGGAGCGATGAGGCGAAGCTCGGTGAGACCGAAATTGGCCATCGCCCGCGCGGCGAAGCCGATATTCTCGCCAAGCTGCGGCTCGACCAGAATCATCGCCGGCGCAAAGCCCACGGGATGGGATTTTGCCCGCGATTTGGGCAACGCCCGTCGCTTCGGTTTTGCCCTCCTTCTCGGTTCGGCCTCGGCCCTTGCTTTCGTCATCGGAACACGATGCTATAGGGGCGAATTGGCCGCAATGGCGACCGCAAACCGAGAGCAAGACGCCTTCAACTATCCCGCCGGAGACTTCCATTGAACAAGATCGTGGTGAAGAGCCCCGTTGTCGATCTCGACGGGGATGAGATGACGCGAGTCATCTGGAAGCTGATCAAGGACAAGCTGATCAAGCCTTACCTCGACGTCGAGCTTCGCACCTTCGATCTTTCCATCGAAAATCGCGACGCCAGCGAAGACAAGGTGACCATAGACGCCGCCTACGCCATCAAGGAGTGCGGCGTCGGCATCAAATGCGCGACCGTCACCCCCGACGAGGCGCGGGTGAAAGAGTTCGGGCTCAAGAAGATGTGGAAGTCGCCGAACGGGACGATCCGCAACATTCTTGGCGGGGTGATCTTCCGCGAGCCGATCATTTGCCGCAACGTCCCGCGGCTCGTGCCAGGCTGGACCAAGCCTATCGTCATCGGCCGTCATGCCTATGGCGATGTCTACCGCGCCACCGACTTCCGCGTGCCGGGCAAGGGCAAGCTCACCATCAGCTTCGTCGGCGAGGACGGCACACGCATCGAGCATGATGTGCACGAGTTCAAGGGCGGCGGCGTGGCGCTCGCCATGTTCAATCTCGACGAATCGATCCGGGATTTCGCGCGTGCGAGCCTGAATTACGGGCTGATGCGCAACTATCCGGTCTATCTCTCCACCAAGAACACCATCCTCAAAGCCTATGACGGGCGCTTCAAGGATATCTTTGCCGAGGTGTATGAAGCTGAGTTCCGCGAGGAGTTCCAGCGGCGCGGGCTCACTTACGAGCACCGGCTGATCGACGACATGGTGGCTGCGTCGCTGAAATGGGCCGGCGGCTATGTGTGGGCGTGCAAGAACTACGACGGCGACGTGCAGTCCGACACCGTGGCGCAAGGCTTCGGCTCGCTCGGGCTGATGACGAGCGTGCTGATGACGCCTGACGGCAAGACCGTGCTCGCGGAAGCCGCGCATGGCACCGTCACCCGCCACTACCGGCAGCATCAGCAGGGGCGAGCGACGTCTACCAACGCAACGGCGTCGGTCTTCGCCTGGACCGGCGGGCTCAAGCATCGCGCCAAGCTCGACGACAATGCCGAGCTTGCCCGCTTCGCCGAGACGCTGGAGAAGGTCGTGGTCGGCACCATCGAGGCTGGCTTCATGACCAAGGACCTCGCGCTGCTGGTCGGCGCCGATCAGGCTTGGCTCTCCACCACGGGCTTTCTCGACAAGATCGACGGGCGGCTGCAGCAAGCCATGGCCGACCGCGCCGCAGCCTGACGCCGGCCGCCGCTAGTGCGCCTCGGTCTCCTTCTTCGCTGCGGTCTTCGCACGCGCGGTTCGCGCCACGCCGCGAACCTTCTCGTTTTCCCGCTGGCGCTCCCTGGTCACCTGCTTGATATGCCTGACGATTTCGGGATGCCGGTGAGCCAAGCGGGCGAGCCCTTCGCTGTCCAGCACATAGACGCGGCATTGCGTATCCGCGATGACGTCGTGCTTGTGGCGGCGGCGTTCGAGCAGCACCATCTCGCCGAAAAAATCGCCTTCACGCAGCTTGATGTATTGGCCAGGCGCCACGCACGCTGTGGCCTCTCCGCTGCCGATGAAATACATGGCCCCGCCGGGATCGCCAGCGTGCACGATCGTGGCGCCAGGCTGAAAGAGCCGCGTGTAGAGCAACTTCGTGACTTCGGCGACCTCGGCTGCGTCGAGTGTCGAGAACAGCGGCACGCGAGCGACCATGCTCCAGGTCACCACGAACTCGTGCCGCGCCGATTCCTGGCTAAAGCCGGTGGCGAGGATGGCGATGGGAAGGGCGAACATGCCGAGCCCGAATAGCATGACGATGCCGCCAAACACCTTGCCCCACGGCGTGATCGGCACGATGTCGCCATAGCCGATGGTGGTAAGCGTCGCCAAGGCCCACCAGGCTGCGGCGGGAATGGAGCCGAATTTATCGGGCTGCGCCTCGCGCTCGAGGAAATAGATGATGGCGGCCGAAAACAGCATCAGCATCATCATGAGCAGGAGCGCGCCGAGTAGCGCGCGGTATTCGCGAGCGACGACGCGCTTCAGCGTCAAGAGCGCTGGCGAATAGCGTAGCAACTTGAGCAGGCGGAACAGACGGAAGAGGCGCAGGACCCGCAAGGCGCGCAGGTCAAAAGGCACGAGCAGGTAGAGATAAAAGGGCAGGATGGCGAGAAGGTCGATGATCATCATCGGCCGAAGCGCGAAGTTCAGCCGCGCGTGCCAATGCGGCATGCGGGTGATACAGAGGAATTTCGACCGAGCTCCACAGCCGGAGCACATATTCGACGGTGAAGACGATCACCGAGAAGATGTTGAACGCCTCGAGCTCCGGGCCCCAGCGCTCATAGACCGAACTCACCGTCTCGGCGACGAAGGCGAGGCCGTTGGCGATGATGAGAACGATGAGGAAGACATTGACGACGCGGCCGATGGGATTGCCGTCGCCGACCTCCAAAATGTCGTGAACCTTGGCCCGCCAGCCACGCCAGACGGACGCGAAGCTCATGGTCCGGCAATTCCCGCGCGGCGGGCTCCGGAGCCGGCCACGGCCTCTCCCCTGCCGGTGATCAGCGCCGCGATCGCGTCGAGCGCCGCATCGGCGCGGGCGCCGTCGGGGCCTCCGGCCTGCGCAAGATCGGGTCGGCCGCCGCCGCCCTTGCCGCCAAGCGCCGCGGCGCCGGCGCGGGCAAGCTCGACGGCGTTATAGGTGCCGGTGAGATCGTCGGTGACGCCGACCACGAGGCCTGCCTTCCCCTCCTCCGATACGCCGACCATGGCGACGACGCCTGAGCCAAGCTGGCGCTTGGCGTCATCAACGAGCCCGCGCAGGTCTTTCGGCGCCACGCCCTGAAGGGTGCGGGCGAAGAGCTTCACGGGACCGAGATCGCGGATCACGGACGAGGTGTCGCTTGCCGCACCGCCGCCAAGGGCAAGCTCGCGCTTTGCGTCGGCCAACTGCTTCTCGAGCTTCCGCCGCTCGTCGAGGATGGCTGCAAGCCGCTCGATCATCTCGTCCGGGGCGACCTTCAGCAGTTCTGCTGCCTCGCGCACGCGTGCATCCTGTGCGGCGAGATAAGAGCGGGCTCCCTCCCCCGTAAGCGCCTCGATACGGCGGACGCCGGAGGCAACCGCGCTTTCGCCAACGATCTTGAACAGGCCGATATCGCCGGTGCGGCGTACATGGGTGCCGCCGCACAGCTCGACCGAATAGGCATGCTCGGCCTTAGCGCTCGCCTCGCTCTTGCCCATGCTGACGACGCGGACCTCTTCGCCGTATTTCTCGCCGAACAGCGCAAGCGCGCCCTTGGCGATCGCCTCGTCGGGACGCATCAGATGCGTCTCGACCGCCGAGTTCTGCAGAACCATGGTGTTGGCGAGATCCTCGACCGCACCGATTTCAGCCTGCGTCATCGGCCGCGGATGGGAGAAGTCGAAGCGGAGCCGCCCAGGCTCGACCAGCGAGCCCTTCTGCGCAACGTGCAGCCCGAGCACCTCGCGCAGCGCCTCGTGCAAGAGATGGGTGGCGGAATGATTGGCGCGCGTCGCGGTGCGGCGGGAATGATCGACTTCGAGATCGAACACCTCGCCGACTTTCAGCGTGCCGGATTCGGCCACGCCCGCATGCAGGAACAGTCCGTGCAGCTTCTTCTGGGTGTCCTCGACGGTGAAGCGCGCGCCTAAGGGGCTAGCGATCAGCCCGCGGTCGCCGACCTGCCCGCCAGACTCGCCGTAGAAGGGCGTCTGGTTGACGATGACGATGCCGCGCTCGCCGGATTTGAGCTCGGAGACTTGCTTGCCGTCCTTGACCAGCGCGACGATCTCGCCGGAAGAGGCTTCGGCGTCGTAGCCAAGGAACTCGGTGGCGCCGACCTCTTCCTTCAGCTCGAACCACAAGGTCTCGGTCGCAGCCTCGCCAGAGCCGGCCCAGGACTTCCGCGCCTCGGCGCGCTGGCGCTCCATGGCGGCGGCAAAGCCTTTGGTGTCGACGCCGATGCCGCGGGCTTTTAGCGCGTCCTCGGTGAGGTCGAAGGGGAAACCGTAAGTGTCGTAGAGCTTGAACGCGGTCTCGCCGGGGAGCATGGCGCCGTGCCTCATGCCGCGCGTCGCCTCGTCGAGTAGGCGAAGCCCGCGCTCGAGCGTATCACGGAAGCGCGTCTCTTCGAGCTTCAGCGTCTCGACGATGAGGTTCTGGCCGCGCTCGAGCTCTGGGTAGGCGTGGCCCATCTCGGTGACGAGGGTTGGCACGAGACGCCACATCAGCGGCTCCTCGGCGCCAAGCAGATGCGCGTGACGCATGGCGCGGCGCATGATGCGGCGAAGCACATAGCCGCGTCCCTCGTTCGACGGCAGCACGCCGTCGGCGATGAGGAAGGAAACCGCGCGCAAATGATCGGCAATGACGCGATGGCTTGGCTTGGCTTCGCCCTTGGCTGGAACGCCTGTAAGCGACACCGAGGCCGCGATCAGCGCCTTGAACAGGTCGATCTCGTAATTGTCGTGGGTGCCTTGCAGCACGGCGGCGATGCGCTCGAGCCCAATGCCGGTGTCGATCGAGGGCTGCGGCAGGGGGATGCGCTTATCGTCGGCAACCTGCTCGTACTGCATGAAGACGAGATTCCAGATCTCGACGAAGCGGTCGCCCTCGGCGTCGGGGCTGCCGGGCGGGCCCCCCTTCACGCTGGGGCCATGGTCGTAGAAAATCTCCGAGCTCGGGCCGCACGGACCAAGCTCGCCCATCGACCAGAAATTGTCCGAGCCTGCGATGCGGATGATCTTCTCGTCGGGAAAGCCCGAGATCTTCCGCCACAGCGAAGCTGCCTCCTCGTCATCGGCATAGACGGTGATCAGCAGGCGCTTGGTGTTGAGTTCAAAGTCCTTGCTGAGCAGCTCCCAGGCGAGCAGGATCGCCTGCTCTTTGAAATAGTCTCCGAAGGAGAAATTGCCGAGCATCTCGAAGAAGGTGTGGTGGCGCGCGGTATAGCCGACATTGTCGAGGTCGTTGTGCTTGCCGCCGGCGCGCACGCTCTTCTGTGCGGAGGTCGCGCGGGGGAACGGCCGCTTCTCCTGACCGGTGAAAATATTCTTGAAAGGCACCATGCCGGAATTGGTGAACATCAGGGTCGGATCGTGACGCGGCACGAGCGGCGCCGATGGCACGACCTGATGGTCGCGCTTGGCAAAGAAGTCGAGGAAGCCGGCGCGGATGGCGTTCGCGCTCGTATTGTTGACGCTGCTTACGACCTCACGCGAGGGGCTCACGTCCTTGACGCTCGCGTTGGTGGCACTCTTTTCGTTCATGCTGTTCCGGCTGACCTTCATCTTGGGCGCGCCAGAGCGGGCGGCTTTCTTGGATTTGACGCCTGTCTTTCGGCTTGAGTTCATGGCAGCGAAACTTGAGGGGCCTCTTGTCGCGGCGATATCATCGCACGCGAAGCTACGCGAAGATCGCAAACGAATCCTAGCCGATTTTAGCGGCTGCCAAGGCTGGCACGCGCCGCTCTGAAACCTCAGAGCGGGCCTGAAAGGATCGCCTCACACATAGTTCCGGGAACGAGGGCTGTCTAGCGGCCCCCACCGGGGCTACCACCGGCAAAAGGGGCAGAAACGCAGATGGCCGGGACGAGCCCGGCCATGACGCACGCAACGCGACTTACTCAACGCAAACGCGGCTAGGCGCCGCGGCGGCCGCGCCTTGCGGCGGCGCCTCCGGCGATGGGCGATACAGCGCCATCTTCGGCGAGGCCCTCAGCCTCATCGCTCTCCGGCCCAGTCTCGGACGCCGCCTCAAGAATTTGCCCAGCGATCAGGCCGGCATTCTGGCGGATGGCGCGCTCGATCTTGTCGGCGATGACCGGATGCTCTTTGAGGAATTGCTTGGCGTTCTCACGACCTTGGCCGATGCGCTCGCTATCGAAGGAGAACCAGGAGCCTGACTTCTCGACGATGCCGGCCTTGACCCCGAGATCGACCAGCTCTCCGGTCTTGGAGACACCTTCTCCATACATGATGTCGAACTCGATCTGCTTGAAGGGCGGGGCCACCTTGTTCTTCACCACCTTGACGCGGGTCTGGTTGCCGACCACTTCCTCGCGCTCTTTGATGGCGCCGATGCGCCTGATGTCGAGGCGCACCGAGGCGTAGAACTTAAGCGCATTGCCGCCGCTCGTGGTCTCGGGCGAGCCGAACATCACGCCGATCTTCATGCGGATCTGGTTGATGAAGATGACCATGCAGCGGGATTTGGAGATCGAGGCTGTGAGCTTGCGCAAGGCCTGGCTCATCAGCCGCGCCTGTGAGCCCGGAAGCTGATCGCCCATCTCGCCTTCGAGCTCGGCCTTCGGTGTCAGCGCCGCAACGGAATCGACCACCAGTACGTCGATGGCGCCGGAGCGGACCAGAGTGTCGGTGATCTCGAGCGCCTGCTCGCCGGTGTCTGGCTGGGAGATCAGGAGGTTTTCGAGATCGACACCGAGTTTCCGCGCATAGACCGTGTCGAGCGCGTGCTCGGCATCGATGAAGCCGCAAATGCCGCCGCGCTTCTGCGCCTCGGCCACGACGTGGAGCGCGAGCGTGGTCTTGCCGGAGGATTCAGGACCGTAAATCTCGATGACGCGGCCGCGCGGCAGGCCGCCGATGCCAAGCGCGATATCGAGGCCGAGCGAGCCTGTGGAAATCGTTTCGACCTCCACCGCCTTCTCGTTCTGGCCGAGGCGCATGATGGAGCCCTTGCCGCAATTTCGCTCGATCTGCGAGATCGCAGCCTCGAGCGCCTTCTCCCTGTCCATTCCACCTCCTTCGACGACACGAAGCGCGACATTCAACATGGCCGATTCTCCTTTATTTCACAGGCCCGGCGATGCTGGCAAACGCCGGTTCAGCATGATCCCCGGGGCTCTTCGCCCCACTTTCGGCGCCTCTTCTGAGAGCGAGAGTCGAATGTACACGTTTTGTTCTCTGTTCGCAATCTGTTCTTATCGGAGCGAAGTTATCCCCAAGCGGAGCGGAAGTCCGAAGCTCAGCGGCGGTTGGCGGCCAGCGTGTGCGAGGGATGGCGCGCGTCGCCGCGGCGATTCTGCCGGCGCACATAGGTGATGGTTGCGTCGGGGCGCTCGGCCTTGACCCGGAGCGCCGCGATCAACGCATCTTCCGCGACGACAGCGACGCGGTCAGCCTTGCCCTTGGCCACGAGGCCTACGGTGTAATGACCCGGCACGTTCTCAACCTTCCGCCGCAAGCATAGTCGATATTCGACGGGGCGGGAATGGATGCCGGCGAGCACCAAAAGCGGAGGGTCAGTACCCCCTGATTTGCGTGATCTGCTCGGGGGTCAGGCCGGCGATGTCCTGCTGGGTCAGTGTGTGCACGCCGAGCTTTTCCGCTTTTGCCTGGGCCGCTTTGAACTTGGCTTCCGGATCCTTCTTGACCGCACCGGTGCTTGCTCCCCGCTTCAACGTCGCCCAACGCGGCGAGGCATGCCAAACCAACCGGCTGGGGTCCGCCTGCTGTGGGGGGGCGCCGTATTGCTGCCTCTCGGCCTGCTCGCTGTAAGTTGGCGGAGGCGCATAGCCCGCTGGCGGGGGTACATAACTATCGGGCGGAGGTAGATAACCCGCTGGCGGCGGTAAAGGCGCATGGACCACGGGCGAGGACGGCGCGTAGCCCGCCGGGGGCGGTAAAGGCACAGCAGCGGCCGGGGGCCGCGGGGCGCACGAAAGCAATCCCGCTCCGACAGCGGCGATGGCCGCAACTCTAAGGGCTGTACGCAATTGAGAGTTCCCCTGCGGGGCGCTCGTTTGGGCCCGCAGAGAAGCCTAGGCCTGAGAAGTTACCAGAAGGTCACGGGCCCCCGGCCGGGGAGCAGTAGCTTTGGCTGTGAAGGCGGCCATCCAAGTCGCGGCGTTACCCCGGCGAAGCCGGGGGTCCAGTTTTTTCGCGCGTCCCGCGCGGACTGGATTCCGGCTTACGCCGGAAGGACGGGAAGAGGTGAATCAGGAGGCTTGAGGTTCGGGCACGGGCTGACTTGGCGCAGCCTTGTTCAGGTCGCGCGTCACGGCCTCGCGATATCCGAAGCGATCGATATAGGGTCCGAGGCGGTCGATGATCTTACGCTTCAATTCCGGCGGCATCTCATATTCGGAGACCCGGTGCTCCTTTTGCGCGTCGAGATAGGCCTGCATCGGCCCTTCGGCCGCGCTGAAATCGCCGATGTCGAGACGCGCATAGATGTCGCGCAAGGTGGCGATCGGATCCTTGATCAGATCCTCGTAGCGGAGCTCGATCCGCCGTCCCTCGGGAATGACGTGGCGATCAGCCTCGTAGTCCTCGGTGAGCCGCGCGAACATGTCGAGCACGTAGTCATCGAGCCAGCCGTCGAGGTAAGGCGGATTGTGCAGACCTTGCGTCGAATAGAGCGCGCGCCAGAGCTTCACCGTGGAGGGAAACACTTTCAGCGGGTTGCGCGAGAGATAGATGAAGCGCGCATCGGGCAACAGCTTGGTGAGCAGCTTGAGCCGCGCGGCGTTGGCCGGCGTCTTCATGACAAGCGGCTTGTCGCCGTGCTTGAGCGCGAGGCGCCGGTAGAGCCACATATAGGCGTCGGCCCACTTCTCCTTGTCGTCCTCCGAGACGCCCTTGAAGTCGAGATACTCGGTGTCGGCGGGGCCGAAGCGCGGCCAGGCATGGGTGACGTAAGGCGTCCCCTCGCCCAGCATCAGCATGCCGAACTCTTCTTCCTGCGGCCGGTCGAAGCCAACCGGCACGTCGTCCTGCGGGCGCTTCTTGGGCAACAGCACCTTCATGACCTTGGGCAGCGTGTTCTCCGTCAGGAGGAAGTGATGCGGGAAGAAGCATTCGTAGGTGGTGGGATAAGCGAGGTTCGGATCGACCGAGAAGAGATCGTGCAGGAAGGTTGTGCCGGTGCGCCAATGGCCGATGACGAAGACCGGCGGCTGCTTGAGCGGGAGCGTCTCGGCGGCGCGGCGATATTTCGCTTCCGAGATGCGATAGAGCACCGAGTTCCACGGCACCCAGAGCATCAGAGCTAGCACGTCGGGAATGCAATTGAGGGTGAAATTGTAGTGCCCGCGCTTGAACAGCTTCATCAGCGCGCGGAACCGCATGCCGAACCAGAAATAGATCAGCCGTCCGCCGTAGCGGTGGATAGTGAGCGCCGGCAGCTTCGGCTTCGCCCGGGCTCTCCGGCGGAAGCCTTCATGCTCGTCGTCGGGCTGTTTCTCGTAATCCGGCACGCGCGTTTAACCCCCAAAAGGCAACAAGGTTTTGCAGGGGTGTTAGCCGCGATCGGCGGCGAAAGGAAGACTTTTGCGTCTGGCTTCGTTAGCCGGGCGTGAAACGCCTTCAGCCCTGCAGCGCAGCCTTCACTGCGGCGGCGAGCTCCTTCAAGTCAAATGGCTTCTGCAAGAACATGAACTCCTCATTGTCCGACAGATTGCGCCGGAAGGCGTCCTCTGCGTAACCGGAAATGAAGATGATCTTCACTTCTGGCCGCTCGCTGCGGAGATGCTTCATCAAGGTCGGCCCGTCCATCTCCGGCATCACCACGTCGCTCACCACGAGATCGACGTCGCCGTTGTGGCTGGCGAACACTTCAAGCGCCTCAGTGCCGGTCGTCGCCTCGAGCACACGATAGCCGCGCTGCCCTAGCGCCCGGGCGGCGAAGCTCCGCACCGCGTCCTCATCCTCGACGAGCAGCACGGTGCCGCGGCCGGTCAGATCCTTGGGCTGCTCGCGGCGTGGCGGCGCGGGAACTCGCGAAGGCTCGCCTTCGCCGGCGACCTCGACATAGCGCGGCAGGTAGACACGTATGACGGTCCCTTTACCGAGCTCGCTTTCGGGAATGATATGGCCGCCGGTCTGCTTGACGATGCCGTAGACGGTGGAGAGCCCGAGGCCAGTGCCCCGCCCGACTTCCTTGGTTGAGAAGAACGGCTCGAAGATCTTCTGCATCACCTCCGGCGCCATGCCGGTGCCGGTGTCGCTCACCTCGATCAGCACATATTCGCCCGGCTGCACGCGGTGCTGGCCGAGGGCAAGCGAGTCGCGCTCGGTGACATTGGCGGTGCGGATCGCAAGCTTGCCGCCGTTCGGCATGGCGTCGCGCGCATTCACCGCAAGATTGATGATGACCTGCTCGAATTGATGCAGGTCAGCCTTCACCGGCCAGATGTCGGTGCCGCTGTCGAGCTTCAGCTCGATATTCTCGCCAAGCAGCCGCCCGAGCAGGATCGACAGTTCCGACAGCACGTCGCCGAGCTGCATTCGCTCCGGCCGCAAGGTCTGTTGGCGCGAGAAGGCAAGCAGCTGGCGCACGAGCCCCGCGGCGCGGTTCGCGTTCTGCTTGATGTTCATGATGTCCTGGAAGGCAGGATCGGTCGGCCGGTGGTTCATCAACAGGAAGTCTGAGAAGCCGATGATCGCCGTCAGCATGTTGTTGAAGTCATGCGCGATGCCGCCGGCGAGCTGGCCGATGGCCTGCATCTTCTGGCTCTGGGCGATCTGCATTTCGAGCGCCCGCTGCTCGGTGGTGTCGATGGCGTAGGCGATCGCCGCCTCGCTCTCGCCCTCTGCCCGCTCGACGGGGCTGAGATAGACGCGCCCGCTCCGCTCCTTGTCGTCCTTGAAGGCGATGTCGACCGGCTCGATCATGCCCTGCCCGGCGATGGCCGCGTCCAGCGCCTTGCGCAAGTCCTCGCCGCCCTCGGCGTCGGCCAGGCTCGCAAGCGTCACTTTGTGCGCCGGCACGCCATCGACGGCGCGTCCGAACAGCCGCACGAAGGCGGCGTTGGTGGTGCTGATGGTGCCCTCGCGATCGACCGTGGCGATGGCGATGGGCGCCGAGTTGAACAGCCTGGCAAAGCGAAGCTCGGCGGCGGCGGCCTCCTCCGCGCTTCCAGGCGCGCGGTTGAGCACCAGCGCATGGGCGAGCGCGCCGTGGCGCGGCAGACAATGCAAAATACGCACGGGAAGCGTGGTGCCGTCGGCCTTGACGAGATCTATGTCGAAACGCCGCGTGTCGCCTTGGGTCGCGCCGCGGCCGGCCCGCGCGATGAGTGCAGCGCCGTCCTCGGACATGATCTTGGCGAGCTTCAGGTGGCCACCAGCCACATCGGCGAGGTCGAGACCGAGCCACTCGGCCAGCGTGGCATTGAAATAGTCGATAGTGCCGTCGCCGTCGGCGGTGAAGAAGCCGGCGGGCGCGTTGTCGAGATAGGCGATGGCCTGCTGCACCTTCTCGAAGCCAGCCTCCTGCCGCTCGCGGTCCGAGGTCACCTCGTCGACCTGCCAGACCACGAGCCCGCCTTTGCGGCCTGCGCCTGGATCGGCCGGCATCGGCTGCACCGAGATGCGGAACCAGCGGGGGCGGACGCCGGGATCTTCATCGGCTTCGCCGAGCGGCGGCAGGCGGAACTCTTCACGGAGCGCCCTGCCCTGTTGCGCGGCGCGCGACAGGCGGAAAATCTGCTCGGCAAGATAGGCGTTGCCGGCAAAGGCGCGGTCTGGCGGCTGCACGATCATGCCGGGCTCAAGCCCGAGCAGATTGCGGTAGGCCTCGTTGGCGTAGAGCACACGGCCGCTCTGGTCTGCGATCAGCGCACCTTGCGGCAGATTGTCGACGAAGGCCTTGGTGACGTCGTTCCGCGCCTGGCTCTGCCCGAAATGCAGGATGCCGACGGCGCCGGCGAACAGGCAGAACACACCGACCACGGCAAGGCCGCCGAGAATGGCAAGGACGAAGGGCTCGGCCATCTCGCGCGAGATCATGGCAAGGGCGACGGCGGCGACGGCAAGCCCAAGAGCGAGCGCCACCACGAGGCCTACATTGCCTTCGCGGCTTGTCTGATCGGCGGCAGGCTCGGCGTATCGCGCTGGAGCGTCGATGTCGGTCATGTCTCCAAACTATCCGATTCGATTTCGCTCCGCGCCGCACATTGTGGTGTGGCGCACGGTTGCAGCTCAGAGGCGCAAATCCATGAGAGACCGAATCATTTCTGGGTCCGGATTCGGGCTGCTTTCCGGCGCCGGGACCACGGGCGCCGGAGCCACCGAGCGTCATATTGGCACCTTGGTTAACGGTTTATTAGGGGCCGCTCACCAAGTCTCTGCCGCTGGCGCAAGGGGTGCGGCAGGGCCGCCGAGGAACCCCGAGATGCCCACGATGACCGACACCGACAGCCTCCTTCTCGCGCTCGCCGCCTTCCTGTTCGCGTTCGCGGTGATCGCCCTCATCGCCTGGGCCTTCAAGGCCTTCATGTTGTCGGGACGGAGCGGGGCGAGTTTCCTCAAAGGTCGCGAACGCAGGCTCGGCGTCGTCGAAAGCGCAGCCGTCGATGGGCACCGCAAGCTCGTCCTCATCCGCCGCGACAATGTCGAGCATCTGATCATGACGGGCGGACCGGTCGACGTGGTGATCGAGACGGGAATCGAAGGCAACCGGCATCTCGAGCCTCCGCTCGAAGACGTGGTCATCGCCAGGACCGATACGCGCCCAATGCCGGACCTTGGGAAGGCTTGACCCTGTAGCTCGACGGCGGAAAACCGCGAATTTTTCCTCAAGAATGGCCGAATCTTGGCCTTGACTGTGACACTCTCGCAACGGTGGTTTTGCTTGTCCGGCAGGCCCAGTTGCGCTAGACAAGACCTCCGCACTTACGGTCGCCATGTGTTGTTGTGGCAGGCGGATGACGTGACGCCGGTAGAGTTGTCCGTTTGGATCGTAAGGACGCCGGCAGTTCCCTGCTAATGGTCCGACACCGACTGGCTTCGGCCAGTCATGTCAGTCCCCCAAACACTCCACTCCCCGCCCAAAGCGGGGAGTTTTTTTATGCGATTGCTTTAGGCTCGGAGCCAAGTGCTCAGGGCTCTTCGTATGCGCCGCCTCGTCTTCCTCATTGCCGCCATCGCCGTGGCACCATGCGCTGCGGAGGAGATGGCAAAAGGATTCGTCTATCTGCGCGACGTCGATCCGACCATTCTTCAGGACATGCGCTATGCTGGCACCAAGAATTTCACCGGACATGCCGTGAATGGATACGACGCGCCGGAATGCGTGCTGGTGCGTGAGGCGGCGGACGCTCTCAAGGCTGCGCAGGAAGAGGTCAAGGCTAAGGGCCTCTCGCTCAAGGTCTATGATTGCTACCGGCCAGCGCGTGCGGTGAAGGCCTTCGTCGACTGGTCGAAGCTCCCGGACGATGCGAAGGCGAAGGCGACCTACTATCCGGCGCTGCCGAAGAGCGCGCTCTTCCCAGACTATATCGCCCTCGTCTCGGGCCATTCCCGTGGCGCCACCGTGGACCTTACGCTCGTGCCCCTCGATGCGCCGGCCGTGCCGCCAAGTGCATCGTCAGGCGAAGCCATGGCCTGCACGGCGGCGCGAGGGCAGGGGGCGCCGGACGCGAGCCTGGACATGGGCACGGCCTTCGACTGCTTCGACGTGAAGGCCAATACGGAAGTTCCCGGCCTCGCGCCGGAGCAGCGGCAGAACCGCGAAATGCTGTTCGATGTGATGCGACGCCACGGCTTCAAGAACTACGAGAAGGAATGGTGGCATTACACGCTTGAGAGCGAGCCCTTCCCAAGCACGATCTTCGATTTCCCGATCGAGCCGCGGGACGCGAAGCCGCAGTGAGGGCTGAGACTCTGTTTGCGATGGAGTGGAGGAGTGACGATGGCATCGAGCAAGGGACGGACTGTATTGATGTCGGCGATGACGGTCTTGGTGGCCGCATGCGGACTGCTGGGGCTCGGCAGCAATAGGCTCGAGATCTACTCGTCGCGGTAGACGCGTTCGCGGCGCTCGTGGCGCTCCTGGGCTTCGACGCTCAAGGTGGCGATCGGCCGGGCATCAAGTCGCTTCAGGCTGATCGGCTCGCCGGTCTCCTCGCAATAGCCGTAGGTGCCTTCATCGAGGCGAACCAGGGCGGCATCGATTTTGGCGATGAGCTTGCGCTGGCGGTCTCGCGCGCGAAGCTCCAGCGCACGCTCGGTCTCGGTGCTCGCCCGGTCGGCGATATCGGCGTGCTGCGCCGATTCGTCCTGAAGGTGCTGGAGCGTCTCCTTGGTCGAGCGTAGGATCTCATCGCGCCACGCCAAGAGCTTGCGCCGAAAATAGGCGCGCTGCCGCTCGTTCATAAAGGGCTCGTCATCGGAGGGCCGATAGTCTTCGGGGATTTTACGCTTCGGCCGCATGAAAGCCTCTGCCAACCGCATGGTCTGTTTTCCTTGGGCCTAGGCCCTGTCTCCCCGCCGGCCAAGAGCATTTGATGACCCCCGCCGGTCGGCACCGTATTTACGGAAGCCGCGTACCAAGTCAAGTGAGCAGAGGCCCTTGACAAAGTTCCTTCTCGGGGGCCAGGCGTTCATTCTGGCGGGACAGAGTCAGAGCGTGATTACAGGCGAATGACAGGGCGTCGGCGTGAGAAACACGACCCCGGAGCAAGCGCTATGCGGCGCTAAAGGCCTAAGCGTGCCGATTTCCTCCCTCACCCATGGCGCCGCCGACGCCGTCCGCAATATCGGCGACTTTGCCTCGGACCTGGTCGAGCCGACCATCAGGCTCGGCGTGACCGGGCTCGCGCGCTCGGGCAAAACCGTGTTCATCACCGCGCTCGTGCACAATCTCATGGCAGGCGCCCGCATGCCGTTCTTCGATCCCGTGGCGCATGGCCGCGTTTCCCGCGTCTATCTCGAGCCGCAGCCTGACGATCAGGTGCCGCGCTTCGACTACGAGCGGCACATGGCAGACCTCACCGCGAGCCCGCCGCGCTGGCCGGAGAGCACGCGCCGCATCAGCCAGCTTCGCCTTGCCATCGAATACGAGACGCAGAAATTCTGGAAGCGGCAGCTCGGCTACACGCGGCTCAATATCGATATTGTCGACTACCCTGGCGAATGGCTGCTCGACCTACCGCTGCTCCGGCTCGACTATGACGAGTGGTCGAGGACTGCGCTCGAGCAGAGCGGCGCGGCAAGCCGGAAGGCGGCGGCGAAGGATTGGCACGCGGCCCTTGCCGAGATCGATCCGGCGGCGTCCGCCGACGAGATGTTGGCGGAGAGACTTGCCGATCTGTTCAAGGCGTATTTGCGCGACACCCGCGCCGACGCGCACGCGCTGTCGACGCTGCCGCCGGGACGCTTCCTCATGCCTGGCGATCTTGAAGGCTCGCCGGCGCTCACCTTCGTGCCGCTCGACGCGACGGGCGCGGAGAGTTTTCCGCGCGGCTCGCTCTTCGCCATGATGGAACGGCGATACGAGGCCTATAAGACCCACGTAGTGCGCCCTTTCTTCCGCGATCATTTCGCGCGGCTCGACCGGCAGATCGTGCTGATCGACGTGCTTGCAGCGCTGAACGGCGGCAAGCCAGCGGTCGCCGACCTCGAGCGGGCGATGACCGAGATCCTCGACTGTTTCAGGACCGGCTCCAACAATCTGTGGTCGAGCCTGTTCGCGCCGCGCATCGACCGCATCGTGTTCGCCGCGACCAAGGCCGATCATCTCCATCATACGAGCCATGACAGACTCGAAGCGATCCTCGCTCTGCTCGCCGACGATGCGATGGGACGCGCGCATTACGCCGGAACGAAGGTGAAGGCGCTCGCGCTCGCCGCCATCCGCGCCACGCGCGAAGGCATCGCCAAGCGAAACGGTGAGCAGCTCCCCTGCATTGTCGGTTATCCGCTGCCTGGCGAGACCATCGGCCGCCGCCGCTTCGACGGCAGCGAAGCCTTCGCCATCTTTCCCGGCGATCTTCCGGCGAATCCTGAGACCGCGCTCAAGCACCCGCATGCGCAGCCAGACGATGTGCGTTTCGTGCGCTTTCGCCCACCGGACCCGGTGCGGCTTCCCGCCGGCGGCTTTGCCCCCTTCCCCAACATTCGCCTCGACCGCGCGTTACAAGGGCTGATCGGAGACCGACTGACATGACGAAGCCACGCAAGCCAACCTCGTTCCGGCTTGAAGAGGTCGAGGTCGTCGAGACCCCGCTACCGCCGCCGGCGATTGCCACCGACGCGGCACAGTTGCCGGCGACCGTGCGCGCGCTGCCGGCGCTCGAGCGCGGCTGGCGCTGGGGCAGCATCCTGCTCGCCGCGGTCGGCGGTCTCGTCGGCCTCGCCTCTGCCATGTGGCTGCACGACCTCGTGCGCGAGATGATGGCCCGCCAGGATTGGATCGGCTGGACCACCATCGGGCTCCTCGGCCTCGCCATCCTCGCGCTGCTAATGATCATCCTGCGCGAAGCAGCAGGCCTCGCGCGTCTCGGACGGCTCGGCCGGCTTCGCCATGAAGCAGACACGGCGGCGATAGAAGGCGACAAGACGCTGGCGCTCGACGTGGTGAGCAGGCTGAAGCGGCTGTATCACGGACGCAAGGACCTCGCCTGGGGGCTCGCGCGGCTAAAGGAGCATGAAGGCGACATAATGGATGCGGCCGAGATCTTGCGGCTCTCCGAACGCACGCTCGTCGCGCCGCTCGATCCGCTCGCGCGCAGGATAGTGGCAGCCTCTGCCAAGCGCGTGTCGGTGGTCACCGCGGTGAGCCCCGGCGCGCTCATCGACATGCTGTTCGTTGCGGGTGAGAATTTGCGCATGCTGCGCCGGCTCGCGACGCTTTACGGCGCGCGGCCAGGCACGCTGTCGCTGCTCAAGCTCGCACGCATGGTCGTTACCCACATCGTCTTGACCGGCGGTATCGCGCTTGGCGACGACGTGATCCAGCAGCTCGTCGGACATGGGCTCACGGCGAAGCTCTCCGCGCGTCTCGGCGAAGGCCTCTTCAACGGCGCTCTCACCACGCGAATCGGTCTTGCGGCAATCGATGTCTGCCGTCCGCTCCCCTACATCGAAGTGCAGCGGCCACGCTTTCGTGACCTAGTGGCTGAGGTTGCGGGTCTTCGTTAGCGCAGCGACGAAGCGCGTTGCGCGGACGCAACAGGGCCAGTGGATAATGGGGATAATAAATTTGCACCCCCTCGCGCTCCGCGCGGTGTCATGTAGGATAACAACTGTGAGCGGACGGAATGTCGATGGCGCTGACGGAAAGATCCGAAGGTGCCGAGGGTCGGTTCGAAGGTTTCAGAGGAGCAATCCGAAGAGGCCTAAGGGGCAATCCAAAGGTACCGACGGGGACGTCCTGAGGCGCTTGAGATACGCCCGAAGTTCATAGGGGCTAGGCAAGCCCAATGTCGCCCTAGCCATGGGCGGCTAAAGGCGGACGAGTTAGCGAGTGCATGGTGCCACGGCCTGTCGGCTTCGCCGCAATGCCGTAAGGTGAGGTCGGTGGGGTTCCATGTGCCGCACACTTAGCCGCTGAACCTCGGTTCCAACCCGGCCAAGGTTGGGATCGCGTCGCAGCCACGCGACGTTAAATAATGGGCCTAGGCCGGGGTCACGCCGCCGCTTTATGGGGAACCATGGAGCCGAGCGCGTGGTCCAGAGACCGAAAGGTCTCGCGGCGCCGAGAAGATCGTCCCGAACGGGCGTGAGGCTCGACATCGCACAGGGAGGCGGGGCTTCGGCTCCGCCTTTCCTTTTTTGTGCGCCCGCCTTTTTCTGCTCCCGCTTTCCGCTGCAATTTGGTCCCCTTAGCGCGCACCCGCTTGGTCCGCTAAGATGCCGCCGCCATAACGGGCAATGGATATCGAGGGCGTAGAATGTCGGGCAGCGCACCCCGTATCGGGGGCATCTTCATTGTGGCGGCTTGCCTCGGCGTTGCCCTCCTCCAGGGGTGCTCGACGGTCGGGCGCGTCACTGGCCCGGGGCAAGAGGGCGTCGCAACCGACAAGGACGCGCGCTACGTGACGCCGCAAGATCCGCTTGCCCGGCCCATCCAGGTTGCGTGGACCTCGGCGCGTGCCTCGCACTGCGGCTTCATGTTCGATCCGGTGAAGCTCAAGGCCGACTTCATGGCCGAGGAAGCGCGCAGGGGCGTCGATCAATACCAGTTGCAGCGCTATTCAAAGGCTTACGACTATACGCGCGAGTCGGTGATGGACACGATCAAGCACGATTCAAATTATTGCAATAAAGAGCGGAACGACGCGATCCGCGCCGATCTGCGGCGCTATCTCGCCGGCGACTACTCGCCGGCGGCGAAGCTTGCGCGCTAGCGCCGAGGACTAGAGGCCGCAGGCTTTGAGGACTCCCGCAACGTTGCTCCAGCCATAGCCGCCGACAAGCGCCGCAAGCGCGATGCCGATGCCAACGACGGCAAGGCCGATCCAAGGAAGGCTGACGCCGCGCTTGCGCTTGATCGGCGGCGGCAGCGTCGGCGAGACCAGCACCTCGACCATCTCGCCGGCAAGGATCGCTTCGAAGGCGGCTTCGAGCCTGCTATGGGCTTCTTTCAGCGCGTCGAGGCGGCGGGCGACCACCTCGTCCTGCTCGAGCACCTTGTCGATGGCGCGGGTCTGCTCGCGCGCCAGCTGGCCGTCGACATAGGCCACCAGCAATTCGTCACTGAGCTCGGTCATCGTCGTCGTCCTGTGGCGCCATAGCGTAGAGCGTCTCGATGACTGCGCTCTCTTCCGTGCGTGCCCGAGAACCCGCGCCGAGGCGATCGGCGAGGCTCCCGCTCGCTCTGATCAGGCGCGCCTCTATCGTGCCGGCATTCGAATCGAGAACGCAGGCGGCATCCTCGTAATCGAAACCCTCGCCACAGACGAGGAGCAGCGTGCTCCGCTGCCGCGGCGGGAGCTGCCCGAGAAAATTCGCGGTGAGCACGTCGAACTTCTCTTCCCCACCCTTGTGAAACAGAAGCTCGAAATTCTCCTCGCTCGCCTTTGCCTGACTGAGCGGCTCGGCATGATCGCGAAGGCCGTCGAGCCACAGCGCATAGATCTCGCCGAAGGCCCAGCGATCAAAGGAAGTCCCCCGTTGATAGCGATGATGCTCGTTGAGCATGTGAAACAGCGCGCGGCCAAGGAGCGCCTTGCCCTCCTTCTTCTCGCCGGTGAGCACATCGGCAAAGCGCTTGAGCCGCGGCAGCATGAGGATGAGCTCATGCCGCACGGAGTTGCGATGAAGAGATGCCTGCACGGTGTTCCCCGCCGCGATCCAAGTGAGTGCCGGCGACGTCCGCGAAAGGGCCTCACTTCGCGCGAATTGGAAGGATACCACATCTGCCTGAGTTGCCGGCCGCGGACGCGTTAAGGCAATGGCAAAAAGCGCTTGCGTCGAGGGTTTGCCCGCCTATTGTTTCCGGCGAAATGCAGGAGCAAGACTTACGCATGTCGGTCGTGCCCCCGCGCGCGAACCAACCGCAGGCGGGACCTGAAACGAATGCTCAGTCATCGCCGGGCGTTCAGGATTCCGGCAGCGCTGGATTCTATCCGCCCGCATCCGACGTAAACCCGCAGCAAGCGGGCCAGGAGGCGGCGCCGACCGCCGCCGAGCTCGAGGCGGCGCGGAGCCAGGTTGCCGAACGCATCGCCGGTCTCGCCGACAAGACCGCGGACCTCACCAAGCAGGCTACGGCGCAGGCGATGGAAGCCGGCAAGGTCGGCCTCGCCAAGGCTGCGAAGATCGGCCGCGAGAACGTGCTCCCGGAGTTGAGCCGCACCAGCGCCAAGGTTCGCGAGCGAACGCGCCCCGACCGTCTCCGCAAGGACTATCGCGACTTCCTGCTCTGGCTGCATGCGAATGTGCTCGACAGCGCCATAGAGCGCCTGTTCTTCGTTCCGACCAAAGGCCGAGTGCCGCTCGACGAACTCAAGGTAGTTGGCAACAACCGAAGCAGCGGTCACGCCTACAAGCCGTCGCCCGCTCTCGTGTTCAACTGGGCGCTGTCTGCGGTGGCCGAGGAAGACATCAGCAGGATGAGCTTCGTCGACTACGGCGCTGGCAAGGGGCGCGCGATGCTGCTTGCCTCGCAGCATCCCTTTACGGCGGTAGGTGGCATCGAATTCGCCGAGGAACTGCACGACAACGCGGTAATGAACATCGCGCAGTTTCCGCGGAGCCGCATGAAGTGCCGCAATGTCGAGTGCGTGCTCGACGACGTGGTGAACATCACGCCTGTCGACGGCGAGGCGGTGCACTATTTCTTCAACCCATTCGAGCCAGCGATCTTCGCCGAGGTGCTGAAGGGGATCGTCGCCTCCTATCACGCGCGGCCGCGCCGGCTCTATGTGATCCTAATCGACATGGATGCGGGCGAGCTCATGCACAAGACCGGCGTGTTCCAGGAGATGAAGCTGCCGTCAGCCGAGCGGCTGCAGGCGCAGGCGCTGAGCCCCTACAAGATCTCCGTTTTCCGCTCATTGGCTTGACGTCAGGGAGCCCCTTTCCACAAACCTCGTCATGCCCGGCCGTGTGCCGGGCATCCACGTTTTCGAGTTGACACATGCAAAGACGTGGATAGCCGGGACAAAGCCCGGCCATGACGAAGGTGAATGGTGAAATGCGTCGCGCCGCGAGAGCGCTACTTCACGCCGAGCTTCTTCTGCAGGCTCGATGACGACGTCGTGTACTGGAAGATCAGCTTCTTCTCCGGATACACGTATTTATGCGCCTGCTGCGCCATCAGCGCGGCCTCGTGGAAGCCCGAAAGGATGAGCTTCAGCTTGCCTGGATAGGTGTTGATGTCGCCGACGGCAAAGATGCCCTTCTCGCTCGTCTCGAATTTCTCGGTGTCGACCGGAATGAGGTTCTCGTCGAGCTGAAGCCCCCAGTCGGCGACCGGTCCGAGCTTCATGGTCAACCCGAAGAACGGCATCATGATCTCGGTCGGCTGCTCGAAGGTCGCACCGTCGGCGCCCTTCACCGTCACCGAGCTAAGCATGCAGTCGGTGCCATGCAGCTCGGTCACCTGCCCGAGCTTGAAATTGACGTCGCCGCTCTCGACCAGCGTCAGCATTTTCTGCACCGAGGCAGGCGCCGCCCTGAACTCGGCGCGCCGATGCAGAAGCGTGATCGACTTCGCCACCGGCTGAAGGTTCAAGGTCCAGTCGAGCGCCGAGTTGCCGCCGCCGACGATGAGCACGTCACGGCCGCGGAAATTGTCCATCTTGCGCACCGAGTAGAACACCGACTTGCCTTCGTACCCCTCGATGCCTGGAAGCGGCGGGCGCTTCGGCGTGAAGGAGCCGCCGCCAGCGGCGATCACCACGACCTTGGCTTCGATCGTCGTGCCCGCGTCGGTCGTGACGCGGAAGCCGCCGTCGAGCCGCTCAAGCGTCTCCACCCGCTGATTGAAATGGAACTCGGCGCCGAAGGGCTTGATCTGGTCCATGAGCTTGTCGGTCAGCTCTTGCCCGGTGACGATGGCGAGGCCGGGGATGTCGTAGATCGGCTTCTCCGGGTAGAGCTCGGTGCATTGGCCGCCAGGGCGGTCGAGGATGTCGATCACGTGGCACTTGATGTCGACGAGGCCAAGCTCGAACACGGCAAAGATGCCGACTGGCCCAGCCCCAATGATCACGGCGTCGGTCTTGATGATGTTTTCGGTCATGACAGCTAGATCTGCTTCTCGGGAATGCGCACGACGAGGCCGTCAAGCGCGTCGGTGATTTTGATCTGACAGCTCAACCGGCTTTCGCTCCGCACATCGAAAGCAAAGTCGAGCATGTCCTCCTCCATTTGCTCCGGGCTTCCGGCCGCCTCGCGCCAGGCCTCATCGACATAGACATGGCAGGTGGCGCAGGCGCAGGCGCCGCCGCATTCGGCGGCGATGCCGGGAATCCCGTTCTTTACCGCCGCCTCCATCACCGTCATGCCCGGCTCGGCTTCGACGGTGCGCTCCGTTCCGTCGTGCAGAATATACGTGATCCTGGCCATGGCATTGGCGCGACTTGCTTCTCGTCAGTTTGGGAGGCGAGCGGCGGCAGACGTCCCCGCGCCCTTGAAGGCTGCCGGCGCGAACGGGATCATCCCCGCAACGTGGCGGCGTCTCTATAGGCCAATTGAAACCCAGACTCCAGGGCCTTCCACCCGCGACGCATTGACTGAAACATTGGGCTGCGTGGGGTGCCGGTGCTTGAGCTTCGCGGCATCGCAACAAGCGCAGCGAGACGCCAAAAGTGTCTTCGCTTCAGAGCGTTTGCGGAACGGCTTTTCAGTCTAACGGAAGATGGTCTTCTGCCTATTCTGCGAGATCGGCCCTTCAGCGGCCATTTTTTGGCGGTGGTGTTACTGTCTCGTTTTTGCAACCATCGTCTCTCGGCGCCTGCCCCAAGGCGGTCGAGGAGGCGCGAATTTGTCAACAATAAGAACGGCTTGTCATCCGTAAAGCATAATTGTGGATTACGCTTTTTTTAGTCCTCAAAATTCGTTAACGATAGAAAAGCGGGGGAAAATGCGTCTCGGGCCAGTTTCGGTGTAAATTCAAGCCGGAAGCATGCGCTACCCGCTACGACGCCCGCGCCGCCGGCGACGAAGTTCGAGTGCACGGCGCAAGTTTTCTCAAGGTTAGTCTGTGCGAGGGACGCGTGATGGCGCAAGAAGCGAAATCTCCGCCTGCCGGAATGGCAACAGGGGGCGCAGGCGATAATCCGTTCGACATCAAGGGGACATCAGCGGGCGACATAGGCGAAGATGTCTCCTTTCCGCTTGATCCGGCTGCGGGCGCAGAGGGACAGAAGAAGCCGTCACTGGCCGAGCGGCTCAGGGCCGAGCAGCAGCGCAAGACGTCGGAGCCCAAGGTGGAAGAGCAGAAGCCAGCCGATGCCGGCGATTCCGCCAGCGCCGCAGCAGCAAGAGCCGCGGCCCGCGCGCGCCGCCCCGCAGGCCCGGCGCCGCGCAGGATTGCAGCCGCTGCCGCCAATGACGACCTGCCGTCGATCGGTGGCCTGATCTTCGCCCTGCAACAGAAGCCGTCCAAGTCTCCCTTCCTCGTCGCGCTCGTCGCCTCCCTCGTCTGGTTCGTCGTCGGCGGCATCTTTGCCTACAGCCTCATCTCCAATCAGCTTGCCGCACCCGACGGCACCTCTGGGCTGTTCACCAATCCAGCCGCGCTCACCGCGCTTGTCACTGTTCTCGTGCCGATTGCCATTTTCTGGTTCCTTGCGCTGCTCGTGTGGCGCGCCCAGGAATTGCGGCTGATGGCTTCAGCCATGACCGAGGTCGCGGTGCGCCTCGCCGAGCCGGACAAGCTCGCCGAGCAGTCCGTTGCCTCCCTGGGACAAACCATCCGCCGCCAGGTCGCCGCCATGAACGACGCGATTTCGCGCGCCATCGGCCGGGCCGGCGAGCTCGAAGCCTTGGTGCATAACGAGGTGGCGACGCTCGAGCGCTCCTACAGCGACAACGAGCTTCGCGTCCGCAGCTTGATCAGCGAGCTTGCAAGCGAGCGCGAGGCGCTTTCCAACAACAGTCACCGTGTCAGCGAGTTTTTGCGCGGCGTCGGTCAGGAGATCGCGCGCAATCTTGCCGCCGCGAGCTCAAGCATCGACAAGAAACTCGCCGAGCGCGGATCGCAGCTCACCGAGCTCCTGGTCGCCCGCAGCAACGAGGCAGCGGAGCAGGTGGAGCGCGCCCAAGGCAAGGTGCAGGAGCATATGCCGATCCTGCTCGAGCGCCTCGGCCAAGAGCAGGAGCGCCTCGGCCAGGTGATCGAAGGCGCCGCGCGCAACCTCTCGGCGCTTGAAGTCGCCGTCGGCCAGCGCACGACCACTCTCGACCATACTTTGAAGGAGCGCACCGCCGCTCTCACCACCACGCTTGCCTCACGCATCAACGCGCTGGAATCGACGGTCTCGCAAGGCGCGCTGATCCTAGACAAGACGCTGAAAGACCGCACCGAGGCCTTTGCCGCGTCGGTCGGGCAGGGCGCTATCGGGCTCGACAACGTATTGAAAGAGCGCACGAAACTGCTTGCGGCGTCGATCAACGAGGAATCCGCCGGCCTCGACAAGACAATGAAGGAGCGCACCGAAGCCTTCGCCAATCTCGTCGGCCAAGGCGCTATCGGCCTCGACAAGACGCTGAAGGACCGCACCGACGCCTTTGCCGCGCTGGTCGGCCAGAGCGCCATCGGCATCGATACTGTGATGAAGGAGCGCACCAAGCTCCTGGCGGTATCCATCACCGAGGAATCCGCGGCCCTCGACAAGACGCTGAAAGAGCGCACCGAAGCTTTCGTCACGACGGTGGGCCACGGCGCGCTCGGTCTCGACAAATTGCTGAAAGACCGCACGCAGGCCTTCGCCGCCACCATCGGCAAGGAGGCGACCGCACTCGACAAGTCGCTCAAAGATCGCACCGAGCAGCTGACGACCTTCATCGGCCAAGGCTCCGCGGTGCTCGACAAGACGTTGAAAGAGCGCACCGAGGCGCTTGCTTCCACAATCGGCTTCGGCGCCGCGACGGTCGACAAGGCACTGAAGGAACGCACCGAAGCGCTCGTCTCAACGCTAGGCCACGGCGCCGCGGCGATCGACAAGTCGCTGAAGGAGCGCATCGCGCTTCTGGCGACGTCCATCGGCGAAGGAACCGAGGCGCTCGACCGGACGCTGCAGGGTCATGGCGAGGCGTTCAACGCCGCCCTCACCCATCAAGCGGCAATGCTCGGTCAGTCGCTGAAGGATCGCACCGAAGCCTTCACCTCGGCAATCAATCAGGGAGCGATCTCGCTCGACCGCACGCTCGCCGATCGGTCCGAAGCCTTCACCAGTTCGCTCGCCCAGCGCAGCAAGGCGGTCGAGCTCGCCATCGGCCAGCACACCGCCGCCATGGACAAACAGCTCGCCGACCGCACGCAGATGGTCACCGAGTCCCTCACCGAGCGCTTGCAGTTGATCGACAACACGTTTGGCCAGCGCGCCGGCGAAGTCGACCGGGTGCTTGCCGAGCATGCGCGCACCGTCGAGGCGACGTTCGGTCGGCAGGCGGCGCATCTCAACGAGCTGCTCGCAAACAACTCGGTCATGATTCGGCAGACTGCCGAACAGGTCGGAGCACAGTCGACGGAAGCGATCGGCGTCCTCACGGCGCAGACCCAGGCCTTACGCGACGTGTCGAGCGGGCTGCTCGAGCAGATCCACAACCTGACCCAACGCTTCGAGAACCAGGGGCAGGCTATCCTCACCGCGGCCAAGGCGCTCGATTCGTCGAACACCAAGATCGACTCGATCTTGGAGAACCGGCACCAGGCCATCATCGGCCTCCTGCACGCGGTCAACACCAAAGGCGCGGACCTCGACAACATGATGCGGTCTTATGCCGGCATGGTGGAGAGCACGCTGACCAGCGCCGAGAGTCGCGCCAAGCAGGTCGGCTCAGCGCTTGCGCGCGACACCGCTGGCCAGGCGCAACAGGCGCTCTCTCAGATTGAGCGCTTGCGCGAAGAGGCGCAAGCCCACACCGCGCGCGCTGTCGGCGACCTCAAATCGAGCTTCGAGACGGTCATCACCCAGATCGGCCGCCAGCTCGAGCAGATGCGCGGGCAGTTCGACAGCACTTCGCGCGGCATGCGCGATGCGGCACAGAAGACCGCGACCGATCTCGATTCCTTGCGCCAGGAGATGCAGCGCCGCATGGAAGGCCTGCCGCAGCAGACGGCGCAGGCCACAGCCGCCATCCGCAAGGCGCTCGCCGATCAGCTCAAGGAGATCGAGGCGATCACGCCTGTGCTGACGCGGCCGCAGATCCAGCAGAGCCCGGGGCCGGAGCCTTACCGCCAGCCGCAAATACCACAGCGACGGGAGCAGCCGCCGGCCTCCGAATTCGAGGCGTCCCAATTCGATCCGCGCGGACGGCCGGTGGGTGGGGATGCCGATCTGAGCGCCCTCGCCCAGCAGGTCCCAGCCGCTTCGCGCGGACCAGCCGGCGGCGAGCCGCAGCGCGGCTATCAGCAAGGTCCGGCCGAGTATCGTCAGCCTGAGCGCAGGGGCGCAGGATGGTCGGTCGGCGACCTCCTGACCAATGCCGATGCGCCGGGTTATCCGCCGCAGCGGCCTGACCCGTACGCGCCGCGCGCACCGCAAGCCCCGCAGGGCGTCAGTCAGGGCCTTCGACTCGATGAGATCGCCCGTGCCATCGACCACCGCACCGCGGCAGAGGTCTGGCAGCGCTTCCGCGCCGGAGAGCGCGGCGTGCTAGGACGCCACCTCTACAGCCTCGACGGCCAGGCGACGTTCGACGAGATCAGCCGCCGCTACGACCGCGACGGGGATTTCCGCGCCACGGTCGACCGCTATATCGGCGATTTTGAGCGGCTGTTGCGCGAGGCTGAGCAGAACGATCCCGAGGGTCGGGTGATGCAGAACTACATGACCTCGGAGACTGGGCGCGTGTACCTGCTGCTCGCCCACGCCAGCGGCCGCCTGCGCTAAGCTCGGCTCCTCCCCCCGACCTTCGTCATACCTGGCCTTGTGCCGGCCATCCAGGTCTTCTTGGGCAAGCCTAGAATGTAGATGGCCGGCACAAGCCCGGCCGTGACCAATGCTCTAATTGCGTTCGAAGCTAGCGGCGCGTGGCCACCCAGGACGAGGTGTCTTGCAGGACCTCGGTCAGGCCCTGGTTGAGGGCAGCGACGCCGGCTGACGGCGTGTCGCTTGCCGAGGCCACGCGCGTGCTGAAGCCCTTCGAGGCGACCACCTTGGACGAGTTGTTGTCGATCAGCTTGGCGAAAATGTCGACGTCGGCGGCGGGCTTGCCATTGGCGTTATCGATCTGGAACGCCCTGATCTCCATGGAGAGCATGTAGTCGCCGTCGACGCGATCGCTGCTGCTAGTCACGGCTTTCACCGCGCCAGAGTTCTGCAGCGTCTCGATGGTGCGCACCTGCACGAGATGGGGCAGCCGGTCGCTCCACGCCGCACCCTTGTAGTAGGAGATCTGGTCGGCGCGCGGCCGTATCATGATGCGGTTGGTGTCGAGCGCCTGGACGGAGGTCGGCTCGTTGACCACGAGCTGATACTTGGCCTGCTTGCCGGGCGCGAAGGAACGTGGTGCGACGAGGTCAAAGGTCGTAGGGGCGGCGCTGCCGCCGGCGCAGCCGGCAAGCCCCAGGCACAGCAAGCCTGTTGCAAATAACGGTGCCGACCGAAACATTGCCGATCGCCCCCTGTCCTGTCGTATGCACACCCTCGTTAAGTACCCTCGGGGTGTGTCAATTGCCTCCCGGAGTGTATTCCGGGACTTGGCTTCCACCAAGCAAAAAGCTCCTGGGATTGGCCTCGAACTTCTCAAGAACCCGGTTGAGTGTTGCCGCCGTGCGACGCCCCTCACGCATGAAATTGCCGAATTCCTGCAGGCTATCCTTGGCGGTCTTGGTCACACTATCAAGATTAGCGCCAAGAGATACTTCGAGCTTACCAGATAAGTCCTTGAAGGACTGGGCTGCGCCCTGGATGTCGGTAATGGTCTGGGCGATGTCGTCTTTGCGCTGATCCAGCATGGTAGTGACGTTCTCCATGTTGGTCAGGGTCTTGTGGATCGATTTTTGATTCTCGGCGACGAGATCATTGAGTTTGAGCAGCAAGGCATTGGCGTTATTCATCACCGCAGGCGCCGCGTCGAACAGGCCCTGGCCCCCTCCCCGGTCGGCGGCAATCACCGGAATCGGGTTCTCCGCCGTCGCCACCAGGAAGGGCGAATCAGGCGAGCCAGCGGTGATCTGGATGCCGGTGCCGCCGGTGAGGCCCAGCGACTGCATGCTGGCATGGGAATTCTCGCGCACCGGCGTGTCGCCATGGACGCTGATCAGGACCTGCACTTTGCGCGCGTCGGCGGGGTCGAGCTGCATCGACTGCACTTCGCCGACCTTGATGCCGTTGAAGCCGACGCTGGAGCCGGTGGTGAGGCCTGCGACCGAGCCGTCGAACACGATGAAATAGCGCTTTCCGCCGCCGGCGAGGTTGGTCATCCAGAAGACGAACACGAAGGCAAGCACAAGGACGCCGAGCACGAAGCCGCCGATCATCAGATAGTTGGCTTTGGTTTCCATGCCAGTTCCTCAGACCACGAGCCGCCGCGGCTGCTCGCCGGATTGCGCCGCGCGCGCCCGCTCACCGCAGAAATATTCCTCGATCCAGGGGTGATTGGGATGGCGCTGGAGCTCGATTGGCGAGCCCGTCCGCACGATGCGCTTATCGGCAAGCACGGCAACCCTCTCGCACACCGTGAAGATGGTATCAAGGTCGTGCGTCACCATATACACCGTTAAGCCAAGTGTCTGTTGCAGCTTGTGAATCAGGTGGTCGAAGTCGGCGGCGCCGATCGGGTCGAGGCCTGCCGTGGGCTCGTCGAGGAACACGATCTCGGGGTCGAGCGCCAACGCTCTCGCCAGCCCCGCGCGCTTGCGCATGCCGCCTGAGAGCTCCGACGGATATTTGTGCGCGGCCTCCGGCGGCAAGCCGACCATGGCGAGCTTGAGAAAAGCGAGGTCATCCATCATGCCTTGCGGCAATTCGAGATGCTCGAGCATCGGCACCTGGATGTTCTGGAGCACGGTGAGCGAGGAGAACAGTGCGCCGTCCTGAAACAGGATCCCCCAGCGGCTCTCGATATCGACGCGGTCCTGCGCCGTGAGCGACTTGGCGTTGCGGCCGAACAGCTCTACCTCGCCCATGTCGGGCTTGACCAACCCCGTGATGACGCGGAGTAGCACCGACTTGCCCTGGCCGGAGCCACCGACGATGGCGAGGATCTCGCCGCGATAGACGTCGAGATTGAGCCCGTCCCAAATCTGATAGCCGCCGAAGCTCTTGGCGAGCCCGCGGACGCTGATCAGAACCTCTCTTCCGTTTTGCAAGGTCACATCCCGATCGCTGACAGAAACATGGCGAACACGGCGTCCAGAATTATCACCAGGAAGATCGCCTTGACCACGGCGCTGGTCACGTGCTTGCCGAGCGACTCCGCGCTGCCGGCGACGCTCAAGCCTTCGAGGCAGCCGACGAGGCCGATGATCAGCGCGGCGAACGGCGCCTTGATCATGCCGGCCATGAAATGCTGCATGTCCACCGTCTCGTGCAGCTTGTCGATATAGGTCGAGACATCGAGGCCGAGCACGGCGATCGCCATCACGCCGCCGCCCATCAGCCCGGTGATGTCGCCAATGAACGTCAACAGCGGCAGCGCCACTACGAGCGCAAGCACGCGCGGCAGAACGAGCGTATCCATCGGGTCGATGCCGAGCGTGCGCATGGCGTCGATCTCCTCGCGCATCTTCATCGAGCCGATCTCGGCGGTGAAGGCAGAGCCCGAGCGGCCGGCGACCATAATGGCGGTAAGCAGGATGCCGACTTCGCGGAGCACCAGGATCGCCACCATGTTGACGGCGAAGGGCTCGGCGCCGAACGGTTTCAACTGCACCACGCCCTGCTGCATGACCACGGCGCCGATCAGGAAGCAGATCAGCGCGATGATCGGCACGGCACGCAAGCCGGCATGGTCCAAATGATGCACGAAGGATTTGGGGCGGAAGCGCCAGGGCTGCATGACCATGCGCCCGAAGCCCGCCGTCACTTCGCCGAGGAAGCTCGTGAGCTGGATGGCATCCGACCAAACGCCGGTCAGTGCCTTGGTCACGTCCTCGACGAGCTGCTGGACCGCGCCAGGCTGCTTCACCTTCGGCCGTTCCACGTTGCCGCGCGTCTGCACCTCCTCGATGAGGATGCGGAAGCCTTCCGTCGCGCCGGCGTAGTGGGTGCGCAAGCCTCCGGCCTGCCAGGCCGCCGCCGTGCGCTGGAGCAGCCATGCGCCTGCCGTGTCGATCTCGGCGATGCCGGCGATGTCCATCTCGCCGGTGAAGTCAGGCGTCGGCGGGATCGGCACGCGCAAGCGCTTCAGCGCCGCGTCGAGCTTGGTCGCTTCGGCGACCGTCCAGGCGCCGCTGGCGATGAGGCGGAAGGTCGTGCCGCGCAGTTCCACGCGGAAGCCCGGAGCGCGGGCTTGCGTGGAGAGGCTGAGCGTATGGTCGCGTTTCAGCATGCTTGAGCCAGGAGACGATGGTCTTTGAGAGAGTGGCTTGTTTTTGACCGAAAAAGCCGGAGAAAGAAAGGCGTTATGCTGCCGCCCAAGAGAGGCAGGAATGAAGCAGGGCAGAGACCTCAAAGTCGGCGTCGAGCGCTTTCCGATCCGCGGCGGGTTTACCATCTCGCGCGGCGCAAAGCATGAGGCCGTCGTGGTGGTGGCGACTATCAGCGACGGCGCCTCTTCCGGAAGAGGCGAATGCGTCCCCTACGCCCGCTATGACGAAAGCGTGGAGGGCGTCGCCCAGGCGATCGAGGCTTGTGCCCCGGCGGTCGCAGGGGGACTGGACCAAGCGGGGCTTCAAGCCTTGCTGCCGCCGGGGGCGGCGCGCAATGCGCTCGACTGCGCGCTGTGGGACCTCGAAGCCAAAATCTCAGGACGAAGCGCGGCTGAGCGTGCCGGTCTTGCGCCGCTCCGCGCCGTCGAGACCGCCTTCACCATCTCGCTCGCCTCGCCTGAAGAGATGGCGGCCCGCGCGCGCGAGGCGGCGCGCTATCCTTTGCTCAAGCTCAAACTTGGCGGCGATGGCGACGAGGCGCGGCTCGCCGCCATCCGCGACGCCGTGCCCAATGTGCGGCTCATCGCCGATGCCAATGAGGCGTGGCACGCTTCTGCACTCGAGCACCTTCTCGCTGCGGCGAAGGCGGCAGGCGTCGAGCTCATCGAGCAGCCCCTACCCGCCGCTGCCGACGCAGCCTTGCAGTACATTGCCCGCGTTGTCCCGGTCTGCGCCGACGAGTTGGTGCATGACCGCGCCTCGCTCCGCGACATCGCCAAGCGCTACGATGCGGTGAACATCAAGCTCGACAAGACCGGCGGTCTCACCGAGGCGCTCGCTACGGCCGCAGAAGCGCGGAAGCTCGGGCTCAAGATCATGGCGGGGTGCATGGTGGCGACATCGCTCGCCATGGCCCCTGCCCTGCTGCTTGCGCAGAACGCAGATTGGATCGATCTCGACGGGCCGCTGCTGCTCGACCGGGATCGCACCCTCGGTCTCGCCTATACCTCGGGCACCGTGACGCCGGCACCGGCAGCGCTCTGGGGTTGAACCTGGATCGGGCCCACCACGCGCTCGCCACGCCAACGCCGCATCAGCAAGACGGCGCTCGCCGCGCCGATCAGCGCCAACACCGCCATGACACCATAGGCCTCGCCGGCGAGGCTCTGGTAGATGGGCCCGCAGGTGATGGTCGCGAGCCCGAGCACGAGGCCCGCAACCACGGCGGCATAAACGCCTTGCGCGGTCGCGCCGTGGTTCTCCGGCACGGCCTGGCTCAGGAAAGAGATCGCGGCGAGATGTGCCGCGCCGAAGCTCAGGGCGTGCAGGCATTGCAATATTAGCGTCGCCCAGAGCGGCGGGTCGAAGGCCATCAAACCCCAGCGGAGGGCTGCTGCGGCGCCTGCCGCCGTCAGCATGCGCGACGCGCCCCAGCGCGCGAGGATCGATCCTGAGACGGCGAACAACCCGATCTCGGCGACGACGCCGAGTGCCCAGAGCGCGCCGATGGTTCCGTCGGCAAAGCCTTGCACGCGCCAATGCAGCGTGCCGAAGGTGTAGTAGAGCGCGTGGCTTGCCTGGATGGTACTGGCGGCGAGGAGGAACAGCAGGAAGGACGGCGAGTGGGCGAGTTTGACGGCATCGACGATGCTGATGCGTCGAAGCACGGGCGTGCTTGGCGATCGACTGCTCGCAACCCCGCGCGGCAGGAGGTGGACGCCTGCGATCATCAGCACCGTGGCTCCCAGGATCATCGGCATCACGGAGGAAGCGCCGAATTGACCGATGACGAGGCCTGCGCCGAAGCTCGTCAGAATGAAGCTGCCAGAGCCCCAGAGCCGCACCCTGCCGTAGTCGAGGCCGGCGCTCCGCACGCCGCTCACCGCCACGGCCTCGGTCAGCGGCATGATGGTGGTCCAGTTGAAGGCCAGCAGCAGTGTGGCGAGCAGCATCTGCCAGAAGCCGCCTGATGCCCAGAGCAGGAGGACCGACAGGAGCGTTCCCCACGCGAGAGCGATGAGTACGGCGCGCCGCGCTCCGGACCAATCGGTGGCGAAGCTGATGACGGGCGTGAACAGGATGCGGGCGAAGAGTGGCGCGGCGAGCAGGAAGGCAATTTCATCTTCGCTGAGGTCGCGCCAATGCAGCCACACCGGCATATAGGGCAGATAGCAGCCGACCACGACGAACAGCGCAGCGTAGAGAAAGCCAAGACGCCAGGCGAGCGGCGTGACGTCGTGGCGCGCCAAACGCGGCATAAGCGGCTTCCGATCCGTTGAGGGGCCCGTCTGGCCGAAGCCCTACCTCAACCGGGCCCGGCACGCCACCGAAGGCCCGCAAAGGAGCCTGCCGCCTGTCGTTGGCAGCCTTGGCCTCAAAATTTTTTTTGCAAAGACTATCCGAGACTTAGCGCGTTGTGCGCGGAATCCGGCTGGGGGGTTCTTGAACTTTAGGGGCTTGCTAACCATTTCTGGGAGGACGCGAGATCCCCCAAGCGTCCCCCAAACTGACGCATGAGAGTGAAGCGGCCCGGTTCCCCCCCAACCGGGCCGCTTTCTTTTGCCGATTGCGGCGCCAGCGCCGCTTCCGATCGGGCAGCTTGCGGTGATGGGCGATGAGCACGTTGTCGATGAACTGCCGCGCCGAATTTTCCCAGCTGTAGCGTAGCGCATGAGCTCTCGCGGCATGGCGGTCGAGCGTCAGCGCTTTGGCCATTGCCGCCTTCAAATCCCAATCCATGACGCCCGACTCAGGATCGGTGAGCAAGTCCTTCGGGCCGCTCACCGGAAAGGCCGCCACAGGCTGGCCGCTCGCTAGCGCCTCGAGCAGCACAAGGCCGAACGTGTCGGTGAGGCTCGGAAACACGAAGACGTCGGCCGAGGCATAGGCACGCGCCAACTCCTCGCCTTCCATCGTGCCTGCGAACAGCACATCCGGATGAAGCCGCGCGAGCTCGGCGGCTTGCGGCCCGCTTCCGACCAGCACCTTGCGCCCTGGAAGGTCGACGTTGAGAAAGGCCTTGATGTTTTTCTCAACGGCTATGCGGCCGACATAGAGGAATACCGGCTTCTTGCCGAAGCGGCGCACCTTGCGCGGCCGGAACAGCTCGGTGTCGACGCCGCGCGACCAGCGCATCAGCCGCTCGAAACCGCGGGCCTGAAGCTCGTCCTCGATCGACTGTGTGGCGACGAAGGTGCCGGCGGCGCCGTTATGAAACCTGCGTTGTAGCGCATAGCACCAGGACTCGGGGACGGGCAGCCGCGCCGAGACATATTCCGGGAAGCGCGTGTGATAGCTCGTGGTGAACGACCATTTGGTCTTGCGGCAGTAGCGCCTCGTCATCAGCCCGATCGGCCCTTCCGTGGCGATATGGATGAAGTCGGGTTTCGCCTTCGCGATATGCGCGGCGATCGCGCGCGGACCGGCGAGCGCCAGGCGAATTTCCGGATAGGTTGGACAGGGAAGCGTGCGGAAGTCGGACGGCGTTAGGAAGACAATCTCGAAGCCAAGCTTGCCTGCCTCGACGGCCAGTCTCTCATAGGTGCGGACAACCCCATTCACCTGGGGATGCCAGGCGTCGGTCGCAACGAGCACGCGCATCAAGCGGCAGCCTCGAACTCCTCGACAGGGACTTCGACCCTACTCGTGCGATGTGGCGACCAGCGGATGATCTCGAACAGCCCGTCCTCGGTCTCGCCCACAGCCGTGCAGCTTTCGACCCAATCGCCGGTGTTGATGTAGAGCACGTCGCCGACTTGGCGCATGGCTGCGTGATGGATGTGCCCGCAGATCACACCTTGCGCACCGTGCCGGCGGGCTTCGGCGGCAAGCGCCGCCTCGAACTCGCCGATATAGTTCACGGCGCGCTTCACCTTGTGCTTGAGATAGGCGGAGAGCGACCAATAGGGCATGCCGAGCCAGCGGCGCACGGCGTTGAAATGGGTGTTGGCCCAAAGCGCCAGCATGTAGCTCCAGTCGCCGAAGAGCGCGAGCCACTTGGCATAGCGCACCACCACGTCGAACTCATCGCCGTGCATGACGAGGTAGCGGCGGCCGTCGGCGCCGACATGAATGGCGTTCCGCTCGATGGAGATGCCGCCGAAGCGCGCGCCGCAATAGTCGCGCATGGCTTCGTCGTGGTTGCCTGGGATAAAGATGAGGTCGTTGCCCTTACGCACGCGGCGGAGCAGCTTTTGCAGCACGTCGTTATGGGCCTGCGGCCAGTAGGCGCCGCGCTTGATGCGCCAGAAGTCGACGATGTCGCCGACGAGATAGATGCGCTCGGCGTCGCTACAGCGGAGAAAGTCGAGGAAGGCTTCGGCCTGGCAGGCCTTCATGCCTAGATGCAAGTCCGAGACAAAGAGAGTGCGGTAGCGTTTCGTCTCCGGAGCTAGCACGTCATGAATATCCATTCTCATGTCGATGAGTCCGGGCCTAAGGTGATTTTGTTTCAGGCATGTGACAAAAGACGCCGCTTGTCGTTAACGGATGAGGCTTCGCGGCATGGCGGTGAAGGACCGACTGGAGACGGCGCTCGGCGTCAAAGTGACCGCGCTCGCCCCGATGCCGGTCGGCTTTGGGCTTGCCGGATACAAGGTTGATCTCGCCGATGGACGGAGGCTTGCGGTCAAGGCGCTCCAAGGAAGCGCGCGCGCCGATCTCAGCCTTGAGGCCTATATGCTCGGCGAGCTTGCCCGCAACTCGACGCTGCCGGTGCCTGCCGTGCATGTCGCTCTGCCCGATCTCCTCGCCATGGATTTCATCGAGACCGACGGCGGGCGCATCACGCCTGCGGTTGAGCGCCACGCCGCCGAGCTGATCGCGGCGCTGCATGCGACGCCCCGTCCCTCCTTCGGCTATGAGCGGGACACGCTGATCGGGCCTCTGCACCAGCCGAACCCGAAATCTGAGCGCTGGATTCCCTTCTTCCGCGAGCACAGGCTTCTCGCCATGGCACGGGCGGCGGAGGCAGAAGGTGCGCTGCCGGCGAAGCTCCTCATCAGGCTCGAGCGTTTGGCCGAGCGTCTTGCCGACTATCTGACCGAGCCGCGGCACCCTAGCCTGCTGCACGGCGATCTATGGACAGAGAACGTGCTCGTGCGCGGCGACCGGGTTGCCGGCTTCGTTGATCCGGCGATCTATTGCGGTCACCCGGAGATCGAGCTCGCCTTTACCACCCTATTCGGAACGTTCGGCGCCGCGTTCTTCCAAACCTACGAAACGCTGCTGCCGCTCGATCGCGAATTCCACGCCATTAGGTGCGCATTGTACAAACTTTACCCGACGCTCGTGCACGTGCGGCTGTTCGGCGGGGCGTATCTACCGCCGATCGAGGAGACTTTGTCGCGTGTCGGATTGTAGTGTTCAGAAAAAAGAACCGGCCCGGAGGTCCCGGGCCGGTCTTCCCTGCGAAACGAGCCGAACTCCAAAGGCATTGCCTATTAGATGGGCTCTGGCTCGCCCCCCCATTCTTTTCCTAAGCCGCTAGTGTCGAAGATCAGGTTCCCTCAAGATCTCGCGCGCTTCAGTCTTTCTTACGCTTCTGGCGAAAAGCCCCCCGGCCCCGCCGTTGTCGTGATGAAAAGCTACCGACCCGAGGCTACTCATTCAACGTTGGACAAGGATGCTGACGCAAAACGAAAGGCACCTGTTGCGGAAAAGCAAAACAAGCGGTCGCCTGACTCTGCCGCCCTTCGCCGGATACAATTTATTAATGTGTATCAATATCTTAGATGGACACGGCCGCTAGCTCGCCAGCGCCGGCGCGGGCGCAATCTACAGCGTAGAACTGTCATAATTGGCGGATTGTGGCGAAATCTTTGCAAGAAGCTGTGGCGCTTTCGCAACGCACCATTCTCGGGAGCCCCGAGGCCCCCGAAATTGATTCTCCGCGCCTGAGGAATCCGCTAGCGGTGCAAGGACACGCTCGCCGCCTGACGATAGGTGCCGGTGGCCTCATTCAGCTGCATGATGTTGATCTCGTGGCCGGTATCGGAAACGTTGATGCTCATGCGGCCGGAGAACTTGTCACCGGAGATCCGGGCGTGGATGGTCTTGTCACTCGCCGTGCCGGTCACGCCGCCATTCGCATCGTAGGTCGCCTCGTTCCACGACCCTTTGATCTTACCGGCCTTGTTGGTCAGCTTGGTGGTGGCGTTGATCTGATAGTCGGCGCCGGCGCAGCGTAGACGTTGCGCGAGCGTGCCCCCGGTCACCTTGTAGGTTGCCTTGCAGGCGACCTTAAGCGGCTCGCCCTTCGCCGGCGTGACCATGCCGCCGCCCTTCCAATCGCCGCTCAGCGCCTCGAAGGGCGTGCCAGCTGCCTTCGGGTCTGCCGCACCGGCAGGTACCGTAAGGGCCGCCGCGACGATCAGCGCGGAGACGGGCATAGCCTTTTCAGCCAAGGACGGAAACAGGCGATATCCCATGGGTATCCCTCTGATTGGATAGGTCGAAAATGAGCCTGGGAAACAGGCCTTGCGAAGACGGACTGTTGCCGCTCCTCGCGCCCTTGGTGCATCATGCAAAAAAAACGTGGCGGAGGGAAGATCAATGAAATTGGTGCGTTACGGCGAGGTTGGGGCGGAAAAGCCCGGAATTCTGGACCCTGAAGGGCAAATTCGCGACCTCTCCTTCGTGGTGAAGGATATCGCCGGCGACGTGCTCGGGCCTGAGGGCCTGAAACATCTCAACAGCCTCGATCTCGGCAAGCTCCCGCCCGTTGCAGGCAGCCCGCGCCTCGGCGCCCCCGTCGGTATAGTGCCGAAATTTCTCGGCATCGGGCTGAACTACCGCGACCATGCCGAAGAAACCGGCATGCCCATTCCGGAGGCGCCGATCGTGTTCGCCAAGGCGTCCTCCTGCGTCGCCGGGCCCAACGACCCCCTCCTGATGCCCAAGGGCTGGGAGCGCATGGATTTCGAAGTCGAGCTCGCCTACGCCATCGGCAGCGTGGCGAAGAATGTCTCTGAAGCCGACGCGCTATCTTACGTCGCCGGCTACATGATCGCCGACGATGTGTCGGAGCGGAGCCTGCAGAAGGGCGGCCCTGGCGAGTGGATCAAGGCGAAAAGCTACGACAGCTTCGGGCCACTCGGCCCTTGGCTTGTCACCAAGGATGAAGTTCCAGACCCGCAAGCGCTCGGCCTCACCCTCGATCTCAACGGCATGCGCATGCAGACCGGCAATACCTCCACCATGATCTTCAGCTTGGCGCATCTCGTGAGCTACATCAGCCGCTTCATGACGCTGATGCCCGGCGACGTCATCACCACCGGCACACCACCTGGCGTCGGCATGGCGCGGAACCCGCGCGTGTTCCTGAAGGAAGGCGATCAGGTCACCCTCGCCGTCGAGGGCTTGGGCGAGCAGCACCACACGCTGGTGCGCGAGGCCTAGCGGGGTCAACATATGTCTCGATCGGAAAAGGCGTTAACAGATGGCTTTAGCGACAATTACCTGTTTGGAATTCCACCCTACCAGCGACCCTACGCGTGGACGATAGAGAAATCTGTAGAACTGCTTGATGACTTGGTCACCTCTCTCGGACGATCCGATTGAGCAATCGCGCTACTTTTTGGGTATTGTGTTGATCAAGAACTCCGAGAAGCCGGAGGCTGACGTCGTTGATGGCCAACAGCGACTTACGATCCAGATATTCTAGCTCGTCACACGTCATTGGTTGACAAGTTGTGTGAGATTTGGCGACTTGACACCAGCCCAGTGACCGCGGCGGAGGAGCTCTCGGAGATCTTAGACTGATGCACTTGGCAGGAGCTCTGGGGCCACTGATCGACGAACGGACCAACTGCCGACGGTGCTAGTTCTCGTCCCACCAATTGTGGAAGTGATGCACGGGCCCCCTGCCCTGGTCTGAGCCCACGTCGAGCGTGTCGGCGGCGAAGATCGCCGCCGTGAGATAGTCCTTCGCCGCAGACACCGCGTCCGGCAGCGGAGCGCCCTTGGCGAGCTCCGCCGCGATTGCCGCGGAGAGCGTGCAACCGGTGCCATGGGTATTGCGGGTGGCGACGCGGGGCGCTTCGAGGCGCGCAGGCTCAACTCCCGCGAAGAGGATGTCGATCGAGCTTGGCCCCTCCCCGTGGCCTCCCTTGACCAGCACCGCCTTTGCGCCGGCATCCTTCAGTTGCCAGGCCTGCATGGCCATCTCATATTCATTGCGGGCCGGCGAGCAGGCGAGTAGCGCCGCGGCCTCGGCGAGGTTCGGGGTGATCAGCGTCGCGAGCGGGATCAGCACGCTACGGAGCGCATCCACTGCGTCGGGATCGAGCAGCGGGTCGCCGCTCGCCGCGATCATCACCGGATCGAGGACGACCGGCACGCCGGGATAGTCCTTCAGTCCTTCGGCCACGGCCTCGATGACCGGACCGGTCGCCAGCATGCCGATCTTGATGGCATCGACCTCCAGGTCCGAGGCGACCGCGCGCATCTGGGCAAGCACAAAATCAGGAGGCACCACATGCACCGCCTCGACCCGCACCGTGTTCTGCGCGGTCAGTGCCGTGATGACGCTCGCGCCGTAGACTTGCAGCGCCGAGAACGTCTTGAGGTCTGCCTGGATCCCAGCGCCGCCGCCAGAATCCGAGCCAGCAATGGTGAGCGCGATCGCCGTCATGAGCGAGCGGCTTAGCCGATTTTCGCGAGCCCGGGAAACATTTCCAGGATCCAGCCGGCGATCAGCGTCATGGAGTTGGTGAGGAAGAGGATGCCGGTGAGCACGAGGAAGCCGCCAAGCACCTTCTCCATGGTGGCGAGATGCGGGCGGAAGCGCTGCAAGACACGCATGAACGGCCGGACGGCGAAAGCAGCGGCGATGAAGGGAATGCCGAGGCCGAGCGAATAGACGAGAAGCAACTGGATGCCCTGACGCACCGTGTCTTCGCCCGCGGCCATGAGCAGGATCGCGGCAAGCACAGGCCCTATGCAGGGCGTCCAGCCGAAGGCGAAGGCAAGGCCGATGACATAGGCGCCGACCAGTCCGGCGGGCCGGGCGTCGGCGTGATAGCGCGCCTCGCGATGCAGGATGGGAATGTGGAACACGCCGAGGAAATGCAGTCCGGCGATGATGATGATGACGCCGGCGATCTTGCTGAGGATATCGAGATTCTCGGCGACCAGCTGACCGACGACCGTCGCCGTGGCGCCGAGGATCACAAAAACCGTGGTGAAGCCGAGCACGAAGGCGAAGGCGGACATGATCACCGTCGCGTAGACATGGGACGGCGTCTCGTCCTCGCCGGCGAGTTGGTCGAAAGTCGTGCCGCCGAGGAAGCAAAGATAAGGCGGCACGAGCGGCAGCACGCAGGGCGAGAGGAAGCTCAACAGCCCTGCAACCAGCGCTCCGAAATAGGTGACGTTCATGCGCGCGCCTTTGTACGGGAACAGGGCTATTGGCCACAGCATTGCCCGGGACCGCAAGACCTGGAACATCACTTTAACGTCAAGGGGTTGCGTCAAGCCGCAGCAGCGCGGGCGCGCTCGGCATTTTTGCGGATGGCGGCGATATTGTCTGCGTAAGCCCCGCCCTTGAACACGCCCGAGCCTGCGACGATGGCGTTCGCGCCAGCCTCTGCGATGAGGGCAACGGTATTGGCATTGATGCCACCATCGACCTCGAGGTGGATCGGGCGCGATCCGATCATCTTGCGGATGCTCCTGATCTTCTCGATCTGCGCCGGAATGAAGGCCTGGCCGCCGAAGCCAGGGTTCACCGTCATCACCAGGATGAGGTCCACCTTATCGAGCACGTGCTCGATGGCGGACTCATGTGTCGAGGGCGTGATGCTGACACCAGCCTTCTTGCCGAGGCCCTTGATGAACTGAAGCGAGCGGTCGAGATGGGGACCCGCCTCGGCGTGCACGGTGATGATGTCGGACCCTGCCTTGGCGAAGGCTTCGATGAAAGGATCGCATGGCGAGATCATCAAATGCACGTCGAAGGCCTTTTTCGAGTGCGGCCTGAGCGCCTGCACCACATCAGGGCCGATGGTGATGTTCGGCACGAAATGGCCGTCCATCACGTCGACATGGATCCAGTCGCAGCCGGCAGCGTCGATGGCGCGCACCTCCTCGCCGAGCCGCGCAAAGTCTGCCGAGAGGATGGACGGAGCGATGATGATAGCGCCTGGGGTCGAGCGGTCCGCCATATGAGCCTCGTTCATGACCGGCAGGTTTGGCCTGCCGGTCACGGTTTTACAAGGCCGTTATAGCCGAAATGTCTTAAGCTCTGTTCTCCGCGAGCGCGGCGACGGCCGGCAGGGTCTTGCCCTCCAGCCATTCGAGGAAGGCGCCGCCGGCCGTGGACACGTAGGTGAAGTCCTCGCCAACGCCGGCGATATTGAGGGCCGCGACGGTGTCGCCGCCGCCGGCGATGGCCACGAGCTTGCCGTCGCGCACGAGACGGGCCGCCGCCTGCATCAGCTCGAAGGTGCCCTTGCCGAAAGGCTCGAACTCGAAGGCGCCGACCGGGCCGTTCCAGACGAGCGTCTTCATCTCGGCGAAGCGCCGCTTGAGGTCGGCAACCGATTTCGGCCCCATGTCGAGGATCATCTGGTCTTGCGGGATTTTGCCGGCGTCGCACACCTGCCACTCGGCACCGGCCTTGAGCTCCTTCGCCACCACGAAATCATGCGGCAGCACGATCTCGCAGCCATGCTGCTTGGCACGCGCCATGATCTCCTTCACCACCGGCACAGCATCGGGCTGGCAGAGCGAGTTTCCGATCTCAACGCCTTGGGCATAGAGGAAGGTCGAGGCCATGCCGCCGGCAAGCACGAGGTGGTCCATGCGCGCGGTCAGATTGGTCAGGACCTGAATCTTGGTGGATACCTTGGCGCCACCTGCGATCGCCATCACCGGCCTCGCCGGATGCTCGAGCGCCCGGTCGAGCGCCCTGATCTCGGCCATCATCAACAGACCGGCATAGGCTGGGAGAAGGTGCGTGATACCTTCAACGGAAGCATGCGCCCGGTGGGATGAGGAGAAGGCATCGTCGACATAGAGATCGCCAAGCTCGGCGAGCTGCTTGGCGAAACCGGCGTCGTTCTCCTCCTCGCCGGCGTGGTAGCGCAGGTTCTCGAGCACGGCCACCTCGCCGGGCTTCAATGCATCGACACCGCGCTTTGCCTCCTCGCCAACGCAATCCTTGATGAAATGCACCTTCGTGCCGCCCATCAGCTCGGCGACCTTGGCAGCGACCGGCGCAAGCGAGGTCTCTGGGCCACGCTGGCCCTTGGGCCGGCCGAGATGGGAGAGCACGATCACCTTTGCGCCGCCATTCGCGAGCTGCTTGACGGTCGGCAGCACGCGGGTGATTCGCGTCGTATCGGTCACTTCACCATCCTGCATGGGGACGTTGAAATCGACGCGGACGAGCACGCGCTTGCCCTTAACGTCGAGCCCATCGACGGTGCGGACACGGGAAAAGTCCGGTTTTCCCCCCCACCGTTCATTTTGGCGGCGCGGGCGATATTCGAGGTAGCGATGTCGTTCATATCAACCTACTCATAACTACTGCGGTATCACTCATGCGATTAGAGAAGCCCCATTCATTGTCGTACCAGGCCACGACGCGGCAGAAGCTGCCGTCCACGACCTGAGTTGATTTAAGATCGAAGATCGAGCTTAAGGGGTCGTGATTGAAGTCTGACGACACCAGCGGCTTGTCGTTCACGCCGAGCACGCCCTTGAGCGGCCCTACAGCGGCCTCGACCATCGCCTTGTTGATCTCCTCCTTGGTGGTCGGGCGCGAGGAGGTGAAGGTGAGATCGATCATGCTCACATTCGGCACCGGCACCCTGATCGAGGCGCCGTCGAGCTTGCCCTTCAGCTCAGGCAGCACGAGGCCAACGGCCTTGGCAGCGCCGGTCGAGGTCGGGATCAGATTGGTGGCTGCGGCGCGGGCCCGGTAGGGATCCTTGTGCAGCGTGTCCACGGTGCGCTGATCGCCGGTATAGGCGTGCACCGTGGTCATGTATCCGTGTTCGATGCCGATCGCCTTGTTGAGCACGCTCGCCACCGGCGCGAGGCAATTGGTGGTGCAGGAGGCGTTGGAGACGACGTGATGCTCCTGCGTCAGCTTCTCGTCATTGACGCCATAGACCACGGTCAAGTCTGCCTTGCTGCAAGGCGCGGACACGAGCACGCGCTTGGCGCCAGCCGTCAGGTGCTTCGCTGCGGCGTCGCGGTCAGTGAACCTGCCGGTGCATTCCATGATGATGTCGACGCCGAGGTCGCGCCAGGGAAGCTTCTCGGGGTTCGCTTCCGAGATGACTTGCATGTCGTGCCCGTCGGCCTTGAGATGGCCGTTGGCGGCGGTGATTTTACCTGGGAAGCGGCCATGCACGCTGTCATAGGCCAGCAAATGGGCATTCATTTCAGCCGATCCGAGGTCGTTGATCGCCACGAAGTCGAGGTCCTTGCGACCGGCTTCGAGGAACGCCCGGAGCGTTAGCCTGCCGATCCGCCCGAATCCGTTGATGGCGACGCGCTTATTCGACATCTCTCCTCGCTTATTGTGATTTGCCAATGACATCGACGGCGGCAGCTTTGATGGCCGCCACCGTGATTCCGAAATGCTTATAAAGCTCCTCGGCCGGAGCAGAAGCCCCAAATCCATGCATTCCGACGAAATTGCCGTATGATCCGAGCCATTTCCGCCAGCCGAACTCGACCGCGGCCTCAACGCCAACGCGGGGAACCCGCCCGAGAACCGAGTCCTGATAGGCCCGATCCTGGGCCTCGAACAACTCCCAGCAGGGCATCGACACCACCGCTGCCGCGATTCCCTCAGCGCCGAGCTCCTTAGCGGCGGTCACGGCAAGGGCGACCTCGGAACCGGTGGCGATCAGGGTGACGCCCCGCTGCCCTTTCGGCTCGTCCAGCACATAGGCGCCCTTGGCGGTGAGGTTCTCGTCGCTGTGCGCGGTCCTGAGCAGCGGCAGGCCCTGGCGGGTGAGCGCGAGGATCGATGGCGTCGCCTCGGTGCCAAGCGCGATCTCCCAGCACTCGGCGCATTCGACCGAGTTGGCGGGGCGGAAGACATTGAGGTTGGGCATGGCGCGGAGCGCAGCCAATTGCTCGACCGGCTGGTGCGTCGGGCCGTCCTCGCCAAGGCCGATGGAGTCATGGGTCATGACGTAGATCACGCGCTTGCCCATGAGCGCAGACAGCCTGATCGACGGGCGGCAGTAATCCGAGAAGACGAGGAAGGTGCCGCCGTAGGGAACGATGCCGCCATGCAGCGCCATGCCGTTCATGGCAGCGGCCATGCCATGCTCGCGCACGCCGTAATGCACATAGTTGCCGGCGAAGTCGCCAGCCTTGACGATGCTGTGCTGCTTGGTGAGCGTGCCGTTCGAGCCGGTGAGGTCGGCAGAGCCGCCGATCAGACCGGGAACGACGGGGACGAGCTTCTCCAGCACTTTCTGCGAGGACTGGCGCGTGGCGAGCTTGGCGACCTCGCGGCTGAAATCGGATTTGAGCGCCTTAACCGCCGCTACGATCTTGGCGCGCACGTCGGGGTCGACCGGGTCGGTGAGATGCGCGCGCTTGGCGGGGTCGAGGCGGTTCGCCGCGCTCTGCCAGCGCTCGTAAGCAGCGGCGTTGCGTGCGCCGGCTGCGCGCCAGCTCGCCAGGATCGGCTTCGGCACCTCGAAGGCTGCGTGACCCCAGCCAAGCGTCTCGCGCGCGCCCTTGATCTCTTCCTCGCCGAGCGGTGAGCCGTGGGTTGCGGCGGTACCCTGCTTCTTCGGCGCGCCATAGCCGATAACAGTGCGGCAAGCGATCAGCGACGGCCGGTCGGTCGAGGCGCGTGCATTCGCGATGCCAAGCGCGATCGCTTCCGGTTTGTGACCGTCGACCTTCGCCGTGTGCCAACCTGAGGCGCGGAAGCGCTCGATCTGGTCGTCTGACACCGAAAGGCTGGTCGGGCCATCGATGGAAATCTGATTGTCGTCGAAGAGCACAATCAGGCGTCCGAGCTTTAGATGGCCTGCAAGGGAGATCGCCTCCTGGCTGATGCCCTCCATAAGGCAGCCGTCGCCCGCGATCACGTAGGTGTGGTGATGGACGATCTCATCGCCATAGCGCTGGTTGAGCAGCCGCTCGGCGAGCGCCATGCCGACGGCGTTGCCAAGCCCCTGTCCCAGCGGCCCGGTGGTGGTCTCGATGCCGGGGGCATGACTATATTCAGGATGGCCAGCCGTCTTCGAGTGGAGTTGGCGGAAGCGCTTCAGCTCCTCGATGTCCATCCCCGGCACGCCGGTGAGGTAAAGCAGCGAATAGAGCAGCATCGAGCCGTGCCCTGCCGAGAGCACGAAGCGGTCGCGGTCGGGCCATTCTGGATGCGCCGCATCGAACTTCAGGAAGCGCGTGAACAGCACCGTGGCCACGTCGGCCATGCCCATTGGCATGCCGGGATGGCCTGAATCGGCCTTCTGCACCGCGTCCATGGCGAGGGCGCGGATGGCGTTGGCCATGTCCTGGTGGGTCGCCTCAGGTAATGCTTCACCCTGCTGTAAAGCTTCAGCCATCTCGATGTCTCGGCTCCAAGAACGCTAATAGGCCCGAACGCCCATCGCCGCCTTGACGGCGTGGTAGCCGACGAGAAGCTGCGTCAGCGCAAGCGGGTGGCTCCTGGGAGAGCCGTTGGCGATATCGATGCGTCCGACCTGGTCGCGCAAATGCCCCGCCTCCGGGATGAGGTTCCATAGCAGATCTTCGATGCGTTCGGCACGCTGGTCGGAGATATTGCCGTTGATTTCCAACACGTCCACCGGCTTGCCGTCGCGATCGCGGGAGAGCTCAAGCCGGAGCCCCGCATTGCTCGAGCCGTCGAACAACGGCGAGAAGTCGGGATGCGGCAGGGTCGGACGCAGGATGTGGCGCACATCGAGCTGCGTATCCGAGCCGTTCGCACCCTGCGGCTTCTGGAAGTGGATGACGATGTCGGCGAAGGTGCGCTGCGGGTGCATGTATTTCGGCGCGTCTTCCCGGCGCTTCTCCAGCGACGCCAAGACCTCCTCCCTGCGGTAGCCGCGTCTGGTCGTGTCACGGTGGATCTTCCATTTGACGCGAAGGTCCTCGTCGGGATCGAGATAGATCTTCACGTCATAGCAATCGCGCATGCCGCGCGTGGTGTAGCCGAGCAGGCCTTCGGCGATGACGAACTCCTTGGGCTTCAGATATTTCGGCCGGCCGAAGGTGCCGTCGCGGTGGTCGTAGACCGGCTTCAGAATCGGATCGCCTTCGCGCAAATGACGGAGCGCCTGTTCGAGAATGTCGAGATAGTTAGCGCGGGGGTCGATTGCCGACAGACCCTTCTCGGTGCGCTCACGGCGGTCGAGGCGGTGATAGTCGTCGGTGCAGAGCACGGTGCAGCGGTCCTCGCCCAAAATCTGGGCGACACCCGCCGACAGCGTCGTCTTGCCTGAGGCTGAATCGCCGACGATTCCCAAAATGATCGGGTGCTCGACCCGCTTCGGCATTTCCTACTCCCGGCGTTCTCGTTTTCTTATTTACGTAACACTTCAAGCAACGTCGCGCGCAACGGTTTGCGCCTGGCCCGAACGGTCGCGCGGAAAATGGCTGGTGATGATTTGCCGCTCGCCCGTCGCGCCGGTCACCATCATGGTCTGAACCTTGTAGTGGGTGCGGGTGCGTTCCACCCCTTCCACCATCAGGCCTGTGGTGATGCCCGTGGCGCAGAAAAACACATCGTCGGAGGCAATCAGCTCGTCACGGGTGTACCAGCGCGACGTGCTGATGCCAGCCTCGCGTACGGCCTTTGCCTCGGTGTGAAGCTGCGGATCGATCCGCGCCAGAAACTCTCCGCCGAGGCCGCGCACCGCGCATGCCGACATAACGCCTTCGGGTGTCCCGCCAGTTCCCATCAAAGCGTCAATGCCTGACCCCGGAATTGCAGCGAGCAGAGCGCCGGCGACGTCACCGGCGGGATAGAGCGCAACGCGGGCGCCGGCCCTGATGATGTCCTCGATCAGTTCGCGGTGGCGCGGCTTCTCGAGCACGTAGATGGTGAGTTGCGATACGTCCTTGTTGAGCGCCTCGGCGAGGACGCGGAGCTTGCGTCCAGTCGACCAATGCGGGTCGATCTTCCCGCGCGCGGGCGCGGGCGCCACCAACTTCTCCATATAGAAGGCTGGCGCCGGGTTCATCATGGTGCCGCGCGGGGCGACGGCGAGCACGGCGAGTGCATTGGTCTGGCCCCTGGCGAGGTAGCTCGTGCCCTCAACAGGGTCCATGGCGACGTCGGCCTTGAAGGTCGAGCCTGGACGCCCGAGGCGCTGGCCGCGTGCGGGCTGAGGGGCCTCGCCCTTGCCTGCCTCGCCGATCACCACCACGGCGTCCATGTCCACGCCAGCGAGTGCTACAAGCATGGCGTCGAGCGCGGCGCGGCCGCCATCCATGCCGTCACCGCGCCCAATCCAGTCGAAGGCGGCAAGAGCCGCGCTCTCGCTCACGCGGCGGAGCGCGTAGATAAGCTCAGGTTTTGCGGCGCTCGCGGTCGTCATGGCGCCTCCGAGAGGAATGTCCCCTTCGTCAGGCTCGGCGTCGGACTTCGGGGGGACGGGATGCAGCGTTCGCAATTGACGTGGCCACGATATCTCATGGGCGAAAACGGCCCCAGATTGGAGGGTCCCAGGCCGGGAAAGCTCAAGGCCCCGATCTAACTGTCATGGGGCCGAACGGGACGCTTGTCCACATGGTTTGGGCGGCATCCCCACCTCAGCGCGGGGTCAGGCGGGGATCGAGCGCGTCCCGAAGGCTATCGCCCAGAACATTCACCGCCCCCAGCACGCTGACCAGGGTCAGGCCGGGCAGGACGATGACCCACCAGATGCCGGCAAAGATCAGATCATAGCCAGAGCGGATCAGGGTGCCGAGGGAGGGCTGGGTGATCGGCAAACCGAGGCCAAGGAACGACAAGGCGGCCTCGGCCATGATGGCGCCGGCGACCTGGGTGGTGGCAACGACGATGAGAGGCGAGAGGATGTTGGGGAGGATGTGCCGGCGGACCATGACGGCGTCGGCGGCGCCCAAGGCCTTTGCAGCGCGGACATGGTCCTTTGCGGCTTCGACTAGGGTGGCGGCGCGGGCGGTGCGGGCAAAATAGGGCCACTCGGCAAGCCCGATGACCAGCACCAGGAGCGGCACGGCAAACCGCCCCAGCGTCTCCCCGCCAAGCCCCGCGCGCACTAGCGCCAGCGCGATGATGGCGAGGATCAGGGTCGAGAGCGAGAGCTGAACGTCGGCGACCCTGGCGATGAAGCCGTCCACTTTCCCCCCGACATAGCCTCCGATCAGACCGAGGGGGATGCCGATCACGGCCTGGATTGCCACCGCGAGCACGCCGACGGTCAAGGAGATGCGCGTGCCGTAGAGGATTGCGCTCAAGAGATCGCGGCCTTGCGAGTCGGTGCCGAGGAGGAAGCGCGGGTCGCTGCCATCGACAAAGGACGGCGGCAGGTCTGCGTCGAGCACGTCGAAGCTGGCAAGATCGAAGGGGTTCTGCGGGGCTATGAGAGGTGCTGCGAATGCGGCGAGCGCGATTACCGCAAGCACCACCGCCGCAATCAAGCTTCCCGGCTGGCCGAGGACGAATGACCGCGCCGAGACAAGCGAGGCGCGTGCCCCCTCCCCGCTCATTGCCGCGCCTCGAGGCTGATGCGCGGATCGAGCCAGAGGCTCACAATGTCGGCGAGCGTGTTGGTGACGACGAACAGGAAGCCGACGGCGACGAGATAGGTGGTGATCAGCGGCACGTCGGCGCGCGTCACCGCCTCGAGGAAGAGAAAGCCCATGCCTGGCCATTGGAACACGGTCTCGGTGAGAAGCGTGAAAGCGAGCATGTTGCCGATCTGCAGGCCGCCGAGCGCGACGAGTGGTAGCAGCGCGTTGCGCAGCGCATGATGCAGCCAGACGCGCAAGCGAGACGCGCCCTTGGCGCGGGCCGTGCGCACATAGTCGTTGCCGAGCTGATCGAGCATGGCGCCGCGCACGAGCCTGATGTACAGCGGCAGCATGATGGAGGACAACGTCACCGCGGGCAGGAGCAGATGTTTGAGCCCATCGAGCCTGAGCAGCCCGGTCTCCCAGACCCCGATGCGCACCGTCTCGCCGCGCCCGAAGGCCGGAAGCCACCCGAGCCACACCGAGAAGACGCTGATCAGAATGATGCCGGTGAGAAACACCGGCACCGAGATGCCAAGCACGCTAAGCCCGAGAATGAGTCTTGCGCCCAAGGATCGCGGCTTCACCGCGCAATAGATGCCTGCGGGGAGCGAGATGAAAAGCACGATAAGGCTCGCGGCAAGCACGAGCTCGAAACTCGCTGGGAACTTGGCGAGCACAATCGCGACCGTCGGCCGCTTGTAGATGTAGGACTGGCCGAGATCGCCTTGCGCCGCATTGCCGAGATAGCGCGCAAGCTGTGTCGGCCAAGGCGCGTCGAGGCCGAGCTTGTGGCGAAGCTCGGCGCGCTGCGCCTCCGGCACCGCCTCGCCCATGATCTCACGCAAGGGGTCGCCGAGCGCGCCCTTCACCGCGAAGGCGATCATGGCGATCGCGATCATCACAAGAATGGCTTGCGCCGCGCGCTTGGCGAAGAAGGTTAGGCCCGTGGCAAACGCTCGCATCGCTTATGTCTTGGTTGTCGGGGAACGTGAGGCGTGGCAGCCCCGCGAACGTAGCGTTCCCATCCCGCCAGTGCCAAGGCCTCGAAGCGGCTCATTTTGGTATGGCCGTTGCACCCAAAATGGGAGGGCGCGGCTTGTTCAGCGCCCGCATTTGGTGGCCTTCCGGGGCCCCCTCCGCTAGAGATTGGACAAGATGGCGATAAAAATCCGCACAGGTTACGAGCTCACGTATAGCTGCCCGCAACCAACGCCAATGATCCTGACATTGAGCGTACATCCAAGCCGGCGGCGAGACCTCCTTACCCCGGACAAGATGCAGGCGCAGCCCCTCGTCGCCGCCACGGAATTTTTGGATGGCTTCGGCAATATTTGCCACGTGATTCACGCGCCCTCCGGCCAATTCACCATATCCAGCGATTTTCTTGTCGAGGACAGCGGCCAGCCCGACGACGTGGCGCCAGATGCGCAACAGATCTCGCTGGAGAAGCTCCCGGTCGAGACGCTCGGCTATCTCCTCGGCAGCCGCTACTGCGAAACCGATCGTCTCGGCGAGTTCGCCTGGTTGACCTTCGGCAAGGTGCCAAAGGGTTGGCCGCTGGTGCAGGCGATCTGCGACTACGTCCACGACCACATCACCTTCGGCTACGCGCACGCGAACCCGACCAAAACCGCCTATGAGGCCTTTCAGGAAAAGCAGGGCGTGTGCCGCGACTTCGCCCATCTCGCCATCACGCTCTGCCGCTGCATGAACGTGCCGGCGCGGTACTGCACCGGTTATCTCGGCGATATCGGCGTGCCGCTCGAGCCCTATCCAATGGATTTCAGCGCCTGGTTCGAGGTCTATCTCGGCGGCCACTGGTACACTTTCGATGCCCGGCACAATAAGCCGCGCATCGGCCGCATCCTGATTGCCCGCGGGCGGGACGCGACCGACGTCGCCATCACCACGCTGTTCGGGCCGAGCACGCTCGTCGGCTTCAAGGTGGTGACCGACGAGGTTCCGGCGGAGGAAAGCGCTTCAGGGAGGCTGCGGCCGTCAGGCCCTGAACCCGTCGCGCGTGGTGAGGCCATAAGCGATCGCGGTGGCGACCGCGACCTGCCAGGGCACGAACAATAGGATGATGGCGTCGAGCAGCGCAGCCGAATAGAGCAAGAGCCCGGCAATCGCCCCGACGACAACGATGAGCATCCAGGCCTCCGGGCGCCTGATGGCGGTGGCAGCAACGCCGGTGCCGAACGCGGTCAGTCCAGCGCCCACGGCGCCGCCGAGCAGTCCTCCGGTCAGCCAGCCGAGCATCTCGCGATAGACCTTGGCGCCCTCCATGGTGCCGAACAGCAACGAGCCCTGAATGGTGTTGATCGCGTCGTTCGCCGTATTCACCGCGGCAAGCCAGCCGGCGAGCGTCATCATCATCGCCAGGAAGCATTTGGCCGGGTCGCGATTGACCCACAGCCACAGGATGCCGGCGATCATGGCGCCAAAGACAATGCCGGCATGCAGCGGCACCGCCCGCGCGTTGATGAGAATATCGGGATTGCTCAGGCGGATGTCGGGCAGCGGCGACGGCAGGCTCGAGATCAAGGCGGTGACGAGCCCGAGTGCGGCCATGATCGACATGGCGCGGGCGCGGGACGGCAGGCTTGGCCTTGCGTCAATGTGCAAATAAGCGGGAGTCATGCTTGCCCCCCAAGGACCCCGAGGATACTGCGAGAGGCCCTCCAACTCCACCACGCCTCATGGGACAGGGGCTAAATCCAGGTCGAACCCAGATCGTTCCGCAAATCCCACAACTTTCTGAAAATTCGCGAGATTATTCTATCACCAGGTCGCCGAGATACGGCATGTCGATGACGCTGAGCACTGGCTCGATATTGACGGTCCTGGCGGCCGCCCAGGAGAGATGCTGCCAGTGGAGCGGCACGATCGCCGCGTCGTCGTAGAGAATGCGCTCAATCTTCTTCAAGACCTCGGCGCGGGCCTTTGGGTCGATCATGGTTTGGGTCTCAAGCGTCAGCCTGTCGACCTCTGGGTTTGAGTAATTGCCAGCGTTGTATTGTCCGTAGCCGGTCTTGGGGTCAGGGGTCATCACCAGGAACTCGTAGAAGTTCGCCGAGTCCTGCGTGTCCGACTGCCAGCCGATCATCATGATGTCCGCGGCGCGCTCGTCGAAGCGCTGCCAATATTGCGCCTTGGGCATGGTCTGGAGATCGACCTTGATGTTGATCTTGGCGAGCATGGCGGCGACGGCTTGGGCGACGCGCTGATCCTCGATGTAGCGGTTGTTCGGCGCCATCATCGTCACCGAGAAGCCGTCGGCATAGCCTGCCTCTTCCATCAGCGCCTTGCCCTTGTCGAGATCGAAGCGCGGCACGAGCGCTGGGTCGTAGCCGGCGTAGCTCGGCGGGCTGAGCTCGCCTGCAGCCGTGCCGAAGCCGCGCAGGATCTTGTCGACGATGCCTTGCCGGTTGATCGCATAGTTGATGGCGAGCCGCACGCGCGGGTCCCTGAAGGCAGCGACGCGGGCTTGGTTCAGCTCGAAGGTGAGGATGCGCGTCGAGAGCATGGTGATGAGCTGGCAGCAGCGATCGCCCTTGATCCGATCGAAATCGGTCGGCGGCACCGGCGCGATGAAATCGACATCGCCCGCAAGCAGCGCCGCGACGCGGGTAGCAGGCTCCTTGATCGGCGTGAGCACGATGCGATCGACATTGCCGGGCGAGGACTTGTCCCAATAATCGGCGAAGCGCTTGAACTCGAGCTTCACCCCCTGCTCGCGCTCGGTGACGATGAACGGCCCTGTGCCGGCGACATGGCTGGAGGCGAAGGATGCGCCGTGCTTGGAGATGTCGTCCTTGGGACGGCCGCGCTCGTCTGTGCCGGTGTAGAATTCGCGGTCCATGGCAAAGATGTAGGTTGCGAGGTTGAGCACCAGCGGGTAAGGGCCCTTAGTGATGAGGTCGACGGTGAGATCGTCGACCGCCTTCGCCTCGCTGAACGGCTCGTAGAGCGCCTTGAAGTCCGGGCTCTGCTTCAGCCGATTGAACGTCCACACCACGTCCGCGGCGTAGAGCGTGCGGCCGGAGTGGAACTTCACCCCTTCGCGCAAATGGAACCGCGTGGTGCGCTCGTCGATCTTCTCCCAGCGCGTCGCAAGCCTGGGCTCGAGCGTCAGGTCCTGACGGAAGCGCAGCAGCGGATCGAAAGTCAAATGCGAGAGCTGGAGAGTAGCGCTTGCCAGCTGCTCGTGGGGGTCGAGCGAGGTCGGATCTGCGTCATACGCCATGCGCAGCGTCTTGGCTTCGGCGGGCAAAGACCCAGACAACGCGGTGAGAACGAAAACAAGCAAACAAAGCGATCGGAACATGGAAGGGGGCGTTCCTAAATTGTCATGCCCGCGAAGGCGGGCATCCAGTACACGAGGTGTTGACCAATCTAGGGAAAGGGATCGAAAGCATTGGCTACTGGATTCCCGCCTTCGCGGGAATGACGGGCTGCTAGTCTGCCAAGCATACGCCAACCTCGTCCGGGTACACCTTAACTTTGCAAGGCTTTTTCGTCACAGGCACCGATACCGACGTCGGCAAGACTCTGGTCTCTGCGTGGCTGATGACCCATCTCGACGCCGATTATTGGAAGCCAGTGCAGGCCGGAACCGAGCCCGAGACAGACTCCGCAACCGTGCGCAGGCTCGCCGAAATTTCTGCCGGCCGTATCCTGCCCGAAGCCTACGTCCTGCCGGAGCCGATGGCCCCGCATGAGGCAGCGCGCCGCGCAGGCATCCGCATCGACATGGCAACGCTCGTGCCGCCGGCGAGCGACCGCCTGCTGGTGGTCGAAGGCGCCGGCGGCATGCTCGTGCCCCTCACCGAGGAGGCCTATGTCATCGACCTCGCGGCTGAGCTTCATCTACCCGTCCTCCTCGTCGCCCGCTCGACGCTCGGCACCATCAACCATACGCTCTTGTCGATCGAAGCCTTGCGCCGCCGGGGTCTACCGCTTGCCGGCGTGGTCATGAACGGACCCGAGACGCCGCATAACCGCGTGGCCATCGAGCGCTATGGGGACGTGAATATCGTCGCAGAGATTCCCTGGCTTCCGAGCGTGACGCGTGCGACCTTGCTTGAAATCGAGCCTGAGCTCGACCTTGAGAAGCTTGCGCGAGCCGAGACGTGACCGACGCAGCCGACAGGGAGGAACGCGAGAGCGACTATGCGGCGCAACAGGCGCTGGCACGCGATATCCTCGCGCGCGACCGGCGTCATGTCTGGCACCCCTTCACCCAGCACGGCACGGAAGCAGAGCCACGCCTCATCGCAGGCGCGCGCGGCGCCTCGCTCTACGACGCCGAAGGTCGCGAGATCCTCGACCTAATCTCGTCGTGGTGGACCTGCACCCACGGCCATTCGCATCCCGCGCTCAACCAGGCGCTGGCCGAACAGGCGGCGCGGTTCGAGCATGTCATGTTCGCCGGCTTCACCCATCAGCCTGCGGTCGATCTTGCGAGCGCGCTGTCGCAGCTTCTGCCCGGCGATCTTGCCCGCGTGTTCTTCTCCGACGACGGCTCGACCTCGGTCGAGGTGGCGCTCAAGATCGCCTATCAATATTGGGCCAATCGCGGCGAGGGACGGCGGCGGGTCTTCATCTCCTTCGACGGCGGCTATCACGGCGACACGCTCGGCGCCATGTCGCTCGGGCGCGGCTCTGGCTTCTTCAACCTGTTCCGCAACATGATGTGCCAGGTTGCCGTGCTGCCCTTTCCCTACACGTTCGAGGGCGACGACGCGGTGGAGGACCGCCTGAAGGGCGCGCTGACCGCGCTCGAAGATCGCCTGTCGAATGGGACGCATGACGTTGCGGCGCTGATAATCGAGCCGATGCTGCAAGGCGCCGGCGGCATGCGCATGTGCCGGCCTGAGTTCCTCAAGCGCCTGGTGGAGATTGCGCAGTCCATTGGCGTGCTCGTCATCTTCGATGAGGTGGCGACAGGCTTTGGGCGGACCGGCACGCTGTTCGCCATGCAGCAGGCCGGCGTCGTGCCTGACCTCGTGTGCCTGTCAAAGGGCCTGACCTCTGGCTACATGCCCATGGCGGTGACGGTCGCCCGCGACAAGATCTTCGAGGCGTTCCTCGGCGACGACTTCGACCGCGCACTGCCGCATGGTCATTCCTTCACCGCCAACCCCCTCGCCTGCGCGGTGGCGCTCCGCTCGCTGATGCTGTTCGCCGAGCAGGACACGCTTGGGCGCATTGCGCGGATCGGGGCGCGGCACCGGGCCATGCTCTCCGAGCTCTGCCGCCGCGAAGACGTGGTGCGGCCGCGCGTGCTCGGCTCGGTCTTGGCCTTCGACTTGAAGGGAGAGGCCGGATACCAATCGGCGCAGAGCCAGGCGCTGAAGGCCTGGTTCCTGGCCCGCGGCCTCAACATCAGGCCGCTGGGCTCGACCGTCTATCTGATGCCGCCTTATTGCATCACCGATGAAGAGCTCGCCCGCGCCTATGCCGGGCTGATCGATGGGCTCGACTGGCTCGCCGCCAACCGCCCATAGACGATGTGCCAGGTGATGCGCCCGCCGTGTTGCCTGTCGGCGGCGCGGATGGCGCGGCGAAGCCTGCCTGGCGGCAAAGCGGCGTAGTCCTCGCGCGGCGTCAGGCCGCCGACCGCCTTCATGCGGCGCAGGAAGCCGAGCGTGTCGCGCATCAGCGACGATGCGCTCCTCATCGACGATGCCAGGAAGCTCTGGGATGTCGAGAAGGCCGATTGGCAGTCCTTGCTCTTCGAGTACCGCGCGCCACTCCGGGAAGCTCTTGCCGCTGATGCGTGGCGTAGATCAGCACGCCGCCGGGTGCGAGCAACTTGCGGAGCGTGGCGAGCGCGGCGGCAGGATCGGCGAGCCAATGCAGCGTCATGCTGGTGGCGATGAGGTCGAAGGGCCCCTCCGCCGTCGGGCGCGCGGCATCCATGATCTCGAAGCTGACGCGCTGCTTGCGATAGCGCCGCGAGATTGCGCCGGCATTGCTCGACCATCGACGGCGCGAGATCGGTGAGAGGAACGTTCCGTCGGGATAGCGCGCAAGCAGATGGCGGCTGAATAGCCCGGTGCCGCAGCCAAGCTCGAGCACGCGGGGAGCTGCGAGTTGCGGCAGGAGGCGCGCTAGCCGCTCCGCCACGCGGCGCTGCAAATCAGCATGCGCATCATAGGTCTCCGCCCGCGCGCCGAAGCTCTGGGCGACGGCGGCGCTACGGCTGGAGAGCATGCGCAAAATCGAGGACATGGTTGGCGCACCATTCAGGATGCTTCAGAGGTAGCACATGGCCGCCGGTTTCGGACCAGCGGATATTGTCGCTGCCCCAGATGGCCTCGCTCATCGCTTGCGGCACGACGGCATCGTCGCGGGCGGCAAGGGCGAGCAGTCGGGCAGGCAAGCTCCGCCCTCGCCTCGCTCTCATCCCAGTCCATCAGCCAGCCAAGTCCCTCGTCGAGCCGCTCGACATTGAGGGCCTCTGGCGGGGCGAAGGGCTCACGTGCCGCAGCCGCGCCAGAAGGCATGCAAGGGTCTGGCCGGCGTCTCGGCGAAGCCCCCGCCGCATGCCGGCGACCCGCGACGGCGGAATGTAAGGACAGAAGCGGTCGAAGCCCTGGATGCTGACCAGGCCGCGGAAGGGCGCGTGGCCCTTCCTCCCCTGCCCGGTGAAGCAGCCAGAGCAGACCAAGGGAGTGGCCGACGGCGATGGCGTCGCTCGGCCAGGTGGCTGCGGCCTTGGGTCCACCGGCAATGAATCCGAGGTCGATCAGCGTGACCTCCGCATTTCCGATATTGCCGATCACATCGCGCCAGATCGCGGGGTTGAAATCCCCAGCCATGGACGAACACGAAATGCATCTTCGGCGTGGGGCGGTTCACGCCGTGGCGCTGCGCGGCAGAGCGCGATCGTCGAGCGCATTGAGCAGGCCGTCGATGTCGCTCGCGGTATGGGCCGCGGTGAAAGCGAGCCTCAACCGCGCCGTCCCCGCAGGCACGGTCGGCGGCCTGATAGCGGTGACGAAATAGCCGGCGTCGCGCAGCCGCTTGCTCAAACTCAGAGCCGCATGGTTGCTGCCTCGCGATCAGCGGCACGATCTGGGTGGTCGAGGCGCCGGTGTCGAAGCCGAGGGCGCGTGCACCGAGACGGAAGCGCTCGGCGAGGCTCGCGACATGGGCGCGCTCGGCATCGAGCGACGGCACGAGATCGAGGGCGGCGTCGATGGCGCCAAGCACCGGCGGCGGCAGCGCGGTCGAGTAGATCAGCCCGGTGCAGCGATTGATCAGATAGTCGCGCAAAGTGTCTGAGCAGGCGACATAGGCGCCGAAGCCGCCAAGCGCCTTGGAGAAGGTGCCGATGACAACATCCGCCTCGCCCGACAGCCCGCGACCGCCCTCGCCCAGAATGCCGGTGGCATGAGCATCGTCGACGATGAGCATGGCGTCATGCTCGCGGGCGAGGCGTCCGATTTCGGCGAGCGGCGCGATATCGCCGTCCATGGAAAACACGCTCTCGGTCAGGATGAATTTCGGCCGGTCATCTCCTTGATATTGACTCAGAAGCGAACCGAGATGGGCGGCGTCGCAATGCCGGTAGCGGGTCTCGCGCGCGCCGGACGCGGCGCAGCCGAAATGGATGCTCGCGTGATTGAGCCGGTCGGAGAACACGAGTGGCTCGGCGCCGAGCACGCTTCGGTCTAACAGCGCCTGTAGCACCGAGGCATTTGCCTGGAAGCCAGACGCCATGACGAGCGCCGCCTGCTTCTGCTTCAGCGCAGCGACCTTGGCCTCGATACCTGCGAACAGATCGAGGTTGCCGGTGACGAGACGTGAGGCGCCTGAGCCGACGCCATGCTCTTCCGCCCACGCTTCCGCCCGATTGATCAGCGCCGGGTGAAAGCGCAAGGCGAGATAGTCGTTGCCGGCGAAATTGACGTAGGTCTCCTTGCCGATGCGGATGGTCCTTGCGTCGCGCGCCTCGATCGCCGTAAGGCCACGGCGCAGGCCGTCGCGCTCGCGCGCTTCAAGATAGGCTCCGTAGCGGCTTTCGCTTCCAGGCATGATCCTGTATTAGCGAAGGGTAAGACCATTAGGCAATCGCATCGCGAAGTCGTGACCGAGCTTCCAACTTTCCCGAATCCTATCAATGGCAAGGCTCATCAGGCGGAGACGGCCGGTGAATCCGCCTCCGCGAACTCGCGGCCTCCGCCACGATTGGCGGAAAAGCGAGGTCGTGGCCCTTCTGACCCAGCCTTTGCTCGACCTTGTCGATCAGGCGCGGGAGGTGCACCGCCGCCATCACGCCGACGGCACGGTGCAGCTCGCCAGCCTCTATTCGATCAAGACCGGGGCTTGCCCCGAGGATTGCAAATACTGCCCGCAATCGGCCCATTACGCCAAGAGCACCGGGCTGAAGCGCGAAGAGAGCCTCGACGTTGACGAGGTGCTGTCCAAGGCGGCCATCGCCAAAGAAGCCGGCGCCACCCGCTTCTGCATGGGCGCAGCCTGGCGCGAGGTGAAGGACGGCGAGGCGTTCGACCGCGTGCTCGCCATGGTGCGCGGCGTGCGCGCGCTCGACATGGAGGCCTGCGTCACCCTCGGCATGCTCAATCAGTCCCAGGCCGACCGCCTGGCAGAGGCTGGGCTCACCGCCTACAACCACAATCTCGACACCTCGGCTGAGTTCTACGGCGAGATCATCACCACGCGCTGCTATCAGGACCGGCTGGATACGCTTCAGCGCGTGCGGCGCGCAGGCGTCGAGGTCTGCTGCGGCGGCATCATCGGCATGGGCGAAAGCATCGAGGACCGCGCCGGGCTGCTCCAGACGCTCGCCAATCTCGATCCGCATCCCGAGAGCGTGCCGATCAACGCGCTTGTCGCCGTGCCGGGCACGCCGCTGCAAGACCGCCCGCCGATCGATCCGCTCGACCTCGTGCGCATGGTGGCGACTGCGCGGCTCCTGATGCCGCAGTCGCGCGTGCGGCTCTCGGCGGGGCGGCGCTCGCTTACCCGCGAGGCGCAATTGCTCTGCTTCCTCGCCGGCGCCAACTCGATCTTCTATGGCGACAAGCTTCTCACCACCGCCAACAACGACGTGAGCGACGACCTCGAATTGATCGAAGAAGCGGGCCTAAGCATCGAACCTGCCAATTCCTCGGCCTGAGGGCGGCCGCCCCACTCCATGTCCCGCATCGTCTATGTGAATGGCAGCTTCGTGCCGGAGGCCGACGCCAAAATCTCGGTCTTCGACCGCGCGTTCCTGTTCGCCGAAGGCGTCTACGAGGTGACGGCGGTTCTGGGCGGCAAGCCTCTCGATCTCGAAAATCATCTGGCGCGGCTCGACCGCTCGCTCGCAGAGATGCAGATCGCCCCTCCGCTCAGCCATGCCGAGCTCCGCGCGCTTCATGCCGAGCTGATCGCGCTGAACAAGGTCGAGGAAGGCGTGGTCTATCTCGAGATCACCCGCGGCGTGGCCGATCGCGACTTTCTCTACCCAGAGGGCGTGCCGCCAACGGTGGTCGCCTTCACCCAAAGCAGACCTCTGCTCGACAACCCCTATGCCGAGACCGGGATCAAGGTGATCACCCTCCCCGATATTCGCTGGAAGCGGCGCGACATCAAATCGACCGCGCTCCTCGCCCAGACCATGGGCAAGCAGGAAGCGAAGCGCCGCGGCGCCTACGAGGCCTGGATGGTCGAGAACGGCTTCGTCACCGAGGGCACCTCGTCCACCGCCTTCATCCTCGATGCGAACGGCACGATCCGCACCCAGCCGCTCGGCCACCACATCCTCCCCGGCGTGACGCGCCGCGCCGTGCTGCGGCTTGCGCAAGAAGAAGGTCTCGCCATCGAGGAGCGCCCCTTCACGGTGGCGGAGGCAATGCAGGCGCGCGAAGCCTTCCTCACCGCTGCCTCGGCCTTCGTGCTGCCGGTGGTGGAGATCGACGGGAAGCCGGTCGGCGATGGGCGGCCAGGCCCGGTGGCGAAAGAGTTCCGCCGCCTCTACATCGAGGAAGCAGGCAAAGGCTGAGCTCGGTGACACCTCCAAAATCGCTCCCGGCCAAGGGCTTGAGACTTGTCGCCCTGTTGAACGCGGCCGCGGGCGCGGCGAGCCACAAGGGCGCCGACGGCCTGCGCGCCGAACTCGCCTCCGCGCTCGACGCGCTCGATGTCGTGGCAGAGCTGAAATTCTGCGGAGGGTCCGAGCTGAAGCTGCTCGCCGAGGCCGCGCTCAAGAGCGCCAAGGCGGGAGAGATCGACGCGATCGTGGTTGGCGGCGGCGACGGCAGCATTCGCACCGTGGCAGGCGTGCTTGCCGGCTCAGGCGTTCCCCTCGGCATTCTGCCGCTCGGCACGCTCAATCATTTCGCCAAGGACCTCGGCATCCCGCTCAATCTCGGCGAGGCGGCGGAGGTGATCGCCAAGGGCGTGCAGCGCGCCGTCGACCTTGCCGAGGTCAATGGCGAGACCTTCATCAACAATTCCTCGATCGGCATCTATCCTTACCTCGTGCTCGATCGCGAACGGCGGAGGGCGCACCACAAGCTCGCCAAATGGATGGCGATGGTGCCGGCCCTGTTCCGCGCTGCGCGGCACTTTCCGCGCCGCCGGCTCGCGCTCTCGGCCGAAGGCTGGACGCGGCCCTACCGCACGCCCTGCCTGCTTATCGGCAACAACGAATATGGCATGGAGTTTCCCGCGCTCGGGCGGCGTCACCATTTGGATCAGGGAGAGCTTTCGGTCTATGTGGTCAAGCAGCGGCGGGCGTGGGGGCTCTTCTGGATGGTGTGGCGCATGGCTTTCGGCAAGGTCAGCCAGGCGCGCGACGTCGAAAGCTTCCGGCTGAAGGATTTAGCAGGTGCGCTCCAAGACAAGCCGGCTGCCGGTGGCGCTCGACGGTGAAGTTGAGTTCATGCACCCTCCCCTGCACTATCGCACGCGGCCTGGGGCGCTCCGCGTCATCGTGCCCTGACCCCGGCAAATGAACAAAACAACCCCATGCACAGTAGGCTGCCGCGCTTCAACGACGGCGGCGCCGGGTGCAGGAAAACCACGACTACGTGTCCCCTCAGAGCGCCGTCAACTTCCGATCCTCGCTTTCGAGGAGCTTTTGTAAAATGGCATCGTGCCGCCGTCTCCCTCACGCTCGCGGCCTAACGGGCTAGCGCGCGAGCGAGGCAACCCCTCTTCCACCTAATGGGACTTTCCTTCGTGGGTATGGTTTCGGGGGGATCGGATATGCTAAGCACGGAGAAGTTGCGTGGGAGTGAGATCAATAATGAGCGGTGAGGTGCTGCCCTTTATCTTTGCGGTGGCGCCGGCACGCGTCTCTGGCCGCTCTCACGCGAGGCCTTCCCTAAGCAGTTCCACCGCCTTACGGGGCCACAATCCCTCTTTCAAGAGACGTGCAACCGGCTGAGCGGCGGGGAATTCGGCAAGCTTTCGGTGCTTAGCAACCACCAGCATCGCTTCCTTATTCAGGAGCAGCTCCAGGAGATCGGCTTACGCGCGGATATCGCGCTTGAGCCGGTGAGCAGGAACACCGCTCCAGCCGCCTGTGTCGCCTCGCTGATGGCTGCCCGCAGCGACCCCGGACGCACTCGTTCTGCTTGCTCCTTCTGACCACGCCATAGGTGAGGACGCCTCGTTCGCCGAGAGCGTGGCACTTGGGGCAGAGGCGGCGCGCGACGGGGCGGTGGTCACCTTTGGGGTAAAGCCCGACTGCCCGCACACGGGCTACGGGTATATCGAGACTGACAAGGTAGGGCCAGGCGAGCCGGCGCGATGCAGGTGAGGCGGTTTATCGAGAAGCCATCCCGCGAGGCGGCAGAGACCTATCTCGATACGCGGCCACTTCTACTGGAACGCCGGCATTTTCCTCTTTCGGCATTGACCATGCTTGAGCTTTTCCAGGCCCACGCACCAGAGATCCTCGTCGCTTGCCGCCAGGCGCTGAATGAGGCGACGAAGGACTTGGGCTTTCGGCAGCTTGGCGAGAGTTACCACCGGGCGCCGCTCCATTTCGCTCGACTACGCCATCATGGAGAAGGCGAGCAACATCGCTTGCGTACCGCTATCGACCTCATGGAGCGACGTCGGCTCCTGGTCGGAGCTTTGGAGCTTCCTCGACAAGGACAGCCAAGAAAACGTCGCGAGAGGAGAGGGCATGATCCTTCTTGAGAATGCGAAGGGCAACTACGCCTTTAGCGACCACGCCTGTGTCGCCCTCGTCGGCGTCGAGAATTTGGTGGTGGTTGCCATGGGGGACGCCGTGCTGGTGGCATCGAAGGAGAGCGCGGAGGCCATAAAGTCTCTCGTGGATCAGCTCAAGGGCAACGGCCAAGACATCGCCCGCCAGCACAACCGCGTCTACCGCCCGTGGGGTTGGTATCAAGGCCTCAATCGTGGAGACCGCTACCAAGTGAAGTGCATCATGGTGAAGCCAGGGGGGACCCTGTCGCTACAGAGCCACAACCACAGATCGGAGCATTGGGTGGTGGTGCGGGGCACGCTTGCGGTGACCAAAGGTGACGTAACGAGCCTCCTCACCGAGAACCAGTCGACTTTCATCGCCATAGGCGAGAAGCATCGCCTGGCGAACCCCGGAAAAATTCCAGCCTTCCTCATCGAGGTGCAATCGGGTGCCTATCTCGACGAGGATGACATCATCAGATTTGAAGACGTCTACCACCGCCGCTGAGGGGCGTTCAGCACGCGGGCGCGGCGAATGCTTCGCCGCCGCCGCGCCGTCGGTTCGCCTTACGAATCTCCCGACGCTTGTTTGCCGGAGGTCGTGCCGAACTCTCCATCGACGAAGCCCGCGCCAACGAAGGCGAAACCTAAAGCCGCACCGAGCAACATGGAGCCGACGAGCAACAGAATGATTGAGCTTGCCTTCACCGAATTCCTCCCTCTTTGCGTGCCCGGATCATCGCATGAACCCGGCTGGTTATGCTAGAGCAGGGAAGCAAATCCAACCGCTCGCGTGAGACTTGTTTTCGCCAGGGTTCGCTTCTAGCCTAAAAAGGTCGACGTTTGCTGGACCCGGCCGTCGATCGAGTTCGCGTCCGACGGGGTTTCAGATGTCACGAGAAAACGCAGTTGCTTTAGACTTGGCACTCGCCTGCACGCCGGCGCTCACCGACAATGAGCGTTGGTATGTTGCGCGGACGCTTCCTCAGCGCGAACTCCAAGCCGCACAGCAACTCAACAATCAAGGCTTCCGCACCTTCGTGCCGCGCTACTGGAAGAACCGACGCCACGCGCGCAAGGTTGAGACGATTTCGGCGCCCTTATTCCCGCGCTATATCTTCGTCGTCGTCGATCAGACGAGGGACCGCTGGCGCAGCATCAACGGCACCATAGGCGTCGACCGCCTGCTTATGTACGGCGGCGAACCGCAGCCCGTGCCGCAGGGCGTGGTCGAGCGCTTGGTTGCGGCGGGAGACGCGCAAGGAAACATCAGCTTCGGCTTCAATCTCAAAAAGGGTCAAGCCATCAAAGTCATGGCGGGACCCTTCGCCGAACTGGTGGGTCAACTCGAGCGTCTAGACGACGGCGGAAGAGTAAGGGTTCTGCTCGAGATTTTAGGCGGAAAAGTGCGCGTGGCGCTGCCCCAGGGGCTCGTGGCACCAGTTTAGGGATATGCCGTTGAGTTGGCGGTTGCGCCGCAAGGAGCAAATATTTGACGACTGGAGCGGCTGGTTTTTTCGATCGCCTTTCCGGCGGCGCATAATCATTAGAAGTTGGCGTGTTCTTTTGCGTGTGCAGCGCGCGACGCTCGCGAGCGCCGTCCTCGTTGTGCGCGGACCCGACGGGAGCCTCCTTGCCTTCCCCTCGTCGTCTGGCCGGCTTGGGCTTCCTCGCAAGGAGCTCGACGGTTGGCGACCGATCGGCGCGCAGGTCGAGGAGTGGTTCGATCAGATCATGCGGCAAGCCCCGAAACCCAAGCTTCAGGCAATTGACGGCACGCCTGGGCGGAAGGGCGTCACCTTTCTTTATTCAGCAGATATGGACGCTTCCCCGTCGCTCGCCGACGGCATGTGGCTCGATGCAGACCTTGCGCCGTCCGCCCTCTCTGCCGGAGACCGACGTCTTCTGCTCATGAGCCAGTAGCGCGCAGAGGCTCGGACGACCGAGGGCATCCAAGGAGAGGATCGAGGCAAGCGGCGCTGCGAGGCGCTATCTCAGTCGAGGCGCAGATGCTAAGAGCAAGAGCATGAAGAGAGACGAATGGCTAAGATCCGGCTTTCTCATTTTCGTCCTTCTCGTTTTGGCGATACTCGTTGCCCAGAGTCGTAGGAACTGCGAGATCCCAGGCTCATCATGGGTTCCCTGTGTTTGGGGCGAGCCGCTGAAGCGGCGATAAGCGTAGCGAAGGCGTGTCGAGAACTGCCCTGCGGCTCTTGTGGATGGCCCTGTGCTCGAGGTGGGCGGCCACTGGTATTCAAAATGAACACTGCGTTGGGATATTGAGCCGCTAAGTGAGGATAAAGCTTGTACCCCTCTAGGTAGGTGGTGCCGAACTCATCAAGATATTCCATGTCCGTGAAGGCATCGAACTCTTCGTAACCGGCAAGCAACTCTCTGCCCTCAGCGAGATTTGCGTACATCCGCTTCGCCAGACGGCCGGCGTCCCAATGCAGACTGCGCACTCCGTCTGGGGCGGCTGCTACTTTGCCTCACAGAGAATGTCCGAGCTATCACGAACACCCATCGATGCGTCCGCTTGTTGCCAATAGCAGTCTTTGAAAACCTCTTCCTCGCCTCCTTGTCACCACGCCTGTTTCCTGTGCCATCGAAATTCAACGCGGCACGCCCGAGCGCAACAGTGACCGGTCAACGACGTGGTGCAGGTGCGCGCGAAGGTTGGCGATGTGCCGTTCGATGCTGAACGATCGCGTCACGCGAGCGACAACCTCGGGATCCAACAAGTGCGACGGGAATGCCGTGCCGGTTGCGACTCGCTCGAGCGCGCGATGCAGCGCGAGCTCGTCGCCGTTTGGAAAGAGGAGACCAGAAACCTCGTCTTCGATGGTTTCGGCGAATCCGCCTGTGCTGCTGGCGATGACGGGAACGCTGCGAATGACAGCTTCAGGGCCGACCATACCCAGCGGCTCGGCCCACAGGGAAGGTGCGACGAGTGCCCAGGCGGTTTCGAGCTGCCGATCGACGCCGGCGGGGTCGAGCCACCCCGTAAAGGTCACGGCGTCGTGAAGGTCGCGCGCGAGTACCGCGCTTTCTACTTCATTCCTCAGAGGGCCATCACCCACGATCGTCAGGCGCGCCAGCGGCATTTGCGCATGCAGCCTGGCAAATGCGCGGACCAGCAGAGGCACTCCTTTTTCGACGCTCAACCGGCCGCAGAACACGAAATGCGGATCTCGAGACGGCTTCCGTTCGAAGGCAGGTCCCGGACCAGCAACGGGCAGAGCGAGCGGTTCGGATGCGATACCGTGCGCCTCGAGCTCGCGTTGCATGTGCCGACTGCATGCGAGCACGAGGTGTGGCTGACGAATGGCGCGTCCAATGCCAACATACCGAATCGAATCGCGGACCCAATGCGGCAGGGAGAGGCAGCCGGCCTGCCAGCAGATCGTGCCGGCGTGCTGCGCGCAGATTTCCCCAGTGGGTAAGAGCTTCGACCCAAGCGGGCAAATGATTTTGTAGTCGAGCACCATCATCACCGTCGGAACCGAACGGAGCGGCCACAGGACGGCGGGCGACAGGTGATACGCGAACAGATGGACGAGCGCGACGTCAGGCTGAAACGAGCGGACAGCCGCCCAGGCTTGATGGGTCGCGAACGGATTGACGATTTGAAGACCCACCTGCGCTGCTCGACGCGTCGTGCCGTAAGCGACGAAGTCCGCCGTGCCATGCGCCGCCGACCCTGCACCGCTCGTCAGCAGGCGGACATTGTCTCCGGCCGCCGTGAGGCCCGCACGGATCAAGTCGGCGTACGCTTCCGCCCCCCCGGGCCTCGGCATCCAATCCGTCACGAGCAGGACGCGCAAGCGCTGGGACATCAGGGCACAACCACCGGCATTTTTCGCTGAGCCGATTCTTCGGCGGCGAGCACCACGGCCAGGCTTCGTTCGCCGTCTTCGACCGTCGCCATGTGCACCGCCTGACCGCCGATCCGCTGCACGAACGCGTGAAGTGCCCGCCGAAACGAGGGCTGATAGGAGGGCTGCATTAACCGCCGCGCCCATACGGTCGCCTCGCCAACCGTGGGGAGCGACCAGGCCGACCGCACTCCGTATCGTGGCGACCGCGCTAACTGCAGCTGTGGCAGCACACGATGACGATCGACCCGCAACACACCCTTCTCGCCAATGAACTCGAGGAAATCCGCTGGGCCCGCACAGAAGCTCACGTACATCTGTGCATGGACACCTCCTCGCATGGTGAGGGCGAGCGTCGCGCCATCGTGTTCTGTCCGGCTCGATGTGATACGAGCGTCGACCGTCGCTATCTCATCCTCCAGAAACCAGCGGAGCAGGTCGACATGATGGGACGCGAGATCGAGAAGCGCGCCGCCCCCGGACCTTCGTCGTCGTTTCCATTCCGGCATCGTCTGTGGGGAGACCGGCTCGCAGAAGGCGGACTGGACGGCGCGAACGTTGCCAATTCGTCCGCTCCTGAGAAGTGCCCGGGCACGCTGGTGCGCCGTATGGTGGCGGTAATTGAATCCAACCGTCGCGACGACCTTCGATTGAGAGACGACGTCAACAACGGTGCGAGCCTCGCTTGCCGTGGTGGCCAATGGTTTCTCGACGTACACGTGCTTGCCGGCGCGAGCTGCTGCAACAGTCAACTCGGCGTGGAACCGATTGGGGGCGCTGATCACGACGGCATCGATATCATCGAGCAGCAAATCGCTGGGTTGGTCGTGAACGGGACCGCGCACAATCGATGCCGCGCGTGCTCGGGCGGCCGGGTCGGGATCGGCCGCCGCCGCAAGCATGACGCCTTTGAGTTGTTGCAGCGTGCGAAGATGCGACCAGTACGCAATGGTGCCGCAGCCGATCAGCCCAACCCGCACGGGCAAAGTGCCGCGGGCGGCAGTCATCAGCCCACACGTCCAGCGTATTGCACCTTGCGGATCTCGATATCTTGCAGTCTCGCCGCCGCGGCCGGCAGCTTCACGCCCGCATAGCCGATGATCTCGCCCGCTGTCTTGGCCAAAGCCGCAATCAGCACACCCGGAATCGCACTCGTCGGCAACGTGTCAGACGGCCAGTGGCGTGCGCCGCGCAATACCCGCCCGAAGAGCACGATCGGAATCAGAGGCGAAGCAACGAAATAGAGAAGTCGGCGTAAGGGCGACCAACGCGCTGAACGATGCGTGCCGACTACCACGCCGACGCAGAACTTTTCGCGGATCAAGGTCCTGAATGTTCCGACGTTGAGGTGCAGGATTCGGGCATCGGACGCGAGGGCCGCCCGATGTCCCCGTGACATGAGCAACGGCCAGAGTGCTTCCTCGCTGGGATCCAACGCAGCCGGAAGACTGTCGCCGAGGGACAACAGCACCTCACGCCGATATGCCGTGTTGTAGATCAGTGGATCCGCGATCTCACCCGAATGCCGATTTGGTCCCCACGTGCCGTAATCGAACAGATACGACGCCCAGCTCGCTGCGCCCGTTGGGTTTGCATTGCCAATAGCGGGTACGACAGCCGCCCACGGGCCATTGAATGCGGTGAGCAACGCCTCGGCCCACCCGGGCTGCGGGTACGTATGCGTCTCTCCGATGAACACGATTGGAGCAGACGCGGCACGGACTCCCGCGGCACGCGCCTCGGGTAGATGGTTTACGCTGCGGACCACTTTCGCGTGCGGGAACGCACTCAGGTCTTCGAGCCGCACGGTAGTGGCACCACCGCCGAGGAGCACGATGATCGGTTCAATCTCCCGCGCGGACGCCTGTCGACGAAGCGCCGAGAGGACCGGACGGATCGTTTCGTACGCGTCTGTGGCGAGCACGACGGAGAGACGCGGCGTGGAAAGGGTGTCAGTCATGGGGCCGGAAAGCTCGCATGCCGAAGCTTGTGCAGTTCGTTGTCCGTCAGGCCACTTTCCGCCTGGCTCGGCGTCAACCCGAGATATCCCAAGACCTCGCCGATCGCTTTCGTCAAGGCCCCCACGGAAATGCCGAGCGTTGTGCCGAGAGGAAGCCGCTGGCCGGGCGCACCAAATCGAATGTTCGATCGAGCGCGCCAGACGAGCACCGCGGGAATGAGTGGGGACCCGACGACGTACATGAGCCGCCGCACCCACGTCCATCGGCGGGCCCGCTGCGCTCCAATCAACGCCCCAGTAAAGAACCGGATCTGAAGCATGACCCGCAGTTTCGTTGCGTTCACGTGATTGGCGCGCGCGTCGCGATCGAAGCAGGAGTAATAGCCCTGCCGATGGAGGATCGGCCAGAGCTCCTCGTTGTTGGCATCGAGCAGGTCGTCGAGGCGATCGCCGAGTTCGAGCAACACATCCCGCCGATACGCGCCGTTGTACTTGAGCGGCTGCTCGAGCTGACCAGACGTACGTCCTGGCCCCCACCCGCCGTAGTCCGTCAGGTAGGACGCCCAGCTCAGTGCCGTCTTCGGATTCGCATTCACAATCGCAGGGACGACGGCTGCACAGTGCTCGTCCGTGAATCCGGCCAGAAGCCGATTGCACATATCCGGTTCAGGAAAGCAATGTGTCTCGCCGACAAACACGATCGGTGTCGATGCGGCGCGCACCCCGGCCGCACGTGCCCGCGGCAGCGACAGCGGTGTGGAAATCGCCACGACCCGCACAGCGCCGAACCCATCCAACTGAGTCGAGTCAATCCGCCCCAGGCTCTCGCCCGGCGCGATGATGACAATTTCCAGGTGTTCGCGATCGATTTGGCGACGCAGGGATTGAATAACCGGCCGCAGCGTTTCGTAGGTGTCGGTGGCGAGCACGATACTCAATCGGAGCGAGTCGGCGGATACGCGAGCGGTCATCGCGTCATCCTCACGTCTTCCGGGGTTGCAACTCGACCCGTGAACGCTCGCCACATCTTGATGCCCCACTGCTCGCTCGGGAGAAGCATCCGGCGAAACGCCGCCTGCTCATAAGACCTGAGTGCCGCAGTGTACCACCGCCGTCGAGGTCGGAACCCTGCAAACACGGTCTGGTCGATGTACTCGTAATACAGGGCGTAGTAAGGGTTGCGGCCATGGTGTTTCCACGGCTTCAGGTTGCCGCTGAAGTGAGCAATCTTGACGTGAGCGTCGATGGAGCACTGTCGGAACGCCCCGCCCACACTGACACTCCAATTCCATTGCGGGTCAAGAGGCTCCCATTGGTCCGAGAGCACCGCATTGATCCCCTCCTGATCCCAGAACGCGACGTCACGGGCGTATGTTTTCAAGTATGCGAGCGCGCGATCGCTGACACGCTGGTCCCGCCATCGCTGTACGTTCATCAACATCACGCCGCAGTTGAAGTATTTCGCGTCGGGTCGAAGCCCCAACTCGCGGTACCGCGCGACACCCATATCCGACGAGACCAGCGGTACCACCGAATCCTGGACAGCGCGCACCGTGCTGTCCGCGGTTCCCTCGTCCCAGAGTGGAGAAATGTCTCCAAGCACGAGCGTGTCGGAATCGAGCCACAGTGCGGTATGCACCTCCTCGGGAAGGATGTCCGGAACCAGCAGCTTGTTGTAGACGCATACCGGCAGTCGACCCCAGAGAGGGACGCCGACAAGTCGTGACCGATCTGCGGTGTGCCATGAAATCGTAACCGCGTCGAGATCGAGCGAACGTCGAACGTGCGCTTTTTCTGGTTCAAAAATGTCCTCGTCAATGATGTGGATATCGAGATGTCGACGCGCAGGCAGATGTGCTCGCACCGATGCCAGCATTACAGTGAGCGGAAGGACATAGCTCGCATCCGCCGAGCACACGATCACGACTGCGTCGTGTTCTTTGCTCATAGGCCGGAAAGGTAACCAAGCACGAATGCGTAGATGAACCCGATCACGCTGCCGGCAAACGTCACCGAGTAACCGGGCAGATACGCCCCTAGCAGCAGCTGCAATCCGACGTTGCTTCCGCCCGTGAGTATGACGACGTTTGTGACGGCGAAAAGCCCGAATGCGAACGTGAGACCAAGGCCAATGGCCCACGCCTTGCTATTGGAATCCTTGACCGCGGCCTTGAGAGCTCGCTGTTCAACCGTCAAACGCTCAGGCATGGTGTCCTCACAAAACAGCTCCAGCCAGGCTGACGTCGATTTCCACCATTCGTTGTACGGGTACCGTTTACCGCGTCCTTGGTGCCCCGGTTGCGACATCAGAACACGGTTGGTCGGGCTCGAGTTCTTTGCACCGCAATTTGCAAATCAAATTTCGGTCTCGGTCTCATTAATATGTCCTTTATTCCTCTCGCGCCGATTTCGAGATTTTTAGCAGCGGGAACGCCATCGTGGCAATCGCCGCGAACAGCCACCAGTGGCGAGCAGCGTCAATGTCTGGTACCATCGCTTGAGAGAGCCATGCGTTACCTAATGGTATTGGTTTCTCTCATACCCACTTGCGCCCTGGCGCAGGAGCTTCCTGCCGAAGATCGGGCGTGCATAATCGCTGCCATCGGCAAACTGCCGCCCATGCTTAAGATAGAGGGAAGCCGTGTGCTGATGTCGTTCCCAGCATCAAAGGGGCGAAATAAAACGGACCCCTATCACGCCATAGTCGAAATCGACGCCAGCCTGGCCGGACGCAAATCAATTTTCAGCTTTAGCTGCGTCGGCGATACCCTGTCGATGGTGGTCCAGCCGCTCGGCATGCGCTGAGCCAATGGCTTAAGCCAGTGCCCGGCTAGGTCAACGTAACGTTCGCGTGCAAAAGTATGTGTCTAATGAGAGCCGCCGCCGCTACTCTGCCGGGCGTAGCTCTATTTGAGTTTCTGTTCGGGGCAAGGCGCAACTTTGATTCAAAACCACACCCAATCGAGGCTCTACCGTGGAAGGTGCTTTTACGATGAGAGACATGGCTTCGCCAGAAGTCGATCATGTATCGCCGTGGTCATTTGTTCTAGAAGACAGGACCGCCGAAAGCCAGTGCGGCTGAGCCGCGCTTGCCTGTGAATATTCCAACCTTGTTTTTAGGCTGGGTAACACTGCGCTTTTCCGGACTTCAACGTGCTCCAACGCGCCTGTCTGTCGGCGGATGATTGATGACCGCACTAAAATAAAAGAGCTGCTGATGAACGCACAATAAAAATTGCGATCTCGATCTTTGCGTCATGCAACGTCTCGGCTGGACTAAGGGCAAGCGTTACTTCGGCGGTGCTCAGCAGGTGCCTCCTGCAAAAATGATACACCGGTAATGAAACAGCACGGGTTTAAATGTTAACCGCTTGTGTTGCCTCGGAACATCAATATTCTTGTCCTGGGCATAAACGGGGAGCAAACATCATGAACCTAATCCGAATTGCCGGTTTGGCCTCAGTCGGCTTGGCTGCTTTGGTTGAACCCGCTCTCGCGGGGGGAGCATCAGTTGCTGCACCGGGTCCTATTGCAGGGGTCGGTTTGCCTGCGCTTGTTCTTATCGGCGGCGCATATTGGTTGGGCCGAAAATTTTTTGGCCGCAAAAAATAGGCGCTCTCAGCGACGGCCATTCTGACGGGGAGCAAAGGCAGGGCGGGACGCTCGATCTCGGCAGCAGTGCGGTGCTTCGTTCACAGGCTTAGCCTTGCAGGACGCTAAAAATTCCTCGATCGCGGCATGCCAGTCGCAAATCAATGTGTACCGCCGCCGTTGAGGTCAAACCCTGTAGACCAATCGCTGCGATTTGTGAAAGCGACGCGACAGCGTCTGCGCGGCTGCCAATCACATTTTTCTGGTGCCGGGTGAGAGATTTGAACTCCAACCAACGGTTTACAAAACCTTGGTCATGGGGTCATGAGGGCAGCGAATAGCGCATTCCTTTTTGATGAATTCGGCACCGGCAGCGTCTAGTTTGCTCCGCCGACAATGAAAGCGGCGACGATTTGGTTTTTCATTTTGCTCCCCCCGCTAACAACCCGCGACACAACGCTAACACCGATGCCAAGTTTGCGGGCGATCTTGTTGATGCCAACGCCTTCCTTTCGCATTTTGCGAAATTGCTTGTAGTCAAACGCTTTGCAGTGGTCATTGAGCCGCCGAACGGAAATGAGGATAAACATGACGAATAGCGCGGCCAATGACGCGCCTTGCTCGACGCACTGCTAAGGGTTGATATGGCGTGAGAAGGCGCGGTCGAAGCATGTGCCGTCGCTGATAGAAACGACTGTCGCGATTGATTAAATACAGATCGTTGTGATGCTGCCCAACCAGATCGAATTGAGGACACATCAACGATTCAATCCTGTCGCGCTGGTCGTTGTAATTTGCTTCGACTGTCGCGACGTGGACCATCACGGAATTGAAGTCGACCGACGATAGGATGTCCGGCTCACTCCCCTCTGTATCGACAGAAAGATAGTGAATTTCCGAGAGATCGTGATCGGAGAGAATCTTCGATAGCCGCGTGACGGTTATATCGATTGTTGTGATCGAACCGCTCTTCTCGCGAATGTGCTGAGGAATATGACCCAAATGACGCGGGTCCATGCTATCGGCGAGTCCGCTGAATGTATCCCATCCGGTGACCTGCACGAAAGGCAGGACGCCCTCAGCGGCACCTACGGCAAGGTTGACGCATTTCGCGGTACAATTCGCTTCCAGTGAGGAAAAGAGAGCCGGATTAGCTTCGACGCAAATACCAGACCATCCCCTGTCTCTTTCGAACATCAGCGTATTGCTGTCTATCACACCGTCGTAAGCGCCGACATCGACAAACACGCCTTCGCGCATTCCGCAGAAGATCGTCTCGTCGAGTAGCCGATCTTGATCCATCTGGCTGTGATAGTCGGGCATCGACGCACTCCCTACAGAAACCGCCTAGTACATGCCTACGACCCGCTGCACAACGCTGACACCGATACCGAGTTTGCGAGCAATCTTGTTGATGCCAACGCCTTGCTTCCGGGTCTCAATCGATTGCTGGTGCAGATACAAGTCCATGCCTTTCGTTGTCACAAGCCACGCGCATCACATCGAGCTTGCCGATTAGATCATCGAAATGATTGTTAAACGCAAGTCTGCGGTGCTCAGAGATGAAAGAGGGCGGAGCAAAATCAATTTCGTCTAGCGTATTTCTCACATCGCTGAGTAGTGCTTCGTCGCGATCGGACAGACGAATGCTTCCGCCGCAGCCGTGGCACCTTAGTTCTGGATTGTGCGCAATGGCTCGCAAAGTAAAGAGGTAGTCCTCTTTGCAATGCGGACATAAAACGTACCGCTTGAACACAGTGCCGGTGCCCACACACATGACGCTCGTCCCAACCCGCTATCTGGCTGAGTGAATGATCTAAAATCGACCGGCGATCGAATAGTGCAATTTGGCCACGCTCCCAAAAATAAGTTGAGGCACGGAGCCAGCGGAAGCAGGCCCGCGAAGCCAAACTAACGCACAGCCGCCCTCAGCAATGGGGGCGGCTTTTATTTCCCGTCAGCCGCCTGGCGTCTCGTCATTTTTGGGCAGGGGCGGAGCTGCGGACATTAGTCCACGGATGTCGTTCCGAAGCGCTCCCATGACTAGAAATAGTGCAGCTACAGCGCTCACCAAAAACCAGATCGCTGCAACGGTCCCCATGATACGTCCCACTACCGAATACAATAGCTTTGACGAATACAAGTATGGAGGCAAAGTCTTACCAATTAGAGAACTGGCTTAAGATGCCTATGACATCATCTCAGCCCAGCATGATCCGGATTGCGAGGCGTGGCTTGGTCAAGCCCGCGCTACGCTCGCCAAAACGGCGGTGATGGCATGATGGCACAGCGAAACCGTAATGCTGCTTGAGAGTTTCGACTGACGGGCAGACGGTTGAACGCCATCGGAGCGCAACCTGCGTGATGGAGGCTCTACCGTGGGCAGTCCGCTTCATGGCCCTGCAATGCTTGCCCTTGGAAGGGTCCTGCCAACAACACTCTGTGCGCTGCGTCCGCTGTTACCTCAAAAGCGGAAGCGGACATCCAAGAGTTCGTCATTCGCCACCAAAAGAAAAACCCCGGGAGTTGCCGGGGTTTGATGCACTCAGCAGAGCCATCAGCGCAAGAATTGTCCAGTAGGAGGCGGCGGCGCCGGCACTGATGATGACTGCGTGGCCGACGACTGCGCAGTGGGTTGCGGGCGTTTGCGCGGGAAGACTGCCCGGGACTGAGGTGGGGATGACAACTTCTGGCTAACTTCCTGTTCGACCGACTGCAATGTCGCAATGTTCTGGGCCATCTGGTCTTGCTTGGCGGAGAGCTGCTCTACCATGGCAGCGAGCTGCTCTACGCTGCGACGCATGACGACGAGATTGACCTCAAGCCGCTCCAACTGAGGAGAACTTGCAGCCGCCGCCGTGGACTCCTGATCGTCGGGAGGCGGCTTCGCCGTTGAGACGGGCAACAACCAGGCCAGCGACGGAGCCTCCGTCCTGACCATCTTCATTGCTTCGTCGCCGTAGGTCTGCCAGGCCAAGGTGACGCCGATACCGATCAAAAACACAATGGAATAGCGGGCAAAGGCACGGGATGTTCGCCTGCCAATCGAAGGCTCACTCTTCTGCATGTTGGACGTGGAAGGCGTCGGCCAATTCTGGTTGGACGGGCGAGGCGTCGGCCAATTCTGAATGTTGGGCGTGGGAGGCGCACTCCGGGACAAAATCAAGTCCATGGCACGAGCGACATCATGGTCCGAACTTGGCGCGGAATTCAACGTTGCCAACTTCAATTTACCCCTCCAACGGCATTCGCAGGGGAAGCCAGCCATCACCGTGTGACAGAAGCAAGGCGGGAGGGCAGCAATCATTGGAAACAGCGACGTGCATTTGAAGGCAGTCAGGTACCGGCACTTAGGCTAACGCAATTCCGTTATCAGGAATCCGGATCGGATGGTGAGTGAGATTATCTCACTGACAAGATTGCAGGCTGCGGATGACACACAGCAATGGAGCGGAGAGGTGAGATCATCTCACGGCGCTAAGATTGATAGCAAAATAATAAATCATCCACGCCAGCGGGATCGAGGACGCAACAAGCAATATGTAGCACAAAATCCTCATAGCGCCCTCTTATCAAGCCTACCCTACTCAATCATAGGGAGTGATAGAACAGTCAATGATCTGGCCCTGCGAGCCTCGTAACAGGAACCTACCAGGAGCATTGTCATGAGGGCCGATAGCGCAATCGACGCGCTATTTAGCGCTAGCACGGTCATGAGCTAAGGACGGCGTTAGCAGCCTGAGAGCCTCAGCCCTTCCGGCGATAGCGATCCAAATCATGAGTGCGAATGTCAGCACGCCACCAAGAGCTGATGCCAGTGCCCAGTAATCTATTGCGCCCACGTTATCCATCGTGAGACCTGTCACAGCGCAAGAGACCAGCCTGAAGATCATGAATGAATGTCACAGTGCTGTGACAGTTCTAACGTCCTTAGCGCAGTGATTGCGTTAACGCCATCGGTGCGCAATAGCGCAATTCATCGGTCCTGCAACCACTAACCTGGGGGTCTCTTCATCAAGGACGAACGCAAGCGCAATGGTAGCGCAACCTGCCGCGACGCTCACGCCACAACATGGCAGACAATTGGGACGCTTATATTTTGCGGCTAAAAAACTTTCGACCTAGCCAATATGCGCCGCCGATGAGGACGAGTGCAGGCAAACCAATCCCTGCAACGGGACGAGGTGCCCCAACCGACAATCCCGCAAGGGCAGGCTCAACCAAAACAGCGAAGCCGACTAAAGCCAAACCGGCAATTCGGATTAGGTTCATGATGTTTGCTCCCCGTTTATGCCCACAACAAGAATATCGATGTCCCCAGGCACACAAGCGGTAACACCTAACCCGTGCTGTTTCATTAAACCGTGTGGCATTTTTGTCTGCCATCAGGAAAGCTTCGTAACGCTTAGTGCGACCTGCTAGGGAGACGGCCGAACATGCGGAGAACAGAGAAATCAAATGATCACCAAAATGAACGTCCGGTAACGGGAAGGGGCAGCGATCCCTCCGCATGCTGAAGTTCGAATGCGGCCGCCCGCATCGCCATCCAATCGTAGTCCGCAGGCTACGTTCGCAAACTGCTAGACAGTAAAGACAGCAAAGACGGATGAGACAGCAATTTCAGAAATCAGGAGCAAAAAGAGCATGGCGGGCAATATATAACCTAAGAACCTACTATTTTCGTCACTGTCTTAAGTGTCTCCTGTGTCTCTAGCGTCTCACAGCAAGACAGATGAAACACAACAAGACACTTCAGCAAGACACTAGGAAATACGGGCACAAGACACTTGAAACAAAAAAATGGGAGTTTTGAAATCCAAAAAAGCAAATCGACGCAATCGGGCGCCTAGCCGGGGCGGGGATGGGACATCTAAATGTTAGGGAGCTTTCCTGCAAAAATGATACACCGGCAATGAAACAGCACGGGTTTAAATGTTAACCGCTTGTGTTGCCTCGGAACATCAATATTCTTGTCGTGGGCATAAAACGGGGAACAAACATCATGAACCTAATCCGAATTGCCGGTTTGGCCTCACTTGGCTTCGCTGTTTTTGATTGAAGCCGCTTTTGCGGGGCCAGCCCCCCAACCAGCACCAGGTCCTATTGTTGGGGTTGGTTTGCCTGCACTCATTCTTGTCGGCGGCGCATATTGGCTGGGTCGAAAGTTTTTTGGCCGTAAAATATGACGCCCCTGTATTTGCCGAGCAGCACTAGACAGCAGCCTAGCCTCCCATCTGCTGGCTTGACGATTTCACGTGGCCCAACTGAGGCAGGATTATTTATTTTTACTGCCGCCGGTTGCTCCACCTGTGGGGGCCCTGCGCGGTAACCGGATGGACCTCGCTGCGTGGGTATCCTCGGATTTTCAATTTGTAAGAGGTCAGCGCAATGTGCTTTCGGGGTAAACACGCACGGACTTGGGCGCAATGTCTTACCTGAGCGGACATGTTAAGCAGGGCTGGGACCCAATATCCGACCTACTAGTTATTTCTGCGAAACTGTGTGGCGTATACCGTCCGAACGAGAATCAATAGCTGGCGATTTCAACTGCCACCAGAGATCGTCTGCGCGGCCATCTTGCAGCTCCAATAATCCAAACTGGATTAACTCTGGGCAGTTTGCACGGAAATCGGAATAAGTACCGAAAAGCCTGTCCCATATCGTCAAAACCGTTCCATAGTTGCTATCGGTTTCTGGCTGGTAGGCTGAATGATGTATTGCATGAATACGCGGCGTGACAAAAAAGACACGCAGCGTCTGATCCACTTTCCCCGGCAGTTTGATATTCGCGTGCGAGAATAACGCAAACATCAATTCGATGATGCCATAAAACATCAACGCCAATGGCAACAGCCCGAAAATGATCGCAACAAGACTGTCAATCAATAGCGTAAGTACCAATTCGAGCGGATGGTGACGCAGTCCGGTTGAAACGTCTATGGCAGTGTCGAAATGGTGGACACGGTGAACGCGCCAAAGCCATGGGTAACTATGGAAGAGACGGTGCGTTAGATAGGCCGCAAAGCTCTGGATCGCCATCGTGGCAATCGCCGCGAACAGCCACCACGCCTCCAGCCAATTTAAAACACCGACGCCATTTCGTTTCGCCCATTCCGCCGCCAAAAATCCCGAAATCGGCGCGAGAGGAACTAAAGTCATATTAATGAGACCGAGACCGAAATTTGCCGGCCACCTCTGAGCACGCTGTTGTTTTCCAAATTGCGGTGCAAAGAACTCGAGCCCGACAAAAACGATCAGGATAGACCAATAGACAAATGTGAGTGTGGCCGAGCCCTCGCCACCCGGAAACAAAGCTTGTTTGATGACATCCCAAGTCATTGAAATCTGCACATAACCGCACGAGTTAAATTTTACAACTTGCTTCACCTACAAGAAAGGT
>CAWHAX010000002.1:0-185221 GCA_963827365.1 uncultured Alphaproteobacteria bacterium | reverse complement strand
ACTCTCCAGCCTGAAATTAGGAAATGCTCTCTCGCAAGTCCTAACCAGCTCGAAAAGGTTCCGCTGCAAGTTCCTTAAAGACGTCCTTGTCCTACCCCATGCCCTCCGCCGGGTGGTTCGCGCGGCTTCCCCTTGGGCCTAGGAATTACGCTGCCATTCTCGCCTAGCTCACTGATCTCCTAGCGCCTCTCGTCGGCTTGGCACTCTTTGATCTACCACGCCAAGCGAGTGACAAATACCACAGCGCCAATGTCAGCGACGAACCAAAATCTCTCCCTCAAGCTCAAGATCGTCCTGAGCACGAACGCTCGAAGGGAGATTTCACCATGACGCACACTCAAACCCTAAGTTTGGTTGGGGCAGCTATCTTTGTCGCCCTCACTGCGGCCAGCATCCCCGCTCTTGCTCCAATCAGGCCTTACCAGCGCATTTTCCTTGACCTAGACCGGCAGGTTGGCGAATGCCAGCTGCATAGACGAGCGATATCTCGCCGCGCTTGCGTAGCTCGTCTAGGGCAAGAGGTGCGTATCGACACCGCCGAGAACAGGTGAATGGCCTTCTTGTTGGTCAACGCTAGCTAGTGTTGTTGGTCAACGCTACCGTCACAACACGCGGTAACTAGCTGGCGTTTACCGCCGCTATCCTGTCAATGATCGAGCGTTGCGGCGCCGGGGGATTTTCCAGCGTCACCACTTTGTCCATGGCGCGGGCCTCGAACTGAATGAGCTTGTCAATCATTGCCAGCGTCCCCTTCAGATCGGAGACTTTCGCATCACGCTCGTTTTGCAGCTTCTGCATCACCTTCTCAAACCAGGCATCAGCAGCTCTGAGCTGCTCATGGATAATGTGGGCACGCTCTTCTAGGTCGCTACGGATATCGCGCATGAGGCTATCCCCCTATCTCCGACTTCCGTCCTAGGCAGTGTTAGCTGAGCGACGGCTTGTGGCAGTGTTGTGGCAACGCGGAGCCCCCCTCTTTGTGCCGAGGAGCGGCGCATTGGTCACTAAATTGGTGGAGGCGAGTTGCGGCTGGGCCACAGGGGGGCAAACAGACGACAATCACCTCGTAAGGGCTCCATTACCGTGCCAAGGTCCTAGAATCACCTCTAATGATCCTTACCGGTGATGTCGCTGTGCCACAGGCTAACGCGGACACAACCGGCCCAGCTTGCGGCCTCTGTGGTTACGCCGCCCGATTTGAGCCGCGCTGCCCCTTATAGGCAGCCCCGGAACCCTCGCTGCCCGAAACCGTTGTTTTCCCTGGGAATAAGCCAACGAAAGGAGGCTGAAAACCATGATAAAAACCATGAAACAGGGCGCGTTGGCACTCGCCTTATTGAGCAGTGTCGCGCTTTTTGCCGCTCCCGCTGTTGCGAACTCGCTTCATGATGAGGGCGATTTCGGGGGTGGATACTCGTTAATCGGTCCCTCAGGTGGACCTGAGCGGTACGACTATAAGCGGCACCATACCTTCCGCCCCTATTATTACGGTGGGCTCGATCCCTATGGCTACGCCCGCTATTACTATGGCCCCGGCATTCCCCTGTGGGGTCCGGGCGTTGTAATCGGCTATTAGCGCTTGGTTTGCGCTGAGAGGTGGGGCGAATCCGGTCGGCACGCCTGGGTTAGCCCTACGTGTAGCGATAGGTTCATCAAGGTTTGTATTCCTGGTGCGGCGGGACCCCGCCGGTTCTGATTTCTGGGGATGTGTTCTCGCGCGGACCAACCCAGGCGGCTGATTCTGGATATTTGAATATCCCAGTGCCATCGGTCGCGGCCCACAGCGCGTTACCCAGCAGCGCAAGCCTGGCTAGTGCTTCCGGCCCGCCAACGGTCTTGACAGGAACCAAAGGGCTTAACTCGAAATTAACCATACCGCGCACATAGCGGCCTTGCGTGAAACTACAGGAAGGCAGAGGGAAGTTATGAGTGACCCCATCCTTTTTTGGACGGTGTTTGCAGTGATTGCCGCGAACATCATCCTACTCGTCAGCGCCTTGATCAGCGCGGATCGGGAAGCCAGGCACTAGGCGGGTGTATTGCCTAATACCTGAGGCGAATTTTGTTCCTCGAATGCCGTGCGTTTGGCATCCATCTCCTTTTGCCATTTGAGGATTAGCTGTTCGCGGCCGTCATCCCATATGCGATCAGAGTAAGGGTGCGGTAGCTCCCATTTCATTTGGGAGTACTGCTTCAACCGTTGTGGCTACGTTATCGAGGCCCATGGTTCTTAGTTCCTTTAGGGTTTCCTGTTGTCTTTCCAGGCTTAGAACGTCCCCATATCTGTTTAGGTCGATTACCTCGCGCAATAATTGTTGAAGTGCTTCGCCTCCGTAGGTTTTGTGTAGAAAGGCCCACAGTTGAGGCATGGTCAGATCCGCGGGAAGGTTAGTTATCTTCCACCGTTACCGTTTCAATCATGATTGGGCTAACAAGTCAGGCTAGATCGTCTCTTCGAGGAAGCGCTCATGTCCGCTATGGGTCATGAGCAGACATCGCGTCACGTCCGATATTCCCCTCAAAGCGGACATTCATCAGCGCGTTTGCACGTCAGCTTAGTACCAATAGCGGACATTCACTCAGGCACTTTCGTTCCGCCTTGCCCGCACCAATGCCCGCGGTGTCCACGAGCCATGGGTTATCTCCACCTCCGGCTGAGGAGCGCCTCGGGACTGCGACAAATCGGCTGCGACAAAATCGGCTGCGACAAAATCGACTGCGACAAAAACGGCTGCGACGTCTTAGTCGGGAAACAATTAATGCGCCCCGCGTTCGGGCTGCCGGATGGCCGCTGCGTCATTCCCTACCCTCAACCCCTGACGCAAGCCAATCCGACAAAGGAGGCTTGTCATGTTTAGCAAGACAGCAATCGCACTTGCCGCAGCGTCATTTGCGGTCGGTGCTGCCGCGCTTACGCCCGCCATGGCCAACTACGCTCCTTGCGTTGAAAACCCTGCAGGAAAGGGATGTCCTGGCGAGATCAAGCAAAATGCGGCGACGCCTAGCTATAGGGGCGCGGAACACCATCCACGCAGCACGACCCATCATCACGGTTAGTCGGGGCTGAAACGAAGGTTGGCAGGAGACAGATCTCTCCTGTCAACTTCGATGCCGAGACATCTTTCGAGTGATGCTCATCTGGAAGCGGGTCAAATAGCCAGAAAGGTGCGAGAAGATGCGGAGACTTAAAAATGTGCCGTGGGTAATTCTTTTGTTGGCCGGGTTCGTTGCTGGCTCAACCATGGAGGGTCACGCGCGGATTCGGCCAACGCCGACATCCGCCTCAGAGATACACCGGCAGCTCGATCTTTTCGGAGAAGTGCTTCAGCTCGTGCGCTCCGACTATGTCGAGAAGCCGAATGATGCCAAGCTGGTCGAGGGTGCAATAAACGGCATGCTGTCGGCACTCGATCCTCACTCGGGATATCTGAATCCAAAGCAGTTTCGTGAATTGCAGATCCAGACGACTGGCGAGTTCGCCGGGATTGGGCTTGAAGTGACGATGGAGGACAGCGCGGTCAAGGTTGTCGCACCGATAGAAGACACGCCCGCAGCAAAGGCTGGGATTCAATCTGGAGACGTTATCACCGCAATTGATAAGGATGATATTCAGGGCCTCACCCTTGAAGATGCGGTCGACAAGATGCGCGGATCAGCCCACACGCCCATCACGCTCACCATCGTGCGCAAGGGAATTGCGGAACCCTTCGACATCAAGATTGTGCGCGATGTCATCCACGTCGATCCGGTCAAATATGAAGCCGACGATGACGTGGGCTACATTCGTATCACCACCTTCAATGAACAGACAGCTGCCGCCCTGCAACAGGCCATCGAGGATCTCAACGAGAAGATCGGTCCCAGGCTCAAGGGCTATGTGATCGATCTTCGCAATGATCCAGGCGGCCTGCTCGAGCAAGCGGTCATGACCTCCGCTTCATTCCTCGATCAGGGAAAAATCGTCGCCATAAAAGTCCGCGATCCTAAAGAAGAGCAGCACTATGACGCGCAACTTAGCGATCTCACTAAGGGCGCGAGGCTCGTTGTACTGATCAATGGCGGATCGGCATCTGCCTCTGAGATTGTTGCCGGTGCGCTCCAGGACAATCACAGGGCAAGGGTCGTGGGCACACGTTCCTTCGGTAAGGGGTCGGTACAGACGATCATTCCACTTGCGAACCAGGGTGCGTTAAGGCTCACAACCGGGCGCTACTACACCCCCTCGGGTCGCTCGATTCAAGCAGAGGGCATTGAACCAGACGTCGTTATTACGGAGGAAAATCCGAGTGAGTCTAAAGAGAAAGCTGAAGCGAAGGACGTCGTGAGTGAGGCAAGCTTGCATGGCCATCTCAAGAATGAGGACGAAACCGCGAAGGGAAAGCAAGAAGAATTGGGCAGCTCGTCCTATGTGAATCCTGACAAGGCCAAGGACACTCAGCTCGTCTATGCCCTCGATCTCCTGCATCGAGTTGATTCGATGACCTCGGAGGCCGCGAAGAAGAGAGCCGAGGCCAACTAGAGAGCGCTTCGTGCCAAAGGATGGTCGTGGAAACACTCGCGGAGACCGGAGGACGTGATGACTGCCACAAGCTATTGCCGTTTGGCTGCACTGATTTTTGTCGTCGTTGCGGCGTTGCAGCTGATTAGAGCGGTCAGTGGTTGGCCGATCACTGTGGGTGCTACAACTTCAATCCCGTTATGGGCAAGTTGGGTCGTCGGCGTTATTGCTGGGGTGCTTGCCTGGATAGGATTTGATGCATCTCGATAACAAGGGTGACGAGATGCATTTTGAATGTGGAATTCACCAACGGCACGCGGCCTGGGGCCAGCCAATGCGGACGCCAGGAACACAAGGATCCCGTGACGCGTTGAATTGGCGCAAAAGTTATCAACGGACCTCTTGGAGGACACAATGCCTCCCAAGCTCATCGCGCTCGGAGTGATAGCGATAGTCCTGTCGATCATGATGATGATTGTCGCACCCCCGCAAGACACGACCCACCACTCCGCCGACGCTGGAGACTTTGCCAGCAGCTCTGCACAATATATGCCTCATTGAGCAAAGAGTTACTGGCTCCTGGGAGCGGCGCCAACGCCAAGCGGCCGGGGGTGCGGCTGTTGGCGCATCGAGCTTGGTGAGAATGGCAGTATCTTCCCGAGACCGAAGGGGAAGCGTTGACCGTCGCTCTCAGCTCCTGATAAATGAATTCAAAGTTCGCCAGCCGTACGATCAGCAGCGTTAGTCGTTACCTCCACGCTACCTTCCAGGCCTAACATGCTGATCCATAACCAATGACGCTTATCGCTGTCATATGAACCGCGGGCCCTTCAGGCCCGCGTTTTGCAATTCAGGACCCCATGCAGCTTCGCAACATCGCCATCATCGCCCACGTCGACCATGGGAAGACCACCCTAGTCGACCGGCTCCTCCAGCAATCGGGCGCGTTCCGCGAGAACCAGCGCGTGGCGGAGCGCGCCATGGATTCGAATGACCTCGAGCGCGAGCGCGGCATAACCATACTCGCCAAGGCGACCTCAATCCTCTGGCAGGGCACGCGCGTCAACATCGTCGACACGCCAGGCCACGTCGATTTCGGCGGCGAGGTCGAGCGCATCCTCAACATGGTCGACGGCGCTCTGGTGCTGGTCGATGCCGCCGAAGGCCCGCTGCCACAGACCAAGTTCGTGGTGTCGAAGGCGCTGAAGATGGGTCTGAAGCCCATCGTCGTCATCAACAAGGTCGACCGTCCCGATGCGCGTCCGCACGAGGTGGTCAACGAAGTGTTCGACCTATTCGCGAGCCTTGATGCCTCCGACGAGCAGCTCGACTTCCCAATCCTTTACGGCTCGGCCAAGGAGGGGTGGATGGCGGAAAGCCCCGAGGGCCCGAAGGAGGCGCGCATGCAGCCTCTGTTCGATCTCGTTCTCAGCCACGTCGCGCCGCCGCATGTGGAGGAAGGACCGTTCCGCTTGCTCGGCACCATCCTCGAGGCCAATCCCTATCTCGGCCGCGTCGTCACCGGCCGCATCACCTCCGGCACCGTCGCGCCGAACCAGTCAGTCAAAGTGCTCGACCATGACGGCAAGTTGGTCGAGCAGGGCCGCGTTTCCAAGGTGCTCGCCTTCCGCGGGCTTGAGCGCCTCGCGCTCGACGAGGCCACGGCCGGCGATATCGTCTCTCTTGCAGGCCTGCCCAGCGCCACCGTTGCGCATACTATCTGCGCGCCCGAGGTCATCGAGCCGCTGCCAGCCCAGCCAATCGATCCGCCGACGCTCTCCATGACCTTCCGCGTCAACGATTCGCCTCTTGCCGGCACCGAAGGCGACAAGGTGACGAGCCGCATGATCCGCGACCGTCTCTTGCGCGAAGCCGAGGGCAACGTTGCGCTCCGCGTCACCGAATCCGATGAGCGTGACTTGATGGAAGTTGCCGGCCGCGGCGAGTTGCAGCTCGGCATTTTGATCGAGACCATGCGCCGCGAGGGCTTCGAGCTTAGCGTATCGCGGCCGAAGGTGCTGTTCCGCCGCAACGAACAGGGCGAGCTGCTCGAGCCCATCGAGGAAGTGGTCATCGACCTCGACGCCGAGCATTCCGGCATCGTGGTGCAGAAGCTCTCCGAGCGTAAGGGTGAGCTCCTAGAGATGCGTCCCTCTGGCGGCGGCCGCCAGCGGCTCGTGTTTTACGTGCCGACGCGCGGGCTCATCGGCTATCAGGGCGAGCTTCTCACCGACACCCGCGGCACCGGCATCATGAATAGGCTGTTCCATGCCTACGCGCCCTACAAGGGCGAGATCCAGGGCCGGCGGAACGGTGTGCTGATTTCAACCGAAGCCGGCGAGGCTGTTGCCTACGCTCTGTGGAACCTCGAGGATCGCGGGCCGATGATGATCGACCCCGGCGTGCGGGTCTATGCCGGCATGATCGTCGGAGAGCACACCCGGGACAACGACCTTGAGGTCAATGTGCTCAAGGGCAAGAAACTCACCAATATCCGCACCACGTCGAAGGACGAGGCGGTGAGGCTCACGCCTCCGATCCGCATGACGCTCGAGCGCGCGCTCGCCTATATCCAGGACGACGAGCTCGTCGAGGTGACGCCGAAATCGATTCGGCTGCGCAAGCGCCACCTCGACTCCAACGACCGCAAGAAGGCGGAGCGCCAGAAACTGGCGATGGAGCCCGCTTAGGCTCCGGGCTTAGAGCGGCTCCAATCTTTGCTTCTGCAATCGTTCGGTTGTGAGCAGTTATGCGATCCCCTCTGCACATCGGGGCTTGTCTGCGCTAACCTCATCTCATGGAAACCGATGTCGTGCATATCAGGCCGGCAAGGACAAAGGACGCCGCGGCGCTAGCCGATGTCTATGCCGAGGCTTGGCGCGGCGCCTATCGCGGCATCATTCCCCATCTCTCGCTTGAGCGCATGATCGCGAGGAGAGGCGAAGCCTGGTGGAAGTGCGCGCTTGCCGAGCGGCGCCCGCTGCTCGTGCTCGACTTCGACGGCGCAGCCTCGGGCTATGCCACCTACGGCCGTTGCCGCTCAGGCCGCACGCCATTCCAGGGCGAGATCTTCGAACTCTATCTCCATCCCGTCTATCAAGGGCTTGGCCTTGGGGAGAAGCTGTTCGAGCGCACGCGCCAGCGGCTGTTCGATCTTCGCCTGAAGGGTCTCATGGTCTGGGCCCTCGCCGACAATGACAGCGCCTGCTCCTTCTATCTCAGCCTTGGCGGCAAGCCGATCGCTGAAGGCGCCGAGCGCTTCGGCGACGTCTCCTTGCGCAAAGTGGCCTTCGCCTGGAGCTGATCTTAGTCAGTTGCTAACGCAAGCGTGCCAATCCAAGACTTGTGACCAGACGACCCACGGCCTAGAAGGTCGAGGCGCGTCAACCCTCTAGGCTCATCGACGGTCCCCTTGCCATGTCCGACATGAAGCTCGCAGTGCTCGGCGCCGCAGGGCGTATGGGGCAGACGCTCGCCCGCGCCGTCGCCGCGACGCCGGGCTGCATTCTCGCCGCCGGCATCGAAGCCAAGGGCTCGCCGGCGATCGGCCAGGATTTTGGCGAGGTCGCCGGGCTCGGGACCTTGGGCATCGCCATCACCGACGATCCGCTGCCGGTCTTCGCCGAGGTGCACGGCGTGCTCGATTTCACCACGCCGAAGGCGACCGTGGCTTTTGCCGGCATCGCCGCGCAGGCGCGCATCGTCCACGTCATCGGCACGACCGGGCTCTCTGCCGAGGACCAGGCCAAGATCGAAGCCGCCGCCCGCCACGCTGCAATCGTCAAGGCAGGCAATATGAGCCTTGGGGTCAATCTGCTCGCTGGGCTCACCAATAGGGTCGCCAAGACGCTCGGCCCCGATTTCGACATCGAGATCCTCGAGCTGCATCACCGCCATAAGCGCGACGCCCCTTCCGGCACAGCCCTCCTTCTCGGCGAGGCCGCGGCTTCGGGCCGGGCCATCGCGCTCAAGGATCACAGTGTGCGCGTGCGCGAGGGCGACGTCGGTCCCCGCCGCGCGGGCGATATCGGATTTGCCGCCTTGCGCGGAGGCGACGTGGTCGGCGAGCACAAGGTGATCTTCGCCGGCCCCGGAGAGCGCATCGAGCTCGTCCATATTGCCACCGACCGTGGGATTTTTGCCCAGGGCGCGATCAGGGCGGCGCTTTGGGCGCGCGGCCAGGGCCCCGGGCTCTATTCCATGCGGGACGTCATTGGCCTGTGACCCTTCGGCTTAGACTAAGAGCCTGTTGCCTTTCCGCCTCTAACCCTTGCGGCATCGACCGGTTTCTGGTTGATCACTTGGCAAAATATGGGAGCTGCCCCTAAAGTCCGGCCTCTTTCGCCGTATGGGGCGAAACGGACCAAGGAACGAGGCTAGCCGAGCTTTGTTGCGCCCTTCACCCATATCGAAGCCAGGGTCTGCCAAGACCCCCGGTAAGAACGGGCAAGCCAATTCGGTCCGCAAAGTGGGCGGCGAGCCGCCCGCGCTCAAGAACGTGCTGGTCCTCGTGCGCCATGGCGAGAGCGAGTGGAACCGGCTCAATATGTTCACCGGCTGGCAGGACGTCGACCTGACCGAGGAAGGCGTGGCCGAGGCCCATCGCGCCGGCGCCATGCTCAAGGCCGAGGGCGCGCATCTCGATATGGCCTTCACCAGCCTGCTCAAGCGGGCGCAGAACACCCTCAAGATCATCCTGAGCGAGCTCGGCCAAGACGATCTCCCCATCGTCTATGACGCGGCGCTCAACGAGCGTCACTACGGCGATCTCGTCGGGCTGAACAAGGACGAGGCGCGGCAGCGCTGGGGCGAGGAGCAGGTACATCTCTGGCAGCGCTCCTACGACATCGCCCCTCCCGGCGGCGAGAGTTCTGAAAGACACCGCGGCGCGCGTGCTTCCCTTTTACTCGAAGAGCATCACCCCGGAGATTAAGAGCGGAAAGAATGCGATCGTGGTCGGCCACGGCAACTCGTTGCGCGCGCTCGTCATGCAGCTCGACCGCCTGAGCCCCGAGCAGGTGAAGGAGCTCAGCATCGGCACCGGCATGCCGCTGATCTATCGCCTCCGGGCCGACGGCTCGGTCGCCGAGAAGCGCGATCTCGCAGCTTAGGTGCTACGCCGCGCTCGGCGCCTTGTTGGCGGAGAGCGCCTTCGACAGGGCTTGCGCGAAATCCTCGCGTTCAGGGTCGGTGAGGAACGCCGCAAACACGAGTTGCTTGCCGTGACTCGCGATTGACAGCTCGCTCGACCGGCCGATGCGCTCCTCGAGATCGAGCCGCACCCAATACGGATTGAAGCTCCAGGATTGCGCTTTTCCGGACGGCTGCACGCGCGTCACCGTCAACGCGCTCGGGGTCAAGTCCACTGTCTCGTAGAGCCGCGCCGCGCGATAATTGAGCTTGAAGGCAATGTAAATCAGGGCAACGTCGAGGCCCATGAAGCCCACCACCGGCCAGGCGCCAAGAAGATAGAACAGGAGGCCGGTGCTGAAGCTGACGATGCACACTAGGGTCATCAGCACCGCGAAGCCCTTCGGCGAGAGCGACCGGTGCGGCGTCAGCACGGCGGCAAAGCGTGTTTCTACTTGTGGGTCCGCGGAGAGCTCTGTCATAGCTCGCCTTTATCCCGTTAGTGAGACATTGGTAGTCTTGAGAAGATGGGGGTTCAACCGAAAGGTTCATAGGGTTTTTATGGTGCTGAGACTTCAAGCAGGAAGCTCGTTGTCCGGTGTAGAGGGCAAGAGCGAGGGCAAACGCGGGCTTGAGAACCTACCGGGTGCTTCGCCTCGAAGGTGGCGATCTCATCCTCGGTCCAACAATGCCAACCATCCTTGCTCAACTTGGGGCGTTTGATGCCGATCGCGGGATTGTCTTCACGAATGCCATCCTCAAGAGCAAGTGCCAGCAAGACGCAAATCATGGAGAGAACATTACGCGCCATCCCCGGCCGGTCGTGGAGATGACCCACGGCTCGTGGAGACCGCTGGCATTGGTGAGGGCAAAGCGGAACGAAGGCGCCTCGTATCCAAGTGAAAGCAGTAGTGAATGTTCGCTATTGGCACTTAGCGGACATTCGGAAGAGCGAGCGCTAAGTCTGCTTTTGACCCAAAGCGGACTCTCGACTGACTGCTACTGTCGGTGGGGTTTGGTCGAGCGGCGACGTGCTCCCGGTTTCGTGCCGCCCCCAATCGCAAATTGACCGACCGGGCCCTCGACGTGGAATTCGATCCCGGTCATCTTCGCGAACAGATCAATATTGACGCTCCCGATCGCACATCCGCCGAGCCCCATGTCAGTCGCCATCATGTAGAGCGTTTGAATCAATACGCCGACGTCCTTCAGAATGAGCGCATATGCGATCGAGCTGTACTTCCATGAAGTTCGACCAAAGCGCGCAGCGATCGTTATCAAGATCTGGGGCGCAGCGGGCGCCCCCATTGCAAACTTGGCTCCCATCAACAGTGCCTCGAGCTCATTCTTGCTAACGTCGATCGGTACCAGAGCGTGTCCGCCGGCGTCGTAATGGTAGAATCCGCGTGCAAGCCCCTCGCATTTGTCGACGGCCAGATAGAGCTCGAGTTCGTAACAGCCGCCCCCCGACGGATACGGCCTGAGGGCATAGGTAATCACCGGGTCGGTGTCGCCGAGGTCGAGCCTATTTCGCATTCTCGAGTGGACGCGTGCGCTGCCGTCGAGAAACCGCGCAAGCTCGGCGAGCGTAATCGGCCGCTGGTCATCGAAGCTACGCGTTGAATGGCGTTCACGCAGGAGCGTTGCGGTCGGCGAGATTGTCTCCGGACGCGCGGGGTAGAACCTGCGCAGATCGATTTTCTTTCCGGGCCACCGCGGCCGCACCGCCGGCAACGGAGAAATAAGCCCGGCATAAGGATAAACTCCACCCAGTGGGTTGGCGTGCCGGCCTTCCGTGCTGCGTGTGTGGAAAAGAAGGTCGTGAAAGTCCCAAAGAACGAGGTTGCCGTCACCCTCGGTCGGTCGGAGGCCAACTTCGCTAGCGGCGCCCGTCTTGAAAAGGATTTGGCAATCAACTAACAGGGCGAGAAGCTCAAGCCCGGGAAAACTGTCCTGCCGTCGGAGCTGTTTGATTTGTTGCGGTGTAGACAGTAGGGCCAAGGCGGTCGCAATCTTCGGATTGCAAATTCTGAACAACGCGCCGGCGCGCGGCGATTCCAGGACCATCTCGTTGCCGCGCCGTCGCATGTACGCGAACCGCGACAAGACGAGAGTGTCTGCGTTGCGAAGGGGCGGCATTCGCGGCCAATAACCGGTAAGTTGGGGTTCGATGACGACCAGATCATCGCCCTTTCGCGAGCGTCCAAGGCGGTACTCCAATAGACCGTGCGTAGCCAATCGCTGGGCCAGCAGTTGAATCTCCTTGTCGACGTTTCGACTGCCGGACGAAAACGAACTGAATGGCAGACCAAGGCGCAGCTTCTGCGCGCGATCGGCAGCACCAGCGCTGAACTTTCCCAAGCCGACCGAATGGTCATAGAAGCAGGCCGCGATTTCTCCGTCCAAGCGCACTTCGAGTGTGATGGGAGCGCCGAGCCGGACGGACAAAGTTGCCGGCGCCGCCCGTCGCCTTCTCTTTATTCCGAGAGCGCCCAAGCCGGGAGGACCTTAGGTCCGAGGATGAAGCGGATTGAGATCGCCTTCCGACAGCGGCCGCTCTCGTAGTCCAAGCTTTATCGGGACATCGTAAAGCCGGCCAGGTGCGAAGCGGCGATAGAAATGCCGCAATCCCGGCACGATCACCCTGACAACCGGGACCTCAATGTCGGGACGCGTCTGATCGAGGACGAGGAAATCGAGGCCTTCTCGCTTGGCGATGCGCACGCAAGCCATCACTTGCTCGCGCTTGTCGAGACGGGCGAAGTCCAAGCTGAAGTCCGGTCGAATTAGCGGATTGCCGCTCGGCGCCAAATACGAATGGTCCCTCAGCCTCAATTCATTGTCGTCATGGCAACATTTCCCCGTATCCCGGCCCCCCATGAGACCAATGGATAGAAATTGATTCAGCTCAGTCATCGCGCGCAGGACCGCGATGCGCGTATCGAAGTGCGCGCCAGAACCAAACTCGAATTGTTCCTGCGAGTTTTCCGTCCAATGCGTTACCGCCACAAAGCTCGGAATCCCGAGATCGCTGGTGATGTCAAGCACCCAAAGCCGGCGTCCGGTTTCGGCAAGCTGGATTTGTAGATCACGGACGTAAGCATCGTCGATCAGGCTGAGGTCCATTCCAGCCCGCTGCAATCGGTTGTACCACCAGATTGCGTATGAATCCCGTTCCACTAACTCGAGGAATCCCTGGACGATTGCTTCCTCAAGCGTATTGCCGGCCGCACAGCCGTTGGAATCCGCTGGGACCTCGCCGCCGGCGCCCTTGTAGAAGAAATATAAAAGGCCGGTCGGCAGATATTTGAAGCGTTCGTCGCACAGAGACCAGACGGGCGACCATTCGATCTCGGCCGATGGATCGAACGGGGCCAATACATCGTCCGGTCCAGTTGTCGGCGCCCGCGTTTGCCGGAACTGCGCATCGCTGAACAGCCTGACGTCGTTCGGAAGGACGGCATCACCTGCCGGGAAATCCGTAAACCGACGCGTCACTCTGATCTCGTCGCCCTGAAAACTCCCGGAATAACGCTCAATCGCCTCCATAAGCGCGCTGGCTTCCCCCTGGTCGGCAGTGCTGCCCTTGCCGAAGCTGCCGCCACTCAGTCCTGCCTTAAGCTCACCGACCGTGTCGGGACGAGCGGCAAGATTGTGGGTGGCAAAGTAGTTGGTGTTCAATGGCAAGTCGGCTTCGATCCGTTCTAGACGCGAGACGACGCCGGTGAGCGGACTCACATGCTTTCGGTAGCGTGCCACCGTGGCCGCTGACGAAACGGCTCGGTATCCGCCGCTTGTCATGACCAGCTTGCCACCGGCGTTAAGCTCGATCGGCGCCGGGGCCCGGCTCGGGTCGCGAAGCTCCTTCCGGCCGCACGTCGGGCATTGCGGGCGAGCGGCCACGTAATGCTTGACGATGGTCGAGCCCAACAGGTCGAGGCTGATAATGTGATCGCTCAATCTCGTGCGAAAGTCGGTGGCGATCGCTTTTGCGATCTCGACAGCTGCAAGCTGAATGGCACTCTGCCCCAACGTGTCTCGGGCGAGAGGTGAAACTGCGACGCAGCGGGCATGTCTGCGGTCGAGGAGCGCCTTCACTTCTCGATTCCGTTGCATCCGTTCGGCGAGACACGTCCAACAGGCGCTTTTGCCTGGGCTGAACATTGGCCCCACGAGGGGAAAGATACCGGAGGGTTGGGCGAGTAGCCACGGCGTATGTTCCGACAAATGTTGCCGGTTCAATTCGGCTAGTCGTTCTTCGAGATAATCGTTCACTAGCGTGACCGTGAGGTCAGCAGAGCGATTCACTACGCGAACGCCTAGCCCGCTCAGGGCGATGCCGAGTTCCGTTGCACCCTGCACATCGAGCGCTTGAATGCTCACACGAACTTTCTGGAGGTTTCTCTGCGCGGTCTCAGGTGACAGCCCGAGGCTCGCCCAATAAGCCGCTTTGGCGTCTAAGGGAGAGCGCGATGTCGGAACTATGAAGCGGCGGTCGACCAACCGCTCTAGAGCTTCACGGATTTTGTCGGGTGGAAAATCCTGCTCCAGCTCGCGAACGAGATCCTGAAAACTTCCTCCAGCTCCTATTGCGGACGCGAGCGCACAATAGAGCTCACCGTAAAGAAAGAACTTCCGGTCCTCGGAGTAGAGGCAAACGACATCGGCTGGCAGCACATACACGGTGAAGTTCGGCGCAAACCGCGGAACGTCTTTGCTGTTATGACGCGTAAGGCTATCCCCGCGTTTGCGAGAAGGACGTCGTTTAGCTCGCGCGCTCCTCGACAAAGGTCGACCACCAAATCGGCCGTCACGCGCGAGCCAAGCCGCGCGTAAACGTGCGTGGCGCTGGAAAACAAGACGTGGTTGGCAGGATCAAGCCTTGCCATGGGGACTTATTCAATAGCGCCACCCCCAGCAGCCTCCGCAGCCGCCGCAACCCCCCCACCAAATCGTAACGCAGCCTCCGCAACCACCGCAGCCGCAGCCTCTCCAACAGCCTCTGCAGCCTCTGCAGCCTCTGCAGCCTCTGTGGCAGCCCCTCCAGTGTCTGTGTCCGGCAAGTTGTACGCCGGGTTCGGATGTTCCGACATTTTCCTTGTCGAAGACATAGAACGTCGCCAGACTGACATCAGCGATTTCTTCTTCGCCGAAAGTGATTTCGTTGCTCGCTGTGGTGCTCTGCATCGGCATATCCGCTGCGGGCACCTCGGTTGCCGCGGAGCCGCTCGCCAACGACAAGGACAACCCGGCGGCTCCCAACAACGGCACGGCGCATGCTCGATGCTTTCGCTTCGAAGCTTGCTTCGCGTGCGACATGGTGGAGTCCTCCCATGTTTTACCAATCGATTGTATGAGTGGGCGTTATCGTACGCTTGTGCATACGGATCGGACAAGTATCAAATAGTGAGGAATTACATCGATGCCTCCCGGGGCGAAGTCTCGCGCAGGGGTTTCGTCGCACTGGCTTGCTGAGGCCCGCTTGGCAAGATTAGCACCAGACGTAAAGCCACCCCTCGAGCTTACATGCCCGCAGGAAGTCAGCGCCATCATTGCTGTGGCGTCGAGTGTTCGTGTTGGCTGTGGCCAAGACAGGCCAGTATCGGGCTGCTGAGTGACCGCGGCGTATGTCCGCTTATGGCACTTAGCGGACATTCTGCTCGCCGAACCTGAGGTCCCCCAAAGCGGACCTTCGTGGTTCAAGCCTCAAGAGTGATGCGACGTCGCGATTGCCATCCCTTCTCCTAACGCTTCAGCGGGATGAAGGCTTCAGCTTCCCGGTCTCCTTGTGGCGCTCCAGACTATCGACCAGATTGATCTCGATTTGGGCGTTGGGGAGCGCGGGTTATCTTACCTTCTTCTGAGTCGGGGTCACATCAAACTCGGCGACTATTTAGGTGCGCTGGACGCGGCCAAAAGCGCGTTTAATGAGTCGAGGGTGGCGGAAGGGCAACAAACGCCTCACGTGGAAGATGGTAGCTTTTATATGTTCGGCCTTAAAAAGATGGCGCGAGCGTATTGCGCGGTCAAGTCGAGTGAAGCTCTAATGGATGGAGCCGCTAATCCGTTAAGGGAGATGGTAACTATGTTAGTCAAAGGCAAAGACGTGCGTGGTCTCCCACAAGAGGTGGAGAGGCACGTGGGTCAAGGAAATCTGTCTCGATGAGGAGGAAATCGCTGACGTCAGCGTGGCGACGTTCTATGTCTTCGACAAGGAAGCCGCCGGAACATTCCCCGTGCGACTTGCCGGCGGCTGTGAAAACGGGTCGTCCGGATTATTCCACCGGAAAGCATAGGGCTGGCGAAGGCTGAAGAGATTTGAATAAAGTAGAAGCAACTCCCCCCACACCCCTCAATGGGGAGGCCATGGATCCTAATCCATTGGCGTACCCCGGCACCTCCACCCCTCCGTTCCATCCTGTCACAGTTGGCAACCACGCTAAGTAAGAAAGCGAGCAAGCTATGCGCGGAGTGTGGGTAAACCTAACCCATTGAGAAGGTGAAGCTTTGCCCCTTCAACCGAAAACCTTAAAGCGCAAGCCTGCCAAGGCAAAGCATCGCAAGGGCGGCAGAGCGCCAGGATCGCGCCTTACCCCTGCGGAAATCGAGGAGATTTTCCGCCGCTTCGCACGAATGAGCCCGCACCCCAAGACCGAGCTTCACTACGCCGATCCCTTTACCCTCCTCGTCGCCGTGGTGCTGTCGGCGCAGGCCACGGACTCCTCGGTCAACAAGGCGACGCCAGACCTGTTCAAGACGGCCGATACGCCGGAGAAGCTCATCGCGCTCGGCGAGGCCGCGCTCACCGACAAGATCAAGACCATCGGCCTCTATCGCGGCAAGGCGAGGAACCTGATCGCACTGTCGCAGAAGCTCGTCGCCGAGTTCGGCGGCAAGGTGCCTGACACGCGCGAAGCGCTCGTCACCCTTCCCGGCGTCGGCCGCAAGACGGCGAATGTCGTGCTCAACGTCGCCTTCGGCCAGCCAACCATCGCCATCGACACCCACATCTTCAGGGTTTCGAACCGCACCGGCCTTGCGCCTGGCAAGACCCCGCTCGACGTCGAGCTCACCCTCGATCGCGTCGTGCCTGAGCGGTACAAGCACAATTGCCATCATTGGCTAATCCTGCACGGCCGCTATGTGTGCAAGGCGCGAAAGCCCGAATGCTGGCGCTGCCTGATCAACTACATCTGCCTGTACGAGCCGAAGACACCCCCGCCTGCGCCAAGCTGACGCCCGCGCACAAATCTTGCATATCGGCTAATCTGCAAGGAACGTGTCCGACTGGAGACCGCCGATGAGTAAACAACGAAAACCGATGGCGATGGCCTCGATCCTGGACAGTTGCGCCGGCGCCAAGCGGCAGGACTTCGCTCCAGGGACCATTCTCCTCTCCGAAGGAAACACGTCGGGCAAGCTTTACGTTCTCGCTGAAGGCACGGTCGAGGTCCTGCGCGGCGACACGCCGGTCGCCGTTATTGGCGGCCCCGGCTCGATCTTCGGCGAAATGTCGGTGCTCCTGAACCGCCCGCACACCGCAACCGTGCGCGCCGCCTCTCCGGTTGGCGCCTTCGTGTTCGACGACGCCGAAAATTTCCTCAAATCGCATCCGGAGATCGCGTTCTTCCTCGGCCGACTGCTCGCCGAGAGGCTCAACGCCGCCACCACCTATCTCGTCGACATCAAGCGTCAATTCGAAGGCCACGGAAATCATCTCGGCATGGTCGGTGAGGTGCTCGAAACGCTGATCCACCAGCAGCACGAAGAATTCACGTCCGGCCCGGAGGCTGAGGCCGATCCTCGGCTTTGAGCCAGTCTGGAATCCCTTCGAGCCGTGGCACCGGCCGCTCGAGCGGCTCGCTGAAGCGGATGTACTGATTGCCCGCGGAGGAGAACCAAAGCGCTTCGCCGGCCTCAGTGTCGATGATGATATGCGTCGGCGGCGCGCCGAATTGCTGCCCGGCATTGAACACCCAGGTCGGCCCGATGCGGTCGACCCAGGAGCCGTCCTTGACGAAGGGCGATTGATGCACGTGGCCTGAGAGCACGATGTCAGGCTTATACTCGACGATCCATTGCGCGAGCTCGGTGTCGCCGAAATAGCGCGTGCCGCCCCAGCTGATCGGCGATTTGTCGGGCGGCGCGTGGTGGATCCAAATCCAGAGTTTCCGCTCGGTCTTCGCCGCCTCGGCAAGCTGCGCCGCGATCCCTGCCCGCGTGATCGGTCCGTCCCACCACGGACAGACGGTGAAGAGAACGCCTCCGTTGAGCAGGAGGGACTCGCCGTCGGAGGAGACCCCCTCGTTCTGCTTTTGCCCGAGCCATTTGGCGACCTTTTCGCCGGTCTCGTTCGGCGCATCGAGATCGTGATTGCCTGAGCAGGTCACGAGCCTTGTCGCCGCGCGCAAACGGCTGAAATATTTCTTCACCACGATCGCTTGCGCCCGCCGGTCGACGATCGAGCTGAGTTCGAGGAGGTCTCCCGCCAGCACCACCACGTCGAAATCTGGCGCGACCTCGAGCACCCAATCGAATTGCGGCAGCGAGTAATGCAGATCGGCTACCGCAAGGAGGCGCATCGGAGTCCTGTCCTCAGGGATTCCATCCCCAATTATGCACTATATCGCCTCGTCTTGGACCCTTGTCACCGGGAACCTTGACTCGGGTCAAGGTCTAGCGAGACAATCAAAACACAGGAGCGGTCGATGAAAAGATGCATCATAGCCGTTGCCGGGTTGGGGTTCGCCTTGACCGCAAGCAACATTGCGCAAGCCCAGGTCATGCTTGATCTCTCCAAGGTGACCTGCGACCAGTTCATCAAATACAAGGTCGCGGACCCGAAGCTCATTGCCGTCTGGCTTAACGGCTATTTCCAAGGCAAGCGTGCAGACACAAACGTAGACACGCAGAAGCTGAATGCAGGCGCCGACGAGGTCGAGAAGTTCTGTTTCAAGAATCCTCAAGCTCCATTGATGCAATCCGCCGAGTCCATTCTAGGAACCGGCAATTAGCTCGGACTGAACTTTTATTGTGGCCCGGCTCGAGGGGGAGGCCGAGCCGACTTCGATGTGCGCCGCTGTGTTAGCCCGATTCTGAGCCTCGTTGTGCCGCGCTCCAGGGAGGACGAACTTTGTCCAGGATACTGTTCGCCGCTTCACCCCTGTCCTTCGTCTGGTCCGCCAAGCGACAAGACCTCGAGTGGCCGACGACCATGAGAGATCCATGACTGCGTATTGTCCGGTCGGATGCGAACGCTTTGAAGAGAGAGGGCAAACCGGATGGATTTCTCGGTAATCACGGTCGGACTCGTAACTAAGCTGCTCCTTCTTTTGCTTATCGGCATGGGCCCCAAGATTGCCCTCGTGCCCTTCCTCGAAAAAACCAAGAAATTCGACGCCGAGACGCAGCGTGCCATAGGCCGGCAGATGGTCGTGACCGCGGTTATAACCGCGCTCATCATGTTTGCCTTTGGCGCCCTGCTGATGCGCCTTCTCCACATCACCGGTGGCGCGGTCGCGGTCGCGGGCGGAATCATCCTTGTTACCCTAGCGATTGAAATGGTGCACGGCCCGGGCAAAAAAATCGCGGACGAGGTGGAAACCTTGGAAGATCCGAAACGCATCGCGAGTCTATCCGCTGGCGGTGCCGTATATGCTCAATCCGGTCGGCATCACCGTGCTGATCATTGCGTCCGCCGAGGTCGTCTCGGTTGCGAGCGTCGCGCTCGTCGTAGCGCTCGTTCTGCTGGTCGGCGCTTTCGACTATGCGATCTTTGCCAACATCGACAAGGTGGCAAAACGCCTGAGGCCCACCAGTCTGATTATTTCCGAAGTTGTATTTGGAATCCTGTTGACCGCTGTCGCAGTGCAATTGGTCGTCGCTGGACTGAATTTGCTCGGGATTATCGCCACGCCTGGCGCAGAGCATTAGGCTCTAGACGGAGCTGCGCGTAGAGGAGGTGTGTATGGCTGCGAAGAGTGACACTCCGCGCGATCCGGTAAGACGATGGACGCTCATCATTCTCGCGGCGATCGTCGCTCTGTACCTTTACTCCATCATCGCCGACCGAATGACACCCTACACATCGCAAGCGACCGTTCAGGCGTTCGTTGTCCGCATGGCGCCTGAGGTTTCCGGACGAGTCCAAGAGGTGCCGGTGAGCGACAATCAAACGGTCAAGGCCGGCGACGTTCTCTTTCGCATCGACCCTCAAACCTACGAGATCGCGTTGAAACAAGCCGACGCGCGTCTGGCCAACGTTGGACAGACCATTGGCGCGAACACAGCCGCAGTAGCTGCGGCGCAGGAGCGGCTGATCGAGGCGCAAGCCAAACGCGAGCACATCATCGAACAATCGAAGCGCACGCTGGAGCTTGTGAAGAAGGGTGTCTATTCCGAGGCGAGGAAGGATCTGGTCGTCAAGGAAATCGACGTAGCCGAGGCAAGCGTGCGCGAGGCGGAGTCGGAACTGGAGCGTGCGCGTCAGGAACTCGGCCCGCAGGGAAACGATAATCCGCAATTTCGCGAGGCCCTCGCTGCGGTCGAGCAAGCCAAGCTCAATCTTGTTCGAACGACGGTTATCGCTCCTGCCGACGGCGTCATCACAAATTTGCAGCTTGCCGACGGCGAATATGTTGACGCCGGTCAGGACGCTCTGACTTTGATCGATACTGCTGACGTCTGGGTCAACGCCAACTATCGCGAGAACGCCTTGGAGAATGTCAAGGCGGGCAACCCAGTAGAGCTTGTGCTCGATACGCTTCCCGGGCGCATTTACAAAGCAAAGGTGGAAAGCATCGGCTGGGGTGTGTCGCAAGGGTCGATCGATCCCGAAACGGGACTGCCAAAGATCAATGAGCCGATGGGACTCGTCCGAACGCCGCAACGCTTTGCCGTCAAGATCGAACCCAATCGCCAAGACTACGCCCCGGGCAGCGTGCGGTACGGGTCGCAGGCAAACGTAATCGTCTATGCGAGTGACAATGCTCTCGTGAATGCGATCGGACGACTATGGATGAGGATTGTAGCGGTATTGACCTATGTCAGTTAGCGCAGCCATCGAGCCGGTGGAGGCCGACAGTACTCGCGAAGCGCATGCGCTCGCCTTCAGGATTGCCTTCGCCACGGCAATCGGTTTCACCCTTGGGCAGGTTCTTGGCTGGGACTTCCCTTTCCTGCCGGCCGTATTCGCCGCTCAGCTTTTGGTCGGAAGCAGGTCACTAAATCTTCAGCAAGCCGCCGGCTTCGCAATCCTTATGACGGCCGGCTGCATCCTCAGCATCCTCATTGCTCAGATTTTCGTGGAGACGCCGCTCGTTCTGCTTCTTGTTCTCGCACTTCTGATCTTCTTTGCCTTTCTGCTGCTCGCCCGGGGTCAGGCAGTTCCGGTGGCGAGTATCCTGCTCATCACCACGTCCGTCGTCCCTTTGGTGGCGGTCAGCTCCCTCGAACTCGCTTATGGTCTTGTCCATAGCTTGATCGCCGGCAGCATCCTCGCGGCGCTTTTGGTCCTTCTCGCTTACGCGTTTTTCCCGTCACGCGATGACATGAGCGAGGCCATCGAGCGGCCCTCCCAGGAGGGTTCGCCAATAGCTGCCGCGCTCGCCAATGCGGGGGCGCTCCTGAGTCTCGTGATCCTATTCATGCTCAGCGGATCGCCGGTGAGCGTCATCGTAATCATGACGGCAATCACCATCTTGCAACAACCGGCGGCTGCCGGCTATGGAACGGCCTACGCCTTTGTCATGGGCAATGTCGCCGGTGGCGCCGCCGCCACCGCTGCCTACCTGCTTGTGAGCTTGTTTCCAGCGCCAGCCGTTCTCTTGCTTGTCGTGCTGTTTTTCGGGCTGGTCTTTGGCGGCAGGATTGCGGAAGGAGCCGCTTTGGCGCCGGTATACGTCGTCGCGCTGGCGACATTTCTTATAGTGCTCGGCCTTGGCCTCACACCGCTGCCGACCGACAGCGGCACGATCTTCATTTCTCGGGTCTTCAATGTCATCGTCGCCGCCGCCTACACGATCGGCGTGGCGAGCGTTCTGAGGGCGCTATTTCGAGCGTCGAAGCAAATCGCTTGAAAGGAGAAAGTTTGCGATTGGCGCAAGGCAGGCCAGTGAGTTCGGGAGCATCGGTAGCTAGCTTCTGGATTACGTTCCTGATTTGAATTAGGAAGATTACCTTGCCCCAGTTGGAAGGTGAGCCTTAGATAGATTTCTGCGTTGGAGGAGGCCATGGCTGCGGACAAAGGCTTTGCACTGCCCACTGCTCAGGAAGTGATGGAGAAGCTAGCGCTGGCCGAAGCCGAGAAGGCGACCGCGGCGCTGCGCAAGCAGTCTGACGCCGAGGCCGAGAAGAAGATGCTGTTGGAGAAGCTCACCAAGCCGTCGGGCGTCTCCGACGATGAGGCGCTTCGCCGCGTGGGGCTCATCATTGAGCGCGCCGTGTCGAACGGCCTTACCGAAGTGCAGGTCTATCGCTTTCCAAACGCGCTCTGCACCGACCACGGCCGCGCCATCAATCAGCAGGAGCAGGGCTGGGAGACGACCCTCACCGGCCTGCCGAAAGAAATGTATCAGTTCTGGGAGAGGCAGCTTCGCCCACGCGGATACAAGATAAAATTTCAGATCGTGGATTTTCCAGACGGAATGCCGGGAGATGTCGGCATCACGCTGAAATGGGCATGAGCGGATAGGGCACGCGCCGACAGCGAGCTTCGCTCGCGAGATTTCTACGGGGGGAAGAATGTTTCTGGGCGGCCCGCTCCGCCTGATCGCGTTCGTTTTCGAGGAGGCCTCCAATGACTAGCCAACTGACCAACCAGAAAATGCCATCCAAGCCGCAGACGCCATCGCTTCCCTTGATGCAGTTTAGAAATCCCGCGCTGGAGGCGTGGTCCTATTGGGTCGACGCCTGGCAGCGCGGGGTTCTTTTCCTCGACGTTATGCAACAGCGGAGCAAGCAGTACGAGGAGCACGCCGCCAAGCCCGCCCCGCACGTTCTCAAGTTCGGCGCCGAGCTCGTCATGGATGGACGCAAGCTGCCGCGCCCGGTGAACTACATTCTCGCCCGCGTCACGCCGCCGAACGGTGTCAGCGTTAATGACAAGAAGCGGCCCTTCGTCATCGTCGATCCGCGCGCCGGCCACGGACCGGGCATCGGCGGGTTCAAGGCGCAGAGCGAAATCGGCGTGGCCTTCCAGGCAGGCCATCCCTGCTACTTCATCGGCTTCCTTCCTGAGCCGGTCCCGGGCCAGACTATCGAGGACATCGTGATGGCCGAGGCGGCGTTTCTCGAGCACGTAATCGCGCTTCACCCCGACGCAGACGGCAAGCCCGCTGTCGTCGGCAATTGCCAGGCAGGCTGGGCGGTGATGATGGTGGCCGCCAAGCGGCCCGAGCTTTTTGGCCCGATTATCGTTGCCGGCTCGCCGCTCTCCTATTGGGCTGGCGTGCACGGCGAAAACCCCATGCGCTATACCGGCGGCCTGCTCGGAGGCACTTGGCTTACCGCGCTGATGGGCGATCTCGGCGCCGGCAAATTCGACGGCGCCTGGCTCGTCAGCAACTTCGAGAATCTCAACCCGGCCAACACCTATTGGACCAAGCAATACAATCTCTATTCCAAGATCGACACCGAAGCTCCCCGCTACCTTGAATTCGAGAAATGGTGGGGCGGGCATATCCTCCTCAACGCCGAGGAGATGCAGTTCATCGCCGATGAGCTGTTCATCGGCAACAAGCTCGCGACTGCCGGTATCGTCACATCCGACGGCGAGAGCGTGGATTTGCGTAGCATCCGCTCACCGATCATCGTGTTCTGCTCCAAGGCCGACAACATTACTCCGCCCTCGCAGGCGCTCGACTGGATCCTCGACCTGTATGGCAGCGTCGAGGACATCAGGGCCCACGGACAGACCATCATTTACGCCGTGCATGAATTCAATCGGCCATCTCGGCATCTTCGTCTCCGGCTCGGTGGCAAAGAAGGAGCACGATGAGTTCGCGAGCAATATCGACCTGATCGACGTGTTGCCGCCCGGCCTTTACGAGGCGGTGATGACGCCGAAGGAGGAAGCCAGTCCGAGTGACGACGAATTGGTTGGAGGCAACTATCTCGTCCGCTTCGAGGCGCGAACGCTCGACGATATCCGGGCCCTCGGCGGCAATAGCATGGAGGACGAGCGCCAGTTCGCCGCGGTCGCGCGGCTTTCCGAAATCAATCTCGGCCTGTACCGAGCCTTCATGCAGCCTTGGGTCAAGGCCTGGGCCAATGCAGGCTTCGCCGAGTGGGTGCGTAAGATGCACCCTCTCCGCTTGCCCTATGAGATGTTCACGCCTGCCAACCCCTTCCTCAAGTCCCTCTCCTCGACGGCGGAACACGTGCGCGAAAATCGCCAGCCCCTCGCGCCGGACAACGCCTTGTGGCAGGCGCAGGAGAAGATGGGGAAGGCAATCGAGTCCTCTCTGAAGGCATACGGCGACATGCGCGACCGCTTCCTTGAGATGACGTTCCACGCCGTTTACGGCTCGCCGTTCCTGCAAGCGCTAGCTGGCCTGAAGGCCTCCGATGCGCCTCCACGTCGCCGGCTAGGCATCGACGCGGTCTATCGCGCCTTCGTCGCCCGGCGGATCGAGGAGCTAACAAGGAACATTGCGCAAGGCGGCCCGCGCGAGGCGGCGATCCGCGCTCTCCTTTACATCCGCATGCCCGAGGGCGTCGCTGACGAACGTGGCTTCCGCCTCCTTGAGCATATGCGCGAAGGCACTGGTAGCGGACTTTCGCTCGCGGACTTCAAGACCATGGTGCGCGATCAGTTCTTCACGCTTCTCCTCGACGAGCGCCACGCGGTAGAGGCTATCCCTGCTATGCTGGATACCGATCCTGAGCTCGCCCAGCGTATGGCAACCACGCTCCGCAAACTAACCGAGGTCCTTGGTGTGGAAAGCAAGCTAGGCAAGAGCCGCCTAGCCGAGATGACTGCGATGTTCGAGTCGAGGAAGGCCGCAAGAGCTCCCAAGAATGGTGCGCCGAAGGAGAGTCGCATGCAGCCTCCCCGACCAGCCCGGGCGCCAGCGGCAAAGTCGCATAGGCCCCACTAGCGCAATTTGAGCGAAGGATCGAGCCATGAACGAGAACTCAACGGCGTCGACCTTGCGTCGGCACGAAAAGTACGACCGCCTGATCGCCGCGGCGAAGGGCAAGCAAGCCGTTGCCACCGCCGTCGCTCATCCCTGCGATGAGACCTCGCTGAGAGGCGCGGTCGAGGCGGGCGAGGCCGGATTGATCAAGCCGATCCTCGTCGGCCCCAAGAACAAGATCGCCGCGATCGCCAAGGAATTTTCGCTCGACCTCGGCGGCATCGAGATCGTCGACGTGCCACACAGCCAGGCTGCCGCCGAGAAAGCGGTCGAGCTCGTGCGCACAGGTAAGGCCGATCTCCTGATGAAGGGAAGCCTGCATACCGACGAGCTGCTCTCCGAGGTGATGAAACGAGAGACCGGACTACGGACGGGACGTCGCGTCAGCCACGTCTTCGTCATGGATGTGCCTGGTCACGCGCAGACGCTGTTTATCACCGATGCCGCGGTGAACATCGCACCAGACCTTGTGTCGAAGCGCGACATCATCCAGAACGCCATCGACCTCTATGCCGGGCTTGGGCTTGGCACGCCGAAGGTGGCCATCCTCTCCGCGGTCGAGACGGTGACGCCGACCATTCCCTCGACCATCGAGGCCGCGGCGCTGTGCAAGATGGCCGATCGCGGCCAGATCACCGGCGGCGAGCTCGATGGTCCGCTCGCCTTCGACAACGCCATCAGCCCCGAGGCTACGCGCATCAAGGGCATCAAATCGCCGGTTGCAGGCCAGGCGCAGATCCTGGTGGTACCCGACCTCGAAGCAGGCAACATGCTCGCCAAGAACCTGACTTTCCTGTCCCATGCCGACGCCGCGGGCATCGTGCTCGGCGCACGCGTGCCAATCATCCTCACCTCGCGTGCTGACCATGTGCGCACGCGCCTGGCCTCCTGCGCCGTGGCGGCGCTGTACCGGCACAGCCAGATGGCCAAGCAGCCGATCCGGGCGTGAAGCCCATGTCCGAGACCATCCTCGTCGTCAACGCCGGCAGCTCGAGCATCAAGTTCCAGCTGTTCTCATTGGGCGCCGGCGATAATTGCAGCGCCTCCTGAAGGGCCAAATCGAGGGCATCGGCGTCCATCCGCACCTTGTCGCCAAGGGCGCGAAGGGTGACGTCCTCATCGACAAGACCTGGCCTGCTGCGGAGGCGGGTGACGTGCCGGCAGCCCTAGGCAAGGTGGTGGAGTTCCTTCGCGCAGAGATCGGAAGCTTGCCTGTCGCGGTCGGTCATCGCGTGGTTCATGGCGGCCCCGACTATAGCGCGCCGATCCTCATCGACGATGCCGTTGTCGATCGGCTTCAAGCCTTTCGCGCCCCTTGCGCCTCTCCATCAGCCGAACAATCTCGGCCCCATCCGTACTTTGCTGCAAAGACAGCCGCAGCTTCCGCAAGTCGCCTGCTTCGACACGGCATTTCACCGCGGCCATCCCGAAATTGCCGACCGTTACGCGTTACCAGAGCGCTTCTACCAGGAAGGCGTGCGACGCTACGGCTTTCACGGGCTATCTTACGAATACATCGCGGGCCGGTTGCCGGAGCTCGCACCCGACATTGCGCAAGGCCGCGTAGTCGTCGCCCATCTTGGTAGCGGCGCCTCCATGTGTGCGATCAACGACGGCAAGAGCGTCGAGAGCACCATGGGCTTCACGGCACTTGACGGCCTGCCTATGGGAACGCGCCCGGGCCAGCTCGATGCCGGCATCGTGCTCTATCTCCTCACCGAGAAGGGCATGAGCGCGCATGAGATCGAGCATCTGTTCTATTACGACTGCGGGCTCAAGGGGCTGTCCGGCGTCAGCAACGACGTGCGAGACCTGCTCACGACCTCCGATCCTCGCGCCAAGCTCGCGCTCGACTATTTCATCTACCGCATCGCTCTCTTCACCGGGATGCTTGCCGCCGCCTTGAGCGGCATCGACGGCTTCGTCTTCACCGCCGGCGTCGGCGAGAATGCGCCTGCCATTCGTGAGGCCGTAGCGCGGCGCCTCTCCTGGCTCGGGCTTGAGCTTGACCCCGCGGCGAACGCCAGGGGCACCGGCCGCATCTCGAGCCAACGATCGCGGGTCGCCTGCTACGTCATCCCCACCGACGAGGAACTGATGATCGCCCGCCACACACTAGGTGTCCTGCGCACGCAGCCGGCATTCCAGCTCAAGGAGAAGAGCGCATGACCGATATCTCCGCCTTGCCACTGCTCAAGGGCAAAAAGGCGCTCGTCACCGGCATCGCCAACGATCAATCGATCGCCTGGGGATGCGCCAAGGCCTTCCACGCGCTCGGAGCGGACGTCGCCATCACCTACCTGAACGACAAGGCAAAGCCATATGTCGAACCTCTCGCCAAGGAAGTGGAAGCCTCGATCTTCATGCCGCTCAATGTTCAGGCGGACGGCGAGTTGGAGGCGGTGTTCGACACTATCGAGAAGCAATGGGGCAAGCTCGACATCTGCGTCCATTCCATTGCGTTTGCGCCAAAAGCAGACCTGCAGGGCCGCGTAATCGACTGCTCGAAGGAAGGTTTTCTCCTCGCCATGGACGTGTCCTGCTGGTCGTTCATCCGCATGGCGAAGCTCGCCGAGCCCTTGATGAAGGACGGCGGCACGCTCTCCACCATGACCTATTACGGCTCGCAGATGGTGGTGGAGCATTACAACATGATGGGCCCGGTAAAGGCCGCTCTCGAAGCCTCCGTGCGCTATCTCGCTGCCGAGCTTGGGCCCAAGGGCATCAGGGTGCACGCGATCTCGCCGGGTCCGCTCAAGACGCGGGCGGCATCCGGCATCACCGATTTCGATGAGCTGATCGCCAAGGCTCAGGAGAAAGCCCCGTCCCGGCGGCTCGTATCGATCGAGGATGTCGGCGTCGCTGTGGCCTTCCTCTCCATGAACGGAGCGAAGCTGATCACCGGTGAGACGCTCTACATAGACGGCGGCTATCACATCATCGATTGAACAGAATGGATCCGCGAAATTACACCGCCAGCGAAGTCCTGAAAGATGGCACTGCCGTCACCATTCGGGCCATTCGCCGAGAGGACAAGGGCCGCCTGTTGGAGGCATTCAAGAATCTCGACCGGGAGTCAGTCTACCGGCGCTTCTTCAGTCCCAAAAAAGAGCTGAGCGACAGCGAACTCGATCAGCTGACCGATGTCGATTTCAACCAGGTCGTTGCTCTCGTGGTCGCGACGCAAGGGGCGGACGGCGAAATTCTGATTGGTGGCGGACGCTACGCCGCTGAGGGTAAGGATCGAGCCGAGATCGCCTTCGTGACCGATAGCAATTATCGCGGCCGTGGCATTGCCTCGCTTATTTTGAATCATCTCGCGCGCATCGCCAGAGAGGCTGAAGTACAGCGTTTCGACGCCGAGGTGCTAGCCGAAAACGCCCCCATGCTCGCCGTCTTCCGCCGGAGCGGTTTGCCCGCAGAACTCCGGCGAGACGGCAGCACCATTCACGTTACGCTTTCACTCGGCAGCCGAAAGGAACAGCGACATGGGACATGATAGTGGCGCTCAGGCGTCCGCGACGGATGAAGGTGCAGGAGCGGTCCCCGACAGCGGCAAGCCGAAGTTGAAACGGAAGGACTACGAGAAGGCCTTGCGCAAGCTGCAGACCGAACTCTGCATCTTGCAGGACTGGGTCAAGAGCACGGGTCAGCGGACCGTGGTCGTTTTCGAGGGCCGCGACGCCGCGGGCAAGGGCGGAACGATCCGGGCCCTGACCGAGCGAGTCAGTCCTCGCACCTTCAGACTGGTCGCACTGCCAGCACCTTCGGACCGTGAAAAGTCGCAAATATACGTACAGCGCTACCTCGCCCATTTCCCCGCGGCAGGTGAAATCGTCATCTTTGACCGTAGCTGGTACAACCGCGCCGGCGTTGAGCACGTCATGGGCTTTTGCACCAAGGAGCAGCACAAGCAGTTCCTTGAGGTCTGCCCGAAATTCGAGAAGCACGTCACCGACAACGGCATCAGACTGGTCAAATATTGGCTCGAGGTAAGCAACAAGGAGCAGAAGGAGAAATTCGAGGCTCGCGTGGACGACCCCATGCGGCAGTGGAAGCTCAGCAACATGGACCTCCCATCGCGCGAGCGCTGGTACGACTATTCCCGGGCTCGCGACAAGATGCTGGAGGCGACCGACACGGATTTTGCGCCCTGGTATCTGTTGCACTCCGACGACAAGCGCCGCGCGCGCCTCAACCTCATCTCGCACTTCCTCGGCCTGTTTCCCTACGAAGCGTCGCCGGAGAAAAAGGTCAAGCTGCCAACGCGCGACAAGTCGAAAGCCTATGACGACGAAGCGACCATCAAGGACAGGCGCTGGATCGCGGAAAAATACTGAAGAGCGGATCAGGCAGGCCGTGGCGCTAGCCGGCTTACACCGGCGCGGCGCGCGAGCTGCTTGTAGATGCGCACCATGAAGGCGGTGGCGAAGAGCGGCGTCAGTAGGTTGAGGATCGGCACCGAGGCAAGGCCGGCAATGATCAGCCCGCACAGCGACACGTAGCCCATGTTGGCCTTGCGCAGGCGGCGCGCCTCATCAGCCGGCAGATGCCGCATGGCCACCATCTCAAAATATTCACGGCCCAACAGATAACCGTTGCCGACATAGAAGGCGATCAGGTTCACGCCGGGCACGAGCAGCAGCAACAGGGCGACGAGGTTCACGACGAGCACGGCGACGAAGAATCGCAAGCCAACCCCAAGAGCGGCAACGACCGGCATCTCCTTGCCCGGAGGGTCGGAGGGGTAATGCACGCGCTCGACCTGACCGGCGATGTCGTCGAGATAGAGGCCTGCCATCAGCGAGGTCACCGGCGGAATGAGGAAAATCGAGCCGATGACGAGCCCAAGCCCGCCAATCCAACTGATTGAGGTCTCGATCCAGTCAGGCCAGGCGACGGTATAGTTGAACAGACCCTCGATCAGGACGATCAAGAGAACGAGAAGTCCGATGGTCAAACCGACGCACTTGAACAGCACGGCGCGGAACGGCGGCGTGAACAGCTCCCTGAAGGCTTGAATTGCGGCGGCGACCATGACGTGTTTCAACTCCGGCGGCGAATATAGTAGGCGTCCCGCTCAATACCAGGGCGGACATCGCAAACGGGGGTGACACAGTCATGGCGGAACGGAAAAGTGCCGCGGAGAGCTATGACGTGGTTGGCATCGGCAACGCCATCGTCGACATCATCTCCCGCTGCGACGACGCCTTTCTCTCCAAGCACGACCTCGCCAAGGGCTTCATGCGCCTGATCCCTGCCGGCGAGGCTGGCAGGCTTTACGCGGCCATGGGGCCCGCCATCGAGCGCTCAGGAGGGTCCGCCGCCAACACCATCGCCGGACTTGCCTCGTTCGGGGCGAAATGCGGCTTCATCGGCAGGGTGGCGGCAGATCAGTTCGGCGGCATCTTCCGCCACGACATCCGCTCGCTCGGCGTCGCCTACGATACGCCGCCGGCCGACGACGGCGAGCCTACCGCACGCTGCCTCATCTTCGTGACGCCGGATGGCGAGCGCACCATGAACACCTTCCTCGGCGCGAGCGTGAATTTCACAACCGCCGACCTCGAACCGTCCCTGATCGAGGCGGCAAGCATCGTCTATCTCGAAGGCTACCTGTTCGATCGCATCGAGGCCAAGAACGCCTTCAAAAAGGCTGCGCGTCTTGCCCGGAAGTCAGGAGCAAAGGTTGCCCTCACTCTGTCCGATGCCTTCTGCGTCGACCGCCACCGCGACGATTTCCGCGAATTGATCCGCCAGGGCACCGGCATCGTTTTCGCCAATGAGAAGGAGATCACGAGCCTCTACGAGGTGAACAGCTTCGCCGAGGCCGCCGACGCTGTCCTTGCCGATTGCGAGCTCGCCGTGCTCACCCGCTCAGAGGAAGGCTCGGTCATCGTCGCCAATGGCGAGACCATCGCCATTGCGCCCGAGCCCGTCCGCAAGGTGGTCGATGTCACCGGCGCCGGAGACCTTTACGCTTCCGGCTTCCTCTACGGTCTCACCCAAGGACTGCCGCTTGAGACCTGCGGCCGGCTTGGCAGCCTCGCGGCGGCCGAGGTGATCGGCCATATCGGCGCGCGCCCGGAGACGTCCTTGCGTGAACTTGCCCAAGAGCGAGGCTTGCTCGGGGATTGAGCGGCCTGTGGCCTTTTCGCCACGGGCCTCCGGAAATTTGCCTTTGTTACGCGGGGTTTAACCCCCCTAACGGGAGATGGCTGTTATTCTATCCACAACAGGGAGTCAACTCGGGGGTTCCATGCGTAAGCCGTTGCGCCTTTTCACCGCTGTCTTGATGGGGGCTTCCGCGTTCGCGGCCCATGGCGCATTCGCGCAGACCGCGATGGAGCAAGACATGCGTCTCCAAGATACGGCCACCATGACCGTGGGCGAGACGGTGATCTCGCTCGGCGGCGGCTTCGCCTACCTCACGCTTCCCGATACCCGCTTCACCTTTCGCTACAAGGACAGCGGCACCTTCAACACCGCGAGCAAACAGAAGAACGACGCTTTCGATGAGTATGGCGGAGGCTTCTCTGGCTCGGTCTCGACTCCGCTTGGCGGCGCCTTCGGCATGCCGTGGGTCGGCGCGGTACACGGCTATTGGTCGAACATCGACGACACCAACCGGAACCGCTGCGTCAGTACCAACAGTTTCACCTGCGCTGCATCGAATATCGTCGACACGCCTGGGCTCTCCACGGTCAGCGCCGGCACGCTCATCTCGCACACGAGCCGCGACGTCGATAGCTGGGGCGCAGCGCTCGAGTTCACCACGCCCAATGCGCGGCCCATGCTGATGCCAGGCATCATGAAGAGCACGCGTTGGGGCTTTGCCTTCGACGTGCGCGGCCTCGACCAGGATCTGCGCATTAACGGCCATTCCGGATCGAGCAGCGTCTTCGGCTACAAGGAGACGCTCGACACCACCTATTACGGCGGCTACTTCACCATCGGCGGCGAGTACTCGCTCTTCCCCGCGCTCTATGGCAGCTGGGGCTTGCGCTCCTTCATCGACCTGCATGCCGGTATCTATGGCGCCGACGCGGACTACAGCGGCAATTTCGACGGTAGAGGCATCGGCGGCAGCAGGCTCAGCCTCTCCGATGACGAGGTCGCTTTCATCGGCGGGGTGAAGTTCGAGACGCGCAAGCAGTTCAGCCCACGCACCAGCCTGTCGCTACTCAGCGAATATGACTGGTATTCCTGGGTTCCGGCCATGCGCTACAACGACGGTGACGACAACGCCAAGGGTATCGTCAACGGCACGCATATAACCGATGGCGACGCCTTCTCGCAGCGCACGAGCCTCAGGTTCAATATCGGCCTGGGTCCTGCCGCGCTCTACGCCCCTGGATATTAGCGGCTAGCCTCACTTGAGAGACTCTATCCTGCCCGGCCTTGTGCCGGGCATCCACGTCTTGTTGTCATTCCTGCGAAAGCGGGAATCCAGTAACGTGGATGGCGAGCCCGGCCATGACGAGTCCCTTAGCCGTACGACTTCCAGGAATTACAGCTTCCTGAGCGCCACCGTCTCGACCGCGTGATCCTGGCCTTTGCGCAGGATCAGGTCAGCGCGCTGCCGCGTCGGCAGGATATTCTCGGTGAGATTGACGAGATTGATTGTCCGCCACAGCGACAGCCCGATGGAGTTTGCCTCCTCTTCCGACAGCGTCGCATAGCGGTGGAAATAGGAGGCAGGATCGCGGAACGCGGTCTGCCGGAGCCGCAGGAAGCGCTCGACATACCAGTCCTCGATCAACCCGTCCGCGGCGTCGATATAGATAGAGAAATCGAAGAAGTCCGAGACGAACGGGATTGCCGCGCCGTCCTTAGGCAGCTTGGCCGGCTGGAGCACATTCAGGCCTTCGACGATGACGATGTCAGGCCGCTCGATGACAATGGCCTGATCCGGCAGCACGTCATAGACGAGATGGGAATAGACCGGCGCCTCGATGCGCTCGCGGCCTGACTTCACCTCGGCGAGAAAATTCAACAGCCGGGTGAGATCGTAGCTTTCCGGGAATCCTTTTCGCGTCATCAGTCCGCGCTCTTCGAGCACGGCATTGGGAAAGAGAAATCCGTCGGTTGGAACGAGCTCGACGCTCGGGTGGCTCGGCCAGCGGGCGAGCAGCGCCTGAAGCACGCGTCCCGTGGTGCTCTTGCCGACGGCGACGCTGCCGGCAAGGCCGATGATGAAGGGCATCTTGGCGTCACCCTTGCGCAGGAACCTGGTCGCCGCGCTATGCAGCTCTTGCAGCGCTTCGACGTGCAGATTGAGCAGGCGGCTGAGCGGCAGGTAGATTTCGACCACCTCTTGCGTCGAGACGCGTTCGGTGAGGCCGCTCAGATTCTCGAGCTCGGGCTCCGACAGCGGCATCGGCGTGTCGGCGCGCAACGCTGCCCATTCGTCGCGGCTATAAATGACGTAGGGAGAGAACGCGACTGAGGGACGCGGATTCATGGGTCAAGCGCCGGCTTTCAGCGCGACGCAGCTTTCCGCTTCTGCGCGAGATCGGTGGCTCCCATGCGGCGCTCGAGCTCGCCAAGCACGTCGTCGAGAGCGATATGCCGGGATTCCAGCACCACCAGGAGGTGATAGAGCAGATCGGCGGCCTCGGCGATCAGCGCCACATCGTCCTGGGCTAAAGCGGCAATCGCGGTCTCCACCGCCTCCTCGCCAAGCTTCTTGGCAGGCTTGACCGGCGCCCCGTCGAGCAGCCGCCGCGTATGGGAGTCCTCGGGTCTTGCGGTCCGCCTTGCCTTGATATTGGCGGCGAGGCGGCCGAGCACGTCGTTATGGCTCATGTCTGGTCCATACACTGCCAGGGGCTCTAGGGAAATACCTGCCTTCGCCTCATCCCTAGGAAAGGGAAGGCACAGTGCCCTTTCGGCAGGCAGTTCACTCCCCCCTTGGAACAGATTTCTCAATCGAGGCGGATCGGCAGCCCCGCCGCCTCCATGAAGCGCTTAGCCTCGCCGATGGTGCATTCACCATAGTGGAAGATCGAGGCTGCGAGCACGGCTGAGGCATGGCCCTCGCGCACACCCTCGACCAGGTGCTCGAGCGTGCCGACCCCGCCGCTTGCGATCACAGGTACCGGCACCGCATCCGAAACAGCCCTGGTCAGTTCGAGGTCGAACCCCCGCTTGGTCCCGTCGCGGTCCATCGAGGTAAGCAGGATCTCGCCGGCGCCGAGCGCCACCACCTCGCGCGCATAGCCCGTCGCCTCTATGCCGGTCGGCTCGCGTCCGCCATGGGTGAAGATCTCGAAGCGCGGGCCGCGCGCCTTGTCGGCGGCGACGCGCTTTGCGTCGATCGCCACCACGATGCATTGGGCGCCGAATTTCTCTGCTGCAACGCGCACGAAGTCGTGGTCCTTCACCGCGGCGGTGTTGATCGACACCTTGTCGGCGCCCGCCTCCAGCAGCTTGCGCACATCGTCTAGCTTGCGCACCCCGCCGCCGACGGTGAGTGGCATGAAGCAGCGCTCTGCCGTGCGCTCGACCACATCGAAGATGGTGTCGCGGTTCTCGTGGCTCGCGGTGATGTCGAGGAAGCAAAGTTCGTCGGCGCCGGCCTGGTCATAGGCGGACGCTGCTTCGACGGGATCGCCTGCGTCGCGCAGATTGACGAAGTTCACGCCCTTGACGACGCGGCCGTCCTTCACATCGAGGCAGGGAATAACGCGGACTTTCAACATGACTTACGCCGATCCCGACTTGGACTTGCGCACTCTCACGACGATGAAGGCGATGATGGCTGCCGCCACCCACGCCAAAGAGCACGGCGCCGGCGGGAAGCGAGAGATACCAGATCGAGAAGCCGAGATCGTAGAAGGTCTGGCCGTAACCTTGCCGCCGATCTCGCGCGGGATCACCCGGTTGAGATCGACCTGGCAGCCGAACGCTTCGGCGACCGTCTGACTTACCACTGCGATGAGCGCAGGGCCAAACGCGACGAGAGCGATCAGAACGAGCGGGATGCCGAATACAGCGACCATGGCGTCTCTCAGTGCCTGCCGTGAGCCGCTTGGCGGCTCGCGGCGATGAGCGCGAGCGCCGCCGCGGGGTCGAGCCTGCCGTCATAGAGCGCGCGGCCGGTGATGGCGCCTTCGAGCCTCGCATAATCGGGATGCAAGAGCGCCCGCACGTCGTCGAGCGAGGCAAGGCCACCGCTCGCGATCACCGGAATGGTAACCCTGCGCGCAAGGGCAGCGCTCGCCTCGAGATTGAGCCCGGCAAGCACGCCGTCCCGTGCGATGTCGGTGTAGATGATTGCCGCAACACCGGCGTCCTCGAATGGGCGCGCAAGGTCTAGCGCCCTCATCTCGCTCGTCTCAGCCCAGCCCTCGACCGCGACCTTGCCCCCGCGCGCATCGATGCCGACGGCGATGCAGCCAGGGAAATCGCGCGCGGCTTCCCTGACCAGCGCGGGGTCGCGCACCGCCGCGGTGCCGAGGATCACGCGGTCGACGCCCTTGTCGAGCCAGGCAACGATAGTGTCGAGATCGCGGATGCCGCCGCCGAGCTGCACCGGAATGTGGATCGCGGCAAGGATGGCCTCGACCGCCGCGGCGTTGACCGGCCGCCCTTCGAAGGCGCCGTTGAGATCGACCACATGCAGCCACTCGAAGCCCTGCTCCTCGAAGCTTCGCGCCTGCGCCGCAGGGTCCTCATTGAACACGGTCGCCTGGTCCATTTCGCCCTGGCGCAGCCGGACGCACTTTCCGTCTTTGAGGTCGATGGCGGGAAACAGGATCATGGACAACCCCACTGGACCGTTCTTGCGGCAAGCCTCCTCTCCCCTCGTGGGAGAGGGCTTTTCGCCGCGATCTTGCGCGCGACGCGCTTGCGCGGCGCGGTGCGCAAGTCACATGGCGGAAAGGGTGAGGGGTAGATGTTACTTTGGACGCGGCTTCGCCACTTACACCTCACCGCGCGCCGAATTGCGCGCGTGCTGCCCCACAAGGGGGGAGCGGGGAGCAAGAGGCGGCTTTGGGGCATCACGGCTTCCATCGGAGGAAGTTAGCGATCAGCGCGAGCCCGAGCTTCTGGCTCTTCTCGGGGTGGAACTGGGTGCCTGCCATGTTGTCCTTGGCAACGAAAGCGGTGATGGGGCCGCCATAGTCGGTGCTGGCGACGAGATCGCCGGGTTCCTCCAGCACGACATGATAGGAGTGCACGAAATAGGCGTGCAGCCCGCCTTCGCCGGTTGGAACACCCTCCAGGAGCGGATTCGCGCGGACCACCCGAAGGGTGTTCCAGCCCATGTGGGGGATTTTGAGCTCGGGGGCCGACGGCGCGATCGCCCGCACCTCGCCCTTGATCCAGCCGAGCCCCGGCGTCACGCCGTGCTCGAGGCCGCGCTCGGCCATGAGCTGGAGCCCAACGCAGATGCCGAGAAAGGGCTTGCCGCGACCCTGCACGGCCTCCTCGAGCGCCTCGATCATGCCTGGGACGTCCTCGAGCCCCCGCTTGCAATCGGCAAAGGCGCCGACGCCCGGAAGCACGATGCGTTCGGCATCGGCAACGTCCTCGGGCCGCGCCGTCACTTTGATTGCAAGGTCAGACCCTTGCTCGCGCGCGGCGCGCTCGAAAGCCTTTGCGGCGGAGTGGAGGTTGCCGGAGCCGTAGTCGATGATGGCGACGTGCATGGGCTTCAAGGCGCCGGGAACAGCCCGATGACCCCCTCCGCCTCGCCGCTGGTCTTGGGCGCCGGGATGCTGGCATTGCCTGGCCGCTCAGGCGGTGCGCTCTCACGAGGCCGTCCACGCTCCTGCTGCGGCAGCCAGGACCGGAAGAAGGCAAGCTCGGCAAAATCGCGGCCGGCGCCGATCGCGGTGCCTATCTGCTTGTAGCCGCGCCGTTCCAGCGCAGCCCGGCGGAGGTCGTTGGCCTCGAAGGCGAACAGCACCACGAGCGCGAGGCTCAGCCAGCCGAACATGGCCTTCCCAGCGTCACTCGGCCCGAACACCCAGCCGAGCACCAGGAACAGTCCCAGGAACAGGACAAGCTCGAGCCACATGCGGCGATAGATGAGCCACAGGCCTGGAATGAACAGCGCCGGCCAGGAGAAGCCTTCCTTGACGAAGACGAGGCTGTCGGCCCGGTCCTTAAGGTCTTGCGCCTCGCTTGGCGGCTCATAGACGGAATACAGCGTCACCGACATTTGCTTAAGTTGAGTGCGGGGTTGCCCCGGCCTAGAGCTGACCCTTGGTCGAGGGCACGCGGCCGCTTTGGCGCTCGTCGATGGCGACCGCCTGGCGGAGCGCGCGCGCGAGCGCCTTATAGCAGGTCTCGGCGATGTGGTGGCTATTCTCGCCGTAGAGCGTCTCGACATGCAGCGTGATGCCGGCATGTTGGGCGAAGGCCTGGAACCACTCGCGGAACAGCTCGGTGTCCATCTCGCCGATCTTTGAGCGGGTGAACTCGACGTTCCATACGAGATAAGGGCGCCCTGACACGTCGATGGCGACGCGGGTCAGCGTCTCGTCCATGGGCAGATAGGCAAAGCCGTAGCGGGTGATGCCCTGCTTGTCGCCGAGCGCCTTCGCCACCGCCTGGCCGAGCACGATGCCTAAATCCTCGGTCGTGTGGTGCTGGTCGATATGGAGGTCGCCCTTGGCCTTGAGCAGAATGTCAATCATCGAGTGCCGCGCGAGCTGCTCGATCATGTGATCGAGGAAGCCCACTCCTGTCTCGATCGCGTAGGCGCCCGAGCCGTCGAGGTCGATGCTCGCGGTGATCGCGGTTTCCTTGGTGCGCCGCTCGATAGTGGCGGTCCGATTGGACTTGGTCTTGGTCGGCTTCTGCATTGTTTCAGTCTAGCGCCAGGCTCTTAACTAATCCCCTCTCCCTTGAGGGGGGAGGCTAAGGGTGCGGGTTATAGCGCTTGACGAACGGCCCCGCCATGCCGATATCGCAGTGCAGCAATGAGCCAATCCTCCCCCGACACCTGGCATGGGACGACCATCCTCACCGTCCGCAAGGGCGGCAAGGTGGTGATCGCCGGCGACGGCCAGGTTACCCTCGGCCAGACCATCATTAAGGGCAACGCCAAGAAGGTGCGCAGTGTCGGCAACGGCAACGTAATCGCAGGCTTTGCCGGAGCCACCGCCGACGCCTTCACCCTGTTCGAGCGGCTTGAGGCCAAGCTCGAGCGCTTTCCCGATCAGCTCAAGCGCGCCTGCGTCGAGCTTGCCAAGGACTGGCGCACCGACCGCTATCTCCGTCACCTCGAAGCAATGATGATCGTGGCCGACGCCGACGAAAGCCTGGTCTTGACCGGCAAGGGCGACGTGCTCGAGCCGGACGACAATGTCATGGGCATCGGATCGGGCGGCAACTACGCGCTCGCCGCTGCCCGCGCCCTGCTCGATAGCGACCTCGACGCCGAGGCGATCGCGCGCAAGGCCATGGCCATTGCCGCCGATATCTGCGTTTACACCAACAACCAAGTCGTCATCGAAAGTTTGGAGTCGAAGACGTAAGCATGACCTCATTCTCACCACGCGAGATCGTTTCCGAGCTCGACCGACACATCGTCGGCCAGCGCGACGCCAAGCGTGCCGTCGCCATTGCGCTCCGCAACCGCTGGCGCCGGCAGCAGCTCGACGACGAGCTGCGCGAGGAAGTTCTGCCGAAGAACATCCTGATGATCGGGCCAACCGGCGTCGGCAAGACCGAGATCTCGCGCAGACTGGCCAAGCTCGCCGGCGCGCCCTTCATCAAGGTCGAGGCGACCAAGTTCACCGAGGTCGGCTATGTCGGCCGCGACGTCGACCAAATCATCCGCGATCTTTTGGAAGCGGGCATCGGGCTCGTGCGCGACGCGAAGCGCAAAGAGGTCGAAGCCAAGGCGCAGCTCCATGCCGAGGAGCGCGTGGTCGATGCGCTGGTCGGCGCCAACGCCAATCTTTCCACCCGCGACGCCTTCCGCAAGCGCTTGCGCGCAGGCGAGCTCGACGACCGCGAGATCGAGATCCAGGTCGCCGATACCGGCGCAGGCATGCCCGCCTTCGAAATCCCCGGCATGCCCGGGAGCCATGTCGGCATGATCAATTTGAGCGATGTGCTCGGAAAGGCGCTTGGCCAGCGCACCAAGCCGCGCCGCGTCACCGTGCGCGACAGCTTCGAGATCCTGATGGCGGAAGAGTCGGACAAGCTGATCGACAGCGACACCACCGTGCAGGAAGCGATCCGCAACGTCGAGAATAACGGCATCGTGTTCCTAGACGAGGTCGACAAGATTTGCGCGCGCTCCGAGCGCATCGGCGCCGATGTGAGCCGCGAAGGCGTGCAGCGCGATCTCCTGCCGCTGATCGAAGGCACCACCGTCGGCACCAAATACGGGCCGGTGAAGACCGACCACGTTCTGTTCATCGCTTCCGGCGCGTTTCACGCCGCCAAGCCCTCTGACCTGCTGCCCGAGCTACAGGGCAGACTGCCGATCCGCGTCGAGCTCCGCGCTCTCACGCGCGACGATTTCCGCCGCATCCTCACCGAGCCCAAGGCCTGCCTCATCAGGCAATACATCGCGCTGATGAAGACCGAGGGCGTCGACCTCGAGTTCACTCCCGACGCCATCGACGCCATCGCCGACATCGCCGCGGAAGTGAACACCAATGTCGAGAATATCGGCGCGCGGCGCCTTTCCACGGTTATGGAGCGCATCCTCGACGACATCTCCTTCGACGCCACCGACAAGCAGGGCGAGAAGGTCGTGGTCGACGGCGCCTTTGTGCGCGGCCATATCGGCGACCTCGCCAAGAACGCCGATTTGTCCAAATTTATTCTGTAGACGCCTCCAGCAAATTCCTCGTCATGCCCGGCGTTGTGCCGGGCATCCACGATTTCAGCCATCCAGGGGAAGAACGTGGATGGCCGGAGCAAGCCCGGCCATGACGAGGCTGGTGTTGTCAGCGAGGCCTCCGCAACCGCACATAAAGCGCACCACCACCGCCGAGGCGGCGGGGGGCTTGCGAATAGCTCACCACCAGCGTGGCAAACTCTGGCCCTGACAGCCAATGCGGCACGGCCTGGCGCAACACGCCGCGCTCGTCCTCCTCGTAGAAGCTCCTGCTCGCGGTCTGATCGGTACCTTTGCCGGTGATCACCAGCACATGCTTGAGCCCCTGCGCCTGCGCGGTCTTGAGGAAGCGGCGAAGCTGGGCATGTGCGTCGCGCTGGCGAAGCCCGTGCAGATCGAGCCGGGCCTCGACCTCGAGCCTGCCCTTGTCGAGCTGCCGCGAGGTCTGGCGGTCGAGCGGCGCGGCGTGCGGCACATGAGCGGGTTTAGGCGTGCGCTTTGGCGCGGGCTGAATCGGGCGCGGGACTTGCGCCGGCTTCACCTTTGCCACGGGCGCGGCAATCTTTGCGGGCGTCGGCGCCACCGCATCGCGGCCGCGCTTCAGCGGCGATGCCGTGCCCGCGACCTTCTCCCACAGCGCGGCGTCGTCATCGTCGCCCTGCCCGCGCCTGCCCATGACTCACACCCCCGGCGCCGCGTTCGGCAGAAGCACGAAGAACTGCGCGGGCGCGAGCGTCGTGCCGGCGATGGCGCCGGCGGCGGCGCCGGAGCCCCAATAGATGTCGCCGCGCTCGACCCCCTTGATGGCAGAGCCGACATCCTGCGCGATCATCAGGCGGCGGAACGACGCGCGCGTCTCGTCTTTCAGCTTAGGCGCCGCGACGAACACCGGCAGGCCTAGCGCGTGGAACGACGGATCGACGGCGAGGCTCCGCCCCGGCGTGAGCGATACGCCCTGCGCGCCGATCGGCCCATCCTCGCCTTCCTTCTCGCCAAGCAGGCGGAAGAACACATAGGATTTGTTCTCCCACATCATCTTGTTGCCGCGCTCTTTGTCGGCGCGAAGCCATTCCTTGATGCCCTGCATGGTCATCGACTTTGGCTTTCCCTCGCCAACCTCGAGCATCTTCTTGCCGATCGACGTGTAGGGATGCCCGTTCTTGGTGGAATAGCCGAGCCTGAGATGCGTGCCGTCAGCAAGGCGCACGCGGCCAGAGCCTTGCACCTGCATGAAGAACAATTCGACCGAATCGAGATAGACGAGCTCGAGATCACGGCCGGCAAGCGCGCCCTTGTCGATCTCCTCACGCGTGTAGAAGGGCACGAGCCCGTCATCCGTCTTGCGCATTGCGGTGAGCACGCCTGCGGCGGAATCGCGCGCGCGCATTTCGTCTGGCTTCACCGAGACGAGATCGTCGGGCCGCTTGTATGCGGCAACCGGGAACTTATCGCTCTTGACGCGCGCGCCGTCGATCTCAGGCTCGTAATAACCGGTGACAAGTCCGGGCTTCGACGCGCCGACGACGCGATGCGGCGTGTAATTCGCCTCGAAGAAGGAGCGCGCCGCCTCGCGCGATACCGTGCCCTTCGCCGCCAAGACCTTCGCCGCGGCGCAGGCCTCGGTGGAAGCGCTGTCGCGCTTGATCCTGCCGCAGGAGCGGAGCAGCGTCTGGAAGGCAGCAGCCTGATTGTCGGCGTCCCAGCCCTCGATCTCGGCGAAGCTCACCGGCGCGAAGCTGATGCGAGGCTCTTCCACGCGCGTTTCCCGCAACAGAAAATAGAGCGCGATGGTGACAGCAATTGCGCCAAGCAGCAATGCACCGGCGATGGCGCCGTAGAACGAGGCAGCGCCAGGATAGGGTTCAGTTCGCCAATTCGGTCGCGACAAGCTTCCAGTTCGGATTCTTGGAGGTGATGTCGCGCGCGAAGGTCCAGATGTCGGTAACCTCGCGCACCTTCTTCGGGTCGCCCTCGACCACGTCGCCTTCCGCGTCGCGCGTCACCGAGATGAGCTCGCTCACGAATTTGACCGTGACATAGGCGGTGTTCTTCTTCACATCGGACTCGATGATGTCGGCCTTGTTGATGCCGACGAGGTTCGACTCGACCTTCTCGCCGCGGCTCTCGCGCTCGCGGATGGCGTTCTCGAAACCTTCGAACACCTCTGCGCTGAGCAGCTGGCTGAGCGATGCTTCGTCGCCCTCGGCAAAGGACATGACGATCATCTCGTAGGCCGCCTTGGCGCCGTCCAGGAACTGGCCAGGATCGAAGCTTGGATCTGCGCGCATCAGCTGGGTAAGCGAGCGGGCAAGCGGGCTGTCCTTCGGCGCGTGGCTACCGAGGCGGGCCTCGATATCCTCAACCGAGGGTCCGGAGGCCTCTGGCAACGGCGCGGTGCGGCCGCGCGGCAGCGCCACCACAGGCTCGTTGGTTTTTGGCGCGCCGGGGCGCTTCTGGTCAGGCGCCGTGTACGGATCGAACGGCGGCCGCTCATTGCCCGTACGCCGGCCAAGCACATTCCGCAGCCGGATGAAGATCACGACTGCCAGCACCAGAAACAGCAAAGTATAGATATCGAAGGCTTCACTCATCCTTAGCCGCCACCCGCGTTGATGGATTGACCCGCGATTAGTGCGGAACTCTCCAGGTGCATATTGGTTCGCGCCTAGAGTTTTGCCAGCGGGAGCCTTAGGCGTTGCGGGACATCCACTTCACCCATATCGCTTTATCCTCAACTTACGGCATCCGCGGCATTTTAGCCAACCCCCAAAACGGCGAAGCCGAATTCGCCGTCCGTTTCAGGGCAGTGGTCCTTCTCCCTAGCGCCAGATTGCAGGTTGGGGCACGCCATGCTAGCCAGCAGGCCCCTCATTCATGCCGGACAGAGCCCATGGCCAAGAAGAAAGAAGGCCCGGAGACCACGGGCAACGGCAAGCCCGGCGGTGAAGGGCAACCGCCAGCCGCGGGCCAGGGCGCCCCGCAGGTGGCCGGCGCTCAGCTCAACGTGCTCGGCCAATATATCAAGGATCTGTCCTTCGAGAGCCCGGCCGCGCCGGAGGTACTGCAGACCCCACCGCCGAACCCGCAGCTGCAAGTGACCGTCAATGTCAACGCGGTGAGCAAATCGGACGAAAACTATGAAGTGGTCCTAAATATCGAGGTCCACGCCAAGGGCGACACCGGCGTGATCTACAATGTCGAGCTGTTCTATGCAGGGATGTTCCGCATGCGCGGCGTTCCCCAGAACATGCTCCAGCCGGTGCTGTTCATCGATTGCCCGGCGATTCTCTTCCCATTCGTGCGCCGGGTGCTCGCCGATATCACGCGGGACGGCGGCTTTCCGCCGCTGATGCTCGATCCCATCGATTTCGGCAGGCTCTATGCGCAAAACCTCGCGCGCGCCCCCCAGGGCCAGGCAGCAAACTAGATCTACTTAGAGCGGTGATGCTTCGCCCGAGCGGGCGAGCGCCCCGAGCACGCCCCGCCACAAGGCCTCCTCGCCGAGGCTCGCAACGAAGGCCTCATGCGCGAGCCGCTCCTCGTCGGTGAGGCGCGGGGCAAGGGCGATCGGCCGCATCCTCGCCCCTGACGTGATCGTGGTGAGCAGCGCCCCGCGCCCGCCATTGGCGGCGAATTCGAGCCGCGCCTGATGCCCGCCGACCAACTCCACATAGACGGAAGCGAGCAGCCGGCAGTCGAGCAGCGCGCTGTGCTTGCCGCGCTCGGAAAGGTCGACGCCGTAGCGCTTGCACAGCGCATCGAGGCTGCACGGCGCGCCAGGGTGACGGCGCCGCGCCAGCGCCAGCGTATCCACCACACGGTCCCAGCGAAGCAGCGGGCGTGACAGCCGCTCGAGCTCGGCATTGAGGAAGGCGAAGTCGAAGGCAGCATTGTGCATGACGAGCATGGCGCCTTCGATGAAGCCGAGCATGTCGTCGGCGCGCTCATGGAAGCGCGGTTTGGTTGAGAGGAACTCGATGGAGAGCCCGTGCACCTCGCAAGCCTGCTGCGGCATGTCGCGGTCTGGATTGAGGTGGCAATGCCACACCCGCCCCGTCGGGATGCAGTTGATCAGCTCGACCGCTCCGATCTCGACGATGCGATGACCGGACGCAGGATCAAGTCCCGTGGTTTCAGTGTCGAGCACGACCTCGCGCACGAGAAAGTCCCCTAATTCGAATGTCCGTGACGCAGCCGCTCCATGACGCGCCCCCCGCGCGCCCTAAGCGAATCGAGAATCTTATCGATCTGAACCCGCATGTCTGCAAGCGATTGTCCTGAGTCCACAACGTAGTCGGCGCGCGCGCGCTTTTCCGCGTCCGACAATTGCCGCTTGAGCAGCGCTTCGAGCTTTGCGTGGCTCATGCCTGGCCGGGCGAGCACGCGCGCCCTCTGCACCTCTTCCGGCGCGCTCACCACAACAGACACATCAACGCGGGTATGGGCATCCGTCTCGAACAATAACGGGATCTCGAGCACGGCGAGCTTGGCGCCCTGCTTCTCCTGCGCGCGAAGGAAATCGAGCTCGGCCTTCACCACCATCGGATGCACGATGGATTCGAGCTGTTTCAGTCTCTCCAGTGAACCGGCAACCTCCTGCGCGAGCAGCGCCCGGTCGACCTTGCCATCGCGCACGGCAGAGGGAAACGCGGCTGCGATCGCCGGCACGGCGTCGCCCTCATAGAGCCTGTGCACTTCCGCGTCCGCGTCACACACCGGCACGCCACGCGCGCGGAAATGCGCTGCCGCGGCGGACTTTCCCATGCCGATCGAGCCGGTGAGACCGATGACCAGCATCACGAGGCCTTAAGATGCGCCACGACATGGGCGCGAAGCTCGGGCGTCACCTCTGGCCTGACCCCGAACCAGCGCTCGAAGCCGGGCACCGCCTGGTGCAGCAGCATGCCGAGCCCATCCACGGTGCGGTTCCCGCGTGCCTTGGCGGCGGCAAGGAGCGGGGTCTCCAGCGGGCTATAGACGATGTCGTCGACAATCGCATCGGCGGGAAGCGCCGAGAGGTCGATATCGAGCGCGGGCTTGCTCGTCATGCCGAGGCTTGTGGCGTTCACCAGGAGCCCGCAGTCGGAAAGAGCACGGTTGCGGTCCTCCCACGGGATCACCCAAACGCGGCTCCCGAAGCCTTCCGCCAAGGCTTTGGCCCTGCCTTCCGTGCGGTTGGCGAGCAGGATCTTCGTGGTGCCAGCCTCGATCAGGCCATGCAGAATGGCGCGGGCAGCACCGCCGGCGCCAAGCGCCACAACGGGCCGCTTGCCCTTGTTCCACTCAGGGGCTTCGGCGGCGAGATGCGTCATGAAGCCATAGGCGTCGGTGTTGCTCGCATGGAGCAGGCACTTTGCATCGAGCCACAGCGTGTTCGCCGCCCCGATGGTCGTCGCCGCATCGTCGGGCCGGTCTGCGGCAGCGAGTGCGGCTTCCTTGTGCGGCAGCGTAACATTGGCGCCGGCATAACCCCGCTTGCCGAGCCCCTTCAAAAAGCCTTCGATCTCCTCAGGCCGCACAGCTTCCATCTCATAGGCACCGTCGAGCCCATAGAGCTTCAGCCAATAGCGGTGGATGACCGGGGAGCGCGAATGTGCGACCGGCCAGCCGATGACGCAGGCGCGTTTCACCTGACGCTCCTAGCTCTCGATGGCGCCTTCGCGCCGGAGCGCATCGAGCAGCGGCAACAGCGGAAGGCCGAGAATGGAGAAATAGTCGCCGTCGATCTTCTCGAACAGCTGAATTCCGAGCCCCTCAAGCTGATAGGCGCCGACCGAGCTCAAGACCTCTTCGCCCGCGGCAGCGAGATAACGGCCGATGAATTGCGGCGAGAGCGCGCGCATGGTCAGCGTCGAGGTCTCGCTATAAGCCCAGGCCGTCGAGCCGTTCCTGGCAAGGGCGACGGCGCTATGCAACGTATGGCTCTTGCCGGAAAGATCGAGCAGTTCGCCCCGCCCCGCCTCCATGCTCTCGGGCTTGGAGAGGATGCGGTCGCCGAGTGCCAACACCTGGTCGGCGCCGATGACGAAGGCGTCGCGCGCAAGCTCGCTCACGGCCTCCGCCTTGGCTCGAGCCAGCACCTCGGCAACGTCCTGCGGGCTCAAGGCTCCAGTGCCGCTCACCGCCTGACGCATGGCGTGCTCGTCGAGCCCCGGCGGCTCGACGATGAAGGCGAGGCCAGCTGCCTCAAGCAGCCGCGCGCGCACCTTGCTCGACGAGGCGAGGATCAGCGGCTGCCTGCCGCTTTGCAGGAAGGCGCTCATGGACGAAGTCTACTCATGGGTCGAGCACTGGCGCCCCGCGGTCGTGATAAAGCCGCAGGATGGCGGCAGCGGTCTCCTCGATAGAACGCCGCGTCACGTCGATCACCGGCCATCCCCGTCGCGCGCAGAGCTGCCGCGTCTCGGCGATCTCGGCCGCGATCGCCTCGCGGTCCACATAGGTGTCGAGATGCGAGGCGGCATGTTCCAGCACGCGGTTCTGGCGCACCTGGGAAATGCGCTCGGCACTCGCCACCAGGCCCACGACAAAGGCGTTGGTGCGCGCCTGGATCTTCGGCGGCAGCGGCACGCCAGGGACCAGCGGCACGTTCGCGGTCTTATAGCCGCGATTGGCGAGGTAGATGCTGGTCGGGGTCTTCGAGGTACGGCTGATGCCGACGAGCAGAATGTCAGCGTCGTCGAGGTTCTCAGGCAAATGCCCGTCGTCGTGCAGCATGGTGAAGTTGAGCGCTTCGATGCGGCGGAAATAGTCGGCGTCGAGCACGTGCTGGCCGGCCACCGTCGGTGTCGACGCCATACCGAGATAAGACTCGAACACTTGCAGGATGCTTTTCAGCACCGGAACGCAAGGAACGTTCAGCCGTTTGCAGGTCTGCTCGACCTGCTCGGCGAGCTCAGAGTTGACGATGGTGTAGAGAACGATGCCCGGCGCGGCCTCGACGTCCTTCAACACCCGCTCGAGCTCGCGCTTGCTGCGCACCAGCGGATGGACGTGCTCGATGGCGCGCACTTGCGAGTATTGCACCCGCACGGCCTTGGCCACTGCAACCAGGGTCTCGCCGGTCGCGTCGGAGATCATATGTAGGTGGAAAGTGCGGGGAGCATCCATGGCGATGCCTCTGGATAACTGCGAATGATGAATGGAGCAACTGTGGGAGCGTTGCTGCTCCATCCCCTCCAGCAGGGAACTAGGCGCATGGCTTGTTCACAGATTCGCTTGAGTTGAGAAAACGACGCTCGCGCGAAGGCGCCATACAATACCCTCGACTGTCCCCAAGCAGATTGAGCGGCTGCCGACACTCTATCTGAAATTTCTTCACAGCCTCCGCGGTCGGCGTAAGCCTTGAGCTTTGGCGATTTTTGCCCGGAATGCTGCGCTGCATTCCCACAGGCCAAGCCATCCAACGCCAACCGGCGTAAGCCCTCGGATTCAATCTCTGTCGATAGACTGGTGACAGCTCTGAATGTCCGCTACTCACGGGCTAATAAAAGAAGCAGAAATCTAATCTAAGACTCTCTCTTTGATGTTTAGAGAAAGCCATGTTGCGTCCTCGTGAGTCCAAAAGTCGCTTGATCGGTGCCCTGAGCGGTAGGGCCATCGATCCGCCGCCAATCTGGCTGATGCGCCAGGCGGGACGCTATCTCCCAGAATATCGCGAGGTCCGCGCCAAGGCAGGCTCCTTCCTCGACCTTTGCCTCAATCCAGCACTCGCCACAGAAGTAACGCTCCAGCCCCTGCGCCGGTTCGACCTCGACGCGGCCATCGTCTTCTCCGACATCCTCATCGTCCCGTATGCGCTCGGGCAGAAGGTCGAGTTCGTTGAAGGCGAAGGACCAAAGCTCGAGCCAATCCGGAACGGCAAGGAACTGGCGCGGCTCGACCGGGCTTCGACCGAAAAGCGGTTTGCCCCGGTCCATGAGACTTTGGCCCGCGTGGTGCCGGGGCTGCCGGACGGCGTCCCGGTGATCGGCTTTTGCGGAGCGCCGTGGACTGTTGCGACCTACATGGTCGAGGGCTGCGGCAGCAAGGACCAGGCCGAAGCGAGGCTCTGGGCCTATCGCGACCCCAACTCCTTCCAGAAACTCATCGATCTCCTGGTTGAGACCTCGATCGCCTATCTGCTCGGCCAGGTGAAGGCAGGTGCCGGCGCCCTCCAGATTTTCGACAGCTGGGCCGGAAGCCTTCCCGAAGACGAGTTTGCCCGCTGGTGCACTTATCCCACGCGCGCCATCGTTGCCGGCGTGAAAGCGCAAGCGCCTGACGTGCCGATCATCGGCTTGCCCCGCGGCGCAGGCGCGCTTGCGGAAAGTTATGCACGAGAGACCGGCATCGACGCCATAGGCTGCGACACGTCGATGCCGCTCGGCTTCATGCGCGAGACGCTACAGCCGCGCCTGCCGGTGCAAGGCAATCTCGACCCGCTGCTCTTGCTTGCCGGCGGCGCGCACATGGAGGCCCGCGTCCGCACGATCCTCGACACGCTTGGCGGCGCGCCCTTCGTGTTCAATCTCGGCCACGGCATCGCTCCCGACACGCCGCCAGAGCATGTCGCCTGCCTTGTCGAGTTGGTGAAGGGCAAGGCCTAGCAATCGCCATGCTGCTGTCCTTTATCAAGGCCTTCCACGTCATCGCGATCATTGCCTGGATGGCAGGGCTGCTCTATTTGCCGCGGCTCTTCGTCTACCATGCAGACAGCGAGAAGGGTTCAGAGCTATCCGAGACCTTCAAGGTGATGGAACGGCGATTGCTCCGCTACATCACCACGCCTGCCATGATCGCGAGCTGGATACTGGGGCTTTACCTCGCGTTCACGGTGATCGACTGGAAAGCCGACGGCTGGTTCCATGCCAAGCTCGGCCTCGTGCTGCTGCTTTCAGCCTTCCACGGCGCGCTCGCCAAATGGACCAAGGATTTCGCCGCCGATGCCAACACGCACGATGTGCGCTTCTACCGCATCATGAACGAAGTGCCGACGCTGTTGATGATCGGCATCGTCATTTTGGTGATCGTGCGACCCTTTTGAACAGAGGCGGCAAGACTGTTCCGCCCGCCCAAATCCTCTGCTATAAGATGAGTCGCATCCGATCCGGGAACGCTGTCGCGGCCCGAAAAATCCTTGAGAAATTGGGTCAAACCGGCGCGGATCAGGCTTAAGTCCTGCCTCACGGCCGAGGCAAATCCCCCTTCCACGAAATACCCACATGCCGGAACCGCATGTGGCGACTTTCAGAAATCCAACCATCCCCCGTTTGGAGTAGCAGTGCATGCAGGAAATGAAACTGCAGGACCTTAAGGCGAAATCGCCGACGGAGCTCTTGAGCTTCGCCGAGGAGGTCGCCGTCGAGAACGCGAGCGCCATGCGCAAGCAGGAGCTCATGTTCGCGATCCTGAAGCAGCTGGCCGCCCGTGACGTCGACATTACCGGCACGGGCGTGGTCGAGGTATTGCAGGACGGCTTCGGCTTCCTGCGCTCGCCCGACTCGAATTATCTCGCCGGCCCCGACGACATCTATGTTTCGCCCTCGCAGATCCGCAGATTCGGATTGCGCACCGGCGACACGGTCGAAGGCCAGATCAGGAGCCCGAAAGAGGGCGAGCGCTATTTCGCTCTTCTCAAGGTCAATACCATCAATTTCGACGACCCCGAGAAGCAGCGCCACAAGATCCATTTCGACAATCTGACGCCGCTCTATCCCGACGAGTGGCTGCAGATGGAGACCGAGAAGCCGACCAGCAAGGACATGACCGGCCGCGTCATCGACATCGTGTCGCCGCTCGGCAAGGGCCAGCGCGGGCTGATCGTGGCACAGCCGCGCACCGGCAAGACGGTGATCCTCCAGAACATCGCACACGCCGTCACCGCCAATCACCCCGAGTGCTATCTGATCGTGCTTCTGATCGACGAGCGCCCGGAAGAAGTCACCGACATGCAGCGCTCGGTGCACGGCGAGGTGATTTCCTCGACCTTCGACGAGCCTGCCTCGCGCCACGTGCAGGTCGCCGAGATGGTCATCGAGAAAGCGAAGCGCCTCGTCGAGCATAAGCGCGACGTGGTTATCCTGCTCAATTCGATCACGCGTCTCGGCCGCGCCTACAACACCGTCGTGCCGTCGTCGGGCAAGGTGCTGACCGGCGGCGTGGACGCCAACGCGCTACAGCGCCCAAAGCGCTTCTTCGGCGCCGCGCGCAACATCGAGGAAGGCGGCTCGCTCACCATCATCGCCACGGCGCTGATCGATACCGGCAGCCGCATGGACGAAGTGATCTTCGAAGAGTTCAAGGGCACCGGCAATTCGGAAATCGTGCTCGACCGCAAGGTCGCCGACAAGCGCATCTTCCCCGCCATCGACATCGCACGCTCCGGCACGCGTAAGGAAGAGCTGCTAGTCCCCGGCGATCAGCTCAAGAAGATGTACGTGCTCCGCCGCATCCTGAACCCGATGGGCACCCAGGACGCGATCGAGTTCCTGCTCGACAAGCTGAAGCAGACCAAAGGCAATTCCGAGTTTTTCGAACTCGATGAACACGTAAGGCTGCGACCGCCCGCTTCGCGGATACGAAACGACACCAGTAATAAATCGGTAATGTCCCGGTAATGTCGCGTGCGGTGCGACATGCGCGCATGCGCTTAACCTCGAGGTGCGGCGTGTTTGATCATGGGACAAAATGACCGCTCCACCGCAATCCGAAAGTGATAATCCAGTGTGCGTGGTGGCTTCCCCCCGAGCCATCACGTCTCTCTCCACGTGGACTGTTCAGGAAGAAGCCCCGCTCCCCCCGGCGGGGCTTCTTTCATTTCGCGCGGGCTGAATCTTGCGCCTGGCCCGCAGGGGTTGACGAATGATCTCAATGTGGTAAGGCGCACGCAGTGGTGGTCCTTCCCTGCCACCACGCCATGCATGGAAATTCGGAGGAAGCCCCGCCTACCCCCGTGCGGGGCTTCTTCTTGTCTCCACGGCGCTTGAAAAAATCTCAGCTCGCCTTGTTGCCCTGCGGCGAAAGCGCGAGATCCTCGGTGCCGAACAGACGCGCGCCGCCATGCTGATAGCGGAACTGCGTCTTGCGCCGCCGCGAGAACGCATCGCGATAACTGATGACTCCGTAAAAATAGATCGCCGACGTGCCGAGCTTGATCTTGCTCATCTCTTCCTCGGTGAGCGGCTCGGCGAGACGCGCCTTGATGGTGAACCCGTCGCGGCCTGGATTGATGATGCGCTCGCCGCCTTCAGGCTCGGTCGGCTCGAAACTGTCAGACATCGAATCGAGCACTTTCGCCTCAGCCCAATGACTGACGCGATAGGCCGGCGTCTGGCCGAAATTGCGGATGGTGCATTCGACCGTCGGCTTCTCGCCCGCGGCGATGCCTGTGATGAATGTCTCGCTCGGGCCGAGATAGGCACGAAGCTGCAGCTTGGAGAAGTCCGCTGTGCCGGCGACGAGGTCGCGCGTGGCGAACCACAGGAAGATGGTGGAGAGCGCGAGGATCAGCGCGAGGCCAGCGATGATGTCGTCGCGGTTCTCGGTGAAGAAGCGCGCCAGACAATCCCGCGTGGTGCGCGCCGCGGTGACGGTGGTGCCGTGCCGCTGCGGCTGGCTCGATGCGGCTTGCGGCCCCGCCTGGTTGAGGCAGGTCTGGAACGATGGCGCCGTTGCAACGAGAAGTGCGCCGATCAGGAGCAGGAACAGAAAAAAGACCCAGGCGCGCAGTCTGAGCATTCCCGCCGCTCCGAATTGCCAGGCGGCGCCTAACCTAACCGGAACTGGCACAACGCGGAAGTCACTAACCGCTTAGCGCCGGGCAAGAAATCGACCGCTCATCCGCAGCCCTCACGATTTTCACGGCGAGCTGCGAACCCGAGCGCCTCTTGGCGCGTTCCTTCTCTGAAGAGGCAATTGACATGACCACAACAGGAACCAACCGCTATCGCGGCTACGACATCGTTCCCACGCGGCAATGGTCGCAATGGTGCGTCGGCATCTACCCCACCAGCGCCGACCTCCCCATTTTGGCACGCTCCACGCTCAGCACCATGTCACCCAAGAAGGAAGTCGCGGTGGAGGAAGCCAAGCAGAAGATCGACCGCATCCTTGAGCGCCTGAACTATTCGAAGGGCTGAGCCAGGGAACCCGCGAACGGGTCGCGCGTTTTGTACATTAGCGGACCGGACCCGCCTCCCCCTCCGCGCTTTTTGAGCGCCCCGGCGGCCGGTCCCAATTGTGTTCGAAGAAGCCCTGTTGCCCCCGTGCGGGGCTTCTTCTTTGACACCCAGCTCCACCCCAGAACCATTCGCCCCGATGGTCGTTTATCCATAGGTGACCGTCGTCAGTGGCGGTTTGCCATTTGCAGCGAAGACAGGAGGTAGCGCCATGAAACGCCTCCTTGCATTCACGATGATTGCGCTCTCGCTAGCAACCGGCGCTTTCGCGGGCAAGGGGCCCTGCACTGAAGACAAGCTGAAATTCTGTCAGCACGCCGCGGGAAGCGCGGAGGCTATTCGCGCTTGCCTTCAGCAGCATCGAGACGAGCTCAGCGGAGCGTGTGAGGTGCGAATGCGATACGCACTCGGTGCGCCCGAGCAGACACCGAGCGAGAACTAGATCGGGGTGCCGATCGGTCGGGCGATGAGGCAGCCTTTGCGTCGATTGCCGGCCCGAATTGTGCTATTCCGATCCCGGTGATCGTTCCCTGCGGTCACCCCTTTGGTACGGAAGCCCCGGTCGACCACCTTGGCCGGGGCTTCTTTTATCTCGTGTCAGGTCGTCCACACGGCGACGCCCATGCCGTCCGCGCCGGTCTTGCTGAGCTCGACGATATCCTCGACGAGGCCATAGGTCTTGGCCTTCGGCGGCTCGACGATCGTAGGATCCGCCTGCCCATGCAGAGAAGGATTTTGCTCGGCAGTTTGGCGCGCGAGCGCATGATCTTTCGCGCGAAGTCGAGGTCCGTAGCCTCGTCGATTTGGTAGAGCGTGCTCGAGCCGTCGAAGCCCCAGACGTATTCATGGAAGAAGAAGCGCGCGAAGGGCTGCAGGTTCGTTTGCTGCCGGCGAGGAAGACGGGCACTGCCGCGCTGCCGATATGCCCATGCCGTGCATGTGCACCGGGGACCGGAAGCTGGGTCAGGAAATTGAACAGCGCGAGCGAATTGTCCGTGCTGCCGCCTTCGCTCGAGAAAAGAATCGTGAGCGAGCCGAAATCGTCCCTCTCGATGACGTCGGCGATCCTTGCGCGAAGATTGTTGAACCGCGTCCGATAGATGCCGACGCCGAAGACGAACCGTTATTCGGTCTTTCCGTTGGCCATGTCCGAGCCGAGTGCATACAACCGTAGATAGAAATATGGAGGTATAGGCTGGAAAGCAGTCTTCGGGCGCGCGGAAGGCCTGGGCCTTTTGCAACTCGTGTCAAATTTTCCCGTCTTCGAAGGGCAATCCGAAACATCTCGCCGCTATGAAGGGCGACAGTGATGGTGCCCCCTCCCCATCACCTGTTCCTGCGCTGGAACCAGAAGCCCCGCCCCCCGTGCGGGGCTTCTCTCTTTTCGGACGAACTCAGAGGTCGCCGCAGACTCCCCCCTCTCTTGGCCCCCCCTTCTTGGGGAGAGGACGACCGCTTTGCGGTGGGGTGAGGGGGCCATTGAATCGACGCCGACACCTCACCCCATCCCTCTCCCCTATGGGGGAGTGTTTAGTGAAACCGCTTGCCTTGCCGCCCCTCCCGCACCGCCTCCACCAGCGCCGCTGCGTCAGTCACAGGCGCGGAGCATTGCGGGCCGATGCAGACATAGGCCGTCGGCTTGCCGCCGATCGCCGTCTTACCGTGCGCAGGTGAGTTCGGCGGCACTGAGGTACTCACGCGTGAGTCCCCTGCCCTCAACTCCTGTACCACGGCGTTCGGCAGCGACACGTCGGCGAGCGCGCGGCGGAGCGCGTTGGCATCGCCGCCCTCCGGCACCACGATGACGATATGCGCGGGCGCCAGGAGATCGATGACGCCAGAGAGCAGCCCGGTATGCGAAAACACGTTCTTGGCGATGGCGCCGCTGAAGCCGCGCACGATTGCCTCGGCGCGGTCGCGATAGCGCTCCTCTCCGGTCCACAGATAAAGCTGCATCAGGTTCGACACCATGGTGCCGTTCGCGTTCGGCGTCGCGTCGTCGAGCGCGTTGATGGTGCGCACGATGAGATCGTCGGTGTCGTCGGCGGCAAGAAAATATCCGCCGTGACCTTCCGCCCAATAGTGCCGGTCGAGCACGTCAACCCATTCGCGCGCGCGCGCGATGTATTCCGGATTGCCGGTGACGCTCGCGAGCGCGAGCGCAGCCTTGATTATGTTGGCGTAGTCGGTGGCGGTCGCCGGCGCCCTCGCTTCGCCGGCGCAATAGGAGTGGAGCAGGCGGTCGTTCTTTATCATCTGTGTGCTGACAAAATCGAAGGCGCGCTCTACCGCCTCCAGCCAATCGACACGCACGAAGACATCTGCGGCTTTGGCGAGCGCAGCGATCAAGAGCCCGTTCCAGTCTGCGAGCACCTTGTCGTCGAAGCTTGGGCGGATGCGTGAGGCGCGGGCGACGAGCAGCTTCGCCCGCATCTCGACAAGGCGCGCCTCGATGGCGTCGTCACGAAGCTCTAAGGTGTTGATCCTATTGAGAATAGTGTGGCCTTCGAAATTCCCCTCCGGCGTCACGTCGTAGATCTCGGCGAACAGGTTGGCGTCTTCCGCGCCCAAGACCTCCTCGATCTCGGCGAGACTCCACACATAGAACTTCCCCTCCTCGCCCTCGCTGTCGGCGTCGAGCGACGAAGCGAAGCCCCCGCCTTCCGTGACCATCTCGCGCATCAGCCAGACGATGGTCTCTGCTGTGCGGAGCGCGAACAGCGGATCGCCGGTTTCGCGCCACACCTCGGTCATCAGCTCGAGCAGCAGCGCGTTGTCGTAGAGCATCTTCTCGAAATGCGGCACGAGCCAGCGCTCGTCCACGCTGTAGCGGGCGAAGCCGCCACCGAGATGATCGTAGATGCCGCCTTGCGCGATATGGGTCAGGGTGAGCGTCACCGCCTCGATCGGATTGGGCAATCCGTAGCGGAGTCCAGCGCGCCAAAGGAAGGTGAAGAATTGCGATTGCGGAAATTTTGGCGCACCTCTGATGCCGCCATGCGTCGGATCGACGAGCTGGAGCAGGCGACGGGCGAGATCCTCGAGCGCTGCGTCGCCGGGGATCGCGTCGGGACCCGGCTCGAACTTCGGCGCAAGCGCCTGCTTCAGCGCCGTCGCGTTCTGCCGCACCTTGTCCGGCTCGTCGCGATAGATGCGCGCGATCTCCTTCAGCACATGCCCGAAGGCGGGGCGGCCATAGCGCGCCTGCTTGGGGAAGTAGGTGCCGCCCCAGAAGGGCTCGGCGTCCGAGGTGAGGAACATGGTCAGCGGCCAGCCGCCCTGCTCGCCGAGCTCGTGCAGCGCTGACATGTAGATAGCGTCGACGTCAGGGCGCTCCTCGCGGTCGACCTTGATGTTGACGAAGAGGTCGTTCATCACCTCCGCGGTCTCGCCGTCCTCGAAGCTCTCATGCGCCATGACGTGGCACCAATGGCAGGCGGCGTAGCCGACCGAGAGCAGGATCGGCTTGCCGGTGCGCTTGGCTTCGGCGAGCGCCTCAGGCCCCCACGCCCACCAATGCACCGGGTTCTCCTGGTGCTGGAGGAGGTAGGGGCTCGTCTCGCGGCCGAGACGATTTCCTTCTCCCGCGCGTTCCTCTACTGAGGCGTCGTTAGTGTCCATATGTGGTTACCGCTGTACTAAAAACCGCAGAAACTAGCCCGTTTGACTCCCTACTGATTGACACTCGTCTATTAGACGTTTTCGTACATATATTGGACAGTGTTGGACAACGGGAGGGTTTTCATGGCTAGACGTGTTCGGGATGCCTCTCTGGAATCTAGGGCTGCGAGGGGCAAGCTCAAGCCTCAGGGGAAGCCTTATTACAAGGCTATCGGAGAGGGGTTACACCTTGGCTACCGCAAGGGTAAGGTCGAGGGTAAGTGGGTCGTTCGGCGCTATGCTGGCGACCAATCCTATATCACGGACACCATCGCCACCGCTGACGACATCGAGGATGCTGACGGCGACCAGGTGTTGAACTTCTGGCAGGCGCAGGAGAAGGCCCGCGAGATCGGCGGCAAGCTGGTCTACAGCGGCCCCTACCGGGTTCAGGATGCCCTGGATGCCTATCTAGACCACCTCGGCCCCAGGAGCGAGCCCAGCAGCCGCTACCGGAATCATATCCTGTCCCCACTGGGCGATGTTCTGGTCGATGAGCTTACCGCCGACCGCCTACGGGCATGGCTCAAGAGTATGGTTCGGGGCGATAGCGAAGAGGCCATCCGCAAAAGCCAATGCTCTGCCAATAGGGTTTGGACGGTGTTGCGGGCAGCTCTCAATCTAGCCTTTGCCGAGGGCAAGGTAAGATCGGACGGGGAATGGCGACGGGTTAAACCGTTCAAGGGAGTTGATAAGGCCAAGACTCGCTTTCTATCCCTTGCCGAATGCGAACGGCTATTGAATGCCTGCGAACCAGACTTTCGGCCGCTGGTGCGGGCGGCTCTGGAAACCGGATGCCGTTACGGTGAGCTGGCTAGGCTGGTGTGTGGCGACTATCACCCCGATAGCGGCACTCTGCATATCCTCAAGTCAAAGGTTGGCAGGGGGCGGCTCGTTATCCTGACTGAGGAAGGGCAGTCTTTCTTCGCCGGTTTAGTCGCCGGTCAACCAACCAACGCGCCGATGTTCGGCAGAGTATGGGACCACGACGATCAGAGCCACCCAATGCGGAGGGCGTGCAAGGCTGCAAGGCTAGACGAGCGTATTAGCTTCCACGGTTTAAGGCATACATGGGCGAGCCATGCAGTCATGGCCGGGATGCCGCTCATGGTGGTTTCTAGAAACATGGGCCACGTCGATACGCGCATGGTCGAAAAGCACTACGGCCACTTGGCACCCAGTTATGTTGTCGAACAGGTTCGGAAGTTCGCGCCGAGGTTCGGCACGGTTAAGTCCAAGGTGAAGGCTATTCGCTAGTTGTCCACACGGAGGCAGAAGCGTAGCTTGACGGGAATCGGCGCACGACTTACATCGGTGGGCTTGTGCTTTCTCCTATCTTATGCGCCGCACGAGATAGGATAGCGCGCAAGCAGTAGAAGCCATCATTGGAAAGGGCGTGAAGGGCACGGGTAAGACCGCGCCGAACGCGAGCACAAAAAGGACTGCGACGAACAACAGCACCAACACAATGCCGAAGGCGACTATACGCTCCTTAGCAGCTTCGCTTCTGATGTCCCAAGGCATGCGCGCTCTGCGTTCGATGAAGCAGTTGTGGCCAGGATTGACGCCGGGTCCGAGCCTGATCGGCACCGATCAGTGTTTTAACACTGAAGTATAGAATTCTGCGCCATCGGGTCGTCCCGGCGTTGCAGGCACGCAGTCATCTGGGTTGCCGCTATTGGAGTAGAAGGAGCTGCAACACTTTCCGTTGTCGTTTACGACGCCAGGCTCCGTTAATCCACCCGGACGAGTGATACTGCAATTGTCGTCTGGACGAGGTGGACTGGCAGCAAGCCACAAAGTCGCCGGTAGGACTAGCAAAGCTGAGAAGCGGGTCGTTGCCATCGCGGGTCCCTCCAAAAAGGGTCAACCACAATCGGCGTTATACTAGCCCAATCGTTTGGTGGTTTTTGGGCGGTGTGGTGACCCAATGCTCTAACACGCGGAAACACCCGCCCGGTCGGAGAGTGACACCGGAGGCAGAAGACGAGGTTGTTGGCGGATAGTCGGCGAAGGAACTAGGGCTCTCTCAGAATTATTGGTTGCCTTGCACTTCGACCTTGGGCTGTTGGCCAGTCGCCAATGCGTCCGCCTCGGCTAAATTCTTTTCGACAGGATAGCCAACGCCACATGTCAAAAGACATGTGATGCCAGGCGATCCCAAAGAGTGTCGTCAGCACGCGCTCAATTGTGTGCACCCAGCCAAAGGCGCAAGCACACCAGAGCAGAGAGATCATTTCGCCAAACTCGCTCGGACGTGGATCAAGCTCGCTGAAGAGTTAGAGCAGGCCGAAGCGCTCCTTGCGGTGATTGAGGAAGACGACTCAACCAAACAGACCGGTTAAAAAAAGGCCCCCGGACTAGTAAGGAGCGGGGGCTGAAGGTTGAGAAAGAACGCCAGCTCACTCGCCAGCGAAACTTTAGGCTACCCTAAAGGCGATGCCGCCGCGACCGGGGTGAGCGTTCCCGGCGACGGCTGCAAGACGATGAGCAATGTCCCTACCCACCCAACTCGGCTGGTGCTGAGTGGTGGCCTAAGCTGATGCAGATACGAGCGACACTTATTGCGGAGATAAACGATGACCCTGAATGAACAATCGCATTCATGAAGTTCCTAATCATCGGCGTGCTTGTTGGTCTGATAGCCTGCTATGCCGTACAGACGCGAGCACGGCTGACCTTTCCTGACTATGACAAGATCAACAAGATCGATGAGTTTTATTTTTGGGGTGATTTCCGCTCGCCATCGGCGTGCGAGGAAGGACTCGCCTACTTCCGGCCGCTGCCGGGTCAGACGGCACAACCGGCTCGTTGCCAATATGCCGCGCGCTATTACGTGTGGGGACTAATGGCGCGGAATATCGCTCATAAAATCGGGGCTTACGGGCTCGGTGGTGCCCTCCGTTACGTCTTAGGACAACCCGTAAGCTAAGGCCCTCTTGACCGACGCAGTAGGAGGCGCTGACTTAGTGGAGGCGCGTACCGACACCCCTGTTCCCAAACATACGGGTTCTCTCCCGCCGTGATCGCGAAGTGCAAATAAGTGCAAACAGCCTCTCATTGAGGTCGATAACCGGGGCCAGCGCCTTCGCGGGTGCCTGACGTGCAATGAGTGGCACGACAATTACGGTAACTTGCTTCACCTATCGGTGGAGGACTTGGCTGCGCTGCATGCGCTGCGACGGTAGCTATTCAAATTCTTTGAAGGCAGATCGCGCGGCTTCCACAACGTCTTGGTCGAGAAGCTTTCTGATTTCTTGCACATAAAGATTGCGTTCCGCCTCGTCGTCGATGCCGGCAAGCAGCTCAACAAGCTTTGTCCAAACAACGGTCATCTTCTCTTCATCAGAGAGCGGTGTAACGCTCATTAGGCCGTTGAGACTAGCAATCAGCCTATCGGTTTCGGCGTCATTCACCGGGTTTTCATCGTGATGGGCAATCTCCGCCGTAAGCTTGTCGCGTGTAGCTTTTCGCCACTCCCCCATGCTGAAAATTTTGGCCATGATGCTGAACCTATCACAAAAACAGCGAGGCCCGCCGCGAGCCGGGTTGAGCGCGAGGAACACCCTTCCCCATCGCGGGTTGACCCGGGGCTGGACAAACTCCCTGCCAGTCCAGCAATCAGCCCCCTAGGCTGAGAGAGGCCCCGGCTCGCCCACCGCGAACAGGTCATCTGTTTGATTTCGTTCCAAAGCAACGGGTGGTTGATCAACCGGGGACGCAAGCTGGGGCTCGATGAATCCAAGCCGGGGATGAATCACGCGAGGCATGATGGTTTTAGCAGCTTAAAAGAAGAAGCCCGGACGGTGGATGCCAGGGCTTCTTCCGCTCTTCGAAAGGAGAGACATGATGATGGCAGGGAACCATCACCACGGCCTAATTATCTCACCTGACGGAGATTAAGCAACCAGCGTTAAATGAGAAAAAGAGCCCTGACCGCAGGGTGCCAGGGCTCTTCCCGCTCCCCTCAAAGGGAAAGCATTGGGTGAGCTACGCTAAACAGCTACGCGGCGAGAGTCACGAAGTCGGTTTAGGCCTATGCAACTGTAGAGCCTACGCGACACAAACGGCAGGCGGCCTGTGGTGCGCGAAATTATCTGCTCTGCGAACATGCCTTGTTACTCTGCGTTGCAAATGAAGAAGCCCCGCACGGGGGGAGCGGGGCTTCTAGGGTTCCATTTGGGGGGGAACCTGGTTCCGAGAGGGGAACCTGTGATGACGAGGGAGGGTCATCACCCGCAACCGATTATCACAACTGCATGACGCGACGGCGAAGGATTGATGACGGCATTGTTGATTAGATGCGCGGCAAGCGGCCAGGGGGCGCGGTTGGCTTAGGCCCGCCACCCGGCTACTGTGCGCCTCGCAGGGGTATTATATTGGACAGTTATTGGACATCATAATCCAAGCTAATGTTATGATTAGAGAATTAGGCATCAACTTATCTCTACTGCGGCGTCTGTCATTGTGCCTCCGATCACCGCTAGAATAACGCATGCCGTCGAGGGAAAGCCCAGCCATGCAGCGTCGAATTCCATGGCAGCGGGAAACCATCTGCGCGCTGGCGAGCGCGCCTGGTCGAGCAGGGGTTGCGGTCATCCGCATCTCGGGGCCGGGTGCGGGCGACGCGCTCCGCCAGCTTTGCGGTCCGCCGCCGCCGCCGCGCCAGGCGAGCTTGCGCAAGATCAAGAGCCCGGGAACCGGCGAGGTGCTCGATCGCGGGCTCGCGCTCTGGCTGCCTGGGCCAGCGAGCTTCACCGGAGAGGACATCGCCGAGCTGCACATTCATGGCGGCCGCGCCGTGGTCGCGCGCGTCATCGATGCGCTCATCTCGCTCAGAGGCTTGCGGCTCGCCGAGCCCGGCGAGTTTGCGCGGCGCGCCTTCGAGAACGGGCGGATCGATCTCACCGAGGTCGAGGGCCTTGCCGATCTCGTCGCCGCCGAGACCGAGGCGCAGGCGCGCCAAGCGATCGCGCAGGCCGAAGGCGGGGCGCGGGCGCTCTACGAGTTGTGGCGCGAGGAGTTGGTCAAGGCGCAGGCGCTCGCCGAGGCCGGCCTCGACTTCGCCGATGAGGCCGATGTCGCAGCCGACGCAGCGGTGCAGGCCGACGCTGCCGTCGCCAAGCTGCTCGCCGCCATTACGCATCATCTCGCCGACCGCCGCGGCGAACGGCTGCGCGACGGTTTCCGCGTCGTCATCGCCGGACCGCCAAACGTCGGCAAGTCGTCTCTGCTGAATGCGCTCGCGCGTCGCGACGTCGCCATCGTGTCGGAGGAGGCGGGGACCACCCGCGATGTCATCGAGGTCCATCTCGACCTGCGGGGATTACCCGTCATCGTCACCGACACGGCGGGGATAAGAGCTGCACAAGGTGCGGTCGAGGCGGAGGGGATCAGGCGGACGCTTCAGCGAGTTGAGGACGCCGATCTCGTGCTGTGGATGATCGATGCGACCGCGCCGGAGCAGAGTTCCGCGCCCATTCCGGGACCTTCCGCGCCATTGCGCGTCATCAACAAAATTGACCTCGTCCATTCCGCGCCAAATGCGCGCCTATCCGCGCAATTGAGCGCCATTAGGCTGTCAGCCAAGACCGGCGAGGGGGTGTCGGAGCTGGTCGACATCTTGGCCAAGCATGCCGAGGAGGGGCTTGCCGTCGGCGAGCCTACAATCATCACCCGCGCCCGCCACCGCGCCGAGCTCGAAGCCGCCGCCGAGGCCCTTCAGCGCTTCCGCGGGGAGCGGGGAGGACCGGAAATCAAGGTTGAGGAGCTTCGCATCGCCGCCCGCCATCTCGGCCGGCTCACCGGGCGCATCGACGTTGAGGAGGTGCTCGGCGCCATCTTCTCGGAGTTCTGCATCGGCAAGTGAGTCAATTGCTTGATGGTCGAGACGCGCCCTTCGGGCGCTCCTCACCATGAGGGCTATACCCTCACCCTGAGGAGGGCCGTAGATCGTCTCGAAGGGTGAGGCCCGAATTGATTCACGTGAAACATTGCCGCCGCCCGCGGAACAGATTAGGTACAGGCCCCATGAACAAAGCGCGGAATTCCCACGCCTACGACGTTGTCGTCATCGGCGGCGGCCATGCCGGCTGCGAGGCTGCCGCTGCGGCCGCCCGCATGGGTGCGCGCACGGCGCTGGTCACCCACGGCTTCGCTACCATCGGCGAAATGTCCTGCAATCCGGCCATTGGCGGGCTCGGCAAGGGGCATCTGGTCCGCGAGATCGATGCCCTCGACGGCCTGATGGGTAGGGTCGCCGACTTGGCCGGCATCCAGTTCCGCGTGCTGAACCGGAGCAAAGGCCCTGCGGTGCAAGGCCCCCGCTCCCAGGCCGACCGCAAGCTCTACCGTGAGGCCATGCAGGCGGCGATCAGCGCCACCCCGAACCTCGAGGTGATCGAAGCCGCGGTCGAAGACCTGATCCTCGAGCAGGGCAATGCCGCCGGTATCGTCACTGCCGATGGCCGCGAGATCCGCGCGGGCGGCGTGGTGCTCACCACCGGCACTTTCCTTAACGGCCTCATCCATATCGGCGAGCGCAAGATCCCCGCCGGCCGCATCAACGAGGCGCCAGCGCTCGGTCTCTCGACCAGGCTCTATGGTCTCGGCGTGCGCATGGGTAGGCTCAAGACCGGCACGCCGCCGCGCCTCGACGGCAAGACCATCAACTGGGGCACCCTCCAGGTGCAGCAGGGCGACGACCCTCCGCAGCCCTTCTCCTTCCTGACGGACCGCATCACCACGCCGCAGGTCGCCTGCCACATCACCCACACCACGGAAGCGACCCACGCCATCATCGCGTCGAACCTCGCCCGCGCGCCAATGTACTCCGGCGACATCCAAAGCGTCGGCCCGCGTTATTGCCCGTCGATCGAAGACAAGGTCGTGCGCTTCAAGGAGCGCGAGCGGCACCAGATCTTCCTCGAGCCAGAAGGTCTCGACGACGATACCGTCTACCCCAACGGCATCTCGACCTCGCTGCCCGAAGAAGTGCAGCTCGCCTTCCTCACCACGATCCCTGGGCTGGAGCGGGCGCGCGTGAAGCGACCCGGCTACGCCATCGAATACGACTACGTCGATCCGCGCGAGCTGACGCTCGGCTTCGAGGTCAAGGCCGTGCCGCGGCTCTTCCTCGCCGGGCAGATCAACGGCACCACCGGTTATGAGGAAGCCGCGGGGCAGGGGGTGCTCGCCGGCATCAACGCCGCGCGCGCTGCGTCGGGTGCGCGCGATCCCTTCATCGTCACCCGCGCCGACGGCTATCTCGGCGTGATGATCGACGACCTCGTCACGCGCGGCGTCGCCGAGCCCTACCGCATGTTCACCTCACGCGCTGAGTACCGGCTCACCCTTCGCGCCGACAATGCCGACCAGCGACTCACGCCGCTCGGCCTCGCCACAGGCTGCGTCGGCACTGAGCGCGCAACATCCTTCGCCGCAAAGTCGAAAGCCCTCGCCGACGGCGAAGCTCTGCTGAAGGGACTCACCCTCACACCCGACGAAGCCGTTAAGCGCGGCCTCACCGTCAATCGCGATGGCAGGAAGCGCAGTGCCTACGAGCTGCTCTCTTATCCAGACATCGGCCTCGCAACGCTCGCTCCCATTTGGCCCGAGATCGGCGCACTCGAGATCAAGATCGCCGAACAGCTCGCCGTCGATGCGCGCTATGCCGTCTATCTCAAGCGCCAGGAGATCGACATCGCCGCCTTCCGCAAAGAGGAGAGCGTCACGATCCCGCACGACTTCGCCTTTGACGGCATCGCCGGACTTTCCACGGAGGTCAGGCAGAAGCTTGAGCGCGACCGGCCGGCGAGCCTCGGCCAGGCGGCCCGCCTCGACGGCATGACGCCTGCGGCACTCCTCCTGCTGCTCGCCCATCTGAAGAAGGGTTCGCGGTGGAAGACCGCCTGAGCGAAGGCCAGGGGCGGGGCGCCAACCGGTCAAATCCTATCGTCGGCCCCGAGCAGTTCGCGGAAGCCTTTAAAGTTCCACGTGAAACAATCCACAGACTTATTCGCTACGCCGAGCTTTTAGCCGAAGGGCAAGCCCGCGCAAATTTGGTCTCGGCCAAAACCGTGCCCCAGCTTTGGGACCGGCATTTCGCCGATTCCGCCCAAATTCTCCGCCTGGCGCCCGACGCCCGCGTCTGGCTCGACCTAGGGGCAGGCGCGGGATTTCCCGGCCTTGTCATTGCCATCCTCCAGGCGAATCACGCTAATTTCGTCATGCACTTGGTGGAGAGCACTAACAAGAAGTGCGCGTTCCTTGCCGAGGTCGCCCGCGCCACATCGGCGCCTGTGGAGATCCACTGCATGCGGATTGAAGAGCTGAGCAAGAGCGCTACAAGCCTCAAGCCTGACCTCGTGACCGCGCGGGCGCTGGCTCCTTTGCCGCATCTGCTCGAACTTGCGGCGCCGTGGCTGAAGTCGGGGACGAGGGGGCTGTTCTTGAAAGGCCGCGACGCTGGCAAGGAGATCGAGTCCGCAAAGCGGCGGTTCAACTTCACCTGCCATCTGCATCCAAGCATGACCGCGGAGGACTCCTTCATTCTGGAGATCAGCCACCTCGCCAAGCGCGCGAAGGCGAAGACGCGATGACCACGCTTCATCCGCGCCGCACGCGCATGCTCGCGCTCGCCAATCAGAAGGGCGGCGTCGGCAAGACCACCACGGCTATTAATCTCGGCACTGCGCTTGCCGCGATCGGCGAGCGGGTGATGATCGTCGACCTCGACCCGCAAGGAAATGCGAGCACCGGCTTAGGCATCGACGAGCGGCGTCACTCGACGTCGGACGTGCTGAACGGCAAGGTGCCGTTCGCCGTGGCGCGGGTCGATACCAACGTGCCGGGACTGTCGGTGGTGCCGGCCACCATCGACCTCATGGCCTTCGAGCGTGAATCGATGGCAGCCACTGGGCGGCATTACCGGCTGCGCGACGCCATCGCGCTGATGCTGGCGACAGAGGATCCGGCGACTGCCACCACCTACATCCTCATCGATTGTCCGCCGTCGCTCAATCTGCTCACCGTCAATGCGCTCGCCGCGGCCGATGCCGTGCTCGTGCCGCTGCAATGCGAATTCTTTGCGCTGGAAGGCCTGGCGCAACTCTTGAGCACGGTCGAGGAGATCAGGGTCCGCCTCAACCCGAAGCTCCTTATCCACGGTGTGGTGCTCACCATGTACGATCAGCGCACGTCGCTCGCAGACCAGGTGGTTGACGACGTGCGCCGCGTGCTCGGCGACAAGGTCTACGCCACCATCATCCCGCGCAACGTGCGCATCGCCGAGTCGCCGTCGCACGGGAAGCCGGTGCTTCTCTACGATTATCGATGCTCCGGCAGCCAGGCCTATATCAGGCTTGCGTCAGAGGTGATCGAGCGCGAGCGGCGGATGCGTGCGGCGTAAGTGGCGTCTCAAAGCGGCGGCGGAACAAGGAGGCCATGATGGCTGCAGGAATGCACAGGATGAGGCTCGGACGGAGCCTTGCCTCGCTGATCGGCGAGGGCGATGGCTCCGAGTTCGTCGAGGTCGAAGGCCAGCGCAACGTCGCCTTGGATACGATCAAGGCTGGGCGCTTCAACCCGAGGCGGAATTTCTCCGAAGCGCAGATCGAGGAGCTTGCGGTCTCGATCCGCGAGCGCGGTCTGGTGCAGCCGCTCGTGGTGCGCCCAGTTCGCGGCGAGCATGAGAGCTACGAGATCGTCGCCGGCGAGCGCCGCTGGCGCGCGGCGCAGCGCGCCAATCTGCACGAGGTTTCGGTCGTCGTTCGCGCGCTCTCCGATCAAGAAGCGATCGAGATCGCCATGATCGAAAACGTCCAGCGCGAGGACCTGAATGCCGTCGAGGAGGCTGAGGGTTACCAGCTCTTGATGGACGGTCACGACTACACGCAGGAAGATCTGTCCAAGGTCATCGGCAAGAGCCGCAGCCATCTCGCCAACACGCTCCGGCTGCTCAAGCTGCCTGAGAGCGTGCAGGCCCTGCTGCGGTCTGGCGATCTCTCGGCCGGTCATGCGCGCTGCCTGATCGGGCGCGCCGACGCTGCCGCGCTCGCGGAGCGAATCGTTAACGAAGGGTTAACGGTGCGCCAGGTCGAGGCGTTGGTTCAGGACAAGCCTGCGGTGTCGGGCAAAGGCCGCAAGACAAAGGCGAAGAATGCCGACACGCGCGCTGCCGAATCTGAGCTGAGGGAAGCGCTGGGCCTCGACGTCGATATCCGCTCAGGCCGCGGCGAGAAGGGCGAGCTTCGCATCCGCTACACGAACCTCGACCAGCTCGAGGATCTGCGCCACCGCCTCTTGCGCCGGCCCGCGTATCGGTAGGTCCTTGAGCCGCGCGGCTTGAAGTCTGAGCATCGCGGCAGGCTCCATCTCTCCCCTTGTGGGGAGGGCGGGGTGGGGGTCGTCACCCTCTCGCCCAGAGCTTCGAATACGCCGAACCCCCCACCCGGCGCGCTACGCGCGCCGACCTCCCCACCAGGGGGAGGTATTGAGGCTATGCTCTGTCGTACGCCGGTGCTTCAGATTTTCTTAAAAGTTGTCTGCTCGATTCGGCTTACGGGGGAATGGCCGATGGGAGCAGGTATCGTACTTATTTCAGTCGTGGCGTTGGCGATTCTCTGCGCTGCCGCCGCACTGCCGCGTGGTTTGGTGATGGCGATCTTCGTCACGCTGATTGCCACAGCGGTGCTCGTGATCATGTTCGAGGTCGCTCCAACCGGGAACTCTTCAGCGGTTATTTTGAATCACACACGCTAGATTTGGTCTGGCGCCGGCGCCGAACCTGGCGCCCACTAGCGCAGGCGACCCCGTGCGGCCACGTAGATCAAGGCCGCGGCAAGTGCGCCGCCACCGATGAGGTCAAGCACGATCAGAGCCCAGGGTGATCCACTCAATACATTCCCCTTCCATCCGATGCGCTCTTTATGCGCGTGGCGGCTTAAGGAAGATTGAAGCGGTTAATCACGGAGGAATTCCTCGGCGTGGAACAGCGATGTGAAGGGCACGCCAGCTGCGGCATAAAGCTCGGCGGCGCCCTCCCCACGATCGAGGATCGACAGCACGAGCGCGACGGTTCCGCCCGCCGCCCTCACCTCCTCGACCGCCTGCATGGCCGAGCCGCCGGTCGTGGTGACGTCCTCGAGAATCACCGCAGACCTGCCAGCCATATCGAGACCCTCGATGCGCTTCCTGGTGCCGTGATCCTTCGGTGCCTTGCGCACGAAGAATCCGTCAAGTGGACGCCCCGCCTCCAAGCTTCGCATCGCCACCGGCGCGATGAGCGGAACGGCGCCCATCTCCAAGCCGCCGACGCAGTCGGCCTTCACATCCTTGATCTCGTCGACGATCAGCGCTGCGAGCAGGCCAGCGCCTTCCGGATGCAGCATGGTCGGCTTGCTGTCGAAGTAGTACGCGCTCTGCTTGCCCGACGCCAACGTGAAGTTGCCGCGCCGGAACGAGCGCTCCTTGATGAGATCGGCAAGCCGTTTGCGGCGCTGGTCCATGATCGTCCCCGGAGGTCACATCGTGCCGCGGGTACAACGGTTTTGCTCGTCCCGCAACAGGGCTTCGCGTTGGGCTAGGCCCGCGCGCCTGAGCCTCTCTCCCGCGCCCGCGTGAGGGTCAGCACCAGACGCTCGGCAACGGCGCGTTCAAGGTCTGGATTGAGCCGCGCGCGCTTCACCGCCTCCTGGATCAGCGGCAGCGCCTCGAGCAGGCGCTGCGCGCCGATGCGGCGACTGTCGGCGATGAAGGCCTTCTCGCGCTTGAAATGCGGACGCGGGCGGAGCGACCGGAGCGCCTGCTCCGGCGCGACGCCTGCGGCTTGCGCCGAAGCGATGCGGTGAAGCTGGGTGAAGTGACGCCCGAGCGCAGAAAGCGCGACCGAAGACTCTGTGCCTGAAACTGCGAGTCTTGTGAGCTCGTACAGCGCCTCCTTTGTTTCCCCTGCGCTGACGTCATAGACGAAGTTCTCGACCGCGATCTCGGCGCTGTCGCCGACGATGGCGTCGACATCGCCGACGGTGACGCTTCCGCGATCTGCGGCATACAGCGCAAGCTTGGCGACTTCGGCGCGCGACATCGCCTGATCCGCGCCGAGCCGCGCCATGAGGTAGCTCCGCGTCTCGTTGTCAATCTTGAGGTTAGCCCTGTCGAGTTCCTCGTCGATCAGCTCGGAAACGGAGCGCTCGTCGCTATAGCTCGGAAGCGCCGCAGCTGTCTTGTGGCCTTCGAATAATTTGCGCAAGGCCGAGTCTGGCCTAAGCGCTCCGGCCTCGATGACGAGCGCGCCTGCGAGCGGCGCGTCGAGCAGCGTCTTCAGCATTGGCACATCGAGGCGCGCGCCAGGCGCGACACGCACCACCTTTCCGTCGGCAAACATGGAGATGGTACGAAGCTCGACTTCGAGCCGCGCGGGATCCTCGGCAAGATCCTTGTCGTCGAGGCGAACGACCTCCACCGCCCCTTTGCGTTTGCCTGCGAACGCATCGGTGAGCGTCGCTGCACGCTCTGCCACAAGCCCGGCGTCAGGGCCATAGACGAGTCCGGCGCGGCAGGACGGATCGAGCAATTTGAGGATGCGCTGAAACGATCCGGTCTTGTAAGCGACCATGGGAACGAACGGCCGTTGCGAAAGACGAGCTTAAGCCGCCTGCGACAGATAGGCGGCGATACGCACCTTGATGCTTTCGGCGACGGTACGAGCCGCGCGGTTCTCAGCATCCTGGCGCGCGCGCACATTGGAGAAGATCGTCTGGAAGCGCTCGTAAGCCGCCCGCGAGGTGGCCTTGCCTTCGAGCACCACCCTGCCGTCCTTGGCGATCAGCTTGAACGTCGCATCAAGCTCGTAGACTTGCGACTTGGCATCGCCGCTGATCTCGACGAGCTCGTTGGTCAAGTTCTCCTTGATGACGATGTCGAGCTTGTAGTTGGTCTGCGGGGGGGCGCCGCTGCCGCCGGTGTTCTCGAAGATCAGCTCGTTGCGTACCCTCTGGCCGACGCGGCCGGGGACCGGCGCCACATCAACGCTGGACATGACGGCAGCAAGCCGCGAGCCGCTGGCGGTCGAGCCGTAAAGCGGCTGCAACCCACAGCCGGCCAAGCCGAGCGCGAGCAGAGCCAGAGCGGCAAGCAATGGCTTAGGCCACCACATTGACGATCCTCTGCGGCACGATCACAACCTTCTTAATCTGACGTCCCCCAATGGCGCGCACGACATTGTCGAGCTTTAGCGCCGCAGCTTCAATATCTTCCTTCGATGCGTCGCGTGCAATCCTCAATTCATCCCGCCTTTTTCCGTTCACCTGTACCGCAATAGTCACGGTATCGTCGGTCAGGAGCCCCGGATCCGGGGTCGGCCAGGCCTGTTCGGCCAAAAGTCCCTGATTCCCGAGCGCCTGCCAACATTCTTCAACTAGATGCGGCACCATTGGGGCGGCGATTTGGGTGAGCATTTCCGCGGCTTCCCGGAGGGAAAATCGCATGTCCGGCGCAGGTTTGTCGCCAGCCGAATTGAGGGCTGCGGAAAGCGCGTTGGAGAGTTCGTAGATATTGGCGATGGCGACGTTGAAGCGGAGTTTGTCGATGGCCATGGTCACGGCGGCGACGCTTCTGTGCGCCGCTCGCCGGAGCTCCAAGGCCTCGGCCGAAAACTGAGCCGGCGGTGGGCCGCCTGCCCCCTTCTCCGCGGCCTCGTTGACCAGCCGCCAGATGCGCTGGAGAAAGCGAAAGGCGCCATCGACGCCACCGGCTGTCCATTCGATGTCGCGCTCGGGCGGCGTGTCGGACAGCATGAACCAGCGCGCGGTGTCGGCGCCATACGCCGAGATTATGTCGTCGAGGTCGACCACGTTCTTCTTCGACTTCGACATCGATTCGATCGGGCCGACACTGATCGACTCTCCGGTCGCGGCCAGCACGGGCAGGCCCTCGCGAAAGGCCACCTCCTTGGGCGTGACCCATTTGCCGTGGGCGTCCTTGTAGGTCTCGTGCGTGACCATGCCTTGGGTGAACAGGCCCTTGAACGGCTCGTCAACCGGCGCGTGCCCTGTCTTGTGCATGGCGCGAGTGACGAAGCGCGCGTAGAGCAGATGCAGGATCGCATGCTCCACGCCGCCGATATATTGATCGACGGGAAGCCAATAGCCGACGGCGTTGGTGTCGACTGGCACGGAGGCATGCGGCGAGCAGAAGCGCGCGAAGTACCAGGACGAATCGACGAAGGTATCCATGGTGTCGGTCTCCCGCGTTGCGGGGCCGCCGCATTGCGGGCAGGCAACATGCTTCCAGGTCGGATGGCGGTCGAGCGGATTGCCGCTGCCGTCGAAGGTGACGTCCTCCGGCAGCCTCACCGGCAGGTCCTTCTCGGGCACCGGGACGATGCCGCACACCTCGCAATGGATCATGGGGATGGGACAGCCCCAATAGCGCTGGCGCGAAATGCCCCAGTCGCGCAGGCGGAACTCGGTGCGGCGCTCGCCTTGCGGCCTGCTTTTGACCGTCTTTGCTGCGAGGCGCTGTGCCATCGCCTCCTTGGCATCGACGATGGACAGGCGATCGAGGAAGCCTGAGTTGAACAGGATGCCGTCGCCGGTATAGGCCTCATCGCCAATAGTGAAGCTCGTCGGATCGGCGTCAGGCGGCAGCACGACGGGCGTCACCGGTAAACCATGGGCGCGGGCAAATTCGAGGTCGCGCTGATCGTGCGCCGGGCAGCCGAAGATGGCGCCGGCGCCGTACTCCATGAGGATGAAATTGGCGATGTAGACGGGAAGCTCGGCGCCGGCGATGACCGGATGTTTCACGCGCAAGCCCGTGTCGTATCCCCTCTTCTCTTGCGTCTCGATCTCTGCCGCGCTCGTGCCGTGATGCTGGCATTCGGCGATGAAGGAAGCGGCCTTGGCGTCGCGCGTCGCGATCGCCTTGGAGAGCGGATGATCCGGCGCGAGGCCTAAGAAGCTTGCGCCGAACAGGGTGTCCGGCCGCGTGGTGAACACCTCGACGATGTCTTCGCCCTCGGGCGCGTCCTTCGCCACCTCGAAGCGGATCAGCAGTCCTTCCGAGCGGCCAATCCAGTTCGCCTGCATGAGGCGGACCTTCTCCGGCCAGCGGTCGAGCGTCTGAAGCGCATCGAGCAGGTCTTGTGCATAATCGGTGATCTTGAACACCCATTCAGGCTGCTCGCGCTGCTCGACGAGCGCGCCAGACCGCCAGCCTCTGCCGTCGATCACCTGCTCATTGGCGAGCACCGTCTGGTCGACCGGGTCCCAATTCACCTTCCGCTGTTTGCGGTCGACGAGGCCCGCTGCCCGCAGATCGAGGAACAGCTTCTGCTGCTGGTGGTAGTAGTCGAGGTCGCAGGTCGCGAGCTCGCGCGACCAATCGAGCGACAGGCCCATGCTCTTGAGCTGACCGCGCATGGTGGCGATGTTGTCGTAGGTCCATTTGGCGGGATGGACGCCGCGCTCTATGGCGGCGTTCTCTGCCGGCAGCCCGAAGGCGTCCCAGCCCATTGGATGCAGCACGTTGTAGCCGCGCGCGCGCATGTAGCGGGCGACGATGTCGCCCATGGTGTAGTTGCGCACGTGGCCCATATGGATGCGCCCGGACGGGTACGGGAACATTTCAAGAACATAGTATTTCGGGCGCGGGTCGTTCTCGTCGGCGTGGAAAAGCCCTTTGCTCTCCCACAGCGCCTGCCAGCGGGGTTCTGCTTCGCTCGGATTGTAGCGTTGGTTGCTCATGTGATTCAGGCGTTCGGGGCGATGAGAATTGGCCGGACTAGGCCATGAAAGTCAGAGTTCGGTCAATCGCGGTGGGACTGAGTGAGGAGCGCGACTTCACTCTCTCGCGAATGACGTGAACGTCCAACTAGACTAAGGCAAGACGCTGCGTCAGCGCTTAGAGGAAGGCACATGCTGCATCCGGCGATCCTGAGTGTCATGGTGGCCGCTTCATTGCTCGCGCCCGACTTGGCGCGGGCGGAGAGCGCGCAGGACCTCGCCTGGTGCAAGGGAGACGGCAATCCCCCGCTCGAGCAGCAGATCGGCGGCTGCACCGCGCTGATCGACGCCAGGTCAGGCGAGGCTCGCACCCGCGCCTTGAGCTATTTCCGCCGCGCCGGCGCCTATCTCCAGCAACAAGACTACGACAAGGCGATCAGCGATTTCGGCGAGGGGCTCGCGCTCGATGCCGGCAACGCCGCCGGCCATTACGGCCGTGCCATCGCCTATGAAGCAAAGAAGGACACCGACCGTGCCATTGTTGACTACGATTCGGCGATCGAGATCAATCCGCGCAACGTCAAGGCGCTCAGCAACCGCGCCGCCATCTATGCCGACATGCGCGCCTACGAGCGCGCGGTTGAGGACAACAACCGCGTAATCGAGCTCGAGCCTGACGAGGCCTCAGGGTATGTCGCGCGCGGGCTCACTTATGCGCGCCGTGGCGACTTCGAATATGCGCTGCGCGACTTTGATAAGGCGGTCGCTCTCGATGCCAAATCCGCCATCGCGCTGTTCAATCGCGGCCGCGTCTATTTCAGTAAAGGCGACATCGACCGTGCCATTGCCGATTACGGCGCTGCCATCGACATTGGTCCGAAACACGCGAGTGCGTTCGAGAGCCGCGGCTTCGCCTATCTAAGCAAAGGCCAGATCGACAGAGCGATCGCCGACTACGACGCAGCGGTAGAGCTCGACGGGAAGCGCGCCACGGCGCTCTTCGGACGCGGCACCGCCAAGCTGAAGAAAGGCGATGCGACCGGCGCCGGCGACATCGCCGCGGCAAAAAAGATCAAGCCCGACATTGCAAGCGTGTTCGATCAGTCCGGTGTGAAATGATCATGAGCGATTCGGAAGTTGCCTTCTCCCTTCGCGCGGTTGAGCGCGATATCGCCGAGGCTGCGCGGTGCGCTCGCCGCGATCCGGGGGCGGTGAAGCTCATCGCCGTCAGCAAGACCGTGCCAGAGCTCGCGATCGAGGAGGCGATTGCGTGCGGGCAGCGCCGCTTCGGCGAGAACCGCGTGCAGGAGGCAAAGGCAAAGTGGCCGGCGCTGCGCGAGCGTCATCCCGATGTCGAGCTGCATCTCATCGGTCCGCTTCAGTCGAACAAGGTGCGCGACGCGGTCGAGCTTTTCGATGTGATCCATAGCGTCGACCGGCCGAAGATCGTGTCGGCGCTTGGCGAGGAAATGAAGCACGCGGCAAGGCGCCCGCGCCTGCTGGTGCAAGTGAACACCGGCGAGGAGCCGCAGAAGTCCGGTGTTCTGCCGAGCGAGGCGGATGCATTTGTTAGCCTCTGCCGCGACGCGCTCCGTCTTCCCATCGAAGGCCTGATGTGCATACCGCCGCTCGACGAGGAACCTGCCATGCATTTTGCTCTACTCGCCAAGATCGCGGCGCGCCTTGGATTGCAGGAACTGAGCATGGGCATGAGCGGCGACTTCGAGAAAGCCATCGCCTTCGGCGCTACTTATGTCCGTGTCGGCACCGCCATCTTCGGCGCCCGCGATACGAACCACGATTGACGTCTTACATCACCACAATCGCCGAGCCGCGGCGCAGCCCTGCAAGCAGCATCAGCAGATCGTGCCGCGAGAGCGCGATGCACCCCGCCGTCGGCGCGTAACCTGGGCGCGCGAGATGCACGAAGATGGCGCTGCCGCGTCCCTTCACGCGCGGCCCGTCGTTATGCCCGAGCACGAGCACGAGATCGTAGAGAGCGTCGTCGCGGGTCAGGCGGTCGGCACCCGACTTCGGCGACAGCGTCACGAGCCGGTTGTAGTTGCGGTCCGCTGGATCCTCGCACCAACCATCGTTTGCGCGAATGGCGCGCAGCGGAAATGGCGTCCATGGCCGCCTCATGCGGTCGGCGCGATAAAGCACCTGGCGGATGGGAAATCGGCCGAGCGGGGTCGTGCCATCGCCCTCGCGCTTCAAGGCCGCAACCCCGCCTTTGCCTAGCGCCGCACGCCGCACGCCATGGGCCAAAACGAGGCGCCCTTCCCTTGGGTTTCCGGGCGCGCGCCGGACCACGATGTTTCGCTTAACTCTCATGACCAATTGGCATTTTCGTCCTGTCAAGCTAACCGACCCGCTTGTCCAATTGGAAGCCCGCCCTTAATACTGGAGGCCTCGGGAGTTCATCGGGGGCGGCCAATGGGCAATGCGCGCAAGATCCTGATCATCGACGACGATGACGAACTCCGCGACTCCTTGAGTGAGCAGCTTTCCCTGCACGAGGAGTTCGACACGATGCTCGCGGCCAATGCGTCGGACGGGCTCAAGCTTGCGCGGAACGGTCACGTCGATCTCGTTCTGCTCGATGTCGGCCTCCCAGATCTCGACGGGCGCGAGGCGTGCAAGCTGCTTCGCCGCAGCGGCTTCAAGGGCCCTGTCGTCATGCTGACGGGGCAAGCCTCCGATGCCGACACCATCCTCGGTCTTGAGTCGGGCGCCAACGACTATGTCACCAAGCCGTTCAAGCTCGGCGTGCTGCTCGCGCGCATCCGCGCGCAGCTCAGGCAGCACGAGCAGAGCGAGGATGCCGTCTTCACCATCGGACCTTACACCTTCAAGCCGGCGTCCAAATTGCTGGTCGATAGCGGCGGAGGCAAGATCAGACTGACCGAGAAGGAAACCTCAATCCTCAAATATCTCTATCGCGCCGGCGAGCGTGTGGTCACCCGCAACGTGTTGCTGCATGAGGTGTGGGGCTACAACGCCGGCGTCACCACGCATACCTTGGAGACGCATATCTATCGTCTGCGCCAGAAGATCGAGAAGGACCCGTCCCAGGCCGAGCTGCTGATCACCGAGACCGGCGGCTACAAGCTGGTGCCTTAGCCAGGAGCGGTTCCGCCTTCTTGCCTTCGTCATGGCCGGGCTTGTCCCGGCCATCCAGTCTCTCCAAAAAGAACTCCAATAGCCTCGAGTGACACCCCTCACCCTTTCCGCCATGCGACTTGCGCAGAGCTTCGCTCGCGCAAGATCGCGGCAGAAAGCCCTCTCCCGCAGGGGGGCAAGGGGATTTGGATATGGAGGCACGCTTTTCCCCTCTCCCCTCGTGGGATAGGGTGGATCGCCGCGCTAGCGGCGAGCGGGTGAGGGGGACTCACTCGTTGATCTCGAAATCGGCGATGACCGGAACGTGGTCTGAAGTGCGCGGCCAGTCCCGCGCTTCGTCTAGCACGCGCATAGAGGTCGCGGCGCCGTCGAGCGCCGACGTGGTCCAGATATGATCGAGGCGACGGCCGCGATTTGAGGCGCGCCAATCGCGATTGCGGTAGCTCCACCAGGTGAAGAGCTTTTCCTCCGTGGGCACGTGCCTGCGCATCACGTCGACCCAATCATGCGCTGCTTGCACCCGCAGAAACCGCTCGACCTCGGCAGGCGTGTGGCTCACCACCTTCAGGAGCTGTTTGTGCGACCACACGTCGGTCTCGAGCGGCGCGACATTGAGATCGCCGACAAGGATCATGCGATTGCTGCGCTTGCCGCGAAGGCCGGCGAACCACGCCTCCATGGCTTCGAGGAAATCGAGTTTGTGGCGAAACTTCGGATTGAGAGAAGGATCGGGCAGGTCGCCGCCCGCTGGCACGTAGACATTGTGCAAAGTGAGGGGCTTTGCCTGCGAGGCCCCGCCATCGAGAGTGACCGACAGATGCCGCGCGTGTCCGCGTCCGCAAATATCGCGGCGCTGTACCTTGGTGAAGGGAATGCGGGATAGGACGGCGACGCCGTGATAGCCCTTCTGTCCTGCAACCGCCACATGGTCGAAGCCGAGCGTGCGGAGCGGCAGCTCGGGGAACAGCCCGTCAACGCATTTGATTTCCTGGAGACAGAGAATGTCCGGCTGATGCGCGCGGGTGAAACGCTCGACGAGATCGAGACGCAAGCGGACCGAGTTGATGTTCCAGGTGGCGAGGCGAAAACGCATGAGGAGTGCCCAAAAGAAAGGCGCCCAACCGCTGCGCGTGGTTGGGCGCCAGAAGCGCGTTTTTTGCGCGCGCGTGCCGGGAGGGAAGCCGGCACGGGCGGACCACATCTTCGGCTAGACGGGGGGCACTACCGATGAAAAGCGATGTGGGCCGCTTCTGAACCCACAAATATGGAGATCGCGAACAGATTTCAACAGGCCCCAACCAAAAAAATTAATACGTCGTAAATGCTGGGTCCGGATTTGCAGCTAAAGGATTGATTCACAATGTCTTTTATGTGGGCCGCTAACGAATTCGTGAAGCCCTGAGAGGGTTAAAACCGAGTATTCGCAGGTGCGAGATCAGCGAAATGGCTGAAACGACGTGGTCGAGGTGAAGAAGTCGGCGGCAACCTTACGTCCAGGCGCTATATCGCTGATGGTTACTGTGGTGGCAAGCCCTTGCGCGTCGGTGATGACCCATTGGCTAAGCTTGAACTCTGGCGCGGTATCGAAATAGAGCTTGATCTGCCCGGTCGCCTTGCCGGAGTTGTCCTCGAGCGTGATGGCGATCGAGCCTTCATCGCCCTCGACGCCGACGACGCGTGAATCGCGGGCAAGATCGACGCCTTCGCCGAGCAATAGGCGAAACGGCGTCGACTCGATGGGATATTTCTCCACGGTCTTCAGGCTTGAGTCCTCGATGGCGAGAAAATGCCCGTCGGCAACGAGGCGGAGCGTGCTCGGCGGCGCGTAGTCGAACCGGAGCTTGCCGGGACGCTGCACGTAGAAGCGGCCGGTGGTGTGCTTATTGTTGGAGTTGACCTGCTCGAAATTGCCTTGGATGCTTTTGAGGTTGTTGAAATAATCGTTGATGCGCTGAATGGCTGCGTCTTGCTGCTCGCCGATCAGGGGCGTGGCTCCCGGCGCTTCTTCCACCGCGGCGTCCCAGCCTGCGCCCTCATCGGCGGCGCCCTGGTTGATCTCACCTGGCGCCGGCTCCGCCGCGTCGTAGCTTGGCTCGGTCTGCGGGGCGACCGTGCCAGTGGTGGGAGGTGACTTCGGCACGACCGTGCCCTCCTGGGCGATGGCGATGCCGGCGGGCAACGAGAGCGCGGATGAGAGGCTCAAGAGAAGCCACGCGGCTTTTATGCGCATTGATGAAGCCCCTCCGGCCCTGACACGCTATCCCAACGGCAATCGATAGATGATTCCGCCAAATCTGGTCAATTTAAGACAGGCTCCCAGCTAGTGTCGACCTGTCACTGGTAGCCACGTTTACTGCGAAATTCGGGGCAGCAATCAAGGCCAATATAACCCTTTGTGACCACTTGTCCCGCTGTGTCCGGTGCCAATTCCGGTGCCAACTTTTCAGCGGCCCAACCTCACCCTGCCAATTGCCGTCGGTGAACTCGCCGCCAAACTGAGGCCACGATTTTCCTCCATAATTTCAGACCTATGCACCCCTCTGTTATGCGTTAAGGGGAAGTCCTATGACCCTCCATATTATTGGTATCGACGCAGATCCGCCTACTGATCGATTCTGGACGAGTGCCGGGGACTTGCTAAGCAGCATTGTCAGTGTCCAACCCACTTATGCGCAAGCCATCAACGCTGTCATCGCAGGGGGTGGCGACATCGAAATCACGGCGCATAATGAACCTGATAGGATCACTGTGACCTTGGTAGAGTCATCCGGCCTGCGGCAAGTCGTGTTCGACAACAGCAGGCAGACCATCACGCATCAAAAGGCCGCATAGGCTGACTCTCCTTCTCGAGTTTCGATGCCAGCACACCTAGTGCACGGACCGCCTAGTAGTTGTCGTCTGTTTGGTGCGTTTTGATGCTCGCCGCAGCTTAGCAGAGGCGGGTTCTTTCCCCATTCGGCGGCGCACGACATCACGAACCTTGGCTTGCCCCCTCGCCTGCATGCTCTTTTTGAGCGCGTCCATAATGTTGATGACCTTTGGCGTCTCACCCTTGGCTGTATCTATCTCCACCTCTGGCGCACGTTGCTCCACCTTCGCCTGCACTAGCTCGTGCACGGCGCGGGAATATTCATTCGGCATCTTCTCAGGTTGGAATTTCCCCGACTCCTGCTCGATCAAGTCCGTGGCGAGCTTCACCGCATCGGCGTCCGCTTTCGCCTCGATCTTGTCGAAGTACGGCTCCGGCTTCCGCAGCTCGTCGGCATAGCGAAGGATCAGAAGCACAAGACCCTTCTTGTGCGTGGTGATGCCGACCAGATGCTCGCGGCCATGCATGATGAGTTGGCCAATCGCCATCTTGTTGCTCTTCGCGAGCGCATCGCGCAGGACGACATATCCCTCGTCCGCGCTGTCACCATCGGGAAGAAGGTAATAGGGCTTCTCAAAATAGCGGCTGTCGATTTGATCGAGATTGACAAACCGCGTCATGTCGATGGTGTGCTTGGCTTCGAGTTTTAGCGCATCAATCTCTCTCGGGTCGATGAGAACATGGTGACCCCTGGCGTGCTCATAGCCCTTGATGATCTCTTCCTCAGGAACCTCTTCGAGGCCCTGCTCAGTCTCGATACCCTTCAGGTACTTGATCGGCTTGCCGCTGGGTTTGTGAATCATGCGAAAGGCGATGGTGCCTTCGGTTGAAGTCGCCGGATAAAGCCTCACGGGGACGAGGACGAGGGACAGGCGAAGATTGCCCGACCAAACGGGAGTGGGAGCCATGCGGGCACTCGGGAACGCTACGGACTTACCCAATCTGGGGCTGACGATCCCCGACGTTAAGTGAACAAAGATGGACCCCGTTCGTTTTTATGTGTGGGCCGAGACCTTAATGAAGCCGCCGTTGAAGGCACCCGAGCACGCCGCGCTGGTGACAACGACTGAGGACATCTAGACCTCGCGAGTTCATTGGGCGTCGGCTTCGGCCAGGGCACTTTTTGTTGTAATATTGGTGAATGTCCAATTGGACTGACCGACTTAGGGTCGAAGTGCTAGGGGATGAGATCGTCGTCATTTTGCCCGCGACGAGCTACGGCATCACCTACTACAAGCCTGCCAACTCGCCTCAGCTTCTCGCCAAAGACTTCCGGTCCAAGGTGGACAGTCGAGCCCCCATTACCTATTCGGATTTCCTAGCTCGAGCTTGGCAGGTAGCAAACACCAAGGCGCGCGAACTCGGGTGGATTGATTAGATAAAGCAGAAGCCCCGGAGGAATTCGGGACCGGGGCCCTATGGCGATCAAACTCGCAAAGATAAGAAAGATAAGAGAGGTTCCTTTTACGAGAAACCCAGCCTGCGGGTGAACGAAGACCGGGTTTCTCTCAGCGGGATCAGGCTAATTGCGGCAGCCAGTGAAGTGATCTCATGACGAGAGGTCGCCAACCTCGGCTGCTGCCAATGATTCAACCCGCTATAGGATCGGGTGTTCCTGAGTTCTAGCCGCCGCACTCTTTCATGGTGGCCATAGCAGCCTTACCCTGTACCGGGCTTCTCCCGTTTCCCTTATCCACGCCGCATGGCGCGCCGCCCGCCAATTCTTCTCCGACGTTAAAAACATTCCACGTTGCATGCCGATCACAACGCCTAAGCTCCCAGAAGGCGGTCGCTTAGCCAGCGCGGACTATCCGTCAGGAGCCGGTGAGAACTGTCTCCGGTTGTCGATCTCCACGAGGCTGTTTGCATTCACGGCAGGTGCTTGTCATCGCGGCGCTTCTGCTTGGCGGTGAGGCGCTTCTGCTTAGCTGCCTCCGCCTCCGCCTCCGCTTTCCGGATCTCTTTGCTCTCGGACATTTCTCTCATTGATCAATGCAATCCTTGAAGTGCAGCCTGCAAGCCATCCAACCATCAACGCAGCTGACGGCCACTAAGAGCATGACTCCTAACGAAGAAATCAAACAGGTCTGGCATGGGCGCGTCCCCCTGAGAGGAACGCATCTTAGCACTCAATCCTGCTGCCCGTGATCGGAGGCATGGCGCACTCCCGAACAATCGCCTTCATCGCGGTCGCCTTCGCCGCAGTCGGCGCGTAAGCGGGTCGAGCGTCTCCTCGGCGTCCACGCTCAACTGTGCAATGAGGCGAGCAAACGCCAAAATTGCGTAAGGGAGTACGACCCATGTTGAAAAACATGCTCATAGTTTCGGCGGTGGCTGGTCTATTGGCTGGAATTGCGATTCAAACAACTCCGGCAGAGGCCTCACGCGCTGAATGTCGCCAAGTCGCAAAGGCTCGATTCCCGGACGATGCGGAGGGTCGGCATGCATTCAGGCGTTACTGCATTAGAGAGTGGAAGGCCTACAGGGCGGCCCAACGGGGAGCGGCTCCTTCCTGAGAAGACTTCATCCTCGTGAGTGATGAAGCCATAGGCTCTGTGCATGGCATCTGCCTACGAGCAGCCTGCATCGGGTGCAGGAGGATGTAAGCGTTGTCTGGATCGCCAGTGAACGTGTCGCACCCGAGTTCGCAGGGTCGATGGAATGCAGAGTCAACGGCGGTGGCTAGAGCCTTCACCAGTTGATCGCGGATCATAGCTCCGCTTAGACGCTGTTGTCCTGCAAAACTCGTTTGTCACGACGATCAAAGCGGCAACGTCGAGCGGTTCCAGACCTGTTTGCGTCACCTTAAGCGGGCTTGTGCCATAAGCTCCGCCCTCATCACGCCACGCCACGCGGGCCTTCGTACATAGAGAGGGTACGCATCCGAAATGGGACACGCCTCAGAGGCAACCTGCCGATGATGCTTCGCGCTCGAACGAGGTCGAAGAACTCAGCCGATGGTCGCTCGTCTGAGATCATCTGATCGCCGGCGCCGCCCTGCGTATTGACAGCAGCAACGGCGGCCTTGGTGATGGTGACTGCGCGCGAGGTCGAGCCCCAACGGTTTTTCGCATACTCCTCCGCCGCGCGACCGATATTGCCCGACACCGCGCTTGCGATGCCCAAGCAAACAAAGTCGAAGCCCTCATTTGTCGACCGATGCTGGGGTAAGCAACAATCCGATCTAGTTGTGAGCGCGGGAGCCTCGCTCCACGCGCACTCGTAATCTCCATTGCTGTAACGCGTGGACGCCTCACACAGCGGCGAACAATGACCCGGCGCCCCCCTATCCCAATCCGGAAGCGAAGACGCGCCCTCCTCGACTGCACACGGGACAGCTCCAGGGTGTTCTTGAGGACTGAGACCCGTTAAATTGCCGCCCCTCTCCAAGCGAGGTGCGCCATGAACGCCAGAAGCTATTCCCGCCTTGCAGCGTTGCTGTTTGCCATCATTGCCGTGCTGCAATTCATCCGTGCCGTGGGTGGATGGCAGATAGTGGTCAACGGGACGACCTCAGTTCCAGTGTGGGCAAGTTGGATTGCTTGCGTGGTTACCGCTGGACTTGCGTGGATCGGTTTCGACGCATCACGCCGGGATTGAGTGGCGAGCGGACAGATCGACCCGCACAGATGCACCAGGACGGCTGGAAGGCATCGTGGTGAATAAGCGAGATTAACTCAATCCGCAGTGGCGAACGCACTGGCCGGCAGCGGCAAGGTGGATCCGTCGCTCTCAAAGGTAAGGCTGGGCCGTATGCCCTTGCCGACGCGCAGGCGCACGCTCGGCGGCGCGTCGGATGTGCCGGACTCCCAGGGGCTGATTTCCACCAAAAATTGCGCCGTCGCCAAATCTGGTCAACTTCTTGGCCGATAGCAGCCAGATTTTCTGGACTTAATAAGGCGAAACAGCCTCGTTGTTGCCGACCAGAATCTCGCGCTTTCCAGCATGATTGGCGGTGCCGATCAGGCCTTCCCTCTCCATGCGCTCGATCAGGGTGGCGGCACGATTGTAGCCGATGCCGAGCCGGCGCTGCACATAACTCGTGGAGACCTTGCGATCCTTGAGCACGACGGCGACCGCCTGATCGTATAGCTCGTCGCCGGACTCGCCATAGGTTTCGCCCTCGCCGCCCTCCTCGTCGCCGTCTGATTCCTCTTCCGTCACAGCTTCGAGATAGTCTGGCACGCCCTGCTTCTTCAGGTGCTTGACCACTTTCTCGACCTCCTCGTCGGCGACGAAGGGGCCGTGCACGCGCATGATGCGACCGCCGCCGGCCATATAGAGCATGTCGCCCTGGCCGAGCAGTTGCTCGGCGCCCTGCTCGCCGAGAATGGTGCGGCTGTCGATCTTCGAGGTGACCTGGAAGCTGACGCGCGTCGGGAAGTTGGCCTTGATGGTGCCGGTGATGACGTCGACGCTCGGGCGCTGCGTGGCGGTGATGAGATGGATGCCGGCGGCGCGCGCCATCTGGGCGAGACGCTGCACGGCTGCTTCGATGTCCTTGCCCGCGACCATCATCAGGTCTGCCATCTCGTCGACGATGACGACGATGAACGGCATGGCATCGTAGTCCATCTCCTCCTGCTCGTAGATCGCGCGGCCGGTGTCGCGGTCGAAGCCGGTCTGCACCGTGCGGGTCAGCACCTCGCCCTTGGCCTCGGCTTGCAGGATGCGGTTGTTGTAGCCCCTGATGTCGCGCACGCCGAGCTTCGACATGCGTTTGTAGCGCTCCTCCATCTCGCGCACCGTCCATTTGAGCGCCACCACCGCCTTCTTCGGGTCGGTGACGACCGGCGCGAGCAGATGCGGGATGCCGTCATACACGGAGAGCTCCAGCATCTTCGGGTCGATCATGATGAATTTGCACTGGTCGGGCGAGAGCCGGTACAGCAGCGACAGGATCATGGTGTTGATGCCGACCGACTTGCCAGAGCCGGTGGTGCCGGCAATCAGAAGATGCGGCATGCGCGAGAGGTCGACGGTGACGGACTCGCCGCCGATATTCTTGCCGAGCGCAAGCGCGAGCCTGGCGTCGGTCTCCTGGAAGTCCGGCGATTCGAGCAGCTCTCGGAGCACCACGATCTCGCGCCGGTCGTTTGGAAGCTCTATGCCGATGGCGTTGCGGCCAGGCACCACGGCGACGCGGGCGGCGACCGCGCTCATGGACCGGGCGATGTCGTCGGCAAGCCCGATCACGCGCGAGGATTTGGTGCCGGGCGCGGGCTCGAGCTCGTACAGCGTGACCACGGGGCCGGGGCGCACATTGGTGATCTCGCCCTTGACGCCGAAATCCTGGAGCACGCCTTCGAGCTCCCGGGCGTTTTCCTGAAGCACTTCGTCGCTGATGGCGGTTCTTTTGCTGGAGCGCGGCTGCTGCTGCAAGAGCTTGAGCGGCGGGGCCTCATAGGGCATCTCGCTCCGCTGCACGCGGGGGCCGGTATGCTTTTTCTTCTCCGCGGTGCGCGTGATACGATAGTTGGGCTCGGTGACGTCGTCGCCCTCCTCGTCCTCCTCCTCTTCCTCTTCGTCGTATTCGTAGGGCTCGAGATCGAAGGTCGGCTCGATGCGGCCGTCCGGATCAGGCTCGGCGTCCTCGGCGGGCGCCGCGATTTCGAGCTCCGGCTCTTCCTCGGCGCCATCGCCGGCCTTCCGCCACCAGAAGCCGCGCTTGATCGTGGCGCCGGTATGCATGGCGACATGCATGGCGGCCCCCAATGAGGCATTGGCCCATTCGCTCGGAATCTTTGAGCGCGGCGCCCAGAGCGCGATGAGCGAGGAGGTGTTGGTGCCGCAGGCGAAGAGCAGAAGCGAGGTGCCGGCGATGAGGAAAAGAAGCCCGGCAACGAAGGACGCAGCGGCGGCAGGCAGCACGCCGATGAACAGCGCACCGGTCATGAACAGATCGCCGAGGATGCCGCCAAGGCCGTTCGGCAGCGGCCAGCTCTTCGGCTGGGGCAGAGCGGACAGCGCCGCGGCGAGCAGGAGCACGGAGAGCGGCCACAGCAGCAGGCGGGCGCGCCGCCGCTCAGGCACGGTGCGCAGCGCCAGGTGCCAGCCCCATGCGGCAAGCGGCAAAAACAGGACGATTGCAGCGAGCCCCAAGGACTGCATGGCGAGATCGGCGAGGATGGCGCCCCAGGAGCCGAGCACGTTGCGGGGTGCCGCTTGCGTCGCGTTGTTGAAGCTCGGGTCGTAGATCGACCATGTGGCGAGGCTTGCCCATGCCAAGCAGGCGGCGACGACGATGCCGAGGCCATAGCCCCGAAACAGAAGCTGCCTCAAACCGGACTCGACTGAGCCCGGCAAGAGCCGGCGGCGCTCCTTCGTTCTACGCTTGCTGGCCATGTCTACCCCAAAGTGGCGACGATGCGCTCCAAGGCCTCGCCCGTGGTCTTGGGGTCGTGCACCAGCGCAATCCTGACGTGGTTCCGGCCAGGGTTGGCCCCGCTTGCCCCCTCGCAGGCGAGATAAGTTCCCGGCAGCAGTCTGACACCACACCCTTTCCAAAGGGTTTTTGTCGCTTCCTCGCCCCCGCCGTGAGCCACCATGTCGAGCCAGAGGAAGAAACCGCCTTGCGGGCGCCGGTAGCCGTAGCGGCCCTTGAGCACGGCGTCGGCCATGTCGAAATTGGCGCGGTAGAGCGCTCTGCCCTCGGCGACATGCGCTTCGTCGGACCAGGCGGCCACCGATACATACTGGACAGGAAGCGGCACCTGGGGGCAGGCGACATTACGGAAGCGCGCGAAGGGAGCAATGAAGGCCGGGTCGCCGGCGACGAACCCGGAGCGCAAGCCGGGAAGGCCTGAGCGCTTCGACAGCGAGTTGAAGATCACGACATTGACGAAGCCGCCGTCCGACGCCAACGCCGTCTCGAGCGTGCCTGGGGGCGGGGCATCGGAATAGATCTCCGAGTAGCACTCATCGGCAAACAGCATGAAGTCGAAGCGGCGCGCGAGCGCGATGGCGGCGGCGAGATAGCTCCGGTCGGCGACCGCGCCTTGCGGGTTCGATGGCGAGCAGAGATAGAGCGCGACCGTCCGCCGCAAAAGCGCTTCGTCGATGTCATCCAGCGCTGGGAGGTATTGGGTGGCTGCGTCGCACTCGAGGAAGATCGGTTCAGCACCGGAGGCTGCCGCGGCGGCGGCATAGGCCTGATAGAAGGGATTGGGAATAAGCACCGCCGGCCGCGTAACGGATACTTTTCGCGCCAACAGCGGGAAGATCGCCGAGAACAAGCCCTCGCGTGACCCGTTGAGCGGCAGAACCTGCGTCTCGGCATCGATGCGGCCGGCGAGGGGCGGATAGCGGCGCCCGAGCCATGACGCGATGGCCTCGCGCAAGCCCGCGATGCCGCGGATCGGTGGGTAGCGGCCGAACTCGCCTAAGTTTCGCTCAAGAATCGGCCCGAGGAAAGACGGGATCAGCGCGCGGGGCTCGCCGAGCGACAGGTCGATCGGGGGCGCGCCAGGCGAGATGCCGTCGAGCAGCGCGGTGAGGCACGCAAAAGGCGAGGCGACAAGTTCGTCGAGAGAGGTATGCCCGGTCCGATTCGCCATGGCGAAGGGTTAGGCGATGATGTGCGCCCCGGCAATGGCTGGCGGTGGCCAAATGAAATGAGCCCCGGCGAAGGGCCGGGGCTCGAGTAAGAGCAGAAGTCAAGGGAGGAGATCTGCTCTCGTGGTTCGTCTTAGTCCCTGGAGTTGATTTAAGCTTATCTCTCTACTGCACCACCTCTCCATGCAGGTTGATGTCGAGGCCCTCGACTTCGACGGCCTGACTCACTCTCACGCCAATCAGCATGTTGACGACGATCAGGATTACCAAGGTGACGATGCCGGACCAGGCGAGGGTAGCGGCCACGCCTTCGATCTGGGTCCAAATCTGACCGACGTTGCCTTCGAGTGCGCCCGACGCTCCGCCGATCGCTTTCAAGGCAAAGACGCCGGTCAGGAGCGCACCGATGATGCCACCCACGCAGTGGACGCCGAACACATCGAGTGAATTGTCGTAGCCGAGCGCGCGCTTGACCGTGGTCGCTGCGAAGAAGCAGCCGACACCGGCCGCGACGCCGATCCACAACGCACCCACCGGGCCGACAAAGCCCGATGCCGGGGTGATGGCGACAAGACCCGCCACCGCGCCGGAGATGATGCCGAGAACGCTCGGCTTCTTGTGCACCAGCCATTCCACGAACATCCAGGCAAGGGCAGCAGCAGCCGTGGCGATCTGGGTGACGGCCATGGCCATGCCCGCGCGGCCGCCTGCCGCTACGGCGGAGCCTGCGTTGAAGCCGAACCATCCGACCCACAGTAAAGCGGCGCCGGTTACGCTGTAGACGAGGTTATGCGGTGCCATGTTCTCGGAGCCGTAGCCATAACGCTTGCCGAGAAACAGCGCGCAAACGAGGCCCGCGATACCGGCATTGATATGCACCACGGTGCCGCCGGCGAAATCGAGCACGCCAGCGCCGCCGAGGAACCCGCCGCCCCACACCCAATGCGCTATGGGCGCATAGACCAAAAGCAGCCAGAGGATCATGAACAGAACCAGGGCCGAGAACTTCATGCGGTCGGCAAAGGCGCCGACGATCAGGGCCGGGGTAATGATGGCAAAGGTCATCTGGTAGGTCATAAACACCGACTCGGGGATCGTGCCGGCCAGCGCATTGGTGCTTTCGAGCGTCATGCCCTTGAGCATGAATTGCGACATGCCGCCGAGATATTTCTGCATACCGCCGCCGTCGGTGAAGGCCCATGAATAGCCGACCACCATCCACAGCACAGTCACGATGCAGGTGATGGCGAAGCATTGCATGACGATGGTGAGCACGTTCTTCTTGCGCACCATGCCGCCATAGAACAAGGCGAGGCCGGGGATGGTCATCATCAGCACGAGAGCCGTCGATGTGAGCATCCACGCCGTATCGCCGGTATTGATCGGCGACGGGGGCGGAGCAGCCGGAGCTGCCTCGGCGGCCGCCTCTTGGGCGAGCGCCGGATCGATATAGGCGAGGATCGCCACAGCGAGAGCTGCGATCACCCCGAGTAGAGACTTAATCTGAGTCGACATCTAGTTTACCTCCCCCTCTCAGAGCGCTGATTTATCGGTTTCGCCGGTACGGATGCGGACCGTCTGCTCGACGGGGACCACGAAGATCTTGCCGTCGCCGATCTGACCGGTCTTGGCGGCGGCGACGATGGCGTCCACGGCCTTGTCGACCATCGCCGTCGGCACGACGACTTCGATCTTGATCTTCGGCAAAAAATTCACGGCGTATTCCGCGCCCCGATAAATTTCTGTATGGCCCTTCTGGCGGCCGTAACCTTTGACTTCGGTTACGGTCATGCCTTGCAGGCCGAGCTCTGTGAGGGCTTGGCGCACCTCATCGAGCTTGAATGGCTTGATGATCGCCATCACCAGCTTCATCTGTTCACCCCTCCATGTTGCGGCTTTTGGGTTTTGGCCAGGTCGTGAGCCGCGTTAACCCGAAATGAGAGTCAAACTGCGTGCCAACTCTGCCGCAGCGACGCATTTCTGGGCCTTTGAGGGTTTTTCCGAAAGGGCGGGTCTCCTTCGGCGGGCGCCGCTGGCGCTATCATGCCTAAACACTAGGCAAAAAGTAGGGTTTGCCTAATCTCTAGCCAATTAATCGCGGCGGCGCTCGCGCACGAGGCCTTCTTGCGTCGTCGAGGCAACGAGCTCGCCCGACCTGGTGAACAACATGCCACGGCAAAAGGCACGTCCGGCCCACGAACTCGGGCTGTCCTGGGCGTAGAGCAGCCAGTCATCGACCCGGAACCTGCGATGAAACCAGATCGCATGGTCGAGGCTCGCGAGCATCAGGCTCGGATCGAAGGTGAAGCGGCCATGGGCGATGAGCGCGGTGTCGAGCAGGGTAAAATCGGAGGCGTAGGCGAGCACGCATTGGTTCAAGGCGAGATCGTCGCCGAGATCGCCCGTCGCCCTGATCCACATTTGCTGCGTGGCGGCGCGCTTCTCCGGCGCGAGATAGCGGGAGAGGTCGACCGGCCTGATCTCGATCGGCCGCTCGCGCTCCCAATAGGCTTTCACTTGCGGCGGCAGGCGGTCGAACAGAAGCTCCTTGAGCTCGCCCTCGCTCGGCAGGGATTCCGGCGGCGGAACGTCTGGCATCTTCATCTGATGCGCAAGGCCTTCCTCAGGCTTGTGGAAGGAGGCCGCCATGGAGAAGATCGCCTGCCCATGCTGGATGGCGACCACGCGGCGCGTTGAGAAGCTGCCGCCGTCGCGGATGCGATCGACATTGTAGATGATCGGCACCGATGGATCGCCTGGGCGCAGGAAATAAGCATGCAGCGAGTGGGCGATACGGCCGTTGACGGTGCGATAGGCGGCGACCAGGGCCTGGCCGATCACCTGACCGCCGAACACGCGCTGCCAGCCGACCTGCGGGCTCACGCCGCGAAACAGATTCACCTCGAGCGTTTCGATGTCGAGGATTGAAAGAAGCTGGTCCAGCGCGCGGCTCATGACTTGCGGCCTTTACCAGTTTTGCAAGCGGAGCGGAACCGCGCTCGGCGGCGACAAATGAAGGGTTTCGATTTCCCGCCGGCGGACCTATTAAAGCTCATGGCCGAGACAAAGAGCTACGACGTGATCATTGCCGGCGGCGGCTTTGTCGGCATGTCGCTGGCGCTTGCCTTGGGCGGAGCGGCGCCAAAGGGCCTTCGCGTGGCGCTGGTCGATGCCGAGCCGCCGGAGAGCACCAAGCCCGACGCCCGCGCCTCGTCGTTGTCGGCGGCGAGCAAGGGTCTGCTTTCCGTTCTCGGCGTTTGGCCGGAGCTTGCGCAAGGTGCTGAAGCCATCGCCAATATCGAGATCACCGACAGTTCGCTCGACGCGCGTCGCCGTCCGCATCTCCTCTGCTTCGACGACGATCTCAACCCGGGCGAATCCGGCGCCTACATGATCGAGAACGAGGATCTCATCCGCGCGCTCAAGAGCGCCGTTCTTCGCGAACCGGCCATCGAGATGCTCGCGCCGGACAGCGTCACCGGCTTCGAGGCGACGCCATTCTCTATTCAAGCGGAGCTTGCGAGCGGCGGCAGGCTCGGGGCCAAGCTCCTCATCGCCGCAGACGGCAAGCGCTCGCGCTTGCGCGAACAGGCGAGCATCAAATGCGTGGGCTGGAGCTACCCGCAACTCGGCATCGTCACCACGGTGGGGCATACAAAGCCGCATCACGGCAAGGCGGTGCAGCATTTCCTCCCCGGTGGTCCCTTCGCCATGCTGCCGCTCAAGGGCAATCGCACCTCCATTGTGTGGACGGAAGACAAGACCACGGGCGAGGCGATCATGACGGCCGGCGAAGCTGCGTTCCTCGCCGAGCTCGCGAAGCGCTTCGGCACGAGGCTTGGCGACATCACCCTTGCCGGCCCGCGCCAATCCTTCCCGCTCGACTTTCAAGTCGCGCGCAGCTTCGTAGGGGAACGGCTGGCGCTGGTCGGCGATGCTGCCCACGCCGTCCATCCGCTCGCGGGACAAGGTCTCAATATCGGGCTTCGCGATGTTGCGGCGCTGACTGAGATCGTGGTCGAGGGCGCGCGGCTCGGCATGGATGTCGGCGCGAGCGCGCTGCTCCAGCGCTATGAGCGCTGGCGAAGATTCGACAGCGCCTTCTCCGCCACCGTAATGGATGGTCTGAACAGCCTCTTTTCCAACGACAACGCACCGCTCCGCGTGCTGCGCGATCTTGGGCTTGGCATCGTCGACAATGCGCCGTGGCTGAAGCGGGCGCTGGTGCGCGAGGCTGCGGGGGTGAGCGGCACCGTTCCGCGCCTACTCAAGGGCCAGAGGCTGTGACGCGCCGGGCGTCAGAGCTAATCGAGCTTGCGCGCTTCGTCGGGCAGCATGATGGGGATGCCGTCGCGGATTGGATAGGCGAGACCTGCGGCGCGGCTGATCAGCTCCTGGCGCTCGGCGTCGTAGTCGAGCGAGGTCTTGGTCAAAGGGCAGACCAGGATCTCAAGGAGCTTGGGATCGAGGCGCCGTTCGCCTGGCTGCTTGTCCATGGATGCTCTCCCTAGCCGCTCATTGGATCGATGTTCCGGAGCCGTCGTCGCGTGAGGCGAGCTCCATCTCTGCGAGCGCGACGAGCGCTTCCGCCCTCGCCTTCAGATCTCTCGCCTCGAGCAGCGCCTGTTTCTCCTCTGCGCCATAGGGGCTCAGGATCGACAGTGTATTGACGAGCCGCTCGTTGCTCGCGCTGTCGATGCGGTCCCAGTCGGCACTGAGGTTGTTGGCGATGAGATAATTGCGCAAGGTGGTGAGCAGGCGCTGCCGGTCGACGTCGTCCTCGCCATGACCCGACGTGAAATCGGTGGCGAATTCGGCGAAGCTCACGCGGCCGAAGCGGAACGGCTCGTCAAACTCGACGTCCTGCAACATGCGGAAGCGCGCGGTGCCGGTGAGGGACAGCATCAGCCTGCCGTCGTCGCCTTCGCTGAAAGCGGTGATGCGCCCCGCGCAGCCGATGCGCCGCAAGGGAAAAATCTTGCCGGACGGCGATTCGACTTCGCCAGCGTCAGGCGCCGGCTGCAGGATGCCGATTAGCCGGTCGCCCGCGAGCGCGTAGTCGACAAGCAGGAGGTAGCGCGGCTCGAACACATTGAGCGCGAGCGTGGCGCGCGGCAGGAGGATGGCGCCGCGCAACGGAAACAGCGGCAGCACCTGCGGAAGATCTCCGGGCCCTCGATAGCGCTCAGTTACCCCACGCGGCACGTCTCCTTGCCCTCACGCAAACAACAGCGATGAGAGCCTTTGCCGGCCCGATATGGTGGCAGGATCGCTCGCGCCCCAGGCATCGAACAGCTGAAGCAGCTCCTTGCGCGCGGCGTCGTCGTTGAAGGCGCGATCCTTGCGGATGATGGTGAGAAGCTCGTCGAGCGCGCCTTGCCGGTCGCCTTTCGCGTTCAGCGCGACGGCGAGATCGAAACGGCTCTGGCTGTCGTTGGGATTGGCGGCAAGCTTGGCGCGGAGAGACTCGGCGTCGCCGGCGTTCGCGGCCTTGCGCGCAAGCTCGAGGCTTGCCCGCGCGCTCGCCACTGGCACGCTGTCGGCTTTTGCCGGCGGCACGAGAGCCAAGGTCTGCTCGGCGCGGGTCAGGTCTCCGGTCTTGATGTAGCATTTGGCGAGGCCAGCGGCGGCACGCTCGTTCTCGGCGTCCTTCTGCAGCGCCTCGGCGAAGGCTTGCGCCGCGGTGTTGGCGTCGCCGGCGGCAAGCGCTTCGTCAGCCGCGTCAAGGTCAGCCGCTGCGTCGGCGCTCTCATCGCCGATCAGCCGCGCGATGAACGATCTGATGCGCGACTCGGGCAGCGCTCCCATGAAGCCGTCGACCGGCCTTCCATCCTGGAAGGCGAATACGGCGGGGATCGACTGCACGCCCATCTGGCCCGGGATCTGCGGGTGCTCGTCGATGTTCATCTTGACGAGCTTCACCGCGCCCTTGGCGGCGCGCACGGCCTTCTCGAGAAGCGGCGTCAATTGCCGGCACGGGCCGCACCACGGGGCCCAGAAATCGACGAGAACCGGGACCTCGCGCGAGGCGTCGACCACGTCGCGCATGAAATCCTTGGTGGTCGTATTCTTGATCAGGTCGGCGTCGGCCGCGACGCCGCCTTCGGAAAGGATCGGAGTATCCATTCTCGTTCACCCTGGGCTTGCGAACCCTATACGCCTCGCGTGACAACGCCAAGGTGGTCGTATCTGGAGGGAAAGATGGGCGGCAAAGGGCCGTTTCGCAACCGCTCCGAGGCGGGTTCAGGAGACGGGAATGACCAACGGCTCATGGCCGCAGGCGCGGATGAAGCGCAGCAAATCCTCGGTGGCAAGCCGCGTCGTCGCGGTGTTTTCCAGCGGATGGCAATTGACCTCGGCAAACGCGAGCAGCGCTTCGTCCACCACCACGCGCAGGCGCGCGTGCGCATCGTTGATCAGCGCAAACGGCGTGACCGAGCCCGGCGTGACGCCGAGCATTGTGCCAAGGAGCTCGGGGCTGCCGAAGCTCAGGCGTCCGAAGCCGAGGCGCGAGGCAACGCTCTTGATATCGACACGCGTATCGTCCTTGGCGACGACCAGCGCCACGCGTCCGTCCCTGTCGGTGAGGAACAGGTTCTTGGTGTGAGCGCCTGGTATGGTCTCGCGCAATGATCGCGATTGCTCGACGGTGAACACCGGCTCGTGCTCCACCGTGACGGAGGCGATGCCGAGCTCTTCCAGCCGCGCTAAGAATTTCCTCCGGTCAGCCGCCATCGAGGCGGGGGTCGCTTCGCGCGTTCGGGCCAACGGGTCGCCGGTCAAGGGCTTGATCCTGGGGTCATTCTGCTCTCGGCGAAGCCTGAAGCTCGTCCTATGGACATCGGAAGGGGGATCAACTACAACGCCAGACAGTGCCTTCAAGCGCGAACCGGATGGGTTTGGCCAGAGCGCGATAGTAGGCCGGGATCGCGGGTGTAGCTCAGGGGTAGAGCACAACCTTGCCAAGGTTGGGGTCGTGGGTTCGAATCCCATCGCCCGCTCCAATTTTCTTCCTCGGATGAAATCGCATTGTCACGCATTCTCGCAGAGTGCGTGGACCGCGGGTGAAGCTGGTCACGCGCGGGTGCTGCCCGCGCCCGAATCCCTAGCCCTGGCGGACTGCTTGGCCCTGGAAGAGAAGGGCATTTCAGATTCGGCCCTCAATTAAAAATGCGACCGACTTGGCTAAAGACGACCAATCTAGTAGAGATTAATCGATGCGTCATAATTCGCTGAGGTGCTCGAACTCAATGCTTGCTCCCCTTGGTCTCGATCATTCCTACACTGCGAACAGCCTGCGCTCCGGCGGTGCATCTCGTCCGGCAAGCCGTGTCAGCGCCGCGGTCAAATATTGCAGCGCTCAAATGGCGGCCTTGCTCTTTGGCTCCCGCGACGCTCGGCCGAGCCGTGCTCTGTCGCCGTTTCGCAAGGCCGAACCAACGTTCACCGCCGTTGCCAGTGCGCGCAAGATCATCTGGGTTCGACCCGACGACATAGTCTTCAAAGTTGTTGGCGATCACGATCTCCACGCCGATGACATCCTGCCCGGTGATTGGGACCTCGACCGGACGCTCGTCGCGGAAACAAAAAAGTACAGGTCGATCTACCGGCATTTCCGGGACGGCTGTCCGTGGGATGACACCCTGCTCTTCCAAAGCTACTCCAAGCGGCTTCGGCGCGGCGAGCCGGTCCGCGGGGTAGACAGCTTGCCGCAGTTGAAGCGCCTTTACGAGAAGAAGGTTGACGCAGCCTTCCGAGACCTCCGGGAACACGGTTTCAGAATCGCGCGCGACCTCTTGGGCCAGCCCACCAATCTCCCGCATGTTCACATCGGCCGCGGCGGCGAGATCCTTTATGGCACGAGGGGAAATCATCGTCTGGCGATGGCCAAGCTCTTGTCGCTCAAAGTCATCCCTTGCAACGTGCGCGCTCGCCACGCCGATTGGCAGAAGGTGCGCGAGGCCGTGCTGGACGCCCAGGCTCTGACCAAGGATGGCACGCCGCCGTCAAATGCCCACGCCGCGTTCATCGGGCATCCAGACCTCGCCGATCTCTATTTTCCCAACCAGTGAATTTGAGGAGGGACGCATGACGGGGCACGTGCAGGCGGTCAAATCATGGCTCGGCCAGGTTCTCGACGGAGGCGCAAGCGCGTCAGGCTCGCTCGCCTATCGAAACAACCGCAAGGCCATTTGGCGGGGAGACATCCCTGAAAAATATGCGCGTCTGGTCGACCTTGTTCCCGGCCAGCGCGTGATGGAGCTCGGCGCCGCCGAAGGCGTGCTGTCCCTGCTTCTCGCGCAGAAGAAGGAAAAGGTGTTTGCCCTCGAGCTCAAGGGGGAGCGGCACGAGGAGGCCCAACGCCTCAAGGCGTCCTGGCAGGATCGCGGTCTCGATGTCGGACGCTGCGAGATGGTGCTCGGCAACATCAAGCAGCAGCTTCATCTCTTGAGAGCCGTCGACACGCTGCTTGCCGTCCGCTCCATCTATTATCTTCGCACTGATCTCGCCGACGTGTTCGACGCGGTCAGCCGGCATGTGCCGAACGTGGTGTTGTGCGGCAACAGGAACCGCGCCCGGAAATATGTCGAGTTGCACGGCAATCCCGACGATCCGCTGGGGAAGAACAACTACTTCGCTACGCTCGAAGGCATGACGTCGCTGCTCGAGGGCTGCGGCTACGCCATCGTCAACAGCATCGCGGAAGGCGATCCAATCGTGATCGGCGCCAAGACGATCTCGCCGGCAAACTGAGCTTTACTTCAGCGTCACTGGCAGACGTTGAGCGCGTGGCGGTCCTGAAGGTCGAGATGAAGATGGGTGCGGTGCACGTCGTTGGCCTCGGGCCCAAGCACCGTCGAGAACACATCGCAGGCGCCACGATGCACGCGGCGGAGGAACTTCGCCTCAGGCGCGGCGAGCGGATCGGGCAACGGTGCGGCCTTTGGCGTGGGCGCGGCCGCGCCATCGGTCGGCTGCTCTGCCGACGCCTTCACCACCGTCGCGGTAGTCGCGCCGTTCGCCGGGGACTTCATATCTGCCGTGGTCACGCCGCCCGCGGCGCCTTCCGGCGTCTTGGCCACGATCGGCACGAGCTTCACCCCGGCAACGAGGTCGCGGCGTGTCGGACCCCAGCCCTGGGTCAGATCGACCTTGCGTCCGTCGGCAAGGAAGAACACCGGAAGGTCGATGGCATTGGCATAGGCATGCTGGCTGCGGCGCTCATTCGGCAGATTGTAGAGGTTGCGGCAGGCGTAGGAGGAGCCGACTATCCTCGCCACCGGTGACCCGAGCGCGGCGCGCGCAGCGGGCTGAACGGTCTTCTCAAGCCAGCGGCTGAGCGCCACGACCATTGGGCAGTTCATGACGAGAGGAGGATCGACCGCGATTCGGTCCTTGCCACCGATGCTGCGCAGGAGCACCGGAGCCGGCGTGCCGCAATCGTTGTAGCGAACCGGCGCGAGGGGGATTACTTCCGCGCTGATGGGAGCCAGCAGGCTCACACATTGCATGAGCGCGGCACCGACCTCGACTGGAGACCATTCCGGCGGCGGCGCCGCGGCCTCGACGGCAGCAGCAGTGCCGGCTTGTGGAGTTTCGGATGGAGCCCCCGAGACCGTGGCGACAAGCGCTCGTACCTCGGCGAGTTGCTTCCCGGCAGCGTCGGCTGACGTCTTGGCCTGCACGGACTGTGCCGATGAGGGGCCGAGGCCGATCCAGGGCGCGCCGATGACAAGGATGGAAACGCCGAGCATCGCGGCGGCTGAGAGCGCCGTGCAGACATAGGCGATGATCTTTCCGGACTGATTCATGATCCGACCGGATCCCCCCGGGCACGGCGTTTCGCCAACCTTCGCATCGGGAGATTAAGCAATAGTAGTCGAGGTCTTATCGGGCTCGGGCAAGACCGGAAATGGGAAGGCCGGCCAAGGGTGCCCGGCCAGCCTCAGATCGTAGGCAGTGCGTGGTGGAGCTTGGCGCCTACCAGGGGCGCCCGAACAAGCCGCCGTTGCGCCTTCCGCTCCAGGGCCCACCCCCCCACGGATCGTAATAGTTTCGCCTGGCATAGGTGTTGACCCGGCGGCGGGGCTTCGCCACCGGCTCTTCGTCGGTCATGCTGATCTTCGCGCCGGTCGATCTCGCCAGCACCACGAAGTCTCCGCCTTTGGGCAGGTTCGCCGAATTGATGCTGGTGTCGGCGACGATGAAGGTCGACCCCGGAGTCAGGCGCTCGGAAATCTTCTGCCGCACGTCCTCGGGGATCTCGAGGCGATCGAGCGGCACAGGGGCGCCGGCGCCATCCTGGACGTCGAGCGTCACCCATCTGATCTTGGTGTCTCCTGGGGCGAAATTCAGCGCTATGTACACATGGGTGCCGAGCGGCTCCTCGGCATTCTTGAAGCTGACCGCCGTGTCGAACACATCGTCGAATTCCTGCCTGACATAGAGATGGCCTGCGGGGGGCTCGCCCTTGCCCGCGACCTCATAGACCTTCTTCACCAGCTCGTCGTTTAAGCTGCCGGTCTCGGCCATTCCATTGGCCTTCTGGAAGGCCTTGATGGCAGTGATGGTGGCCTTGCCCACCGTGCCGTCGAAATCCTGCGCCGGCAGATAGCCCAACGAGGCAAAGATGTTCTGCACGCCGATGATGCGGTCGCGCTGCGTACGGCGGGTGAGCAGCATGCGCAAGGGCGCGCCGGAGCGGGGCTCTGCAGCTTCGACGGCCGCTGCATCGACGCCGGCGTTTAGTTTGGCGGCGGCGGCAGGCGGAGGCAAATCAGGCGTTGCAGCGGCGATCTCGACGGGAGCGGGTTCAGGCTTGGGCGCGACGGGCTCTGGCGCTGCTGGGGCAACGGCAACAGGCTTGTCGGCGGGCTTGTCCTCAGCGGCGCTCGCCGCGGCTGGCGCAGCGTTCGGAACGGCCAGGCGCTCCTGGCTATTGCTCATGTCCGGCTTGATGGCATGCACGCGATAGGGATCCGACTCGGTCTCGGCAGCGCTGTCCTCGATGGGGGTCATTGCGCTTGCCGCCTCGGCGTCGGCATCCTTCGCCGTGCCTTCGTCCGCTGGCGCTGCCTTCTCTTCGACCTTGGGATGCGCTTCGCTGTCGACGGTGGTCGGCATCTCTGCCTTCGCCAGAATGACCGGGCTTGCAGCCCCTGCCGCCACTGCGGGGATTGGCGTGCTGATGCGCTCCAGCGGCGAAAGCGAGGCCTCCTTCTCGACCATCGGCAATGTCGGCGGTGGCAGGGGCTGGAACAACGCTCCGTGCTCGATCGGCGTCGGTTTCGGCCGGCCGCGGGAGGTGATCACGTTGTCGCCGATCGAGGACATCTGGAAGAATTTCGGCGCAAACGCATAGGTCAGACGGATGCAGCCGTGGGAGGCGGGATATCCGGGTACAATGCCGGCATGCATCGCCGTTCCGGACCAGGTGAGCCGGTTCATCCACGGCATCGGCGCATTGCTGTAAATGTTCGAGTGATGCCACCGCGCCTTTTGCATGATCGAAAAGGCGCCGATGAAAGTCGGATGCTGCGCGGTCCCGGTCGACACCGACGAGGTAGTGACGAGCGTCGTTCCACGATAGACGTCGACCTTTTGCTGCCCGATGGAGACGACAACGATCATCGGCTCCTTGGTGTCGACGTGGACGACAGGCTCCTCGTGCGCCTTGGCAGGCTTTTGCTTCTTTCCGGCTAGAGCGGGATCAATGGCGGCGGCGGCCAAAGCGATGGCCGCAACTCCGAACCAGATCGCCGAAACTCGCGTTGCTTCAAGGACGACAGGAATCGTCTTGCCGCTACTCACACACTGCGCTTTCAACTTGCCCGCCCCGTAGATGTTCGAACCGTCATGCGGCGAAATTGTTCCTCCGCTGCGCATCGCTTCCCCCGCGAATCACAGTAGGTGAGGCTAACAAATTTGGCCAGCAAAGCCTTCTGATTACCTAACATTTGGGGCCGCCCGTCAAAGAATTCACGCGGCCCCGGCTCTTTTTCCTGGGTCCCGTACAACTCTCTGCATCATGTAGGAAAATCCAACCGCGGCGGCCGTGAGCGGCACGCGAACGACACTGCACTGTTGCGAACAAACTTGGCCCTTGTTCCATTCTGGCAACAGTCGGAACTGGCCCCCGCACCCGTCACCATAGTAGCGCATAGATTTGCGGTCGTATGAGGGCGACCGTCCCGTCCGGCAAAAGCTCTTGCCTCAGGACCGCCCCCTCAATACACCCGTTGCCGAAGCGGTTTTTGGCTGTTCAGGGAGGCTGTCATGCTGGCATCGACGCGTCCGCGTTCTCGCATCTTCGTCCGTGGGCTGGCTTTGGCGATTGCAGGATTGGCGCTTGCCGGCTGCGGCGTCAACACCATCCCGACTCTGCAGGAGCGGGCCAAGGCCGCTTGGAGCGAGGTGCTGAACCAATATCAGCGCCGCGCCGACCTCATTCCCAATCTGGTTGAGACGGTGAAAGGCTATGCCGCTCAGGAGAGCAAAGTGCTGACCGAGGTGGTCGAAGCCCGTGCCAAGGCGACGCAAGTGACGCTGCCGCCGGATATCCTCACCAATCCCGACGCCTTCAAGAGATTCCAGGAGGCACAAAGTGAGCTCAGTGGGGCGCTGGCAAGATTGCTTGCCGTGGTTGAGAACTATCCGGACTTGAAGTCGAACCAGAACTTCCTCGCGCTCCAATCGCAGCTCGAAGGCACCGAGAACCGCATCGCCATTGCCCGGCGCGACTACATCAGCGCCGTCAAGGACTACAACACCGAGATCAGGACCATCCCGGGCCGCTGGTGGCGCGCGGTGCTTTATCCCGATGCCGAGCCGATGCAGAATTTCACCGTCGCCGAGGAGACCACCAAGGTGCCGGAGGTGAAGTTCTAGCGGAGAGGTGCCGCGAAGGAGGGCAAGAATGGCCTCCACGCTTTGGCGCTCGGTCCTGCCCGGCCTCGCGCTCTTGGCTTTTATCGGGCACACGGCCGCGGCGGATCCCGCTTTTCCGCAGCTCACCGGCAGGGTGGTCGACGACGCCGATCTCTTGAGCGCCGCCGATATTGCCGAGCTCGACACCGGCCTCAAGGCGCTCGAGGACAAGAGCTCGGACCAGGTCGTGGTGGTGACGCTGCCCTCCCTCCAGGGCTTCACTATCGAGGACTTCGGCTATCAGCTCGGACGCCTTTGGGGCATCGGCACCAAGGAGAAGGACAACGGCGTCATCCTCATCGTCGCGCCGAATGAGCGAAAGGTCCGCATCGAGGTCGGCCGCGGCCTCGAGCCGTTGCTCACCGATGCGATGTCGAACGTCATCATCAACGGCGCCATCCTGCCGCGCTTCCGCTCCGGCGATTACGCCGGCGGCATCAAGGAGGGCGTGAAGGGCATCGAGCTCGTGCTCACCGGCGATGCCGCCGAGCTTGCCGAGCGCGTCAAGGGACGCCGCGATGCCGACGATCCGAAGATCGACTGGCTGGTAGTGATCGTCTGGACCATCATCATCCTCTGGTTCATCTGGGTGACGTGGCGGAGCGCGCAGCGCCAGGCCTATGGGCAAAGAGGCGGCCCTGTGTTCATCCCCGGGCCGGGCTGGGGTGGCGGCTCGGGCGGAGGCGGGTGGAGCGGCGGTAGCGGCGGGGGCGGCTTCTCCGGTGGCGGAGGGAGCTTCGGCGGTGGCGGCGCCTCTGGGAGCTGGTAGGACATGTGATGGAGCTGTTCAGCCCAGAGGAACGCGCCACGATCGAAGCGGCCATCACCAAGGCCGAGCGCAAGACGAGCGGCGAGATCATCGTGGTCGCCGCCACGGCGAGCGCGGGCTATTTCGCCTATGCCATCATGTGGGCGGCGCTATTTGCGCTGCTCGTGCCATGGCCGCTTATCTATCTCACCAACTGGCCGGTCGAGCACATCTATCTCGCCCAGCTCGCTGTCTTCGTCATCGGCGCGGCGCTCACCCAGTGGGAGGACTTGCGCTTTGCCATCGTGCCCAAATCCATCAAGCGCGCCCGCGCGCACCAGAAGGCCGTTGAGCAGTTCCTGGCGCAGAGCCTGCACACCACCAAGGGCCGCACCGGCGTGATGATCTACGTGTCCTTCGCCGAGCACAACGCCGAGGTGATCGCCGACGAGGGCATCTACAGGAAAGTGCCGCAGGCTACTTGGAACGAGGTCGTCGACACGCTCACCGCGCATCTTGGCCGCGGCGCGCGCGTCGAGGGTTTCGTGACCGCCATCGAGACCTGCGGCGAGATCCTCGCCGAGCACTTTCCGCCAGGCAGCATCGATCATGATGAGCTGCCCAATCATCTGATCGTGCTTGATGGCCGCTGGTCAGCGTAAAGGGAAGAGCAGGCCCAAGGCGGCGGAGAGGGCCGGCCCTCTCGCGCTTTCCGGCTGGGTGCTGTTCGACTGGGCGACGCAGCCCTTCTACACCCTCGTCGTCACCTTCCTGTTCGCGCCCTATTTCGTGAACGGCTTCATCAAGGACCCCGCACTCGGCGCCACGCTGTGGGCCTATGCCACCGGCGGCGCCGAGTTGATCGCGGCGATCCTTGCGCCGATTCTCGGCTCCATCGCCGATGCCGGCTTCCCACGGAAGCCATGGATCGCGGGTTTCTCCGTGCTGCTGGTCGTTGGCTTGTGCGGGCTGTGGCTCGCTGTCCCGGGACAAACCGGCATCGCGCCGCTCGTGCTTCTCTCCTTCGCTCTCGCCATCATCGGGGCTGAGCTCGCCACCGTGTTCAACAACGCCATGATGCCCTCGCTCGTCTCCGGCAGGTGGCTCGGTACTCTGTCCGGCATCGGCTGGGCGGCTGGTTATGTCGGCGGGCTGGTGAGCCTCGTCGTCGTCGCGGGCTTCATCATCGCCGACCCGGACACCGGCAAGACATTGCTCGGACTCAACCCCATCATGCCGGTATACATGACGACGCGGGCAGATGAGCGCCTGGTCGGTCCGTTCTCCGCGCTCTGGTACCTGATCTTCGTCCTGCCGCTCTTCCTGTTCACGCCGGACCGGCCCGGAACGCGCGCGCCTGCGCCGGTCAAGGCCGGGATCACGCAGCTCATCAGCGGCGTGAAGGAGGTCTACCGGCACCACCGGCAGGTCGCGCTCTTCCTCATTGCCCGCATGCTCTACGCCGACGGGCTCGGCGCAGTGTTCGCGTTTGGCGGCATCTACGCCGCGAGCGTGTTCGGCTGGGGAGCCTCCGAGCTCGGCCTGTTCGGCATCATCCTTACCCTCGCCGGAACCATCGGCGCTGCCTCCGGCGGCGTGCTCGACGATCGCCTCGGTTCGAAGCGCGTGACCGGCTGGGCGCTGTGCCTGTTCATCCTCGCGTCGATCGGCGTCCTCTCCGTTGACGAGGCGCACGTATTGTTCGTGCACCCGGTCGAGCCGAAGCTGCCGGGAAGCGCACCGTTCTCGTCCGTTGGCGAGCAGGTCTATCTCGCCTTCGCCATTCTCATCGGTCTCGCCTCGGGCCCGATCCAGGCGGCGAGTCGCACGCTGCTCGCAAGGATGACGCCGTCAGAGAAGACCACCGAGTTCTTCGGCTTCTTCTCCTTCTCCGGTAAGATCACGGCCTTTGCCGCGCCGCTCGCCATCGGCGTGGTCACCGCCGCCACGGGCAGCCAGCGCCTCGGCATCGGCACGAGCCTCGTGTTCCTGATAGGTGGATTGCTGTTGCTACAGCGGGTGAGGGTGAAGGCGTCCGACTAATGCCGGAAGTGGCGCATTCCGGTGAACACCATGGCGAGGCCTGCTTCGTCGGCAGCCGCGATGACCTCCGCGTCGCGCATCGCCCCTCCGGGCTGGATCACGGCAGTAGCGCCCGCCGCAACGACCACCTTCAGCCCGTCAGGGAAAGGAAAGAACGCATCTGACGCCGCCACCGATCCTTCGGTCAGCCGCGCCTTCAACCCGGCGGCGTGGGTCGCCTGCTCACCCTTCCATGCCGCCATGCGGGCCGAATCGACGCGGCTCATCTGGCCAGCGCCAATGCCGACGGTGGCGCCCTCCTTGGCATAGACGATGGCGTTCGACTTGACGTGTTTCGCCACGGTGAAGGCGAAGATCATGTCGGCCATTTCCGGCGCGGTCGGGGTGCGCTTGGTCACGATTTTCAAATCCGCCTCGGCCACGCCGCTATCGCGCGACTGCACGAGAAATCCACCTGAGAGCGAGCGGAAGGTGAGGCCGGAGGCCTTCGGGTCGGATAGGCCTCCGGCGAGCAGAAGCCGCAAATTCTTCTTGCCGGCGATGATGGCCTTTGCCTCGTCGCTCGCATCCGGCGCGATGATCACTTCGGTGAAGATCTCGACGATCGCCCGCGCCGCATCGGCGTCTAGGCTGCGGTTGAGCGCGATGACGCCGCCGAAGGCGCTCTCCGGATCGCAACGCAGCGCCTTGATGTAAGCCTGCTTCAGCGTTGCGGCGATGGCGACGCCACACGGATTGGCGTGCTTGATGATGGCGACCGCGGCGGTCACGTTCGGATCGTACTCGGCGACGAGCTCATAGGCAGCGTCGGCGTCGTTGAGGTTGTTGTAGGAAAGCCCCTTGCCCTGCACCTGCGTCGCCGTGGCGACACCAAAGCGGGACTTGCCGGCGCGGTAGAAGGCGCCCCATTGATGCGGGTTCTCGCCATAGCGGAGCGCATCGACCAACGTTCCGGCGATGACGCGATGTGGAGGGGTGAGGTTGCCCATGGTTTCGGCAAACCACGAGCCGATTGCCGCATCGTAAGCGCCGGTGCGGGCAAAGGCCTTGGACGCGAGCTCCTTGCGAAACTCTATCGTGGTTGCGCCGCCATTCTTCTCCATCTCGTCGAGCACCCGCAGATAATCGGCAGGATCGACAATGACGGTGACGCTCGCATGGTTCTTGGCGCCGGCGCGGATCAGCGCCGGGCCGCCGATGTCGATGTTATCGACGCAAGCGGCAAAATCCGCGCCGCTCGCAGCCGTGCTTTCGAACGGATAGAGATTGACGGCGAGAAGATCGATTTTTGGAATGGCGTGATCTTTGAGCGCCTGCTCGTGGCTCTCCTTGCCGCGCACCGCGAGCAGGCCGCCATGGATCTTAGGGTGCAGCGTCTTCACCCGCCCATCCATCATCTCGGGGCTTTGCGTGATCTCGGCGACGTCGATCACCTTGAGACCTGCTTCGCGCAGGGCCTTGGCGGTGCCTCCGGTGGAGACGAGCTCAACGCCTCGGGCAGAGAGGCCATGCGCAAAATCAACGAGCCCCGTCTTGTCGCTGACCGAAAGGAGCGCGCGGGCAATCTTCTCCATGGGCGAATGTCTCGGGAGCAATCCTGACAAGCCGCCCGGTATCACGAATTGCGGTGTTGGGCAAAAGCAGCGTTGGTTGAAGGTTAGGCGGGCTCGGGCGTGGCCGCCGGCTCTGGCAGGCGCTCGATGGTCCATACAATCTGCATCTCGCGCTCTTCCTCGAGCCCGCCTTGAAGCACGATCTGCTGGCTACCTCGCGGCCCACGCTCGTCGGCGAGGAACACGCTCTCCTCGATCGCGATGGTCGGCGTGTTGGCGGTGACCGTCCAGGATTCCCGGTTGGGCAGAATGAGCGTCACGCTTCCCTCGTCCTCGGCCATCTGTGCGAGGACGTCGGGATGAAGGTGGAAGTGGACGGCATAGCCGCCGCCGCTCGTCTGCGCCTCGCCCTTGAGGCCCTTTGGCGCCGCCAGCGTGTCCTCGCCTTGAATCAGCAAGCCGTCAGGCGTCAATCGAATGCGGCGCGTATGCCTCACACCGAACCGCGCGGCATAGCCCTCATGCGATGCCTTGAGCGTGAGCCCCTGATCGGCTTCCTCGTTGAGCGAGGCCTGCACATTTGGCGGTCCCGCGAGCTCGGCATTGAGGGCAGCTTCGCTGCCATTCGCGCCGGCGAAGATTGCCGAGGAGTTCTCCTCGAAGGTGAGCGTTGAATGGGCTGGCGTTGAGCGGGCGAACATCCGCCAATCGTCATGGTCCGGGGTCGGCGCCCCGCAATTGACGATGACGGCGTGCTCGCCCGAGCTTACCTCGAAGGAAAGGCACCCGGCATGCGCCTTCATGCTGAGCGCGCCGGCAGGCGCTGCCGCCACATCGGCGACTATAAGCGTGCTGCCGCGCTCCATGCGCGCATAGCCCGAGTTCGGCGCTGCACGGAGCGGTGCGCCGCCGGTGTCGTCATAAGCAAGCACGGTGGCGATCGAGTCGGTCGCCGTCGCGCCGCCGCCGTTGAAGCGCACCATGGTGCCGTCGCCGAGGCGGAAGAAGCGAACCATCGGCATGGCGCGGTCGATGGCGTCGGAGAGCTGCTTCGGCGGCACGCGGTCGCGCGCCATGAAGCATTGCCTGAGCGGCAGGAGATCGAGCAGGAGATCGACCAGCGCCGCAGGGTTCCGTGAGATATGCCCGCCGTCTGGCATGATCTGACGGTCGAGCTCCTTGCAGAACGGCTTCAGATAGCGGTCGACCACCGCCTGCTGCTCGGCGATGCAGAGCCCGGCATAGACAAGCGCCATGAGCGCCACGAGACGCGGCGCGCCGTCAGAGGCATCTCGGTAGCTCGCAGAGAGATAGCGAAGATGCGCCGTCAGCGAATGCAGGAAGGTCTCGTAGGATTTCGGATTGCCGGCATCGAGCACGACCACGGAGTTGGATAGCCAGGAGATGACCCTCCGGCCGACCACCTCTGGCTGCCAGGCGAGCCCGCGCACGGTCTTATGCAATCTCAGAAAATCGCCGAGCAGTGCCTTGGCCTGCTCGCGCGATAGCTCGCTGCCGGCGGCGCGGAGATGCCTGAGCCAGGCGAAACCGTAAAGTTCGCGCGCCCAACCTTCCGACGGCGGCGCAATTTCGAACGGCGATTGCGAGTTGAGCTCGACCAGGCTGCCGGCGAGGCCGAAATGGCCGTTATAGATCTCGGTGGCGAAGCTCGGGTCGGCGGTGCGCAGGTCCTGCGGCGCAAGCAGGAGTTGTTCGGCCTCGGTGCCAGGATAACTGATGCTCGCTATGCGCAAGAGCATGAAGCGCCGAAGGGCGCCCGGCCCGCGCGCAATATCAGCGCGCGAGCGGCCCTGGCCGGCATGAGGGTCAGTCGCCATGCTCAATCATCTCGAATAATAGGCCCCGCCTTCAACCAGGTGCCTCGGGCCTCCCCGCACAATGCTTGGGCATTGTCGGACCGCATCCTGGCAGGATCAAGAGGCTTCCAGCCTAAGTGGGCGAGGTTGTTGCTATTTGTTGCGTTTCAGGCGCGCGGCGAAGAATCCGTCCATGCCGCTCCATTCGGGCACCCCGAAGTCGAGCTGATAGGGAAAAGTCCTCAAGAAGCCCGGGGACTGTAGCCAATCCTCCTGCCAAAACACGTCATCAGGCAGAATCGGATCGACCTTGATGTCAGGGTTCCGGGCAAGAAGCGCGGCGATCTGGGCCTCGCCTTCCTCAAGCTCGAGCGAGCAGGTGGAATAAACGAGCGTGCCGCCAGGCTTGAGCAGCAAAGCGGCATTGTCGAGGAGTCGCGCCTGGAGGGCGGCCAGGTCTTCGATGTCTTTCGGCGATTTGAGATAGGGGATGTCGGGGTGCCGGCGGATGGTGCCGGTCGATGAGCATGGCGCGTCGAGCAGGACTGCGTCGAAGCGATTCTCAGGCGACCAGGTCGTAGCGTCGGCCGCTATGGTGGTTGCGGCAAGGCCAAGGCGAACCAGATTTGCGGACAGCGTCTTGAGCCGAGTCTTGGAAATGTCGACGGCGACGACGGAGGCGCCGGCGAGCACGAGCTGCGCCGTCTTGCCGCCAGGCGCGGCGCAAAGGTCCACTACGCGCTTCCCGGCGACGCGGCCCATGAGATGCGTCGGCAGGGAGGCTGCGATGTCCTGCACCCACCACGCGCCTTGGTCGTAGCCAGGCAGCGCTTGGATGCGCCCCTTGGGCAAAAGGCGCACGCTGCCATTGGGAAGCACGCGCCCCGACATCTGCTCAGCCCAATGCTCAGGGTCGCTTTTCACCGTGAGGTCGAGCGGCGGCTCGATCAGATTGGCGGCGGCGATCAGATGCGCCCGCTCCTCGCCGTAGCGCACGACCCACCGATCCCACAGCCAGTCCGGCGTGTTGATGCGCGGCACATCGAGGCTCGCTGCAATCGCATCGCCCTCCTTGGCGACGCGCCGCAGCACGGCGTTGACGAGCTTGTCGTAGCGCCGCGCGCAGGAATCCCATTGGGCAAGCCGCACGGCGAGGTCGATCGCCGCATGCGGCGGCGTCTTCAAGAAGATGAGCTGCGCCGCGCCGGACAAGAGAATGGGATAGAGCTTGCCGGATTTGTCCGGCATCCCGCGCTCGAGGAAATGCCCAAGCACATGGTCGATCTCGCCGCGGCGCCGCAGGCTCGTCGCGACGATGGCGCGGGCAAGCGCGCGGTCCCGCGCCGGCAGGTCGAACATCCACCCAGTGGCGAGCGAGCGGCTCAAGATGTCGTCGAGCGGCTGCTTCTTGTCAATGACGGCGGAGAGTAGTTCTACCGCGGCGCGACGCGCCGGCAGGCCGGCCTGGGCCTCCCGCGCGGCGGGCGAGTCGCGCGTCTCTTCGTCGAAACTCATGTCGGGGCTCGCTGGAGTCTAGCTCTGATCCCAGGGTCCGCGCTGCCGGTAACCTGAGGCTTGTGGCGCGCCCCACGGTCCCGAGGCGCGAGGGCTTGGGGTAGGAGACAAAGGCTGTACGCCGGCGCCCTGGCCCATGCGCGCGGCAATATCATCGAGCTGGGCGATGCGGTTCTCCACATTGGGGTGGGTGGAGAAAAGGTTGTCCATGCGCGCGCCGGACAGCGGGTTGACGATGAAGAGATGCGCCGACGCTGGATTGCGCTCCGCTGGAGGATTGGGAATCTGCTCCGCAGCGCTGGAAATCTTGCGCAAGGCAGAGGCGAGCGACAACGGCTTGCGGCTGATCTCGGCGCCGATGCGGTCCGCCTCATATTCGCGCCCGCGGCTGATGCCGAACTGCACGAGCGCGGCGGCGAGCGGCGCAAGGATCACCAGCATCAGGCCACCGATCGGGCCGATGCCATCGCTGTTGCGGTTGCCGCCGCCGAAATAGAAGCCGAAATTGGCGAGCATGGAGATGGCGCCGGCAAGCGTCGCGGTGATGGTCATGGTCAGCGTGTCGCGTTGCTTGATATGGCCGAGCTCATGCGCGATCACACCGGCAAGCTCGTCGCGGCTCAGCCGGTCGAGCAGCCCGGTGGTGACCGCAACCGTGCCGTGCTCGGGGTTGCGTCCGGTCGCGAATGCGTTCGGCTGCGGGTTGTCCATGATGAACACCTTGGGCATGGGGAGCTCGGCATTGGCCGCAAGCTGCCTCACAAGTCCATAGAGCTCGGGCGCCGCGCGCTCGTCGACCTCGCGCGCGCCATACATGGAAAGCACCATCTTGTCGGAGTTCCAATAGGCGAACAGGTTCATCGCCGCCGCGACGAGAAACGCGACGACCATGCCGGTTTGGCCACCGACCAGATAACCGATGCCCATGAAGAGCGCGGTCATCGCGGCAAGCAGCATGGCTGTGCGGAAATAACCCATGAAACTCACTCCTAGTGCGCGGGGGGAAGTTGGCTCACGGTGAATATGTTGGAAGTGCCTGCCCCCATCACAAGTATCTGGCGGCCTTGGGAAAGTCCCGAATGGTGTGGGGCGTTTTCGGACTGAGCAAGTGAGCCGTTAGCGATGTGGTTACCTTAACGCTTCCTCAAGGGCTCGGGCTCATGCTGGTTGGAGTCCAACTCCAGCACCGAGTCACGCCCATGTCCTTGACACTGCTTGCTCCTTCGCCCGAGCCTGCAATCTCCGCCAGCCCCTCGCTCACCCGGGAGCAGAAACGGCAGATCCGCGAAACCTTCGCCGTCATCGAGCCCGCCTCCGACCTCGTGGCGCGGCTGTTCTATATGAAGTCCGTCGATCTCGATCCCTCGCTCGGCAAGCTGTTCAAGTCTCCGTCACGCGCTCAGCGCCGGAAATTCATGGCGGCGATGAAGTTCGCCGTGCTGTCGCTCGACCGGCTCCAGTCGCTCCAGCCCATCCTCAAGCTGCTGGGCACACGCCAGCGCGAAGCCGGCGTCAAGCCGAGCCACTACGACGCCTTCCAGAGCGCCTGGGTGTGGACGCTCGAGCAGTCGCTTCAGCCCCGCTTCCCCCGCGAAGCGAAGGAAGCCTGGTCGTCGCTGCTCAGCGAGATGACGCGCACCGCCTCCTGAGGTTCGCTGCTTTCGCCTATTGCGGCGGCTCGGCCGCGTCGGCGCCCTCATCCGTTTCCTCGTCCGGGCGGGGAGCGTCGGCGGCCAAAGTCTTTGCCTGCACGGCGCCGGCCTCATCGACGGTGATCTCCACGTCTTGCGTTGGATCGAAGCTCTGCGCCTTGCCGTCGATGGTGATGGCATCGTTGGTCGCAACGATGGTGTGACCGTCGACCATGATCCTCACGCCGTCCGCCGTCGTCTCCTGGGTCAGGTTCTTGTAGTGCGACACGGTAATGGTCCTCTGGCCCATTGAGATATGCCTGACCTCCTTGCCTCCGCCCGAACCGAGCATGCCGAGTCCGGCGATTATGGCGAAGACGAGCACGGCGACGACGCCGAGAGCGATGAGCAGCCCCTTGACCCAGGACATGGCGATCTCTTTCCCCTCAGATCTCACGGGCCGGGCGACCCGCATTTCTTGACTCAAGCAGTTCCGCGGTTCTGGCGCTTATCGACGAGATCCTCCACCACGGCAGGATCGGCAAGTGTCGAGATGTCGCCGAGATTGGAAAAATCGTCCTCGGCGATCTTGCGCAGGATGCGGCGCATGATCTTGCCGGAGCGGGTCTTGGGTAGCCCCGGCGCGAATTGTATCAGGTCTGGCGAGGCGATCGGGCCGATCTCTTTGCGCACCCAGTCGCGGAGCTCGATCTTCAGCGCATCCGATCCGCTCTCCCCGGCCATCAGTGTGACATAGCAATAGATGCCCTGGCCCTTCACCGCGTGCGGATAGCCGACGACCGCGGCTTCCGATACTTTCGGATGGGCGACGAGCGCCGACTCGACTTCGGCCGTGCCCATGCGGTGGCCGGCGACATTGATCACGTCGTCGACGCGGCCGGTGATCCAGTAATAGCCGTCGGCGTCGCGGCGGCATCCGTCGCCAGTGAAATACTTGCCCTTGTAGGTCGAGAAATAGGTGTCGGCGAAGCGCTTGTGGTCGCCATAGATGGTGCGCGCCATTGCCGGCCACGCATCGAGGATCACGAGATTGCCTGAGACCGCCCCCTCCAGCAGATTGCCCTCGCTGTCGACCACGGCTGGCTGAACGCCGAAGAAGGGCAGCGTCGCCGAGCCAGGCTTGAGCTTGGTTGCGCCAGGCAGAGGCGTGATGAGGATGCCGCCAGTCTCGGTCTGCCACCAGGTATCGACGATGGGGCAACGCTGCTCGCCGACCACGCGGTAATACCACTCCCAGGCTTCCGGGTTGATCGGCTCGCCGACGCTGCCGAGCAGGCGAAGCGACTTCCGGCTCGAGCGCGTGACGAAATCGTCGCCAGCGCCCATCAGCGCCCTGATCGCAGTCGGCGCCGTGTAGAAAATGTTGACACCGTGCTTGTCGACCACCTCCCACATGCGCGAGGCATCTGGGTAGTTTGGCACGCCCTCGAACATCAGCGTGGTCGCGCCGTTGGCGAGCGGACCATAGACGATATAGGAATGGCCGGTGACCCAGCCGACATCGGCCGTGCACCAATAGACGTCGCCGTCGTGATAGTCGAAGACGTATTGGTGGGTCATGGCGGCATAGACGAGATAGCCGCCTGAAGTGTGCACCACGCCCTTCGGCTGTCCCGTCGAGCCTGACGTGTAGAGAATAAAGAGCGGATCTTCCGCGCCCATCTCCGCCGGCAGACAATCGTCGGACACTTTCGCGGCAAGATCGTCGTACCAGAAGTCGCGGCCCGCATGCATGGCGCATTGGCCGCCGGTCCGCTTGATCACCACAACCTTCTCGTCGCCGAGCGATTTGGTCAGCGCCTCATCGGTATTGTGCTTTAGCTTGATCTTCCTGCCGCCGCGTAACCCTTCATCGGCGGTGACGATGAGCTTCGACTTGCAATCGGTGATGCGTCCGGCAAGCGAGTCTGGCGAGAAGCCGCCGAACACCACGGAGTGAATTGCGCCGATCCGCGCGCAGGCGAGCATTGCATAGGCCGCCTCAGGGATCATGGGCAGATAGATGGTGACGCGGTCGCCGCGGCCGACGCCCATAGCCTTCAGCACATTGGCGAAGACATTCACCTCGCGGTGCAGCTCGCCATAGGTGATGTGGCATGGAGGCTCGGCCGGATCGTCAGGCTCCCAGATGATGGCGACCTGATGCCGGCGCTTTTTCAGATGCCGGTCGACGCAATTGGCGCTGACATTGAGCGTGCCGTTCTCGAACCATTTGATCGAGACGTCCGGGTAGGCGAAGCTCGTGTTCTTGACGACGCTGTAGGGCTTGATCCAATCGATCCGCTCGCCCTCTTTGCCCCAGAACTTGTCAGGCTTGTCGACGCTCTTCGAGTAGAGCTTCTCGTATTCATCCTTGTCGATGAAGGCCTGTTTCTTCCAGTCCTTCGCAACCTTGTAGACAGTTTCCTCCGTCATCGGCCCGCTCCTCCCTACGCGATGCGAAGCCCGCTTTCATATGAAGCTTGCTCTTATTATGGACGCGCGTGAGCCGGGCGACAATCGGTCGTCGCTGCCGGTGCCTGCTGTTTAGGTGCCAAACGCCCCGGTCACCAGGGGCTTCGTGCCGTGAAATTGCTGATTGACGACGGTCGTGGTCAGCACGAATCCGGCCCACACGAAAAACGCGCTATCAGGCCGCCGCGGACGGTGACATTGGCGAGATGACCCATCAATCCGGCGAGCATCCAGGCCATCAGAAGAGAGCCGAGGCCCGCCAAAATGAACGGCGTCGGCGTCGGCTTGCAGGCGCCCTCCTGCCTGCCGAGAGCCTCTTTCCAGACTTTGCCGAAGGCCATGTACCAGCCCCAGCCAAAAAGGAACCCGGCGACGGCCGCGACGACAACAGTGAGATAGTTGACCATGACGTTCATGTCTCCACCCCTAAGCGGCTTCCCAGCGTCAGCCTGTTATTTCACCCTGAGGCCCACCATGCGGCTGATGATAGCCCATTCCCGGGCGAACAGGAGTGACCCACCAAGGCAGCGTCTGGGTTGCCCTCAAGGACTCTCCGCCCAAAGAACCTGGCGAGCCCAACTCTGGCTGGCAGCTTGCAATCCACCGGGTATCTTTTCGATGGACCAGGGTGGGGGGAAGCGTCGTTCGGTCATTCGATTCGAACTAACCATGAAAAAGAGCGCCGACCGAAGTCGACGCCCCCGCTTGATAATGAATGCCTTCGCTGTCAGTACCAACGAATACAAGCGCCTCCGCTCCATCGCGCGCACCTGCGCATCTCTCGGCGGACATGGCGCTTGGTGGTTCTGGCCACGCAGACACCATTAATTCGTACCCGCCCCGCCCCGCATGCTTGGCGGACTTGCGTGATCATACCGTCAGGCTGATGAAGAGGTGCCGGCGACATGGCCAACGCCGATGTGGCGACGGCTGATGCAAAGATAACGGCGACTAACCTGATCATAATCTCCTCCATTCCTTCAAACCTAGTTGAAGGATGGATAAACTCGGCTTTGCCAACGAAGTCAAATCGGGCAGGCAGGCGTCAGGTGGGGTTTTCTTGGGTCGTCTATAGAAGAAGCCCGGACGGTGGATGCCAGGGCTTCTCCGCTCCCAAGACAGAGAGAGTGATGGCCAGGAACCATCACCATTGCTTCATTTAATAGCGACAACTTAGGTCAACAAGCCTATGCGAAGAAGCCCCGGAAGGGCTACCGGGGCTTCTAGGTCGCTTGCCGCGTTCGGATGGATAGGCTCAAGGAAGGACTAGAAGAGCCTATCTACCTGTTCAACGTGCGGCAGTCACAATCGTTCCTGGTGGGCGGGGCGTTAGTATATGGGTAGAGGTGTGGGCTAGGTCTCGCCAAACCCCTTCATTCCGGCCATTTTCAGTATTGAAACCCATTCCCCGGCGGAAACGGGTTGCACAGAAAGCCGCGAATTGTTGACCAGCACCATGTCCTTCAGCGACTTGGTGGCCTTGATCTTGGCGAGGGTCACCGGTTTCTTCACGGCGCTGACGGCGGCGACATCGACACATTCCCAGATGCCGGTCCCGTCGGTCGAGTCCGGATGCGCTTCGGCCACGACCTTGACCACGCCGACGACGCGCCGCTCCTCGCCTGAGTGATAGAAGAAGCCGAGATCGCCCTTCTTCATCTGCCGCATGACGTTCCGCGCCTGGTAATTGCGCACGCCGTCCCACTCGGCGCCCTTGGCGCCTTCCTTCTTCTGCTGGTCCCAGGACCAGGCGTCGGGCTCTGATTTGAACAGCCAGTATTGAATTGTTGCCTCCTTTGCTAAGTCTTCCTGGCTTTTTTCCGACTTGGTGTACGGACGGTGTACGGGGCCCCAGCCTCTAAGCCAACCTCACCCCTGCCCGCTTGCCGTTGGGTGAACTCGCCCCAGTCCTAACGCCCCTCCCTTTCGGCCTGGGAATCACGCTGCCGTTCTCGCCTAGATCGATAGCGGCGTGGCCCAATGCGTTCCACTTTCTTGCCTTTTTCCCGTCGAGTGAATTGGATATAATTCGACACAGGAGGCCGCGACAACAGGGAGAGAGGGACAACTCCATGTCATCGCACTCAATTCACACACAATCGAATAACGCTCTGCACGACGGCACTCGCGCTTCCGTCGGATGGCAGGGTGGTGAAGCCACGACCATTCTCGATCTAGCCATGGTCACCGCAGTGGTGAGCGCAATTGCCTACATCGCGGCCATCATGATCGGGTGGCTGTGATGCATACGGACAAGCCTTCAGGCACGGTACGCCCTATAGGGGGTGCCGGGTGACCTTTGACCTTTAGGGCGTCATCCTCGTAACCAAAGCAATTGCGGCACCAAAGCCAATCAAGCTTATGGCAATAACAAGCCAGAGCCAGTGATCGTATTTCACGACAAGTCAATCCGACGACACGTTTAACCCCGCGATAGGATCGGGTGGTACCAACTGCTCAGTAGCAGATCCAGATCCAGCCTGCGGGCGTGAAGCGCCAGCATGCGCCTACGCCATAGTCATACCAGCGACCGTGCCAGTAGCGGCCATGGCCAGCGTACCAATGACCGTTATGCCAACGACCATTGTGCCCATGCCCATGCCCTCCGCCATGATGTTTGCCACCATGATGTCCGCCACCATGATGTCCGCCTCCGTGATGTCCGCCACCATGATGTTTGCCACCATGATGTCCTCCACCATGCCCGCCGTGATGTTTGCCACCGCCACCATGATGTCCTCCACCATGCCCGCCGTGATGTTTGCCACCACCGCCACCCCCGTGATGCCCGCCGCCATGGCCACCGCCATGTTTGGCTAAGGTTACAGACGGCATCATCAAAGCCCCTAGAATTGCCAGAGCGAGCACGACTTTGCGGATCATCTTGTTTTCTCCACGCTTGGGCGAGCGGTGATTGGCGATAGGATCGGACGTTGCCTGATAAGCCTATATTTGTAAGGAAGGACTGAGGCAACCTGTGATGGGCATGCCTCGGCTTCGGTCGGCGCTCTTTTTTAGTCACCGGGAAAATTTTCACGCTCTGAACATATTTTCCCTATTCGCCTACCTGCCTCTTGCTGCCAACGCCAAAGCTTTCCCTCCACTAAATCTTCCGTCTCCAATTGCGCAGTACGCGCCTTAAAGGCCGTCAATCTGTCACCGCTGGTGCTACGGACAGCGTCCCATTCCAACGGTTCCCATATCAGGCTACACACCTTAGTCAGCTGGCTGCCCAACGCATAGTTCGCGTACACGACGCAGATGCACAGGGCTGCGAGAAGCCATGCCATTGGATTTCGCATAAAGAGAGCTAAAGCTTGATCGTAGAGTTTCATTGGCAAAGCTGCCGACTGCGATTCAACCCAGGATAAGATCGGGTGTTCCTCGACCGGATACCCCTTCCCCTTCGGCCTGAACGCCTCCGCCTCACCCCATGCCCGCCATCGCCAGCATCGCCACGATTCGAGAAACAGCTTAACCGCGCGGCAAGGATTAGGACGATAACCTTGGCGTCTCCGTTCAGACTGAGCGGACCATGAGCAGCTAAGCGGCTCCCAGGCGCTGCACCTCCTGGGGGCCGCTGTTTGTTTTAGGTGTGTCGGCTTCGGTCGGCGCTCCTTCTGTTCATAGCACGCTCTCAAGTCGCTTTCCGCTCAAGCGGAGGCCATTTCGGCGCAACTTTTTGCGCATCGCCGACATGTCTCTACGCAAAGAACCATAGTTTCGTCGTCGGCGAACCCAGCGCAAGCATCAGCGCACATTTCGCAAACGTCCGAGCAGATTCGACAGGTCATTTGATGCAGAGGCGAACCTCGCAGCATGAAGTCGGCGCTGGTGATACAGATCTGCGCGCAATCTTGCATGAGGCGGATGAGTTCAGGTCCAGCATGGTCACCGCCTTTTTGCAAGCAATGCGAGATAGTGGCAAGACAAACGGAGTGACAGTCCAAGCAGTTGGTAATGGCTTCTCGCATGGTGGCCATCGGCGTTCTCCTTTGTTTCTAAAGCAGAACGATGCCCGGAAGCACTAGGTTGGTAGCGTTGAACGCGTCGGCTTCGGTCGGCGCTCTTTTTATCTCACAATCCCGAGTAGGATTTTCGTCGTTGGCTCGCCGCCAACATCTCTAACTGGAAGCCCCGGCCCGAGAGCATATTCCCCCGGGCTTTCTGCTGTCCCGTTCGCGGCGGCCTTTCCTATCAGTCGTCGTATTTAATCTCTCGAATATTCTGATTCAGGTAAGCGGCGAATGCCTTTGCCGCCTCGTAGTCGCGGGAGGTTTCATCTCAAAAATTAGACCATGTGGCTATCCGCCAGCAGTCGCGTCTTCTGCCGAAGCGTCACGATACGACCTGGCCGGTGCTTGACCGCTCCATCGGACGCAGCCCGCGCAACCCTGTAATCACCGGTAAGAGCGATCAGCTCCACGATGTGCGAGTCGGTGTCGTCCCAAAGCTCGACGGAATACGGAAGATCGTAGGGCCGCCCCATAGCCATCATGACAGTCTAGAACAAAACGGCAACATCGTCTAGAAGGCGCGACCAAGAAGCTGGTTATTGGAGGGTTGTCTTAGGGAAAGTGGCGCTTAGGTAGGTGGTGTGATGGATTTCCCTGCCATCACAGGTTCCCCCCTAGCGCGGAACCGGGGAGAGGCTCGGTGTCCACACGGGCCTCTCCCTTTTGCTCACTTGCTCCGCATATGTCGGCTTCTCACGCAAAACCAGCAGCACGCCGGATCGCCTAGCCGGTCGGGCGTGCCGCGACATCGTTTCGCAGACTAGGCCCATCAGTCGCATCCCACAGTCGCCAAATCGTCATCGCGATAAATTATGCGAAGCTCAACACGGTTGGCAAAATCAAGGTGAGCTTATGGCCTCAATGGACCCGCTCGATCGAGAACTCTTCCAGAGGGCTTTTGACGCAGCCTGTTCTGGAGTCAACGCGGATGAGCTCGACAGCGATGAAAAACTGGAAGCCGCGCTGCGTTGCGAACTTCTCTCGATCGCTTGTATCAACGGAGTGAGCGATCCCGAGCGCTTGCTCGAACTGGTGTTCGCTAGATTTTCAGCGGGGGATCAGGCCAAGGCGTGAGCAATGGCACGTCACTCTTTTCAAGTCGTCTATCGCACTCTCCCCAGGCTTCTTTAGTAACTCACCCGGCCGCACTTTTGCCCGTCCCTCGGAGGGTGTATGATCATTACACCTGGTCCCCCAGACCAGGGCGCATGGGAACTCTTGGGGAAGCCCCGCGACAGGTCGTCTCTAAAGCGGGGCTTCTTCTTTGACCCGCCCCTGGGCACTCGCGACTTCTGCCGAGGCGGAGTCATTAAGCCAGTGTAACTAAAGGTCACACAAAGTTGCACAAGGGCTGTTAAAGTAACGCGGGCAAACCCCAAAAAGCCCACCTAGGAGGAAACTATGGTTAGAGCGTACATCACGTCCGCGATGGCGGGCGCATTCTTGCTTGGTATGGCGACTGCAGCCCTGGCCGTGACCGGTGAATACGGCAACATGTGCACAATGGGTCTCGCAACCGGCAAGCAAATAAAGACCGACTGCTCCATCAATGCACAGCTGGAAGGCAAAACCTATTGCTTCGGAAGCAAGGAGGCCATGGCCGAGTTCATGAAGAACCCTAAGGAAAATCTCGTCAAGGCGGCCGGCTACTACTCATCGATAGCCAAGGCTCCTTAGTGAGCTCCAATTGGTTACAAATGCACGAGGGCCCTTCCCAACCTCGGGGAGGGCCCTTTTTTGCTGTTCGTTGCATCAATGACTTCCGAAATGGGTCTCCGATGTCCGCTTTGAGTCATTAGCGGACATACTGACAAGCCCGCGCCATGTCCGCTTGACCCCTAAGAGCGGACATGCTCAGCGTGCAATAGCAGAGGAAAAATTCTTGCTGTTTTGCCTAACTGGCTTCTCCCGGTGGTCCCTAGCCGAAGGCCCGAGGATTTTTTTCGACCCCCCGGTGCTCGCGGCCTAGCGATAGGTGCTCACGTCGCGCACGTCTCGCGGCACGCGCGGAATGACCCCGCCCGAAAGGCGTAAATAGGATTTGCCATCATGGTCGAAGCCTTCAACCGCCAAGGCCTCAATCACATCGCTAATCATCCGTTGGGGGAACTCATTCTCTTTCGCCCACCGCCAAAGGTCCTGCACGGGGCAATACCCCTCACGCAACAATATCACCGCCAACCCACGCCAAGCCTTGGCCCAGTTCACCTCGTTGTATTTCATTTCGCGGCACCTCCTCTGAGTTGAAGTCTGAGTTCGGCGGAAACCTTCAGGCGCCGTGCCTTCTCCTCCTCCGTGACAACAAAAGGGTTTTCAGTTGGTGAATGGGGATAACTTTCGCCGCATCGCCCCCAATGATGGCGCAGAGCCTCTCAGCCCATAGCTCGAGCGCCTCCCGCTTCTCTTTGGCGAAGTCATATTGGACATGCACGGCGAGCGTCATTCCCGCCTTTGTGGTGCCGCGATGGTTTACCACGTGCCCGACAATCAACGGCGACACACCAAGGCGCACCATGTAAGTGCACATCGTTCGCCGCAAATCGTGGGCACTCCAATTTCGCACCGAGAACTTGGCTTGGCAGTTGGTGACGTATTTGTTCGTGCGGTGTGGGGGCAGCCGGAACACGCGGTCATCAACGGCATCCGCGAGAGCTTCCTTGATTAGCGCGACGGCCAGATCGCTGAGAGGTACCTTGTGCTCGTGCTTGTTCTTTGAGCGGCTGGCGGGGATAGCCCAAACGCGCTTCTTTAGGTCTATCTCATCCGTGGTCATGCCGCTTACCCTCGCCCGACCGCTGGCCTGTCACGAGGCAAAGTTTCAACACCAAGTCACACTGCTTGCCGAGAACTGACCGCCACTCGTGCCACAAGGTTCTGATTTCGTTGTCATCGAGGACGCGGGTGCTGGGCTTCGATGGCGCAGGACTCTTCATACCTTCAGGAGGACTATGATCGAGGTCGCCTCGCGAGACTGCCCACCGGCATATCGCCCTGAGAACGACAAGAGCCTTTGTCGCTGACTGAGGCGCACCCCGCGCAATAACCGCGTCGAGTACCCTTTGCGCGTCACGGCGATGAAACTCCGCCAGCTTCACGCCTCCGATCACCGGCATAATGTCCACGCGCAAGGTGCGCTCAACATCGCGGGCAGAGCGTAGCGGCTTAAGATGCTTTTCGATGTAGGACTCGATGAGGTTGGCCACGGTCATGCTTGCGCCCGTAGCGGCCTTTCCGTCGCGCGGATCAATGCCAAACTCGACTAGGCCACGCGCTTCAATGGCTCTACCACGAGCGGAGGCGAGGGACGTCGCATTGCCGTCCTTGGGGCTGTCGAACATCACGGACCACGCCTTGACGCCCGAGGGCGACACTCTGAGGCCGAGGCCCGTTGTCCTCGCGTCGAAATACTCCGTCTTGGACTTGGCCCTTACCGCAGCCACGAAACGGTCGGTAAGGTCGATCTTGGGCATGTGATTCCCCCCTGGTGTACGCTGCCAGTGTACGGAGGCGTGCGCTTAGATGCATTGGGCTGATACTCAATGCACTAGAAAACGATGGAATTACTGGGTTTTTTTGCGATAACGTGAGGGACGATGGGCCAGCTAAACGCGCAATGACCGTTACAGCCAAAGGGACCGGCCATCACCAGGCCGTCGCCGAGGCTTTGCAGATAGGCGACATGCGCAGGCCGGTTCGCCATGCGCAGCGCGAGGCTGTCCGGTTTACCGGTGCAGGTCACTGCGTAAAGCATGCGGTTCACCCGTTTGGGAGAGGCTATTCCCGAGCGGGGCGGACTGTCCACTGTGGAAGGTATCTAGCCTTCCGGCCTGAGCGGGCGGGCCAGCAGCGCCTCGATCGCCTCATCGACCGTTGCGAGTCCCAAGACCACGGCATGCACGGCCTGGGCGATCGGCATGTCGATGCCGCGTGCCGCAGCCATCTCGACCACGGCGCTTGCGGTGTAGATGCCTTCGGTCACCGAGTGCCGCGACTTCAGTACCTCATCCAGGCTCAGGCCTTCGCCGAGCGCCGTGCCGAGCGACATGTTGCGCGACAGCAGGCTGCCGCAAGTGAGAACCAGGTCGCCCAGGCCGGACAGCCCAGTCATGGTCTCGCGGCGCGCGCCGAGCGCGCCGCCGAAGCGCATCATCTCGGCGAAGCCCCGCGTGACGAGCGCGGCGTGAGCGCTCGTGCCGAGCTTCTTGCCCATGACGATGCCTGCGGCGATGGCATAGACATTCTTGAGCGCGCCGCCGATCTCGGCGCCGGCAAGGTCATCGCTCCAATAACAGCGGAACGAGGCATGGCTCAGCGCATGCGCAAGCGCACGGCCATGCGCCTCACTCGCGGCGGCAAGCGTCAAGGCGGCGGGAAGCCCGCGGGCGATCTCGGCGGCAAAGCTCGGGCCTGACAGCACGGCGGTGCGCACCTGCGGCAGCACTTCGGCTACGACTTGGGAGAGGAGCTGCCCGGTCGATTGTTCGATGCCCTTGGCGCCGATCACCAAGGGCTGATCAGTGCGCATATGGGGCGCGAGCTCGCCGCCGACGGCGCGAAGCTCTTGCGCCGGTGTTACCATCAGCACGAGATCGCAGGCCGCAATTTCGCTGAGCTTGGCGGTGGCTTTGATGGCTGGGTCGAGCGCGACGCCGGGCAGATAGAGAGCGTTCCGATGCGTCGCGTTGATCTCGCCGACGGTCTCAGGCTCATAGGCCCACAGGATGACGTCCCGACCGGCGCGCCGCGCGCTCACGCCAAGCGCCGTGCCCCAGGCACCTCCCCCGACAATACCAACGGTTTGCAGCGCCATGTCCCGGCTGCCAATTGATGCTGGCGCCTGTCATACAGGAAAGAAGCCGCTGCCGTCATGGCGGCGTGAGCCGAAATCAAGCTTTGCTTAAGCCTTGACCCCGGCGCCGAGCGCAGGGGCCGCGTCCGGATCGAGTGGCCAGCGGGCGCGGGACGGCGCTGCGAGATCGTCCGCGAGGCCACGGGCAAGCCGCTCCGCCCCCGCCCAGGCGACCATGGCGGCATTGTCGGTGCAGAGATCGAGCGGCGGCAGGATCAGAGTGAAGCCCTGTTCGGTCGCAACTTCGGCGAGTGCCGCGCGCAAGCGCTGATTGGCGGCAACGCCGCCGGCAACGACGAGCGCCTTCTGCGCTTCGTCCCCGAGCGCATCGGCATAAAGCTCCATGGCGCGCCGCGTGCGGTCGGCGACGACATCGGCCGCAGCCTCCTGGAAGCTCGCGCAAAGATCGGCGACGTCTTGGTCGCTGAGCGGCGCCCGCTTCATCGCCTCATGCCTGAGCGCGGTCTTGAGTCCCGCGAGCGAGAAGTGCGGCTCCGGCCGCCCGTGCATCGGCCGCGGCAGAGCGATGGCTGCGCGGCCGCGCCTGGCGCAGTCCTCGACGGCGGGGCCGCCGGGATAGTCGAGGCCGAGCAGCTTCGCCGCCTTGTCGAAAGCCTCGCCAAGCGCATCGTCCAAGGTGGTGCCGAGGCGCGTGTATTGGCCGACGTCTTTGGCGATAAGAAGCTGCGTGTGTCCGCCGGAGACGAGCAACAGGAGATAGGGAAAGCGCAAGCCATGGGTGAGACCAGGGGTCAGCGCATGCGCTTCGAGATGGTTCACGGCGATGAAGGGCAGCCCACGCGCAAGGGCGATGGCCTTACCCGTGATGACACCGACGATCAGCCCGCCGATCAGCCCAGGTCCCGCCGTGGCGGCGACGCCGTCGACGTCGTCGAAGCCAAGACGAGCTTCGGTCAACGCCTCAGCGATCAGAACATCGAGCAGCTCGACATGGGCGCGCGCGGCGATCTCCGGCACGACGCCGCCGAACTCGGCGTGCAGCGCAAGCTGCGAGCGCACGACATTGGCGAGGATGACGCCCTTGCCGCTTGCCTCGCGCCGCACCAGCGCGGCGGCGGTCTCATCGCAGCTCGTCTCGATGCCAAGCACGACGAGGTCGCACCGGTTGGGAGCAGTAGCCATGATGCTTCTTTACAGGGTAAGACCGGGGCGGTTGAAGACTATGATGCCTTCCTTTCGATTTAAGCTAACGGAGTCAAGAGCTTAATTCATCGCCCGCTTCTGATCGGCACGCGCGGTAGCCCGCTCGCTCTGTGGCAGGCGAACCATGTGCGGGCGCTGCTGATCGCTGCGCACGGTCTTGGCGACGACGCCATCGCGCTTGAGCCCATCACCACGTCTGGCGACCGCATCAGGGACAAGCCTCTGCGGGACTTCGGCGGCAAGGGCCTGTTCACCAAGGAGATCGACGAAGCGCTGCTCGGCGGCGCCGTCGATCTCGCCGTCCATTCCATGAAGGATCTGCCCACTGACATGCCGCCTGGCATAGTCATCGCCGCGGTGCTGAAGCGCGGTGATGTGCGTGACGCCTTTATCAGCGCGAGCGGCGAGTTGCTTGCGGCGCTTCCGACGGGCTCGGTGGTCGGTAGCTCGTCGCTTCGCCGCCAGGCTCAGGTGAAGCGGCTGCGGCCAGACCTTCAAGTCATCGACTTCCGCGGCAATGTCGAGACGCGCATCGCCAAGCTCGAGCGCGGCATGGCCGATGCAACGCTGCTCGCGCTTGCCGGGCTGAACCGCCTCGGACTTGCGGGTCATGTCACCTCGGTCCTGTCGACGGAGGAGATGCTGCCTGCCGTGGCCCAAGGCGCCATCGGCGTCGCCTGCCGCAACAACGACGCGAGAACGCGCGAGCTGTTGCAGGCGCTGAACGACGAGAGCACCGCAACGGCCGTCGCCTGCGAGCGCGCCTTCCTTGGAGAACTCGATGGGTCCTGCCGGACGCCGATCGGCGGTCTTGCCGAGATCGCCGACCGGGCTTTGCGCTTTCGCGGCCTCGTGCTCAATCCTGAGGGCACCGAGTGGCATGAGATCGAGCGGCGTGGCCGTCCAGAAGATGCCGCGAGCATCGGCGCTAGTGCAGGCCGCGAGCTGCTTGCGCTTGCAGGTCCGAATTTTCTCTCAAGCCTCACAGCGCGTTCCTGATGCGCCTCCTCGTCACCAGGCCTGAACCGGATGCAACGCGCCAAGCCGAGATCCTCGCCGCGCGCGGTCATGAGCCAGTTGTCGCTCCGCTTCTTCTCATCGAGCCGGCAACAGACACAGCCCTCGATCTTGACGGCGCTCAGGCCCTGATTGTCACGAGCCGCAATGCGCTCCGCGCGCTTTCATCCCACCCCGATCTCGCAGCGGCTGTGCGGCTTCCGCTCTTTGCCGTCGGGGAAGCAACCGCGAAGGCCGCAACCGAGCTCGGCTTCGCCAAAGTGACCGCCGGTCCTGGCAGGGGCGAAGAATTGTCGCGCCTGATCGCCGGCACGCTCGATCCAAAGGCCGGCGCGCTCGTGCATCTTGCCGGCGAGACGGTCGCCTTCGACCTGAAATCGGCGCTGCAAGCCAAAGGCTTCGCCCTCAAGCAACCTGTCCTTTATCGGGCGGCTCCGGCGACAAGGCTCCCCGAAAGCGTTCTTTCCTTGCTGAACGCCGGCAGGCTCGACGGCGTTGTCCTGATGTCGCCACGGACCGCCGCCATCTTCGCCGCCCTGGTGGTGCGGCACGACGCGGTAACGCAAGCCGCGCGACTTGATTGCTATTGCCTCTCGGCGGCGGTAGCACAGGCCGTCGAGCCGCTGAAGGCCAGAGCAACTGTGGCGGCGCGGCCGCGCGAGGAGGATATTCTTGCCCTCATCTCACCAGAGGCGGCATCCTCGTAAGGGTCCACGAATTCGAGCATCGACGGTAGGCGTCATGGCTGACACATTTGGCGACCATATGAGCGCCGGTTCGGGCAAGCGTCCGGCGCCGACCATCGAGGGCACCGCGACCGAAGTGACCGTCGATCCGGCGCCCGACGAGACCGTATCGCCGGACCCTGCCGTCAAGGCCGCGGCGCCCGATGCCCAAACATCGAAGCCGAAGCGGCCCAAAGGCCCGCCGCCAAGGACGAGCCCGACCGAGCTCAAGAGCTTCGTGACCCATCTCGCCGCGGGGCTGCTCGGCGGCCTCATTGGCGTCGTGGGCATAGCGGTTGCCTGGAACATGATTCCGCTTCGCGTGACGAAGGCGCCGGACCTCGCCCCGCTCGAGAACCGCCTTGCCAAAATCGAAACCGCGCCGCCGCCTGCTGGCGATGCTGAGGCCCTCGGCGCGCTGGACGCGCGGGTCAAGACGTTGGAAGAGCGCAAGGTGGAGACGCCGGCGGATGTCTTCGAGCTGACCTCTCGCGTGACGCGCCTCGAAGAATCGCTGACCGCGCTTGCCGAGACCGCAAAGGATGGCGGCTCGGTCCCCGACGCCGCCGCGCTCGACGCCAAGTTCGGCGACATCGAGCAGAAACTGCAAGGCAAGATCGACAGCGCGCTCGCCGCGCATCAGGCTTCGAACGAGACGAGCCTGGAAGCGTTGCAAAATGAAGTCGCGGCGCTGAAAGCTAAGCTCGGCGCGCTTGCCGAGGCTAATCTCGCCGGCAACTCGTCCGACCTCGCGCCGCAACTCACGACGCTCGACCAGAGGATCGTAAAGCTCGAAGAAGCCATCCCCGCACTCTCCACCGCCATGGACAAGTCCGCGGCAAGCGCCAAGTCTGGCGCATCGGCCATCGCTTTTGCCAATCTGCGCGATGCCGTCGGCGCTGGGCGTCCCTACGCCGCCGAGCTTGCCGCGATGCGCTCTCTGATGCTCGATCCGGTCGATCTCGGCGTGCTTCCCTCCCATGCCGAGACCGGCATCCCGACAGTGGCCGAGCTTGCACGCAACCTTGCCAAGACCGCCGAGGCGAGCGCCGCGCCGACGCCGCAGCAAGCGCCGGCCGCCACGTCCTTCCTCGACAGCATGATTGCCAGCGCGAAGTCGGCGGTGTCCATCCGCCGCATCGGCGAGGACGTGGGCAGCGGTGAGCCGAGCGCCGTTCTGGCGCGCGCCGAGACCGCGCTCAATAAGGGCGATCTTGCCGCCGCGATCAAGGAGGTCGAAGCGCTGCCGACGCCAGCTCGCGACGCTTACGCTGGTTGGCTCGACGATGCGCGTGCTCGCCACTCAGCCAATGCTACGCTGAACACGATCGAAAGCGCCGTCCTCGCGTCCTTCGCCGCCCCTGAAGCAAAGCCCTGACCCGATGATCCGCATCCTCCTCTTCGTCGTTGGCATCATTGCTGCTGCCTTGGCCTTCGGCTGGCTCGCCGACCGGCCAGGCGCGATCACCGTCGAGTGGCTTGGCTACGAGATCAAGACCAGCGCCTTCGTCGGCGCGCTGGTCCTTGCCGCTCTCGTCACAGTGATGATGGTCGCCTGGGCGTTGCTGCGCTACCTCTTTACGCGTCCTGCCGCCATGGCCGCCTACATGCAGGAGCGCCGCCGCCGCCAGGGCTTCGATGCGCTGACCCGCGGGCTGCTGGCGATCGGCGTCGGCGACCGGGCGCAGGCCCAGCGCTACGCGAGCGTGGCGCGGCGCAATCTGCCGAACGAGCCGCTCACCGCGCTTCTCAAAGCCCAAGCCGCGCAGCTCAAAGGCGACCGCGCTTCGGCGCGGCGAACCTTCCAGGCGATGCTCGACCGGCCCGAGACGGAACTCTTGGGCTTGCGCGGCCTGTTCCTCGAAGCCAAGCGCGGCAACGACAACGACGCTGCCCTCGCCCTCGCCGAGCAGGCGGTGAGTACCGATCCGCGAGCAGGTTGGAGCGTCAACGCGCTATTCGACATGCAGGCACGCGCCGGCGATTGGGAAGGCGCCCTTGCCACCCTCGCCGTTGCCCGCAAGCACGGCAATGTCGAGCCCGAGGTGGCGCTCCGCCGCCGCGCCGTGCTGCTCACCGCTGAGGCGCGCGATCTCGAATTGTCGCAGCCGGACAAGGCGCTCGCCCTCGCCAACGAAGCTCTGCGGCTTGCGCCGTCGCTGATCCCAGCCGCGGAGATCGCCGGACGGTTGCTCGCCTCGAAGGGCGAGACGAGGCAGGCGAGCCGCCTTGTCGCGCGCACCTGGAAGCTTGCGCCGCATCCGGACCTCGCCACCGTCTATGCCTTCGCCAAACCCGGCGAGTTGCCGCGCGAGCGGCTCAAGCGGGTCGAGCATCTTGCGAGCCTCACACCTGGCGATATCGAGGGAAAGATCGCTATTGCGGTCGCCGCCATCGAGGCGCGCGACTGGCAGACGGCGGAAGCCGCGCTCTCGCCCTATCTGCACGACCGTCCTCCAGCGCGCGTCTGTGCCTTGATGGCGCGGGTCGAGGCCGGCGAAGGCAATAAGGGACGCGAGCGCGAATGGCTTGCCCGCGCCGTGCGCGGTCCGCGCGACCGCGCCTGGATCGCCGACGGCTATATCTCCGACCGCTGGCTTCCGGTCTCGCCGGTCACCGGCGCGGTCGATGCCTTTGAATGGAAGGCGCCGGTCGATGCCATCGGCCGCGGCGACGAGACCCTGCTGATCGAGGAACGTCACGAGCCGCCCGAGCCGCCGGGAGCCCCCACGCCGTTGAAGGTAGCGGCCCCCATCGAGAAAGTGGCAAGGGTCGAGAAGGTCGAGCCCCAGAAGCCCGAGATCGCCGCGCCGCGCGCCGTGCCCTCGAGCGACGGCGCGAGCAAGCCGCGGGCGGCGACCATCGCCCCGACCACGCCGGTCATTCCGCGCGAGCAGCCACGCCAGCGCTCGAAGCCCGAGCTTTACGTCCCGCCCCCCGTCCCCGATGATCCGGGCGTGTCACCGAGCGATCCGGACGAAAGCCCGGCGTCCTTGGAGCGCCTGCGAGCCGCGCAAATCCGCTGATTTCGGACGTCCGACCCGCGCCCCTGAACTTGCAACGCAGGGTCACTGGCATTAAGCGCTCGGCGCGCCTATCTACCTGGCCTCGCGCCGTCTCGCGCCAATGCCGCAATAACTCAGTCGGTAGAGCACATCATTCGCGTAAGCGGGTAATCGTGAAGTCCCGGAACCGCGGTGAAGCTTGAATGCACGCACACTACAGGGCATGTTCCACGGCGCCGGCTGCAGGCCGGCTGCAAGTTGCCAGTAAACGCCGCAGTAGCTCAGTCGGTAGAGCATCGCATTCGTAATGCGGGGGTCGGGGGTTCGAATCCCTCCTGCGGCACCACCTTATTACCAAGTTCCAAAGCTATTCCCTCCTATAGCGCCACTTCCGGGGGCGACGACGTCCCACTCTTCAGGGCAGCCGTCGCACGCTGCCGTTCGCATAAGATGGGAAAGGATGATCAGGTTAGTCGCCGTTCCGCTTAAACGCTCACCACAGAGGTCTATCTCGATGAGTGGCGTCTGGCATTGGTCGCAAAGAATGTCAGCCACGGTCGTGCTCAGGCCGATTGCCGTTGGTGAACTCATCGCCCGGACGCTCTAGCGCCTTTCTGATTTCAGCCAGCGTTTCGGCATCGGTCTTTTTTCTCGGTTCGAGGAGAAGAATTATTCCACCGAGCAACAGGATAGAGCCGAGCATAATTGCAGGGACACAAACTAGGTATGTTTCGAAAGGCGACAAATCCGAAAGTCTCCGCCTGCTTTCCAATCCCTTCACTGCCAAGCCACCTGCTTATCAGTGCAACCGATTCAACCCGCGATAGGATCGGGTGTTCCTGGAACGCAATTTCACAAAACACGTTCATCTGTGGGGGCTTAGTCCAGCGTAACGGAGAAAACCCCATGAAAATGCTCATCTCGACATTTGCTGTGGCTTTAGCACTGGCGTTCAGTGGGCCCGCCTTCGCGGGAGATGTGAAGGCTGCAAAGACCGAGGCCGATTGCACGAAGGCCGGTGGCACCTGGAATGCTACGACGAATATGTGCGAAGAGAAAAAGATGTAATCCTATCCGTTTGCTTTGAACGGTACGAAGGGGCGTCGGCTTCGGTCGGCGCCTTTTTATGCGATCCAACCCAACTCGCGCGCCTTGTCGTTTGCCGCTTGCCAAGCTTGAGCGAGGAAGTCGTAGTTCCCGTGTGGCGTGCCTTTCGCGATGAGTTGAGGTTGGTCCTTGGCCTACGCTGGGTGACGAGCCCCCCTGCACGAATCGGGCGTTCCCTGACTCTCACATTGGAACTGATGTGCGAGTGGTAGGTTGTTATCCACAGATCAGGTTCGGCAGGCTGGATTCCCCGACGTGCCCCCGGCAAGCAGCCGAACCCCCGATCATCTTTCGATTCTAGAGCCCCGGTTCGTATGGAGTCCGGGGCTTCCTTTTATCAAACCCTACAGTCAAGCGAACTTGCAGTTTCTTTGTTTGCGAAAAATCTCAAAAGGCGCGGCACCAATCTTGCTTGAGTGCGTTGTGAAGTTGGGCACGCCAAATGCAGGTGACCAATGGCACAAGATCTGTCCTCGCGCCGGGCGCTCATCGTAGATGATGAGTTCCTGATTGCTTTTGATTTAGAAGCTTCGATGCATGAGTTGGGCTTTGACGTCTGCAATGTAGCATCAAACGAAAAGGACGCTAAGGAGTTGGCGATGAGCTATCCGCCGGACGTGGTAGTAATGGATGTATATCTCGGCGGAGCTCGTACTGGAATTGAAACCGCACGCTGGCTCAAGGAAGTGTGTGACGTTCCCATCGTTTTTGTGACCGCCCACAGTGACGACGGCACGCTAGAACGGATTCACGACGTGGTTCCAGGAGCGCCTGTGCTCTCTAAGCCCGTGTATCGCGACACATTGGCTCACGCGGTCTCCGAAGCAGTTCACTGACGCCAATGACCGTCCAGTAGGGATTCCTTTTTGGTGATTACCTTCGTGGAGTGAGAGATGAGCCCTCATAATCTTTTCGATGATCCGAAACTGGTTACTGAGTTGGCGCAAGCTTTTGAATCTATCTGGTCGGTAATGCGAGCGCATGATCCCCTTCTTGATGCGGATAGAGCCAAGGACCTTAGTATCGAGATCAGTCGGAAGCTCGTCGAGCTTGCTGCTGCTGGTGTAACTGATCCGACTCAGCTTCGGAGACTTGCCCTCGAGAGTCTGCCGCTCTCCCCGGCACATTAGCCAGCGTTCTCGGCCAAGGGATCATCGGGCCGTTCAGGCGGATGCTCGATCGTGCGGACAAATGAACTCGGCCTGCCTACAATACGGGAGGGGGTTGTGGATCCTAATCCACGGATATACCCCGTCCCCGCGGTCTAAACCCCGTCCCCGCGGTTTAAGGGTGTAACCACCTAACCCAAAAGAGCGTCGGCTTCGGTCGGTGCCCCGTTAATCCAACCTAATTCGTGCGCCTTCGTGTTTGCAGCTTGCCAAGCGCGTCCGAGAAGCTCGTCACCGCCAGGCGAAGGGCTCCTGAGGATTAGCTGCGGTTGACTAGGCTTGGCGTAGATGGCGTAAAACTGCGTGGCAGCTGAGGTTACAATGAGCAGGTCGCCACGAACTTCGACGTGAAGATCGATTTCGTTTAGTGGCCCGGATGGTGCCAGCATTAGGGGCCGCAATTCTGATAATAGATAAAGTCTCCTCACTTCTCCGTAAGGTGATTCTTCTCGTCAATCCAGTGGACTAAGCGGATTGGGCTTCGGTCGGCGCCCTTTTTTCTAAGTACTATCCCATCCGGTGGGAACCCTGGACCCCGATTCGCTGTTTCGAGGGAGGGGATCGATCGGCGGTAAAGCTACTGCCGCCCACGGGGGATTGCGGAATGACAAAACTCGAACTGCTTTATGCCCAAAAATCTGAAAAATTCGGTGAGGTGTGTGCTGTAGCAGCGCGCGAACTCGGCTACGGCGATCTATCGACTTTGAGCGTGGAAGATCGCATTCGAGTAGAAGACGAGGCGAGGCTGTATGTGGAACAGTGGGAAGAGACGGTGGAGATGAGGACCAATTTCACCATTCGACCATTTACCCCGCTGCGGCATCTTTTGGCCGAGTATCATGACATTTGCGAAAGAATCCTAGACGAGCATGAAATTGTCGCCTGTCTTTTGGCCTACCGTAAACGAGCCCAGAAGCGCCGACGCCCAGCGTCCCCTTAAGGTCGGCACCTACGAAACAGCAGAGAGGTCGTCGGCTTCGGTCGGCGCCCTTTTTGTCGTAGTGTCTTCCGAACTCTTGTTGAGGGGGCCATGAGTGAAGTTATTTGGGCCGCAATGATAGCCGCAGCTAGCGGCTTGGTTGGGGTCGCTATTGGATCATGGCTGACTCCGGACCGGCCACCGCGAAATGGACATAAAAATGATTGAGGTCGCGGTCGGTATTTTGGCAGCGGAGCCTGACAAAACGAAGGGCCTTCGCAATTGGGCCGTGGATACACTCCAAGGATGTTGAGCTTACCGACGAAGCCAAGAATGCGCTTCGCGAGAAGCCGTTGCCTGTCTATGCAGATGCCGTGTTCACGGCCGCTGGCGTCGGACGGATGGAAGCGCGAATTAACCGGCGCCAACCTAGAGGAGGCGGCGCTCACCGCGCCGAGGGTGAAAAATTCGAGACCCCCATGCCTCCTAAGAAGGCTTAGCTTTGGCCGTCACGCCCACCACGAAGATCAGCGCCATACGCCTATATGATCCATCCCAGCCCGCACGCCTTAAGGGGGATCTGGCACGCGATCCCACCCTTGTACGGCGCCGCTGAGCCCACGCATGGGAGTATGGTGTGCCCCCCGCACGCACCTAGGTTCAATTTGCATAGCTAGACACGGCTGCTTACGGGGGGTGAGCGGGGGAGGGTCATGGATCCTAATCCACGGTATCCCCCGTAATGCAAACCGCCTCCTTCGTTCAAGTCATCCAGCCAGTCGCGTATTGCCACTCACAGTGTGATCTTTGGGCACCGCCTCTCCGAAAATTTTGAGTCGTCTAGATCAGGGGCAACCCCCGAAGATGGGAGGTGTTACTATTTTAAGGGGGCTGATTGATCATGGTTCGCCAATTAAGGCGCGCACAAAAGGCTTACCTCATGCGTAGTCAGGGAGCCGTAATTGGATTGCTGATAGCGGCAATTTTCGTTGGATCGATTGACGTTGCCATGCGGGCCTATTCTGCAATAGGCACTCAGCCTGAGACAGAAAAAGTCGTATTTGTAAAAATTCAGGACCGCCTAATCGCTGTGGTGGCAAATTCGCAAGTAGCGATTCAGACGTCTACCTCGCCAGGTGCTGTGAAGCCCCAAACCTCTGACCCCTCAGCACCCAATCCCGGAACTGATGACTCAGGGGTGTTCAGCGCCAGCAACATCCACCCAACGGACGGTTTTGTTACGGGCCCTGCGACGCGCCCTGCATTTCGACGCATCGGATTAGCCTTGAGCTCAACTCCTGCGTCACAATCGAGAACTGCTGCGGAACCTCATTTAGTTTCAGTGCCCATGAGAAAGCCCAAAAAGCCATTAGCTAAAGAGGCGCAATCAAGCACGGCCGACTTAGAGGCAAAGGCCGAGGGACAGGAGGAAAGAGGGCCAAAGCCATTGGCATTTGGCAGTATTGGCTACAACTACAACCCCCAACAGTAAGTGGTTTGCGCAATCCCTCCTCGCACTCCTCGTCACTTGATCGCGTACTTTCCTAAGCGTGTCGGGACGAGCAACGATTGCCCAACGTCACAATGCAACGAACACCCCTGCCTGTTGACCCCGATTCCAATGATGATGCGTTTCGCGTGAGGGTCGACTATTTCCCTCGAATCGCCGTGACCGCACCTACCAGGGGAATTCGCGGCCGTCGTGATTGAAGAACTTGCCGGACTGCGCCGGCCCTAAGGTCTCGATCAAATCTCTCAGCCTCTTGACGCTCTCAGCCGGGGTCATTGTGGCGTGTGGCCCACCCATGTCGGTCAGCACCCAACCGGGATTGACGACCACGCAAGTAATGCCAAGTGGAGCGAGATCGGTCGCGAGACTGCGCGTCACCATGTTCACCGCAGCCTTTGAGCTGCGATAGGCGATCGAGCCGCCAGAAGTATTGTCGGCAATCGATCCCATGCCGCTGGTAAGGGTGACGATGAGCTTGCGCTTGCTGCGTGCCACGTGGTCAACAAACGCCTCGGAAATCCTCATGGGGCCCATGGTGTTGACGTCGAGCACCTTCTCCCAGGCCACGTAATCTATGTTTCCGATGGTCTGACCCCGAGGCCCCCCGACGCCGGCATTGTTGAGCAGGAGGTCAATGGCTTGCCCGTCGAGTCTTGCAGCGGCCGACTTGACACTCGCGAGGTCAGTGACATCCAACCCAATGACTCGGATTTTGTGGTCGCACGTATCAGCCAGTCGGCTCAGCTCTGAGGCGGAGCTTGGATTGCGACAAGCCCCGTAAACCCGCCAGCCATTGGCCAAATACTGTCTGGCGAATTCGAGCCCGAGTCCGCGATTGGCACCTGTGATCAAAGTGCTTGGCATCGCATGCTCCACTGGTCCCCAATGCTTACGAGTCCTGCGCTGGTCCTTCTCTAGTTCGGCGCCATGCCTTTCTCCGTGAGTTCTTTGATCGCTTGCTCGTTCTTTGACAGATGCGTCAGTCCCATGCCGCGCAGCACGTTCGGTGCCTTAGTGAATTGGACATTTTCGTAGCCGACAATTTCTATGCGATTGCCCCACGGGTCGAGAAAGTCGAGAAACGGGCCGGGCAGCGGCTGGATCCCCGCATCGGCCAGCGACTTGCGGACGGCGTCCTTATCGTCGACTACAAGCCCAAAATGACGTCCCTGGTCAGCGGGTTGAGTGCGGCCCTTTTGCAGCGCGAGGAATTGGTCGCCCAGATCGATGAAGGCTGAAGTGCTGCTCTTGCCCCGAAGTTTGAAGTCGAACAATCGACCGTAGAAGGCCAGAGCTTCTTCGATATCACCGACCTCGAGCGCTACATGATTGAAGCCCACGGTGCGCGCTTTTCTTGCTTCAACCATGGCACCCTCCACAAGTTCCCTAAGGATTTAGACCGCCGCAAACTCTTCAAGCCGCTTGGCGAGTTGATTCAGCACCCGGATGATGCCCGCATGGCCAAAGTTCTGACCGAGGATGAAGCTAGACGCATCGCCACGCCATCGCCAAGCTGCCGAAGAAGAAGCCCGAACTCGGCTCAGTCAGGGCTTCTCTCAGCCAAGGAAGGGGCTGATTGCCGGACCGGCAAGGTGTCCAGCCCCGATTCAACCCGCGATGGGGAAAGGTGTTCCTGGACTCCATCCGACCCGCTCAGTTTCCGGCGAGCTATTTTGAGAAATTAGCGCGAATCAGTTTCCAACAAGAAGCCCGACCGGATGCTGACCACGGTCGGGCTTCTCTCAGCCTGGGGGCTGATTCCGATGGACAGTGCTTGAGGCCATCCACCGGAACCGATTCAACCCGCGATTCGGCTCGGCTGTTCCTGCTGTCGGCGTTTCTTCACTGGGCTGGAATTGCCCCATCGCTGCGCGCGGCAGACCCCAAAGTTCCAGTGCTTTACACGTCAGGCAACTGCAACGACCGTGAAAGGCAGGTTTCAAATAGCCTGTTCTTCGACAAGCCATATCGTCCGGCAGCCATCCTTAGTGCTATCGAAGGCTCACTCGTGGCGTAGTTCTTCGGACATCGCCAGATGTCCGCTGGGTGGCACTTAGCAGACCATCTTAGTGGCCGATCCAATGTCGGCTAGTGTCACCGAAGCAGACCAATCGTATCCGCGAATCGAAATCGTTCAATTAATTGCAGTGCCGCAGCGGTGACCTGAGACTTCAAGACACGGACTGTTTATCAAATTCAGGCATTGGTAACTCCATGCCACGCGAGCAGCGATCCGATTCTAGGCGAAGGGAGACAAGCCTTTATGGACCCGTCAAGCGTTACCTCGAAACGCTCGGGTTCACCGTTAAAGGTGAGGTATGCGGCTGTGATTTAGTCGCCCTCCGTGGAGACGAGCCGCCGATGGTAGTCATCGGCGAACTTAAGCTTTCCTTCAGTCTTGACCTCGTGTTGCAAGCTGTAGATCGCACGGCGGCGTGCGATGAGGTTTGGCTTGCCGTTGGTGGAGCGGTTCGCGGACGGATTCGCGATCCGCGTGTGCGTAAGCTCTGTTGTCTACTCGGCTTTGGCTTACTTGGAGTATCACCCACTGGCGCGGTCGAAATTCTAATCGAGCCCAGGCCCTGGCGACCCCGGCGAGACAACAAACGCCGTGCGCGGCTGGTAAATGAACATAGGCGGCGGATCGGAGACCCGGCTCTGGGTGGAACGACCCAACAGCCGATTATGACGGCCTATCGCCAACAGGCTCTTGCTTGCGCCGCGTCTCTTGTAGGGGGGCCGCGCCGCACCGCGGACCTTCGCCCAATTGTGCCAAACGCTGCCAGCATTCTCCTGCGTAACGTCTACGGATGGTTCACTCGAATTGAGCGTGGCGTCTATGAACTAACCCCAGAAGGCGGTGCAGCACTCGCACGATGGCCAGTCCCCGATTCGGATGATCGGACTTCGACCTGATCGCGAAGGGCAGTGCGGAAGGCCGCCCATCAGAAGGCACTCGCTGTGGGTTGGCTACGTTCGTGAAGGCGATATTCGCGGGGCGCCTTACCAGGTAGAAAGGCCCGGGCTTCTGAGGAAGTCAGGGCTTTTCTTGTCGGGTCGGTCGGCACTCCGTTTAGCGCGGCTCGATGTTTGGGTCTCCGCCCGGACTGCCGGGTGGAGGGATTACTTCCTTCTCATGACCAGCTTCTGGGTTTGGGACTTTCGTGTAGATGCCCTCATCTCCGACCGGAGGGGGAGGAATCACCCCCTTATGCTCGGTTGGGGGCGCGGTCCCCTGCCCCTCGTCGGTTCCCGGTGGGTCTTTGCCCTGCGGGATGCTCTTCTCAACCGTATCGTGTGTATCACCGCTCGAAGCAGCAAGAGCAGTCTCAGGCACTAAGCAGAAGCCCAGAAAAATCAGTGCGGCCATTGTCGTGTAATTAGCTGCGCACGCGCCACCCATCTTAGTTCAGAGCTACTTGCAATACCGGTTTTGTTGGAGATTCCTCGTCCAGTGGATCGAACGTCGGTAGAGCACCCCAGGTGTCAGGAGAAGCGTACTCCAACGATGCCCGTTGGGGCATATCCACTACCACCGCATGGACCTCATGCTGGTCAGCTTGAAGAACCGCTAATTGTGTTGACGGAATACAATTAAGCGACGAGGGAATCGCCGCCCCCAACGCACCATCGCGTTCAAGGTTTGCCTCACCAATAGGATATGGCGTGGCGGGCGCGAAAACGGCAGTCGCAATTAGGCAAAAGGAAAACAGCACGCTTTTCATGCCGAGCCTCAGTCGGCAGCGCCTCCGTCGCTAGCAATAACGTGGGTGGTACGCCTTCGTTCCAGGCGAAAGTTCGAGCAGCCAACGTTTTTATGGTCGAGGGTGCACAACGATCCGAATTCCTCTAGATCAGAGTCGAGCGGCGCTCGACAGACTGGATAACTGTCAACCGTAACGTCCACCGTAGTCCGTTACCCAACGTCTCGAAATGGTTAGTCGGTTATCACCTACGTCTGTAGACCGAGGACTTTCATGACACGATTTACGGATCTCAGGCGGTGAGGGCGGGACCAAAAACAAGCCCATCGACGACCTATTTCGGTTTGAGTTGATGCAGCAGTATGGAGTTGCCCTCACTGTCTAAGCACACCGCCATCCTACAGACGGGACTGTGGATGACGTCGCTCTTGAAGGTGACGCCCTTGCCCTTAAGGTCGGTCATGAGGCTATCGAGGTCTTCGACCTCGAATGCGATCGTGCCGCCTGCGGTGTCGCTGGGCTTTTCCTTGGTGAAGTTAGTAAGGGCCAAACAGCCGCCGCCGGGTAGGTCGTATTCCACCCACCAGTTGTCGCCCTGGTTGCCGGCAGAGCCGGACTTGAGGCCGAGCGTCTCCTCGTAGAACTTGCGCGCCCGCGCCACGTCGGTGACCGGGTAATATGTGAAGGCGACTTTCTTAAACATTGGGATACCTCTCTTGGCCGGGCGCTCAACAGCATCGGGCAGATGGCACCATACCTATTCCACCTGCGCGAGTGGGCCGGAATGGCCGGTACCACCACCCTCGCGGATTTGCAAATCGCCCCCTTAGCCCGGTACATGCAGGGCTGGGCATGCACGACATTGTCACCGCACGAGATTCCCTGGAAGCTTGATCACAAATTAGATTGGCCACACGAGGGTCGCCGACCGCGGCGCCAGAATTTCGCCTTTGGTAGGGCGCGGGCCGGACGCACGCGATTGTGTTAGAAAACATATCGACATGACAGACACCGACCATCGCTTGCGCCCCGTCGCGGTAGAGGACGCACGACAATTCTCGCCGTCGGCCGCGCGCAATCGTGTGCCGATCCGAGAGGTGCTGACTCGCGTTCTGCCGAAGAAGGGCATCGTGCTTGAAATTGGATCCGGTACTGGAGAGCATGTCGTCTGCTTCGCTAAGGCGCTGCCCAAACTCGTCTGGCTGCCGAGCGATCCCGACGAAGCCTCGCGCACCAGCATCGAGGCGTGGATGATCAGCGAAGGGCTCACCAATGTACGTGCACCGGTCGCTATCGACGTGCGCGAAGAGGTATGGGGTGTGGAGGATGACGCGCCGTTTGACGCAATGATTTCCCTAAATATGGTCCACATCGCGCCCTGGGAGGCGGCACTCGGGCTCCTTGCCGGTGGGAAGCGCCTACTGAGGCCGGACGGGGTCCTCTTCCTATATGGGCCCTTCATGATTGGCGGCAAGCACACGGCGAGGACCAACGCCGCCTTCGACGCAGATCTCAAACAGCGCGACCCACGTTGGGGTGTGCGCGACATAGACGACATCGTCAGCGAGGCCATGCCCAACGGGCTCGAACTCCGCGAAGTCGTGAACATGCCGGCGAACAATCTCTCACTCGTGCTCGTAAAGTCGAGCAGTCGGTCTTGCGAGTCTAAATCTTAAAACAGACTCTTAGCCGATCGCGTCGCGAGGTCAGTTTCCGTCTGGAAAGTGGACATACCTAATCAGCATGTGGATTTCCGCTTATGACCCATAACGGACATTCTGGCTGCCGCACTCGCAATTGCTGGGCGTGCGGGCGCAGGATTCGAGCCTGCAACATCAAGCGCTCATACTCATGATCGGATTGTCCGAGAACGTAGTTGGAGGTGATTGGGCTGCTCATTACTGCGCACCCCCAAGGTTGACGCGACCCTTAACCCAGGCGAGGTCTCAGATCGCCTCGAGGTGCGGAAGGTCGCCGCAGTAGCGCCCTATGCCACTGGGCCGCTTCGCACGCTGCAAACAGCTACACCAGAGCCAAGTTAAAGCTGAGTGACCCTAGTGCGCACCTGAGGCCGGTTGAGGTGTTAGGAATCCAAACTCTCGATCGCTAAACTGCGCAACTCGCCGACGTCAATCAATCACGCCGTCAGAAGCGAGCGCCATGAGCTTCCAACTAAGCTCAACTCTGCGATCGTGATCCAGGGTGAAATCCCGATAGGGTTCGTGAATAGGGCCCGCCTCGGATCCTCAGGTTTTGGGTAAGGGCTGCGAGAGGCCATTTATACAATGCTCCATTTGCCTCGAGCGGCTTAAGCCAAAATTCAATTCGCGACGAGAAGAGCTAATCACCGATCGAGATGACGCACGCTCTTCGTGGTACCTCGATTAACATTCATCACCGCCGTGGAGGCGAATCCCCGGCGTCAGTTGCTGGGCGAACTGGTGAGGCGGAGCCGCTCGCCGCATCGTGGGCATGACCGACATTGTTCGACTTCGGCTTAGTTGCTCCGCTGGCACATCGGCCGGAAAAGAAGCAACAAATTGATTGGATCAAGTTCATCGATTGTGTTCCCCAGCGTACTATGGCGTTGCGTACCGAGAGCTTAGTAATCCATTCCACCCATGCCGCCCATACCACCGCCCGGCAAGGCTGGAGCGCCAAAATCATTTTTTGGTCGGTCGGCTACCATTGCTTCCGTTGTCACTAGGAGGCCAGCGACGGAGGCCGCGTCCTGTAAGGCGACCCTTACGACCTTGGCCGGGTCGATGATGCCCTTCGCGATCAAATCACCGTATTCGCCTGTTTGGGCATCATAACCGTAGGAAGGCGACCGCTGAGCAGTCACATTGCCCACCACGATCGAGCCTTCGACGCCGGCATTCTCGGCGATTTGGCGGATCGGCGCCTGCAGCGCACGGCGCACAATGTTGACGCCGGCTTCTTGGTCATCATTGTTGCCTTTGGCTTTCAGGGATTTCGCCGCCCACAGCAGAGCAACGCCGCCGCCCGGCACGATGCCTTCCTCGACCGCAGCACGCGTCGCGTTTAGCGCATCGTCTACGCGGTCCTTACGCTCCTTCACCTCGACTTCACTTGAACCCCCGACCTTGATCACCGCAACGCCGCCGGCGAGCTTAGCCAAGCGTTCCTGCAGCTTCTCTTTGTCATAATCGGACGTTGTGTCGTCGATCTGCTGCTTGATCTGGCCAATGCGCGCCTCAATATCCTGCTTCTTGCCGGCACCGTGGACAATGGTGGTGTCGTCCTTGGTGATGGTCACGCGCTTGGCCTTGCCCAGCATCTGGATGGTGACGTTCTCGAGCTTGATACCGAGATCCTCGGAGATCAGCTCGCCGCCCGTGAGCACGGCGATGTCCTGCAACATCGCCTTGCGGCGATCGCCAAATCCCGGCGCCTTGACCGCTGCGACCTTCAGGCCACCGCGGAGCTTGTTGACCACGAGAGTAGCGAGCGCCTCGCCCTCGACGTCCTCGGCGATGATGAGCAGCGGCTTGCCCGACTGCACCACCAATTCGAGCAAGGGAAGTAGTGCCTGAAGCCCGGAGAGCTTCTTCTCGTAGATGAGGATGTACGGGCTCTCGAGCTCGGCCACCATCTTCTCGGCATTGGTGATGAAATAGGGGGAGATGTAACCGCGGTCGAACTGCATGCCTTCGACCACTTCGAGCTCGCTGTCGAGGCTCTTGGCCTCCTCCACGGTGATCACGCCTTCATTGCCGACCTTCTGCATCGCCTTAGCGATCATCTGGCCAATTTCCCGTTCGCCGTTTGCGGCGACCGTACCAACCTGGGCGATTTCCTCCGACGACTGGACCTTTTTCGACTGCCGGGCAATGTCCTTAACGACCTCGCCAACCGCCAAATCAATGCCGCGCTTCAGATCCATCGGGTTCATGCCGGCCGCAAGTAACTTGACCCCTTCCCTCACGATCGCCTGAGCCAGCACTGTCGCTGTGGTGGTCCCGTCGCCGGCGATGTCGCTGGTCTTCGACGCCACTTCACGGACCATCTGGGCGCCCATATTTTCGAACTTGTCTTCGAGCTCGATCTCCTTGGCGACCGTAACGCCGTCCTTGGTAATTCGCGGCGCGCCGTAGCTCTTGTCTAGGACGACGTTGCGACCTTTAGGTCCGAGCGTCACCCTGACGGCGTTGGCGAGAATATCGACACCGCGCAGCATCTTGTCGCGCGCGTCCGTGGAAAATCTGACGTCTTTGGCAGTCATTTTGGTTCTCCTAAATCAACCAAGCAAAGGCGATGACAAAGCTAAGCGGCTTTCCTGCTGACCCTGCCGCCTTCGAGCACCCCCATGACATCGGATTCCTTCATGATCAGGAGTTCTTCGCCATCGATCTTCACTTCGGTGCCCGACCATTTGCCGAACAAAACTCGGTCGCCCGCCTTAAGATCGATTGGAATCAGTTTGCCGGCTTCGTCGCGGGCGCCGGGGCCGACGGCAATGACCTCGCCTTCCTGCGGCTTTTCCTTGGCCGTGTCGGGAATAATAATGCCGCCCTTCGACGTCTCCTCGCCTTCAACCCGGCGAAGGACGACGCGGTCGTGCAGAGGTCTGAATTTCATGGGGTTCGCTCTCTGAATGGTGTGAATAAAGAAGATTTGGCACTCTTAGACGGGGAGTGCCAATCCAGGTTGGGCTTACCCGAGCGACAAAGCAAGCTCAATCTTGAGACAGCGTCGTATCGTAAGAACGCTTCAATGTCCGCTATTGGCACAAAGCGGACCAAGCCGCGCTGTTAGCTCATGTCCGAGTCTTGGCGATAAGCGGACATGCTCTATGCAGCGCATCGGCGAATAGTAATATAATTCATGGGGGTTGAGCAGTGAGGGAGGACATAGGAGGATGAAATGAGAAACCTCAGACCATTCTTGATCCTGACACTGTTCTTGTCCGCCGTGGTGCTCCCCGGCGGTTTTTTGTTAGCTGAATCGAAACATGCCACTAAGGAGGAAGCTCAAGCGATGGCAACCAAGGCTGCAGACTTCCTCCAAAAGGAAGGTCCGGACAAGGCGTTTGCAGCCTTCAACGCAGGCGGTGACTGGCGTGACGGCGATCTCTATTTGTTCGTCATCGACAAAACCGGCACATGGAGGGCCCATGGAGCGCGGCCAGAGGTGATTGGTACGAAGGCGGATCTGGACAAGCGTGTGATCAAAGAGATTCTCGCGATCGATAAAACTGGCTGGGTCGATTACAGGCTTAATAGCCCAGCGGACAACCAGGTGCACGACAAGAGTTCGTACTTGGTGCGGGTTGGTGACTTGCTGGTTGGTGCTGGCGCTTACAAATATTAAAGAGCGCCACAACCGGTGCGCCGCCAGCTACGAGCGGACGGCCTACTGGTGCCAGTCGGCATGGCCTTCTCGGAGGTACCCCGGGGCCGTAGCTTCCAACGAATGTTTGCTGTTGGCAAAAGCGGACGCGCGTTGATCTGGCAGACGTCCGCTACTGACCCAAAGCGGACATACGACGAGAGGCACACCGAGCGAGGCGTCACCCCGCATTTGGCAAATGCCGCGGCGATCTTGGCTCTCTTGCTGCTACCGCTGCGGGGCGCATTCTTGACGGCCAAGTTGAAGCTCAGTACGGCGCAGCTTCTAGGAAATAAGCCACACGATGCATCGGGAAAGGACTTTGGAGCGGGTTCAAGTCCCGCCAATTTCCTCGGCGGGACGCGTTGCCGTGGAACGTGGCGGAGCGGCGCGGATAGCTTCCATAGACATTCTGCGCGGCCTGGTCATGGCACTAATGGCCTTGGATCATACGCGCGACTTTTTCGGCACCAGCGGCTTCAATCCCCGCGACGTGATGGAACCCACGCTGTTCCTCACCCGCTGGGTCACGCATTTTTGCGCGCCCACCTTCATCTTTCTCGCGGGGCTTTCGGCTTTTCTTTATGGACGTGGGAGGAGTACCGATGAGCTTAGCCGCTTCCTGCTTATCCGCGGCTTTTGGCTGATCTTGATCGATCTCACGCTGATCAAGTTCGGTTGGAGGTTCGAGGTCGATCTCTACCGCCTAACCGCTGGCGTCATCTTCGTCAGCGGAGCCTCGATGGTGGCACTCGCGGGACTGGTCTGGCTGCCGCGCTGGGCCATAGCAGGCGTGACCCTCATCATGCTCGCCGGGCACAATCTACTCGATAGCGTCAGAGCCGAAGAGCTCGGCGGAGCCTCTTGGGCTTGGCATATCCTACATGAGCGCGGTCTGGTACCTCTTGGCGACGGGATTAACCTCTATGTGCTTTACCCGCTTATCCCGTGGGTTGGCGTGATGGCGGCCGGTCATTTGTTTGGACCGGTGATGCAGCTGGAGGAAAGGGCAAGGCAGCGACTTTTGTTCGGGCTCGGCGCTGCTGTTATTCTAGGCTTCATCGTCCTTCGCGCCACCAACCTTTATGGCGACCCCGACCCCTGGACCGTTCAGGAGAGTTGGCTTTCGACCGTGCTATCCTTCCTCAACTGCGAGAAATATCCGCCATCGCTGCTCTATCTGATGATGACGCTAGGGCCCGCGCTGATGCTGCTCGCTTGCTTCGAGCACGCGCGGGGCGCTTTCGCCCGCTTGCTTGCCACGTTCGGACAAGTTCCGTTCTTCTATTATGTCGTCCATATCTATTTGATCCATGGGCTCGCCGTCGCCACAGGCTTCGCCATGACCGGCACCCTCACGAGCATGCCTGCGATCGGCTTAAGTCTTGCGGGCGTCTATTCTGTCTGGCTCCTGGTGCTCGTCCTGCTCTATCCAATCTGCCGCTGGTTCGCTGAGCTGAAGGAACATGGCAGTGGGTGGTGGTGGAGCTATCTGTGAGGTGCCGCGACCCGAATAGCAAAAGCGAAAAGGACATCCCCGATACCCCTCACATTCGAGTCCAGCAGTGCCAATGAAACACCAGCGGATGTTGAGTGCGTTTGCCGCAAACCACGGCCCTCATCCCGCCATGACCGTGAGTGGAGGAAATATTCCGCGGGAGTCAGGTTGAAATCGTGGACGTTCAATCCGAGATAACGATGGGCGCTGGGAGAGGGAGACTTGGCCATGAAGGGGTTGCTGTTCCTAGGCCTTGTGGGCGCTGCCATCTACGCACTCCTGGTCTATAGTCATCACGTCTTACCGGGGGGTGAGGCCGAAGGTACCTTCGCTGGCCAAATCCAGCCAAATCAGCCAGTGGCCCAGCAGCTTAGTTCGTGGGGCACTCACCTTGCGAGCCGTTCTCCAAGCCAAAATCCGCAACAATCTGCTCCATTGCATCCGCAGCAAAATGCTGCCCATGAGCCGAAGTCGTATGACGCCAGGCAAAACTCCGAGCGAAAGTCCGGTGCATGGTATCAACTTGCATCAGAGGCTAAGGCACCTGCTTCCGGTAGTGAGAGCGCAGCTCCGGTTGAATGGGCTAAAGTAGTGCTTGCCGCGAGGTTGCATGACCAAGCGTCGGTCTCCTCTCCCACCGTACGCTTCTATGCCCCGGGCACAGATTTGCAGGTGGTCCGACGAGAAGGCGTCTGGCTCCAGGTATCTGACCCGGTGACCCAGGAGCGTGGCTGGGTCCTTGAGAAGTATCTAGTCGCAACTGATGGCCCCAGCTCAACTCAAGCTGCTTCACTGGAATCGACCGCTGAGCCCCCATCCACCAAAGCGGCTTCACCAAAGTCAAAAAAGTGGGGCCGATCCTCTAAAGGCTCTAACTCCGCTGTTCGGACGTCAAAACGCGTTGCGAGGTGGGAGCCGCGGAGTGTCCGATGGGCTCGACGCGCTGACCGGCGTCCGTTTAGGGCATTTATGCTTGGCCCTCCCTTCTGACGGTTACCTCGAGTAGAGGCCTGTATGTGGACAGCGCCGCACTTCGGCCTCGACTCGGAGGCGCACCCGACCTAAGCGCACTTTCAACCAACCGAGTCCTAGTGCTGTTCCGCAGCGCGCCTGCGACGTGCCGCTACCCGAACATGCCGAGCACCTAAAAATTGGCGGAGCGGGTGAGATTCGAACCCACGGTGCGGATAACCGCACAACTGACGCCAATCAGGCGTGGGATTTCTGCGGGTGCGGTTCGCTGCCTCCCGATCAGCGCTGTTAGGCTACCAATCAGCTTAAGCTCAACGCCATCGATTGCGCATCGCTGAACATGAAATGTACGGTTTGTCGGAATGGCTGCCTTCCCATGTTCAGAGCGTTTGTCTGCGGCACAAAAGAATTCTTTGCACGGCGCGACCCTCATGGCCCGTCGTACTTCTTTGGGCTTGAGTCCTTGACGCTGCGCGCTGGCTAGGCCGAGAGCCCACTAACTGGTCGACAGAAATCTTCCAGCGCCCCTATTGCCACAATTGATCCCACGATCGCTCCCTTCTCGTCATGAAATGAGCGCCTTCCTGCGTCGAATTCGCGACTTCCCCAAAACATCCCCAAGAACTGAGGGAGACGCGAATGCGGGTTCGACGCCTATTGTTCTTGCTTGTGCCTATCGTCTTAGGCGGCACGATACCTCTTCATGCCGCGCTGGGCCCAGCTCCATTGTGTCTTGCGCCAGCGGATCTGCAAGCGACGCCGGAGACCGTTGACGTCAAACCACCCATCCCCCAACTCGGCGACGGGGTCTCAAACCACGAGCCCGACGACGACGAACGCGATTACCTAATCAGGACGATCGCTTTTGAAGCTCCCGATGAGTTTGACGAAGGCAAGGCCGCAGTTGCCCATGTGATCCTCAATCGCAAGAGGAACGGCAGATGGGGTGACAATATCAAGGACGTGGTGACCCGTCCTTGGCAGTTCGAGCCCTGGATGACGAGGCGCAAGGAGATGAAGAAGCTTTCTCCGTACGATCCTCGCTATCAGGATGCAGCGCGTATAGCGGATGCTGTTCTTACTGGACAGATGCCGGATCCTACCGCGGGCGCAACCCACTTCCTCAATCCGACAGTCGTTCGGCAGAGGCGGGACGGTTCCCTGCCGTCATGGGCACGTGGCGAGGGACAGCCGATCGGCAGGCATACCTTCTACTCGCCTATTGAGGGTCCCAGCCAGCCGCTAACTAGGGCAGATTGCGGTAAAGCCGGCATGCTCTGGGACGAGGGGGCCAATGTTTGCACCGGCGGGGATGTAATCAACGTCCTAGGCGAATCCGAATCTAAGTCTACCAAGAGCGGCGAATCGCTGGCCGCTGGCCACAAACCCGAGATTGCGGCAGTGGAGAGCCCTGCCAAGGTGGAGACGGCCGCGCCACGGATTCGCGCCAAACCCAAGATCGCCAAGTCGCCGACCTCCAACAGGCCGAAAGCCGCTGCGGCGCGGGCCTCCTCCAAGTCGAAGCATGTCAAGAGCGGCGGATCGCGTGGTAGGGCTGTGGCAGCCAGGTCGTCTACGAAGAGCTCGGTGAGGACCGCGTCCAGGAGTTCGGTGAAGAGCGCGTCCAAGAGCTCGGTGAGGACAGCGTCGAGGAGTCCGGTGATGAGCACGACCAAGAGCTCGGTGAAGAGCGCGTCCAAGAGCTGGGTGAAAATCGCGCCGAGGAACAGCGCGTCCAAAAGGTCTGTGAAGAGCGCGTCCAAGAGCTCGGTGAAAATCGCGCCAAGGAAGAGCGCGTCCAGGAGCTTGGTGAGGACCGCGTCAAAGAGTTCGGTGAAGAGCGTGCCCAAGAGCTCGGTGAGAACCGCGTCAAAGAGTTCGGTGAAGAGCGCGTCTAAGAGCTCTGTGAAAACCGCTCAAAGAGTTCGGTGAAGAGCGCGTCTAAGAGCTCTGTGAAAACCGCTCAAAGAGTTCGGTGAAGAGCGCGTCCAAGAGCTCGGTGAAAACCGCGGCGAACGGAGTGCTCGGAACGCTGGGCACAACGCGGGGTTAAGACTTCTGAGCTACAAAATCTTCCCGCCCTATGTGCTGAAATTGAAATCCTAGGAGAGGAAAACGTGAAATTCCTCGCGCTAGCTTTCCTTGTAGTCGTCAATCTCATTGCGGTTCCGGCATCCGCCCGCGACATCACTATCCAACCGCTAACGCGACTTGAATGCGAGCGAGCCGCCGTAGCGTGGGATGAGAACAGGAACGTGTGTAGTGTAAACTCAAGGGAAGCCGAATCCCAAACTGAACTAGAGCCTGGGGCAGATGTTTCAAGTCAGCCGTTGACCAGACTCAAGTGCGACGAGGCGGGCTTGACGTGGGATGAGAATGTCAACGTTTGCCAATCTGGACCCGGGGCGATTACCAAAAGCCAGCCGCTGACGAGAGAAGAATGCGGTAAAGCTGGCATGCCGTGGCTCGAGGACGCGAATGTATGCGGTGAGACATTGGCGACAAATCAGGCTGCGGCGACAACCCCAGGCCAACCGCTAACAAGAGCGGATTGCGACAAGGCTGGAATGACATGGAAGGACAACGCGAATGTATGCGCTTCCAGAGTCAGAAGCTTCCAACGTTGTGGGCGCACCACCTGGATCGAGTACTGCAACCAACAAGCCTGTACTTGCCATCGTCATCAACATTGACAAAACCAGACAGAGGATGCGGATCCTTCTAAATGGGGTAGAAAAGTACAAATGGCCAGTATCAACGGGTCGACCAAGCTATTTCACCCCGTCAGGAAGTTACACGGGCACTTCGATGAATGAAGTTTGGTATAGCAAGGAATGGGACGACGCTCCCATGCCACATTCAATCTTCTTTACGAAAGACGGTCATGCCATCCATGGCAGCTATGAGGTGAAGAAACTCGGCAAGCCCGTTTCGCATGGCTGCGTGCGCATATCGCCCAAGAATGCCGCTACCCTTTATTCGCTAGTGGCAAAGAACGGCATAAAGAACACCCAGGTCGTTTTGACCGGGTTTACTCCCGGCGGTGAGGGTAAGGTCGCGAGTTCAGCACGTTCTCGATCAGCTAAGGCGGCGACCTCGGCACGCCTTAAATCCCGTTATGTTCAGGTGACTCCCCGCACTTTTAAGCTCCGCGATAGCCCTCCGAGGCGCCGTGGCCTTTTCGGTCGGCGGTTTGGCGGACCCTATTACAATGGACGGGGCTACCACCAACCGCCACCGGTTTATTACCGGCGACGCGGATATTGAGGGACTCGGCACCTGAGTTCGTGGGGCAGTCACCTTACCTGCCTGTCCCAAGCCGAGATTTCCAGCAACCATTGCCGCCGCACCAGCCGATTGACCCACGTCAAAACTCGCGGCGGAACCCCAGCGAATGGTACCGACTTGCTGCATCAGGGGCTAGAACATCGGCCTCCTAGCGACGGTGTAGCGCTGGCTGAGGACGGCCCCCATTCAAGCTGCACTCGAATCGAAGCTCTTGTCAGCCAAAGCTGCTTCTTCCCAACCCCGCCATGCTTCGAGAGCCCAGCCAAGAAGGCAGTTGCATAAAGCAAGGCGGGGGTCTTCCGAGCTCATGGGCACAGGCTGTTGGTTTTTCAGCCCCTGTGGCAATTCGGCCACCAATTCTGGCCACCTATGTGATTGCATCTCATCTGACGCCTTGCCTGATTACAAGGCGTTTATAAGTGCATAGCCGACGTTCGTTGATCCAATGTGTGCGTAGTATGGACAACGGAACTACCGGTCGTTTCTCGCGCGGTCCGCGGTCAATTTTGAACCTTGGGCACGCTGCTGGCTGCGTCGCTGCAGAGTTGCGTGACTATTGTCGCGTTGCCACAGGCAGGCAATTTCCTCCGGTAATCAGCGTCATTGACACGAGGAGGCTAAGGGATGCGAATCCCGGCACTCGGTTCTCTGCCTAACCTTCGGCGGCACCTCGCTCCAACGGCAAGGTCACGACTGGGTCGGGGGCGATTGCAAGGGAACGTCAGCACAGCAATCGAATGGCCGGCGCCGAAAGGTCTGGCTCAACTCAAGCTGGGTCCTGCTAGCAACATTGTCTCATCCACTCGATCCGTGAAGGCGGAGGCAATTTGCTCCGTCACACAGGTCAGTGTGGGTACGACGAACGACTTCCACCCGGACGAGAAGCCGACAGAAGCATGGATACCAGAGCACTTTGCTGACCAGCGGCTGCTGACCCCGTTCCTCGCCTTTTTGTCTGGAATCCGCACGCTAGTCGCGGGTCTCATCGTTGTCGCGCTGATTCCAAACCTGACCCTTGGAGCAATTTTCTGGCTCGGCGCTATCAATGCGCCCTGGTCGCCCGCGACGCATCCGCCAAACGAAAGCTCCGGACCGGCGGCCAAATCCGCAGTTCACTCCCCAGTCCTCTCATCGCCTGCCACGCTGGAAGCAACCGCTGGCGGGGACATAACTTTCCCAATTGCGCTCGACGGTACTGATGGAGTGCCTGCCCGCAGCATCATCGCCATAAAGGGACTGCCACAAGGCAGCAAGTTGTCGTCTGGACGGCCCTATGACGAGACGGAATGGAACTTAAAGCCCGATGAGATAGGCGATTTGCACCTCGTTTTGCCCAGTAATGCGAGTGGCGAGGCCAAGCTCATTATCCAGCTCGTCGCGACCGATGGCGCTATTCTCGCGGACGCGGCGACGATCCTCAAGACGCCGACCAATTTCTCGGCAAACATCCCTGCCTCTAATATCGAAACTGAGACAACACAGGCTCAAGTCTCAGAGCAGCGTACCCAAGGGCTTGAGGACAGGCGTGCTGAGGGGACTCTCGCGGACCTAGATGCCGCAATGGCAACGCCTGGAGATCCAGTACCATTACCAACTAGACGTCCCGCGCAAACCTCGAACGATGATGCGAACTGGATCACGTTGACCTCCGTCAACCTTCGGGAAAGACCGACACGGTCAGCACGAGCTATCGGCGTGGTTGCTAAGGACGCCAAACTCCGCGTGATCGCGCGCAAAAATCGTTGGGTGCAGGTGACTAACCTCACGACCTCGGAGAAGGGTTGGATCTACGCTCGCCATGTCGCTACAGTGCGCTGATCCATTCACCGCATAGGTACATGACCCAGGGCTCGTCTCCAGCACGCCGCCACTTGAGCCTGCGTCGCCGATGCCTGCTGACGGGCTGTTGATGAGGAGCCTTTGAATCTCCTGCTCGCGGCGCGGCTTCTTCGCCGCCTCGTTGTGGGGCCGAATAGCAAGGGCCCTTCGCAAACTCGACACATCTCGCAGCTCTGTTTTTGAGGTCCCTCTCGGCGCCGATGAAGTACCGCTCAACGGTGGGTTGGTTGAAGGAGTGGTTCGACGTGTTGACGGCTAAGAACGGCGCCACCATGGAGACTGACCTTGAGGAGACGCCGACGGGCTGGGTAGCTCGCTACCTTATCGTCCGTAAGGACCTCGGAGGGATGAAGCCGCAGCGGCAGGTCTTTGCGAGCAAGGCTGACGCCGTGGCCTGGCTCTCGGCAGAGGCGGCCGCTCACGGCTTCGTATATGAGACGGGGGCTTAGTGGGATGGGCGACGAAGTGCGACCGGTCGATCTTCCTCCCCGCGGGATCACCCGCGAGCTGGAGGCAATGTCGGACTGGGAGCTGGAACGGGGCCTCGCATCATCCACAGGGTTCGACCAAGATCGAAGGGTCGTGGATAACCGCATTTTGCGCGAACGATACGCCGGGCCCGAGCGCGGCATCGCGTTCTGGATATTGGCGGTCGCGGCGGGGGCGGGTGTGGTCGCACTGCTGGAATAGGTGGCGAGGTCCACGAGGCTGTCATGCAGAACAAGCTAGAAGATGAGCTGGACCAGCTCAGCGACGAAGAAATAGAGAAGCGCCTTGCCGCTGCGATTTGGGTCGATGACAAGCGTGCCGCGGTTCTGCGTTACCTCGAAGAAAAAAAGCTCGGCCGGAAGAAAGAGGCCCAATTAGCTGGCTTGAGGCAGCACGCAGCGCAAAGGACGCGGCGTGGGCGGCGGTGGACCTGGCGAAGCAGGCAAGCGTGCGGGCGAACCTTGCCATCACGATAGCGAGCGTGGCGGCGGCAGCAGCGATATCAGCGGCAGCCGTTGCCCTTGTAACTTTGTATATGAAGCCCTGAGACGGAGTGGGGAGGGATTGTGACCCGAACTAAGGTTGAGACGCCAGGGACTTCAAGCCGCTCGTTGACGAGGACTACACAGCGTACAGAGCTGAGCCCCTAGACCTGCGGCTCGCCTTCCATTTGGCACTCGGCCTCTTTCACCTTCGAGGTTGGTCGTATTGGCACGCCAAGGGGCCGAACTGGCCGTTCAAGAAAGAGGGCGGCGACTATCAGAAGCATCTCGAAGGCCAGTGCTCCGAATTCGCACACATCAGCGATCTCTCCAATTCGGTTAAGCACGATGTGTTGAAAGAGGGTCGCCGCAGGACACGGATGGTGGGGACTAGCTGGCGCTGAAGTTCAGCCTCCGGCCTTATCCGGCCCAATCTCGCATAACTGGTGATGGTGAGGGAGCCCGGCTGCTAGCTCCGCTCGGTCTTCACCTCGCGGGGCGTGAGGCTGGCCTGGGCCTCTGCGCGATCTACCTTATCGGCCAGCGCCTCCGCTTCCTCCGCCAAGTCGTCCTCGCCTGCCTTTGTGAGCAGCTCCGCCGACTGGGCAATCTTGATGTAGGCGAGCTGTAGAAATTGTTCCTTCTCCATGTTCGCACTCCTCGTTCCGAGGACAGGCCCGCCCTACCACAAACGTGGGGATGCGGGGAGCGAAGGGTCAAGCGCGAGGGATTCTATTTTTCCTTTAGCCACGCAGCGCGCTTACCTGCTCGACGCGACGGTCAGCTCGGGTCCCTCAGTTATCGCGGAGCCATGTGACGGCAAGCGCCGACCGGCGGGGCTCGCTCACAATCTGGCCGACGCTCGCAGCGGACTGGCAAACAGAGCATATGTAAGTGGCGATGGTACTGCTGCTCGCAGCCGAACTCCCTCGGCGGCCCACACTCGCATGAATAATGGCAACCATGTGTGCGCAGCATGAGGTTCGTTCGATCGTTCAGCGCAATTATTGGCGGGAGTAGGCCAGCTGCGCTCGTCTCCTGCACCGTGAGAAGGATGGATGCGGCCATAAATAACGCCAGCTTCTCTCTCGTGTGCTTCTTACTCATGCAGCCACAACACCCGTCTCTTTGGTCGGCCTTTTTTTGGCCCATGTGCGGCAATCGAGTTTCCTACGAAGAAGTAAGGTGACAGGCCTCCTACAGCGCGGGCCCGTCGCCATCTGCTGGCCCGGCCCAGGGTGGGAGATTAGGCCAGGGTGGAAAGTCAGTCCTCGTCCTGGCCACCCGCCCCAGGTACCTAAGCATCCTAACCCGCCGTGCTGGCGGGCTTTTGTTGGTCTAATGCTGGTCTTCTTCCCCTCCCGAGTTCAATAGCCAAATAGGCCGATCTCCCCTGTCACTGAGTCCAACGCAATCCCTGCAAATGTGAAGTTTGTGCGCGAGAAGATCGCTATCGGAAACGGGCCGTCTATGGGCGCTATATGAAGCTTTGGACCGCGCCTTTCGCGTTTTTGGCGGGATGGGGGCGCATACGGGTGTAGTACCGGGAACCCTGCATTCAGAAGGACTACGCCACGGACTGGTTGGCGCCAACGCAAGCTACTAGGCGTGCAGCGCAACAGATCGTCCTGCACCGCGAAAGGACATCCCACAATGCTGGTCAATCACATCCCCATGGAGTGACTGGCTGCCCCACGGCTGTTGGCGAATTCTGCGCGCGTCGTCTCGTTAAGTGGGATCTTCCACTATCCACGATTTGCAGAACGCCCAATCATCTCTGGGGTGAGATACATAATCAAAGCTCTGTCCCGCCCCGCGAACGTGTACCGAAGGGTAAAAATTGCGCCGCCCTGTTTGGGGCTGTTCGTGTTTGGGGTTTCAAATGCGAGGCGGAACCGTGCTCCCGAGGGAATGACGGATTCACCTTCGAGTTTGTTTTCTTGGAGGCTAAGCACGAGACTAAGGTCCCGTATGCTTGAATCTGGTTTAAGCGTCGCGCGGACCCTCGTTAAGCTTTCATTGGATACGTTGATACCAGTGATCGAGAATCCAGGGATTCCAGACGAAACCGGGGCGCCCGGTTCATTGAAAAGCCAGATCACCGGAGATCGAGCCGCCTCATTGGAATTCTTTTTTGCCTCAAGCCAGCCAGTTGCGGAGGCAGCTTGCATTGCTTGAAGTGGTGCGGAACCTGCTTCTGCTGTTCGTGGACCATGAATGTGAGATGTCGGTGATTCGATCCGGCCTACCGATGGGATGCACCCCACAGGTTCTTCTTCGTCGCAGATTGAATAGTTCGAGAATTGGTCAATGGCCGCGGTCACGTCGCGCACAGTTCCTTGGTCCAGCACAGGCGACAGTTGGCTAGCGAACCAAGTAAGCCCAACTCTGATTTGGCTAGGAGTTTCGTTTGTAGAGAGAAAGATGCAGCCAACAAGAATGGCCATCGACATTGAAGTGGAACCGCCCGCAAGCCACGTGCTGCGTCCAGTGTAGGACGCAACAAGAAGTGCCAAGAGAGCGATGCTTGCAGCAAATAGCGTCAATGTGTCCCCCGCACGATAACCGGGCAGGAGCAGGGATTTCATAGGCAAACTATAAAAATTTGCCTACTTGGTCGCTTCGACCAGTTGGTTGAAGGTCGCGATTTTCATTGCACTGCTTGGCGAGTTGATACCAGCACACCCGATTGCCCACCTTCTCCAGAAGTCCTATTTGGTCTCTGGGGATGCGTCCGACGAGTGAAGCTTGTCCGATGTCAGCCAGGGTCCGCTACGGCGCGCCAGCCCGGCGCGTCCGAATCCTCGCTGCTGGCCCTATTCCAAAACGTCGCAAGAAAAAAGACCAGAGGTGTTGCGAGCAATCGTTGGCCATTTTATTGAGCACAGCTAACAACCGCGATCCTCCAGCGAGCCCGCTGACGGCCCCTTATCCCGGATGTCTGCTATTGGCACAAAGCGGACCAGGCTGCGCTGTCAGCTTATTTCCGAGTTTTAGCGATAAGCGGACCTGCTCTACGCAGGGCGGCTACGCAAAGGTAGTTCGCCCACGGCTGCATTGCGGCTGCAGTTTCCTGCCTAGACCCAAATTCACTGGAGCGGGTGTTCCTGACAAGAGTGGCCATCTTGGAACGGGCAGGCATCGAGATTACGTAATGAACTAGACGGGGGATATGGAGGCCTATCATGCCTGACCGATCCCCAAGTACCCAAACCCGCGAAGGTCAATCCGACAATACCGTACCAATAGGCATTCCCCTGGCTGCAGTGATTGCTATCGTCTTTCTTTTTGGTTCAACCTTCTTCAAATCTGATCACAAAAGCTTTGATGTGGCCGCTCCGCGGCTGAGTACGAAGTCACCGACGAACTAAGCCGACGCCCCACGAGCAGTGTACCCAATGCTTCGGCCGGCGCCCTTTCTCCTTTGACGCGACAGCCTCGCTTTGAACGCCGTCAGACGGAGTGGGTCGACTTGTCTTAGTGCACACGAGGTAGCCTCGCCCTGTTTACTAGCATCCTCTCCTTCCCACATCCCTCATCGTGGTGTGGTAAGGATGAAACTGGCAAGAACCAGGAGGAGACAAATGTTCAAAGCGTCCATCATCTCCGTAGTCGTGCTGCCATTAACTGTGACCTGCGCGCTTGCACAGGCGAACACCATGACGTCCGGTCGCCCCTCTGCCGCCCTAAATCCTGAGCAGTGCGAGGCGATCTGGAATAACGCTGTTCCGTCGGGTGACTTGTTGGCTCAGTCAGCCGCCGCACCGTTCATCGTCAACTTCACGCAGGTTGATAAAGATGGCAGCGGGGACATCTCGAAGGCTGAATTTCTGGACGCCTGCGCCAAGGGTCTTGTAAAGAACATCGAAAATTAGCCGACTTCGCACACAACTACGTCGCGCATCTCGGCATTGGAAAGGGCGTCGGCTTCGGCCAGCGCCCTTTTTAATGGAGCGTTTGTGGTTCAAGCTTCGGGAGCAGCCAAGGCCAGTGCTCCTCCACGAGGTCCCGGAGTTCGTCGCTCACCAACTCGGTGTCAATATCCCCCCCTTCGACAAAGCGGCGGATCCGCGCAAGCTGTTGGGGAGAAAGCTCGTCGTAAGCACCCATGTGGCGGATGATAGCAGGACGCGGGTCGCTTTTCTCAATTCTTGAGCATGCGGTGCGTTGTGACCGCAAAGAAGCGCGGCAGCGGCCAAGCCGATCGGGTCTCTCTCAGCGTGGACGCTGATTCCGGCGGCGCGGGGTGCGCGTCCGTCGGCTTCGACTGAGCGTCGCCTTCCTTTGCAGACAAACTCGGTATCCGGAAAGTGTTAGGCTTTTTCATCGCCGGATCGTAACCCAGGCACCGGTGGCTGAGAGTAACGAAGTCACGCTCCCGCCTGCAAATGCATGAAGGGAGCCCCAAATGGCTTCTCAACGTCCGCCCAAAGGCTTTAATGAATTGACCTTGCAAGCGCTGGAGCACGCGCTTAGAGATGTTTGGCAAGTTCTTAAGGCACACGATCCCTATCACGATTGGGACAAGGACTCGGAGTTTCAGCAGGGCCTGGCATCAACGCTGATGGACCTCGCCGATGCTGGCGTGACAGACCGGCAAGAACTTCGTAGCAGGGCGCTCGCAACCTTCGATCTGAAGCCGTTGCATTAGTGCACGAAACCCGGCTTTCACGTCGCAAGCCGGGTCTCTCTCAGCGACACAGGAGGCCGCGACAACAGGGAGAGAGGGACAACTCCATGTCATCGCACTCAATCCGCACACAATCGAATAGCGCTCTGCGGGCTTCGTCGCGTAGGCTTGTTCACCTAAGTCGTCGCTATTATATGGCCCACTAGACCCCCCACGGGTTCGGTAAGATCATCGTTTCGCGTAGTGTGTTTAGCGTAGCTTACCCAATGCTTTCCCTTTTGAGGGGAGCGGGAAGAGCCCTGGCACCCTGCGGTCAGGGCTCTTTTTCTCATAACGCTGGTTGATTAATACATAGAGGGGCGGCGCCCCGGCGTGGTGGTGTAATGGCAGACGATAAAAAGAAAGCAGAACGCAATTTCAACTGGCAAGCCCTGAAGGAAGCAGTTGAAAGGATGCAGCCAGAATTAGCCGTAGCTAGTGAAGCCACTCATAAATACGGCGCGGACGATACCCCCGAAGATAGCGACTTTGACCGAACGGTCGCCCTTGGCTACCTAGTCGAATCGCTCGATGGTTTGTGCGGCCCGCACCTGTGGGTGCTGAATGAGATTGCCAACGCTCTTTATGAGCTACATGCCGCAGATGGTGACCATAGAGAGAAGACGCCGCATCACCATCACTAGGACCCGTTCACTACTTCTCGTCGGCTTTGATTGCAGGGCCATTCAACGAGCTTGCGTGGCTAGTTGCCTAGGCGGTTCGGGTGCGACAGGTGATCTGAGCCAAGTAATGCGCGTTGTGCCGAACGGGTGAAGGCTTGCATCACTCGATGTTCAATTGCCCCTTGCGAACAAACGCCGCTTGCGGCCCGTCTCTGTGATGCAACCGCTCAACGTATTTGCAACAACGGTTTCAAGCCTGTGGCGATGCTTGCTTACCCTCGACCGCGACGAGTGCCGCTGAGGTTCAGTCTCAGGCGGCGTGTTCGACCTTTTGTTGCAGCCAATTAAAGGCATGTCTGGCGCAGCGCCAGTGCGACCTACCCACCATCACTGCCATCAATTGCCAGTCGCCGTAAGGTGACAACGAGGCTCGGAGCCCGATTAAGCTCTTGCAAGTGATTAGCGCTGCCAATGCGTCAATTCCCTCCACCGTGGTGCGTCGAGTCTCTGACTTCAAGATCGTGGACGCGAACGGTCAGAGCCTCGCCTATGTTTATGGCCACGCTGATCCGCGCGATGCCGGAAGTGCCAAGCTGACGCTTGATGAGGCGCGGCGCATCGCCAGCGCCAAGCTGCTAGCGTTACTCGCCAAAAGCTGAAGTCGAAGAGGGGCGTCGGCTTCAGTCGGCGTCTTTCTGAATCAGACGCGCATTTCACGCCAGAGTCCGACCGCTAATCCGGCAAAGACCACAAGGGCAACCGCGCTCACCCACATGTGAAGTGTCGGGTATCGGATCTACGGCAGTGAGGGGTTCCGGGAGTTGAACCAGGCCACCTCCACGCAAATTCTGGCGAGCAAGCAATCGCTGTCAGTAGGTGTGTCCCGTGACCGCTCGTAATAAATCGTCCTCACGACATTCGACCCAAGTCGCAAAAGGCGCGTGCACACTGTGAGGGTCTCAGCTCGTCAAGGAGGTTGCGGCATTTGCGAAGAGCCGGGCCGGAGGCGTGATGGCATTAAAGTTGTGAGTGCCAAAAAACCAGGAGAATGCTTGCACTGATGGCTTGCGCTGCGATCTTTGAAATCGCGACGCGGTACGCGTCTGTACAAAATCTCTTGGGAACGCAACCGAGAGAGCCAGAGTTTCTAACGTAGCGTTCCAGAAGGTTTTCCCTTTCGCCTTCGGGGGCGCCCAGCCCATGGGACCCGTACAGCCGCGGTGTCTCCCAGCTGAGGCTTTTCGGACTCGTCCAAAAGCGTGAAAGGACACATCATGGCGAAAAAACTTCAGGCGACTGCCTCTTAAAGGAGTGCTCGCATGGCCAGTCCATCCAATCCCAAAGGCATTTGCCGCCGCTCATTGCTGAAGAGCGTGCCGATTATTGCCGGGGCCATTATCTCGACGAACGTCGCGACACAAAGCCTATACGCGCAAGCGAAGGCCACCCATGAAGCCGCCAAATATCAGGATCATCCAAAAGACGGACAGCAATGCTCGGGCTGCCAATTTTTCGTGGTGCCTAATTCCTGCAAAGTCGTGGAAGATCCGGTTGCGGCGAGCGGGTGGTGCCAACTCTTTGCCCCCAAGTCAGCCTAGGCTGACTTGCTCAGTTCATCGATTGGGCGCGCCGGGCGAGAGGTTCTTCGCAATTCCGCCCGCTCCAGCAATCACCATTGCGTTCCTTGTTGTAGAAGGCTCACCCTCCCTCAGGCTCGTGGTATGTCCCGTTCGCGGCCTTCTTGAGACCTTCGCGGTCGAGGATAACAATTTGCTTGCGGCCTAATTGGATAATCCTTCGCTGCTCAAGATAGTGGCGGGCGACTGTTACTCCCGCTCGGCGCACGCCGAGCATCAACGACAAGAACTCGTGGGTGAGCGGTCATTGGCCATCAGGAGCCATCGGGACCCCGTGGGAAGGTCGGGTCGGCCTTCCGCGAAGGCTTAGCCCTTGTGGTGCTTACTGTAGAAAGCCTCCGCTTATTGCCTGCTAAGTCCTTCATGAACTCTTTCTTCGCCTGCTCGTTGCCGAAGCAATAGGTTTTGCCTTTGTATTCAGTGTTTACCGAACAGTCTGTCTTGATTTCCTTATGTAGCGCGAGAACTTCGGTGCACAGATTGTCGAACTCGCCTTTCGCTGCTCCAATGCAGCTGTGGCGAGGCCAAGCACGAAAGCCCCAGCGATCGCCGACGCGATGTATGGTCTGGGCATGGTTTCCTCCATCTATTGCGCGAGGCCCCCGGTCTTTCCGAATTGGCCCCGAAACGTGGCTACGATCTCTAAATTCCCGCGTCTTGAAGTCGCAGCTTGACACAGCTGCGCGGGGCTTCTTCTGGTGAGACGGGGAATGACCGGCTGCCCGTATTCTTTGCAGGTATCGGACATCACCGCTCACGTTCAATGACACAACCGGGCTTCTCTCAGCGTCCTGGGGGATGCTGATGCCGGCTGGACCTGTGAGGCCATCCACCGGCACCAATTCAACCCGCGATAGAATCGGGTGTTCCTGGCTTCGGCGGGCCGGAACGGCTATTAACGAGCATGAATAAGTTATTCAAGGTCGGACTTGTCGCGGCACTGATGGCGGCAACAATCTCCAGCGAACCAGTGCTTGCCAAAAAAGTCACGGCGGTTCGCAAACAACATCCGATTTTCTATCGCAGCGACGACATTCGCTGCGTCAAGCGCAGCTTCTCGATCAGCGTTGGAAACCCCGCCCACAAGAGCCGCGTGTTTAATTGGCCAGCGCCTTGCGGGCACTGAGCCCCGACGGCTTCGGCCCGGCGCCCTTTCAAACTATCCAACCCAACTCGCGCGCCTTGTCGGTTGCCGCCTGCCAAGCTTGAGCCAGCACCTCCTGGTCATCGGTGTCTGTGCGACGCCTGACTTTGAGTTGAGGAAAATTGGGGCGCTTGCAGTAAGCGGCACGAAAGCCCGTCTCGCTGGTTACGATAATTTCGTCATCTTGAACCACCACGAAGAGGCGCATGGCTTCTTTCTAAATCTACTGGAGTTATCGGAACAGCCGCCGCGTTTTGTTTTTCACATGTTAACCGCTCGGCAAGAGTTTGAGACCACAATTTGCTGTGCGATGAGTGAGATTGAAGTCTCAAGACGCCTCCAAATCTTCCTGGCCAATCGGGTACTTGCTTTAGGTTGGGCATTGAAAGGCGCCTGTAAGCCATGCGCGCGCCGGCTATTTGCCACGGCTAGGTGGCTCGTTCCGGAAGCCCAGCGTTTTCTCCTTCAGCGCATAAGCGCAAAAAATCGCAATCAGCTTTTGTTCGAGTGGCTTCTCAGCCGCATACATCCGCGCATTGTGGCCGGTTTGCTAATCGTGTTGGCTTTCTGGGGAGCGCTTAACTTCGCCTTGCGGACCACCGCAACGGAAACTCCCCCCCTTGTAGACAGTTCTGCGTATCCGCAAGAGTCGCAAGCCTCGCCGGAAGGCAACATCGTCAGCGTCAGCAAATCTTCGCCAACGCAGGATTCTGCTTTAGAAACTGGTTCCATCTCAGCGGCGCAAATTGCACCGGTTCCGCTTCCTCTCAGAAAACCTGCAAGGGTCTCCAAAGTCGCGACTGGAAAAGGCGGAAAGGCAAACCTGAAAACTCAAAAAAGAATGGTTTCAGCAAAAAAATAGAGGTTCTCACGCCGGGACCTTGACGCCGACGTCGTCGAAGGCACCCCCGAGCACGAGAGGCCTCCTTGCTTCGCATGCCGCCACGCGGCCAGGCGCCCTTTTTTGTTGTGATAAGTTCGGTCATGGACCTTCATGTCGAACGCGTGATCCTGTTGCATAACAACGGAGCGGGACGCGAAAACTCACAAGGATGATTGGCATCAGTGCAATCTCCGTTGTGGGATCATATCGTCGATGAGCCGCTCGCGAAATCGGCGAGAGCAACCTCGACCCATCGCTCGTGCTCGGCATCGAGCCAAGACATCGCTGCGGCGAGCTCGGTGGCCGTGGCGCCATGCTCGCGCAGGATGTCCAATGCGCTTATGCTTCCGGCTCGGCTACCGGACCCTCCGCCAATCACCACCTTGCGATCAACGCGAGCAGTCCGAGAGGGGCGGCGACGATCGCCCATTTGCCGATCTCGTGAAGCATGACGGTTTGCAGGGTTGCTTGCCTTGCTTCGCTCGTCGCCAGGTTCGGATATTTGGTGACGATCTCGGCATAGGTGTCGGTGAAGCCGAGCATCGCCTGAAGAAGCGCGAAGGCTGACAACGCGCTCCAGGCGATCAGAAATCCAATTAGAGCAGTAAAGATGATGTCCCGCGCCTTCATAAGCGGTCCTGTGGCGGAGCGGCGCTTCGCTCCACCCCAACTTCAGCCTAGCGCGGCTTAGATGTCCATGTCGAAGTCGCCGAAGTCGTCCCCTCCGTCTTCGTAGCCTGCCTCCTCGGTATGCGCGTCGTCTTGCGCCTGTTCGGTGCTTTTATCGTCGATGCCTTTGTCCGCCGTCAGCTCTGCGGCCTTGGCCTCATGACCGCCAAGCATGCCTGCAATGGCGTTGCCGAGCAGCACGCCGCCGGTCACGCCGAGCGCCGTCTGCGCCGCGCCGGCGAGGAAGCCTCCCCCGCCAGGCTGCTGTCCCTGCATCGGCTCGCGGTTTGCTGTGGCGACGCGCGGCACCGATCCGGTCGAGCGCTGGGGCTCGCGGCGATCTCCGAACAGGCTGTCGAAAAAGCCGCCATTCGCCGGACGCGCCTCGGCGGCTCGCGCCTCGAGCTCCGCCAACCGCGCTTCCGCGGCGGCGAGCGCCTGTTCCTGAACGACGATAGTTTGCGCCATGTAGTAAGGAGCGCCGGGTCGATGGGCGATCTTGTCGCGAATGAAGGCTTCCGATTCGCCATCGCGTTGAGGCGACTGGCGCTCCACGGTTGCAAGCTTGTCGAACAGATCCTCGATCGCCTGCCGATCGTTCCTATCCATGATTGTCCTCCTCGTTACTGATTGGCGTCATTATTCTTGCTCGCTATTCCGAAGGTCGAGTGACAGTGCCGGATAGGTTGAACAACGTGGCCGCATTTCCGGCAACGCCAGCCGAGGACATATAGGTCTGAACGTCAGCCCTTTCGAGGGGGCGGTGGGCTATCTCAGCGCCACGGACAGGCCGAAAGCGATCTTGGTTGCGTAGGCGCACGCCACATAGAAGGTGACCCGCACGCCGTTGCGGAAAAATCCGAAGATCAAATTCTCGATGAGGCGGTCAGGCTTGGCGCGGCGTCGGATGCGCTCTACGACGCGGGCCGGGAGGCCGGCTGTGCTGCCTGAAGCTGGTGCGCCGATGAAGGCTGCGGCTTCTGTCTCAAACCAAAGGATGTCGTTATTGATGTCGTCTGTGTCGTCATTCTCACTATTCATTTCTGCATAGCGCTCCTTTCTTTGTTAGTTGGTCCTCACTTCGTATATGGGAACAAAGGCACGATTATGCGAGCGAGCATTAATTCGGCGCAATTTTAGCTGTCATCCATTTGCTGCCTTCCCGCCGCTGGGCTATTCCTCCCGTCGGATCAAGCCAGAGACGCCCTTAATGCAGTCCTTCGTCGCGCGCTTCGCGGTCATCGCTCCTCTTGCCTTGCCGCTTGCGGCATTTGTCCCTGGGGCCAGGAGCGAGCCCCTGACCCCCGGCGCTCCTCCGGATGCGGTGACCGAGGCTGTCGCCGCCTCGCCCGCTCCGAGCGGTCCGGCCAAGGTCGTGGTCGGCGCCTATATCAACGACATCCAGGAGCTCGATAAGCCCCGCCTCATGTCATCCTTGGACGGAGGCCGAACACTGCGATGGTTCCCTTGCCCTTGACGTCCATGTCGCCGAGGGGCTCGGACTCGAACAGGGTGGAGACCTGCTCCCACACATCCTTGGTCACGGCGACGCGGCCTGGCGTCGCCTTGTCCGACATGCGCGAGGCGACATTGACGGTGTCGCCCCAAATGTCAAACTGATAGCGCTCCTGACCGACCACGCCGGCGACCACCGGCCCGGCATGCACGCCGACCCGCACTTCCCAGCCGAGCCTGGCGTCGATCAGGGTCGACGCCATTTCCAGGCCGCAGCGGACGGCCGAACCTATCGGGTCGTGGATTTCCTGGAGCAGCCCGCCTGCCGCCATGAAGCCGTCGCCTATGGTCTTGATCTTTTCCAGCCCGTGCCGTGCCGTCACCCGCTCGAAAATCACGAACAGGGCGTCGAGCCGCGATACCACATCCTCGGGTTCGTGCTTGTCGCAATAGGAGGTGAAGTTGGTGACGTCGCAGAACAGCACAGCGACATTCTCGTAGCGCCGCGGAATCACGGTACCGATGCTGCGGATCTCGTCGGCCGCCTTCTTCGGCAGCAGAGCATGCAGAAGCTCGTCGGCTTGATTGCGGGCTTCGCGCGCCTGGGCGAGTGCCGCCTGGAGCGCGAGCTGGGTCTTCACCCGCGCAAGCACGATCGGGCCTGAGAACGGCTTGTGAATATAGTCGACGGCGCCGACCTCGAATCCGTTCTCCTCGTCGATCGCGTCGGTCTTGGCGGTGAGGAAGATCACCGGAATGTCGCGGGTGACGGGATTGGCCTTCAGGCGCCGGCAGACTTCGTAGCCGTCCATGCCCGGCATCATCACGTCGAGCAGGATGAGATCCGGCTTCTCGGAGGCGGAAGCGAGCACCAGAGCCTTCTCGCCATTGGTCGCGACCTTGGTCCGATACGCGCCTTTGAGCACGCCGGAGATCACCCCGACATTCGTCGGGGTATCGTCGACGATCAGAACGAGTTTGTTGTCCTGGGTCATTTGAGGCTCAATGACAGGCGGTCGGCGATAGACGACAGGCATTTCAGCGCCGAGTCGAAATTGAAATCGCCGACGAGCTCGCTCAGCGTTTCGATCTCCGTCGGCGTGAGCACGCCAGCCAATTGTGATCTCGCTTCGATCACGAAGTCGGCGGCCTCGCCATCGTCGGATTCAAGCAGGCGCCTTAGCTGGCGCAAGGGCTCGACCACCGTGGCCGGGTCGCGCGATAGGCCGCCGCCATTGGTGGCCGTTTCGTAAGGAAGTGCTGTGCGGATGGCGCCAACCGCGGCGGAAAGGTCGACCGAGAGAGACGTGAGAGCACTGTCGATGCCCTGCCCCGTCTTGATTGCCGTCTCGGCCCGAGCCGCGGTCTCCGACAGAAGGCTCACCCCAAGCGTGCCCGCGGCGCCCTTCAACGAATGAGCGGCGCGTTCCGCCGTTGCCGCATCCCCCATGGAGAGCGCCTTGCGGATGTCCTCCACCGTGGTCGCCTGTTGGTGAGCGAACCGGCGCAGCAGCGTCTCGTAGCGCTTGCGGTTGCCGCCGGTTCGCTTCAGCGCCGACTTCACGTCGATGCCGTCGATCTCGAGCGGGCCTTCCGCGACCGGCGCGACCGAAGCTGTCGAGGGCGTGGCTGCCGGTCTCGCCTCGATCAATTCGCACACGCTCGCACCATCGCCGTCGGGACGCTTGATCCAACGTAAGAGCACGCCGAACAGCTGGTCAGGATCGATCGGCTTGGCGATATGGTCGTTCATGCCGGCTTCGAGGCACATCTCGCGGTCCGAAACGAGGGCGTTCGCGGTCATGGCGATAATCGGCAAGGTCTCGAAGCGCGGGTTGGACCGCAAGATGCGCGTAGCCTCGATGCCGTCCATGACTGGCATCTGCATGTCCATGAGCACGACGTCATAGTCGTTTTCGCGCACCATGCGCACCGCCTCGGCGCCGTTCTCGGCGAGATCGACGAAGACCTCTGCGTCCTCGAGCTGGCCGATGGCGACTTCCTGATTGATCTCGTTGTCCTCGACCAGGAGCACGCGTGCCCCGCGCATGCGCTCGATATCGAAGGAGGGACCGGCCTCAATGGTTTCGGTCGCTTCAAGATCGGCGCCGAGCGCACCGATGGCCGTGTCGAACAGGATTGAGGAGGTCACCGGCTTGATCAGCACATTCTCGAAGCCGCTCTCTTCGGCTTGCTTCAACACCTCCTCGCGGCCATAAGCCGTCACCATGACAAGATGCGGCGCAGCGTCGAGGTTTGGCAGCGCCAGGATGCGCCTTCCGGTCTCGATGCCGTCCAGCCCCGGCATTTGCCAATCAACAAAAGCGATGTCGTATGGCTCCCGCGCGAGCGCCGCCTGCCGCACCATCTCGATGCCTTCCTGACCGGACGGCGCCTCATCAGCGATAAAGCTCAAATTTGTGAGCATGCCCGACAGAACGCTGCGGGCCTGCGCATTGTCGTCGATGATCAGAACGCGCCGCCCACGCAAGTCCGACTGAAGGATGCGCCGCCGCGGCGCCATCTCGGCCTTGCCGAGGCGGGCGGTGAAGCGGAAGGTGCTGCCCTTGCCGAGCTCGCTCGTCACCTCGATGGTACCGCCCATCAGCTCCGCCAGCCGCTTGGAGATGGCAAGGCCGAGCCCGGTGCCGCCATATTTGCGCGTGGTGGACACGTCGGCCTGTTGGAAGGCTTGAAACAGGCGCCCGATCTGCTCTTGCGTGAGGCCGATGCCGGTGTCGCTGACCGAAAACAGGATGAGCTGGCTGTCCTTGGAATCCTCCAGCACCTTGGCCTTGACCACCACCTCGCCCTTCTCGGTGAACTTGACCGCATTGTTGCAGAAGTTGATCAGGATCTGCCCGAGTCTCAGCGGATCGCCGCGGAAATAGTTGGAGACCGAAGGCTCGATGTCGAAGATCAGCTCGAGCCCCTTGGCCGAGGCCTTCTCGGAAATCAGATTGCCGACATTCTCCAGAACCTTGTCGAGGTCGAAGTCGATGTTCTCGACCGCGAGCTTGCCGGCCTCGATCTTGGAGAAGTCGAGAATGTCGTTGATGATGCCGAGCAAGTGCTGCCCGGAATTCTTGATCTTGACGACGTAGTCCCGCTGGCGCGGCATCAGTTCGGTCTTCAGCGCAAGATGCGACAGCCCGATGATGGCGTTCATCGGCGTCCTGATCTCGTGGCTCATATTGGCGAGGAACGCGCTCTTGGCTTCGCTTGCCGCTAGCGCCGCCTCGGTCGCCTTCTCAAGCTCTCCTTGTGCCGTCAGCAGAGCCTGCTCGGCCGTCTTGCGGGCATCGATATTGCTCCATGAACCCACGACCTCCAGCGGCTCCTCGTTCAGGTCGCGAATGAGGTGCTGCTCGTCGCTCACCCAGCAATAGGTGCCGTCCTTCTCGCGGAACCGGTATTCGTTCGAATGGGCCCCGGTCTCGAACAGCTGCGCCTGTTCGGCCTCGACCTCGGCAATATCGTCGGGGTGGACATGGGCGCGCCAGAATGCGGCGTCCTTCAAATATTCCTCGGGGCGGTAGCCGAGCATGCTCTCGATATTGGCGCTGACAAAGGTCGGCGCGAAGTCGCCGCTTGCGGCGAAACTATAGACCACGGCAGGAGCGGCGCTGAGCAAGAGGTCGAGCCTGGCGCGCACTCTCTCTCGCGTCTCCTCGGCTTCCTTGCGCGCCGTGACATCGGTCCACGAGCCCACGATCTCGACCGGCTTGCCGTCTGCGTCACGCACGATCTGCTGCCGGTCGTCCACCCAAAAATAGGTGCCGTCCGGACGGCGGATGCGATACTCGATCGAGCGCCGATCGTTCTCGAACATCCGATCCACCCAGGCAGCAATGCGTGGTACGTCGTCCGGATGTACATGGTCGCGCCAGAGGTAGGGGTTCTGGAGATACTCTCGCGGGGTGCAGTCGAACAATCCGGAAATACTCTCGCTCACATACGTGGGCTGGTAATCTCCGCCTGCTGACCGGCAATAGATGACCGCCGGCGAGGCGTTGAGCAGCACGGAAAGCCGTTCGCGCGCCGCTTGCTCTGCCCTTTCCACGACCTCACGCTTATGGGCCGTATCAAGCTCGCCCAACATGTCGTCGAATGCACCAGCAAGGCGCCCGATCTCGTCCTTGCTCGTATCGTTGACACGATGGCTGTAGTTTCCTGTTTCGCGTACCCGTCTTGCCAATCCTTCAAGGCGCCCGAGCGGCTGCACGATGTGGCGGTGAGTGAGGAATGCGAGGAGGATGCTGATCGCGGCCAACGCCCCGGTCAGCAACAAGCTGCGATAAAGCTTATTGTTCAGGCCGTCGATGCGGCGCTCGAGCAGTCCCCTAAGCGCGGCAAGTCCGCCCGCCCAGGCGTCGATGGCATCGTTCGCGGCACTGCGCCGAAGATCGTCAAGAGCGTCCTGGTTGACCTTTCCCGCATCGCCGAAGCTGTCGTCAAGGGCCCCGAGGTAGGAGGTCACGCTGGACAGCATCACAGCCATCGGCGCCTCGGTCTTCTGCCGCAGCGTTCCGTCGGAATCGCCGCGGTAGGCCGAGGTTAAATTCCTTGCGATTTCCTCGGCAGTGGACCGTGTCATTGCGACGGACGCGAAGAGACGAGTCTTGTCACCGGATGACAGCGACTGCACCGAGCTTGTGCCAATCAGCCCGCGTATGACGCCGATCTGGCCGAGCAGACGCGGCATCTGTCTTACTAGAGTGTCTTGCAAATAATAGCTGTCTAGATCGGGATCAAGCGCGAGGTTCGAATCGTCGCCGACGCGCGAAATCAGGTCCCTGGCCTTGACCAGTGCTTCCCCCACCAGACCTCTTTTTGCTCCCTCCTCGGTGTTCTCCGACCAAAGCCTGCGCAGCGTGGTGGCCAGTGACTGTTCGAGTGACGCGGTGTTGAAATTGGACTCGGTCTCAGCTGTGTTGAGCGAGTTCAAGACGGTTGCCGCAGAAGGTATGGCCTGCCCTGAAACGCCATCTCCTGGCTCGCCAAGGAGCCTGGAGTAGACGCCCCGAACGGCCTCGATGTAGTGGACGCCCGTTAGTTCCTTCTTTGAAAACTCAATGGCGATTTGCTGCTCGGCGACGAGAGTATAGATTGCCACCGCAATGGCGACGATAAACGCGCCACACAAAAGAATGAGCTTCGTGCTTGTGCTCAGATTCCTGAACATCGTAGTTGCGGCGGCGTCAGCACTTTCGGTCGGAGTCGGCATGATGCTCCTAGGGCCGAACGACATTTTCTCGGGACCCGGGGCCCCCTTTGCCGGCTGGCCAATATTCTAGCCCGCAAATGGCCGCCATGCGCAAACCTAAGTTTTTCGGTTGCTCGGAGGGTGAAGGCCCGCAAGGACCCATACATGGCGACCATGGAGCAAATACTCCCAACCCGCCAACGGACAATCGTCTCTCGCGTTGATAGAGTTGACTACGCCGTTGTACGAATTCGGCTGTTCGCAAACTTAGGTGCGCCGGTCTATTCAGTTGTCGCAACGCCAAACCGCCCTGTAGCTCCGTACATCTGCGACTTAATTCACCCGGAAGGGCCCGACGTGGTTGGGCATATTAACATCCATCAATTTCAGCCGGGGGGCGCCGTTGTCGACGCGGCCGCGCTCGAACAGTTCCAGCAGCAATGGGCGACCTACCAGAAGCTCGTCGATGCCGACGAGCTCTCCCACAAGGCCGTGGGGACGCTCCTTCGCGAGATCCTCAATACGACCTTCGCCGCACCCTTCTCGTTTCTCGACATTGCTTGCGGCGACGCGAGCGAGATGCGCGTGCTCGCCAGCACCAAGGCCCGTCACTATCACGGCGTCGATCTCTCCGAGCCAGCGCTCGAGCTCGCCGCGAACAACCTCAAGGACATGCCCTTCGAGGTCGAACTCGATCATCGCGATTTTGTCGAGGCGGTGACCCGCAGGCCTGAACCTGCCGATGTGTCCTGGTGCAGCCTGTCGATCCATCACCTCGACACCGCCGCCAAGCTTCGCCTCATGCGGGCTCTCAAGGACTCAACCAGCACCTTCCTCATGCTCTACGAGCCTACGCGGAACGAGGGTGAAACGCGCGACCAATATTTGCAGCGCTTCCGTGGCATCAACCAGCCGCGCTGGACCATGCTCACCCCAAAGGAATGGGCGCAAATCGACCATCACGTAACCACGAGCGACTTTCCGGAAACGCAACAAGAGTGGCTCGATCTCGGCCGGCAGGCGGGATTTGCAAGCGCGCGCCAGCTGTTTGAGGATCCGACGGGATTCTATCGCGTGTTCCGCTTCGATCTCTGACAAAGGAAAACATCGGCCGAGCGGGGGTCGGCCGGGGGCTGGCAACTTGATCAGGAGAGCTGAAGACTAACGGCGCATTGTTACAGCAGCATCACAGCCGCGAGCTCAATCCTCGGGCTCGAAGCCCGCAACCTTGCAAAGACATCCGACCGAAAGTCGGACCCCGAATTACACACTAATGAAAAATCCCGGACGGCCTCGTCTACTGTCTCAACACATTGTCCGAAGCCTTCAGCGCGAACCGCTTCAGCTTGGCTGAATCGGTCTCGCCGACCGAGGCGAGGGCGACGATGGTCGTGGTCAGCCGCTCACGCGCGGCATTCGCATCGACGACGGTACCGCGCCGCTTAAGTTCCCGCCAGGCTTGCTCCAAGGCGCGGTCCATCAGCGACAGCGTTTCGGGCCGATAAATCTTGGGAAGTTCCTCAAGGCGCATGACTTTTCCTCCCGTCAGGAGTGGGCAAATCCAGTTTTGTGCCCCGTCACGCCTTTTGTGCCGTTATTAACCTCACTATAGCGCAAGAGGCGCGCAAGAACCAGCAGCTTCGCTGCGCGCGGCGCATTTTTGCTGCGCTGCGGCGAGAGTTAGCGGGGTGAACAGAGGCACACGAAGGGGCCGTCGGTATGCATCCGGCCTTGCTCGCCAGGCACGTAGCAATTGCTCGAGCCTGCGCCGATCATCCCGCTTCTGACTTCGCCATAGGGCGCACCCTTGACGCGACCGGCGCAGACATAGGCATCCGGCCTGCCGCCGACAGTCACTGGATTGCGGCAGACGGTCTCACAAGGGAGACCTGGGGATGCAACCCAGTTGGTGCGCGCCTCCGCAACTCCGCACCAAAGCAACGCCGATAGCGCAACAGCCAATGAAAATCGCATCAGTTCCTCCACTTATATCGCACAGAGCCGCCCGCGAGGGCCATTTGGACGGAGAGTTCAACAATGATTGTGACATCATTGAGTTTGCGATTCTCCCTCCTCTATATGGAAAGCGAAAGCTTCTTTACTGCCAGGTAGGGAACAAGGCATTAACCTAAGGTTGATGCCGGGGGACTTGAAGACCGGGCCTTAAACGCAACATTTTGTCGTCTAATTGTTGAACGACAAAGAGCCATGGGAACGGGGAGCCAACCAAAGATGGTTGAGAAAGACAGTCCATCGTCCAATGTCGGCTGGCGTTTTGCCGCAGGCGTGGTTCTGATTGTCGGTGGATATGTCGCCTGGACGTTTATTCCGGTCGTGGTTGCCACCGAATTGTCTACCGGCGCCAAGTCGGTGCTCACCGCGCTTCTCGGGGCGACCCCCTTCATGACCAAGATTGCCGCGGTCGCCATCATGGGCAAGCCCGCCTACGACCTCTTCAAGCGCACCGTGCTGAAATCCCTGCGGGTCCGCGCAAGCTCGTAGCCGCATTTCAAGACCCATAATTTCCCTCTTGTAGTGCTGCGGCCGGTCGGCCAGTTGACATTGCCCCAGGAAACACGGCTCTAAGGCTGCGAGACAACGTCACGGTCCCAAGCCCCTTGATGAAAGGCAGAGTCATGTCGCTCTCGATGTATCAGGCCTCAGCTCCGGTCTTCGTGGCGATGCTCACCAATCTCGCCGCGATCCTGGAAAAAGCCGAGGCCTATGCCAAGGAGCGCAAGATCGACGAAAGCGTCCTGCTCAATTGGCGCTTTGCTCCAGACATGTTCCCCTTGACCCGCCAGGTGCAGATCGCGACCGACTTCGCCAAGGGCACCACGGCGCGGCTCGCAGTCGTGGACGTTCCCAAATATGCCGATGACGAGGCTAGCTTCGCCGCGCTCAGGCAACGCATCGCCAAGACACAGACCTTTGTTGAGGCCTTCAGGCCCGCCGACATTGATGGCTCTGAGGGCCGCGACATCACGCTCACGGCCGGGAGCCGGGAGTTCAACTTCAAGGGGCAGCCTTATCTCCTGCACTTCGCCTTGCCCAATTTCTATTTTCACGTGACCACGGCCTACGATCTCTTGCGCGCTTGCGGCGTGGGAATAGGCAAGATGGACTACATCGGCGCAATCTGACCGCGAACATCGCGATGAACCTGCTGATGCTCCTGAACGAGACCTCGCCCTGGGTGGTGGCGCTCGGCCTCGTCGCGGTCGCCGAGGTTTACAGCATCGGCCTCATGCTTCTGTTCCGGACCCAAATGGGCGCTGAACGCCTCGCCCTCAACAATGAAGTCGCCGGATTCAAATTTGCCGTTGTCGGGGTGTTCTATGCGGTGCTTCTTGCCTTCGTGGTGGTCGCCGTATGGGAGGACTACCACGAAACTGAAAACGCGGTGCGCAATGAGGCGAAGGCGCTCAGCGATCTGCATCAGGCGTCCTACGCGTTGCCTGAGGACGTCGGCGACGCGATGCGCAAGCATCTTATCTCCTATACCGAGCAAGTTCGCGACGTCGAATGGGAGGCGATGGCCAAAGGTCAGGCAAGCAACGTCGCTGCCAACGAGCTGCACAATCTCGGCGAGGCGATCTTGCAGGGAAAGCCGGATCAGCTGAAGGATGTCGCCCTCTATCACCACATCCTCAACCTACTGACGATCGTGAACGACAATCGCAACGGGCGTCTGGACAGTGCGGACGGTTCGGTGCCGGGCGTGCTTTGGCTTGTCCTCATCGCTGGTGCGGTTATTACTCTCGGCTACCCATCTTTTTTCGGCTCGTCGAATATCACGGCGCAGGTCCTCATGACCGCAGCGCTTGCCGCGCTCGTGGCGCTCACCGCCTTCGTGGCAGTCGTGCTCGATTATCCGTTCACCGGTGACGTGCGGATCTCGCGCGCGCCGTTCGAGCAGTCGCTCGCTCAGATGCCGCCGCCATTGCCACCGCCCTGAGCGGTGTGCCTTTCCTAGTGAATTGAGATTGCTTGCGAGAACCTACTCGGCGGCGTCGATCTTCGGCCTCGGCTCGCTTGATGGCGCAAGTTCCATCTGTGCCGGAGCTGCCGTCGGAACGTTGTCGTTCACGGCCTCACCTCAGCCGCGGCGCTATAGACCGAGAAGATGCCGCCGGCGAGCACCGCGCCCTGCACATCGCCGCAATTGACATGGCCTTCCACCCTGCCGCTCGCGCGGACCAGCAGGAACTCCTTGATGTCGACCTTCTCCGCAACGGTGCCGGAGACGTCGACATCGGTCGAGATGACATTGCCCTTGATGGCCCCCGACGGTCCGATCCTGATCGACTAAGCGGTGACGTCGCCCTCCACCACGCCGTCAACTATGGCGTCGGGTACCACGATGGCCACCCATATAAGCGATATCGGGCGCTCCCAGCCGAAACCCATTGATCGTCATTTGCCCCACTCCCCGCGAGGTCTGATTCTATTGAGGCTGACCCACGCCTTTTGCTTGCGACAGGCATATTTTTGGCGGGGTCACGATATGCACAGCTTGCCCAAGCGCTTATTCACAACTGCCCGTCCTTCTAGATGACTCTGGAGCAATCGGAATTCCTGAAGCTGGCGAGGGTTTGATCACGGCATCTGCTAATATCGTATTTCTTTGCACGGAGTGTCGCTGTTGCCATTGCCGCCCGGAATTTCAAGCCCCGATTTCGATTCTATTTGTAAGGAATTACGCGGCGTCGTCGGCGACGATTGGGTGATGACGGCCACCGACAAGCTCGCAAGCTATGACGATCCCTATTCGCCGGGCCTCGCCGAAGACTACGCGCCCTCGGGCGCCATCCTGCCGGCGAGCGTCGAGGAGATCAAAGGCGTGCTCGGCATCGCCAATCGCTATTCCATGCCATTGTGGACCGTCTCGCTTGGCCGCAACTATGCCTATGGCGGGGCGGCGCCCTGCCTCAAAGGCTCGATGGTCCTCGACCTCAAGCGCATGACCAAGATCGAGGTCGACCCTTCGCTCGCCTACGCCATTGTCGAGCCCGGGGTCACCTATCTCGATCTCTACAAATTCCTCCAGGACAAGAAATATCCGCTCTGGCTCGACTGCACCGATCCGGGCTGGGGCAGCGTGCTCGGCAACACGCTGGAGCACGGCATCGGCTACACGCCCTATGGCGATCACGCCGGCCATCAATGCGGCATGGAGGTCGTGCTCGCGAGCGGCGAGGTGTTGCGCACCGGGCTCGGCGCCATGGACGGCAACCCCGCATGGCCGCTCTACAAATACGCCTATGGCCCAACCCTAGACGGGCTCTTCATGCAATCGAATTTCGGCGTCGTCACCAAGATCGGGGTCTGGTTGATGCCTGAGCCGGAATTCTTCTCCGTCGTCGAGATAATGGCACGGCGCGAGGAGGACATCGTGCCGCTGATCGATGTGCTGCGCGCATTGCGTCTCGACGGCACCGTGTCTACCGCCACCATCGCCAATTGGATGCGCATCGCCGCCGGCAACACCACGCGAAGCGAATGGTATGACGGCAAGGGCCCTCTGCCGCAAAGCGCCGTCGAGCGGCTGATGCAGGAGATGGGCATCGGCTATTGGGGGTTACGCTTCGGCCTTTACGGGCGCGAGCGCGTCGTGGCGCAGAAGCTTGCGGCCGTCGAAGAGGCGTTCTCGCGCATCGATGGGATCGAGATGACCGTAGCGTCATACAAGCGTGGCGATAAGATCCCCCCCGAGCACAGCACGCTCGCCGGCATCCCGAGCGTCGATCTGATGCCGCTCAATTGGCTTGGCGGCGCCGGCGCCCATATCGAGTGCCCTCTAGTGGTGCCGATGCAGGGTGCTCAGTTTCTCGATCTCTATCGCCGCCGCACCGAATTGTTCAATGCTGCTGGCTTCGACCATTATTGTGGACTGACCAGCACCACCCCACGCGTCTTCATAAACACCGGCTCGATCATCTTCGATCGCAACGACGCCGAGCAATGCGCGCGCGCCCGCGCGCTCGGCAAGACTCTGATCGAGGACGCGCACAAACGGCGCCTCGCCGGCTACCGCGCGCATATTTCCGAGATGGACCTCGTCGCATCGCAATTCGACTTCAACGATCATGCCGCCATGCGCACCTACGAGCGGCTCAAGGACACGCTCGATCCGGGCGGGGTGCTCTCTCCGGGCAAGCAAGGGATCTGGCCGAAAGCTCTGCGCCAGGCGAGAGGCGAGGGAGGCGAAACGCCGTGACACGCGCGCCCGCCATGGACCGCAGGGATGTTCTGAAGTTCGGTGGCGCAGCCGCACTTGCCCTTCTTGCGCCTGACGCCGTCGCTGTGGCAGGGCGCGCATCTTCGCTCACGCCGCCCATGATCGTCGTTGCCGATCCACGCTATCCCGAGAGTTCTGATCTTTGCCGGGAGCCTCGAGCGGCACGGCGCCAAAGTCCTGACCCTTGCCTCCAATCGCGCCGCAACCTGGTTCGGCGCCATCGCGCCGCAACTCCACCATGGTCTGCACCGCCTGACCGGGCTCACCCTTGAATCTGATCTCTTCATCCTGGAGCGCCTCGCCGAAAGTTCTGGCGCGCGCACCTGCTATGCCGGCCTGCATGATTGGCGCTGCCGACAAGGTGTTGGCCACACACTCTCAGGCACGATCGATCTCGATCTGATCGCGGGCGCTCTTCTCAATGGCAGGGAAGAATGGGTAGAAGGTCTTGGCGAAGCGCTTGTTGCGGCGAAGGACGCAAGACCGGTAGAACGGGGGCTTCAGCTCAAATGCTCGGCGCCGTCAGGCCGCGGCCCGCGCTTCTTGGTTTCTTGGCAGATGCGATGGGCGGTCTAGCGAAGAGCTAATGCGCCCAGCGGCGCGCTTGCTGCGTGGCGACGATCACGCCCGATTGCGCGTCCTCGGGGAGGAGCTTGGCAATCACGCCCATGGCAAGCTCGACCGAAATCTCGCTGCCCCCACACTCTTTCAGTTGATCGCGCAGCCACCCGTAGATTTCCTCGTCACCGGCCTTGAGACCGGCGGCGATCTCTTCGAACATCTGCGTCAAGGATCCAGTAGCCATCGCCCCCCTCCATGGTACCCGCGCTCGGCGGACACATGGCCAACTCCAACCTCCCCCAAGAATTCAGCCGCCTGCGACTCAGTATGATAACGGGGAATGCTGCAACTGCGAAGCGTTCAAACGGCAACAGTGGAGAAGGAAATTGCGCCTTTTCAATAGGCTTCACGCTCGGAGCCCGTGAACGACAGTGGCGTCTTTGCAACAGCTCCGACGCTGTCAGTGTCCGGAAGTTGGGCGACGGGGGCGCCGCCGTAGGGACTTGGCTGGCAATAGTGGCGGCCGCTCCGCGCGTTGGTTCGCAGCAGATCGAGATGAAAGTGGTTGGCGTGGTAGGCATCGCTGCCCGGCCCAAGCACCGTGTAGAACTCGGCGCAAGCCCCAGCAAAGGCCGCCTGGAGGAAGGCCCGCGCCGCGGGAGGCCCTCGCCACCAGTGGCGATACACATTGACCTCGCGCCCGTCGGCGAGGCGGAAGGCAGCGACATCGAGGGCATTGCCGAAGGCATGCTCGGACATCGCCGCGCCGCGACTGTTTCGGGTGCGGCAGCCATAAGAGGCGATCTGGCGGATTTCCACCACCCTGCTGCCGAAATAGGCGCGGGCCGCCGGCTGCACCGAACGGGTCATCCAGCGGTCGACCGAAGCCGTCATTGGGCAGCCGATGGTGGCAGGCGGGGTGACGGCGACGGTGCCGTTCGCCGTGGCGCTCACCTTGAACGGATGCTCGAGCCCGCAGGAGCCGCGGCCGCCGAGCGGTGGCATCGGCTGCATGAAGGCGGACGGCCTGACGCTCCCGCTCGCCAGACACACATCCTCGACCTGGCCGCGCCAGGCCGCGCGCGGTTCGGAAAAGGGATTTGAGGCGCAAGAGGAGACGCCGGACACGATCGCCATGCTGGCGACGACATAAAGAACCTTGACCCCCATGCGCCCTAAAATGCGGCAGGGGCGTGAACAATCTTTCAATGATGGGAAAAGCGTGAGGCGGTCACGCCCGATTCAGGGCAAAAGAGAAGGGCCGGAGCAGCCCTTACATTGTCGACCGCGGCCGCCAACTGGCCGCTTGAGCGGCCTTAGTCGGCATTGGCCTCGCAAGAGGCCATGGTCCAGGTCCTATGTGCTCGGGCAGCAATCAGCCCAAGGGCATGACGCATACCGCGCCAGTCTCGACGGCGGACGGCGCCTCGCCGCTCCGTGCCGCAACGGCGTATCAGTTCATCCCCTGCCTAACGAGCTTGTCGCCTGCCACGGCAGAGATCCGGATGGATCCTTGACCTCGTTTACGGCGTCAATGCTCGCTATCGCTGGGCGGGGGCTCGTCACTCCCGCCCGCCTTACTTAAAGACAGTCCCCATAGTCCGCTAATGACCCTTAGCGGACAACCATCCTTCCCGGGCAGTTTGAATCGAATGCGATCTCGATCTATTGATCTACTGCGTTGATTTGATCGTGCAGGCCTGGGTCCAATCGTGGACGAGGTCGGGAAGAGCTTCGTGTGGCAATTCTGTCACCTTGACCAATCTTCTGTAAGTCCCGACTAAGGAAACCAACCTGCCTCAATTTGATTTCAAGGTATTTTAACTGGAGGCTAAGAGCGGACCAATCTCAGTTCCGGTCCCCTTGCTCGGTTTTGGGGAAGCAGATGATGAGGGTGGGCAATTATGCAGCAGGACTGCTTGTCGCGGTAGTTAGCGCGCCTGGTTTCGCGGCTGAACCCGACGGCCCTGCCACCATAATCGCGCGAACTGAATTGGTTCGGATTACCGTCGAAGATCGGCTCTCGGCAAAATTTTCGGCAACAAGCGCGCGCAAGGTCGAGCAAGACGCTCTGGTGCAATACTACGCGGTACCCGACCACGGCTTGCTTTGGATCGATGAAACCGGTCTCAACGAACGGGGCAAGGCCACCATCGCCGAAATCAGGAAAGCCGACGATTATGGCCTTCGCGGCTCAGATTATGCCCTACCCAATCTTGACGGCTTTAACGCCACCGATGCAAAGGCCACCGAACGGCTCGCCGACGCTGAGATCACAATCAGCTACGCCGTGCTCGATTATGCGCGTGATGCTCGCGGCGGGCGGATTGATCCGCAGCGCTTGAGTAAGAATCTTGATCCGACCCTTGCCCTGCCTGATCCTTCTGAGGTCATTGGATCAATCGCCACCCGCGCCGACCCCGCCACGTATCTACGGAGTTTCCATCCTGACCAGGCCCAGTTCGAGGCCCTTCGCCATAAGCTAATCGAATTGAGAAGCGCCGATAGCGGAAGCAAGGAGACCGGCACCAACAACAGCAAAATCAGCACGATCCTCGTCAACATGGAGCGCTGGCGTTGGCTCTCCCACGACCTTGGGCAGTATTACGTCAACGTCAACGTACCTGAGTTCATGCTACGCGTAGTGGACAACGGCAAGGTCATTCATACCGCACATGTCGTGGTGGGCAAGCCCAACAAACAAACGCCGATCTTCTCCGAGGAAATGGAGGAGGTCGTTTTCAATCCGGTTTGGAATGTTCCCAACTCCATCAAGACGGAAGAGATTTTACCATACCTAACCTCGGGCGGAGGTTTGTTCGGCGGAGGATGGGGCACAGGGATTTTCGAAAGCAATAATCTGCGCGTCAAATATGGGGGTCGAGAAGTCGATCCTCGTGCAATCGATTGGGGCCGCGTCGATATTCGCAATCTGCAAATCTATCAACCACCGGGACCTTCCAACGTGCTTGGCCATGTTAAGTTCGTGTTCCCAAACAAGCACGACGTATACATGCATGACACCACGAAAAGGAATTACTTTGGGCAGCGAAATCGGGCCGGGAGTCATGGTTGCGTGCGTGTGCAGAATCCCGATCAGCTTGCCCTCGCAGTACTAAAGCATGATCAGGGCTGGACTTAGGCGCGTGTTACCTCGGCCATTCGCGGCAGCGGCGACAATCATGTTGTTCTGCAGCAAAAGATCCCCGTCTACATGTCTTACTTCACCCTCAGGGTGAATGATGACGGATCAATTTCAACCTTTCGCGACCTCTATGGCCACGACGCGAGGATGGCAGCTGCGCTTAGCCGGAAAATTGGGGCCTTTGATGCGCCGACTAAAGACAACAAGGTTGCCGCAAGCCAGTCGAACCCATCCGGTAAGCGTCGCACCCGTCCGGATCGCGCTCTGACCAACAATTTTGCACGAAGCCCTTTCGGATTTTGAAAGTGATCTCACCTCGATCCGTAAAATCTCCGCTTGTGGCACTTAGCCGACCAATCGGCGCGCCGCGGAAGATCACCTAATCGCTGAGACGAACGGAGCGCACCCCGGGGGAGGGTCGTAGCAAATTCGCCCAGTCCAAAGACCGCTGGTGTTGAGCTTCGCGGGGATGAGATCGAGAAAATGGCTGTTTTTCGCTATTTTCAACGCAAGAAAGCGGGCAAAGCCAACAACAGGGGTTTATTGATCGCGCCCTTTTTGCTTATGGCTCCCGGGGGCCTAAGGCTCGCCTCGCGCTTTTGATTGCTTCATCATTTCAACAATCGACGTGTGGGCGTTCGTGTTCTCGAACTTCTCAAACGATCCCCGAAAGATTTTGTTGTCGTTGATGATGAAGCTCTCTAGTCCCCAAGGAACGGCCGATTGTCCAATTTTGCGATGAAGCCAAACCCACCTACGCTTAGGCTGTAAACGTTCCACGCCCCCTTTCCGTGGCGGACGGGGTAAGAGGCAATGCTTTCGACGCTTATTTTCTCGCTTTCGTAACGCTGCGCGATCACTTGAAACGCACGAAGAGAACTCAAAGGCGCGGCACCGAACAGAACGTCGCGGGCTTGGGGCTCGTAGGGGCCTAGTCGGATGCCAAAAAAGCTTTCTCGCTTGCTAATCGAGGGCGCGCCACAGAACCGCGAGAATGAATTTCGCGAGCTTGTCGCCATCAACATTCAGAATTGCGAAAAGCTTGCCGTCCCGAGTGTGCTTCTTCTTGAAGGCGCGGCACACATCAATTGCATAGTCGTCAAAAACGCCGAGCTTGTTATCGCAATCACGACAGATGATATCGCGGTCATACTCGCCGAGCTCCGGCTTTGCAATGCCGATGCGATCCGGCCGCAACTGCACGTTCGGGTCGCCCTCTCTGGATATCGCTGAGGAAGGCGCGAGACACGATATGCGCCTCGATCAGGCGCGTGCTTTTGCAATTGAGGCCCTGGCAAACGCCAACCGCTTGTATGGGGCCGCTCTGCTCAATGGATCGTGACGCAACCGCCCTCGAAGCTGACCTCGATCATCCATCTATCAGCCTCGAAACAATCGGCTACAGACCATCCCGGCTCGAGGGAGATCCACTCCCTCCCTCGGCGCTTGGCGATCCGTAGACCATCGACATTCACGAACATATCGTGGCCGTCGCGCTCGATTTCGATCTCGCCGATTTTGCTTCCACTCATCAGTCCCGCGTCCCTTCAACAACGCCGCGCTTAAATCCCTGCTTCATTGCATCCCATGCCGCGTTTACTCGGCATCCGTGAGCGTCTCTTTGGACTGTCGCTCTTGTCAGCAACGCCAACGGACGAACCCTTGAAGTTGGCAATGGCGAAGAGAACAAGGCCAGCAAGCACGATACGCGCGAGCAATCGTTTACACTAAAGAGTTGCGCTCGTGCTAGTGATGGTGCGGGGCAAGCCCCTGCGCCGTTGTCGTTTACCAGAATCGAAGGAAGCAGTCGGCGATTAACCCTCAATTAAGAGGGCCCGCTTGGAAACGGGTGGCGGCTGGAAGCTCCGCCGCGGCGCCACTATTCCCAAGCTAAGCGTGGCCTTGTTCGAGAGGGAAGTGGTCTTCAAACGGGACCACAGGGGAGCCGTACCCGTAGGCTGGCTCCCCTGCTTCGGGAATGGTCCGCCACCTGTCTAAAGGCCGCCCTCGATTATCGTCGCGGCCCTCAAGAGGCTTTTCGTGTTACCGCGATGTTACCTTTAGGCAGGAAAACCGCGGAGATTAGCCAGTGGCGTCCGACAATGAGACACTGGATCACCTCCTTTCGATAGTTGTTGGATGACCGCCATATAAGCATGATTCGCGCGGTTTGAACCCAACATGTTGTCGCAAGCGGCGAGACTTCCCCCCTATATAGGCGCGTTGAAGCTCCGTGCCGGCGACGTCGTGCCGTCGACATCGGTGAGCTGCACCTGCATCGACGCGGTCTTTGGCGGCACCTTCATGTAGAGCGTGGCGTTCTCGGGCACGCTGTGCGGGTCGGCGTCGTCGCAGGGCGGAATTGAACACCTTGTCGACCGGGCCGTCGCCGAAGCCGTAGCCCACCTCTTTGATGGCGCAGCGATAGGTGACGACGTGGGTGAAATAGACCGTCATCCCCTGCCATTCGCGAAACGCGATCAAGCTCGTCCAGAACTGCTCGAGCAGCTTCTTCTGCTCCTCGGCAAGCGCAGCGGTCGGATCGAAATTGATGGGCACGACGTCTGCCTGCTCGCCGCGCTTGTCGCGCCAGGTGACGTAGATCGTGGTCTTGCCTCGCCATCTCGAAATAGGTCTTCGGCATGCGCCGGCCCGTCCGCTGGTCGAGCACGTCGAGGAAGCCCGGATCGGTGAAATCGCCATTGTCGCGCCGATCGCGGTACCGGCGGCAAAGACCTGTGCCAGCTCGGTCGACGCCGGCGTGCCCGGCAGCGCTGCAAGAACCGCGGCCAGGAGGAAGTACAGCATCTATCGAAGATAGCCCCGCGCCGTGGCGAAAGGCTAGGTCAGCAAGAGCAGGAGGCCGGTGCCGATTAGGGCCAGATTCCAGGCAAGATCGACGTTGAGCCATCCCCGCCGCAGGAATCCGAGCCCGACCCATTGATAGACGATGATGGCGATGGCGCCGGTGACGACCAGCATCGCTGTTGTGTGCACGGCGACCGCCAACGAGGCGATCCACAGCGATTGAGCCCCCGGCATGCCATGCATATGGCCCCCGGACATGTGCGTCTGCAGCGGCTCGAGCGTCGGGGTGAGCATGAAGCCGGCGCCATGCACCGTGGCCATGAGGAAAGACCAGAACGCGAGCCCAAGCAGCCCCGTCTGCAATCCCACCCGCACCCGGTGCCGATGCGGATAGAACAAGCCATAGGCGCCCCAGGCGATCAGCGCCAAGCCCGAAAGCACGCGCAGCGCCGTCTGCTCGATCACGGCGCCGAGAACCGTCACCGTGTAGACCACGAGCGCGATGGCGAGCGCGTGACCGATGGCGATCGGAATGAGGGAGATCAGCACCACGGCGCGGCTTTGCCGGTGCAGCCCAAGCGCGACAGCGAACAGCCAGCCCATGGCCGGGTTGAGACCGTGAAATGCGCCGAGCCCGATCAGCAGCAGCCACGGCCAAGTCGAGGACATGATCGTAGCTGAAGGCCCGTAGTCGTTCGCCGTCAAGCTCAAGGGTAGCAGTAGGAATCGGACGAGCAGTCGCCGCCCTCGAGACGTACCTGATGCGTCGATACCAGGTCCAGATCGAGGCCGACAAATCCTTGAGGCTGATCACGGCATTGACGAAGCCGTAGGCCTTGGTCGGGTCGTGCGCCGGCCTGAGCTCGAACACGAGCTTATACTCGGGGCCAAAATCGATTTCCTGCACATGCTTACGCTTGTGCAGATCCCAAAAATGCAGACGCCGTCCGTAGTTCGCGCCGAGCAGAATCTCAGGGATAAGGCCGTTTTGACCGTGTTGGGCGTGCCCCATTCGCTCGTCACCAGCGTGTCGTAGCCGAGATGCCACCAGGCATCGTACGCGAGAGTTTGCGGCCCACGGTCAACTTCCCAGCGGCCGAGCACCTCGAAGGTTTCGGAGTCCATGAGGAAGATGCCGCCAGGCCCGTCGCCGGTGCATTGCCGAGGGCGGAGACGTAGATGCCTTCAGGCCCGCAATGCACCGTGTGCGGCCGGCTGTAGCCTGTCCTCTCGATCACCTCCTCGGGCTCGATCACCTTGGCGATCGTCGGGCGGCGCGGGTCGGGCTTGGTATCAATGATGTAGATGCGCGAGGAGCGCAAACCAGGCACCACGAGGTAACGGCGCTCGACATGCGGGTGCGGCGCGTTGGGGCAGAGACACGAGCTGCAAGCGTTCCATCCATAATGGTGCAGCTCATCTCCGACCGCGGTCATGTCGACCTGGCCGACGATCTTCGAATAGGTTGCCGAGCTCGGATCGGCGTCGACCACGGCGATGGCATCGGGAACGTCGCGCTTCGGAGCGAACGTCGCGACATAAGCGAGCGTTTCGGCTGGCGCCTTCGCTGCCAAGCGCGGTGAAGGATAGAAACTCGGATCGGGCGTCCAACGTGCCATTGAATTGCTCCCTAGAAATGCCGAGGCAACTTTGCCGCCGCCTCCGGGGCTTCGGCAAGCCGCCTTCTTAAATCTGTTGCTGGCGCAAGGGCCAACGAGATTGGGCCCGTAACGCGCCTCGGAGGATAGGCGAATTTCGATTGCGTCACACTTGGACTTTAGCCAAGCCCGAGTGCTTTCTTGGCCTTTGCCGTGATCGATTGGCGGGTTGAGGAGAATCCCTGCCATGGATCGGTCTTTTTGGCCTTGAGCCGCGCCGGCAGCGTCTTAAGCGTGTAGGGACTCGCGGCTTTCAGGCCTTTTAGCTCGTCCCAGCCAAGCGGGCAGGCGACCGGGGCATTGGCCTTCGCCCGTGTCGAGTAGTTGACGATGGCCGACCCGCCGCGCTGGTTGCGCAGGTAGTCGACGAAAATCTTGTTCTTGCGCGTTCGCTTGAGCGGGTTGGCGGTATAGCGGTCCGGCCGCACATCGACGAGCGTATCGGCGATCGCCTTGGCGAAGGTCTTCACCTCGTCCCAGCCTTGCTTCGGCGCGATCGGCGCCACCACGTGCAGCCCCTTGCCGCCGGTCGATTTCAAGAAGCTCTTCAAACCGAGATCGGTGAGGAAGTCGCGCACCTCGACGGCGGCGGCTTTCAGCACGTCGAGCTCAAGCCCTTCGTCTGGGTCGAGGTCGAACACCAGGCGGTCGGGCTCGTAGAGATGATCGAGCGCCACGCCCCAATCGTGAATCTCAACGGTGCTGATTTGCACGAGCCCGAACAGCCCTGCCTTGCCGTCGATATAGAGATAAGGCTTCTTGCTCTCGCCGCCGGAAATGGGAACCTGCTTGATCGCATCGCTCATGCCCTTCATGGCGTGGCGCTGGAAGAACTGCTCTCCGTCGATTCCCTCCGGACAGCGCACGAGGCTGATCGGGCGATTGACCACATACGGCAAGATGTATGGCGCGATCGCCTCGTAATAGCTGGCGAGGTCGAGCTTGGTGACGCCAACCTCAGGATAGAGCACCTTGTCGGGGCTCGTGAGCTTGATGCCTTCGAAGACTGGATCGCCCTTCATCTTCGTTTTCGCTAATGTGCTCTTTGGTGGCGTCACGTCAGCCTCCTCGTTGCTCGGCTCCTCGCGTCTCACCTCAGCCGCAGGCTTGTCCTCGCGGAGCCCCTTGAAACTTGGATGCCTCAGCCTTCCATCCCGGGTCCGCTCGGTGAACTCGATCTGGGCAACCAGCCTTGGCTCGAGCCACGCCGCGCCCTTAAGCTCTTCGCGCGGCACTTCCACGAAGGGCGACTTTGCGCGTTCGAGCGGCTTGAACTTGCACGCAAGCGCATCGAAGTCGGAGGCATCGAAGCCGGTGCCGACCTTGCCGGAATACATCAGCTTGCCGTCCTCGAAACTGCCGAGCAGAAGGGATGAGAAGGGCTTGCCCCTCACCTCGGAGCGGCTGTAGCCGCCGATGACGAATTCATCGCCGCGCGTGGACTTGATCTTGAGCCAGTCTCTGCCGCGACCGGAAATATAAGGCCGGTCGGCACGCTTAGACACGATGCCTTCGAGCCCGGCCGCGGAAGCTTGCGCGAAGAATTCGGGTCCGGAGCCTTCCACGTAATCGGCATAGATGAGGAAGTCGGAGACGCCCCGCGTCGCCATCAACTTAGCGAGCTGCGCGCGCCGCTGTTTCAGCGGCTTCTTGCGCCAGTCCTTGCCGTCGAGCGACAGGAGATCGAACACGAAGTAACGGATGGCGGGGTTCGGCGTATCGATATGCTCTTGCAGCGACTTGAAGCAGGTCAGGCCCGACGGCAGCACGAAGGCAACCTCTCCGTCGATCAGCGCGATCTCGGCTGGAAATGTCCGGAGCGCCTGCGCGATGGCAGGGAATCGCACCGTCCAGTCTAGCCCGCTTCGGCTGAACAGCGTGACATCGTCGCCGGCCTTCCGCGCGATGATGCGGTAACCGTCGTACTTGGCTTCGTGTAGCCAACCTGCGCCCGTCGGCACCTCGGTGTCGAGCGTTGCGAGCTCAGGCTCGACGAACCTTGGGATTAGCGCGCGGGGAACTTTCTTCGCTTGGGCTTTGCCGTTACCGCGCGAGGGCGCTTCGCCGCCGGAGTTTTTTTTTGAGCCTTGTTCGAGCTCCACACGGCAGACTCGCCGTGCTCGATCTGATCCATGGTGCGGCCGCTCTTCACGCTCGTGTCGTAAGTGAGCGTAGGATCATCGCCGTCGCCGGCATACTCGTCGCGCTTCTTGATCAGGAGCCAGTTCTGTTTGCCGCGATCTTCTTTCCGCGGCTTCATGCGCACGAGCACGAAGTCGCCGTTCAGCCTGTCGCCATGCAGCCTAAATTTGAAATCGCCCTTGGCCAACCCCTCGTCGGGATCGCCGATCGGCTCCCAGGTGCCACGGTCCCAGAGCATCACCGGGCCGCCGCCATATTCGCCCTTGGGGATCACGCCCTCGAACTTGCCGTATTCGAGCGGGTGGTCCTCGGTCATCACCGCAAGGCGCTTTTGCGAAGGATCGAGGCTCGGCCCCTTGGTCACGGCCCAGCTCTTCAGCACCCCGTCATGCTCTAGCCTGAAATCGAAATGTGTGCGCGTCGCGGCGTGCTTCTGGATGACGAAGCTGTTGCCGGTCTTGCGCTTGCGCTCCGGCGGTGGCTCCGGAGTCTTGCTGAAATCGCGCTTGGCGCGGTAGGTCGCAAGCGGATCTTCCGCCTTCGTCCGCGCCATGATTTACGCCGACTTTCTCTTCGGCGTGGCGCGCGAGGTCTTCTTGGTGGCCGAGCGAGAGGCCGCGGCGCGCTTGCCCTGAGCCTTGCTTGGCGCAGCCTGCTTGCCTTGCGCCTTCACGCTCTTCTTCAGCGCATCCATGATGTTGATGACCTTGGCGGTGGGCGCCTCTCCGGTCTCGACCGTCGGCGCGCGGTGCTCGATCTTGGCGTTGATCAGCTCCCACACGGCCTCGGTATATTCGTCCTTGAACTTCTCCGGCTCGAACTCGCCGGACTTCCGCTCGATCAGCTCGACGGCAAGCTCGAGCGCTTCCTTGTCGACCTTCACGTCGGGCACTTCCTTGAAGAAGGCGTCGGCGGACTTCACTTCGTCGGCGTGCCGCAGAATCTCTAAGAGCAGCCCCTTCCCGCAAGGCTTGAGCGCGACGATGTTGCTCTGGCCGCGCAGAATGAAATTGCCGACGCCGACCTTGTCGGCCTGGTTCAGCGCCTTCAGCATGATGGCGTAGCCTTCTTCGGCCGCATCGCCGTCGGGGAGGAGGTAATAGGGCTTCTCGAAATAGCGGGCGTCGATTGCCGAAGGATCGACGAAGCGCACGAGCTCGATCGTCTGCTTGCTCTCGAGCTTAAGGTCGTCGATCTCCTTCTGGTCGAGCAGGACATATTTGCCCTTCTCGTACTCGTAACCCTTGATGATGTCCTCGTTCTCGACCGCGCCGACGCCAGGCGCCACCTTCTGATAGCGGATGCGCTTGCCTGAAGGCTCGTGGATCTGGTGAAGCTCGATCTTCCGCTCGGTGCTGGTGGCGGGATAGAGGCGGACCGGGATATTGACGAGCGAAAGCCGCAAGTTACCGGTCCAGAAGGCGCGGGGTGCCATACGCAAAAACTCCTTTAGACGCACGCGCGAGCGGAAGGTCCGCGGGTCGAAAGCGGAGTATAGCCTGAAACGGCGCGCCCCAGACCGCGGTTCCAGAGGCCGGATAAAGCGACGCTCCGGCCCATATTTCTCCAGTCTATAGCCATTCTCGTTAAGCATACGTTCAAGCGCCGCCGGGAAAGTCAGCCGCTCGTTCCGTATCGAGCGGCTTGTGACAAACATCGAGCGCCCAATCCGAAGCCTTGTCGTAATAGTCGAGCATCAGAGCCCAGGCCTGTTTGCCCTCTCCGAGCAGGATCTTCTCGCCCACATAGCCGGCGAGAAAGCCGTTCACCTCCTCGTCCGGCACCTCCGTGATCATGCCTTCAGATAGGATTCGTGGGCTGGCCGGAACCGCGGGTCGGCGCTCACATTCGCCGGTGCTTTCTTGCCTGTAGCTGAGCGCAGCCTTGAGGGAGCCAAGTGCGATCTCACGGTTCGTGGGCTTGCTTTCCTCCTCTTCTTCGAAGCCGCCAGCTTTGATATTTGGCGTCGCCGGCTTGGCATCGAGGTCCTTGAGCTTGAGACATTTGGCGTCGGCTTGCTTAATCCCCTGGGGAAGACTTGGCGCGGCCTTTGCCCCAACCGGCAGCCGCGCTGCGGCGATGAATGGGACGACGAGGCAGCGGAACGGCCGGAATTCGGGCATTTTAAGACCTTCCCAGAGGCAATTGTTGCTCGCGCCGCATGGCCCTCTTCGCGTATTGTAGGGGCCAGCGGTCGGGCTTCCCACTAGAGAACGTCCTCGACATAGCCATTCCCAAAGTGCGTGGGGTCTTTGGAACGCGAAACTCGCTTCGGGCTTAGTTAAGTATGAACGAATCCCATCTGCGGTCTGATCCCAGCATCGCTTTGCCCGCCGTGGTCATCACCGGCGCGACGGAGGGCATCGGCCGCGCTTTGGCCGAGGAGTTCGCGCGCGACGGCCATGCGCTCGTGCTCGTCGCCCGTGACCACGCGAAGCTTGCCAAGACCGCCGAGGAACTTGGGCGGAGCCATGGCGTCGAGGTCAAGGTCACAGCGCAGGATCTCTCGACCCCCGAAGGCTGTGCCGGCGTCGAGCAAGCGGCGCGCGGCTTCGGCTTCTATGCCGAGTATCTCGTCAACAATGCCGGGATCATGTCCTCCGGCTTCTTCCAGGACGAAGATCCCGCCACGGTCCGCCGCATCGTCGATCTCAACGTGCGCGCGATGGTGGACCTCACCATGCGCTTTCTTCCCGGCATGCTGGCGCGGAGCCGGGGCGGCGTGCTCAACGTCTCCTCCATGATGGGCTACATGCCAGTGCCCTATCAGGCGACCTATGCCGCCTCCAAGGCCTTCATCCTGTCCTTCTCCAAGGCGCTTGCCTACGAGACGAGGGGCACTGGCGTTAAGGTCTCGGTCGTCGCTCCGGGCGTGGTCGCGACCGAGTTGCACGACAAAGCAGGGGCGCAGAATTCCCGCTACCTCGTTTGGTTTCCGCCGCTCACCCCTGAGCAGGTCGCGAGCAAAGCCTATCGTCGCTTCAAGCGCGGCTGGTCGGTGACGCTTCCCGGCATCATCAATCCCCTTGGCGCATTTGCCGCGCGTTTCACGCCGGATTTCGCCCTTATCCCGCTAATGGGGTGGTTCTTTCGGCTGCGCGACGACGACCGCAACGTGCTGTGGCCACGCCCCCTCGAAAAGCCGCCGGAGAGCAAGCGCGCGCCTGAGCCGAAACGCCTGGAACCCGCGGACTGAAACCTCCTTGCGTCCGGCCGGGGGGCAACTTTCCGACATGACGATTGCTCGCCCCGCGAACGCCACACCTTCGTTCTGGATCGGAGCCGCGCTGCTCGGCATCGCCGCGGCGGTGGCCTTTCACCTCGCGCCAAGTCTCGGAGTCGCCTTCGACGAGAAGCTGAAGGTGGATTTTGCGCGCCGCCGTCTTGGCGACCGGTGCTGTCGGCAAGGAGGGCGTGCTCGATCTCGGGCGCCTCGCCGCCGCCATCTCCGGCGGTCTGTTCGTGTTCTCGGCCTGTGCTCGGCCCAGGGCTGCTCACGGCCGTGGCGCCGCTTACCGTGCTGCACGCCCAGCTCTCAGGACATCTCATTGTGCTCTACGGTGGCAGAGCAATTTCCTCTTCACCTGGACGGCAAAATCTCTGGCCTGGATTGCGCGCGCCGCTCGCGCTCGCAGGTCTTGCCGGAGCGCTCCTCGTCGCAATGCAGTGGCGCGCAAGCCCGCCGGTGCTGCGGCGGCTCCTCATGTTCGCCGTCGTCTGGTACTTGCTGCACGAGCTGCCGCCCATGAAGCCTTATCCCGAAGGCGCGCGGCACATGACGGTGATGGCGGCGGTGTTCGCCGAGATCGAGGAGATCGAGCAGTGGCCGGGCTTCATCGTGCTGAACGAGCTGTTCGCCGAGCAATATCTGAAGGCGCTGTAGCTTCGCGGCCAGCAGCGCATCATGCGCGAGCGCGCCAAGAGCTATGAGGCGCGGATGAAGCGTCCGGCGTTGCGCATAACCTCGACAGCTGGAAGCTTTGCTCCCCAACGTGCCGCACCGCATCGCTTCGCCGCGACGCCCGACATCAAGTCGATGTCGTGCCTGGACAAAGCGCCGCAGACTCAGGAGGGCCATAAGGCAACGCCGCGCGAAGCGGCGTGATCTTTATCAGGGATTGGTGGAGCCGGACGGGATCGAACCGACGACCTCAGCAGTGCGATTGCTGCGCTCTCCCAACTGAGCTACGGCCCCTTGATATGAGGCGCCATTTAGGGATTGGCCTTCCGGCCTGTCAAGGCAGCCTATTGGCCGCGCTATAAGGGTTGCCCTCATCGCCGCCTCTCCGCTAGATGATGCGTCCGCGAGGAGAGGGTTCATGGTTCCATTGATAGGTTTCATCGTTCTTGTCATCGACCTCTATATCTGGGTCGTGATCGCCAGCGCTATCCTGAGCTGGCTCGTCGCCTTCAATGTGGTGAACACCAACAATCGGGTCGTACTCGTGATCGGCGACACGCTCTACCGGCTGACCGAGCCGGCGCTTCGGCCGATCCGCAGCATCCTCCCCAATCTCGGTGGCATCGACATCTCGCCCGTGATCCTCATCCTGCTGCTCCTGTTCATCCGCGACGTGGTGCTGCTCGGCTGGGTTGCGCCGATGTTCATTCAGCCAGCTTGAGCTTGTCCGGCGACGCCACTTCCTTTCTCGTTACGACGAAGCCGCGACGGCGTGATCCTTGCCGTGCGGCTCACGCCGAAATCGTCGCGCGATGAGATCGCCGGAGTCGAGGACCATGGCGGCGAGTGCGTGCTGAAGGCGCGCGTGCGTGCAATCCCCGAGGCCGGCCGCGCCAATACTGCGCTCGAGACGCTGATCGCGCGCTGGCTCGGCGTGTCGTCGTCCACGGTCAGCGTCGCCCATGGCGGCAAGTCGCGGCTGAAGCAGGTCGCGGTCACTGGCGATGCGGAGGCACTGTCGCGCCTGATCGCTGAGCGACTTGCCGGACTAGCCGGCGAGCGCTGAGTTTATTTCGGCGACGATCGCCTCCGCCGCTTCCCGCGGGTCACGCGCCGCGGTGATTGGGCGCCCGACCACAAGATAATCGGCACCTGCGGAAATCGCCATCGCAGGAGTGACGATCCGCGTCTGGCCCTGGGTTGCACTTCCCTCTGGCCTGATGCCTGGCGTGACGATGAGGAAGCCGGTGCCTGAGGCTTCGCGGATCGAAGCTGCCTCGAGCCCGGAAGCCACCACGCCATCGAAGCCTGCTTCCTTGGCGAGCATCGCCCGATGCAGCACGAGGTCTGCCGGCGGAATGTCGGTACCCTGCTGGATCAAGTCCGCAGGCCCGAGATTGGTCAACACGGTGACGCCGAGAAGTTTGAGCTTGCTGCCGCCGCGTCCGCGCACCGTGGCATCGAGCGTCTTGCGGTCGACGGCGTGCACGGTGAGAAACTCGGCGCCTATCCGCGCGATTGCCGCGGTGGCGCGCTCGACCGTCGCCTCGATGTCGTTGAGTTTCGCGTCGAGAAACACTCGGCTGCCGCGCGATGCGAGCTCGGTGGCAAGCGCAATGCCGCCGGCGAACATCAGCTCGAGCCCGATCTTGTAGACGCCGACGCTGTCGCCGAGCGCCTCGATCAGCGCCCGCGCTTGTTCCACGGCAGGCACGTCGAGCGCCACGATGAGCCGATCGCGGGCGCTCTTCATGGCACGACGAACCTCTTGGCGGTAACTGCCAGCGCCTCAACCACGCCGGTCAGCAGCTTCTGCTGCGCCTCATCCTTCAAACTCCCGTCAGCCTCGAAGGCCTCGCCCGCGCGCGGCAGCGCGAGCTGCTGCGGGATCACCGTGGCTCCGACGCCGACTTGGAGGATTTGTCGCAAGTGCAGGAGGCTGCGCATGGCGCCATAGTAACCGCCCGAAGCGCCGCTGATGGCAAAGACGCGGCTCTTA
>CAWHAX010000001.1:0-91406 GCA_963827365.1 uncultured Alphaproteobacteria bacterium | reverse complement strand
GGTCTCGGCAGGCTTCGGCACGAGGTCGAAAAAGCGGCTCAGCAAGGGATCATCCCCCTTCCCTACCGTATGCGGCGGAAGCTCGAGGCTGAGGCTTGCCTGGCTCGGAATGCACAGCGTCTTGCACAGGCCGTAATCGACATTGAGCTTCAGCTCGACCGGCTCGCCTTGGCGCTCAGGCGTGATCTTCACCGGGAAGACCACCTCGTCCTCGTAGCCGATTGCCGTGCCGCTCGCGTCGACGAAGCGATGCGGCGCCGGATAGAGCACTTGCGCCTCTTTCAAATTCTTCGATCCCGACCAGTCGAAGCTTGGCGGCACACCTGAATCGCCAGGTGTGCGCCAATAGGTCTTCCATCCCGGCTCAAGCCGGATCTGCACGCCGGCAAGAAGCGCGCCGTTGTCGGCGCGACCAACGGTCCCGCTCACGAGCCGCGCCTTCGAGAAGCTCTCTTTCACCCATGGCGACTTACCTGGAGGCGCTGCAAGGCACGTAGCGGTCAGCAACACGCTCAAAGTGAGACTGCCGGCGAGCAGGCGAAGCGAGTGCGGCAAATGTAAGGAGTCGGTCATCATGTCCTTTCGGCTCGTCGTCGGCGCAACTCTAATCGCAACAATCGTGGCGCGCGACCACAACGCTCACCATCGAGGCGTCAATCTTTCGTGACCCATGCGACCAAAACCATAGCAAGTGCGTTATTCAACCATTGCCCCTTCACAACTGGCTGACCTCGCCTGTAATCTTATCGGATGCCGCGTTCCAAACCACCGAAGCGCCAGCGTGACGGCTATCTCGACGGGAGCTTGCTCGTCGCCATGCCGAGCATGGGGGACGCACGTTTTGCCCGCGCCGTGATCTATATGTGCGCCCACTCCGCCGACGGCGCCATGGGCATCATCATCAATCAGCGTGCGCCGAATATCAGCTTCACGGAGCTGCTAGAGCAGCTCAACATCGTGCCGCCGAAGGAGCGCATCAGGCTGCCCATCGGTCTCGGCGCCATGGCGGTGCATCTTGGCGGCCCGGTCGAGACCGGACGCGGCTTCGTGCTGCACAGCGCCGACTATTTCAAGGCCGAGAGCACGCTGCCAATCGACGAAAGCGTGTGCCTTACCGCCACCATCGACATTTTGCGTGATATCGCCAAAGGCAGCGGCCCGGACAAGGCGCTGCTTGCGCTCGGCTATGCAGGATGGGCGCCGGGCCAGCTCGAAAGCGAGATTCAGGCCAATGGCTGGCTGCACTGCACCGCGGATCCCGAGCTGATCTTCGATCCGGAAGTCGACCGCAAATATAATCGCGCCCTTGGCAAGATCGGCATCGATCCCTCGCGCCTCGTCAACGATTCAGGACACGCCTGAGGCTGCCGGCTTCGGCCGCGGCGACATGGTTTGCACCACCGCTCTTTGCCCCGGCGCAGGTGCCGCATGTCCTCTCGACGCCGCCCTCGATCTTTCGCGCTGCTGCCGCTTGCGGTGATTTGCCAACGCCGAGAGGAGGTCTTCCACCTCTTTCGGCGTCATGGGCTCTCCGTAGTAGAAGCCTTGCGCGTATTCGCAGCCGATCGAGCGGAGATAGGCTGCGTCCTCTGCGGTCTCGACGCCCTCGGCCACCACCTCTTTGCCGAGTTCGTGGCTGAGCGCGATAATCGACCGCAGGATCAACGGCGTCGATCCGTTGAGCCCGCTATCGCGCACCAGCGACTTGTCGACCTTGATGGTGTCGCACGGGAAGCGGTGCAGATAGCTCAACGAGCAATAGCCGGTGCCGAAATCGTCGAGCGCGAGGCTCGCGCCGAAGGTCTTGAGCCAGGTCAGGATCTCAACGGCGCGCTCTGGGTTTTCCATGACCAGCGACTTGGTGATCTCGAGCTTGAGCGTGCCCTTCGGCACCTGCTCCTTGGCGAGTATCAGCCTGATTTCCTGCACAAGGTCCTGGCGGAAGAGCTGGCGGCTCGACACATTCACGCTGACGAAGAGCGGATCGCGCTCGCGCGGCAAAATCTTGTGCCAGCGGCTCGCCTCCTCCAGCGCCTGACCAAGCACATAACTGCCCAGCTCGCCGATGAACCCGGCCTCCTCGGCGATGGGCACGAACTCCTCGGGACCAAGCTGGCCGTGCGTTGGATGATCCCAGCGGATCAGTGCCTCGAAGCCGGCAAGCTGGTTCGAGGCGAGACGCGTGATCGGCTGATACAGAACTGCGAGCTGGCGCTTCTCGAGCGCCTTCCTGAGGTCGCTCTCGAGCGGCAGCCGGTTCTCGTCCTCGCCGCGCATCGAGGCGGTGAAGATCTCGATGCGGTCTGCGCCGGCCCGCTTGGCCCTGAGCATGGCGATCTCGCCCTCGCGCAGGAAATCCTGCGCCGCCGACTGCACACCGTCATCGACGACGATGCCGATCGAGGCGGTGAGCACGATCTCCTTGCCGCCGATCTTCATCGGCGTGCGCAGCGCACGTCGCACGCGCTCGGCAAGCGTAGCGACCTGGCGCGCGTCTGGGTCGGAGATCATGAGAATGGCGAACTGGTCGCTGCCGAGGCGCGCCAGCGTGTCTTGCGGATTTAAGTGACGCGAGAGGCGGCGGCCGAGGGTCAGCAGCATGCTGTCGCCAACGGCAAGACCGAAGCTCTTATTGACGTTCTTGAAGCGGTCGATGTCGATGAACATCACCGTCGGGCGATTGGCCTTGCCTTCGCGGGCGCGGGTGATGGCGCCTTGCAGCCGGTCCATGAACAGCTCGCGGTTTGGCAGGCTGGTCAGGCTGTCATGCACGGCGTCGTGCATCAGCCGCTCGTGCGAGCGCTTGAGGCTGGTGACGTCGCGCATCAGCCCGACGCAGCGGAGCACCCGCGTATTGTCGCTCGACGCCGCCCGCGCACGGAGCTCATACCAGATATAGGTGCCGTCCTGACGCTTCAAGCGGAACTCTGTTTGCAGATCACCGCCCTGATTTTCCTGGAGCGACCACAGCATCAGGCGGAAGCGCTCGCGGTCGGCGGCGTGCATATGCTGGAGGAAATGGTCGACGGTGGTGTCGAGGGTGCCGGGCGGCGTCCCCAGCGCCTCCTCGATCTCCGGGTCGACGGTGATGTGGTCCTTGGCCGCGTTCCACTGCCAGACGGCGGCGCCTGAGCCATCGACGGCAAGCGACTTGATCTGCACCTGGCTCACTGGCCCGAGCTGGAGCGGGCCTCCGGTCGAGCGGAAGGCGAATTGAGTGACGGTGAAGCCGAGCAGCACCAGGATGAGCACAAGGCCGGCCAAAAGTCCGGTCAGCACCACGTCGCCCGAGAGCTTGCCGAGCACGATCATGGCCGCGCCGAACAGCCACACGAGCAGCAGCATCCAGCTTGGGATGAGCAGGAGCGCACGATCCTGGCCGCGCAACGCAAGAAAGGCGATCAAGCAGGTGCCAATGGCGGCGATGCCGACCATGGAGCCGCGGGCAAGACCCGAGGCAAGGCGCGGATCGATGATGGCCAAGACCACGAGGGCGAACTGGGCGGCGATCCAGCACCAGAACAGCGTCTTGATCCAGCCATGCCAGAGCCCGATGCGCAGGAAGGCGTAGAGGAAGAGCACGAGGCTCGCAGCCACCCCCGCCTCGGCGGCGGCGCGGTAGACCGCGACATGCTCGGCATCGACGGGGAACAGCTTGCTCCAATATCCGAAGTCGACGCAGAAATAGGCGAGCACCGCCCAGGCGACGAGCGCGGTCGCTGGAAAGATCGCACGGTGATTGGCGGCAAAGATTGCGGTCAAGAAAATGGCCAGCAGGCCTGTGATGCCGAGCAGCACGCCGTTGAACAGCATACGGTCCTGCTGCTTCGCCTGGTAGACCTCGGGATCCCACAGCATGAGGCCCGGCACCTGCCGCGAGGCCATCTCAGCGGCGAAGGTCACCGTCTGCCCAGGCTCGAGATTTAAACGGAACATGTCGGCGCGGTCGCTCTTCATGCGCTCGGGCCTGAAGCCGAGCGAGGGCGTGATGGTGGCGATGCGTGCGGCGTCGAGCTCGGGCGAAGCGACGCGCGAATTGGCGAGCGTATAGCGTGGCGCGACGAGCCAGCGGGTGATGCGTTCGTTGGTGGGATTGGTGAGCGCGAATACGAGCCAGCCGGGATTGGTGCCGGCGGTCGTCGCCTGCACCGCCATGCGGCCCACATAGCCGTCGCGTCCGGGCGCGGTCTCGATCTGCAGGCGGTCGCCGCGGCCCTCATAGAGCTCGCCGAGCGCCGTGATGTCGATAATCTCCTGCTCGGGTTTGACGATGATGGCGTCGACGGCGTGCGCGGGTGACCAAGGAGAGGCGATCAGGCTTGCGCAGAGGGCGAGAAGCGCCACGGCGAGACACGCCAATCGGCAGTCCCAGCCTCTTGCCGCCTCTTTTCTGCCCGCGCGGCCCACTCCCATCACCATGCCGTCTTTCAATGGCGGCCCTATCGGCTCCTAACGGAGACTGTCGCTTTCAAGCAGCCCGTAAAGCAGGTGATCCTGCCACACGCCGTTGATCTTCAGATAGCGGCGCGCCATCCCCTCGCGGGTGAAGCCAGTCCTCTCCAGGAGCTTGATGGAGGCGACATTGGCGGGCAGGCAGGCCGCCTCGAGCCGGTGCAGCTCGAGCGAATTGAATACGAAAGGGATAGCAGCGCGAACGGCCGCTGTCATATACCCCTTCCGGGTATGCGGGGCGCCGATCCAATAGCCGAGCGTGCAGGCCTGGGTCACCCCGCGGCGCACATTGCCTAGCGTTAGGCCGCCGACGAGCGAGCCGCTCGACGCAGAGAAGATGAACAGCGCGTAGCCCATGTCCTCGCGGAGATCGCGCATATAGTGGCGGACGCGGCGGCGGAAGGAGGAGCGGGTCAGCTCGTCGGCTGCCCAAACCGGCTCCCAGGGGGTGAGAAAGTCGCGGCTCGCGGCGCGCAGCTCAGCCCAGTCGGGATAGTCGGACATTTGCGGGGTGCGCAACAGCACCCGGTCCGCCTGGATAACCGGGCCGAGATCGCTCGAGGTTGCGGTGCGCAGCAACGCCATGGCTTCAATACCCTCATGCCGCCTGGCTTGACGCCAGAGTGAATTTTGCCGCGAGGCTGTCGAATCTTGCAACATGAACGATTGGCCCAACCGTGGCGAGGCTGACGGGAGAAGCAAGCAACTGCTCGGCCATGCGTTGGGAGTCCGCGGGCGTCACGCCCTCAACCTTGTCGATCAGCTCTTGCGTGGTAAGCGGCCGTCCGTGAATGAGAATTTGGCGGGCGAGCTGCTCGGCTCTCGCGCCGCCGCTCTCAAGCCCGGCAAGGAGGCCCATCTTGAGCTGGGCCTTGACCCGGCCGACCTCCTCCTCGCTGAAGCCGCGATCGGCGGCGCGCAGGAGCTCGTCGCGCACGACGCCGAGAAGCTGAGCGGCGCGGTCAGGCCCGCAAGCTGCATAGACCGCGAACATGCCGGCGTCGGAGAGGCCTGAGGCGAAAGCGTGGATCGCGTAGCAAAGCCCGCGCTTCTCGCGCACCTCCTGGAAGAGGCGCGAGGACATGCCTCCGCCAAGCGCGCCGGCGCAGACTTGCGCCGCGAAATAATCGGCATGGCGGTAGGGCGGCGCTTCGAAGGCGAGCACCAAATGGGTCTGCTCAAAGGGCTTCTCCGAGCGCGACACGCCGCCGCGATAAAGCGCCGGCGCGGGCTCTGGCGCGGTGCCTGTGCCGAGCGAGCCCAGCAGGCACTCAGCTTCGGCAAGGAGCTTCTCGTGATTTACGGCGCCGGCGGCGGCAAGCACCATGTTCGGCGCCTGATAATGGGTGGCGAGATAAGTCTTGAGATGTGCCGACTTGAATGCCTTGACGCTGCCGGCCGTGCCCAGGATCGGCCGCCCGGCGGGCTGGTCGGGGAACGCGGTTGCCTGCACCAGGTCGAACACCATGTCCTCCGGCGAGTCCTGCGCCGAGGCAATCTCCTGGAGGATAACGTCGCGCTCGCGGGCAAGCTCGGTGCGGTCGAAGCGTGGGGTGAGGATGATGTCGCTCAAGATGTCCAGCGCGAGGCCAAGATCCTGGCGTAGCACGCGCGCGTAATAGGCGGTCGAGTTGACGCCGGTCGCAGCATTGAGCTCGCCGCCAACCGCCTCGATCTCCTCGGCGATATCCTGGGCGCTGCGCCGCGCGGTGCCCTTGAAGGCCATATGCTCGAGGAAATGGGCGACACCATGCTCGGGCAGGCTTTCGCTGCGGCTGCCGGCGCCAACCCAGATTCCAAGCGACACCGTCTCCACGTCGGCCCTCGCATGGCTCACTACGGTGAGGCCATTGGGCAATCTGGACAGTTCGACACTCACGCGCCGACCTCGGTACGAGCCCGCGCGTGATCGGCGATGAAGGAGGCGACGGTCTTGGCGTCGTTGGGCAGCACGGTCAGACGCTCGCCCTGGCCGAGCTTCGCCTTGAGCCGCTCGGGCTGTTCCGGCAGCAGGCCGGTGGCGCGTTCGATCGCTTCGGGGAACTTGGCGGGGTGCGCCGTCGAAAGCACGATCATCGGCGTGCCGACGTTCTCCTGGCGCGCCGCGGCGAGGCCGACGGCGGTGTGCGGATCGATCACCACGCCGGTTTCCGCATAAAGATTGCGAATGGTCATCTCGGTCTCATGCTCATCGATCGAATGGGCGGCAAACAGCGCGCGCAACTCGGCAAGTTCTCCCGCTTCGAGATGGAAGGCTCCGGTGCGGCGAAGCTCGGCCGTGCGCGCCCTGACTTGGGCGCCGTCACGGCCGGCGAGTTCGAACAGCAGCCGCTCGAAATTGCTCGCAAGCTGAATATCCATGCTCGGGCTGGAGGTGGCGATCACGCCCCTTGGTTCGTAAATCCCCGTCGACAGAGCGCGGGAAAGACTGTCGTTGAGGTTCGTGGCAATAACGAGGCGTTTGACCGGCAGGCCCATGACTTTGGCGGCGTAACCCGCGAAAATATCACCGAAATTTCCGGTGGGCACGGCGAAGGAGACGGCGCGATGGGGGCTGCCGAGGGCCACCGCCGAGGTGAAGTAATAGACGATCTGCGCAAGGATGCGGGCGAAGTTGATCGAATTGACGCCGGTCAGCGAAAGGGAATTGCGCGTGCCGGCGTCGTTGAACAGCGCCTTCACGATGCCCTGGCAATCGTCGAACGTGCCCTCCACCGCGATGTTGTGCACGTTCGGCTCGTGCGCGCTCGTCATCTGCCGGCGCTGCACCTCGCTCACCCTGCCCTTGGGGTGAAGGATGAAAATGTCGATCATGTCGAGGCCGCGAAAGGCCTCGATGGCGGCTGCGCCGGTATCGCCGGAGGTGGCGCCGACGATCGTCGCCCGGGCAACCTCTCGCCGCAGCGCGCGGTCCATCAGCCGCGACACCACCTGCATGGCGAGGTCCTTGAAGGCGAGCGTCGGACCGTGAAACAGCTCGAGCAGCCAGCTCGCAGGCGCAATCTGCCGGAGCGGCGCGATAGCCGGATGATGGAAGCCGGCATAGGCCTCGTCGAGCACCGCTTTGAGGTCTGCCGCGCTAGGATCGCCCTCGAGATAGGGGCGCATGATGCGGTAAGCGGCTTCCGCGTAATCGAGGCCGGCGAGGGCTTCGATCTCGGAGGGCGCAAGACGCGGCCAGGCTTCCGGCATGGTGAGGCCGCCGTCGCGGGCAAGGCCCGCGAGCAATGCGCCCTCGAAGGGAAGCGGCGCGGCTTCGCCCCTTGTGCTCACATACCGCAAGACTAACCTCTAAAATAATTCAAGTGCTTAGCCAAATGGCCGGATCATGCCGCCCGCAGCCTGCTACGCACATAAATGACATAGATGACCACAAGGCAAAGGGCGAGAAGAAACCAGGTCAGCGCATATTGCAGATGGTTGTTGGGAATATCGAGCCTGGTCTGGCCACCAAGCGGCCAGCCGCCGGGAATATCGGTCCGCTCGGCCTCAAGAATGAACGGCGCAATGTCCGGCCCGCCAGCGGGAAACATCGTTTTGGACATGGCGCCAAGATCGCGCCAGAACCAGGGGTTTTCGGCGGGCCCATTGTCGGGAATGAACAGCCCCTGCATCTCGGAGTTGCGCGCCAGTCCGGTCACGGAAACGGCATCGTTAAACTCGCCTCGTGCCCGCGATGACGGCTCCTTGAACGCGTCGGGAACGAAGCCGCGGTCGACCAGCACCACCTCTCCTTCGGGCGTCTCAAGCGGCGTTATCACGTGCCAGCCCGGCGTCCCATCGGAGACCGCGTAGAGGTAGCGCTCCTTGCCATTGTCGAAACGGCCCTCGACGCGCACGCGGAGATAGCTGACATCGTCGCCCGTCTTCGCGCGGGTCACTGCCTCTTTGAGAGTGACCGGCTCTGCGTGCGCGCGCGCCTCGATCTGGGCGATGAGCCCTTGCTTCCATTCGAGCCGCTGTAGCTGCCAGACCCCGAGCCCGATCAGAAGCGCAAGCGATAAGGCGGAGAATGCCGTGAAGAGAAGGAGACCGCGCAACCGCATGCTTGCTCACTCCGAGGCGAGCCGGCCTTCTTGCGCCTTGTGCTTGTATTGAAGCGCGATGAGAACGCCTTTGAACGATCTGAGCAGAATCATGGGCAAGAGGATGGCGAGCGTGCCCCACAACAGCGCGTGCAGCCAATAAGGCGGCGCGTAGATCATCTCAACGTAGAGCGCGGCGCCGACCACGATGAAGCCGGTGACCAGGATGACGAACACGGCGGGGCCATCGCCGGCATCGGCAAAGCCGTAGTCGAGGCCGCAAGACTTGCAGCGCGGCGCGAGCGTCAGATAGCCGGAGAACATCCTACCGTGCCCGCAAGCCGGACAGCGCCCCGTAATTCCCGCCGCCAGTGTCGATGCGAGCGAAGGCCCGTCCTGCTCGATCTTGTTCGGCACCTTGTGCTCCAAACGAAAAGGGGGCGGCCTGTGTCGCCGCCCCCCGAAAGTACGATCAATCTAGCGTCAGTGGGCCGGATAGTCGGTGCCCGCGCCCCACACATAGATGCAGGTGAACAGGAACAGCCACACCACGTCGACGAAATGCCAGTACCAGGCTGCGGCCTCGAAGCCGAAATGCAGCTTTGGCGTAAACGCGCCGCGCATCGCCCTGACCAGGCACACCGTGAGGAATATGGTGCCGACGATCACATGGAAGCCGTGGAAGCCGGTCGCCATGAAGAAGGTCGAGCCGTAGATGTGGTTGGCGAAGCCGAAGCCGGCATGGATGTACTCATAGGCCTGGCAGGTGGTGAAAAGAATGCCGAGGATCACCGTGCAGAGCAGCCCGAGCACCAAGCCCCGCCGGTCGTTATTCAACAGCGCATTGTGCGCCCAGGTCACGGTGGTGCCCGAGAGCAGCAGGATCAGCGTGTTGACGAACGGCAGGCCCCAGGGATTGAACGTGTGCTGGAAGTCGCCAAGACCGGCCACGCCGGTGTCGGCGCTCGGGATCGGCGGCCATTGCCCACCAAGCACCGCGGTGCGGGCATAGGTGATGGCATCGTCGGGATAAAGCGCCGCGTCGAAATAGGCCCAGAACCAGGCGACGAAGAACATTACCTCGGAAGCGATGAACAGGATCATGCCGTAGCGCAGATGTAACTGCACCACCGGCGTCTCGTAGCCTTCCTGCGCTTCCCTGATGACGTCGCGCCACCAGCCGAACATCGTGAAGATGATGATCAGCAGGCCGGGGATAATGTAATAGAGGTTCGGCGTGTCTGCCTTCTTCGAGATGAAATACATGACCGCGCCGACCGCGAGCGTGAAGCCGCCGATCGCGCCGACGATGGGCCACGGGCTCGGATTGACGAGATGGTAGTCGTGATGCTTGGCGTGCGCTTCGGCCATCGTTTTCTCCCGTTCTTTTCCCTTCGCTCTCGGCGCAACCGCCTCGAAATTGCCTCTTACGATCTCGATCCATCGCCGTCCGGCGCGGACGCGGCTTTCGTGGCATCCTTGTCGGCGCGATAGAAGGTGTACGACAAAGTGATCTCGGACATGTTCTTGGTGTCCTCGTCATCGACGATCTTGGGATCGACGAAGAAGGTCACCGGCATCTCCACGCTCTGCCCGCCGGCAAGCGTCTGCTGCTTGAAGCAGAAGCATTCGATCTTCGTGAAATAGCGGCTGGCAAGCTCCGGTGCGACGTTGAAGATTGCGGTGCCGCTCACCGGTGCAGAGGTCTGGTTCGTCGCCTTGAAGAAGGCGAGCGCGGTCTCGCCGATCTTCACGTCCATGGTCTGCTGCACCGGCGCGAAGGTCCAGGGCAGCCCGTGATCCACGTTGCCGTCGAAGCGGACGCGGATGGTGCTCTCCAGCACCTCGCCGGGGCCCTTTTCGGCTCGTTGCGGGATGCCGCCATAGCCGGTGACCTGGCAAAACATGCGGTAGAGCGGCACCGAGGCGAAAGACAACCCCACCATGCCGGCGACCAGGCTAACGAGCGACAGCGCCAACAGGTTGTGCCGGCGCTTGGACTGGTTAGGGTCTGGCGCGTTGCTCATGCCGGCTCACTTGACGAGAGGATGGGCGACATTGGCGCCAAGCCTGACGATGGTGACGACGAAGAACAGCACGACAAGCGCCGCGAGCGCCCAGGCGATGGCAAGGGAACGCATGCCTTGGCGACGTTGGCGCTCGGCTTCTTCATCCGTCATCATAAGCTCCAAGGCAGCGGTATCGGAGCATGGCTCAGACCGAAGCCATGCTCGACCAGAAGCGCTGCGAACAACAGGAACAGGTACAACACCGAATAGGCAAAGAGATTCTTTGCCGCGCGTTCGGCTTCGGCGCCTTCCCGCTCGGTGTAGACGGCATAGGCGAACATGACGAAGAATGCGCCGAGGAAGCCGGCGGCAACGGTGTAGAGACCGCCGCCGAGACCGAGGAGCGCCGGCACGCAACCAAGCGGAGCGAGGATCAGGCTGTAGATGAGGATCTGCCGCCGCGTCTCGTCCTCACCGCGCACCACCGGCATCATGGGTACGCCGGCGCGCTCGTAGTCGCGCACGCGTACGAGCGCGAGCGCCCAGAAATGCGGCGGCGTCCAAACGAAGATGATGAGGAACAGGATGAAGCTCTCGAGGCTGACCGTGCCGGTGGCCGCTGCCCAGCCGATCATCGGCGGTACAGCGCCGGCAGCTCCGCCGATCACGATGTTCTGCGGCGTCCAGCGCTTGAGCCACATGGTGTAGACGAACACGTAGAAGGCGATGGTGAGTGCGAGCAGGCCCGCCGCCACCCAGTTCAACATCAGACCCATGCAAAGCACGGAGCCAACGGCGAGAATTGCGCCGAACGTGCGTGCCTCGTCAGCCGTGATCCTGCCTTTCGGAACAGGCCGCGCAGCGGTCCGCGCCATGAGCGCGTCGATATCGGCGTCGTACCACATGTTCAGTGCACCGGCGGCGCCGGCGCCGACGGCAATGCAGACGAGCGCGGCGATGGCAAGCACCGGGTGCATATGACCCGGCGCGGCAACCAGCCCGACGAGCGCGGTGAATACCACAAGGAACATCACCCGCGGCTTCATCAGCGCGAAATATTCCGCGACCTCACCGCCTTCAGTTGCGGTCAGGACCTGCGGGCTTGCGTCGAGACTGGCTTCAGCCATGCCTTGCTCACTCAAGAATGGCGAAGGTCGCGAGCCCGCCTGGACCCGCGACCGCGCCAATAGCTATGCGGTTCTGCCGCGTTTCGTCATTTGATGCGCGGCAGCGTTTCATAGGTATGGAAGGGCGGCGGCGACGGCAGCGTCCATTCCAGAGTTGTTGCGCCTGCGCCCCATGGATTGGCGGGTGCATGCACCTTGCGAGCAAAGGCCTGAGCGATACCGTACAGGAAGACCAGGAAGCCCGCGAAGGCGATGTACGACCCGACCGACGAGACGAAGTTCCAGCCCGCAAACGCATCGGGATAGTCGGCATAGCGGCGCGGCATGCCGGCGAGCCCGAGGAAGTGTTGCGGGAAGAAGGTGAGGTTGGCGCCGACGAACATCAGCCAGAAGTGCAGCTTGGCGATCGCCTCGCTGTACATGTAGCCCCACATTTTCGGGAACCAGTAATACCAGGCACCGAAGATCGAGAACACGGCGCCAAGCGACAGCACGTAGTGGAAGTGCGCCACCACGTAGTAGGTGTCGTGGAAGGAACGATCGACGCCGGCATTGGCCAGCACCACGCCGGTCACACCGCCAATGGTGAACAGGAAGATGAAGCCGAGCGCCCAGAGCATCGGCGCGCGGAAATTCAGCGAGCCGCCCCACATGGTGGCGATCCAGGAAAAGATCTTAACGCCGGTGGGCACGGCGATGACCATGGTGGCGAACACAAAATAGGCCTGCGTGTTCACGCTGATGCCGGCGGCGTACATGTGATGCGCCCACACCACGAAGCCGATCACGCCGATGGCCACCATGGCATAGGCCATGCCGAGGTAGCCGAACACCGGCTTCCGCGAGAAGGTCGAGACGATCTGGCTGACGATGCCGAAGCCGGGCAGGATCAGGATGTAGACCTCCGGGTGGCCGAAGAACCAGAAGAGATGCTGCCACAGCAGCGGATCGCCGCCGTGGGCGCTATCGAAGAACACTGTGCCGAAATTGCGATCGGTCAGCAGCATGGTGATGGCGCCGGCGAGAACGGGCAGCGACAGGAGCAGCAGGAACGCGGTTATCAGCACCGACCACACGAAGAGCGGCATCTTGTGCAGCGTCATGCCGGGAGCGCGCATGTTGAAAATGGTGGTGATGAAGTTGATGGCGCCGAGGATCGAGGAGGCGCCGGCTAGATGCAGCGCAAGGATGGCGAAGTCCATGGCCGGACCGGGCGTGCCCTTGGTCGATAGGGGCGCATAGATCGTCCAGCCGCCGCCGACGCCATGGGTGCCGGGAGGCCCGGGCATGAACAAGGAAATAATCAGCAGCGTGAGGGAGGCCGGAAGCAGCCAGAAAGAGATGTTGTTCATGCGCGGGAAGGCCATGTCAGGCGCGCCGATCATCAGCGGCACCATCCAGTTGCCGAAGCCGCCCATGGTCGAAGGCATGACCATGAAAAACACCATAATCAGGCCGTGGGCGGTGACGAAAACGTTGAAGACTTCCGGGTTGCCGAAAATCTGCATGCCGGGCTCCATGAGCTCGGCGCGCATGGCCATCGAGAGCAGGCCGCCGATGACACCGCCAACCATGGCGAAGATGAGATACATCGTGCCGATGTCTTTGTGGTTGGTCGAATGGACCCAGCGCCGCCATCCGTGCGGATGATCCTCGTGGGCGACTTCGGCATGGGCGGTCTGTGCTGCCATCTCTTTCTTCCTTGTCTTCTTGTCCGTCATCTCTGGTCGAAAGGCGAGCGCCCGCTAATTCTGGGCCGTCGTCACCTTGCCCGCATCGTCGCGCGAAGCGCTCTTCTTGTGCGAGTTGAGCCAAGCGGCGAAGTCCTCGTCGGAGACGACACGAATCGCGATCGGCATGAACGCATGATTGCGGCCGCAAAGCTCAGAGCACTGACCGTAGAACATGCCGGTACGCTCGGCCCTGAACCATGTCTGTTGCAATCTGCCGGGGACCGCATCGATCTTGATGCCGAAGGATGGCACCGCCCAGTCGTGGATCACGTCATTCGCCTTCACCTGGACGACGACGTTCTTGTTCACCGGCACTACCACCTCGTGGTCGACGGTGAGCAGGCGCGGCTGACCTGGTTTCAGGTCGGCGTCCTGCACGATGATCGAAGCGAAGGTGATGCCGTGGTCGGGATATTCATAGGTCCAGTACCATTGGCTCCCCGTAGCGGTGATGGTGAGGTCGGCCTTGGGAAAATCGTACTGGGCGAAGAGCAGCCGGAACGAAGGAATGGCGATGGCGACCAAGATCAAGACCGGGATCACCGTCCAGGCGATCTCGAGAACCGTGTTGTGGGTGGTGCGCGACGGATTGGTATGGCGCTTCTCGTTGAAACGCATCATCACGTAGATGAGCAGCCCGAGCACGAAAAGGGCGATAACCACGATGATGACGGTGACGAAGGTATGGAACGACGTGATCTGCTCCATAATCGGCGTTGCGGCCTTCTGGAAGGTCATCTGCCAGGGCGACGGTTGACCGTCTCCGGCGAGTGCCGGACCGCAAACCGCGAGCAACGCAGTAGAACTGATATAGATCAGTAGTCGATTGAGCATCGCCATTCCGTCACTCCCAGAGCCCAAACCTCTATACGTCGGCGCGCGCCGGCCTGTGAAGGCCGGGCGACGATCTGTCAACGACGTGGATGGCATTAGCAACCCCACGCCAGTTGGCGAAAGGCAGGGCGGCGCGCAGAGATGTCGAGAAAACGGCGTCGCCCCCAGCTTTGTTGTCGCCCCTGAGTGGGGCCCCGCAGGATGCAGACCCCTAAGAGCATTGTTGTTGCCTTCAAATCATAAAGACTATTGCTTGGCAACACTCAAGATTTGGGGTGATTGCGGCAAATGCACGCTTGATACCTGTTTCTGGTAAGAACAATGCTGGCTTTGGCACGCTGTCGAAATTTAGCCCCAATGCTCGGCGAAGGCGACTTTCCATGTCCCACATGGCGGCTTTGCAGATCGTCCACGGCAGCTTCGTCTCCCGCGGGCGATTGATCCGCCATGCCTTGAGCCAGCAACGCCAGATGCAAAGACCGACTCACTCTTCTCCTGGACGCTTCGCCTTTCTCATCGCGCTCGCCATCGCCGTCCTCGGTCCTATCGGCAATCCCCAAGCGCAAGAGGCAGCACCCGATACCGGCGGACCGTCAGCCACAGGCCCAGGCAGCGTGGTCAAGGGAACGCATGGCGCCTGGCAGGTAAGCTGCCGCACGCCCCCCGGCGCCAAGGAAGAGAAGTGCGCGCTGGTGCAGAGCGTCACCGCGGAGGACCGGCCGAATGTCGGGCTCACGGTGGTGTTCTACAAAGCCATCGGCGAGGACAAGAAGCTGTTGCGCGTGGTCGTGCCGCTCGGCGTGCTGCTCCCGACCGGGCTTGGGCTCAAGATCGACGGGCAGGATATCGGCAACGCACCCTTCCTCAAATGCAGCAAGAAGGGATGCATCGCCGAAGTCGTGCTGCAGGACGAGGTGATCAAGAAGCTGATGGGCGGAGGAACCGCCATGTTCATCATCTTCGACACGCCGGAGGCAGGGATCGGCATTCCGATCTCGCTACAGGGCTTCGGCGACGCGCTGTCGAATCTCAAATAGGCAAAAAAAGGTCGACGGTAGGGTGTACCGTCGACCAAGCATCCGTCGGGGGACGGACTCGCGCCTCGCCCGTGCAGGGTTGTGCGGACGAGGCGGCGACTAGACCCCGATCTAAGTATTCGGCTTCCAGTTTTCAACCCGGGCACGGGTGGAGTTGCGGCGGGCGGGTCGCAGCCTCGAGGACGTTCGTGGCCGGAGTGGTGGCGTGGCTCATCCCTGCATCGTTGGCGACGGGCGGAATGGAAACCTATCTCCACGCCACAGTCGGCCAATTCGAATGGAGGTTCGGCCGCCCCGGTGCCTCGGTGCTAGCCTCATCGATGGGCGGCGACTATTTGCTCTCTCGCGCCGCCGCACTGATCGGGGCGCTTGGGCAGGCCTTCGCGCCAATGCATCTCACCGAGAGGAATGCCGCGCGGCGTGTGGGCATCGGAGTCCTGGTGATTGCGCGATCGCCACGGTCAAGACATGCGCGGCGTCGACGGAACGCGACGAGACTGCGCGAATGCACCAATCCCGCGACCTCAAAGCGCGTGAGTATCGAACAGCTTCTCGATGTCGCCCCGCCACCTCGAGGCATAGTCGGCAAGCAGGCGGTCGGCAGGCGAGCGCATTTCGGCGGCGGTCTCGGCGAGCCGCGCCAGATGCTTGCGCTCGTCGTCGCCGTTGCGATCGAGAGCGGCGCGGCGCTTCAGGCCCCTCTCGGCGATGGCGACGGCTTGGCGTGCCACATCGCCGACGGTGGAGTCGCGAAACGGCGTCGCGAGGCCAAGGCGCGGAACCTGGTCGCGCAAAGCTTGGCGTTCGCTGTCGGTCCAGTCTGAAATGAGGGCATAAGCCTCGGCCTGGGCACTTGCGTCGTAGAGGAGCCCGACCCAGAAGGCCGGAAGCGCCATGAGCTCCGCATAAGGACCTGCGTCGGCGCCGCGCATTTCCAGGAACCGCTTGAGCCGCACATCGGGGAAGAGCGTGGTGAGGTGATCGGCCCAATCGTCGAAGGTCGCATATTCGCCGGGAAGCCGGTCGAGACGGCCGGCGATGAAATCCTTGAACGAGGCTCCGGCCACATCGATGTAGCGACCGTTGCGGTAGACGAAATACATCGGCACCTGAAGCGCATAGTCGACATAGCACTCGAACCCCATGCCAGGTTCGAAGGCGAAGGGAAGATTGCCAGTGCGGTCGGGGTCGGTGTCGCGCCAGATCTCGGCGCGATAGGATTTGAAGCCGTTCGGCTTGCCGGCGGTAAAGGGCGAATTGGCGAAGAGCGCGGTGGCGACGGACTGAAGAGCGAGACCGACGCGCATCTTCGTCACCATGTCGGTCTCGTCGGCGAAGTCGAGATTGACCTGCACGGTCGCGGTGCGGAACATCATGTCGAGGCCGAGCCTGCCCCGCGTCGGCATATAGCGCTGCATGATGGCGTAGCGCGCCTTGGGCATGACCGGCGTCTCGGCGAGAGTCCATTTCGGCGAGAAGCCAATCCCCAAGAATCCGATACCGAGCTCGTCGCCGACCTCACGCACCTCGATGAGATGCTGGCGAAGCTCCTCCTCAGTCTCGTGCAGAGTGGCGAGCGGCGCGCCGGAGAGCTCCAACTGGCCACCCGGCTCGAGGCTGATAATTCCGCCCTTCGGGCAGTTGAGGCGGCGGAGCGCGATGATCTTGCCGCGCTCGAGCACGACGTCCCAGCCGAACCGGTCCTTCAAGCCTTCGAGAAGGGCCTTGATGCCGCTCTCGCCGTCGTAAGGGACCGGCGTTTGGCCGCGCCGGTAGAAGCCGAACTTCTCGTGCTCGGTGCCGATGCGCCATTCGTCGCTCGGCTTCGAGCCCGCTTCGAGATAGGCGACAAGCTCGTCCCGCGACTCGATGGTCGGGCCTTGCGGCCTAGCTACGCGTGTCGACATGGGAAGACGAGCTCGATCGTACGATTTGGGTTTGAGGGGCGGATGGCGCCGCTCCTAGCACGTTTGCGCGGCGGCGAACATGGCATGGATCAGGAGCGCCAATCGCCGAGAGTCGCATTGACAAGAGACAGCGCCGCAACCGCCGCGGTATCGGCCCGCATCACGCGCGGGCCGAGCGAGATCGGCAGGACAAAAGGCTGAGTCAAGAGGAGCGTCCTCTCCTCCTCCTCGAACCCACCCTCCGGCCCGATGAGCACGGCGAGCGGGCCTTTGGTTTCCTTTTCGAGTGCGGCAAGTGGCGAAGCGATGGGTGCTGCCTCATCGGCAAAGATGAGCAGCCTCTTTTTGTCCCAGCCCGCAAGAATAGCGCCGAGCTTCTCAGGCTCGGCTACCTCCGGCACCCATAGGACACAGCATTGCTCGGCGGCCTCGATGGCATTGGCGGTGAGCCGCGCGCTATTGACGCGCTCGGCCACCGTGCGGCGCGTGATCACAGGCATGAGCCGCGACGCGCCGAGCTCCGTCGCTTTTTGCGCCATATAGTCGAGGCGGGCACGCTTCAGCGGGGCAAACAGATAATGCAGGTCAGGCGGCGGAATCTGCTGCCTGGTCTGTCGGGTAAGGGTAACGATTGCCCGCTTCTTGGCCGCCGCGCTCAAGCCCCCAAGCCACTCGCCATCCTTCCCGTTAAAGAGCAGGACTTCTTCCCCGGTCTTGCATCGGAGCACGTTGATGAGGTAGTGCGCCTGTGTGGGGTCGAGCTCGACGCTTGCGCCGGGGGCTAGTTCGGACGTGACGAAGAGCCGCTGAGGCTTGGAAGGCATTTTCGCTGGGTCTCATCCAGTTCTGAAGACAAGGGAAACCGAGGCCGAGAGACATGCCACGTCCTGCTGCCCAAGGCAAAACGAGCACGGTGGCCGACGCGCGGAGCGCGAACCTCGTCGACCGCGTCGCGCCCGCGGCAATCCTCCCCTATTTGCGGCTTGCCCGCGCCGATCGGCCGACCGGCTTCTGGCTGCTCGCGCTTCCCTGCCTCTGGTCGGTGGCGCTCGCCTCGCGCAGCATCGGGGCCGACTACCCGGACCCCTGGCTGCTCGCGCTCTTTGCCATCGGCGCCATAGTGATGCGCGCCGCCGGCTGCACCTATAACGACATCCTCGACAAGGACATCGACGCGCAAGTCGCCCGCACGCAAACCCGCCCGCTGCCGAGCGGACAAATCTCGGAGAGAGCAGCGACCATCTTCATGCTGGTGCTCTGCCTCATCGGGCTTGCGGTGCTGCTCTCGTTCAACACCGCGACGATTTGGCTAGGCCTCGCAGTGGTCCCCATTGTCGCTGCCTATCCGCTGGTGAAGCGCTTCTCTTATTGGCCGCAGGCGGTACTCGGCCTTGCCTTCAACTGGGGCGCGCTCCTCGGCTACACCGCGGTGCTCGGGCGGCTCGAATGGGCTGCGGCGGTGCTTTACGCCGGCGCCATCGCTTGGACCATTGGCTACGACACCATCTACGCCCATCAGGACCGCGAGGACGATGCTCTGCTCGGGCTGAAATCGACGGCGCTCAAATTCGGCCGGGCGACCAAGGCCTGGCTCGCCGTCTTCTACGCGCTCGCCTGGCTCGGGATCATCATTGCCGGTCTGCTCGCCGGCGCCGAGATCGTCTTCCTCCTTGGCATGGCCGCCGCCGGTGCCCATCTCTTCTGGCAAGTGGCCACGCTCAATATCGACGACCCGGAGAATTGCCTGAGGCGCTTTCGATCCAATCGCGACTTCGGATTGATCGTATTCGCCGCCATTGTGTTCGACCTCGTTCTCGCTTCGCGATATTAGGCCTGAAAAATGCATCGAGCCCCAGAGCGTTCACGCCCTGGGGCCCGGATGACGCCTTGCTGTTATCTTCCCTGAGGCTGCTTTGGGAGAGCCTTTGTTGCCACGATCCTGCCATAGAAGTTATCCGAACCGCTTAATAGACGTCGTTAATGTCTGGTATCCGGCACTTCCTGCCCACATGGTTTAGAGAGTCTTTTCGAGACACAAGATGACCGCGCTTTCCCACGCCAGTGTCCCTCCGCCGCACGCGCTCGACGAGGACTATCGTTTGCTGAAGGCGGCGGTCGAAGAGGCCGGCAGGCTCGCGCATAGTTATTTCCGCCAGGAGGTCGCCGTCCGGAGAAAGAAGGACGGAACCGAGGTGAGCGACGCTGACATCGCCGTCAACGAGGCGCTGAAGGAAACGCTGCTTGGTGGCAGGCCCGACTACGGGTGGCTGTCGGAGGAATCGGAAGACGATGCGACGAGGCTCGAGCGGCGCTTGGTGTGGATGGTCGATCCCATCGATGGGACCAACGCCTTTCTCCGCCATATTCCGGAATGGACCATATCGGCGGCGCTGGTGCAGGAGGGCAAGCCCGTGCTCGGCGCCGTGTTCAATCCTGCGACCGGCGAGTTCTTCCACGCCATTCGTGGTCGCGGCACCTTCCTCAACGGCAAGCCGATCAAGGTGACCGGCCGAGAGACGCTCGAAGGCGCACTGTTCATCGCGAGTGGCGGCCTGTTCAAGAAGCGCATTTGGAAGGAGCCCTGGCCCGGAGTTGAATCGCGCTGGGTCAATTCGGTCGCCTACCGGCTCGCGCTCGTCGCCGCAGGCAGGGCCGATGCCACCGTGTCGCTCTCCGCCAAATGCGAGTGGGATCTCGCAGCAGGCGTACTGATCGTCGAGGAGGCAGGCGGCGTGGTCACCGACCATCACGGCCACGCCTTCCGCTTCAATTTGCCCATCCCCCGCTTCCCAAGCCTCGTCGCGGCCCCTCCAGGCCTTCACGCCAAGCTCATCGAGCGCACGAGCCTCGTAGACCTCTGAGGCGCTTTCAGCTAAGTCCGCGCTTCAAGGCGAAAAAAAACAGCAGGACAGAATCATGACGGCAAAGGGCGGGGCAAAGTCCGGCGCGCGGCAATTGCTTCATCTCGTCTTCGGCGGAGAGCTCACGACACTCGACAGAATAGAGTTCTCCGACCTCAAATCGCTCGATATCGTCGGCATCTACCCGAACTATGCCGAGGCGTTTGCCGCCTGGCGCGACGCGGCACAGCGGAGCGTGGACGACGCCCATATGCGATATTTCATCGTGCATCTGCACCGCCTGCTCGATCCTGAGACCGAAAGCGGCTCTACGCCTGAGGCTTAGGCCCGGTAAGGCCTAAGGTTTTTCGCCTTAAAGCCTGGAGGGCTCGCATGCTAGAAAGGCCGGCCGGGCGCGTGGCCGCGAGCCCTGGACCAGCGGAATCGGGGAAGCGCTTGAAAGATCAATTGTTCAGCGACTCGAAAATGGTCGCGCGGGGCGCTGACGAGCTCCAGACCCATCACTACACCACGGGCGAGATCGTCATGCGCATCTGGCGGGAGCATTTGCGCCCGCGCATCGGGCTGTTGATCCTTGCAAGCCTCGCCATGCTGCTCACCGCGGCGACCACCGGCGCCATCCCGTTCATCATCCAGAAGACCGCCGACGACGTGTTCGTGGCGAAGAACCAGCAGATGATCTACTGGGTCACCGCCGCGATCGTGGTGGTGACCATCGTCAAGGCCATCTCAGAATATGTGGCCGACGTCACCGTCGCCTATCTCGGCCACCGCTTCATCGCCGATCTCCGCATCCAGATGTTTGCGAAGCTCAACAGCTCCGATCTTTCCTTCATCCAGACCGTGCATTCCGGACGGCTTTTGTCAGGCTTCCTCAACGACGCCAATCTGATTAGGCAGACGGCGAGCCGCTCCATCGTCACGCTCGGCGAGAACTACCTCAAGGTCATCATTCTCGTCGCCACCATGTTCTACATGGATGCGCGTTTTGCATTCATGATCCTGCTCTTCATGCCGTTCGCCTGGTTTCTGCTCGGCCGCCAGCGCCGCAAGATGCGGAAATCGACCACCAAGTCGCTGCAGGAGACTGGCGATCTGTCGGCGCTGATTACGCAAACCTTGCGCGGCATGCGCGTGGTGCGCGCCTATCGCCAGGAACCGAAGGAAGAAGCCCGCGCCGCGTACACCATCAACCGCGCGCTCGAATTCACCATGCGCGGCACCCGCGCCCGCGCGCTGTCGAGCCCATCGGTCGAGCTCTTGACCGGACTTGGCTTTGCCCTTGCCATCTACTTCGCCGGCACCAAGGGCGTGCGTGGCGACCTCACGCTCGGCCAGTTCATGGGCTTCATGACGTCAGCGCTGCTAATCTACGGCCCGCTCAAAAGCGCCGCGACGCTACAGACGAGTTTGCAGGAAGGCGTGGCGGCTGCGAGCCGGGTGTTCGGCATCGTCGACCGCGAGACGCAACTCGTCGAAGCTGCTGATGCGAAGCCGCTCGCGCTGAAGCGCGGCCAGATCGAATTCGACAATGTGTCCTTCGCCTATGAGCCGAACAACCCGGTGCTGAAAGGCGTGAGCCTGACCGTTCCCTCCGGGCGTACCGTGGCGCTCGTCGGTCCATCGGGCTCTGGCAAGAGCACGCTGGTCAATCTCACCTTGCGCTTCTTCGATCCGGAGAAAGGCAAAGTGATCATCGACGGGCAGGATATCGCGCAGCTCACCGTCGCATCTCTGCGTGACGCCATCGGCCTCGTCACCCAGGATCCCGTACTGTTCGACGACACTATCCGCGCCAATATCGCCTACGGCACCAAGCCTGAGGTCGAGGCCGACGTCATTGCCGCCGCCAAGGCCGCAGCCGCGCATGATTTCATCATGAGCCTGCCAAAGGGCTACGACACGCGTGTGGGCGAGGCCGGCTCGCTCCTTTCGGGCGGCGAGCGCCAGCGCATCGCCATCGCGCGGGCAATCTACAAGGACGCGCCGATCCTCCTGCTCGACGAGCCGACCAGCTCGCTCGACAGCGAGGCCGAAGCCAAGGTTCAGACGGCGCTCGAAGGATTGATGCGCGGGCGCACCGTGCTGATGATCGCGCACCGCCTCTCCACCGTGAAGAAGGCGGACCTCATCTGCGTGCTCGACCAGGGCCGCATCGCCGAGATCGGGCGCCACGACGAGCTCGTGGCCAAAGGCGGCCTCTATACCCGGCTTCATCGCACCCAATTCGGCATCGACGGCGGCTATGCCGCGGAAGGGGCAGACGCTAGTGACGACGACGCGGCTGCCGTCGCCGTGGTCGGAAGCTAGGCAAGCGCGCTAGAGCATGGCGAAGCGGTTGCTCTCCTCCGACCGATTGGTCGCCCTCGGTAGCGCAGTCGGCGCCGGCTATATCAGGCTCGCCTACAATACGAGCACAGTCCGGCGCGATCCGCCAGACACCGACACCAAGCTCTTCGCCCAGCATCCGCAGATCTTCGCCATGTGGCACGGGCAGTTCGGCATGCTGCCCAAGATCAAGCCGGACCGGCCTGCAGATGTCGCCGCCATGGTGGCGCGGCACGGCGACGCCGAGCTCATCGCCGGGGTCCTGAGCCGCTTCGGCATGAGCTTGATCAGGGGCGCTGGCGCAGGCTACCGGCGCCGCAATCGTGGCGGGGCGGCCGCGCTTCGAGGAGCGCTCAAGGCGCTAGAGCAAGGCACGACCGTCGCCATGACCGCCGACGTCGCTCCGGGCCCGGCGCGCAAAGCTGGAAACGGCATCGTCATGCTAGCGAAGCTCTCAGGGCGCCCTATCGTGCCTTGCGCCATGGCGACGAGCCGTTACGTGACGCTCAACAATTGGAGCGCCTTCACCATCAACCTGCCCTTCTCCAGGCTTGGCATCATGGTCGGCGATCCGATATGGGTGCCTGAGGACTCCGATTCGGCCGCCTTGGAGGCCGCCCGGATCGCCGTCGAACGCGGCCTCAATCAAGCGACCGCGCGCGCCTACGAACTTGCCGGGGCCATCGATCCATTGTTACCAGCCATCCAAGTCAAGGATGCCCCCAAGCCGGCCTTCGCGCTTCGCGCCTATCGCGCGCTGACGCGCTATGCCGCGCCGGTCGCGCCGCTGCTGCTCGCCTGGCGCACCCGCATCGGCAAGGAGGAGCCGGCGCGGCGCGCGGAGCGCTACGGCGAGGCGAGCATGCCGCGCCCATCCGGCTTCCTTGTGTGGTTCCATGCCGCGAGCGTCGGCGAGGCCAATGCCGTGCTGCCGGTCATCGATGCAATCGCCGCAGAGCACCCGGAGATCTGCCTCCTGCTCACCACCGGCACGGTGACCTCGGCGAAGCTCGCCCGGGCGCGGCTGCCGAAGGGCGCCGTGCACCAATATGTGCCGCTCGACAATCAGGTCTATGTGCGGAGGTTTCTCGAGCATTGGCAGCCGGATCTTGCGGTGTTCGTCGAATCGGAAATCTGGCCGAACCTCGTGCTGGAGACGAATGCGCTCAACATCCCGCTCGTGCTCGTCAACGGCCGCATGTCGTTCCGCTCCTTCCGCCGCTGGCGCAACCGTCCCGGCTTGAGCCGCCCGCTGTTCTCGGCATTCGGCCTGGTGCTCGCCCAGAACGAGCGCTTCGCCCAGCGCTTCACCGCGCTCGGGGCGGCGCTCGCCGTCCCGGTCGGCAATCTCAAGATCGATGCGCCGCCTCCGCCGGTCGACTTGGCTGGCCACAAGAAGCTCTCCGCGGCGCTCGCCGGGCGCAGCGTTTGGCTTGCGGCAAGCACGCATCCAGGCGAGGACGACATCGCCGCCGTCGCCCATCTCGCTATGAAGGGCGCGCGCCCCGATCTCCTCACCATCATCGTGCCGCGGCATCCGGACCGCGGACCATTCATCGCGCGGCTTCTGTCGAACGCCGGTCTCAAGGTGGCGCTTCGCTCGGAAGGCAAGCTCCCCGACGCCAGCACCGAAATCTACATCGCCGACACGATCGGCGAGCTTGGGCTGTTCTACAATCTCGTGCCGGTCGCCTTTGTCGGCGGCTCCCTCGTGCCGCATGGCGGACAGAACCCGGTGGAAGCGATCAAGCTCGGTGCCGCCGTGGTCACCGGCCCGCATTGGCGGAACTTCGCCGACGCCTATGAGGAACTCTTGAGCTCGGGCGGCTGCGCGCTGGTGAGCGAGGTGAACGATCTCGCCACGGCCGTGCTGCTGCTGCTTGAGGATGCGCAGGCGCGCGCGCGCATGATGTCGCGTGCCGAAGGCGCCATTGGCCGCATGGGCGGAGCGTTGCCACGCACCATCGCAGAGATCGAGCGCTTCCTGCCGCCACGGGCGACGCTGCTCCATGCATCTTAGGACGCCATTCTGGTGGTACCGGCGGCGAGGCATACTCGCCTCGGCGCTGTCGCCGCTCGGCACCATCTATGGGCGCATGGCGGAGCGGAAGATTGCCGGCGTCGCGCCTTACCGCTCGCGCCTTCCCGTGATCTGCATCGGCAATTTCACCGCGGGAGGCGGCGGCAAGACCCCGACTGCGATTGCCGTCGCCAAAGGGTTGAAGGAAGCGGGCGAACGCCCCTGCTTTCTCACCCGCGGCTATGGCGGCAAGACGGAAGGCCCGGTGCTGGTCGCCAAGGGCCAGAGCGCGGCGGAGATCGGCGACGAAACGCTGCTGCTTGCCGCGCACGCGCCGACCGGGGTGTCGGCAGACCGCGCCGCGGGCGCAAGACTGATCGAAGGCACCGACGCCACGGTCATCGTCATGGATGACGGCTTCCAGAACCCGCAGCTCGCCAAGGATTTCAGCCTGATCGTGGTCGATGCCGCGACCGGGCTCGGCAATGGACTCGTTATGCCTGCCGGTCCCTTGCGGGCGCCGCTTGACACGCAGATGCCGCGCGCCGACGCGCTGCTCCTGATCGGCGATGGCGGCAAGACCGCGCCGCTCGCCAAGAGCTTCGAGGCGGCGAACAAACCGGTGTTGAAGGCGCGCATGGCGCCGCGCGGCGATCCGCGCTGGCTCGGCGTGCTGCCGGTGATCGGTTTTGCCGGCATCGCCAACCCGAGGAAATTCTACGCAACGCTGTCGCAGAACGGCGCGCGGCTCACCGGCACGCGCTCCTTCCCCGACCATCATCCCTATACCGAGCGGCAGGCAGAGCGGCTGCTCAGATGGGCGCGGGAGTGGAACGCCATGCTGGTCACCACCGAGAAGGATTGGGTGCGCCTCCCCGACGACGACGGCACGGAGCTCTCCGAGCTCAAGTTCCGCTCGCGGCCGCTCCTCATCGACATCGAGTTCGCCGAAGGCAACAGGCTCAAGCGGCTTCTGGTCGAGACGATCGAGAAGCGCCGGCTGGGCTGAACTAACCACTTGTCAGGGCATGACGAGGTTTTTGCGTGTTTACGGCGTCGGGTGGGTGTCGCGGAAACGCTTCAGCGAAGCTGCGGCGTCGATATAGGCCTCTTGCAGCTCGACGCTCCAGTAGCGCAGCTCTTCGAGCGGAATGGTACGTCCGGTGACGGCGCAGCGCACGAAGTCGCCTGGCGTCACCACCTGCACCTCGCCGTCGAGATATTTGAGCTTGGCTTCACCCTTGAAGCCAATGTTGCGTTCGAAACGGTTCATCAAGGCTGTGCTTCGCCCCAATTCGATTTGCGTCGTTTCACCATAGCGTCGGCCTCGGCCTGAGGCCAGTCCGCTTACAACAATGTGCCCTGCTTTTCGTCGCGGCTGCGCGCGCGCTTCGGGCTCGGTGCTGCCTTGCGGTCGCCACCATCTGCTTGTGCAGGTACATGGCCATCCGCAAACTCGATGTCCAGATGTTCGCCACGATGCACATCGGCGGCGCGGCGAAGCATCCGCCCCTCGGCGTCGCGGGTGATGGTAAAGCCACGGGCGAGCACGTTGTGATAGCCGAGCGAGTTGAGGAGCTGGATTCGCGCATCGAGGCACTGGCGCGACCGCGCCACCAAAGCTGGAAGAGCGCGGCGGGCTGAGCGGTCGAGACGGTCAAGCCGGTCGCGTCCTCCTTGCGCCGCCCTGCCAACGAGATGCGGCCTGAGCCGCGTGGCGGAGCGCGCGAGCGCGACGCGATGGGCATGCGCGTTGGCGTGGAGCGCGCGGCCCAACCTCGCGCTCACGCCGTCGAAGCACTGGCGCGGCAGGGCCAGGATCTCGCTCCGCCGCGGCAGGCCGCGGGCGAGCGCGAGCAGCATCGTCCGCTGCCCCTCGACCAGCCGTCTGAGGCAGCTCATGACGCGAAGCCCGAAGCTCGTCACCTGGATATGCAGGTCGGCGCGTACCGGCACGGCGCGCTCGGCGGCGGCGGTCGGGGTCGGCGCGCGGAAGTCGGCGACGAGGTCGATGATGGTCCAGTCGGTCTCATGCCCGACCGCGGAGATGAGAGGGATGGTGCTCGCGGCGACAGCGCGCGCAACGATCTCCTCGTTGAAGCCCCAGAGATCCTCCAGACTTCCGCCGCCGCGGGCGACGATGATCAGGTCAGGGCGCGGCACTGAGGCTCCAACGATCAGCCCATTGAAGCCGTGGATCGCGGCGGCCACCTCGATGGCGCAGGTCTCGCCCTGCACCCGCACCGGCCAGACCAGCACATGGCAGGGGAAGCGGTCGGCGAGACGATGCAGGATGTCGCGGATCACGGCGCCGGTCGGCGAGGTCACCACGCCGACGATGCGCGGCAGATAAGGTAGCGGCAGTTTGCGATGGGCGTCGAACAGTCCCTCGGCGGCGAACGCGCGCTTGCGCTGCTCGAGCAGCGCCATGAGCGCGCCGATGCCGGCCGGCTCGAGATCGTCGATGACGATCTGATATTTCGATTTGTCGGGATAGGTGGTGACGCGGCCCTTGACCACCACTTCGAGCCCTTGCTCGGGCTTGAACTTGAGCCGTTGAAAGGTGCTCCGCCAGATCACCGCCTCGATGGCGGCCTTCTCGTCCTTCAGCACGAAATAGCAATGGCCGGAGGCGTGCTGGCCCCTGAAGCCGGAGATCTCGCCGCGCAGCCGCACGAGGCCGTAGGCCTCCTCCACGGTGCGCTTCAGCGCGAAGGCGAGCTCCGAGACGCTATATTCGACGAGGTTCGTCGTGACTTCCGTTGCGTTGCGATCGGCTAACGACATTCGGGTTCCATTTTGCTTCCGCCGCCAGCGTGCTAGGGAGGCAGCCTCTTTCAGAGGAGCTTTACCCCATTGAACGTGCTGTTGATAGGTGGAGGCGGCCGCGAACATGCGCTCGCCTGGAAGCTCAAGCAAAGCCCCCTCCTCGGCACCCTCTATTGCGCGCCGGGCAATGCCGGGATCGCGCAAGTCGCCGAGTGCCTGTCGCTCGATGTAAGCGATCACGCCGCGGTGGCAAGGGCCTGCAAAGAGAGAGAGATCGGCCTCGTGATCATCGGACCGGAGGTGCCGCTGGTCGCAGGGCTCACTGACGATCTCAAAGCGCAAGGCATCAAGGTGTTCGGGCCGTCGAAGGAGGCGGCGCAACTCGAAGGCTCAAAGGGGTTCACCAAGGATCTCTGCGCGCGCGCGGGCATCCCGACCGCTGCTTATGCTCGCTTCTCCGATGCGCCTGCGGCCAAGGCTTACGTGGCGACGCAAAAGTTGCCGATCGTGATCAAGGCCGACGGGCTCGCCGCCGGTAAGGGCGTGACCATCGCCGAGACCAAGGCCGACGCTGACGCCGCGATCGACGCCTGCTTCTCGGGTGCTTTTGGCACCGCTGGAGAAGAGGTGGTGATCGAGGAGTTCCTGCGCGGCGAGGAAGCGAGCTTCTTCGCGCTGGTCGACGGCGAGACGGCGCTGCCGCTCGCCACGGCGCAGGACCACAAGCGGGCCTTCGACGGCGATCAGGGACCCAACACCGGCGGCATGGGCGCCTACTCTCCGGCGCCGATCATGACGGACGCGCTCTGCCGCCGCACCATGACTGAGATCATCGAGCCGACGGTACGCGCGATGGCTGAAGCCGGCACGCCATTCAAGGGCGTGCTCTATGCCGGGCTGATGATCGACCAGGCCACGCCGAAGCTCATCGAATACAATGTCCGCTTTGGCGATCCCGAGTGCCAGGTGCTGATGCCACGGCTCAGATCCGATCTGTTGCCGGCGCTCCTGGCTGTCGTAGAGGGGCGGCTTGGCGGTCTTGACCTTGAGTGGAGCGACGACCCCGCGCTGTGCGTGGTCATGGCGGCGAAGTGCTATCCCGGCGGCTACGCCAAGGGAACCGAGATCAAGGGCCTCGATGCTGCGGCGAGCGATCCTGATGTGCAGATCTTCCATGCCGGCACCAAGCGCGACGACTCGCGCATTCTCGCCGATGGCGGGCGCGTGCTTGGCGTCACGGCGAAGGGCCGCGACATTCGCCAGGCTCAGGCCAAGGCTTACGCGGCGGTCGACAGGATCGACTGGCCTGGCGGGTTCTGCCGCCGCGACATCGGTTGGCGCGCGGTGGTGCGCGGCGAGGTGAAGACGAGCTAGCCTCTATCACCAAGTTCCGGCAGAAGTCACGACTCGAGCGTGATATTGAACCGGTACCTTCCCAGTCTTTTCCCACCGGCACGCATGGCGAGTTCCAGCGTCAGACGCGCGAGTTCCCTTTGCTTCGGCAGAAATAACCAAACTGCCGTGTCAGCCGTGGCGAATGGCGAGCCGACTCCGTCAAGCAGAATCACGAAGGCGGCAAACAGGATCAGCCCCACCAAAATTGCGAGCTGGAGTGGAGAAAGCGACTCGGTCATTTGTTGTTTTGCCGGAGGAACATGAGAAAGCGCCTTTCGCGGCGATTGCTGGGCGGCGAGGCGTTGTTGCGGCGGCCGTGAGCCATGCTACGCTTCCCTCAAGCTTGAACCCAGACTGGAGGCCCATATGGCGCCTTTGTTGATCAGCTCCGCGAAAACGGCTTTGCTTCTCATTGGGCCGGCAACTGCCCTCACCCTTTGCATTACGTCGTCCAGCGCCGCGCCGCTCACCGTACCGGCGCTCGCGAGTCCTGCCCCCATCGTCGAGCCCGCACAAATCTTCATGCGCGGCCGGCCGCCGATCTATCCCTATGTGTACACCCCTCCGCGCCGGCCCGGCGGTTGGAGCACCTATTTCGGCTTCGTGCCCTACGCCAAGGGCGACTTCGAGACTCAAGCGCTGCAGCGGGTCTACCCGCAGCTGAACTACCCGCCGAGCATGCGCGCCTGGACCCCGCAATCGGGGTTCTGACCTCTCTCTCCCCACACCCATGTTCCGCCTCTACGCCCGTGTGCTCGGCCTGCTCGGCCCGCAGATGCGGCTCGGCTGGTTGCTGGCGCTCGCCAATGTCGCGCTCGCCGCGGCGGCGCTCGCCGAACCGGTGCTGTTCGGCCGCATCATCGATGCGCTGGCCGGCGCACAGGGCCAAGGCGGCGCACTCGACTGGCCGAGACTGGCGCCGCTCGTCGCCAGTTGGGTGGGCTTCGGGCTGTTCCTCATCCTCTGCGGGGCGCTCGTCTCGCTCTATGCCGACAAGCTTGCCCATAAGCGGCGCCAGGCCGTGTTGTCCGATTATTTCGAGCACGTGCTCCAGCTTCCCTTGAGCTTCCACAGCGCCACCCACTCCGGGCGGCTGATGAAGGTGATGCTGACCGGCACCGACACTCTGTGGTGGTTATGGCTCGGCTTCTTCCGCGAGCATCTCGCGGCCATCGTGTCCATCGCCGTGCTTCTGCCGCTTGCGCTCTATCTCAACTGGCGGCTCGGCCTCCTGCTCATCGGGCTGTCGCTCATCTTCCTCGCGCTCACTGTATTTGTGCTGCGCAAGACCGAAGCCATGCAGAAATCGGTCGAGCGCTACTACTCCTACCTCGCCGAGCGCGCCTCCGATTCGCTCGGCAATGTGGCGCTGGTGCAGAGCTTCACCCGCGTCGAGGACGAGGTGCGCGAATTGCGCGCAGTCGTCGAGCGCCTGCTGGACGCGCAAATGCCTGTGCTCTCCTGGTGGGCGCTTGTCTCCACCCTCACCAAGGCGTCGACCACGCTCACCATGCTGGCGATCCTGATCCTGGGCCTGTTCCTGTTCGCGCGTGGGCAGACCACAATCGGCGGCATCGTCATGTTCATGAGCTTCGCAGGCATGCTGATCCAGCGGCTCGAACAGGCGGCGCGGTTCGTCAATTCCATCTTCATGAATGTGCCGAGGCTCGAGGAATTCTTCGGCGTGCTCGACACCACCATTTCGGTGAAGGAGCACAAGAACGCGGTGACCTTGAAGAAGGTACGCGGCGAGGTCGCCTTCGACGGCGTCACCTTCTCCTATGACGGCAAGGCTCCTGCCGTCGAAGACCTCACCTTCAAGGCCGAGCCTGGCGAGACCATTGCGTTGGTCGGCGCGACCGGCGCAGGCAAGTCTACGGCGATGGCGCTGCTCTACCGCGTCTACGACCCGCAATCAGGCAAGATCGGCATCGACGGCCGCGACATCCGCGACGTCAAGCTCACGAGCCTCAGGCGCAATATCGGCGTGATCTTCCAGGAGCCGCTGCTGTTCAACCGCTCGATCGCCGAGAATCTGCGCGTCGGCAATTCTGACGCCACCGATGATGAGATCCTTGCCGCCTGCAAGCGCGCCGAAGCGCTCGACTTCATCGAGCGCCAAGGGGACGGACTGAACTCAACGGTCGGCGAGCGTGGCCGCATGCTGTCAGGCGGAGAGCGCCAGCGGCTGTCGATCGCTCGAGCGCTGTTGAAGGACCCGCCGATCCTGATCCTCGACGAGGCAACGAGCGCGCTCGATGCCGCCACCGAGGCAAAGGTGACCGCTGCGCTCAACGAGGTGATGAAGGGCCGCACCACCTTCGTCATCGCCCACCGGCTCGCCACGGTCAGGAACGCAACACGAATCCTCGTGTTCGATCGCGGCCGCATCGTCGAGAGCGGCAGCTTCGACGCGCTGGTGGCGAAGTGCGGCGTGTTCGCCAAGCTGGCCGAAGCCCAGTTCCTCGCGCCGGCGCCAAGTTGAGTGTCATGCCTGCGAAGGCGGGCATCCAGTCATTACCGCCAAAACCTGCGTCACCCCGAGTGACTTCGCTCCCCGTTATCCGCGGTCCTTACGCTCTTTGACATGCCCTCGCGCGTATTCGCGGCGAGGCGATGAAGCACGTCTTGAATCTCTAACGGCGAGCGGCGAAGAAGCGCTTCAAGAGCTCGGCGGCTCTTGCCTCGCCGATGCCGCCATAGACCTCAGGAGCGTGATGGCAGGTCGGTTGCGCAAAGAAGCGCGGGCCATGCTCGACCGCGCCGCCCTTTGGGTCTGGAGCACCGAAATACAGCCTGCGAAGCCGCGCGAAGGAGATGGCCGGTGCGCACATGGCGCAAGGCTCGAGCGTGACGTAGAGATCGCAATCGATGAGCCGCTCGCTGCCGAGCCTGGTGCAAGCCTCGCGAATGGCGAGGAGCTCGGCATGGGCGGTCGGATCGCGAAGCTGAAGCGTACGGTTGCCGGCTTTGGCCAGCACCTCGCCGGACGCGCTCACCACCACGGCGCCGATGGGAACCTCGCCCAGAAGGTCCGCGGCCTCGGCCTCGGCGAAGGCGAGATCCATGGGCCGCTTGCCTGCGCCGACTACATCTGCAAGCCTTTCTCTCATCATGGGGGCGAAATTGCGCGGAAGCGGGAAGCAAGGTCAAGGGGCGAAGTCCGCCGCGGTAAAGGCGGCGGAGCCGATGCGTGTCGCCAAGGCAATCGCCCATGCCGGCCTTTGCTCGCGGCGCGACGCGGAGCGGTGGATCGGCGAGGGCCGGGTCGCGGTCAACGGCACGGTGCTCAAGAAGCCTGCCCATGTCGTGAGCCCGGACGACAAGATCACCGTCGACGGCAAGCCGCTGCCGAAAGCGGAAGCGCCGCGGCTCTGGCGCTACAATAAACCGAAGGGGCTCGTGACCAGCCACAAGGACCCGCAAGGGCGGAAGACAGTGTTTGAAGCGCTGCCGGCGGAGCTTCCGCGCGTGGTCTCGGTGGGCCAACTCGACCTCAACACCGAGGGCCTGCTACTCCTCACCACCCACGGAGAGCTTGCGAGACACCTCGAGCTGCCGAGCACCGGTTGGCTCCGGCGCTATCGCGTGCGGGCGCATGGCAGGGTGACGCAAGCCGATCTCGATCGCCTAGCCAAGGGCATCACGATCGACGGGGTGCATTACGGGCCGGTCGAGGCAAAGATCGATCGCGAGCAGGGAAGCAATGTGTGGCTCACGCTCGGGCTTCGCGAAGGCAAGAACCGCGAGGTGAAGCGGCTCGCCGAGGCGCTTGGTCTCACGGTCAATCGCCTCATCCGCATCTCCTTCGGCCCGTTCGCGCTCGGCGATCTGCCGGTTGGCGAAGTGGAGGAGGTCAAGCAGCGCGTGCTCAAGGACCAATTGGGCGCCAAGCTCACCGGCGAGCTGGGATTGAGCAGCGAGAACCAGAGGCTGCGAGCGGCGCGGCGGCGATGAGCGTCCACCTCCCATGCGCATCGTAGCCGGCAAATTCAGGGGCGCTCGCATCGAGGCTCCGAAGGGGCTCGCCACGCGGCCGACCTCCGACCGCGTGCGCCAGGCGCTGTTCAACGTGCTCGAGCACGGCGCACCCGCTGTCGATTTTGATGGTGCGCGCGTGCTCGACCTCTTTGCCGGTTCTGGCGCGCTCGGGCTCGAAGCCTGCTCGCGCGGCGCCCGGTTCTGTCTGTTCGTCGAGGACAACGCGGAAGCGCGCGCTGCCATCCGCCGCAATGTCGAGCTTTTGCATCTCACCGGGACGACCAAGATCTGGAGGCGCGACGCCACCAAGCTCGGCGAGGCCGGCACGATGCAGCCTTTCGACCTCGCGTTCCTCGATCCGCCTTACGGCAAGACGCTTGGGGTGAGGGCGCTTCAATCCGCCGCTGAGGGCGGCTGGATCAGAAACGGCGCTGTCGCGGTTCTGGAGGAGAGGACCGACGCCGAGATCGCACTTCCGCCCGGATTCGAGGAGATCGACACGCGCGCCTATGGCGACACTAAACTTATCGTGATGCGCGCTTTTCCGGCGCTTGCCGGGTGGCTAGGGCCAGGCGGACGTGCTTGAATGCCAGGGTCAGCCGGGACGCTGGGGTGGGAGAACATATTGAAAGTCCTGGGCTTTATCTCGTTCATCGTCGCCGCGGCCTTGTTCGCCTCGCCGCCGGCGCAGGCCTTCACCTCAGGCGGCTGGCAGGGCCAAGCCAACCGCGACGATGATGGCACGTTCCGCGACTGCACCATGACCGCGGACTATGCCAACGGCATCACGCTCGCCTTCATCATCAGCCGCGATTTCGGCTGGGGCCTCGTGCTCGCCAACGACAAATGGAATTTGCAGGTCGGTGTCGAGGAGCCTGTAACGCTCTCGATCGACAAGCTCGCGCCGATCGCCGGCCCGGCAAAGGTCGTCGACGCGCACGGCATCCTGGTGCCGCTCGACAATGCCGATCCGGTGGTTGAAGCCATGCGCGGCGGCCATAAGCTCGCCGTCATCACCCCGGCCGGCAACGTGAGCTTCGAGCTTTCCGGCACGCGCGACGCCATCGCCGCACTTGCGCGATGCGTGAGCGAGAATCTCGAGGCCGAGAAGGCCGGCGGCGTCGAGGCCAAGGCGCAGGAGGCCGGCAACGATCGCGGCAACAAGCTGTTCACCGCGAGCGAGGCAGAGGCCTTCGCCTCAGACCTGCTCGCTTCGGCAGGCATCTCCGACTATGAGATGACCGATCCAAGCGGGACACCCATGCCGAGCTTCGACGTGGTGTGGACCTACGAAAACGGCATCGTCGCCGCGCTGGTCGGCTACAAGGAGATGCGTGCCGTCGATCTCGACGTGGCGGCGAATGCGGTGATGGCGGACGACGCGAAGAATTGTAAGGGCGATTTCGCCTCGGGCAGGAAGATCAGCGAGCCGGCGAAGCTGGTGAGCGTGAAACGGCTGTTCACCTCTTGCCGCTCGGACGGCAAGTCGGTCGAGATTCACTACACGCTGGTCAAGACCAAGAGCGGGCATCTGATCCAGCTCGCCCATCTCAACCTCGGCGGCGCAACCGGCAACGTCGCCGACGCGGACAGCCCCTTCCTGAACGGCGCTGTGCTGAGCAGCTACAAGTAGTTATCCCCGCGTCGTTCTGGTCGTTACGATTGCCCGGCGCCCTAGCGGCGCTGGAACAGCTTCTCGATGTCGGCGAGCTTCAGTTCCACGTAGGTCGGGCGGCCGTGATTGCACTGCCCTGAGAAAGGCGTCTCCTCCATGTCGCGGAGCAGCGCGTTCATCTCCTCGGCATTGAGACGGCGGCCGGCGCGCACGCTGCCGTGACAGGCCATGGTTGAGAGCACGTGATCGAGGCGCTCAGAGACGACAAGACTCCCCTCGCCTTCGGCGAGCTCGTCGGCGAGGTCGCGCAACAGCCCCTGGATGTTGCGCTGCCCGAGCAGCGCCGGCATCTCGCGCACGATGACGGCGGATGGGCCGAAGGCCTCGACTACGAGGCCGAGACGCTCAAGCTCTACCGCTGCTCCGGCAAGACGGTCGGCGGCTTTGGCATCGAGCTCGACAACCTCGGGGATCAGCAGCATCTGGCGCGAGAGGCCGCCATTGGCGAAGGCCTTCTTCAGACGCTCATAGACGAGACGCTCATGCGCAGCGTGCTGATCGACGATGACGAGGGAGGTCTCGGTCTCGGCGATGATGAACGTGTCGTGCACCTGGGCCCGCGCGGCGCCGAGCGGATAGGCGGTCGTGTCGCTGTCATTGGCGTGCGCCTGCGTGGGCGCGCTCGGCGTCGCGATGGGCGCGAGCGGCGCTTGCGTCCGTTCGGCGAAGCCGAAGGCCCGTGGCGACGGGTGCGAGGCAAATCCGGAAGACGGCCGCGCCATGCGGGCAAGCGCCTCTTGCGACAGGCTCGCAGTGGCGCGGTGCTGCGCCGAGCCAAGCGCCTCGTGCAGCGCGGTGACGATCAGCGCGCGCACGGCTTGCGCGTCGCGGAACCTGAGCTCGGTCTTGGCTGGATGCACGTTCACGTCGACCTCATCGGGAGGAAGCGTGAGGAAGAGGGCAAGCATCGGGTGCCGCCCGTTTGGCACGAGGTCGCCATAGCTTGCGCGCACGGCGCCGGCGAGCAGCTTGTCGCGGACCGGCCTGCCATTGACCACGAGATATTGGCCGAGGCTGTTCGGGCGGTGCAACGTTGCGAGCCCGGCGAAGCCTTCCACTGCGATGTTGCCGCGCGCGGCGCAGACCGGCAGAGCATCGGTGACGAAGTCCTCGCCGAGAATGCGCCCGAGCCGCGGCAGACCATGATCGAGCAGCCCCGGCGGACAAGGTTCGAGCCGCAAAACGGTGCGGTCGCTGTTAACGAGGCTGAAGGCAATCTCAGGCTTGGCGAGCGCGAGCCGCTTCACGATATCGGCGATGGCTCCGCTCTCGGCGCGCTCGGATTTCATGAATTTGAGTCGCGCCGGGGTCGCGTAGAACAGATCGCGCACCTCGATGCGCGTGCCGCCGCCGATTGCGGCAGGCTTGATCGGCGCCTTGCGACCGCCATCGACGGCGATCTCATAGGCTTTGTCGGCACCGCGGACGCGGCTCATGATGGTGAGCCTCGCCACCGCGCCGATCGACGGCAGGGCCTCGCCACGGAAGCCGAGGGTGAGAATGGCCGAGAGATCGTCGTCCTGAAGCTTCGAGGTGGCGTGGCGCTCGACCGCCAGAGCGAGGTCGTCGCGATCCATGCCGCTTCCATCGTCGGTGACGCGGATCAGACCCAAGCCGCCGCCATTCGCCACCACGTCGATGCGGGTGGCTTCGGCGTCGATCGCGTTCTCGATGAGCTCCTTGACGACGCTCGCCGGGCGTTCGACCACCTCACCCGCGGCGATGCGGTTGACGAGGTTCGGCGGCAGCTGGCGTATGGCCATCGCGGCCCTCGCGGGGTTTCACGCACCAAGATAGCGGCGCGTGATGATCTTACCCGATTCTACCGCGGGTTGGTCGAACGGGTCGACGCCCAGGAGATGCCCGGCGAGGATCGTTTCCAGCATGAAATGCATCATCAGGGCGCCAAGCGTGCGCTCGTCGAGCCGCTCAAGGTCGATGGTGCGCACCGGCCGGCCGGCGGCGATCAACGCCTCTGGAATTGCCTTCTGCTGGGCGGCAACGAGATCGCCTGCGGTATGGCCCGCCAGATACTCGGCGTTAGCGATCTTGGCGAGGTCGGCGCTGACGCGGGGGCCGGTGCCGGAGCACGCCTCGCGCACGACGGTGATGACGTGTTGCGGCGCGCCGTCGAGATAAAGCTGGAGCTGGCTGTGCTGATCTACAGGCCCGAGGGCCGCGACCGGCGTCGTTCCCTCGCCCTTCTTGCCGAGGCTCTCTCCCCAAAGCTGTACATACCAGGCGGCGAAGCGCGACAGGCGATCGGCATAGGGCAGCATCACGCTGACCTTCACGCCGCGCTCCTTGGCGAGGCCGATACTGACGGCAGCACCCAACGCTGGCGCAAAGTCCCTCGGCGTGATGACCGTGAGCAGGCCCTCTATCACGCTGTGGGCACCCTTTCGGAGCGCCTCAACATTAAGCCCGCGGGCAAGCGCCGGCAGGAGTCCGACATTGGTCAGGCCAGAGAAGCGGCCGCCGATGCCAGGGTCGTGCGGAAGCATCGGGATCGACAGAGATTTGCAGAGATGGCGCAGGCCGTTGGTGGCTTTACTGCGCGGCTCGGTGAGGCCAAGGAACAGCTCTGGGATGCGCTTGCCCAGCCCAGCGGCACGCACCGCTTCGATGGCGGCGATGATCTGAATCAGAGTCTCCGGCGTATTGCCGGACTTGGAAATCACTACGAAGCGCGTGGTGGCGAGGTCGAGGCTCGCAAGCGCACGCTCGAGCGTCCGCGCGTCGAGATTGTCGTAGAAGCGGGTGCGCGGGCGGCCGCGTTGTCCGCCATTGCCGTCATCGCCGGGAATCCCCCAGCCGCCGAGTTGCGCAAGCGTCTGGCCGCCGAGGCTCGAGCCGCCGGTGCCGAAGAACACCAGCGTCTTGGCGCCCTTGGTCAGCGCAGCGAGAGCTTCTCGTGCGGGCGGAATGTCGTCGCGCCGCTTCGGCACGCGCAACAGCGGCAGCGCGCCAGTGGCATAGTCATCGCGTAAGGAGGCGAGGCGTGGCTGAAGGCGATCGAGGGTGCGATCAAGCTCGGCCTGCGACAGGCCGGACGCGCCGATGCCCCCCTCAAGGCAGCCTTCGACCGACTGCAACAGCGGCATGGGTGACCCCTAGCCCGGCGCCTTTTTCGGCTTTGCCTCGACCGGCTTGCCGACGATGGTGGTGATCAGGCGATCGGCCTCGATCAGCCGCTTGGCCACGCGCTTGATGTCGTCGAGGCTCACCTGCTCGATGAGATCGTTGCGCCGGTCGACATAGTCGATGCCGAGATCCTCGATCTGGATCCACAAGAGCTGATTGGCGATGCTGCTCGAAGATTCGAAGCGGAGCGCATAGGCGCCGGTCAGATAGCTCTTGGCACTGGCGAGCTCCTCCGCGCTCGGCCCCTCCTCGGCAAGGCGCCGGAGCTCGCTCTCGATTACCTCGAGCGATTGCCCGACCCTCTCGTTCTGCGTCGCCACGTTGCCGACGAACACGGCTCCATGCTGGTAGGGAAAGAGGTTCGAGTGCACGGAATAGGCAAGCCCGCGCTTCTCGCGCACCTCCTCCATCAGACGCGAGGAGAAGCCGCCGCCGCCGATGATGTAATTGAGGATGTAGGCGGCGATGAAGTCGTCGTCCTTGCGCGAGAAGGCGCGATGGCCGAACTGCGCCACGGATTGCGGCACTTCCATCTCGATGATCTCGCGGGTCGGGCCCATGGGCGGCTTGGCGTCGGCGATTGGCGCGAGCGCCGAATGCTGCGGCAGCGGGCCAAATACCTCGTCGAGCTTGTGGCCGAGCGTCTCGGCGTCGATATCGCCGACGACCGAGATCACGAGCTTGTCGCGGGCGAAGACGCGGCGGACATAGTCGCGCAGGTCCTCTTGCGTCATGGCAGCAATCGTCGCCTTGGTGCCTTTGATCGGCCTGCCATAAGGATGACCCTGGAAGGCGAGGCGATCCCAGGCGAGCGAGGCAACCTCCTCGGGGTCGTTCTCGTCGAACTTCAATCCGGCGATGATCTGCGCGCGCACGCGCTCGAGCGCGTCGGCATCGAAGCGCGGCTGCGACATGGCGAGGCGCAACAGGTCGAACGACTCGTTCATGTTGGCGGTCAGCATCTGCACGTTGCCGAGCATCACGTCTCGGCCCGCGTCGAAGTCGACGCGCATGGCGAGCGTCTGCAAGCGCTCCTGGAAGCCGATGGAGTTGAGCTCGCCAGCCCCCTCGTCCATCATGCCGGACACGAAATAGGCGAGGCCCTGCTTGGCCTCCGGGTCCTGTGCGGCGCCACCGCGAAAGGCAAAGCGCATGGCGATCAGGGGATTGGCGTGGCTCTCGATCAGCCAAGCCTCAATGCCGCCGGAGCTCGTGACGCGCTTGATGTCCATGGCGTCAGCCGGGGTTGCGGCAAGTGCCGCGAGGAACGCAAAAGCGGCGGCAAGCCCAAAGCCCTGCCGGGCGAACGGGCGCAGAAACCCCCTCTGACGCATGGTGTCTACGACCTGCCGGGATGTGGGACATGGACCGGCTGCTCACCGCGGCTCGTCTGATCAGGCGCTGGCACCAGGATCCCCGTCACCGAATTCTTCTCCACGAGATATTTCCGCGCCACGGCACGGATATCGTCGACCGTCACCTTCTTCAGCCGCTCTGGCCACTCTTCCACGTCGGCGACAGTCATGCCGGTGGCGAGCCGCCAGCCATAATGACGCGCCATGCGCGACTGGCTGTCGGTGGTGTAGACGAACTCGGCGAGATAGGCGCTGCGGGCGCGGTCGAGCTCGCCTTGGGTGACGCCGGTCTCGCGCAACTCGGCGACGACGTCGTCCATGGCCTTCTCGAGCTCGTCGGGCGTGACCTTCTCGGCGCCGATCGCATAGAAGGCGACCCTGCCGTCATCGAGGCCGGAATCCGAATACCAGCCGCCGGCGCTCGCCGCCTTCTTCTGCTCGATGACGAGGCGCTTGTAGAGCTTGCTCACCGAACCTGCCGCGGCGATGCGCATCAGGAGGTCTAGAGCCTCCGCTTCGCCTGGAGCGGCGGTGGCATAGCTCGGCGTGAGATAATAGCGCTGCACGGTCATGCGGCCGGCGCGGGCATCCTCAAGCTCGACCTTCACCGGCGCGTAATGCTCGGGCTCTTGGGGGCGTGACCGGTCGTTCAGCGAGCGATGCGGCGGGAGCTTGCCGAAGGTCTCCTCGGCGAGCTTCCGCACCTCGTCCGGCCCGACATCGCCGGCGATCACCAGCAATGCGTTGTTCGGAGCGTAGAAGCGCTTGTAGAAGCCGAGCGCATCCTCGCGGTCGAGCGCAGCGATCTCATGCGACCAGCCGATGATCGGGATGCCATAGGGGTGATTGGCGTAAAGAGCGGCCATCATCTGCTCTTGCAGGATGCTCGACGGATCGTTGTCGACCCGGCTGCGGCGCTCTTCCAGGATCACGTTCCGCTCGGTGGTCACGTCCTCCTCGGAGAGGCGGAGATTGGCCATGCGATCCGCCTCCATGACCATTACCGTCGGCAAGCGGTCCTTGGCCACGCGCTGGAAATAGGCGGTGACGTCATGGTTGGTGAAGGCGTTGTCCTCGCCGCCGTTCCTCGCAACGATCTTGGAGAACTGGCCTGGCGGGATCGCCTCGGTGCCCTTAAACATCAGATGCTCGAGGAAATGGGCAATGCCGGAAGAGCCGCGCGGCTCGTCGGCGGCGCCGACCTTGTACCAAATCATCTGGGTCACGACCGGAGCGCGGTGGTCGGGGATGACCAGGACCTGAAGACCATTGCCAAGCGTGAATTCGACGACGCGGGGGCTCGCCTTGGTGCTGTCCACCGCCGCGGCAAAGGCCACGGAGGCGAGGCTGAAGGCGGCGAGGATCAGGCCCGCACGTCCATCGAGCGCGCCCGCAAGCTGATCGAACATCGACATCACCATGGATCGTGACCGGGGGTGAGCAACCAAAGGGTCAGCCCTCGAGCCTTAAGGATAGAGGCTTCTCGGGCGGGATTGCCCACATTTCAGGCTTACACGGCGATTTTTCAAGCCAATTCGCAAAGGGCGAGAGGCCTGCGCGCTTGATCGTCACCAATTGGCGTTGTTGCCGGACGGATTCGACATGCCCTTGTAGCTGTCGGGCGCGCTTGGGTGGAACGGGTCCGCCGGAGGCGTCGGCGCGTTCAGCGACTGATCGACAGGCTTGTGCGTCGCGGTCGTGGTCGCCGCGCGCTCGCGTGCTTTGTCTTCGGCGGTCTTATCCGCCGGATCAGGCTCGGGCACGTCGACCGTTTCGCCTTCTTCCGTGGTCGTCTTGCTCTTGCCGAGCAGTTTGTCGAGCAGGTTCGGCTTGCCGGCATAAGGATTGTTGGGCTCGAGCTCGGCCGCCTTCTTCTCCTCCTCGGCCTTGCGCACGACGGCGAGGCGCTTGCGCTCCTTATCGGTGTCGGCAGGCCAGTCGGTCCGGGTAACGGCGGGGCTGCCGGGAGGCGGAAGGTGCCGCGTGTTGGGCGGAACGAGCAGCGGTGCGCGCTCTGTCATCCGCACGTCTTCCTGCTGCTTGCCGACGTCAGACAGGCCGATATAGTCGAACGCCTTGCCCTGAAACTCGATGCCGCCACAGCCGCCGAGCGCAAGCGCGAGAACGCAGGCCGCGAGCAGCGAGAGGCCCTTGCCGATGTGTCGTGCAATGGTGGTTGCGGAGCGCCCCACGTCTCCCCCGAATGCCCGTAAGTATCGGGCTTTCTTCACATCTTAGAAGGGTTTGAGACCTTTTTGTGTCCCCCAAACACCGATTCATACAGAAGTCCAATCACCCCTGCAACAATGGCGGTATCGGCGATGTTGAACACGTACCATTCGTAGCCGAAGGCGTGGAAAGAGAAGAAATCGGCAACCGCCCCATAGAGGATGCGGTCTATGGCGTTGCCGATGGCCCCGCCAATGATTAGGCCGATGCAGACGGCGACAAGCTGCGAGGTCGCACGGGCGAGCCAGACGGCGAGAGCGATGGAGGTGACGAAGGCGAATAAGATCAGCCCCCAGCGGCCAAGCTCGGTCCGCTGCTGGAGCATGCCGTAGCTTACCCCCTGGTTCCACACGAGGACGAGGTCGAGGAACGGAGCGACGGTCACCGTTCCCTTGGCGGCGATGTCATAAACATAGAGCATCCAGGCCTTGTGGGCCTGATCGAGTATCAAGGTCAGCGCGGCGGCGCCAATCCCCAGCGGCGACAGTGGTCCCCAAAGATATCGCATGAGGCTACTCCGCCGCCGCGAGTTGCTGGCGAGCGTCGAATTGCCGGACAGCCTCGGCGTCGCGCGGAGAAAGCTCGGGGAACTCAGGATCGGCGCCCACATCTTCAAGGATTTTCCACGAGCGGGTGCATTTCGTTCCTTGCGCGCGGACGAAGACCACGGCGATGCTCGGCACCTCATCCAGGCGGAAGGCTCCTTTCGGACCGTCGCCGGCAATCACTTCAATGCCGCTGGTGATGGCCACCTCGGCAAGATCAACGCCGGCAAGAGCACCACCCAGATCGCGGTCGGCGATGTAGACCCTCGGCGCCGCTTCGAGGCTCGAGCCGATGCGGCCAAACTTGCGCTCGATCTCGAGCGCGCCGGTGACCACGCGGCGAACCGCCCTCACCTTGCGCCATTTCTCGGCAAGCGCCTCATCGCTCCAATTGCGGGGGATCGCGGGGAACTGCCGCAAGTGCACTGAGTCCGTTTCGCCGGGGAAACGGTTCAGCCACGCCTCCTCCATAGTGAAGGCGAGCATGGGCGCAAGCCACGCCGTCAGCGCGCCGAACACGATGTCGAGCACGGTGAGCGCGGAGCGGCGCGCGATGCTGTCGTAAGGATCGCAATAGAGCACGTCCTTGCGGATATCGAAATAGAAGGCGGAGAGATCGTTGACGCAGAAATTGAACAGCGCATGGAACACGCGCTTGAAGTCGAAGGCGTTGTAGCCAGCGGTGACGATCACATCGAGCTCGGCAAGGCGCGCGAGCATGTAGCGCTCGAGCTCAGGCATCTCGCTATAGCCGACGGCGAGACTCGGCTGGTAATGGGCGAGATTGCCGAGCATGAAGCGGAGCGTGTTCCTGAGCTTGCGGTAGGATTCGACATTGGCCTTGATGATGTCCTGGCCGATGCGCAAATCCTCGGCGTAGTCGGAGCTCATGGCCCAGACCCGCAGGATCTCTGCGCCGGACTGGCGGATCACATCCTGCGGCGCCACCACATTGCCGAGCGACTTCGACATTTTGCGCCCGTCTTCGTCGACGACGAAGCCGTGGGTGAGCACCGCCTCGAAGGGGGCGCGGCCGCGCGTGCCGCAAGCTTCGAGCAGCGAGGATTGGAACCAGCCGCGATGCTGGTCGGAGCCTTCGAGATAGAGCGAGGCAGGCCAGGCGAGATCGGGGCGCGTCTCGAGAACGAAGGTGTGCGTCGAGCCTGAATCGAACCAGACATCGAGAATGTCCTCGACCTTCTCCCACTCGGCCGGGTCATCGACCAGGCCTTGGAGGAAGCGCTCCTTGGCGCCCTCCTCGAACCAGGCATCGGCGCCCTCCTTGCGGAAGGCTCCGGTGATGCGGTCGATCAATTCTCCCGACGGGTTGAAGTCGCGGCCGGGAATCACGCGCCCGGTGTCCTTGTGGCGGAACACGGTGATCGGCACGCCCCAGGCGCGCTGGCGCGACACCACCCAATCGGGGCGCGTCTCGACCATGCCGCGGATGCGGTTCTCGCCTTGCGGCGGCACCCATCGTGTCTCGGCGATGGCTTTCAGCGCGCGCTGGCGCAGCGTAGCGCCGCCAGCAATGTCGCCGTCCATGGAGATGAACCATTGCGGCGTATTGCGGAAGATGACCGGCTTCTTGGAGCGCCAGGAATGGGGATAGTCGTGGCGCAGCCGCCCGCGAGCGATCAGCGCGCCAACTTCCTGCAACGCGGCGATGACCGCGCCGTTGGCGTCGCCTTCGGCTCCCTTATCGTTCATCACGCGCTTGGCCGCGAAGATGCCAACATCGGCAAAGTAGCTTCCGTCGGCATCGACGGTGAACGGCGCTTGGATGCCGTACTTGGTGCCGAGCTCGAAGTCGTCCTGGCCGTGGCCGGGAGCGATGTGAACGAAGCCGGTGCCGGTGTCCTCGGTAACGAAGTCGCCGGGCAGAACGGGCACTGGAAATGAATAGTAGCCCCCTGCATCGGGATGCCGCCGCAAGGGATGACTTGCGATCAGGCCGTGCGGATCGACATCCGCGGTGCGTTGCCAGGCATCGATGCGCGTAGCCGCGCGAACGTTCTCAGCAAGTGCATCGGCAAGAACGAGCTTGTCGCCGGGCTTGGCCCAATTGTCGGCAGCCGCGTCGGTCACCTCGTAGAGTCCGTAGGAAATGTCGGGCGAAAACGCGATGGCGCGGTTGCCAGGGATGGTCCAGGGCGTGGTGGTCCAGATGACCACGCTCGCGCCTTCGAACATCTTCACCTTGTCAGCGAAAGAAGCGATTTCCTGAGGCGTCGGCTTGCCTTCTCCACCGCCATTCAGAACCACGCTGACAGGTCCTGCTGGCGGCTCGATGGGAAACTTCACGAAGATCGTGTGTGACGTGACCTCCTGATATTCGACCTCTGCCTCGGCGAGCGCCGTCTTCTCAACCACCGACCACATCACAGGCTTCGATCCGCGATAAAGCGTGCCGTTCATGGCGAACTTCATCAGCTCTGCGGCGATGGTGGCTTCCGCGTCGAAGCTCATGGTGGTGTAGGGATGGTCCCAGTCGCCCTCCACCCCGAGGCGCTTGAACTCGGCGCGCTGCACGTCGAGCCAATGTTGTGCGTAGGCGCGGCATTCGCGGCGGAAAGCGATCATCGCCGCGGGGTCTGAGAGGTCGGGCTTGGTCTTGCCCTTGGCGCGGTAGTTCTCCTCCTCGATCTTCCACTCGATGGGGAGGCCGTGACAGTCCCAGCCGGGGACGTAGTTCGCGTCCTTGCCCATCATGCTCTGCGAGCGGTTGATCACATCTTTCAGGATCTTGTTCAGCGCATGCCCGATATGGAGATGGCCGTTGGCGTACGGCGGACCGTCATGCAGGATGAACTTCTCCCGCCCCATCGCCTCTTCGCGCAGCCGGTCGTAGAGACGAAGCCTTTCCCAGCGCTTGAGCAGCTCAGGTTCGCGCTCGGGCAATCCGGCCTTCATCGGAAAGTCGGTCTTGGGCAGGAACAGCGTCGCGCCCCAGTCGCGTCCGATCTGCGGCGGCTTGGGCTTCGATGCCGCGACTGCCGGCGCTGGACTCGGAGCTTGAGGCTTGCGAGCAGGCTTTGCCTGTGGCTTCGGCTTGGCCTTTGTCGTGGCACGAACCGCAGGCTTCCTCGCAGCGGTTTTGGCCTTCGGCTTGGCGGCGGCTTTCACCGTCGCCTTGCGCGCCGGCTTCGCCGAGGTCTTGGCGGCGGCCTTGGCCGATCTCGACGCGGCTTTCGCCTTGGGTGCAGCGCGCTTCGTGGCCTTGGCCTTTGCCGCCGGCTTCACTGTCCTCGCCGGGGCCTTCGCCTTGGCAGCAGGCTTGACCGCACGCTTCGTCTTGGCGCGCGATGACGCTTTGTTGTTCTTAGTCTTCGCCATCGATCCTTGCTTTCCGTCACATCCAGCGCGCAATTCCGCGGTTCCCGCGGGGTTCTAGCAACGCCACCGCTCACAATCCAGTGCTGCTGGAAAGAGCGCGCGCGAGCGGGTAGTGCGCGATGGGGTCGCTCATTTCGCACATCATGAGAAGCGCTTGAGCCTTTCGGATGTCCTGACGCATCTGGGCCGCGAGCTCTTCGCCGTTGGCGAAGGTCGCGTCGGCGCGGAGATGCGCCATGAACTCGACCTCGATCTCCTCGCCGTAGAGATCGCCGTCAAAATTGAAGAGATAGACCTCGATCACCGGCTGCCCTTCGCCGAAGGTCGGGCGCGGACCGACATATCCTGCGCCTTGATGGCGCTTGCCCTTATGCTCGACGCGGACGGCGTAGATGCCGTGGGCAATGTCCTGACCCCAGGCGAGCCGCAGATTGGCGGTGGGAAAACCGAGGCCCTTGCCGCGTCCGGCGCCGCGCTCGACCTTGCCACGCACGCGCCACCAATAGCCGAGCTGCTCTGCTGCCTTCTCCAGCTCGCCCTGACGTAGATGCTCGCGCACCTGGCTCGAGGAGAAAACCACGCCGTCATTGGCGACAGGCTCGACGATGTCGACGCCGAAGCCGAGCTTCGTGCCGAGGGCCTTGAGCTCCTTTGGTGTGCCGGTACGGCCTTTGCCATAGGTGAAGTCGTAGCCGACCACGACATGGGACGCGCCAAGCCCTTGCGCGATCACATCCTTGGCAAAGTCTTCGGCGCTCAAGCTCGATAGCTCGGGTCCAAAATCGATGACGAAGGTCTCGTCGAGACCGAGCGCGGCAAGAAGCTCAAGCTTCACCGGCAGCGGCGTCAGGCGAAAGAAAGGCTGGTCTGGCGCGAAGAACTCGCGTGGATGCGGTTCGAACACCACGGCGCCAGAGCGCTTGCCGATTTCCTTGGCAAGGTCGCGGGCGCGGCCAAGCACCGCCTGATGTCCGCGATGAACGCCATCAAAATTGCCGATGGCGAGCACTGCGCCTTTTGCCTGCGCAGGCACATCCCGCCAACCGGTGATGACATCCATCCTTCATTCCTTGATGAGCGCGCTATCGCTTGCGCCATTTGAGCGCTCGCTTTCTACGCGCTACCGCTTCGCTACTTGAGCGCATTACGCACCGCGACGGGGTACCATCATCAGAGCCTCGCCGTCCAACACACTCTTGCCGTTGACGGTGGCCTGCATGGCGAGCACCGCCCTTCCCTTTTCCTGATCGAGGCTCGTGATCTTGCCGGTTGCCACCACCTGGTCGCCGATCATCACCGGCGCGCGGAACTTGAGGCTCTGCGAGAGATAGATACAGCCGGGCCCCGGCAGCTTGGTGCCGAGCACGGTGGAGAACAGGCTCGCCGTCAGAAAGCCGTGCGCTATGCGCTGCTTGAACATCGTGCCGGCGGCGTAGGCGTCGTCGAGATGCACCGGGTTTTTGTCGCCCGACAATTCGGCGAAGGCCAAGACGTCGTCATTTGTGATCTTCTTCGCGTAGCTCGCCTCCATGCCGACTGCGAGGTCCTCAAAGTAATAGCCCTTGTTCCCGTTCGTGGTCATCCATCGTCCCTGCTTCTTGATTTCGCGTGCCCGAGAGTAGCGAAGCCCTTGTTGCACTGCAATATTAAGGATTTCTGGGTCGCGTCGAGCTACCAGGCAAGCGCCGGCATGGCGGCACGTGGAGCTTTGCGGCCCTCGAACAGCTCGGCGAGGCGGAGGTCGTCGAGCCCCTCGCCGCCAGGTCCGACATGGAGCCCGCTCGCCACGAACACAGCATCGAGCCCGAACTCAGCTGCTCCAGCCATGTCGGTGCGGATGCCGTCGCCGATGGCGAGGATCTCGCTTCGCGGCACCTTTCGCCCTGCGATGCCGGCGATCGTCTCCTCGGCAAGCTCGTAGATCGGAGCGTAAGGCTTGCCGGCATAGATCACCTTGCCACCATCCTCTTCATAGATCTGCGCGAGCGCGCCGGCGCAGTAGACGAGGTTGTGGCCACGTTCGACCAGATGATCGGGGTTGGCGCAAAGCATGGTGAGCTTCCGTCCGGCGAGCTCGCGCAAGAGGACCTCATAGTCCTCCGGCGTCTCTGTGTCGTCGTTGAACAGCCCGGTGCAGACCACAAGCTCGGCGTCTTTGGCATCGACGCGCGTGAGGTCCAGATCTTTGAAGATCGGCAGGTCGCGCTCAGGCCCGAGATGGAAGATACGCGCGCCGGCGTGCTTGGCGAGCTCATGGCGGGTCAAGTCGCCGGAGGAGACCGTTGTGTCGTAGCTCTCCTTGGAAGCGCCGAGGTTTGTCAGCTGCCTCTGTAGCGGCTTGCTCGGCCGCGGCGAGTTGGAGAGGAGGATGACGATTCCGCCTTGCTCGCGGTAGCGCCGCGTCGCCTCAACGGCAGGCGGGAAGGCGCGCACGCCGTTATGCATCACGCCCCAGATATCGACGAGCCAGGCGGCGTAGCCTTTGCCGAGCGGCGCGATTGCGTCGATGACCGGGATGGTTTCGGTGCTCAAGCTCATGCGCTCCCCTAGAGGCTCACGGCTAGGGGGTCAAGGCGACCAGGCTTTTGACGGGTTGGCAGCCTCCCCGTCACTTTGTTGTGAGGGGCAGATTGCAGCCTGCGTCTTGGCACCCCAGATAGAGCGCGCCGAGGGAGGGGTCGGCCATAGGAGAAAGCCATGACGTACCTCCCCAATAGATCGCCGAAACTATCTGGTTTGGCCGCCGCTGCCGCTCTCGGGCTTACGCTTTTTGCGGGTTCGGGTCCGGCTGAGGCTGCATCCGGACAGGGCCTTTCAGGTCTAACCACGTCCGGATTACCGGTCGAGCAGGCCGGCTATTACAAGCGCTATTACCGGTCCTACCAGCCTTATGCCTATGGCAGCTATCCAGGCGGCTATAACTATGGCTACCGATACTACGGCAACGGTCACGACGAGATCCGAGAGCTGCAGAGGCTGTTCCCCTCGACGAACTGGCCGCCCAGCATGCGCTATCACCAGTATTAGACGCGAGAGCTGAGCACGGCGCCGTTCGGCGGCGCCGGCTCCCTTTGTTTGTGACGTTTACGCGCGCTTGACGCCGGGCGTTGCCATTTAGCTTGTCTTGTGTTTTCGCTCTTGCACCGCTTCTCGCCGCAGTCGACGGCGGCTCCCCGCTTTGGAGCGGCTAGGGAGAGAAACATGCCATACCGTTTGCTTGCTTCCGGCGCTTTCGTTTGCGCGCGCCACGACTCGGCTGATGCTGAACGGCGCATCGAGTTTCACCATCCTCGCCGAGGATGAGGAAAACGCCGAAGTGCAGAATCTGCTCGAGCCTGAAACTAACGGTGGCCAGCCTGGCGGCGATGCCGCGATGAAGCCGGAAGCCGCACCGAAGGCCGGCGAAGAGGTGAAGGCGAAGCCCGATGGCGACGACGCCGAGATGAAGGAAATGCAGGAAGAGGGCAAATAGCCTTCGCCCTTAAGCGCCGTCGCCCGCGAGGTGACGGCGCTTAGGCTGCGTCCGCGTCCGCAAGCTCGCGGAACATCTCCGGGGTCACCGGCCTTGGATTCCCGAAGAGATCGCCTTCCGCGAGGTCCACGCCATATTCGATGAGGCGGCTCAAGCTCGCCTCGTCGTCGACCTTCTCGGCAATCAGCTTGAGATCGAAGCGCTCGAGGAAACGCGTCATGTCGGCGGCGGGAACACTGGCGCCCGCCTCGTCAAGATCATGCAGCAAGGTCTTCGCCTCGATCTTCACGTAGCGGAAGAAATGATCGCGGAGCGCCGCAAAGTCGACGTCGAGGTTGGCGACGTGGTCGAGCGAAAACACGAAGCCGAGCTTGCCAAGGCTCTTCAGTCCGGCAAGCTCATCGGCGCCAAGATCGAGCACGGCGCGCTGGCTCACCTGGAAGGTGAGACTGTCGGAGAGCGCGCTGTTCTCCTCTATGAACTCGACGAGCTCGGGGAAGAAGTCGCGGTCGCGCAGCGACTGGGCTGAGAGATTGCAGAACACGCCCTTGAGCCGCGAGTCGGAGCCAACTCGGCGCAACAGCTGCACGCATTTCACCAGCATGACATTGTCGATGCGCGGCATGAGATGCTCGCGCTCCGCCAAGGGAAGATAGTCGCTCGGCGCCATGAAGGCGTCGGCGCCGGTGCGGATGCGCGTGGAAGCGTCGTAGTAGCGGAGCTTACGGTCGGGCAAGGTCACGATTGGCCGCAAATAGAGGTCGATGCGGTTCGCCTCGATGGCCTCGCGCAAATCCTCAAGCACCGTCTCGGCGGGAGTTGCGACAAAGACGGGCTCGGCGACGGCAATGAAAGGTTCGGCGGCTGGACTGATAGGCTCATCGGCGACGGATGCCGGTTCGGTGACGGCCACCACGGTCTCCTCGGCCACCGCGACGGTCTCGTCGGCGAGAAGATCCATGGCCCCCTCCTCGTCAGGATCGTCGTCGAGGGCGGCCAAATTCACGCGCTCGAGACGCTCTTCAAGCCGCAGAGGAATTTCCGAGTTGTCGGCAACTTCTTCTGCCGCAGCAGCGGCAAAGGCTGGCGATGCCGCCATCAGCTCGCGCGACAGATCCTTGATCAGACCTTCCAGCGACTTCAGCTCGGCGCCGATCTCGATGCGCTGGGTGCGGGCCTCTTCGGCGAAATCGGAGCGGAGCGCGTCGAGGCGCCCACGGAGCTGCTCGACATCTTGCGTGAGGCGATCGACAAGCGGGGCGCGAACGCTGACCCCGGGCTCGGCGCTGGTATATTCGGACACGGCTTGATCGATGCGCTCGACCCGGTCGTTCAGGAGGTCGAGCCGCGCCACGTCGTCCTCAACCTGGTCGATGCGCTGCAAATCGCCGTCGAGCACCACGAGCGCCTCTTCCAAGTCGTCCATGCGCCCCGCGACGGAAGCCGAGCGGGCCTGGCGGGTGATGACGTAATGGGAGGAGGCCATCACCATGAAGAGCGCAGCCGCGGCGATCACGCCGGTCATGGTGTCGATGCCTGAATTGATGATGAGGCCCGCGGCGAAGGCCGTTGCCGTCACCGCCATGGCGACGAGCACGACGACGTCGAGCAGGCCAAACCCCCCGGGAGCAGCGTTCGATTTAGAGGTCATGGCTCTTCACTTCGGCTCTGGCCGGTCCCCTCAAGGCACTGCGCCTCGCGCCGGTACGTTGAACAACAAGCATAAATGAAGATCGGCAAGGCTCAAGACCAAGAGCGCTTGCTCTACCAGCCAAAGACGATACCCCGCGCGGGCCGGAAAGGCCAGATGGCGAGGCTCTAGAGAAGAGGCCGTTTGCGCGGCGCGTCGAGATCGTATTTGGCGACCTCGGCGAGCACGGCAATATCTGGCAGGAAGAACCAGCCATGCTCCCATTGGATGAGGCCGCGGCGGGCGAGGCGCTTCAAGGTCTTATTGGTGTGGACCAATGACAGGCCGATGGCATCGGCAAGATGCTGCTGGGTGAAGGGAAACCGCGCGCGGCCCTCGGTGACGAGGCCGATATCGTCGGCCCGGACATAGAGGTGCAGCAGGTAATAGGCCGCCCGCTCTTCGGCGCTCCGGCGTCCGACGCTCAACAGATTCTCGTCGAGGATGCGCTGCTCGGTCGCGGCAAGCCAGGTCAGGTCGAAGGCGAGGCTTGGACAGCGACCATACAGCTCCCACACGCGGTTGCGCGGAAAGGTGCAGAACGCCGCCGAGCTTAGCGTTTCAACCGAATGCTCCATGGCGCCTTGCATCGATCCCTGCAGGCCGACGAAGTCACCCGGGAGCAGGAAATTGGTGATCTGCCGGCGGCCGTCGCTCAAGGTCTTGTAACGGAATGCCCAGCCCTCGAGCAGGGTGAAGAGGTGCTCGGCTGTCTGGCCCTCATGCAGCAGGGTCGCACCCGGCCCCATGCGCAGCTCGCCGGTCTTGAGGCTCTGCACGAACTCGACTTCGTCGTCGCTTAGCGAGCGAAACACATCGCATTCGCGCAAAGGGCAGCGCGCGCACGGCACCTCGTTGGTGAAGGGAGTTGCCAGAGGCATTTAGGGGCTTCTGACACGCTCACGGGATATGTCAAAGTTAAAAGACAGGCGGCTGCAAGGCGCGCTTAAGTGCGAGCACGCGAGGCTGCCCCGCGCCTCGCAATGAGATCAAGGACCCTACCGAAAACGGCCTTCCCCCTAGGCGTTCAATCGATGATCGACCCGAGCAAAGCCTCCGGGGCGCCTATTCGCGCGCCGCGGCCTTTGGCCGACGCTGAGCGACTGCGTCTGGCTATCGGGACCTGCGGGCTCGGGCTTTGGGAATGGCATGTCGCAGAGAAGCTTTGCCACCTCGATTCTCACGCCTGCACGTTACTCGGGCTACAGCGGGAGGGCTCGCTGTTTCCGACTGGACGGTTCTTAAGGCTTGTGCACCGCGCCGACATCCAAGGATTGAAAGAAGCGATCCGCGCCTCGCTCCATTCCGGCCGCGAGTTGAGCCACGAGTTCAGATTGAGGCGGGGCGGCACTGGCGAAGTCCGCTGGCTCGCCCTCAAATCCTGCATCGTCGAGCGGGACGATGACGGCGAGCCGCTGGTCGTCGCCGGGCTCGGCTTCGACGTCACCACGCGGCGGCGGGAGCAAGAGGCGAGAGAGCTGCTCAACCAGGAGCTCGCCCATCGCATGAAGAACATGCTCTCCGTGGTCGGCAGCATCGTCAGCATGAGCGGCGAGCACCGGCCTGAGGCGCGGGATTTCGTCACCTCGTTTCAGGCGCGATTGGGCAGTCTCGCGGCGACGCATGAGCTCCTGACGCAAGCCGATGGGCGTCCGATTGCGCTCGGCCGCCTCTTCGAGAAAGTGCTCGCGCCGCTCGGCGTGCTGGAGCGTATCGATGCCGCGGGCGATCGCGACTTCCTGCTCGGAACGCATGATGCGCAGACACTTGCCCTCGTCATGCACGAGCTTGCCACCAACGCCATCAAATATGGCGCCCTCTCCAACGGCGCAGGGCGCATCGCGGTTACCTTCGAGGTGAAGATCGACCGGCGCAACGACGAACAACCCTTGCTTATCCTGCGCTGGGAGGAGAATGGCGGCCCCGCGATCGCGCTGCCGGCCGATCGAGGCTTCGGCCTCACGCTGCTCGAGCGGCTGACCCGGCGGAACGAACAGGCGGAGCCGGTGTTCGAATGGCGCGCAGCAGGACTCTATTGCTGCTTCTCGTTGCGCATGATGCCGGTCGGCCGCTAGCAGCTTAAGCTTCGGTGTCCGGTGCCTCGCCCTTGAGATAGGCGCCGACCTCTCTGAATAGCGCACCGAATTGCCTGCTCGCGCCCTGGCAAAGGTTGCATTCGGCAATATGCTCGGCGAGGGCGACCTGTTCTCTCTCTGTCAGCAGCCGATCTCGCGCATCGCTCACGAGCCAGGTGGTGTCGCGGCAGGTGACCCTCCCCTTATCGGTCATGCGCGACCCCCAGCCAGTATCGAGACAAAGTCTGAGCTGCATGCGCGCGCGGTAGAGCAGCACGCACAAATTTCCCGGCGACACATCGAGCTCGGTGGAGATTTCCTCCGGGGCAAAGTTGAGCCGCCAAGCCCGTCCCGATAATCGCGAGGTTCTCCTTGGGCGGCGGCAATCCGCAGGCAGCGGACAATCAACAAGACAACGTGCGCGGGCTCGCGGTGCGCTTCGACAACGGCAACGGCGCCGTCAGCGACCTAGTTATGATCTCTGTGCCGGTGTTCTTCGCGCAGACTCCGGCGCTGTTCATCGAGTTGCTGCAGACAATCGCTTCGATGGAATGGGCGGCGCTTGCCATGATCGGCGCAGGCCTTCTCATCAGCGCCGCGTGGCTCGGGATCACCGTGCGGGGATGGTCCGCGATGAAACGGCATGCCGATCTTGCCGCAAAATTCGCCTCGGCCCGCTTCAAGCATCTGCCGAATGCGCTCGACGAAACCCTCTGCGACCGCGCACGGACCGATATTCATCACCTCGTCTTGCTGGTGATCGCGGTCTTCATGCTCATGTATCTCGGGCTGGGCTATATCCGCTTTGCTTTGGTGAGCGCGGCAAGCCCTGCGTCAACGCGCTGCTGCGTTCTCTTGACTTCGCGCTTACATTGAGCGGCAGCGTTTGGTCACGGAGTATCAGTCATGAACCATCGAAAACTCGGCACTGCCGGACCTGAAGTTTCGGCCATCGGACTTGGCTGCATGGGCATGTCCGACCTCTACGGCCCGAGCGATCGGGGCGAGAGCATCGCCACCATCCACGCCGCGCTGGATGCCGGAATCACTCTGCTCGATACCGGCGATTTCTACGGCATGGGTCATAACGAGATGCTGATCCGCGAGGCGCTTGCTGGGCGCGACCGCACGGGCGTGGTGATCAGCGTGAAGTTCGGGGCCTTGCGCGATCCGGCGGGCAACTGGTCTGGCTATGATGCGCGGCCTCTCGCGGTGAAGAACTTCCTTGCTTATTCGCTTCGCAGGCTCGGCACCGACTACATCGATATCTATCGCCCGTCGCGGCTTGATCCCGGCGTGCCCATCGAAGACACGATCGGGACGCTCGCCGACATGGTGAAGGCGGGCTATGTGCGTCACATCGGGCTTTCGGAAGTCGGACCGGACACCATCCGCCGCGCCGCGGCAGTGCACCCGATCAGCGATCTTCAGATCGAATACTCGCTAATCTCACGCGGCATCGAGGCCGAGATCCTGCCCACCTGTCGCGAGCTCGGGATCGGCATCACCGCTTATGGCGTGCTCTCCCGCGGACTGATCAGCGGGCATTGGAGCAAAACCCGCGAAGGCGAGCATGATTTCCGCGGGAACAGCCCCCGCTTCCAGGGCGCCAATCTCGATGCAAATCTCGCCCTCGTCGAGACGCTCAGGGGAATTGCCGACGGGATCGGAGCATCGGTGGCGCAGGTCGCGATCGCGTGGGTTGCGGCGCAAGGACCGGACATCGTCCCGTTGCTCGGCGCCAGGCGTCGCGACCGACTCGCCGAGGCCCTTGGCGCCCTTGAGCTCAAGCTTTCAGCCGATGACCTTGCCACGCTCGCCAAGGCGCTGCCGCCTGGGGCTGCCGCCGGTGAGCGCTATCCAGCGGCGGCGCTCGCCCACATGGATAGTGAGAAGAAGAAGCGCGCCTAAGCCGAGTTAAAGCGCCGTCAGAGCCTCGTCTTACTTGACAGACTTGGCTGGCTTCCCGCTATCCGTGCCTCGCAATTTTTGGCACTCATCTGACTTGAGTGCCAACAACCCCGATCCCATATTTGCGCCACCAGCCAAGGCAATTCAGGAGGAGAATCATGAAATTTCGTCCGCTCCATGATCGCGTCGTGGTCAAGCGACTCGAGGAGGAGCTCAAGACCAAAGGGGGCATCATTATTCCAGATACGGCGGCAGAGAAGCCGCAGACCGGCCAAGTCGTCGCCGCTGGCCCAGGCGCCAGGGGCGAGGACGGCAAGCTCCAGCCCATGGGGGTCAAGGCCGGCGACAAGGTGCTGTTCGGCAAATGGTCGGGCACCGAGGTCAAGATCGACGGCCAGGAACTCCTGATCATGAAGGAGTCCGACATCATGGGCATCCTCGGCTGAAGTATTCCCCTCACCCAGAGCCGATAGAATTCAACGGAGAAAAGTGAAATGGCAGCCAAAGAAGTAAAGTTTGCCGCAGACGCGCGCGAGCGCATGATGCGCGGCGTCGACATTCTGGCCAACGCGGTCAAGGTGACGCTCGGTCCAAAGGGCCGCAACGTCATCCTCGAGAAGTCGTTCGGCGCTCCCCGCTCGACCAAGGACGGCGTCACCGTCGCCAAGGAGATCGAACTTGAGGATAAGTTCGAGAACATGGGCGCGCAGATGCTGCGCGAGGTGGCCTCGAAGACCAATGACACCGCAGGCGACGGCACCACGACCGCGACCTTGCTCGCCCAGGCCATCGTGCGCGAGGGACTGAAGTCCGTCGCCGCCGGCATGAACCCGATGGATCTGAAGCGCGGCATCGACAAAGCGGTGGCCGAGGTCGTCGCCGGTATCTCCAAGAGCGCAAAGAAAGTATCAGGCTCCGCCGAGATCGCCCAGGTCGGCACCATTTCGGCCAATGGCGAGAAGGCCATCGGCGACATGATCGCAAAGGCCATGCAGAAGGTCGGCAATGAAGGCGTGATCACCGTCGAGGAGGCGAAAAGCCTCGAGAGCGAGCTCGAAGTGGTCGAGGGCATGCAGTTCGACCGCGGCTACATCTCCCCCTATTTCATCACCAACGCAGAGAAGATGGTGGCGGAGCTCGAGACCCCCCACATCCTCATCTGCGAGAAGAAGCTCTCCGGCTTGCAGCCGCTGCTTCCGCTCCTCGAGCAGGTTGTGCAGTCGGGCCGCCCGCTTCTCGTCATCGCCGAGGACGTCGAGGGCGAGGCACTTGCCACGCTCGTGGTCAACAAGCTGCGTGGCGGCTTGAAGGTCGCGGCGGTCAAGGCGCCAGGCTTCGGCGATCGCCGCAAGGCCATGTTGCAGGACATCGCCGTGCTGACCGGCGGAGAGTTGATCTCCGAGGATCTCGGCATCAAGCTCGAGAACGTCACCATCCAGATGCTGGGCAAGGCCAAGCGCGTGACTATCACCAAGGACGACACCACGATCGTTGGCGGCTCGGGCAAGAAGCCTGACATCGAGGCGCGGGTCGGACAGATCAAGCAGCAGATCGAGGATACCACCTCCGACTACGACCGCGAAAAGCTCCAGGAGCGTCTCGCCAAGCTCGCCGGCGGCGTTGCCGTGATCAAGGTCGGCGGCGCGACCGAAGTCGAGGTGAAGGAGAAGAAGGACCGCGTCGACGATGCGCTGAACGCAACGCGCGCCGCGGTCGAAGAGGGCATCGTTCCTGGCGGCGGTGTCGCGCTGCTCTGGGCTTCGAAGTCTCTCAAGGCCAAGGGCGACAACGAGGACCAGGAAGCCGGCATCAATATCATCCGCCGGGCACTCCAGGCTCCCATCCGCCAGATCGCCGAGAATGCCGGCGTCGAAGGCTCGATCGTGGTCGGCAAGGTGCTTGACCAGAAGTCTCCGACCTACGGCTACGACGCCCAAACCAACGAGTATGTCGATCTCGTGCAGAAGGGCATCATCGATCCCGCTAAGGTGGTGCGCACCGCGCTCCAGGATGCGGCGTCCGTGGCTGGCCTCCTCGTCACCACCGAGGCCGGCGTAGCCGAGGCGCCGAAGAAGAAGGAAGAGCATTCGCACATGCCCGGAGGCGGCGGCATGGGCGGCATGGACATGATGTAAGCCCAAAAATCCGGGCTACGATTTGCGAAGGGGCGGCCATTGGCCGCCCCTTTTGCCTTAATTCCCGCCGATCAGACACGCATGCCTTACGCAAACGTAATTTCCCTTGGGCCGGCTTCTCGCCCTATCGTCGGGAACGAATAGCGCTCAATTCGCTTTGAGCCGCCTGGAGAGATGCATTTTGGCTGGATTTCGGAATTCCGCCCGTGAGTTTTCGCGCATCGCGGTCCCTTATTTCCGCTCGGAGGACGGCCGGGCTGGGCGCATCCTGCTCGTCACCGTCATCGGTCTCCAGCTGTTCCAGGTCTGGCTTAACGTCCGCTTCAACGCCTGGTACAAGACTTTCTACGACGCGCTGCAGAACAAGGACTGGGACACCTTCATCTGGCAGCTTGGCGTGTTCAGCGTGCTGGCCGCAGCCTTCATCGTCAGCGCCGTCTATCAGCTCTATCTCCAGCAATGGCTGCAGATCAGGTGGCGGCGCTGGCTCACCACCAAATATCTTGGCCGCTGGCTCGGCGATGGCACCCATTACCGCATGCGGCTCAAGGGCGACTCCGCAGACAACCCCGACCAGCGCATCGCCGACGACATCAAGCTGTTCATCAACTCGACCCTCGACATCGGCATCGCGCTGCTCGGCTCCATCGTCACCCTGGTCTCCTTCGTGGTGATCCTCTGGGGCCTGTCGTCGAGCTTCCCGCTCGTGATCGGATCGCAGTCCTTCAACATCCCGGGCTACCTCGTCTGGGCGGCGCTGATCTACGCCGTCCTCGGCACCTGGGTGACGCATCTCGTCGGCCGCCCGCTGATCAAGCTCAATTTCGACCAGCAGCGCTATGAAGCCGATTTCCGCTTCTCGCTCGTGCGCTTGCGCGAGAATGCCGAGGAGGTGACCCTGCTCGCCGGCGAGCCCGCCGAGAAAGAGCGCCTGCTCGATCGGTTCGGCCGTGTGGTCGGCAATTGGTACAGCATCATGCAGCGCACCAAGCGGCTCACCTTCCTGACCGCAGGCTATTCACAGATCGCCATCATCTTCCCGTTCATCGTGGTGAGCCCGCTCTACTTCGCAGGCTCTATGATGCTTGGCGGCCTGATGCAGATCGCGTCCGCCTTCGGCCAGGTGCAGGGCGCGCTCTCGTTCTTCGTCAAGGCTTACTCCGAGATCGCCGATTGGAAGGCGGTACTGAACCGGCTCGCAGGCTTTGACGCCTCGATGGATTGGGCGAAGGGGCTCAATACCGCCGCACCGCGCGTCAACCATGTGAGCGATGGCGGCGCGGTGATGGCAACCGATGACCTCACCGTCAGCTTGCCGAACGGCGAGGAGATCGTCAGCGCTTCGGGCCTCGAGATCGTGCCTGGCGAGCGCGTGCTGGTCACCGGACCCTCCGGCTCCGGCAAGACGAGCCTGTTCCGCGCGCTTGGCGGCGTGTGGCCGTTCGGCGCCGGCACCATCCGCATCCCTAAGGGTGCCAAGCTTCTCGTGCTGCCGCAGAAGCCCTATCTGCCGCTCGGCACCTTGCGCGGCGCTCTCGCCTATCCAGGGCCGCAGGACGATTTCTCGCCGGCTGAGATCGACGATGTGTTGCGCGCGACCGGGCTTGACGATCTGAGAGAGGCGCTCGACGAGACCGCCTATTGGGCCGACCGGCTCTCCGTGGGAGAGCAGCAAAGGCTGTCCATCGCCAGGGCGCTCCTGCAGAAGCCAGACTGGCTGTTCCTCGACGAGGCCACGTCAGCGCTCGATGAGCCGGCCGAGGCCATGCTCTATCGCCTGCTGCTCGACCACCTGCCCGATGCGGCAATCGTGTCGATCGGCCACCGGTCGAGCCTCATCGTGTTCCATGAGCGCTTCTTGTCGCTCAAGCCGGACGGCAAGGGCCGCCATCGGCTCGGCCCAGTCTCTCCTGACGACGGCGCTTCTGCCGCTGACGAGATGGGTTTAAGCCTCGTCTGAGGCGCCGCTCAGTCCGTCATTGCGAAGCCGGTCCGCTGTTGGCCGACTTGGACAGGCGATCGAGAATGGTCTCGCGCAGGCGGAGCGCGTCCTTGGTCCATTGCGCGCCGCGCGCGGCGAAGAGTTGGGCCTGCGACTGCAAGATCAGGCCATCCTCAAGCACCTTCAGGTGATTGGCGGCGAGCGTGGTGCCGGTCGTGGTGATGTCGACGATCAGCTCCGCCGTGCCGGCCGCGGGCGTTCCCTCCGTGGCGCCAACGCTTTCCACGATGCGGTAGCCTGCGACGCCTGCACTGGCAAAGAAGCGCCGCGTCAGATTGAGATATTTGGTGGCGACGCGAAGCCGGCGGCCGTGCACCGGAGCGAACTGGGCGGCGACGTCTTCAAGGTCTGCCATGCGCACGACATCGATCCAGCAGTCAGGCACCGCAACCACGACATCGGCCCGGCCAAAGCCGAGCGGCGCCAGGAACTCCACGCTGCCCTCGACATCGGGAAGCGTCTCGCGGATCAGGTCCTCGCCAGTAATGCCGATATGGACGCGCCCAGCCTCCAACTGATGCACGATCTCCGCGGCGGAGAGAAAAGCGACCTCGACGCCGTCGAGCCCCTGCATCACGCCGCTATAGCGGCGCTCGTGCCCGGTCTTGCGCAAGGTCAAGCCTGCGCGCTCGAAGAGAGCGGTGGCGTTGTCCTTGAGACGTCCCTTGGCGGGAACGGCGATGGTGAGATTCGCGGCCATCAGGCGAGCCCCCTGACGGAGGCGAGCAGACGCTCGGTGTGGATGGCCGAGCCGACCGCCGGGACGTCGACCTTCGCGCCGACTGAGCGAAGCAGCCCGTCATAGCGCCCGCCGCCGGCGATGGGGCTCGTCCTGTCGCCGCCGACTTCGATCTGAAACACGAGGCCGGAATAATATTCGAGGTCGCGGCCAAACTCGGTGGCGAAGCTCGCCTTGCCGATGTTGATGCCGCGCTCCTCGAGCAGGTCGAAGCGGCGGGACATCACATAGAGCGCCGGCCCGAGGTCGATGCCGGCCCACTTCCCGATCATGGCGATGCGATCGATCGCCTCGCGCGGGCTCGCTTCCACCGCGAGGTAATAGTCGATGACGGTCGCAACCTCGCACGGCAACGGCTCGGAACGGCGATCGGCGGCGTGATCGAGCAGCCGCTCGGTGATCTCGCCAATCGTGCGGTTGCCGGACAGAGGGAGATCGTTGGTCTCCAAGTAATTTGCGACCAGCTCCTCGGCGCGGGCCGGATCCTCATCGGCGAGCGTGGCGGTGAGAGCGGCGACAGGGCCCTCGCCCTCAGAAAGCTCGCCCCTGGCGAGCCGCGATAGAAGCGCATGGAAGGCTGGCGGACGCCAAAAATAGTGACGCAGCTTGAGCCGCCAGCGCTCGGGCAGCGAAAGCGCATCGAGCAGAGCGTAGAACAGCGCGATGTCGCCAAAGTGGAAGTTGAACTGCTTCAGACCGGCGCTCCTCACAGCATCGGCGACGAGCAGCACGACCTCGGCGTCGGCGCTGTCGCGATCGGCGACACCGAAACATTCGATGCCAGCCTGGCGGAACTCGCGCGGATGGGTGCCGCTCGCGCTCTTCGTCTGAAAGCGGAAGGCAGGGCCGTTATAGCAATAGCGGGCCTCAACATCGGCGCGCGGGTGCCGCTCGAGATAGAGCCGCGACACAGGCACCGTGAGGTCTGGCCGCAGACACAGCTCAGCGCCGGTGAGATCGGTAAAGACGTAGGTCCGGCCCCTGATCGCCTCGCCGATCTGGTCGAGCAGGAGGTCAGCCGGCTGGATGATCGAAGGCGCAACCTGCTCGTAGCCACCTTTGCTAAACATTTCGAGCAAGGTGGCGGCTTGCGCTTCGAGCGCCTCGAATTTTCGCGCCGATTCCGCGGCCATGGCTCACGCCCTGTGACGAGCGAGGACGTCCCGCACGGCCTTGACCGTATCGGCTTCGGGCACGGCGAACTGGGCCTCTGCCTGCTTCTTTAGGTATTCGTCGCGGTCCTTGATCGAGGTGAGCGTGGCGCCGAGGATCAGATCCTTGATCTGCACCTTTGGTCCCGAGGGATCGTCCTTTTCACTGCCACCTTGGATCACGATGCACGGGCTTCGACGCTTGTCGGCGTACTTCGTCTGTGCGCCAAGCTTACCGCTTCCCAGATACATTTCGGCTCGAATCGGCGGACCACCGTCATCAGGGTTGCGTAGCCGGTTTACCAGCCGCTGATAGTTCTCGATGGGCTGGTCAGGAAACACCAGCACCACGACCGGGCCTCGCACAGAGTCAGCGGGGAGCTTGCCGAGGGTCTTGAGGCCATAAAGCAGGCGCGACACGCCGATGGACAATCCGGTGGCGGGAACCTTCTCGCCGATGAAGCGCTCGACGAGACCGTCATAGCGCCCGCCGCTCACCACCGAGCCGAGGCGGATCGATTGCCCGCGCTCGTCTTTGATGGGCGTGGTCAGCTCAGCTTCGAACACGGGCCCTGTGTAATATTCGAGGCCGCGGACGACAGAGGTATCAACGCTGACGCGATCCCCATATCCGCTTCCCATCGTGAGATCGAAGATTTCGGTAAGCTCCTTGAGCCCTTCCTTTCCAACCCTCGACTGGCTTTTGTCGAAAGCAAGTTTTAGACGTTGAAAAAAATCGATCTGGTTCGGATCTGCGCCACCAATCACAAATGAAAAAACCGTTTGGATTTGGTGGTCGTTGAGGCCGGCACCCTTTGTGAAGTCGCCGCTTTCATCTTTGCGTCCGTGGCGGAGCAATTGGCCGACACCGTCGACGCCTAAACGGTCGAGCTTATCTATTGCGCGTAGGACGATAAGCCTCCGCGCAGCATCTTCATTGCCGGCGAGACCTATTACTTGCATTACTCCATCGAGCAATTTTCGATTGCTCACCTTCACCACGTATTGCCCGCGCGGAACGCCGAGCGCTTCAAGCGTGTCGGCGGCGAGCATGCAAAGCTCGGCGTCGGCGGCGACGGATGAGGCGCCGACCGTGTCGGCATCGAACTGGGTGAATTGGCGGAAGCGGCCGGGGCTAGGCTTCTCGTTCCGCCACACAGGACCAACCTGATAACGGCGGAAGGGCTTGGGCAGGCTCTGGTAGTTCTCGGCAACATAGCGGGCGAGCGGCGCGGTCAGGTCGTAGCGGAGCGACAGCCATTGCTCGTCGTCGTCCTTGAAGGAGAACACGCCCTCGTTGGGTCGGTCCTGGTCAGGCAGGAACTTGCCGAGCGCGTCTGTATGTTCGATGGCAGGGGTATCGAGCGGCTCGAAGCCGTAGCGCTCGAACACGCCCCTGATGGTGGCGAGCATGTCCGCCGTCGCGCGAAGCTCGCTCGCGGGCGTGTCGAAAAGGCCCTTCGGCAGGCGGGCCTCGGGGCGGACCGGCTCGTCTTTCTTGCTCATGGGGATAGCTGTCGACGAAATGGCTGTTGCCTCGGGGCTTCTAGCCCATAGGGGTGCGCCCAGCAAGCGACGGTGGGCCTTGGCAAACCGTTAACGGGCGCCGGCGAGCTCCATCAGGCTCTCGAACGGATTTCTAGTGTGGACAAAAGCCCTTAAATCCAACGCTTTGATCGATTCGGGCTAACATTACGGCTAACACGTTTTCCGACTGACCGTCGGCTTCTCCGATCATTTCTATTGCTGTATGCGCTGCCTGATGGCCGCAAGGTCCTCCTCTAGCAATTCCATGACTTGATAGCTGTCTCCTGGACGGCCCCATTGATTGCAGACGGTGCAGCCGCTTAACCGCTCACCATAGAGGTCTATCTCGATGAGTGGTGTCTGGCATTGGTCGCAAAGAATGTCAGCCACGATCGTCCTGAGGCCGCTCGCCGTTGGTGAAGTCAATAACAGCACTCGAGGCTTAATCCCCTAGGCGTAGCTGTGATCGAGGAGTCACACTCCGCCACTCCTAATCCCCGCCATAGGAACCAGCCGCTGCTCCTTACGTTCACTGATCAGGATTTGCGAGGGACTGGCTATGAATCCTGCCCTATTTCTCAGCTTGGTTATCATTTTGGCTGCTGCGCTCCCGTGGTGGCCGTATAGCGCCTATGGCAGATTGCGGCACCATCGCCCCTGGGATTGGCTGCTGGACTCACCGTCGCGCGAAGACAAGCTTTTGTTTTTGCGTCTCGCTCACGAAACCAAGACCGCCGAACCGGCGCGGAACGAGGAACTTGACCGAGCAGCGATAAGGGAAGCATCGCAAAGAGCGACGATGAAGCCATTCCACCGCGATGCGAAAGTGTTTGCAGCGATGCGAAAACAGTTTGAGGAGAGCTTTGTGCGCTCACAGCGACAAAGAGGACTGCGAGAAAGCCGGCAAAGTCTGGGATGACGCCGGCAAGAAATGTGTAGAAAAGCAGTAAGCAGCTTGGACTGCAGTAGGGCGTGCGGATTCGGTCGGCGAGTTTTAGAGTTGGTAAACTCGCCCCGGGGCGTTGCTTGGGCCTAGTCGCGGTTCGCGACCCCCTTGAATAACTCAAAGCCATTAACCATTTCACGGTGGTCAGGCGGTGTTGATTTTTTATCGCTAGTGCCCCCCGTCTAGCCGATATGTCGCCTGTGATTGCGTCGGCTTCCCTCCCGACGCACGCGCAAAAGCGCTTCTGAGGCACCTAACCTCCCCGGTTGGGTGCCTGTTTTTTGTTCGATCTCATCCAGTTACCGCGCCTAGCGTGTCCTTTTGGCAACGCCGTCTGGCTTTATTCTAGCTGGGTGCATGCCGCCCGATATTTGCCACGCTTGCCTAATCTGCTCAGCTTGAGATTCGCGCGCAGACGAGAGGGAAAAACTCTGCACGACGGACGGGGGGAGCTAGGCCGGGGGGCAAAGCTCTCCCTCATCTTTTTTGGGTCGCGTGGCTGCTCGAGCGGCTGGTTCTTTGGATCGCCTTGGCGCTTGCCTTTGTTCCGCTCAGCGTGGCGATCTATTCAATGCTGTTTTCCAGGGCCGGGTAACAAACCTCGGCAACTTATTTGCCAAGATTGTAACAGCGTGTTGTGCTACCAAAGCGGTGGTTGATGCTTGGCAAGGGCGTCGGCCACTCTACTCCTGAAATGTCTAGCCCCGGAGCGGTCGCCCACTCCGGGGCTCCCCTTTGTAACCCAGGTGATTATGGGGCGTGTAGGCGTCGGCGCGCCCTTTCTTTTTGTGATACGGCTTCATCATGGACATCGAGGTCAAGTTTGACGGCGAAGAGATAATCATCACTAAGCCGGGGACGGACTTCATGTTGGCGTATCGGAAGAGGGCAGACCGGCCAAACCTACTGCTCACTCGTAGCTGGGTTGATCCGCACACCACCTCACCTGCGGTCAGCGAGTTCCGTGCGCACGCCTTTCAGGCGGCGGTCAAGAAAGCGCGCGAGCTTGGGTGGATTGTGTAGATAAGCAGAAGCCCCGCAAGCGGACTCCTGCGGTTCTGGCGAGCCGTGCAAGCTCTGCACAACGCTCCTCGTGCTTAAGGCACTCTTTGGGATCGCCTAGCATCTTGCCCTCCATCGCGACGACGCCGTCCTCGTCGCCGAACGGAATCGAATCCAAAGACCTTTTATCCTGTCAATGGGCAGTCGTGCACCGCAAGAAGAAGCCCGGCCGAAACGGAAAGCCGGGCTTCTCTCAGCCAGATGGGGGGCTGATCCGGCGGTGCTACTCACAACTCATTCACCACCGGCTTCGATTTAACCCGTGATAGGATCGCGTGTTCCTAGTCGGCTTCGGCCGGCGCCCTTTTGCTTCCGGTCGCGGCGGCCTCGCTTTATGAACGCCCGAGTGGCTTCGGCGGAAGACTTCCGCCCTCATGTCCGCTGCGAGCCTGATTCAGTTGGTCGGCGGCAAGTTTCTCGACAAAGCCCTTCGCCGTCCAACCATCGTCCAGATGCTTGTCATCGACCTCAGTCTTTGAGCTACGAATGACTTCGCCGCCGATCTGCCTAATCTTTGCTCGAGTTGCCATGCGGGTTGATTCCGCATAGTCGTCCCGACTCGCGTCGTAGACCCTGTACCGAAAAACTTTGGTCATTTGCTTCCTCCTCGCCTCAGAGCATGCAGCGCAGCCAGATCCTCCACAGGCAACTTTACTACGTTGCCTGCGCTATCGCGCCACGTATCGAACGACCGAAAGGCTGAGTAAGGGGCAGCTCCGGGAGGAGGTTGTGCGGATGGCTCGTCACCTGTTGAAGAGGGCTGCTGCAGCGACCTAGTATCTCGCCCAATTGGGGCTCCGCCAGGCCGAACTCTAAACAGTGCGGTCGCCTCATCATCACGCAACCCGGATCTAAATCCGTGGCGGTCTACTTCAAGCCACGAGGCAAGCCATACATCGTCGCAAAGAACCCGCCGGTCAGCACGCAGGAATTCATATCGCGAGCTTGGGATGCGGCGAACGAGAAGGCGCGCGAGCTGGGTTGGATTGTTTAGATAAAGCAGAAGCCCCGGTGCGGGGGGCGGCCGGGGCTTCGCTAGAGATACTTTCTCATCAATAGGCCGAAGCGTGGGGGGACACGCTACTAAAAGAGGACTGGGGGTCGGCCTACTTGGCCATCAAACTCGCTAAGCTAAGAGATGTTCCTTCCAACAAGAAACCCGGCGCGACGTGGTTGCTGGCGCTCACCTCTTTCCTTTTGAACGCGATTTGGCTGAAGTAACTCCACGCTTCCGCGTCGGCTTTTTGGCTGCCTTGCGCAGCGGCTTTTTGGCTCCTGCAGCGGTGTTCGTGGTCTTTCGTTTTGTTGTTTTTGTGGATGGCTTTTTTGCAGCTGACGCCTTCTTTGATGCCTTCTTCTTTGGCGACGCCGATGCCGGCTTCGCTTTCCGTTTTGCCGCTGTGTTTCGTTTTCTTGCTGCGCCTATCGCGGCACCCGAGAGTGCGCCAATCACGGTACCAACGACTGGAACACCTAAGGCGGTCCCGGCCACTGCGCCAGCGACAGCCCCACCTAGGGCGCTCCCAGTGGTGCCAGTAGCTGTATCTGACTGATCTTTATTTTTGTCGTCCATGTTCCTCTCCCTGAGCTGAGAGAAGAGAGGCTCTTCCTCACCAGCCTACCTGTCAACGAGCGCTCTTGTTTTATTCACTTGCGCGTGCCGGTATCAGCTTTAGGGCGATGCTTAGTCGCCGAGAGCGGGCTGCGGGCTTTCGTTGAACTCCTGGACCCGTCCCGATTGGGTTCCGACTGCGCCGCCTTTCCCTGTCCTTGGCGACCTCCATCGGGATCTTTTGGCAAGTGAGGATCTTTCACACGGCCTTGGCCTGGATATGACATGCTATTCTGTCGGCTCATCGCTAGATCCCTCCTTGGGCTAAGAACCTCCAAGTGAGGCTCACGGAAGGAAGAACTTTCCGAACTTACTTCTCGTTCAGTTTTTTCGGCGATCCTCGCCAATCCCGCATCATTTCTTCCACCTTGTGGATAAGTTTAGAAAGTGCTTCCGCCTTCTCTGCTCTGTATTCGTGCCTGTCATAGACACCTTCCACACCGCCAATAGCGTGACCCATCACCCTCTCCGCATGCTCACTACTTACGCCGGCCCAACTCATTAAGCTTCGAGCTGTACGCCGCAAGTCATGTAGTACCCAATCTGTTACGCCTGAGTCGCGGTCCAGCTTACGCTTGTACTTCGCCAAGCCTCCCAGCTGGTTCCTCTGACGACTGGGAAAGATCAGACCCTTCCCCCGCTCGCGTAGATCGATGATCTCCATTGCAAGCTCGGGCAGTTCCAGCACCCCCGCGTTGCCCTTCTCCCGCTCCTCCGTGCGGATGGTCCACACCCCATCCTCGCTCACGTCCTCCCAGCGCATCGAGGCAACCTTGTCTAGCCGCTGCCCGGTGAGAAGGAGCATGCGCACGATACCGCCGAACGATGTCGCTGGGTCTGTCGCCTTCCACACCTTCCTGATCTCGTCGTCGGAAAGAATCCGGTGGCGCGATTGCTCTTTCGGGTTGGTTCGACGCATGCCCCTGACGACGGGGCTGTTGTAGTTATCGTCCCGCGTAGCGTGCCAGTTACAAATGCGCCGAACGATGTCGAGCGCGTAGTCTGCCTGGCGTGCGCCGTGCTCGTCCTCGAGGTGGTCGAGAAGCTTGGCAATGTCGGAGCGCTTGATGGAGGTAAAGTCGCGACCAGACCATGACGGGTAGATGTGCCGCTCCAGAAACCCTTTGATGTCGTTTGCGCTGCGGAGCTTCTTCTTCAGCACATAGCGCTTGAACCATTGGCCGGCGACACCCTCGAAGCTATCTGGCCGGGCCTCTCTGATTGAGCGGATGGTCTTGCGCCCCTCGTCCCTCGCATCGTCAATCTTCATGGGGGGAGAGCCAATCGTCCGCCAGTGTTGCTTCCCGCGCGGGTCGCGAGCCACGACAACGAATGACTTGGATCCATTCGGCTGGATGCGGACGTAATGACCGGGGAGCTCCGGGTCCGCGTGCGTGTACCGATTTGCCTTCGGCTTCAGGGCCGCGACGCCGGCATCATCAAGCCTCTGTCTCCGCGTCATGGGCTAACATCTCGGCTAACATTACACGGTCTGCTGCCGACGGCTAACAGGCTGCTGAGAAAGTTAGGCGCGAAAAGGCTTTCGGTTCAACGCATTTGTGCGGTTCTCGACAGCTCCATCAGGCTCTCGATTGGGTGCACCTTGCCTTTGAGCTTCTCCAGCGGCTTGGGGCATGGGCCGCCGGTCGCCCAATCGATCAGCTCGACGGTATGCACGACCGGAACGCCGCTGCCGCGCTGAAGCTGAGTTATGCAGCCGATATTGCCGGTGGCGATCAAGTCCGGCTTCACGCTCGCGATGTTTTTCAGTTTGCGGTCGCGCAATTGGCCCGAAAGCTCGGGCTGAAGCATGTTGTAGGTGCCGGCGGAGCCGCAGCAGATATGGCCCTCGGGAACCTCGAGCACGGTGAAGCCGGCTTGAGAGAGCAGCGCGCGCGGCTCATGCCCGACCTGCTGGCCGTGCTCGAGCGAGCAGGCAGAGTGATAGGCGACGCGGAGGCTGGTCCAGGCGAGCGGCGGGAGCAGCCCGAGCTCGTAGATGAACTCGCCGATGTCGCGTGCGATGCGCGACATGTCGGTTGCGCGCTCGGCATAGCCGCGGTCGCGCGCGAGCAGATGGCCGTAGTCCTTGATCATGGTGCCGCAGCCGGAGGCGGTGGTGAGGATGGCGTCTAGCGGGCCCTCGCGGAGCGCGCTCGACCAGGCATCGACATTGCGCCGCGCGGCCTTATGCGCCTCGTCCTCGCGGCCGAGCTGATGCTGAAGGGCTCCGCAGCAGGCCTCCTCGGTCGGCATCACCACCTCGACGCCGTGACGCCTGAGCAGCCTGATGGCGGCCTGGTTGATCGAAGGCTCGAGCACGTCCTGCACGCAGCCGAGCAGAAGCGCTACGCGCTTGACCGGCGCTCCGGCCGGGCGGACCAACGACTCGCGCTTCGGCATCTTGAAGGACGGAAGCCGCGACGGCGCGAGCGCAAGCGCCGCAGCGCCGGTCTTCATGCCGAGCTTCGACAAGAGACCGCGGAACGGACGCGCGAGCCAGCCAAACAGCAAGGCGATGCGGAAGCGCGCAGGGCTGGGCAGCGTCTTGGCGAGGAGCCAGCGCGTGGTCTTCTGTGCCGGCGAGCGCTTGTGGTCGATGCGGATGCGGGCGAGGTCGACGAGGTGCATGTAGTCCACCCCGCTGGGGCAGGTGGTCATGCAGGAGAGGCAAGAGAGGCAGCGGTCGATGTGATAGCTGACCGGCGCGGTGACCGTGCCCTGCTCGAACATCTCCTTGATCAGATAGATGCGGCCGCGCGGGCTATCGCGCTCATCGCCGAGCAGCACATAGGTCGGACAAGTTGCGGTGCAGAAGCCGCAATGGACGCAGCGCTTCAGCATGGCGTCGGCCCGAGCGATGGTCGGGTCCTGGAGCTGCTCGTGGGAGAAATTGGTGTGCATGGTTAAGCCTAGACCCCGGGATACATGCGGCCAGGATTGAGAATGCCTGCCGGATCGAAAGCAGCTTTCAGCCGCGTGGTGAGCGCGGCGAGCGACGCCTCAAGCGGCTGGAACACGTCGACGCTCGCGCGCGTGCCGCGCTCGGCGCGAATCAGCGTGGCGTGGCCGCCATACTCGGCGATGGCGCGGCGGATCTCCACGGTGCCTGCGTCGGTGGTGGCAGGAGCCTCGAGCCAGATCAGCCCGCCTGACCAATCGTAGGCCACGCGGATGTCGAGGGTGCGGGCGATGACGGCGACGAGCTTCGCCGCGCGCGACGGTGTGGTGGAGATGCGCCACAGCGGCCGGTTGGACGAGGCGAAGGCGCGCAAGGTCCTGATTTCCTCCCAGAAGATGCGGCTCCGCGCATTGTCGAGCTCGACGGAAGGCGAATAGGCGGCGAGCCGGTCCTTCAGCTTTCCGATGCGGTAGCGGGCAGAGCTTGGGAAATTCTCAATGCGGATGGCGGTGACCGCGGCGCTTCCCTTCGCCACGTCGTGATCGGACAGCTTTGCTGCGAGCGGCGCCTGGAGATGCACGGTGCCTGACACCTCGAAGGGCGTGCCGAGGCAGAGCGTCATCACATCGACCGCAGTCTGGTCGGGCAGGCCGAAGCAGAGCAGCGTGCGCGTCTCGGCGGCCTGAGGCAACACCTTCATGGTGACCTCGGTCACCACCGCAAGCGTGCCCCAGGAGCCGGCAACAGCCTTGCAGAGATCGTAGCCGGTGACGTTCTTCATCACGCGGCCTCCGGATTTGAAGGCCTCGCCCCAGCCGTTCACGCACGTCACCCCAAGCAGATGGTCGCGCGCGGCGCCGACCTGGATGCGGCGGCTGCCAGAGAGGTTGGTGGCGAAGACGCCGCCGATCGACGACTGACCGGTATGCGTTCCGAGCGCAGGCCCGAGGTCGATGGGCTCGAAGGCGAGCTGCTGGCCGTGCTCGGCGAGGATGTTGCGGATGTCGTCGAGCGGGGTGCCGGCCGCGGCGGTCATCACGCGCTCGGTCGGCTCGTAGAGCGAGATGCCGACGAGATGCTCGGTGCTCACCACCGAACCTGACTGGATATAGCGGCCGACCTCATATTTGGAGCCGCGCCCCCTCACCTCGAGCGGGATCTTGGCATTCGCCGCCTCGGCGACGAGGTCGGAGATCTCGCGCAGCGTGTTGGGCGCGCGGAAGCCGAGGCGGAGGTTCCCGGTCACTGGCGTTCGCGCCCCTCAAGCGGAAAAACCTTAGCGGGGTTGAGCAGCCAGTCGGGGTCGAACACGCCCTTCACCCGCATCTGTTGGGCGATGTCGGCGGCGGTGTACTGCACTCGCATCAGCTCGCGCTTCTCGATGCCGACGCCGTGTTCGCCGGTCAGGCAGCCGCCGAGCTTGACGCAGAGCTTCAGAATCTCAGCGCCGCACATCTCGGCGCGCTCGAGCTCGGCATGGTCGTTGGCGTTGTAGAGGATGAGCGGATGCAGATTGCCATCGCCGGCATGGAAGATATTGACCACGCGGAAGCGGTGGCGGCGGCAGATCTCACCCACCTCGGTGAGTGCCTCCGGCAGCTTCGACAACGGGATGACCCCGTCCATGCAGTAATAATCCGAGATCTGGCCGATGGCGCCGAAGGCTGCCTTGCGGCCCTTCCAGATCGACGCGCTCTCCTCGGCGCTCTTGCTGACGCGGACCACGCGGGGGCGATAGCGCTCGGCTATCTCGGCGATGGTGTCGAGCAGCGCGTCGATCTCGTCGCGCGAGCCTTCGACCTCGACGATCAGCAGCGCTTCGACGTCGAGCGGGTATCCGGCGCCGGCGAAATTCTCACAGACCTGGATCGCCGGCTTGTCCATGAACTCGATAGCGACAGGCACGATGCCGGCGGCTATGATGCCGGCGACGCAGGCGCCCGCAGCTTCAGAGGAGTTGAAGCCGAGCAGCATCGGCCTCGAACCTTCCGGCGCCTTCAGGAGGCGCACGGTCGCTTCGGTGACCACGCCGAACTGACCTTCAGATCCAACGACCAGACCGAGGAAGTCGTAGCCAGGGGCATCGAGATAGTCGCCGCCGATGTCGATGACCTCGCCGTTCATCATCACCATGCGAACCGCAAGCAGATTGTTTGTCGTGACGCCGTATTTGAGGCAGTGGGCGCCGCCGGAGTTGGTGGCGATATTGCCGCCAAGCGTACAGGCGAGCTGGCTCGACGGATCAGGCGCATAGAAGAAGCCGTGCACCGCTGCGGCCTTGGTGATGGCGATATTGGTGATGCCGGTTTCGACCCGCGCCACGCGGTTCGCCTCGTCTATCGCCAGGACCCGCGTCATGCGGGTGATGCCGAGCACGAGGGAATCTTCGAGCGGCAGCGCGCCGCCTGACAGCGAGGTCCCGGCGCCGCGCGGCACCACCTTGACTTTGTTGTAGTGACAATAGCGGAGGATCGCGCTCACCTCCTCGGTACTCTCGGGCAGCACCACGGCAAGCGGCATGCAGCGATAGGCGGTGAACGCATCGGTCTCGAAGGTACGGCGGCCCTCCTGATCGGTGATCAGAGTCGCATTGGGCGCGAGCTTCCTGAGCTGCCGGATGATCTCGTCCCGGCGGCCAAGAATTGCTTCGTCGGGCTTAGGCAAAGTGAGCAGAGACATCGTTGCTCCAAGGGACGCGTGGCCCGCCTAACCGCTCGTAGATTCGTCGCTCTTAACTAAGCGGATGTTTCGCATGGCGACCGCGGCCCCGCAATATGCCCTGAAGCCCAGGGAACTCTTCAACTTTCTGGCGGGTTATCATGCCGCATCTCACGGCTACGCGCCAATTTGCGGCTTCTGCTACAGTTTTCCCGTTCACTCGCAAAGTCAGCGTCCTTAAGCGGGGTGGGTCGAACCCGGCAAGGATCAGTCGTCAGGGAGGTTGAGAATGAGGAAGCTATTGGGTGTAGCCGTCGCATCCGTGGCGGCGCTGATGGCTTTGGGTGGCTCGGCCTTCGCCGCCGGTGATGCCGCCAAGGGCAAGGAAGTCTTCACCACCGCGCTTTGCGCCACATGTCACCAGGTCGGTCCTGGCGCCAAGAACGGCGTCGGGCCGGAGCTGAACGGCATTGTCGGGCGGAAGGCGGCGAGCGTGACCGACTATCCGTCCTACTCGGCAGGCATGAAGAAGCTCGGTGCCGAAGGCTGGGTATGGACTGAAGAGAACATCGACAAGTGGATCGCCAATCCCAAGGCGATGATCCCAGATTCATTGATGGCGCTCACCTTTCAGGGGCTGCCCGACGCACCGCAGCGGGCGGACGTGATTGCCTATCTGAAGACCCAGACGCAATAGCCGAGAAGACTTGACGGGCGGCCCATGTATGGCCGCGAGTGGCGTTGCTCGCTCAAGGCGCTGGCGGCATCGGCGGCAATGAAGGTGCGCTCGGCTCGGGGCCGGCGCGGAACTTTTCCAGGTCGCTCAGCACAGTGCGGAAGAACGGATCCCGGCTCGACTCCTCGCTTGCAACTTCCTCCCAAGCGCCGCGAAACGCCCGCGCGAGATCGTCAGACCAGGTCTTGATGCGCACGCCCTGCTTGGCGAGCTCGGCAAGTGCCGCAGTTTGCAGGCGCGGACTTTCGGCAAGCGTCGTAAGCAACATCGACCGGCAGGCGGTTTCGAGCACCGTCTGCTGCTCCTCGCTGAGCGCGTTCCATTTGTCCTCGTTGATCAACAGCTCGAGCACGGTCTCGGGCTGGTGCCAGCCAGGCACGTAGATGATCTTGGCGTGATCCTGGAGACGCTGGCGCTGATCGACGGCGAGGGTGAGGAACTCCGCCCCGTCGATCTCGTGCTTGTTGAACGCCTCGCCGATCTTGCCACCTGGAACGAGCACCGTCTGGGCGCCGAGCCGCGACATGACTCTGCCGCCAAGGCCGAAGCCCCGCATGCGCAAGCCCTTGATGTCCTCCGGGTTGCGAATCTCCTTGGTGAACCAGCCCGAGGCTTCGCCGCCGCCAAAGGCGCAAGGGATGACGTGTACGTTCATATCGGCCTGATCGTACATCTCCTGATAGAGCTTCAGCCCGTTGCCGGCGAAGAACCACTCGACATAGCCCCTGGCGTCGGGCCCGAAGGGGAAGCCTGCGAACAGAGCCGCTGCCGGAATCTTCGCGGCCCAGAAGCTCGCGGTTGAGAAGCCCGCGTCGACGCCGCCGCGCGACACCTTGTCAAGGATTTCCTGCGGCTGGGTGCCGTCGCCGGGCTGTTTCAGGTCGAGCTCGAGCGCGCCGCCTGAGAGCTGCTTCACGAGCTTGGTAAGCCGGGACGCGGGCTCGCCGAGCCCAGGCAGATGCGTGCCGTAGACGATGGGCATAACAAGCCGCACCGGTTCTGCCGCAACGCCGGGTCCGGCGAGCGCGACAGTGAGGCACAAAGCCATGAAGCCAATGGCGGCCCGTCTCCTCGGCACTACTCCCTCCTAGACCTGGTTTCGGCCGACTTCGGGCTTCTTGCACCAGTGCGCCGATGCTACATCCAAGGATCCCTCTCCCGCCACACAGAGGGCCTTGAGCGTCGGGGATATAAATGACCTCGCAAGCTGCCGAAAAGCGGAAACGTCCTTCAGTCGGGCTTTTTGTCACGTGCCTGGTCGATCTGTTCCGGCCGAGCGTCGGCTTTGCCGCCATCAAGCTGTTGCAAGACGCCGGAGCAGTGGTCGAGGTGCCTGACAGCCAGACCTGCTGCGGGCAACCAGCTTACAACTCGGGGGATCGCGACGATGCCAAGGCGATCGCACGGGCGGTGATCGAGAGCTTCGAGCGCTTCGACTATGTGGTGGCGCCGTCTGGATCCTGCGCCGGCATGCTCAAGCTGCACTACCCTACCCTGTTGGCGCACGATCCGGCGTTTACAGAAAGAGCGCGTGCGCTTGGCGAGAAGAGCTTCGAGCTGACGAGCTTCCTGGTCGAGGTACTCGGCGCCGACAGCGTGACGGCGCGGTTCGGCGGCAACGTTACCTATCACGATTCCTGCTCGTCCCTGCGCGAGCTGAAAGTGCATGACGCGCCGCGCTGTCTGCTTGCAAGCGTCGACGGCCTTGCTCTCACCGAGATGGAGGAGACGGAGGTGTGCTGCGGCTTCGGCGGCGCCTTCTCGGTGAAATATCCAGACATCTCAAATGCCATCGGCGAGGCCAAGGCGCGGAACGCGATTCAGTCGGGCGCAGATTGCCTGCTTGCCGGCGATCTCGGCTGCCTCCTCCATATCGCAGGCAAGCTGTCGCGCGACGGCTCAGGCGTCGAGTGCCGCCATGTCGCGGAAGTTCTCGCCGGCATGACCGATATGCCTGCCATCGGGCAAGCGCGCAAGGCGGAGTGACCCGGATTGACCGAGGCATCGCCGCAAGAGTTCAAGCACAACGCGAGCCGCGCGCTGGAAGATGCGAAGCTCCAGCGGGCGCTTCTCAACGTCAAACGCGGCTTCATCGTCAAGCGCAGCCTGGCCCGGTCGAAGCTGCCGGAGTTCGGCAAACTCCGCGAGGAAGCGCGCGCCATCAAGGACCACACGCTCAATCATCTCGACCTCTATCTCGAAGCCTATGAGCGGAAGGTGGTGGAGAGCGGAGGCCATGTCCATTATGCGCCGAGCACGGCCGACGCGCGGGACGTTGTTCTGAAGATCTGCAAGGAAGCAGGCGCGCGCCTCGTCACCAAGGGCAAATCCATGGTGTCGGAAGAGATTGGGCTCAATGGCCATCTCGAAGCGGCGGGCATCGAGGTGGCGGAGACCGATCTCGGCGAGCACATCATCCAGATCAGGAACGAGCCGCCGAGCCATATCATCGCGCCGGTGATTCACCTCAACAAGGAAGAGATCGCCGAGGATTTCGTCCGCATCCATCGTGGGCTCGCGCCGGATCGCCCCCTCGGCACGGTGCCGGACCTCGTGGCCGAGGCGCGCGCCGTGCTGCGAGAGAAATTCCTCGCCGCCGATGTCGGCATCACCGGAGCCAACCTGCTCATCGCAGAGACGGGATCCTCGGTGATCGTCACCAATGAGGGAAACGGCGATCTCACCCAGACGCTTCCCAAGGTGCATATCGTCGTCGCCTCGATCGAGAAGATGGTGCCCACGCTGGAAGATGCCTGCACGATCCTACGCCTGCTGGCACGCTCAGGCACCGGCCAGGAGATCACCACCTACACCACCTTTGCCACGGGACCCGCCCGCGAAGGTGATCCCGACGGGCCGCACGCGTACCACGTCGTCCTGCTCGACAACGGGCGAAGCGAAATGCTCGGCGGCGATTTCCAGGACATGCTCCGCTGCATCCGTTGCGGCGCCTGCCTCAACCATTGCCCGGTCTATGGTGCAATCGGCGGCCATGCCTATGGCTCGCTCTATCCAGGGCCGATGGGCGCGGTGCTGACGCCCGCGCTTTACGGCATCGATCATTCGCGTGACCTGCCCAACGCTTCGAGCTTTTGCGGGCGCTGCGAGGAGGTTTGCCCAATGGCGATCCCGCTTCCCTCGATGATGCGCAAATGGCGGGAACGCGATTTCGAGCGCGGCGATCCTCCTCTTGTGCAGCGGGTTGCGCTTCGGCTGTGGGCGTACGCGGCGAAGCGGCCGAAGCTCTATCACGCGCTTGGGGCGACGATCGCACCGCTACTCGCCCGGCTTGCCGGAAGCCGGGGGCGCTTCAGCACGCTCCCCTTCGCCGGCGCGTGGACGCACACCCGCGATCTCCCTGCGCCGCAAGGCAAGACGTTTCATGAACTCTACCGAGAGACGCAGGGGAGCGAGTTGCAATGACGCCCTCCCATCAGGCCCGCGGTTTGGTGCTGTCGCGCATTCGCGCCGGCCTCGGTGTCTCTGGCAAAGACAGGACGCGCGAGGCAGCGGTCGAGGAGCATTTGCGCACTCACCGGCGCGGCACGATCCCGGCGCGGGCGCATGCCGAGCGCGAGGCGCTGATCGAGTTGATGACGACCATGCTCGCGGCACAAGGCGCCGAGGTCACGCGAGCGGCGACGTCAGGGGATGCCGTGCGTGCCGTCGCAGAGGACCTGCGCAATCATAACCTGCCCTCACGATTGCGCATGGGTGCAGACGCGCAGCTTGCAACACTCCCTTGGGACATGATGCCGGGGGTCGAGCTTGTGTTCGGACCGGCAAACGGCGAGGATCACATGGGTCTGTCGTGCGCCGTCGCCGCGGCGGCGGAGACCGGGACCCTGGTCCTCGTCTCAGGGGCTGACAATCCGACGACGCTCGCCTTCCTGCCTGAGACCCATTTCATCCTGATCCGCGCCAGTGATGTTGTGGGAAGCTACGAGGAGGCGTTCGACCGCTTGCGCGCGACCTATGGCGAGGGCACGCTGCCGCGAACCGTCAATTTCATCAGCGGGCCGTCGCGCACCGCAGACATCGAGCAGACCATCGTGCGCGGCGCGCATGGGCCGAAACGGCTGCATGTGGTGATCCTCGGTTAGAGAGGCCTCCCAGGCCCCGGCGGATTTCTGCTGTTATGAGCGGAGCTTGACTGCTTCCGTTCGCACGAACCATCGGCTATGGTGCAGCGCACTCTGATTTAGAGCTTAGCGCCAAGACCAACGGGGTTCCGGCCAAAGGCCGGTTCGGGGTGATTTTTCACATGCGTTCTGCCGTCTGGCTCATCGAGCGACCTCGCTGGTTCAAGCGAGCCCTCCTGATCCTCAACGACATTGCCATGCTCACCATCGCGCTGTGGGCGGCCTACTCGCTGCGCTTGAGCCAGTACTACGTGCCGGAGACCTTCGGCATGGTGGTGCTGTTCGCAGCAGCGCCGATCATCGGCGTCATCACCTTCCATGCGCGCGGCCTGTACAAGCTCGTCACCCGCTTCATCGGACCTGAGGGCACGGCGCGCATCTATGTCGCGGTGATCATCGCCGTGCTCGCCTGGGCGCTGCTCGTGCTGTTGTCGGGCATCAAGGGTCATCCGCGCTCGGTGGTGGTGATTTACGGCCTGATCGCCGCGGGCCTGATCCGCCTCTCGCGGCAATGGGCAGGCGCCATGTTGCTCAGGGCGGCGCCGCAACACAAGCCGGTTAATTTCCAGGAGCGCAAGAACGTCATCATCTATGGCGCCGGTACTATCGGCATCCAGCTGCTCCGCGCGCTGAACGAGACCGGCGGATACAACATGGTCGCCTTCATCGACAACAACCCTTCGCTCGCTGGTCAGGTGGTGCATGGCGTCAAGGTGCTCAGGCCCGGCAAGATCGGCAAGGTGATCACCACCGAGAATGTCAAAGAGGTGCTGCTTGCCATGCCCTCGGCGCTGCGCAGCGAGCGGCGCGCCGCGATCAAGGCGCTCGAGCCCTTCCCCGTGTTGGTGAAGACGCTGCCCGCGCTCGAAGAGATCGCATCGGGCCATGTCGAGGTGAGCGACCTCAGGCCGATTGAGGTCGAGGATCTGCTCGGCCGCGATCCGGTCGCGCCTGAGCGTCAGCTTCTCACCGCGCATGTGAAGGACAAGGTGGTGATGATCACCGGTGCCGGGGGCTCGATCGGCTCGGAGCTGACCCGCCAGCTGCTCGAGCTTGGACCTAAAACCCTCATCCTGTTCGAGCTGTCGGAGGTCGCGCTCTACGAGATCGAGATGGAGATCGAGGAGAACAAATGGCGCCGCGCGAAGGAGCCCGAGGCAACGCCGCTCGCAGACACCAAGATCATCCCGGTGCTCGGCTCGGTTCTCGACCGCAAGGTCGTCGCCTCTACCATCGCCAAATTCGGCGTCGAGGTCATCTATCACGCAGCCGCCTACAAGCATGTGCCGATCGTGGAGATGAACCCGTTCACCGGGCTGCAGAACAACACCTTCGGCACCCTGACCCTTGCCGAAGTCGCCAAGCACACCGGCGTCGAGCGCTTCGTGCTCGTGTCGAGCGACAAGGCGGTGCGCCCGACCAACGTCATGGGCGCAAGCAAGCGGCTTGCCGAGCTGATCCTTCAGGCCTTGGCCGAGCCGCGGGTCGGCGAGCCGCGCGGCGGCGACACCATCTTCACCATGGTGCGCTTCGGCAATGTGCTCGATTCATCGGGCTCGGTGGTGCGGCGCTTCCGCAATCAGATCCAGGCTGGAGGGCCGGTGACGGTCACCCATCCGGAGATCATCCGCTATTTCATGTCGATCCCAGAGGCCGCCCAGCTCGTGATCCAGGCCGGCGCCATGGCGAGCGGCGGCGAGGTGTTCGTGCTCGACATGGGCACGCCGGTGAAGATCGACGATCTCGCCCGCACCATGGTGCGCCTGTCGGGCCTCGAAGTACGGGATGAGAACAATCCCGACGGCGACATCGCCATCGAGTACATAGGCCTCCGGCGCGGCGAGAAGCTCTACGAGGAGCTTCTGATCGGCGAGAACACCACGGGCACGAGCCACCCGCGCATCTTCAAGAACTCAGAGCCCGTGCTTGCCTATGCCGACCTCGTCGCGGCGCTCGAGCGGCTCGACGACGCCATCCAGCGGCAGGACGAGGCGGAGCTGCAGGATATGCTGCGCGCCACCGTCGAAGGCTACATGCCGGGATCCAGCGGACATCCCGGTCCGCTCAAGGACGACTGGCAGCCGGCCTCGCACACGCTGCATTGAGGCGATGCTTCCGGCCCATCTTGCCTTAGCGATCGCCGTGGTCGCGTCGGCCGCGGCACTCTCGGCCCTGCTGATCTATCTCTTGCGGCCGGTGCTCATCCGTCACCTCCTCGCCCATCCCAACGAGCGCTCGTCGCATGTGCGCGCCACGCCGCAAGGGGCTGGCGTCGGAGTCATGCTGGCGCTGTTCCTTGTCGCCGCAGCGGGGTGGCTCGTATGGGGCGCGCGTGGCGGGGGCATGGCGCCGCTATTGCCCGCGCTCCTTGCCGCCGCAGGATTGACCGTGCTCGGGCTTGCCGACGATGCACGGGCGCTCCCCGTGTCCTCGCGTTTTATCGGCCAGACGCTTGCCGCTCTTGTCATAGTGGCGAGCCTGCCGGAGAGCTTGCGCCTGTTCCCCGACCTGTTGCCGCTAATGGTGGAGCGGGCACTGCTCGTGCTCGGCACCGTGTGGTTCGTCAATGCCGTGAACTTCCTCGACGGGCTCGACTGGATCACCGCGGCGCAAGTGGTGCCGATGACGCTCGGCATCGCCGTAGTTCAGGCGCTTGGAACGGTGCCGGCGAGCATCGGCTTGCTCGCGCTGGCGCTGCTCGGCGCAACGCTCGGCTTTGCCCCCTTCAACAAGCATCCCGCAAAAGTGTTCCTCGGTGATGCCGGCAGCCTGCCGATCGGGCTCCTGCTCGCCTTCATGCTGATCTATGTGGCGGGGACCGACCTCGCCGCGGCGCTGCTGCTCGCGCTCTACACCATCGCCGATTCGACCATCACGCTCTTCTGGCGAGCCTATAACCGCGAGCATATCTTCAGCGCCCACCGCTCGCATTTCTACCAGCGCGCGGTGATCGCCGGCATGACCGCGCCACAAGTGACGGTTCGGGTGTTTCTGCTCGGCCTGCTGCTCTCGGACCTGGCGATTGCGGCGGTCGTCGCGAACTCCACCATCGCCGATGTATCGCTGCTGGCAGTTGGTGCGGCGGCCACCGGCTTTGTGCTCTACGGCCTGGCGCGAGCCGGCAAATGAATGCCTCGAAGCGCGTCGTGCTCGTCACCGGAGCGTCTGGCTTCCTCGGCAAGCATATGGTCCGCGCGCTTGCCGCAAGCAGCTGGGCCGTACGCGCCGCCGCCCGCGATCCTACGGCGATCCCAGAGGCCGCAGGCGTTGAGCGCGTCGCCCTGCCCGACCTCGCGCGGAACGCAGATTGTGCGCCGCTCGTGGACGGCGCGACGCACATTCTGCATCTCGCAGGCATCGCGCATGCGCCAGGCCATTTGCCAGAGGACGTCTATAACCGCATCAACCGGGACGTCGTCGGAGAGCTCGCTGGCGCCGCGCGCGGGTGCGTTGAGCGCTTCGTGCTGATGTCCACGGTGCGGGCGCAAGCCGGGCTTGCCGCAGACCATGTCATCACCGAAGCAGACCCGCCGCTTCCCACGGACGCTTACGGCCGCTCCAAGCTCGAAGCAGAGCAGCTGCTTGCCGGGAGCGGCGTGCCGTTCAGCGTGCTCCGCCCTGCCGTGGTCTACGGACGCGGCGTCAAAGGCAATATTGCGAGCCTCGCCACGCTGGCGCAGACGCCAATGCCGCTTCCCTTCGGCGGGCTCGACAATCGCCGCTCGCTACTGGCGATCGACAACCTCGCCTCGGCCATCGAGCTTGCGCTCACCTCGCTCAAGGCTGAAGGCGAGATGTTCCTTGTCGCCGACACGGAGCCGATCAGCGTCGCAGGCCTCGTCACCGCTATGCGCGAAGGGCTTGGCCGCCCCCCACATTTGTTGCGCGTGCCGACAGGCGCGGTGAAGCGGCTGATGGCGACCTTCGGCAAGGAGAGGGAGTGGGAGCGGCTGTCGGGAAATTTCGTCATCGACGCCGCGAAGCTCCGCGCGATCGGCTGGGACCCTCGCATCAAGACTTACGACGGCATCGCCGCCATGATGCGCGAGCCCAAGGGCGCCGCTTCCGCCTAACGCCCAGACTTCGTCATGCCCTGCCTTGTGCCGGGCATCCACGAATTTCATCGTGCAAAAGGGAAGACGTGGATGGCCGGGACAAGCCCGACCATGACGAGATTATCTTGGTGGCACGAGAGAGCGGTAGAGAGCGACGGTCTCCTTGCCGATAGCCTCGGCGGAGAATTTCGCCTCCACTAACGCGCGCGCGTCCTTGCCGAAGCGAGCGCGCATCTCGGCATCGCCGGCCATGCGGGTCAGGGCCTCGGCAAGCGCCTCAGCATTGTCCACGGGGAAGGTAAGCGCAGTCTCGTCGCGGATGGCGATCTCCCGGCAGCCTGGCGTGTCGGTGGCGATCATCGGCCGCCCACAGGCCGCAGCCTCGAGCAGGCTCTTCGGCAGGCCTTCGCGGCGTGAGGCAAGCACGGCGATGTGCGCCTTCTCCCACACCTCGCGGATATCCGCGACATGACCGAGCCAGCGAATGCCGAAGGCTGAGGCGAATTCGCGAAGCTGCTCGGGCGCGAGCGATCCCGGATTCTCGCGATCGGTACCGCCGGCGAGCAGAAGCTGGAGCTTCACCCCGCGCGTGGTGGCGAGCGAATAGGCCTGGATCAGCGTGATCACGCCCTTGTCGGCGAGCATGCGCCCGACATAGGCCGCGGTGACGGGCGGCGGCGGCTCGAGCAGCGGCACGAAATGTTGGGTGTCGACGCCGGAGCCGGGGATCAGCTCGACGCTTGCCTCAGGCACGCCGAGGCCGAGCACGAATCTCTTGTCGTCAGGGTTCTGCACGATAGTGCGGCTTCCCTGCCGCTTGAGCAGGGCTCTCAGCGCGGCGACGACGAGCGGGCGGGTGAGCTCGCTCTTGCGATGATTGCCGACGAACAGCGTGCCGAGCCCGGTGAGACTGTTGACCACCGCGATGGACGACAGCCCGATGCTGGCGATGCCGCCGAGCAGAACCGGCTTCAGCGAGATGTTGTGCAGGATGTCAGGCTTGATCTCGCGCAACAGCTTGCGCAGCTCGGCCACGCCTGCAAGGCTGTGCGTCGGCGACAGGCTGCCGCGCTGCCAGGTCAACGCATGCGGGGTGAAGCCCTCCGCCTCGATCGCTTCCTTGCCTTGGTTCAGCCGCGTCGCGACGTGAATTTCGTAGCCTGCAGCCTTCGCCGCGCGCGCCATGGGTAGGCGGTGGGAGAGGAAGTACCAGTCCTCGGTGACGACATAAAGGATGCGGGTGGGAGCCATGAAGTCGTCCTACCGGCAGGAGCCGAGAGGACGCGGCGCGGCGCGGCAAGGTAATAAATCGTTAACCATAATTCCCCTAACGTCCGCGGGAACGGCGCACGGCTTCATTGAAACAGTATAGGGCATAATGATGCGCACCAATTGCCTCGGTTCCCTTCAGGCGGCCCTCAAAGACGCGGGTCTCGAGGACCCGTACAATGACATCTCACCAAACATCATGGCCGAGCGCCTGAGGCCAAGACCGCAAGCAAAGCCCCTCCCGACGGATCTCTCCAAGCTCGTGGCGCGGCCCTCTTCCCCACGCCGCCGAACCGGTATCTCATCGGTGAGCCTCTGGGTTCTCCTGCTCGCCTTCGGTCTCGGATTGATCCCCTCGCTTGCCGTCGCCGCAGCCATTTGGTTCGACAAATCGCGAGGCGTGATGACCTATCCTTGCACCATACGGACCGCGGCGGGGGCGTTGACGGCGGTCTAGGATCGCACAACCCTTAGTCAATTTTCTAAGGTTGCAAGTTTCCGCTTATGATTCTAGCCACGCTCGGCGGCCGCCCCTAACCAATACTTAACCACACGCTGCGATCCTCTCTCCATGAGCGACTTGCACAACAAGCCGGGTGAGAACATGGACGGTCTGCCCTCATACCAGGACCTCGAAAACGCGGTTCTCAACGGCGCAACGGCGATCCATTGCCTCACGGCGGAGCGTAATCAATTGCGCGGCCACGTCGAAGCTCAGGAGGCCGAGCTCGAAAGCCTCCGCACCACCAATGAGCATTTGCGGCGCCAGTTGCTCCTGATCGGCGACAGCTATTTGAAATACGCCGCGTCCTGCGCGAGCCAGCTGCAGCATATCGCGCAAGCCATGCAAGACATTGACGAGAGGAACGCCGGCGTCGAGTCTACCCGCGCGGCGCTCTAGCGGCGGCTGCGAGCGTCAGCGAAGGCCGACTTCGGCGACCTTATCCTTATATTCTTCCTTGGGATCGGCGCCGAGCAAAAGCTTGATGCCGGCGAGCAGACTCGATTCGTCGAGCCAGATTTCGGCGTGCCCCGCGTCCAAGCGCAACAGCGCAAGCTTCGGGTCGTTCTTGCCGCCCTCCAACCAGGCGGCGACGTAGCGGTTCCAGAACCGGTCGATGTTGCGCGATCGTTGTCGAGACTGAGCTTGCCGTGCAGCGTCGCGTACAGGTCGTGGCCTTTGGAGGCGAAGGTCGCGATGGCACGGACTCCGCGCGGCAGCGACTTGACGAGCTCGTTGTCGGTCGAAGCGAAGAACCAGATCGGGCTGGGATCCTTTTCGAATTGCGCCGTCATCGGTCTTGCGTGACCGTCCTCGACGCCATCAAGTCCGAGCATCAGGGTGCGGTCGGATTTAAGCGCCCTCCAACATGGCTTTGATCTCGGCGTCGCTTGGCATGATTTCATCCTTCGGCGTGACGGCTAGCGCCGAATGGCGCCGTAGAGAAAGCCCGCTGCGGCGGCGATGGCCACGGCGGCGAAGGGATTGCCTTTGATCGCGCTTTCCACGCTTTCCTGAGCGTGGTTGATCTGACTGCCGGCGACCTTGGTCACCGTCGAGGTGAGATTTTGAATCTCCGTGCGGATGGCATCGATCTCGTCGCTCAAATCCTCGCTGCTGCGCGGGCTGTTGCGATTCGCCGGTTTGGCGTTGGTGTCGTTGGCGGCCATGGGTTCCTTGTTCCTTTCGAAATTGGTCATGGCTTCAACGTTTTAGCCACGGCGAAGTTCCGACCGAAGCGCGAGCCGGCAGCTTGCGAAGTTGTGAAACGATAGAGGTGGCGGAAGCCCCGGAAGTTGTCACCGGGGCTTCCCCACGGACAGTGCGAGGGTTCGCCACGCTTGGCGCATGCCTATCCGCAAGAGAACTTTAGAGAGACGGCAATCGGCCGCGATGTGAGTTTTGTCACTCGCAGGCTTACTCAAGCCGCCAATGCCCGCGCAAGGCTCCTCGTTGTTGGCTTGCGACTCAGGCGGCGGTCGCTCCGGTGCCCGGTTTCTTGCACGCAACAAAATGAAGCCTCGGCCGAGAACGCTCGACCGAGGCTGGGCATTGCCTAGAGAGTTGCAGGAAAAATCGAGTGCTGCTTTAGACGGCCGCTAAAAGCTAGCCGAGTTTGAGCGGCTCCTGCGTCACGGCCTTTTGGTGGTGAAAGCAGCCGCTAACGCCAACCGTAGCAGTGATGACAAGGGCGCAGATGATAAGAACACGCATGTTTTAGTCCCCCATTTGAGTTTGGAACGAAGGTAACCGGTTCTTGCGGGGGAATGGTGACCTTTGCGTCACAGTGGGGCAAAAAATGGCGTGCTGCTGCGCGACCGGAAAGGAGCATGCCCCCCTGTCTAAGTCCGAACCTCAGAGACAAAGAGCAAATTCGTCCATGAAACCGAGAAGTTACGGATATCTGCGAGCGGCCGCCAACGCAATTCTTCAGCCTTGAGATCGACGAAGGCGCTATAGGGTCCTTGCCTCAATAAATCGAACATCTCCTGTTTGTCGTCGCCGCTGAACCACCCGTCGGAATACTCCAAGGCCAGCGGCCGGCCCAAGGCAATGACCTTCGGCATTCCGGCAAGAACCTCGATTTCGAATCCCATGACATCGATCCAAGACATTCCGACGGCATTTGGCTCGAGGTGAAGCTCGGGGCCGAACACCGAATAGAGTCCACGGGCCGAACACCGACCGATTCGACTTCGAATCCGTAGTGTTCCTCCCCTTCCTTTTTTGAGACTCGGCCTGTGATGATGATATCGTGGTCATCAACTAAAACTCGAAAGCCGGTTCGAGTCATGCTCTAAGGGAGGTCCTTTATGTAGCGACCGCAGCCCTTTTTAGGGCATAGCGAGCCTTCCGAACAATCTCTAGCTGGAGTTGCTGTTTGCTGAGTTTGGATTTCGAACGGAATGAGACGATTGTCGCAATCACGATCTCACCTCCGTCACCGTCATTGCCTCTGAACTCAACGTAGCCGCGCTCGGTATGGTGATCATATTCGGCCTTTGCGAGTCGAAACAACATTCGGCGGGGCCCCCTTTTTTGGCTGCCCGGCACATGCTGGCGGGGAGCCAGCCGCCGATCCTATCCAAGGCAATGTTGCGTCGACCGATGCCGACAAGTAGAAGCCCCAGCGGGGAGCGCGGGGCTGGTAAGGTGCGTCAGGTCTCATATTGTTGGCGCAGGTGCCAGGCTCTCACCCTAGGTGCTGCTCGAATGACTTATCGGTGGCAGAAATCGTTTACACCCTGGCGCGCATCCGCCGCTTTGTCGAAGGGACGGACATTGACACCAAGTTGGTGAGCGACGAACTCCCAGGAACACCCGATCCTATCGCGGGTGTCACAGCGTTTGCATAAGGGTCAAGGAAGTCTGAGCTATTCGGCGGATATGGGTCTTTTCCGTAGGTCCACTCGATTCTGAATTGATCCCGAAGCAGGACTTGGCCTTTAAGGCCCTTTCGGCCCGCCTCGTGTGCGGCGTCCACGGCAGCACGGACAGCGTCTTCAAACTGGCCTCTCAAATTGAAACAGCGAAGCGCTTGTGAGCAAATGGGGTGGTCAAAGCCGCCTAACACAGCTGATTCAGCAGCAAGGCTCGGGGCAATCTGCCTCTCTCTCAATCAACGATGAACAAGAAAAGCTCGCACTGATCGTGTGAGAAGAACATTTCAATTCCGACGCAACAGGTCGATCAGGCGGGTGTTTCTTTGGGCCTTACTTCGCTCGGCTTCGGTCCGGCGCCTTTTTTTTCTTAAATCACTGATGTCGTACTAGCGCGTGGAGCGCACGGAGGTCTTCTTCGGATAGCCGCTTCCACAGCTTCCTATCGACTGTCGACCAAAGGTTGCACGTCAAGCAGCCTTTTAAACGTTCGCCACGGTTGTCGATCTCAATTAGCGGCTGCTTGCACTGGTTGCAGCAAGTGATCCTGTCCGCGTCCATGACGGCACGCTCTGCGTTCTTGCGAAGCCTTGGCCTCGGTGTCACCCTTACCGCCAACTAGCTTGCGCTCGGTTTTGCCACTCGGCAACCTTCTCGGCCGCGGTCTTCCAGTCATCCTCTATGGTGTCCAAACATTTCTCGCAGAGCGCAATGATGACTAGCGTGATACCTGGTTCCGCAAGAGCATACCCTGCCACCGGGGCGACTTCGCATCTCTCGCATATATCTGAATCTTTCACTTTCATGGTGCCTCCAGGGGCCTCCTTTGTTTGAACTTTGTTTGGACGAAGTATGCGCCCAGTGGAGAAGCCCCGCCCGTGCAGCACGGGACTTCTCCGGTTCCAAGGGGGAACAAGTGACGGCGGGCGATGCACGTCACCGCTGATTACGTAATTGCGGGGCCTTCACTATCAAGCCTGGTGGGGCGTCGGCTTCGGTCGGCGCCCCTTTTTGTTGTGGCTTGTAACCGCCTTCGCTCCTAGTGACCCGTGACCCACCGGCACCGATTCAACCGCGATAGGGTCGGGGCGTTCCTGGTTTAACTGCTCGGAATGGATGAGGATAGGGTTTGCCGACCCGTTCAGACCGAGCGGACCATGAGCAGTTAGGCGGCTCCAGAACAAGCTTTTTGGGGCCGCTGGTTGTTTTGGCTACGCTCCGGTCTGCGGCCCCAGGTTTGTAAAGGGGCGGTCTCACCCCCACATATACCTGGCATGGCGCGGCCCGGTTGAGTTTGGTTGAGTGGGGCGCGGCATGGCAGGGTAAGTGTCATAAGAGTTTGAGTAGCGGCCCCCTTTCGGGGCCCTTCTCTTATCCTTCGCCGGGACCCCCGAACTGCTAGGGGCTAGGCGCGGGCAGCGGTCGCGGCGAGGTCTACCTTCTTACCAAGGGCCTCCGCTTCGCTGTGGTACCTCAGAGCCACGGGCGCCGACCTAGCCGACGCTAGAAAAACGAAAGCCCCGGCAAATTAAATGATGCGACGGAAACACGGGCCGAACCCGACGCACCTATTTTGGAAGCTTGGCCGTGTGTCTGCAGAGTGTCCAGAAAATGGGTTGGAGGGACAAGTATGGGAAATAAGGAGAGGCTGAAGGGTATCTTAGAGAGGCAGGCGGCAGCCGCAGAGCGGGAGCGGTTGGACGAAGAGGCAGCATCTGCCAAAGCCGAAAAAGTAAGATCGGTGAGAGTTGAGGTGATCCAGAAATGGCAAGAACAACGAGCTCACCTCGAAACCTACATCGCTCAAATAAACAAGGAAACCAGCAAGAACGATGTTCAGCTATTTGTTGTGAAAAATCCGAGACAGGCTGACACTGGGGTGGGCATGGAAGTAGACAAAATGGAGGTCGCATTCCGTCAACGCCAGCCACATGACAAAAAGTTGGTGATTTCGGTAAGAGCCAACGGCGAAGCCTACGTTTCCATATCTACCAGTTCTGTGTCACAGGCAGAGCAGTACATGCTGAATGTGTTGGAAGTGACAAACGAGCAGCTTGAAGCAACCGTTCTCGACTTCCTGGACGCGAATACACCGAAATAGAAAGAGGCGCCGGCCGAAGCCGAAGCCCTTGTGCGCGCTCGTGGCAATTTGGTAGCCAAAAGTGGAGCCCGAATGTCTGGAAGATCCCTGAGTGAAATGAGCCTAGATGAACTCGCCCGTTGGGTGAAAAGGCCGAAGTTGGTCTGTCGATCACGGACGGATGATGGCAGAGCTGGGGCGTAGACAGACGATCGCCCAAATAGAGGCGACACAGGCGCAAAAGACTGCTTCTGAAGCGGAGGAGAAGGCTGCCATGCGGCCGGACTAGCGCCTGCTGCAAACCGCTAAAGATTTAGCGCTGAGAGAGACCCGGCTTGCGGCCACCGCGGCCGGGTTTCTTGCGAGAGGGAACTGAGCCTGCACTGCCGAGTGAAGTGCTAACTAGGCCGACCCCGTCCTCTTCAAGCGTTCCCCCCAAGCTCCGGCCTATGTGAGAGCAAAGCTCCTACAGCGAAGCCCCGGTTTCCCTAACGCCGGGGCTTCCGCGTATCTGGGTTGCACAATCCAACCGAGCTCGCGCGCCTTGTGGTTGGCAAGCCTCCAGGCGCGACCGTGAAACTCTGCTTGCGTCATTGGGGCATCGTGATCCTCTCCTCCCGAGTGGGACTTGGTGAGAAGCCGCTGAGGGAAGGCTGTAGCCCTGTAGTACGTCACCGCGTAGCTCGTGCCGGGCAGGGTGATGATGATCTCGTCGTCCAGCACTTCGACATAAAGTTTGTCATTGGCGGTCATGTCTGAGGCTACAACAAAAGGGCGCCGACCGAAGCCGACGCCCCCCGATGCTTGATATTGAAATCCCCGTCCTTACCTACTCAACGGTGACGGTTACTTCCCTCCGTCACTGGTTTCCCCGTGGAACCGGAGAGGCCCCGCGTCGTCCCCCCGTCCGGGACTTCTCCATGCGCGATGTTCACTCCAAACGAAGTTCAAAAATGGGCGAGGGCTCGCGTGGTTTCTTGTGCGATTTGTAGTGACGACGGAAAAGAAAAAGCCCCGCGCGTCTTCGGGCCTGGGCCCGTTAGAAATTTTGTCCTTAGCGCAGCCCGGAACACCCCTATCCTATCGCGGGTTGAATTGGTGAACTATTAGGCCTCAGGGTACTCGGCACTAGGAAAAAGGCTGATATCTAGGTGCGAAGATGATTTAGTCGCTTTCAAACTTCTCATCTTTCGAGATGTACCTATTTGCCATCCCCGCAATCATGCTTGGATCAATCCTGTTTCTCGGCGGAATAGTCCTTCTTCTCGAACCCCGAAACAAGAGCGACGCCGAAACACTGGCTGAAATCAGGAAGGCGTTAGAGCGTCGGGGTGATGAGTTAGCCAATGATACGCGCCCAGGGGACAAGGTTTGGTAGACGGCGGGCATGGGGTGCTGCTCGTCAGCGAAACTCGCCCGAGCTGTTCACTGTCGATGATAAGTTTCACGCTCCCCAACGGCGCTGAATTCTCGTTCCCTGTCGAGTGGTGGAATGAGGTTGGAATGCCAGCCTTTGAGCGGCAATCACCGTGCTATTTGTGGGACGCGCTTCCCGAACGATTTGTACGGATCGACGCCATTGAGCCGCCACCCATGGATTATGAGGGGCTTGATCACGTTCGCATGGTGAGCGTGCTTCACGCGATTGTCTCCCGAACTGCGCTGCCGCCCGTCGAAGTCGAGGAGCTATCGCTGGGCGATTATCACTATCGACTGCACCACGGCGCACATCGCTTCTTTGCGTCCGTCGCTGTTGGCTTCACGCTCATTCCCGCTCGGTTGCGGCTTTTCCCCGCGATTTCTCGATTGGGCTGAGACAATCTTGACCGCTTGGCGGTTGGCTGCATCGCCAGTGAAATGGCTGGGCGCAGGCTTTCGCATCCCGCCTTCGGCTCTATATATCTGCTGTAGCCACGCAGGGCTTCTGACCATGACATTGCCAGCGGATGCCACGATTGGGGATACTACAAGATAGGAACGGTTAGCAAATGACACTCTATCGCAGAAAGCTAGAAACCGTTGAGGCATTCCATTATGAAGCAGCCTTGGAAACTATGGATTTCAAATATCCTTTTCCAGATTGGTTGAAAGATATGGTTACAGTCAGAGAGAATGCTATTCTTCATCTTATACTGATTTCGGCTTAGTCCGCGTAAAACCAGGGCAGTGGGTTGTTAAAGATAGCAGCGGCAATCTACACATATTGGACCCAGAAGAATTTCACAAAAGATATGAGGCTGCGAGTGACTAACTTTTGTGATTGTCATCGGTGGCGCGGGTCTCCCTCCGCCTATGCCAGCCGCGATCGAAGTTAAGCCGCGCCAACCAGGCTCACCGATAGGGGGCGTCGAGCGAGATGTTCCTCGCGATCGCGCGCTCCCAGCGGTCGCCGTTCGCGAGCAAGCGCTCCTTGTCGTAGTAGAGCTCCTCGGGTGTCTCGGTCGCGAACTCGACGTTCGGTCCCAGGACGATAGCGTCAACGGGGCAGGCCTCTTGGCAGAAGCCGCAGTAGATGCATTTCATCATGTCGATATCGAAGCGGGTGGTCCGGCGCGTGCCGTCGTTGCGTCGCGGCCCCGCCTCGATGGTGATGGCCTGTGCAGGGCAGATCGCCTCGCACAGCTTGCAGGCGATGCAGCGCTCCTCCCCATTTGGATAACGCCGCAGCGCAAGCTCGCCGCGAAAGCGCGGCGAGATCGGTCCCCTCTCGAAGGGATAGTTGATGGTCGCCTTGGGCTTGAAGAAGTAGCGCATCGCCAGGAAGAACGCAGAGATGAACTCCGTCAAGAAGATCGACCGGGCCAGTTGAGCGAGTCTCCATGATCTCACCCTGTCCGTCTTCACCAGTTTGGCCACACGCTCGAACATCTCGCGCTCGCTGGTTCAGCGACCTGTCTACCTCCCTCAGCCCTGTACTTGACCCCCTGATGAGCACCTCAGGCCGATTACGCTCGGCAACCTAAGCCAGAGCTCCATCGTGCGTTTTCGATCGCGCGTGGCCCCAGCCAGTTGAAAGCCGCTAGCGCTGTCCAGGCGTCAATCACCTGTGCCAGGGTTTAGCGATAGCCAGTTGCCCTTATCAGGTTTGCCCTCCCAGTCCTTCGCATCTGGCGGTGGCTCACGTTTTATGGTGATGTTCGGCCAAACCTGAGCATATTTCGCATTGATCTCGAGCCACTTTTCGAGGCCGGGCTCCGTGTCCGGTTTGATTGCGTCAACCGGGCATTCCGGTTCACAAACGCCGCAATCGATGCATTCGTCGGGGTGAATGACGAGCATGTTCTCCCCCTCGTAAAAGCAGTCCACAGGACACACCTCGACACAGTCCATGTACTTGCAGCGAATGCAGCTCTCATTGACGATGTAGGTCAATCGAGCCTCCTTCCAGCCGAATGCATTACGCGCGGGACGAGGCCGCTATTCTCGGGGCCATCTCTCATTGCGGCGTTTCGGTGAGGGTGTGCGGCGGGTGACGTGTGTCGCCGCGTCGGTTCAATCGGCGCACATACATCACTGTGGCCGTTGGTCGTTCAGCTTTGACCTTTAACGCTGCAATGAGCGCGTCTTCGGCGTAAACGACAATCCGGTCAGCCTTTCCTTTCACTCTAGTCCGACGGTGAACTGCCACGACACTTGCGCCCTCCTATCAAAGCTGAGCGAGTCAGCTAATGAAACATTCACTGGCATCGACCAAACCTCGCGTGCCACGTGGTCTTTTTTTGTTCCACTGTTGTCGCGGTGGAGCGGGCTTCTAGTCCAACTAAGGCGCCCACCACGCTGATGTTACTCCTGCGTCCCGTGTAGCTGCGGGCTAGAACTCGAACTAATCACCGTCATGCGCGCCGGCCTAGTGGATATATGTCGCTCTCGTAAAGTTGGCGAATTCCTTTCGCATCGAACCTCTCCTCATCGACTTCAAGATAGGCACCACGAAGAAGATCCGGTGGGAGCTCCTCGACCGCAAAACGGATGGCTTCGGCGGCGGAGGTGAATTGCTTATAGCCGACTGGGCCGTTAGTGAATTTCCGACGTATTAGAGGAAACAGCTCCGCCCCCGCGCTGTAGTTGAAATTCGGCATTGCTTTGGACCTTCTGCTTTCAATGAGTGCGCGCCTGACGGCGCTGATTGTTTGCACGCAAGAGGGCCGGAACACGCGCTGGCCCTGTGCTTGAGTTACATCGGGGCGGGGACTCAGCTCCACTTGCGCAGCTCTTCCATGCTGCTCGTGACATGCGCCTTGACCGGCTCGGCCGTATCGGCGGTCACCTTGGTGGACAGCGCGCGGACTTCCTCGGCTTGGGCCGCGAGCGCGCCGAACTGCTTACGCCAATAGGCGCCCTGTAGCTCCATTATCTCGGCGAGGTTCTTGGCCCCTGCCAAGCTGTTGGCCAGGTCGAAGCCGGAATTTACATTCCGCTGGGCGATGTCGATGATTTTGCGGTTTAGCGCAACAGCGCCCTGGCCTGCCGCGTCAAAAGACTTCTCCATAGTGTCCACTGCCGCCTCCAGAGCGTCCTTGGAGCGGTCATAGACCTCGCGCGTCTGAGCCACGGTCTTCTCGGCAAAAACCCGCGCAGTTTCTGGGAAGGCCGTGTCGAGGGTCAACGCCTCGAATTGGCCGTTGCCCTTGGGGTATCGCTCGTGCGCCTTGTCGGCGGCGACTTCGGGATTGTATACCGCGTTCATGATGGTACCTCTTGGGGTTACGAGGCGGCTGGCCGCGACCTGGAAGCTACGGGCCTTGAGGCCGCAAGGGGGCGCTCCGCGCTGAGATTTGTCGGGAAAGGGTGGGCGTGCACGGAGTTGGCACGGTAGTCTTTGCCGTCAGCGCCTAAGTCGGCGCGCCAGTGACAAAGATATGGACCTTGACTGAGGGAATTACAAGCTCTGCGCGCTGAATTGTCACGATCGCTCGCAAAAGTTGCGCCACTCTGGCGCCGAGCAAAAGGTCCGCTTCGGGTCATTTGCTGACGTCGGAGCAATGTGCGGGTCTAGTCCGAAATGCCCTTGAAAGCGGACATGAGCGACGCCGCCAGTCGGACCGGCGCGCAACGGCGTCCCTACGGATGCGCTACCTAGACATGATCCCATTGGCCAC